>CAWIYX010000006.1:0-286253 GCA_963840415.1 uncultured Alphaproteobacteria bacterium | reverse complement strand
AGCGCTCCCTCGGCGACGCTTCCGACCGGCGTCAACTGAGCGGGCGATTTAAGGGCCGCCCGGGGGTCGCCTGTCCGGCGCGAGAATGAAGGCGGGGCACTGGGGCTTCCGCCGCCGTCAGCTCGACCACGTCGCTGGGGCGGCTCGCCGGCCGGAGCGGCAGGGTCGGGGGCGACGTCGATAACGCCGTTGCGCGCGTCCGACAGCGCGAAGTTCTTAGCGGCGCCAAGGGGGATGTGCCGGCTCCAGGTATCGACCTCGCGCGCGCTGAGGGCACCGGCGGCATAGGCATCCTTGTAGTAGGCCACGTCGCGGCCAAGGCGGTCGACAGGCTGTGTCGGATGCGGGTGGCGCAGCGACAGACAGCGCCGCGCCGCGGCATGCGGGTTTCCGGCACCGGTCTCGGCTGCGACGCAGGAGCGGAGGTCGGCAGCCAGCGTCTCGGCGTCCTCCGGCGGGGCGCCGATATGCGTGGCCCGGTCGTAGAAGAACGCATAATCGAGCTCGCTCGGTGCGAGGCCGAGCGCCGACCAGAGCCGCCGGTAGCCCTCGAGCTTATAGCCGTCGAACGGGAAGCTTCGGTAGAGAGCGCGGTAGCCCGCGCGGACGGCAGCGTCCGCGCCGAGCGTCACGAGCCCGCGCTCCCATGCCTGGCGGCGCACCGGGTCGACCCAGGCCGCGCACATGAAACGCTCGACGGGCGAGCTGCCGTCGCAGGAGTCGGGCGGCGGGCCGGCAAGGCGCGCGAACCGGCGCACGTTGGCGGCTTCCGAGCCGAAGGCTCGATCGATCGCTTCCGAACCGGCTGCGGCCGTGCGCCAGAGGATCCACTGCAGCTCGCGGCCCTGGCCGGCCGTTGCCCCGCGCGGCCCCCAGGTGAGGAGCGAGCAGGGATCGGAGGCATTACGGCATTGGCCGCTCGTCGTCGCACGCTCGGCGCGTCCCTCGGGTGCCCCGCCGTTGTCCTGGCAGAAATTCCACTCGGGCTTGTCGGTGAAGTCGGTCGCCTCGAAAGTGAGGGTCAACGCGTCGGCAAGCTCCACGGCGGTGGGCGGCGGCTCACCCCCCATCACGGCACCCCAAAGCGCCGCCGTGAGGACTCCGTTCCCGGCGGACGAGCCGGTGGGCGCAATCGTCGTATCGCAGGCGGCAAGGGCGGAGATCTCTGCGGCAGTGCCTGGGCCCAGTGTGCCGCGCCGATCCCGGTCCGCGACCGGAAGCTTCCTCTCCTTGCAGCCGGCGAGGCGCAGACGCAGCCGGTCCTGAAACTCGGCGACCCTAGAGAAGGCCCCTGCCCGAATTGGATAATCGCGCGGATCGACGATAACCTCGTCGGCTGCCAGAGCGGCCTGCCCCATCGTGACGGCGAGGATCAGGCCACCAGCTAGGGCCTTGATCGATGCTTGATGCATTTTCGAAGCGACGTGGGTTAACGACAGGAAGCGCCTTGGGAGTCCGGCGAGCCTGCCGGAATCTCGTTGCGGCGCGGATAGATATCGAGAGGGCGTGGAGGTGAGGGCAAGCCAAAGTTTCAAACCAAATTAATAAAGGCTCAAAGCCTCGCGCCTACGCTTTCCGAGTGATTTCGGCTTCTCGGCGGGATACCCATGAAATTCAGAACCTTGTCCAAGATCGCCGGTGGCGTGCTGGTCGCGGGCTGCCTCGTGATGCTGGCCACGACCCAGTACGCGCTCCACACGCTCAAGGTCGGCGGCGATATCTATCGCCAGATCGTTCTCGGCAAAGACCTCGTCGCCGACATCCTGCCGCCGCCCGAGTACATCCTCGAATCCTATCTCGAGGTGACGCTTGCGCTCGCCGATCCCAAATCGGTCGAGGCGCGCAGCGAGCGGCTCAAAGTCCTGCGCAAGGACTACGATACGCGCCATCAATACTGGCTCGAGCAGAATTTCGATCCGGCCATCCGCGCCTCGCTGACGGAGGGCGCGCACGAGCCGGCGATGCGCTTCTTGGAGATCACCGAGCAGACGTTTCTTCCGGCGCTTGCGAAGGGCGATTTGGTTGGCGCACGCGCCGCCTACGCTCAGCTCGCTCAAGCCTATGAGGACCACCGCGCGCGGATCGACGAGACCGTGCAGGGCGCCAACCGCTTCATTGCGGAAACCGAGTCCGATGCGGCGACCCGCGACACGATCATTACGGTCGCCGTCATGACGGTATCCGCCGTCATGCTGGCGCTGCTCATTGCCGCCGTATTCGGCCTCGAGAAGCGTCTGGTCACACCCATTGGCCGCATCACCGCCGCCATGGACAGCTTGGCCAGGGGCGACCTTTCCACATCGATACCCTTCGGCGAGCGCACCGACGAGATCGGCGACATGGCGAAGACGCTGCGCGTCTTCAAGGATGCCCTCATCAGCCAGCGGCGCGCCGACGAGGCAGCCGCTGCCGATTCCCGGGCCAAGACGGCACGCGCACAGCGGCTTTTGGATCTGGCGCAGAGCTTCGAGCGAGCGGTCGGCTCGATCATCGGAACGGTGACTAAAGCGTCGAGCGAGCTCAGCTCGACTGCGGAAGCATTGACTGGGTCGGCCAAGGGGGTGAGCGCACAGTCGACCGCGGTGGCGACGGCCTCCGAGGAGGCCTCGGCCAGCGTTCACACCGTGGCCGACTCCGCCAATCAGCTCTCGGCTGCCATCCGCGAGATCTCGACCCAGGTCCACCAGGCGAGCCGGGTCGCGAACGAAGCCTCCACGCAGGCCACTCAAACGACGGCGCTCATGCAAAACCTGACCGAAGCTGCCTCGCACGTGGGAACGATCGTCGAGCTGATCAGGGGAGTGGCCAGCCAGACCAACCTTCTCGCGCTCAACGCCACGATCGAGGCGGCGCGGGCCGGAGAAGCCGGGCGCGGATTTCGCGGTGGTCGCCCAGGAAGTGAAGATGCTGTCGGAGCAGACCGCCAAGGCGACCGAGGAGATCAACGACCAGATCACGGCGATCCAATCGTCGACGGAGCAGGCGTCGGCCTTCGTCACCGGGATCGCCGCGACGATCAACGAGATGAACGCCATCTCCGGAGCGATTGCGAGCGCCGTCGAGCAGCAGGGGGCGGTGACGCAGTCGATTGCCGAGAGCGTCAAGCAGGCGTCGATCGGCACTTCGGAGGTTGCCCGCAACATCAGCGGCGTCGCTCATTCGACCGAGAGCTCGACGGCGGGCGCGAGCCAGGTGTTCATCGCCGCGCGCAATGTCTCCGATCAGGCCGCCGCTCTGCGGTCCGAGGTCGAGCGGTTCCTCGCCGGCATTCGCGCGGCCTGAGGAGGGCTAAAGCGTCGCCCCGCCGCACTGAGCGCGGTGGCGCAAGAGGTGGTCGGCGAGCACGATCGCCATCATCGCCTCGCCGACGGGGACGGCGCGAATGCCCACGCACGGGTCGTGGCGGCCCTTGGTCACGATCTCGGTCTCCTCCCCGTGCGTGTCGATGGTCTGGCGCGGGGTCAGGATCGACGAGGTGGGCTTCACCGCGAACCGGCACACGACCGGCTGGCCGGTGGAGATGCCGCCGAGAATTCCGCCAGCGTGATTGGAGAGGAAGCGCGGCTTGCCGTCGGAGCCCATGCGGATCTCGTCGGCGTTGGCTTCGCCCGTGAGCTCGGCCGACGCCATGCCGGCGCCGATCTCGACTCCCTTCACCGCGTTGATGCTCATCATGGCCGAGGCCAGGTCCTGGTCGAGCTTGCCGTAGACGGGGGCGCCGAGCCCGGCGGGCACGCCTTCGGCCACGATCTCGATAATGGCGCCAATCGAAGACCCGCCCTTGCGTATGGCATCGAGATAATGCTCCCACTCGGGAACCATGCCGGGATCGGGGCAGAAGAACGGGTTGGCGTCGACCGTATCCCAGTCCCATCGCGAGCGGTCGACCGGCTTCTCGCCGATCTGCACCAGCGCGCCGCGGATGGTGACGCCGGCGAGGACCTTGCGCGCAATCGCGCCGGCCGCGACGCGCGCCGCCGTCTCTCGCGCCGAGGAGCGCCCGCCGCCCCGGTAGTCGCGGATGCCGTACTTTGCCCAGTAGGTATAGTCCGCATGCCCGGGGCGGAACTTGTCCTTGATGTCGGAGTAGTCCTTGCTTCGGGTGTCGACGTTGCGGATCAGAAGCGAGATCGGCGCGCCCGTGGTCACGTCGCGGCCGGCCTCGTCCTGGAACACGCCGGAGAGGATCTCGACCGCGTCGGGCTCCTTGCGCTGGGTCGTGAACCGCGACTGGCCGGGGCGCCGCTTGTCGAGGTAGTCCTGGACGTCGGCAGCGGCGAGCGGCAGGCCCGGCGGGCAGCCATCGACCACGCAGCCGATGGCGGGGCCGTGGCTTTCGCCCCAGGTCGTGACGCGGAAGAGATGTCCGAACGTGTTGTGTGACATGGATGCCGCGATTGCGAGAGCCGTCGCCAGCGCCCGCAAATTCAAGACGATAGCATGAGCAACTCGAGCCCGCGGGAGGCGGGCCGACGCACTGAGCCCTCTCTGTAAGAGGAGGTTAGCTCGCCGACAATAGCGCGTTCGCCCTTATTTGATTGGAAGATTCTGGCGACGCAGATAATGAGGCTTAAGTGCGATGCGCCGGACGAAGGGAGGCAGACTAGGCGCAGGTGCGCTCGCCGCCTCGAGGCGGCGTGTCGCTGGTACCGGTTCGTGTCGCAGTGTTGAAACGGGCGGCTCCGGGCGGTCTGAGCAACCGCGCTCGAGCGGCCCCGCAGTGCTTGTGGGAAGGGCCGGAGCTGCCGCTGCTCCGGCTCTTCTTTTTCATATCCACGTCATGCCCGAAGCGTCGAGCACGAGCACGCGGTCCTGCGGGCTCTCGAGATCGGGAATCGATTCGGGCGCCAATCCGAGGATGTGCGCGCGGAGCGCGCGGCCGACGCCGCCGTGGCCGGCAACGACGGTGTCGCGTGTGACGTCTCCTAGCCAGTCGACGGTGCGGGCGAGGAGATCGGCGTAGCTCTCCCCGCCGCTGGGGCGCCAGCGGAACGGGTCCTTCTCGCGCTCGACGAGACCCCTAGGGTCGATCGCCGGCAGGTCGGCCTGAAGCACGCCTTCCCAGTGGCCGTAGTTGAGCTCTTGGAGCCTCTCGTCGACGCGATAACCTTCGGCGGGGAGACCGAGGCTGCCGCGCACGATCTCCATTGTCTCTCGCGCGCGCCCCAAGGGGCTCGCGACGAAGTCGGCGCGGGCGATGTCGGGCAGGAAGGCCCGGAGCGCCTCTCCGTTGCGGCGCGACTGCGCGCGGCCGCGCTCGTTCATTGCGAGGTCGCGCTGGCCCTGGTAGCGCCGCTCGGCGTTCCAGTCCGTCTCGCCGTGGCGCACGAAGTAGATGGTGATTGCGTCCCGCATGGCATGCATTCCCCCTCTCCCCGTTTCAACGGGGAGAGGGTCGGGGTGAGGGGCCGCAACTCGCCGCAGCCGAGGCTTCTGCCCCTCACCCTAACCCTCTAGACACCGTCGCTCTTGACGACGGAGATGTCGGGCGCGTCCTCGTTCTTCATGCCCTGGATGTGGTAGCCGGCGTCCACGTGGTGCACTTCCCCGGTGACCCCGCGCGAAAGGTCGGAGAGGAGATAGACGGCCGCGCCGCCCACGTCCTCGAGGGACACCGTGCGCCGGAGCGGGGAATTGTACTCGTTCCACCTCAGGATATAGCGGAAGTCGGCGATGCCCGAGGCGGCGAGCGTCTTGATCGGCCCCGCCGAGATGGCGTTGACGCGGATGGCGCTCTTGCCGAGGTCGGCCGCGAGGTAGCGCACGCTTGCCTCGAGGGCGGCCTTGGCGACGCCCATGACGTTGTAGTGCGGCATGACCTTCTCGGCCCCGTAATAGGTGAGCGTCACGATCGAGCCGCCGTCGGTCATGAGCTTCTCGGCGCGCTGGGCGAGCGCGGTCAGCGAGTAGCAGGAGATGAGCATCGTCTGGGTGAAGTTCGCCTCGCTCGTGTCGACGTAGCGGCCGTCGAGCTCGTTCTTGTCCGAGAAGGCGATGGCATGGACCAGGAAGTCGAGCCGGCCCCAGGCGCGGCCGATCTCGGCGAACAGCGCATCGACGGACGCCTTGTCGGTGACGTCGCACGGGAGGACGAGCCTTGAGCCGAGCTCGGCGGCGAGCGGCTCGACGCGCTTCTTCAAGGCATCGCCCTGATAGTTGAAGGCGACCTCGGCGCCCTGAGCGGCAACGGCCTTGGCTATGCCCCAGGCGATCGAGCGGTTGTTGGCGACTCCCATGATCAGGCCGCGTTTGCCTGCCATGAGTGTGCCGGCTGCCGTTGGGCTGGCCGCGGCCTGCTCGTTCATGAGCCCGTCGTTCCTTCTCGCTGGGGTAATTTGGGGCGCATCCTACACAAAAGGACCTCCCGGTCCAGATGGCGGCCGCCTTGCTCCATTTTTCACCAGAAGGCGCGGCAACAACGGCTTTTGCCTTGCGCGCGACCCCCGGTAGAGTAAGGAAAATGAGGCAACGGCTGCGCCGAGGAGCGAGCATGTCTGACCGGAAGGAGAGCGCTGGACAGGACCGTACGGCGGGGGCGCCGCCGCGCGACAAGCCCTGGCTCTTTCGCACTTACGCCGGCCATTCGACGGCGGCGAAGTCGAACGAGCTTTATCGGAAGAACCTGGCCAAGGGTCAGACCGGGCTTTCGATCGCTTTCGACCTGCCGACGCAGACCGGCTACGACAGCGACCACGAGCTCGCCAAGGGCGAGGTTGGCAAGGTCGGCGTTCCGGTGTCGCACCTGGGCGACATGCGCACGCTGCTCGACGGTATCCCGCTCGAGCAGATGAACACGTCGATGACGATCAACGCTACGGCGGCCTGGCTGCTCTCGCTCTACGTCGCCCTCGCCGATGAGCAGGGCACCTCGCGTGCCAAGCTCACGGGCACGATCCAGAACGACATCATCAAGGAATACCTCTCGCGCGGCACGTACGTCTTTCCGCCGGCGCCGTCGCTCCGGCTCATCAAGGACACGATCGTCTTCTCGTGCCGCGAGCTGCCGAAGTGGAACCCGACCAACGTTTGCTCCTACCACCTCCAGGAGGCGGGCGCGACGCCCGCGCAGGAGCTGGCCTACGCGCTCGCCACCGCGATCGCCGTGCTCGACACGGTCAGGGCCTCGGGCGAGGTGCCGGAGGCGGAGTTCGGCAACGTGGTCGGCCGCGTGTCGTTCTTCGTCAACGCAGGGCTGCGCTTCCTGACCGAGATCTGCAAGATGCGCGCCTTCGTCGAGCTGTGGGACGAGATCACGCTCGAGCGCTACGGCGTCGCCGACGCGAAGAACCGCCTGTTCCGCTACGGCGTCCAGGTGAACAGCCTCGGCCTCACCGAGCCGCAGCCCGAGAACAACGTCTACCGCATCCTGCTCGAGATGCTCGCCGTGACGCTCTCGAGGAAGGCGCGCGCACGCGCCGTGCAGCTTCCGGCCTGGAACGAGGCCCTGGGGCTGCCGCGTCCCTGGGACCAGCAGTGGTCGCTGCGAATGCAGCAGATTCTCGCCTACGAGACCGATCTTCTCGACTACGGCGACATCTTCGACGGTTCGACCGAGATCGCGGAGAAGGTCGGCGAGCTCAAGGAGCAGGCGAAGGCGGAGCTCAAGACGATCGAGGCCATGGGCGGGGCGGTCGCCGCCATCGACTACATGAAGCGCCGGCTCGTCGAGAGCAACTCGGCGCGGCTCGCCAGGATCGAGAGCGGGGAGCAGATTGTCGTCGGCGTCAACCGCTGGACGGAGACCGAGCCATCGCCGCTGTCGGCGGGAGAGGGCGCGATCCTCGTCATCGACCCGGCGGTCGAAGCTCACCAGGTGGAGAGCCTCGAGGCGTGGCGCGAGCGGCGCGATGCGAAAGCCGCGGCCAAGGCACTCGCCGATCTCGAGGCCGCCGCCAAGGAGGGCGGCAACATCATGGAGCCGTCGATCGCCTGCGCCAAGGCGGGAGTGACGACCGGCGAATGGGGCACGACGCTGCGTCGCGTGTTCGGCGAGTATCGCGCGCCGACGGGCGTCTCGCAGGCCGCTGTCGACCGTTCGGGGCAAGGTCTCGATGAGGTTCGACAGGCGGTCGAGGACGTCTCGGCCCGGCTCGGCCGGCGCCTCAAGTTCCTGGTCGGGAAGCCGGGGCTCGACGGCCACTCGAACGGGGCCGAGCAGATTGCGGTGCGCGCGCGCGACTGCGGCATGGATGTCGTCTACGAGGGCATCCGGCTGACGCCGGCCCAGATCGTGCGCGCGGCCGTCGACGAGAGCGCGCACGTTATCGGCTTGTCTATCCTCTCGGGCTCGCACGTTCCCCTCGTCTCCGAGGTCGTGGAGCGCATGCGGAAGGAGGGGCTGGCCGACGTTCCCCTCGTCGTCGGCGGCATCATCCCGCCCGAGGACGCGACGGCCTTGAAGGCGCTCGGCGTCGCCGCCGTCTATACGCCCAAGGACTTCCAGCTCACCGACATCATGGCCGACATCGTGCGGCTGGTCGCGGCGGAGCCGCGCGCAGCGTAAGAGCGGCGGAGCCGCGCGCAGCGTAAGAGCGGCGGAGCCGCGCGCAGCGTAAGAGCGGCGGAGCCGCGCGCAACACGAGAGCCTGTGACCGGCCAGCATCGGAATTGCGGAGCGTCAACATCTTCGTACTGTCATCATGTTCAATTCAATTGACGGCCGCTACTCCGAACCCCATTTTCGCCGCGGACGAGTGAGACCGTTCGGCAGCGTATCGCGCAGAGGGATCTTGCGCTGAGGGAGACGGCGGATGGCGACTCCAACCTCGAATTCTGTTCCCTTCACTTACATCGACGCGGCGGCGACCGGCATTGGCCGCTATATTGCCGACGGCGAGAAGTGGGGCGGCGGCCTGGGAACAGGCGTGACGCTGACCTACAGTTTTCCGAGAGGAAGTGCCAACTTTATCACCCCCTATGGCAATTCCTTTGGAAATGGTGAGTGGGACCATTGGCACAGTCTGTCGGACGGTGAGCGAACGGCAGTAAGAAAAGCATTGGCCGCGTGGGCGAGTGTTGCCAACTTGACGTTCGTGGAAGTTGCCGACAACTCATCCAACGTCGGCGAGCTGCGTTTCACCTACACCGAGGTCATCAGCGACACCGCGGCCGCGCACGCCTACCTCCCGAGCGGGAGCCCCGAAGCCGGCGACGTTTGGTTCAGCTGGGACAACTTCAACTCGAACGGCTTGGCCAACATTGCCGTCGGCAGCGACGACTTCCAGACGATCCTGCACGAGATCGGGCACGCATTGGGCCTCAAGCATTCGTTCGAGAGCCCCAACGCGATTCCCGCTCAGCACGACAGCTACTTCTACACGCTCATGAGCTACACGGCCTCGCCGTGGACCGACAGCAACTTTGCGACGTTCTTTCCCACGACGCCGATGTACTACGACCTCGCGGCGATCCAGGCCCTCTACGGCCGCAATACCTCGCACAATGCCGGCAACACGACGTACACCTTCAACGGCGCGAGCACCTACTTCCTCACCATTGACGACGCCGGCGGCATCGACAAGATCGTCTACAACGGCACACCCGGGTGCATCATCAATCTAACGATCGGCACCTTTTCCTCCGTCGGCAAGTCGATCGGCTTCGGCGGCGGCCACTCGAGCCGCTCGACCGTGTGCATCGGTCCGGGGAGCGTCATCGAGAGCGCGGTCGGCGGCGCGGGTAGCGATACGTTGAACGGCAATCCACAGGCGAACACGCTCGTTGGCCAGGGCGGAAACGACGTCCTCAAGGGCAATGCCGGCAACGACATCCTGAACGGCGGAGCTGGCAGGGACACCTTGGGCGGCGGGGTCGGGCTCGACATCTTCGTATTCAACGCGGCCCTTTCGCAGACTTCGAACGTGGACCACATGATCGACTTCAACCATACGAATGACACGGTCCGGCTCGATAACGCCGTCTTCACCAAGCTTCAGGCCGCGAACGGCCCGCTCGCGCCGGGTGCGTTCCACATCGGCCCTGGCGCTCATGATGCAAACGATCGCATCATCTACAACGGCGCACAGGGCCTCCTCTATTACGACCCCGACGGAACCGGCGGCGCGCCGCAGATCAAGTTCGCGACGCTCGGCACAAAGCTGCCGGTGAACGGTTCCGACTTCTTCGTCATCTGAGGGATGCGCGCATGCGCGAGGATACCCGCCGGCGGCTCGAGCGAGCGCTTGTCATTCAACGCGCGAAATGGATCGGGAGCGGCGTAGCCGCGCTCCTCTTCGTCGCGGGCGGCTTCTGGCTCACCGGTCTCGACGCCAAGGTCGAGACGCGGCACGTGCCGGGAGTGGTCTCCTACATCGGCCCGCTCAGCGGCACCTCGACGAAGACCATCGAGGAAGGGCTCGCGGTAGATGTGAAGCTCGACGACGGGCGGGTCGTGCATGTAATGGCGCTGAAGACAAGCGAGCCCCACGTCGGCGACCGCGTCGAGGTGGCCGAGCACGTGCACGGCTCGGGACGCGTTACTTTCTCCTGGCACTAGAGATGGGGCCGCTCAGGCGGCCGGCCGCGCCTCGGCCTCGGCTCGCTCGGCGGGCGTGCTGACCCGCTGGCCGAGCGCCTCGCGCACGTAGAGCCGGCGCACGGCGACGTCGAGCACGATCGCCAGCGGATAGCCGAGCATTAGGCCGAGCGGTCCGAATACGATGCCGAGCGCCACGACCGCGAACAAGGCGACGGCGGCGGGCAGCTCGACCACGCGGCCGACGACGAACGGCATGATGATGTTGTTCTCGATCTGCTGCACCGCGACGGCCACAGCCAGCGCCCACAGGACTAGATCGAGGCTCTCGGTCGACGCGAGGAGCAGCGCGGGGATCGCGCCGACGATCGGCCCGATGTAGGGCACGAATTCGAGGATGCCGGCGATGAGGCCGAGAGCGAGCGGGGAGGGCACGCCGGCAAGCCACATGCCGACCCCCGTGAGCACGCCCACGGCGAGCATTGCCACGAGCTGGGCGCCGAGCCAGCGGCGCAGCGAGAAGCTCGCGTCATCCATTGTCGCCGCGATGAGGTCGTGCCAGCGCTTGGGAAAGAGCTTGATCAGGCCGCTGCGATAGACGCCGGGGTCGGCCGCGAGATAGATGCCGCCGACGAGGACGAGCACGGCGCCTGCCAGCGCGCCGACGATGGTCGAGCCCCAGGAGAACACGCCGAGGACCAGTCCGCCGAGCGCCGAGCCGCGCAGCTGCTCCGCGACCGATTGCAGCTCTGCTTCCTGCACGATGTGGGTCACGGCCCCTGGGAGACGCTCGAACAGATATTCGGCCTGCTCGGCAATTCTCGGCCCGAACGGGAGGATCAGTCCGACTAAGACGCCGACGATGGCGGCAACTATGAGAATGAGGGCGAGGGTCTGATTGAGGCCCGTAGCGCGAACCAGCGGCTCCGTGAGCGAGCGCAGGACCACCGCGACCAGGATCGCGCCGAAGGCCATGAGCAGGATGTCCGACAGCACCCAAAGGGCGGCCGCGAGCGCAAGGAGGGCCAGCACGATCAGGACGCGGCGAATGAATGTCCATTCCGACATTGCGGCTCAATCCTTGCGGATGACGGGAAAAGCGCGGGCTTGTTGAGAGCGAACGCGCCGGATGCGATCCTCGCTCTACTTCAACGGCTTGGAGCGTCCGAAGTTCCGTGCGCAGGCCCGGGCGTCCGCGTTGACGGGGAAGGCGCCACCGCTATAGTGCCCACCTCGTCCCTAAGACGCTGGCCTCTGTGGCGGAATCGGTAGACGCGGCAGACTCAAAATCTGTTGTCAGCAATGACGTGCCCGTTCGAGTTGGGCCAGAGGCACCAAGCTACTCATCAAATGAGCTTCCCGTGTAGGAGTGATCGATGCTGGCCGGCGCCGAATTCAAGCGTCTGACTGGGTGCCTCTATGTCGACGGCGAGGTGCGCCCAAGCAAATCCCCGACCCGAACACCCGTCGTCGACCCGGCGACCGAGGATCGTCTCGGCGAGATCGCCGACGCCTCGCAGCGGGAGGTGCACGCCGCCATCGCTCTCGCCAATGCAGCGCAGCGCAAGTGGCGCGCGACGAACATGCTGTCGCGTGCCGAAGTGCTGCACGAGGCCGCTGCGGAAATGCGCCGGCTCCGCCCGGTTATCGCCGAGATGCTGACGCGCGAGATGGGGAAACCCTACAAGGAGTTCTTCGACGAGGTCAGCTGGTCCATTTCGGCCATCGATTACTATGCCGAGGTCGCGCGCCACGAAAATGGGAAAGTCATCGGGCCGACCGTCGACGGGCAGTTGCATTTCACGATCAAGGAGCCCCTCGGCGTGGTCGCGGCGATCATGCCGTTCAACTATCCCCTGGTCCTTCTCGTGTGGGAAGCAGCGGCGGCGCTCGCCGCCGGCAATGCGGTCATTGTCAAGCCGTCCGAGCTGACGTCGCTCACGACATTGAAATTCATGGAGGCATTCAAAGCACTCCCGAGCGGCGTCATTCAGTGTGTGACGGGCGGCGGCGGGATCGGGGCGTTGCTGGTCGAAAGCCCGGACGTTCACGGCGTTGCCTTCACCGGCGGAATAGAAACCGGCAAGATCGTCGCGAAAGCGTGTGCCGAAACCTTCAAGCGGTGCCTGATCGAGGCCTCCGGCAACGATCCGTTCATCGTCATGCCGTCGGCGCCGCTCCACAACGCGGCACGAGGCGCGGCATTCGCGGCCTATTTGAATTGCGGACAGGTCTGTACCTCTGCCGAGCGTCTCTATGTCCATGACGAGATCTACGACGACTTCGCCGAAGCTCTCGCAGCCGAGGCCCGCAAGCTGCGCATCGGCAACGGGCTCGACAAGGTCGATCTCGGTCCGATGGTGAGCGAGCGAGAGCGCGCCCGGTTCGAGCGCATTCTCGCGCGTGCGAGGGATCAAGGAGCCAAGGTCCGCACGGGAGGGGGCCGTCCGGCCGGCTTCAATCGCGGCTGGTTCGTCGAGCCGACGGTTTTGACGGACGTGACGCCCGACATGGACATAATGAATGACGAGAGCTTTGGTCCTGCCGCGCCGTTGTGCCGGATCGGCTCGCTCGACGAGGCAATCGAGCTGGCCAATCGCTCCCGCTACGGCCTCGGCGCCAATATCTACACGGGGTCTCTCGAGGAGGCCATGCGGGCCGTCAACGAGATCGAGACGGGCATGGTCTGGGTGAATGCGCCGCTGCTCGACAACGCCGCGGGTCCCTTCGGGGGCCGGAAGATGAGCGGGACCGGACGGCAGCTCGGCTCGGAAGGGCTCGATCAGTTCCGCCACACGAAGCTCGCGATGATCGATCCCAAGGCGGGCGCCCAGGACTTCTGGTGGTTCCCCTACGCAGACTCAGAAAGCTTCAAGCAATCTTAGCGGCGGAGCGCGATGGGAGCGCCCGCAGCGCCATCCAGTCCGCGCGATAGCGCCGGCCGCGGACCCGTCCCTTGTCGGCCGTATCGTAGAGGATCAGAACTCCGCGCCGGCCGCCGCGCTCGAGCTCGCACACGCCTTCCGGACGATCGACGCCTTTTGGCCACTCGTAGATAGGGTGCGGCCGCTGTATTTTCTCGGTCGCCCGCGGTGTCCAGCCGAAGAGCCGGAACGGCCCGTCGGCGTCGCTGACCGGCCCTGCTAGGATGAGCACCTCTTTGCCCCATCGCGCGAGGTCGCGCACGCCGAGCCCGCCGAGATCGAGGAAATGCATCGCCGTGCCTGCGCCATCGACGCGAAGGCCGTCTTTGATGTTCACGGCGGCAACGAGCGCGATGCTGTCGACGATCGGCCCGCGCAAGCCGAGCAGCACCTTGCCTTTCGAGCCCGTCATTCCTTCGATGTCGAGGCCGTTCTCCTTGCTCGGCAGGCCCGCGAACGGCGCGATGAAGGGATCTGCGGCGAGCACGCGCCTGAGGCTGCCCTTGCCTCTGAACGGGAGCGCCTGTCCGGGCGCGACGATGTCACTGCCGTCTGCCGTCAACTCGACCGTGCCGAGGAGCCGGCGGCTCGGGCGCGCGCGAAAGCGCGAATCGAGATAGGGGCTTTGCGTCTTCCTGGCCTGACGTCTGACGCGGCAATGCGAGCCGCAGATCCAAAGCCGGCCGCCGAAGACATCGACCGCTTCGATATCGGCTTCGTCTTTCGTCTCGCGGCCCGGCAGGTCCTCGAACACGTCGTCGAGAAGCACCTGCCGGCTGAGCCTGTAGCCGTCGCCGTGCGGCGCAAGGCATTCGATCGACCGGCCCTCGTCCGAGACGGTCCACAGGTGCTCGCCCGCGACCGCGACTCCGGAGAGATTGGCCGTAAGCTTGGGATCGGCGGCGGCCTTGGCGTAATCGAGCCAGACGCTTTCGACCTTGATTTCCTCGCCCATGCAGCTCACCTCGGCGATCTTCGCTGCGATGCCGTGTGATCCCTCAAAGCCGAAATGCGCAGCTTGAGGGAAAATGCCTTTTAGCACATAAGCGCCGATATTTACCGCCAGTTTGTTGCAGAGAAATGTGTGCCCCGAAATTCCCAATTCCGCATGGGGTCGGAAGGCATTGGCAAACCTGGCTATGTCGATGACGCGGGCGGAATTTCCCGGTTCTGGCTATCAGGTCGTGAGAGCTCGGGCGGCGTCCGGAGCGCCGCGGGCAGCGAGCCAGGATCGCACCGTGTCGGGCACACCCTCGGCGCAGGTGGGGAAGCGGGGCACGAACCCTGTAGCGCGCAGGCGCGCATTGGAGAGCGCGTTCTCGTAGGTGAGGCTTTCGGTCACCACGCGGCCGAGAAGCAGCCGGCAGAGGAAGGGCGGCACTCTGCGTCCGCGCAAGGGGACGCCGAGCGCCTCGGCCGCAAGCTCGGCAAGGCGTTGGCTCGGGACCGGCATGTCGTCGACGATGAAGTAGCGCCTGCCTGCCTCGCCCGCCTGCGTGAGGTGGAGGAGGGCGCGCGCGCAGTCCTCCACATGTACGGCCGATGTGAGCCGCGACGGACCGCTGACGCCGACGATGCGTTTGCCGGCAGAGAGCGGCTCGAGCACGTATTCGGCGAACCACGATCCGGGTCCGTAGACCCAGCCGGGCAATGCCGCGACGATGGCAAGGCTGCGGCCGAGATCGCGGTCGAGCGCTTCGATCGCCGGGGCAAGGTAGGGGCCCCAGCCGCGCGGGTTGGGCTCCGCGCTCTCGTCGCGCAAGTCGCTGCCGAGGTCGCCGTAATAGCTGGTGCCGGAAACGTAGACGACGCACCGGACGGCGCTTGCGGCGAGCGCGTCGAACAGGGCCGAATCGAGCGCGAGCCGCTCGGCGGCATAGCGGCGCGCTTTGGCACTCGTCACCCAGCCGCCGAACGTCGGAGGCTGGGCGAGATGCACGACCGTGTCCGACTCGCGCGCCAACCGCACCCAGTCGCCGCGGGAATCGCCGAGATCGCCGAGGATCGCCTCGGCACCGGCGCACCGCAGCGTTTCGGCCCCGTCCCGCGACCGCGTCAGCGCCCGCACGCGCCGACCGCTCGCGATCGCCGCCCGCACGAGAGATGTCCCGATGAAGCCGGTCGCCCCCGTGACGAAGACGGTCTCGTGCGATCCCTCAATCTCGCTCATGGCGTCAGCGCAGCTCGTAGCAGTTGGAGAGCGTTCGCGGCGTGCGGGTCACATCGTAGATCGTAGAGCATTGGACGAGATAGGTCTCGGTCGGGTGGCGGAAAAGGATGAGGGAAGTGCGGTTGTCATAGCCGCTCGCATAGCCGGAGATCTGCCAGCCGCCTTTCATGAGACCCTCGATCGAGATCGTGGGCTCTTCGGGCGCAGCCACGGCGGAAATGGACGCGAGCGTACACGCCAGCGATGTCACCGCGGCCCGGATGAGTGTGAGACTTCGGGGAATGGGCGAGAGGTGTTGCATGGAATTCTCCTGTCGGTCGGAGAGAAGGCCGCAAGAGGAGAGATAGGATCGCCGGTTGAAGCACCAAGGCCCGAGCCGCCCTGCGGAGGGGGCCGGCTCTGGCGCAGCAGGGATTCCATGTCAGACGATCGTGCTCTAGCTCGCGACCCGGTTCCGGCCGGCGCGCTTGGCTTCGTAAAGCTTCTGGTCGGCACGCTGCAGCAGCATTTGAGCGTGCTCGTGCTCGCTGAGCTGCACGACGCCAAACGACGCCGTGATCCTACCGATGCTCTTGTTGGTGTTCCTCAAGAGCAATTGCTTCGTTTCGCATTTACGCCTTAGGCGTTCGGCCAGGCTTGCCGCGCTTGTCTGCGCGGTCTCTGGCAGGATCAGCCCGAACTCCTCTCCGCCCACTCGCGCGACGGTATCGGTGTCCCTCACGCTCTCCGCCAGCAGTCGCGCGAACATCCTCAGCACATCGTCGCCGATGGCGTGCCCGTGCGAATCGTTGATGACCTTGAAATTGTCCAAGTCGCACATGATCAGACTGAGGGCGGCGTGGCTCGCTTTTGCTTCTTGAACGCTCTTTTCCAAGATGTCGTCGAAGCGGCGGCGGTTGCCGAGCGAGGTCAGCGGATCCTGCAGCACCAGCTCCTCGGCGATCTTGAGGCTTTCCTGAAGACCTTCGACTCGCGATTGGGACGCCTCGAGCTTGCCCTTGAGCGCGTGCACGTCGATCCGCATGCGTTCGTTCTCTGCGACGAGCAGATTGACGATGACGCGAACCTGTGCCGCCACGTCCAGAGCCATCAACCTGCTCTGCGCATTTACGAGCGACTGGGCGTACGTTTCGCTGGTTCCGAGATGGGATCGAATAAACCCAAGGACCTTCGATAGCTCGGCACTGAGCTGGGAGCTCACTTGGGCGGCCGCCTTGGTCGGCGCGCCCTCGCTCGCTGCTGGCGTCCTTGCCAGGGAGGCTCCCATGCCGGCCAGACCGGCGACCGTCAGCAAGATCGGCAGCGCAATCGCCAGGGGGTTGTAGGTCGTGGTCAGGATAAGCCCCTGGGGATCGGTCTTCACCGCCTTGAGGACCGTAAGCGAGGTGAGATCCAGCGCGGGCCAGCCGCCCTTCGACAGGGCGACGAAGGCGCTGACGCCTGCGAAGCACAACCCTAGGACGAGTGCGAGCTCGACAACGAGGCTGAGGCGATATCCGGGCATGGGCAGCGATCTATGTGGGTGAGTCCGATGTCTCTGTTGATGAACACTGGAATGACCGTTAGCCTTCACTAAGTGCGCCGCCCCTTACACGAAGGCGGTCGAACAGACTCACCATTCAGTATCGAAACGTTTCTATAAACTATGCTTTGGTTCTTAAGGATCTCTTAGCAGACGGCTCTAGATGGCCCTTACGACACGGACACGAAAGCTGACGAAGAGGCCTTCGCGGCGCTCCATCGGCGCGGTTCGCAATCCCGCCACCGAAGCGGCGATCCTCGGCTCCGCGGCGCAGGTCTTGCGCGCCGACGGGTACGATGGATTTACGATCGAAGCCGTCGCCAAGCATGCGCGCGCGGGCAAGCCCACGATCTACAAGTGGTGGAAATCGAAGATGCGCCTCATCGGTGAGGTCTATCTCAAGCATGTGCCCGTTCGCCACGCGCGTACCGATGTTCGCACTTTTCAGCAGGATCTCGCGGCGCAGCTCGAGGTGCTGTGGAGGGTGTGGTCCGATCCGAACTGGGCGATGGCCTCCCGCAGGCTGTTCACGGAGTCGTTGCTCGACGCCGAGGCCTTGGCCTTCTACCGAGACGGGTATCTGGTAGAGCGCAATCAGGCGTTCGTGGACATCGTCGAGAGGGCCATCGCGCGCGGCGAGCTTCCTCCCACGACCAATGTCGGACTTGTCGTCGACGTGCTCTCGAGCTTTTGCTTGTTCCGGCTGGCTATGGAGAGGCCGGTCGATCGAGAGACAATATCTTCATTCGTGAATTTGCTGTGCCGTGGTCTCTCCGGCCGGCAAACGAAGATCGCCGAGTTAGACAGCTCGAATGAGCCGCACAAGGTGTCGTAGGCGGCAGGGATCGAGACCGGCGGGCAAATCAGCGTGGCAGCCACTCAGCGGAAATCGCGGGATTTCGGAATGATGCGCTCGTTGCGCGGGTGGCTCGAGACGCGCGGGTGCGGCGGGCGGGCGATCTCGTCGCGCGCGAGCGCGGGCACGAAGGCGTCGGCCTCGAGAAGGCGCTTCAATTCATGGCTGCGGTCGGTGAGACGGCTCGCGACGAGGTGCACGATGCCCTCCGGGCTTCTCTGAATGCGCCCGTCTATGACGATGAGCCTCGCCCCCATCACCGCGCGCCGGTAGCGGCCGAGAATTTTGGGCCAGACGACGGCATTGGCGATGCCGGTCTCGTCCTCGAGCGTCATGAACACGACGCCCTTGGCGCTGCCGGGGCGCTGGCGCACGAGGATGACGCCGGCCGTGCGGCAGCGCGCGCCGTCGGCGAGCCGCCCCGTCTCGGCGCAGGTCGAGGCGCCCTCGCCGCGGAAAAGGTCGCGCAGGAACGACATCGGGTGCGCCTTGAGCGAAAGGCGCAGCGTCTGATAGTCGGCGACGACGTGCTCGGAGAGGGGCATGGCGGGGAGATGCGCTTCCGGCTCGCGGGCGAGCTCGGCGGCGTCCGCCGCGGCGAAAAGAGGAAGCGGCTCGTCGTCGGGCAGGCGGCGCACCGCCCACAGCGCCTCGCGCCGGTCGAGGCCGAGCGAGCGGAAGCTGTCGGCTTCCGCGAGGCGCTCGAGGGCCGGGCGCGAAAGGCGCGTGCGCCGCGCGAGATGCTCGACGCTATCTAAGCCTTCCCCCCGCGCGCCGACGAGAGCCGCGGCCCACTCCTCGCGGAAGCCGTCGATCTCGCGCAAGCCCAGTCTCAGCGCGAGGCGCCCGTCGCCTCCGCGCTCGAGCGTCGAATCCCAGTGGCTATGGGTGACGTCGACGGCGCGCACCTCGACGCCGTGCTCGCGCGCGTCGCGCACGATCTGTGCAGGCGCGTAGAAGCCCATCGGCTGGGAGTTCAAAAGCGCCGCCGCGAACGCCGCCGGGTGATGGCACTTGAGCCAGGACGAGACGTAGACGAGGCGGGCGAAGCTCGCCGCGTGGCTCTCGGGAAAGCCATAGGTGCCGAAGCCCTCGATCTGGTGGAAGCAGCGCTCGGCGAAGCCGCGCTCGTAGCCGCGCGTAACCATGCCCTCGACCATCTTCTCGTGGAAGGTGTGAATGGTGCCCATGCGGCGGAAGGTGGCCATGGAGCGGCGTAGCTGGTTTGCCTCGGACGGCGTGAACTTCGCCGCCTCGATGGCAATGCGCATGGCCTGCTCCTGGAAGAGCGGTACGCCGAGCGTCTTGCCGAGCACGCGGCGGAGCTCGTCCGCGGGCCCATGCTCGGGCGCGGGCGAGGGGAAATAAACGGCCTCCTTACCCTGACGGCGGCGCAGGTAGGGGTGCACCATGTCGCCCTGGATGGGGCCGGGGCGCACGATCGCCACCTCGATCACGAGGTCGTAGAAGCAGGCGGGCCTCAAGCGCGGCAGCATGTTCATCTGCGCGCGGCTCTCGACCTGGAACACGCCGATGCTGTCGCCCGTCTGCAGCATGGCGTAGACCGCCTCGTCCTCGCGCGGAACGTTGGCGAGGTCGAGCGCAAGGCCGTCGTGGCCGGCGATGAGCGCGAAGGCCTTCCTGATGCAGGTCAGCATGCCGAGCGCCAGCACGTCGATCTTCAAGAGGCCGAGGGCGTCGAGATCGTCCTTGTCCCACTCGATGAAGGTGCGGTCCTCCATGGCGGCGTTGCCGATCGGCACCGTCTCGTCGAGGCGGCCGCGGGTCAGGACGAAGCCGCCCACGTGCTGAGAGAGGTGGCGGGGGAAGCCGATGATCTCGGCGGTGAGGGCCGCGGCACGGCGGATCACGGGATTGTCGGGATCGAGCCCCGAGCCTTGGATCTCGGCCCGCGACAGCTCGGTCGAGCTGTCCCACGACGTGCGGGCGAGCGCCGCCGTCACGTCCTCGGTGAGGCCGAGCGCCTTGCCGACCTCGCGGATGGCGCTGCGCGGCCGGTAGCTGATGACGGTCGCGGCGATGCCAGCGCGCTCGCGGCCGTAGCGCTCATAGATGTACTGGATCACCTCCTCGCGCCGCTCGTGCTCGAAGTCGACGTCGATGTCGGGCGGCTCTTTGCGCTCCTCCGATACGAAGCGCTCGAACAGGAGATCGACCTCGGTCGGGTCGACGGCGGTGACGCCGAGCACGTAGCAGACGGCCGAGTTGGCGGCCGAGCCGCGCCCCTGGCAGAGGATGCTCCGCTCGCGCGCGAAGCGGACGATGTCGTGGACGGTGAGAAAATAAGGTGCGTAGGCGAGGCGCTCGATAAGGGCCAGCTCTTTCGCGAGTGTTGCTCGCACGTTGTCCGGGATGCCTTGAGGATAGCGCTCCTCCGCGCCGGCCCAGGTAAGCGCCTCGAGATGGGACTGCGGCGTCGCACCCGCCGGCACGGGCTCGTCGGGATAGTCGTAGCGGATCTCGTCGAGTGTGAAGCGCGCGCGGGCGAGGAGGCGGCAGGTCTCGATGATCGCCTCGGGCGCGTCGTGAAACAGGCGCGCCATCTCCGCGGCCGGCTTCAGATGACGCTCGGCGTTGGCGGCGAGGCGGCGCCCAGCGGCCTCGATCGTCGTGTGCTCGCGGATCGAGGTGAGGATGTCCTGCAAGGGGCGCCGCTCGGGCGCATGATAGAGCGCGGCGTTGACGGCGAGCAGCGGGACGCTCGTTTCGTTCGCGAGACCGGCGAGGTGAGAGAGGCGGCGGCGATCGTCGCCCCGGTAGATCATTGCGGCGGCGAGCCAGACCGCGCCCGGCGCAGCCGCGGCCAAATCGCGGAGCGTTCTTCCTAGAGTGCCACGCTCCTGCGCTCCCGGGAGCACGAGAAGGAGAAGGTCGCGGGTGTCGGCGAGAAGGTCCTCGGCGTGCAGGAGACAAGCGCCCTTCTCGGCGCGGCGGTTGCCGGCCGTGAGCAGGCGGCAGAGCCGGCCCCAGCCGGCGCGCGTCTCGGGATAGGCGATGATGTGCGGAGTGCCGTCCGCGAAGACGAGGCGGGCGCCGACCGCGAGCCGAAAGCCCGCCTCGCGCGCGCCCGTCTCCTTCCACGCCACATGCGCGCGCACGACGCCCGCGACCGTGTTGCGGTCGGCAATGCCGATGCCGGCGTGGCCGAGCTCGAAGGCTTGGCGAACCATCTCCTCGGGATGGGACGCCCCCTCGAGGAAGGAGAAGTTCGTCGTCGTGGCGAGCTCGGCGAAGCGCGTCATGGGAAGAGCCCGTGCAGGAACCAGCGCGGAGCCCCCGTCTCCCGCCCGTAGAGCCCGGCGCGGAACACCCAGAAGCGGCGCCCTAGCGCGTCCTCGATGCGGTAGTAGTCGCGCGTCGGCTGCACTCCCTCCGAGCGCCACCATTCGGGCGCGATGCGCTCCGGCCCCTCGGCGGTGACGACGCGATGGAGCACGCGCCGCCAGCGAAAGCGCAGCGGCGGCCCGTCCGGCACCTCGGCCACGGCCTCGATCGGCTGCGGCGGATTGAAGAGGCTCATCGGCCGGCGCGGCGGCGCGCCCGCGTCGCGCTCTCCCTCCCACGCCGTCGTCTGCTTGCGAGGCGTGGAAAGGGCCGGGACGAAGCGCTGGGTCCGCTCGGGGATGTGCGTGTCGCGGGCTTCGAAGCGCAGAACGCGCTCGGGGCCGAAGCGGACCGACAGGCGGTCGATGAGACGGGCCACGTCCTCTTGCGCATCGCGGGCGCCGTCGAGGCGTCCCTGCGCCGGAGAGAGCGGCTCCGTGACGAGGGCGCCGAGACGGATGATATCGAAGCCGAAGCCCGATTCGAGCGGCTCGGCGAGCGTGTCGAGCTTGTCGGCGAAGAGGCGCGCAAGGGGCTTTGCCTCGCGGGTTGCGCGCGCGGTCGCGATCTCAAGGCGCCGGACCGCGCCGTCGACGCGAAAGAAGCTCGCCTCGAAGTGCCGTCCGCCCTCGCCCCGCTCCTCGAGCGTTTCGGAGAGAGAGGCAGCGAGCTCGGCGAGCACCGCCAGGATGTCGTCGCTCTCTGTGATCGGCTCGGCAAAGCGCCGCTCGGCCAGGCAAAGGGGCACGATCCGGCGCGGCGAGATCGGAGCGTCGAGAGCCCCCGTCGTGCGGTCGAGGGCGGCGAGGAGGGAGGTGCCGAAGCGGGCGGCGAGCGGCGCGCGCGGGCGGTCCATGAGATCGCCGATGCGCTTGAGCCCCATGCGCACGAGAGCGGCGGCTGTCTCCGTCGGGAGGGCGAGGGCGACGACGGGGAGCGGGCGCATGGCTCTTGCGTCCCCGCCGGGGGGCACCACGATGCCCCCCGCGCCGAACCGCGCGAGGGCGCGCGCTGCGTCGGGGGTCCCCGCAATGGCGCCCAACGCTCCGATCCCGGACCTCTCGAGATCGCCGATGATTTTCGCGATGAGCGCCGCCTCGCCGCCCGCGAGATGCGCGCAGCCCGTGATGTCGAGCACGACGCCGTCGGGGAGATCGACGGCGACGATCGGCGTGAAGCGGTCGCACCAGTCGCCGATCTGCGCGAGGAGAGCGGCGTCTTTCGCAGGCGCCGTCTCGGCGACGGCAAGGTCGGGAATGCGTGCACGCGCGTCGGCGAGCGCGAGGCCGGTCTCGAGCCCGAGGGCTCGTGCGCGCGCGTCGAGGGCGACGAGGCGCAACGCGTTCTTCACCTTATCGACGACGACGAGAGGCGCCTCAGCCGGCAAGGCGGAGAACGCGCTGCTCGCGTCGCGGCGCAGCCGGTCGGTCGCGAGGCTGGGAAGAAAGATCGCGAGGAAGCGGCGCGCTTCGGAACAGGCACTCATCACGGCTCCACTCCATGAGCCACGGGCCGCCGGGGGCGCCGTAGCGGTGACGCAAGAGGGTGAGGGCGAAGGTCGCGAGACCGGGCGCATTGGCGGCAAAAGCCCGCGATCGGGCGGCGGCGACGAGCCAGCGCGTCTCGGCGGCGCTGGGAGCGGGAGCCGTTCCCGTGCGCGCGAGCACGATGGTGACGCCGCTCTCCTTCGCTGCGAGGGCGAGGCGGCGGCTCGCGGTCAGCGTCGAGCCTTTCGCGGCTCCCCAGCTCTCGACGAGAACGGCGCCGAGGCCCGCGCAACGGGCCGCCTCGACGGCGCCTCTGAGCGAAGCGAGGCCGTCGCGGGCGCGCACGAGGAGAGCTGCATCCGGGGCAAGTCCCATATCCGCGAGGCCCTCGGCATTGGGCTCGCCGATCTCGCGCAGGAGCGCGTCCTCGGAAAGCCACAGGAGGGGGCGGCCGGGGGAAGCCGAGCGCAAGGCAAGGAGCGCTGCGAAGCCGCGTGCGGCGGCGCCGTCGGGGGCAGTGGCGGCGAATACCTCATGCACCGCGCCCCGCACGATCCCGCCGCCGAGCGCATGGTCGAGTCCGGCATGATCGAGGCCGGCAAAGGGAGCGGTCTTGGGCTCGCGGATGGCACGCGCTCCCGCGGTTTCGAGGACGGCAATGCTCCGCCTCAGCGCGCGGAGGGCTCTTTCCGGCACGGTCATGGCACACGTCGAACACTTATGTTCCTGTTTTGTTCCAATATAAGGTCAGAGGGCGGCCAGTGTCAATGAGAAGAGAATCAAACGCCTAAACGCTCTTCCACGCTGATGCCTTGGCCCCACACCGGCCCCGGATTGAGCCCGTCCCCCGTTGCTCCAAATCGCGCGAACATGATAGGTCGGACGCTTCGTTATCCGGCTTTCGAGGAGACCGATGCGCGCGAGGGCTGCGATCACCGCACTTCTGCTGGCCGCCACCCTGCTCGGACCGCGCGCCGTCGCGGGGCCGGCCCTCCTGTTCGACCCCTCGGACGGCAAGGTTCTCTATGCCGAGGACCTCGACAACCAGTGGCACCCTGCCTCGCTCACCAAGATCATGACGGCCTACCTCACGTTCGAGGCCCTGAAGGCCGGCAAGCTGACCCCCGAGCAGAAGATCCCCTGCAGCCAGACCGCCGCCAACCAGGCGCCCGGCAACCTCGGCCTCCCTGTCGGCGCCCAGATCACCGTCGACACCGCGCTCAAGGCCCTCATCATCAAATCGGCCAACGACGTCGCCGTCATGCTCGCCGAGGCGGTCGCCGGTAGCGACATCGCCTTCGTCGCCCAGATGAACATCACCGCGCAGCGCCTGGGCATGACGCGCACCACGTTCGTCAACCCTAACGGGCTTCCCGCCCACCAGCAGGTGACGACGGCCCGCGACCTCGCCAAGCTCGCCCGCGCCGTGCTCCACGACTTCCCCGAGTATGCGAACTACTGGTCCATGCCGGACATGCGCATCGGCAAGCGCCGCCTCGCCACCCACAACGGCCTGCTCAACTCGTTCAGCGGAGCGGACGGGATCAAGACCGGGTTCATCTGCGACTCGGGGTTCAACGTCGTCGCCAGCGCCACCCGCGACGGGCGCAAGCTGGTGGCAGTCGTGCTCGGCGAGTCGACGGGGGCCGAGCGCACGATCCGTGCCGCGAGCATTCTCGAGCACGGCTTCCAGAACTACGGCTGGAAGGAGCTGTTCAACACGGCGAGCATCGACAACGCCCCCATCGCGCCCGATGCCAAGGGCATCACCAGCATGCGCCAATCGGTCGTCTCCTGGGAGTGCGGGACAAGGCGCAAGCGGGCGGTCGCTGGACGCAAGGCGAAGGGCAAGTCCGCGAAGTCCAAGAAGAAGAAAGGATCGGACGCAGGCGCCGCGGCCAGCGCCGATACGGTGCCGGCTTCGGCGACGGCCGAAAATGGGACGGCCGGCGCCCCCGCCGTGCCGACCTCGAAGACCAAGCCTGCCGGCGCCGTAGCCGTCCAGGCTGCATCCACCGCCGTCCCCGAGCTTACGCCGAAGCTCAAGCCGCCGCGGTGAAGACCAGCGCCGATACGGCGCCCGCAGCCGCGCAACTCAAAAATTAACGTCTTTGCGACGCGCCGGGGCGACTTTCCCCTTAGCTGGCTTCGATCTTGCTTTTTGACCTAGGTCAATTACGCGAGGGTCACATTATGTCCAGGGACCACGACATCCATGGCGAGGATGCCACTCCGAGCCCGCGCGAGGTCGAGCTCATGGCCGTGGTTCTCGAGGGCCGGCACGGCAGTTTTGCCGCCGATGTCGCCGAGTTCTTCTCCAGCGTGCACAGCCAGAAGGGGGATGCCGGACGGTCCTGGGCCTGGGCCGGTGTCGCCAAGATCGTGCGCAAGCGCGAGCAGGAGCGCCTGCTCGGCGGTTGACTGCACCGAAGCTCGCTTCTTCAGTGAGCCGCGGCTCACGGCGCGGGGGAATTAACTGGCAATCAGCCTTTTCACATCGATGCGCCGATGACGAGCGTCCAGAACGACTTGAACTCCGTCTTCGGGTCCTGAACGAGGGCAAGCCCCATCTCGCGGGCATCCGCCAGCAACAAGTTCTTGTTGTGGCCCGGGCTCTCCTTCCACCCCCTCAGCACTTCGTCGAAACTCACCTGACCGGTACCGACATTCTCCGCCGCAAGTCGGGCCTTGTAGCCGGTCCGCTTCACGCGGTCCCAGGGGTTCGAGCCGTCGGACCCGTAATGGGAGATACGGTCCCACTTGGCGAGATCGCGCGAGTGGGCCTTGGCTGCTTCCGTGAGCTCGGCATTGATCTTGAGCGGCTTCAACCCGTTGTCGCGACGGTATTGGTTGACGAGGTCGCGGGCCTTCTCGGGGTCAAGAGCCGTGCTCGTGTAGTCGCGGTCGGCGAGCGCGCCCGGCGGGGCCTTCTCGAAGGTGCCGGTCGGGGCCTTGTCGTCGAGCTTGGCGACTTTCTGGCCGGCGGTTTGAGACTTGGCCGGCGCCGATGTCGCGCCGCCGTAGGTGCTGGCGAGCACGGAGGACGAGCCGGAATCGATCGAGGCGGTCGGGGCGCTCGGGCCTTCGGTGAATCCCGAGGACAGCATGCCGGTGTTGAGGCTGCATGCCGATAGCGAGACCGCAAGCGCGGCCGAGAGAGCGACGCGATACATTCCACTAACTCCCGCCAAACGCGCGGAACTCATGAGCGAGCAAAGCATAGACCCGTTAACTCGCCGTTAATGGTAAGAAACCCCCAACCAACGCCTCCGGGATTTGCGTCGCAGGTCATTAGCTCAGGCCCGTCGAAGTGTCGGGACCCATCTCCTCGTGGCGTGCCCCCATTTCGTCCCACGAAGGTGTCGCCAATTTGGCGGCCGGAGGGCGAAAGCTCGGCTCGTTGCACACCGAACCCAGCGAACCAAGCGAGGAGGATGAAAATCCACTCCGACGGGCTTGCGCATAGAACTCGGAAAAAGCGCAGGCCGTGACCCGCCTGCCCCTTGGAAGGGAGCAGGCTCTCTCTCAAGATGGCCGGCGAGAGCCGGTGATTCGCGCGTCCGGATGAAGCGGTCTAGGAGAAGGACGGCGCTCATGTCGGCGGTCGGCGGGGGAGCACCTCTCGCGCGGGCGAGAGGTGACGAGGCCACAGCGATAGGGACATTGCTCCTCGTGCGCCTCGCGGCAGCCGAAGGGGCGACCCGCGCCGAGGCGGCGGCGGACCTTGCGCCGCTGTTCGCCCAATTGCTCTCATCGCCCGAGTGGCGGCGCACGGCCGAGCGCGAGATCGGCCAGCTGATCGCGGCGGGCCTCGCTGCCGAGAGCCGCTCGCGTCTTGCCGCAACCGAGAAGGGCGCCCAATTGGCCGCCGCCTATCTCGGTCATAAGGCAGCGACCGCGCGCCCGTGGGCCGAGTTGCGCGACGTTCTCCTGATCGCCAAGAGCCTCGGCGTGAACCATCTCGGCGCGGCACGGCTCAAAGCTCTCGCCCGGCCCGAGGAGCTGCGCGCGCTCATCGTGCAGCGCGCCTTCGGCCTCACGCAAAGGAAGAACCAGCCCCCGGCCAAGATGCGTGCGCAACTGGCCGTCGTCGCCCTCGAGCGGGCCTTCGGCAACAAGATCAAGGCGGGCCTCGGCAAGGGCTCGGCGCTCTCCGCCAAGGCCGGCCGGCTGCTCGCGGCTCAGCTCTCGAAAGCTCCGAAGGATTGTGGCTCGGACGCCAAGCTCATCGCCGAGCTCGCCGCCGAGCAGGTCGGCGCCTCGGACGCGACGCCCGAAGCGTTGCGCGCGGCGATCCTGCGCCCGCTCGGCGCGAAGGCGCTCGAAGCAGCACGTCGTGCGCCCGAGACGCGGGCTCCGATCGCGGCCCGGGCGCTGCCGCCGGCCGCGAACGACACGAGCCCTGCGGCCCACGCGCCCCCACAGCGCGAGCGTCCCGACCTCGCGCAATTCGCCCGCGCCGTGAAGCAGGCCGCCCTCGCGCGCGCCGAGGGCTGGCCGGGGAGCCGCAAGGCCTACATCTCGCGGGTCTGGGAGATCATTCGATCGAGTGCGCCCGCCTGGGATCTC
This sequence comes from uncultured Alphaproteobacteria bacterium, assembly GCA_963840415.1. Taxonomy (GTDB): domain Bacteria; phylum Pseudomonadota; class Alphaproteobacteria; order Rhizobiales; family Hyphomicrobiaceae; genus Hyphomicrobium_C. The sequence goes on along the minus strand of CAWIYX010000006.1, from coordinate 258,906 downwards.
TCGGAGATCGAGTTCAAGTGCATGCTCGCGGAGGCTCATCGCGTGGGCCGAGTGGCCCTCGCCGGCGCCGATCTCAAGGACAAGAAGAATCTCGCCGAGATCGAGAGCTCCGCCGTCCTCTACAAGAATGCAGTGTGGCACTTCGTGCGCGTGGAAGACTGACGCGTGCAGTCGCGGGTTCGTTGGAGATCGTCGCTTGATAGAGAGTGAAGCCCTAGAGGCAGAGCCGCGCGAAAAGCTGGCTCAGGCCTTCGAGCATTCCATCACCTGGGAGGACGACATGTGGCGGGCCGATCCCGTCGATGTTGCTCTCGTGCACGCGAAGGCGCGCCGCAAGTTCGATGAGCTTCTCTCCGCCGTCACCGCCGGGCGCGGGCCGGCACGGGAAGCGCGAATTCTCTTGTTCCACGGCCAGTCCGGCGCCGGGAAGACGCATCTTCTGCGCGCCTTGAGGACTGCCGCGCATCGGAAGGGCAAGGGCTATTTCGGCTACGCGCAGATGACGCCGGATATCGCCAACTACGCCGACTACTACCTGCGCCGCCTCGTCCATTCGCTCGAGAAGCCCTACGATCCGGATCGCGAAGGCGAGAGCGGGCTAGCGAGGCTCACGCGACGCCTGGCGGCCGACGGCGAGGTGATCGCCAAGGAGAAGCTTGCCGAGCTGAGAGAGGGCGCGCTCGACGAGGACGAGCTTGCGCGTCTCGTGCTCTCTCTTTCCGACGAGATCGTGGCCTCCCGGAAGTTCCGCGAGCTCGAGCTCGACATCAACATCGTGCGCGCCCTTCTCTATCTCGAGCGGCGCGACCCGCGCATCGACAGCCGCGTGCGCCAATACCTGTTCGGGCGCCATTTGACGGCGCTTGCGCACCGGGCCGTGGGCGCCCTCGATCCCAATACCGGCGAGGACCGCGCATTCGAGATCATCACCGCGCTCGGCACCCTCATGTGGACGGTCGACCGCGCGGCCCTCGTATTCTCCATCGACCAGGTCGAGGACCTGCGCTTCTTCGACGACGCCGAGGAACGCTTCCAGAAAGCCGTCCGCGACCTCATTCAGATTGCCAACCGCCTGCCCCACGCCATCGTCATCATCTCCTGCCTCGAGGATTTCTACGGCCAGGTCCGCGGCGTGCTCGCCCAATCCTACATCGACCGCATCGAGAAGGCGGGCCCCGTCGCGCTGCTCGAGAGCCGCACGCCGGAGGAAGCGCGCCTCATCATCGCCAAGCGCCTCGAGGTCGAGGCTGAGCAGCACGCCGGCGGCTTGAGCTTCCCCGACCCGGCGCAATTCTTCGGCGCCGATTTCTTCGAGGAGTTCGCCGGCCTCTCCACGCGCCGGCTTCTCGAGCACGCCCAGAGCCGGCTGCGGGAGAAGACCCGGCCCGAGCCCGAGGAGCAGGATGCGAGCCAATCGTGGACGTCGACGCTCGCTTCCGTCCTCGGCGGCATCTTCGGCGGCGAGAGCGGACCGGCGCCCGCTCGCTCCGCGCCGGCCTCCGTCGATTACCGCGACACCTGGGAGCGCTTTCAGAACGCGTCCGAGGCCGAGATCCCGTCCGACGACAACGAGCTCATGGACATTCTCGTCGCCGCGCTCACCCTCGCCAGAGAGGAATGGGACGGCGCCGTCAGGGTCACCGCGGCCCGCCTCGAGGTCGCCGACGAGGTGCCCGCCGTCGACCTCAGGGTCACGCACAGGTCGGGCCATGCGAGCGAGGTGCGGGTGTTTCTCTGCAACCGTCCGACCCAGGGCGGAGGCTTGAAGCGCCAGCTCGACAAGGTGCTCCCGGCAACGGCCGGCAAGAGCTGCGTCATGCTGCGGGCGAGCGACTTCCCGCCCAACAAGAAGAACCAGACGGCGCAGGCGTTCCGCAAGTTCCGCGAGGGCGGCGGCCGCCAAATGCTGGTTCCGATCCCCGAGTGGGAGCGCATGATGACGGTGCGCGAGTTCTACGCCCACCACAGAAACGACCGGGGATTTGCCGCGTGGTTCGAGAGCACGAAGCTCCTGTCGAACCTGATCACCGTCGTGCAGCTCCTGCGCCTCGACCTCCTGGGCAAGACCTTGCCGAGACCGGTCAGAGAGTTGGCGGCCGATGGAGAGGCGGTGGATACGCTCGGCGAGACCGGCTCGTTCCAAGACGTGACGCAAGGGCCCTCGTGGGCGACGTTCGGGGTGGGAGCCATCGAGCCGCTTCCCGCCAACGACGACGAGCTGCCCCTTTCGGTCATCCTCGACGAGAACGGCGGCATCGCCACAAGCATCGTCGCCGGCCGCGAGATCGGCGGGCGCGCGAAGCCGATCTCGCTCAACATGAACGTCCTGAAGCGGCACGGCGCTGTGCTCGGCGGCTCTGGCTCGGGCAAGACGACGCTCGCGCTCTGCATCATCGAGCAGCTTCTGTTGCGGGGCATCCCGGCGGTGCTGATCGACCGCAAGGGCGATCTCTGCAGCTATGCCAACCCGGACGTCTGGCGGGCGAACGACAGCGAGTTCACGGAGCGGCGCGGCGACCGCGAGCGGCTCGCGGACGCCATCGACGTCGCCGTCTACACGCCCGGGCGCGCCTCCGGCCGGCCGATCTCGATCACGCTTTTGCCCAACGGCATCAACGAGCTTCCCGATCACGAGCAGCAGCTGCTCGCCAACCTCTCGGCGGCGGCGCTCGGCGACATGCTGCACTTGAAGAACTCGGCGACGCACCAGAAGCAGTCCGGCACGCTGTCGGTCGCGCTGAGGATCCTCGGCGCCCGCCACAGCCGCGAGGTGACGCTCGGCGACCTCATTCACCTGCTCGAGGACGAGGACCCGGAGCTCACCGATCTCACGCAGCGCATGGACCCCTCGGGGCGCATCCGCCGCGATCTCGTCGCCCAGCTCGACAGCCTGCGCCACAGGAATTCGGCGCTGTTCGAGGGCGGCGGCGAGTCGCTCAGGATGGAGAGCCTGCTCGGCCTCGGCCCCTATGCGCGCGACGGGCGCACGCGGCTCTCGATCATCTACACGGGCTTCCTCGGCGACAACGAGAACATCCTGTTCTGGGTGTCGCAATTCCTGTCGGAGGCGCTGCGCTTCTGCCAGAGAAACCCCAACGACGAGCTGCAGGCCGTGGTCATGTTCGACGAGGCCGATCTCTACATCCCGGCGAGCGCCAAGCCGGCGACGGCGGAGCCGCTGCAAAGCCTGCTCAAGCGGGCGCGCTCGGCGGGTCTCGGCCTCCTTCTCGCGACCCAATCGCCGGGCGACCTCGACTACAGGTCGCGCGACCAGATCACGAGCTGGTTCATTGGCCGCGTGCGCGAGGACACCGCCTTGAAGAAGCTCCGGGCCGCCTTCCAGAGCGAGAGTGGGCTCGATCCGGCGGCCGTGCTGCCCGGGCAGACCGTCGGCGAGTTCCACCTCGTGCAGGAGGGGCTCGTTCGCGCGATGAAGGCGCAGCGCTCTCTCATTCAGGCCGAGCAGGTGCCCTTCGACCGCATCGAGCAGCTTGCGCGCGAGACCAAGGGGCAGGACGAGCGCCAGCTCCGGTTGTTCGACATCCGATCATAAGCTGGGTCCCAATCGCCGGGCCGCCAAAAGTTTTCAACAGCAATTTGCTGCGCCGGCGATATGGGAGCGGCGAGGTCCGACGGCCCTGGCGTTCAGGCCTGTTCTCTGCGAGGAGAATTTAATGCCTTGAAGTCTGAAACAAATCTTCGCTCCCGGTCGATGAATTGCTGCGTGTGCTGCTTTGCAATCGCCTATTCGCAGCCGCGAGACGACAATGAGGCGGAAATGGGAATAAGCGGTGTGAGAACAAATTTTCTAGTGTATTATTTCAATTGATGGCTGGGTTTGTTCAGGGGGTCTCGGCCGTCGCGGGGAGTGGAAGTCTGTTGTTGGGGGGAGTGAGTTCGAGTCTGTGACGTGCGGGGTAGTAGTGCCATGGTCGGCAAGTCTTTTGTGATGATGGTGGTGGCGACCCTCTTGGGGCCGGCACTGGGCGTGGGCCTCTTCATCCTGCTCAACAACTTCTAATTGTGAGCAGCTTGATCGGGTAGCGGGGATGCTTCCTGCCAGAAGGGTTGGGCGGCGGGACTCGCTATTATCTATCCTCTTTCGCCATCGTCCCGGGTGAGGCGCACCTCAGCGCCCAATTCCCTTCGACCTTCCGCCACAAAAGCGAGCTAGATGCCGTGAGCGGCACTTTTCGGCCGCGGCCCGGTGCCTGCTCCTCGTGATGCTCGCCCTCTTGCGCAGTCTCGCTCGTATTTTCGGGCTTCTTGTCAGCGTGCCGCTGCACCTTGCCCGTTTCGCGGTCGCGATCGCATCGGTCAACCCGCGCCTCGGGCCGCTGAGATACGTGGCCGGAGCCGCTGCCCTCTATCTCGTCTTCGCGGTCGCGCTCGTCTACGTCGTCGCCCCGCTGCGCGGCTATATCGGCGGTCTTTATCTCTCGGAAAAGCTCCGTTACGACGCCGAGCGCTGGCTCGCCACCGCAATCTACGACGCCAAGGGCAATTTCGTCGGCACGTTCGATGCGCGCCTCGATAGCCGCCGCGACGTGAACTACACGGGCTCGGCCATCGAGCTCGACGACTACACGGCCAATCCAGACCACAAGTCGATCCCCGTGCGCGACGTGCCCTCGGCCTACTGGGAGTGCCTGCTGTTCCAGGAGGACCGCAACCTCGGTGGCCCGCTCAATCCCTTCGGCATCGATCTCGCAGGCGTTCTCAAGATCCCCTATTCGACGCTGCGACGCTCGATCGCGCTTCGCCGGCCGAGCATCGGCGTCGGCGGCTCGACGCTCCCCATGCAGCTCGTGCGCGTGATCTACAAGACTCCACCCGACATCCGCGAGGGCAGCCTCGAAAAGCTCAAGCGTAAGCTCTCGGAATGGTGGCTCGCGCCCGTAATCTATCACGAGCTGACGAAGAGCGGCGACGCGACGCCGCTCAAGCAATGGGCCGCCAACCATTTCTGGCTCGCACAGCGCACGGGCGGCCAGCCGCTGCACGGCGTCGAGTTGACGAGCCGGGTCATCTTCGGCAAGGAGGCGAAGGACCTTTCGGTCGCCGAGCAGTACGTGCTCGCCTCCGCCGTCAACAGGCCGATCATCCTGCTCGAGGGCAGCGACCGGCTGAACGAGGTGCGCCTCGATCGCTGGCGCTACATCACGGAGGTGAGGGCGCGCACCTGTGCCGAGAGGCTCATCGCCGACGAGGAAGAGAAGAAGAAGGTCCTGTTCGAGCTCATCGGTCTTGCCGGCGGGCCGCCGGACCCGAAAGTCAGGCCCAAGCTCGAGGCGGCGCTCGAGACCTACGCGCCCGAGCTCGCCAAGCGCGCCGAGGCCAACCCGGCCATTCGCGCCAATGCGCTGCTGCCGTCGGCCCGCTTCGGCTTGAGGGAGGAGATGAAGCAGGTCTACGGCTTCGGCTGGCGCGATCACGTCCGCGGCGTCACGTCGACGCTCGAGGCCGCCGACAACCTGGCCTTCGGCGAGAAGGTCAAGGCCGAGCTTGCCCGCATCGATGCGGCCGTGCGCGGCAAGATCGGGGCTGGCTTTACGCTCGATCCCGCGCGGGCGGACCTCGACAGGAGGATGCCGAACGTGGTTGTCGTCGCCGCCGACGCCCGCGGCGACATCGTCCGCTACTACGAGGCGGGCGAGACCGCGCCCTATTTCGGCTCTATGGAGGCGCGTGATCCCGCAACCGGCTTCTACGTGCCAGAGCGGGAAGGGCGCATGATCGCCTCGACCGGCAAGGTCGTCGCCGCCATCGCCATCGCCAACGGCGGGCGCGACGGCCCCAATTCGCTCTATCTCGACACTGAAGCGCCGGCGCGCGGTCTCGAGACATGCGCGAGGGGCGGGGAGCGGCGCGGACGGCGCTCGCTCGTGGTGTTCGCCTGCTCGCTCAACTCCCCCCTCCTCAATCGGGCTGCGCTCGCGGGCCAGGCGCGCGTGAAGAGGATCATCGACGCCTTCGGCTTCGCGATGCCGCCCGCGTCCGCGGACGGCTCCGGCACACCCCCTTCGACCGCCGCCGTCCTCGGCCAGATCTCGGGCGCGCCGCGCCGCGTCCATCACATGGCGGCCGTCGTGCTCGGCGCGCTCATGGGGCGCGGGGCGAGGCCCGTGAAAATGCCGACCCTCGTGCGCGCCTACGACTACACCGATCCCGCCGAGCAGCTTGCGGCACATCCGACGGCGAGCACGATCGTGCCCAACACGGTCATCCGCCGCGGTGCCGCGCCTCTGCTCAAGGCGCTGCTCGAGGCGCCGCTTTGCTACAGTGCGGGCGGGGTGCCGGCGGGCACGCTAAAGAGCCTCGCCGCCTGGTGTGCCAAGCGGCGCGGCGGCGTGCGCTTCCACTTCGCCAAGACCGGCACGCAAGTGGCCGCCGATCCCAACGCCACCGTCGACGTCTGGATCACGGGCGGGCTCCAGTTCGCGAACGGCGCGGCCTACTCCTATGTCGTACTCGTCGGCACCGGCTCGCCCAGCGAGCCGTGGGGGACAAAGATTCATGCCGCGGACGCGGGCGCGCCCCTCGTCGAGGTGCTGCTCCGCGACCTCGCCGCCCACGCTAAGGCCAATCCGATGCCGTCGCTCTTGCCGCCGAAACCCGCGCCGCGCCCAGTCGCCGAGAACTCCGCAGCCGCGATCCCGCACCCCTTCAACCCGAATTGATCAGCCCTTAGAGCCCGTAGGCGACGGCGCCGGCCGTGAGGCCGGCGCCTGCCGCGCACATCAGGATGCGGTCGCCGGCCTTGTAGTCGCGCGTGGCGGCCGAAAGCGACAGGGAGAACGGGATCGTCGCCGCCGAGCTGTTTGCATAGAGCGCGACCGTGGAGATGAGCTTGTCGCCACCGATCGCGAGCTTCTTTTGGATCGCGGCCATCATGCGGACATTGGCCTGGTGGGGCACGAAGTGGTCGATGTCGGCAGCCGCGAGACCCGCCCGCGCGAGAGCTTTCAGCGACGCCTCGGCCATCAGGTCGACGGCCTTGGCGAACACCGCGCGCCCGTCGGTCATGCGCATAAGCAGCTCGGCCTCGCTGACATTGGACGCGAAGGGCCGCCGGCTGCCGCCGGACTCGATCTTTATGAGGTCGTAGCCTCCGCCCTCGGACGAAAGATGCAGGCCGAGGACACCCGTCCCCGGCCGATCGCACGGCGCGAGGAGGGCGGCTCCTGCGGCGTCGGCGAAGAGAATGGCGGTCGAGCGGTCGTCCGAGTTGGTCCGGCGCGAGAGGATGTTGGCGGCGATGATGAGGGCCGGGCTTCCCTGCGTGCGCACGAACGTGTCGGCGAAGGCGAGCGCATAGAGAAAGCCTGCGCAGGCCCCCGCCATGTCGATGGCGCCGGCGCCGGTGATGCCGAGCCGATGGGCGACGAGGGGCGCCGAGGGCGGCAGCAGGTGGTCCGGGGTCGAGGTCGCGAGCACGAGGAGCGCGACCCGGCCTCTGTCGAAGCCGGTGCGCTCGAGCGCCATCTCGCCGGCCCTCACGGCCATGTCGGACAGCGCCTCCTCCGGCGCCGCGAACCGGCGCTCGCGAATGCCGGTCCGTCCCTCGATCCAGCCCGGCTCGAGGCCCAAGCGCGCCTCGATCTCGCTGTTTGGCACGCGCCGCTCGGGCGCATAGTGTCCAAGCGCGAGAAGTGTCGATCCCATAGGTTTTCTTGCCTGCCGTACTTCCTTGTCCGCAGTTGGATTACACTGTCATCCTCGGGCTTGTCCCGAGGATCCAGCGCTCCGCACGTTCCGACATTGCCGACCCGGGCTCTTTGGCTTAGCCCCATAGCTCCGAGTTCGTGGATGACGGGATCCTCGGACCAAGTCCGAGGATGACAGAGGAGTCATGACCAAGCCGATCCTGCTTGTTGCCGCCGCCGCCCTCGTCGATCCGGACAATCGCGTCCTCATTGCCCGGCGTCCGGCGGGAAAGTCCATGGCCGGCCTCTGGGAGTTTCCCGGCGGCAAGGTGGGCGCGGGCGAGACGCCGGAGGCGGCGCTTTGCCGCGAGCTCAAGGAGGAGCTCGGTATCGAGGCGTGCGAGACGTGCCTCGCCCCGTTCACCTTCGCGAGCCACGCCTATCCCGGCTTTCACCTCGTCATGCCGCTCTTTCTCTGCCGAACCTGGGAGGGCGAGATCGCGCCGAAGGAGGGTCAGGAGATCAAGTGGGTGCGGGCGAGCCGGCTCGCCGATTTCCCGATGCCTCCCGCCGACGCGCCGCTCATCCCGTGGCTGCGCGACTTGCTCGGCTGACACAGGGCGGCGGCAAAAATGCGCATCCCTCGCCCGGACTTTACCAATCCTGCTAGCTTTCTTTATCAATGGACCCCATGTGAGTCGCGGGCCTTGTCCTAGGCTCTTCACATTCCGCGACGCCGCGACCACCTGAGCGCCGATCAGGCCGATCAGACCGAGGCGCCACTGCGAACGGACCCGCCGCCCGATGGCAAAACGCGACTATTATGAAATCCTTGGCGTCAAAAGAGGCGCGAGCGATCAGGAGCTCAAGAACGCATTCCGCAAGCTCGCCAAGGATCACCACCCCGACTGCAACCCCGACGACAAGGCCTCCGAGCAGAAATTCAAGGAGATCAACGAAGCCTACGAGGCCTTGAAGGACCCGCAGAAGCGCGCCGCCTACGACAGGTTCGGGCACGCGGCGTTCGACCCGGCGATGGGCCGAGGTCCGGGCGGCGGCTTCGGCCCCGACTTCGCCTCCTCGATGTCGGACATCTTCGACGACCTCTTCGGCGAGTTCATGGGCGGACGGCGCGGCGGGCGTACGCGCTCCTGGCGAGAGCGTGGCGCGGACCTGCGCTACAACATGGAGATCACGCTCAACGAGGCCTACGCGGGGAAGACGGCGCAGATCAGGGTGCCGACCAGCGTTTCGTGTGAAACATGCGGCGGCACCGGCGCCAAGTCCGGCACCAAGCCGTCGCCGTGCCCGACCTGCGCGGGCATGGGCAAGGTGCGCGCGAGCCAGGGCTTCTTCACGATCGAGCGCACGTGTCCGGCGTGCCAGGGGCGCGGGGAGGTGATCGAGGACCCCTGCGCGACCTGCTCGGGCGCGGGCCGCGTGACCAAGGAGCGCACGCTCTCGGTCAACATTCCGGCCGGCGTCGAGGACGGAACGAAGATCCGCCTCGCCGGCGAGGGCGAGGCGGGACTGCGCGGCGGGCCGCCCGGTGACCTCTACATCTTCCTCTCGCTCAAGCCGCACGCCTTCTTCCAGCGCGACGGCGCCGACATCTTTTGCAAGGTTCCGATCTCGATGACGACGGCGGCGCTCGGCGGCCAGATCGAGGTGCCGACCCTCGAAGGCGCGACGACACGCGTCAAGGTCCCCGAAGGCACGGAAGGGGGTAAGCAGTTCCGGCTCAAGGGCAAGGGCATGCCGGTCATGCGCTCGACGGTGATCGGCGACATGTACATCCAGGTCGAGGTCGAGACGCCGAAGAGCCTGACGCGGCGCCAGCGCGAGCTGCTCGAGGAGTTCGAGCGCGAGAGCCGGAAGGAGACGAGCCCCGAGAGCCACGGCTTTTTCGCCCGCGTTAAGGATTTCTTCGAAGGCAAGAGCGGGTAGCCTCGACCTGCGCCATTCTCCATAGCGTTGCCCATTGTCGAGAGCCCCCGATGCTGACCTCAACCAAGCTCCTCTTCCTCGCCGGATCCGCGCGCGAGGGCTCCTACAATAAGAAGCTTGCCAAGCTCGGAGCGGCGATCGCCGAGGCGAACGGCATCGGCTGCGCGTTTGCCGATCTCGGCGACTATCCCATGCCCGTCTACGATGCCGATCTCCAGGCCATCGACGGCATTCCCGACAACGCGGTCAAGCTCGAGGCGCTGATGAAGGTCCACACCGGCATCTTCATCGCCTGTCCCGAGTACAACGCCTCGATCACACCGCTGCTCAAGAACACCATCGATTGGGTGAGCCGGATCAAGAACGAGGGCGAGGAGCCGCTCGCCGTGTTCAAGACCCGGGTGTTCGCGCTCGGGTCGGCCTCGCCGGGCGGAATGGGCGGCTTGCGCGGGCTCAACACCGTGCGCGCGGTCCTCGAGCTCGGCCTTGGCGCCCTCGTCCTTCCCGATCAGTTTGCCGTGCCGCGCGCGGCAGAGGCCTTCGGCGAGGATGGGCACCTGAAGAACAAGGAGTTGCAGCAGGCGTTCAAGGCGGTGATCCAGAAGCTTGCCCGCGCCGCCCATGTCCTGCATGGATAGGGCGCCTCGGACGCGCTAGCCTCGGCTTTCATGACGCACACTGCCGCCAAGGACCGTTTGATCGTCGCGCTCGACACGCCGGTCCTCGAGGACGCGCACCGGCTCGTCGTCATGCTCGGCAACTCGGTGTCGTTCTACAAGGTGGGCCTCGAGCTTCTTTTCGCCGGCGGGCTCGACCTCGCCCGAGAGTTGAGGCGCGACAAGAAGCGCGTATTCCTCGACATGAAGCTCCTCGACATCGGCAATACCGTCGAGCGGGCGGTCGCGAATGCGACCGAGCTCGGCGTCAACTTTCTCACCGTCCACGGCCACGACCTGAAAACGCTCCGGGCCGCCGTGATGGGCCGCGGGTCGAGCCCGCTCAAGCTTCTCGCCGTTACCGTGCTCACCAATCTTACGGCCGACGATCTCGTGCAGCAGGGCTCGATCATGAGCCCGGCCGACCTCGTCCTGCATCGCGCGCGCCTCGCCCGCGAGTCCGGATTCGACGGCGTGATCGCCTCCGGCCAGGAGGCGGCGCGCATCCGCGCTGCCGTCGGCCCCGACTTCCTCATCGTCACGCCGGGCATTCGGCTTGCGGGCGGGACCACCGACGACCAGGAGCGCGTCATGACACCCGACCACGCCATCGCCGCAGGCGCCGATCATATCGTCGTCGGCCGGCCGATCACCCAGGCCGACGACCCGAAGCTCGCCGCCGAGATCTTTCTCCATCACATCCGCGAGGCGCACGCCAGAATTGCCGGCGGGGAGCGCGAAGGATGAATGCGGTTCCGACAAGCAAGGGGGAACGACAATGCCCAAAGGATATGTGATCGCCCACGCTACCGTGACCGACCCGGTGAAGTGGGGCGAGTACGTCGCCAAGTCGAAGATCGCTCTCGACAAGTTCGAGGGGCGCCCGATCGTGCGCGGGGGGAAGTGCGAGATCATGGAGGGGCGCGGGAGCCAGCGCAACGTCGTGCTCGAGTTTCCGAGCTACGAGCATGCCCTCGGCTACGCCCGTTCGCCCGAGTATGCGGAGGCCAAGGCGCTACGTCAGGGGGCGGGGACGATCGACATTACCGTCGTCGAAGGCGTTTAAGCGGAGAGGGGTTCGTTCCAATTCAAGCCGCCCGTTAACGGTTAAGAAAGCCCGGCGTGGCACACTTGTGCGTGTAGGGAGTGTGCCATGCGGTCGGTATTCTATTGGCTTGAGGACCATTTCGACGCTCTGGCGGAGACGCGCCGCACGGAGGCTTCACGCCGTGCGACCAACCTCTTGAGCCGCATATTTGCGGCCTTGGGCGACGCCGCGGACGACGGAACCAACTGGCAACCTCGTCAGGGGTTCTCGCAGGTCCATTCCCGTCCGCGGTGACGGGGCGTCCGGCGCGGCCAACAGCCAGGAAAGAGACGCTACATTAGGAGTTCGTGCGGTTCGTGGACAAGACGACAGGAGCATCAAATGATTAGGCCCAAATACTCGGTGTTGATCCGAGCGTTGCCGGAAGAGGACGGTGGGGGGTGGCTCGCGATCGTTCCTGATCTTCCTGGTTGCTCGTCTGACGGCGAAACTCAAATGGAGGCCCTCAAGAACGTAGAGGGAGCAATCGAGGCGTGGCTAGCCACGGCGCGCAAACACGGCCATCCGATCCCAGATCAAGACAACTTCATTTCCATCGCATTTCCACAAGAGCTTCCTGACGAAGTTAAGCGACAGGCAGAGCACATGGCTCGCCAAATGGAAGGGCTTTCTATTGCTGAGCAGCCTGATCCCGAACTAGTGCACGCGATCTACGCGCAGCTCGCTAGGTCAGCTATTCAACGCGCTCATCTCTAGGCTAACCGGCACCGAGCCCATGCCCCATGTTCCCAAGAGCGACGGACGCGCTCCCTGGCGCGCAACGGTGCTCACTCTCTTCCCTGAAATGTTTCCCGGGCCGCTCGCTGTTTCGCTGGCGGGGCAGGCGCTCGCGGCCGGCCTTTGGTCGCTCTCGACGATCGACATTCGCGACTTCGGCCTCGGACGCCATCGGGCGGTCGACGATACGCCGGCGGGCGGCGGCGCGGGCATGGTGCTACGCGCCGACGTGCTCGCCGCCGCCATCGACCACGCCCGCTCGAAGGAGCCTCTCGCTCCCATCATCTATCTCTCTCCGCGCGGCGAGCTCTTGACGCAGGCCCTCGTGCGCGACCTGGCCGCCGAGCCCGCCCTAGTCCTCCTCGCCGGGCGCTTCGAGGGGATCGACGAGCGCGTCATCGAGGCTCGCAATCTCCGCGAGGTCTCGATCGGCGATTACGTGCTGTCGGGCGGCGAGCTCGCGGCCATGGTCCTGATCGACGCGTGCGTGCGCCTCATCCCGGGCGTGGTCGGGGAGGCCCAATCGCTTGAGCAGGAGAGCTTCGAGGAAGGCCTCCTCGAATATCCTCACTACACGAAGCCCCGCGACTGGGAAGGCCGCCCGATCCCGGAGATCCTGCTCTCCGGCGACCACAAGAAGATCGCCGAGTGGCGGCGCGCAGAGGCGGAGCGGGCTACGCGGTCACGCCGTCCCGACCTTCTCAAGCAGAGGCCGCCGAAGGCCTGAGGCGCCTCGCGAGCCGCCAATAACAGCACGCGGCCGGCGTCCGAACGACGATATCGACAGGGGCGCCCAATTCGGCTATCACACCGGCCAAATCATACGCCTGAGGGTTGCCCAAAGGGCCGCATGAGCCGTACGCGCCTTCGTCACTAGACGGGCGGTGCCGCTCCTCTGCTTCGATCCAATGAAGGAACAACAACCCATGAATATCATCCAAGAGATCGAGCGCGAGCAGATGGCGGCCGTCACGCAGAAGCGTGCCGTGCCGGAGTTTTCCGCCGGCGACACCGTGAAGGTCATGGTCAAGGTGATCGAAGGCGAGGGCGACAAGCAGACCGTTCGCCTCCAGGCCTATGAGGGCGTGGTCATCGCCCGCTCCGGCGCGGGCATCAACGAGAGCTTCACGGTGCGCAAGATCTCCTACGGCGAGGGCGTCGAGCGCGTCTTTCCGGTCTACTCGCCCTATATTGCCGAGATCGAGGTGCTGCGCCGCGGCCGGGTGCGGCGCGCAAAGCTCTATTACCTGCGCGGCCGGCGCGGCAAGGCGGCGCGCATCTTCGAGCGCACGGATGCCCGTGCGCGGCGCCTCAATGCACAGTGGAAGGGCTTCAAGAAGCCCAAGGGCGAGCCCGACGATCTGACCCGCATCAAGGGCATCGATGCCGACCTCGCGGCGCGCCTGAAGCAGCTCAACTGCTACAAATTCGACCAGATCGCCAACCTCTCCGACGACGACATCGCCAACCTCGACGACGCGCTCTCCCTCGAGGGACGCATCGAGAAGGACGATTGGGTCGGCAAGGCCCAGGCCCTCGTGGCCGAGCTCGCGGCGGAGGAGGTGCCGGAGGAGGAGAGCAAGAGCTGAGCGCTCGGGCGCCCCTCGGTCTCGCAATACGGCGGCCGCGAGCCGCCGTTTGTGCGAACTCGGGCCGGGATGCACGCGAGGGCAAGATGCATTACATTGGTGTCGACCTAGCCCCGGCGGGACCTCCCCGCCAATTCCCAGATTGAGCGCATGTCAAACGTCGAAGTCACCCGCCTCAAGTCGCGCGAGACCACCGCGATCAAATTGCACGGGCCCGAAGCTTTCGCCGCCATGCGCAAGGCGGGGCGGCTCGCGGCCGGGGCCCTCGACATGATCACGCCTTTCGTCCAGCCCGGCGTCACGACCGCCGAGCTCGACGACCGCATCCTCGAGTATGCCCTCGATCACGGCGCCGTGCCCGCGCCGCTCAACTACCGCGGCTTTCCCCGGGCGATCTGCACCTCCATCAACCATGTGGTCTGCCACGGCATTCCCGGGCCGAAGCCGTTGCGCGAGGGCGACATCGTCAACATCGACGTGACGCTGGTCGTCGACGGCTGGCACGGCGACACGAGCCGCATGTACGCCGTCGGCGCGATCTCGCGGCGCGCCGAGCGCTTGATCGAGGTCACCTACGAGGCATTGAAGCGCGGCATCGAGGCCGTGAAGCCCGGCGCTTCGACGGGGGCCATCGGCGCGGCGATCCAGGCCTACGCCGAGAGCCAGCGCTGCAGCGTCGTGCGTGATTTCTGCGGCCATGGGCTGGGACAGGTGTTCCACGACCGCCCCAACATCCTGCATTACGGCGAGAGGGGCGAGGGCGTGGTGATGGAGCCCGGCATGCTGTTTACCATCGAGCCCATGATCAACCTCGGCAAATCGCACGTCAAAGTTCTGGCTGACGGCTGGACGGCGGTGACGCGCGACCGCGAGCTCTCGGCGCAATTCGAGCACACGGTCGGCGTGACCGAAACCGGCGTCGAGGTCTTCACCTACTCGCCCGCCGGGCTCGACTGGCCGCTTCCGCGCCGGGACTAATGCCGGAGGAATTCCGCCATGCCGAAGCGAGGAGCGCCGGCTGGCGGAGGCGAGGCGGCGCCCGAGCGCGCCCCTGAGAGTGAAAGCGGTGGCCAGGGCTCGTTCTTCGAAGCGCCGGCGGCCCACAGCGGACACCGGCAGCGCCTGAGGGAGCGGTTCCGCAAGGGCGGCGCGGACGCCTTGCCCGACTACGAGCTATTGGAGCTCGTGCTCTATCGGGCGATCCCGCGCCAGGACACCAAGCCGCTCGCCAAGCGCCTCATTGCCCGCTTCGGCTCGTTCGCCGAGGTGGTGAGCGCGCCGGACCAGCAGCTCAAGGAGGTCGCGGGCGCGGGCGAGGCCGTGATCACGGAGCTGCGCCTCGTGCGCGCCGCCGCGCTCCGCCTCATGAAGTCGGAGATTGCCGCTCGCTCGCTCCTCTCGTCGTGGAACCAGGTCCTCGACTACCTCAAGGCCGCCCAGGGCTTCGAGCAGCGCGAGCAGTTCCGCATCCTTTTCCTCGACAAGAGGAACCGGCTCATCGCCGACGAGGTGCAGGGCCAGGGCACCGTCGATCACACGCCGGTCTATGTGCGCGAGGTGGTGAAGCGGGCGCTCGAGCTTGCCGCGACCGCCGTGATCCTCGTGCACAACCATCCCTCGGGCGACCCCGCCCCGTCGCGGGCCGATATCGATATGACGCGATCGATCGTCGAGGCCGCCCGCCCGTTGGGCGTCACGGTCCACGATCACATCATCGTCGGCAAGAGCGGACACGCGAGCTTCAAGGCGCTGCGGTTGCTTTAGTAGCCGGACGCGCGGTCTCTATTTTGTAAGGCGTCGGTTGACGAATGTCAGGTATTGGCGTACAAAGATGATACGATCGTTTCGAAACCGCGACCTCAAGAAGGCGTGGGAATTGGGAAAGGACTTTGCGCATAAGAATCTGCCAGCGCGGGAAACCTACTGGGTCTTGGATGCACTCAACGCGGCGAACGCGCCCCGAGAGGTTGCATTCTTAGGCAGGTTCTTCGAGTGGGATGAGAATGGAAAGCGGCGCTATGGCGTTGCGATCACCGACCACTGGACCGTCTCCTTTGGATGGTCCGGCGGCCATGCCGTCGAGGTCGACCTCGAATGGCACAATTAGATGAGATAGAGGCAACTGCTTGGCGAAAGAGTTCCCAGTCCGCGATCCTAAGCGCTGCCCGACGCACCCGGGCGAGCTATTGCGTGAGGTTGTCATTCCGGCACTCGGTCTTTCGAAGACCGCCATCGCCGATCACCTCGGCGTGTCGCGCCAGACGCTTTACGACCTGATCCGCGAAAAGCAGCCGGTGACGCCGCAAATGGCGGTGCGTATCGGCAAGCTCGTCGGCAACGGCCCGGCGATCTGGCTCAACATGCAAACGGCGCATGACCTCTGGCACGCGCAGAAAGAGGTCGACGTTTCCAATATCCCGACGTTGAAGGAGCTAAAGGCAAGTCCCGGGCGCTGAGCGTAGACTACGTCACCGTCGACGGGGCTGGCCAGCCGATATCAAGGCGACGAGGTCGATTGGATGGCGCTCGGCGCGGTCGCCACGGGGGCAGGCGGCTTGAAATAGAGCGGCTCGGCCGGCAATGACCCGTAGACGAACGGCTGCTGCGTCTTAGTTTTCTTCCTCACCGCGTCCCGCACAAGGCGAAACATCATGTCGATCTCGAGCCCCGGCTGCTCGATGCGCTGGAGAAGGGCCTCGATATAGGGGCTGTTCGACTGACCCGACCCGTCGAAGGCCTTTGTGCCGTGCTTGGTCGAGTAGGCAACGAGGACGTTGTCCTGGTCGGGCTCGATGCGCGGCAGTCCGTCGCTAATCCTGAAGTCTCGGGCATCCTGCAGCCTGGTTTGCATATGGGGAATCCAGGGGTTGTTGCGGCAGGCATCGACGATGAAGAGGCCGAGCATGCGCGTACCCTCGAACCGGCTCAGGACCTGCAGGATGGAGACGCCTTCGAGCTCCACGTCGCTGTCGCGCTCGAGCCGGACGTCTACGGGGAGGACATAGCCCTGCCCCTTCATCTCGATGCCGTGGCCGGCGAAATAGACCACCGCCCAGTCGGCCTTGTCCGCGATATCGCCGAAGTCTCTCAGAGCATTGAGCATGCCCGTCTTGTCGAGATCGTGCTTCTCGGTAACCGACCGGAACCCGAGCCTGCGGAGCACGTCGGCAACCGCATGCGCGTCATTTTTGGGGTTCTTGAGGTCGGGCGCGATGGGAGAAATGTAGTTCCCGTTGCCGATCACGAGGGCGACGCGACCTCCCATGCTGCCGCTGTCAGTAGCGGGCGACGGCGCGCTCGTGTCGTCTTCGCCGATGCTGCGCGTACCGGCCACAGGCGGCATCGATTGCGGTTTCAGGAAAACCTCTCGCGTCAGCGTAGATTCTATAAACGGGTGCTGCAGGTCTCTCGTCGATGCGGCAACGATCTCGCGCACCTTGCGGAAAACCTCCTCGACGGGACCGAGAGTGGTCGGCAGAGCCTGTGCAAGAGCGGCCGCATAAGGTCCGTTGCCCCCCGGATCGCCATCAAGGGCATCCTGGCCAGGCTCCGAGGCATAGGCGATCAGCGTGTTGGTGGGTATCCGCACGTCCGGCATCAAATGCTTGGCAATTTCCTTGCGCAGGCCTTGCATTGGGTCGGTTCGGCACGTGTCGAGAATGACGAACTTCGGGCCGCGATGGACCTTGAGCCGGTCGAGAATATCCAGTGAGTTGACCCAACCTCGCATAACGAGCTCCTCGGTCTCGAGGTCCGCCGGGATTTGCGCGTCCGTCGTCCCGATATAGCTGACGCGGGAAATCTCATAGCCGTTGCCGGCAAAGTAGAAGAGCGCGATATCGTCCTTGCAGAGATCGGAGATTCTCGCCGCAAACTGGTCGAGGTGTTCGAGCAGCTCAGCCTTAGTCAGCTCCGATACGGCATCGACCTCGAAGCCGATATCCGAGAGCGTATCCGCCATGAGCGTCGCATCGCGGACGGCATTGGCGAGGGTCTTGGCGACAAGCGTGTTGGCCCCCGCTGCGGCCGGTTTATTGTCCTTGCTCGCCGCTGGCGTCTTGACGTGCATCACGGTGTTGTTGCCGACGACGAGAGCGATGCGCCGTATCGGGGCGTCAGGAGCGCGCGCCTTGCAAGCCTCCAACTCTTCGAACTTGTCCGTGATACCCGCATGAGCGGGGACCGAGCCCACGATCTCTGCGGCGCCCGTGAGTAGAAGAACGAAAATCGAGGAGAAGAGGATTGATGAGTGCCGCATCGTTCCACCCCCTAGCATCGCCTTGGAAACAACCGATCTGCGTTAATCAAGATTGTCAGCTATCGTATCCGGTTTCAAGGCGGGGCCGCACATGCTGAAATTGATCCTGTCCGTCGTGTGAAGCGGCGCCGATGCTGACCACGCATAACGAGCTGACCAGACTTGACTATCGTGTGTTGAGCCGCTCTGCGCCGGCGCGCGCGGGCGATCTCGCCTATAGGCGCTTCTGCACGCCGATGCTGTCGGAGCGGCGGACGTCCGATCATGCCATCCTCGTCGAGCGCGCGCGCTTTCACCTGCGCAATGCCGAGTGGGTCAGTGTGCCCACCGGCGAGGGCGACATTCAGGCCTACATCTTCGCGCCCGAGCCGGCAGCACCCGATGCACCGTCCGTCCTTATCGCCCACGGCTGGACGAGCGAATCCTCCTTCATGGCGGTATTTGCCGAGCAGCTGCGGCGCGCGGGCTTTCGCACGGTGCTGTTCGACCAGCCGGCGCACGGCAAGAACGCGCGGCGCCGGGCAAGCCTCATCGACTGCGCGCGTGCGCTGCTCGCGGTCGCCGAGGCGCTCGGCCCCATGCGTTTTGCCGTCGCTCACTCGATGGGGTGCCTCTCCGCGCTCCTGGCGGGCGAAGGTGCCCCGCCGCTCGCAGGCGCGCACCCCTTCGAGCGCTATGTGCTCGTCTCCGGTCCCAACACGTTCGCCGGGATAACGGCCGAGTACGGCGAAGGGCTCGGCCTCACGCCGGCCGCCCAGCGGGTCTATGAGCGCCACCTCGAGCGCATCGCGCACCGCAGGATCGCCGACTTCACGGCCGTCGATCTGTTGATCGCCATCGGACGGCCGGCGCTCGTCATCCACGCGCGCGACGATCATGAGGTCGGGTTCGCGAATGCTGAGGAGATCGCGGCGAGCTGCCAGTCGGCCGAGCTCATGGCCGTCGACGGGCTCGGTCATCGCAACATCCTCTTTGCGCCCCCTGTGATCCGCGCCGCGGTTGCATACCTGAGGCGCGGGTGATCCCGGGTTGATGATCAACTAATTGATTTGTATACATTATTCTACAAGACTTGGCCTCCACAGGAGCCAAGCCGCGCGGGCTCGCGAAAGGCGCTCCCAATCGCTATATGAGGTAGCCGTTGCGCGAGCGCAGGGGACGAGAAATGAGCATGCCAAAGCACGCCAAGGTGATCATTCTGGGGTCGGGGCCCGCCGGTTATACGGCTGCGATCTACGCCGCCCGCGCCATGTTGAAGCCGCTCTTGATCCAGGGCGGCCAGCCGGGCGGCCAGCTCACGATTACGACCGACGTCGAGAACTATCCCGGCTTCGCCGACGTGATCCAGGGACCCTGGCTCATGGAGCAAATGCAGGCGCAGGCGGAGCACGTCGGCACCGAGATCGTCATGGACCACATCTCGAAGGTCGACCTCAAGAAGCGCCCGTTCCGGCTCGAGGGCGAGTCGGGCGATGTCTATACCGCGGACGCGCTCATTATCTGCACGGGCGCCCAGGCACGCTGGATCGGCATGCCGAGCGAGGAAGCGTTCAAGGGCTACGGCGTCTCGGCGTGCGCGACGTGCGATGGCTTCTTCTACAAGGGCAAGGAGGTCGTCGTCGTCGGCGGCGGCAATACCGCGGTCGAGGAGGCGATCTTCCTCACGAACTTCGCCAAGCGCGTCACCGTCGTGCACCGGCGCGATCATTTCCGCGCCGAGAAGATCTTGCAGGAGCGCCTGTTCAAGAACCCGAAGATCGAGGTCATCTGGGATACGGTGCTCGACGAGGTCGTGGGCACGGCCGACCCGAGGTCCGTCACCGGCGTGCGTCTCAAGAGCGTGAAGACCGGCAAGGTTATCGAGCGCGCCGCCGACGGTGTCTTCATTGCCATCGGCCATGCCCCCGCGACGGAAATCTTCCGCGGCCAGCTCGAGATGAAGCCGACCGGCTACATCCTGACCGAGCCCAATTCGACGGCGACCTCGGTCCCGGGCGTCTTTGCGGCGGGCGACGTGAAGGACGAGGTCTTCCGCCAAGCGGTCACGGCGGCCGGGATGGGCTGCATGGCTGCGCTCGAGGCCGAGCGCTTCCTCGCCGCCCACGAGGCGCAGCCCGTCGCGGCCGAATGACTATTCGATGCGGTAGGCGGCGAGCTTGTTGTCCATCATCAGCGGGATAAGGGCGGTCTTCGACGCCGAGAGGTAGGCGAGGTCGGCGCTGCCCTGGTTGAAGTCCTGGATGAGCTCAGCGTCGCCCGAGGCTTCGATAAGGTAGAGCGCGCCAGCAACCCAGTCGGTTACGAGGTAGCTCGAGGGGCCGAAGGGCACGATGCCGTCGAGATTGCCGACCGGCTTGCCGCTGCCGAGCGGGCGGACGGACTTGTCGGCGAGAGAGACCTCGACGAGGTTCCCCGGCGCTCCGGGCTTGCCGGCCTTCTCGTCGGCCATGACGCCCCAGCTCGCGACGATGAGCCTATCGCCCTGCACGAGAAGGCCATTCGGGAAGTTGAGCTTCTCGCTCTCGAGCCAGGGCTCGAAGCGGCCGTCGGCGAGCCGCCAGATGACGTTCGTTCCTATGTCCGAGACGTAAACGCGGCCCTCGGCGTCGGCGGCCACGTCATTGAGGAAAACGGCACCCTTGGCCGCGTGGCTGGCGGTAACCTTGCCGTCGGCCAGCGCGATCTCGACGAGGCGGTCGATGTCGGCCGCATAGAGCCGGTCGCCCGCGCGCGCGAGACCCTTCGGCGCATCGAGGCCGGTCGCCCACTTCAGCGCGACGATTTTTCCGTCGAGCGAGATCTTCGAAATAAATCCGTTGCCGTCCTTCTCGGTCGGGCCGCCGCCGAGATTGCTCAGATAGATAACGCCTGCGCTCTCGTCAGGGAGCGCCGACTCGGGGCCGTCGAGCCCCCCGACCTCCCAAATCTTTACCGCCTTGATGGGAAGTGCCAATGACGCGGCCAACGCGGCCGCCGCGAATACTCTGGACGTCATTTCGCGTTCTCCCTGTGGAGGCAAAGCTGTGTTGGGGCGCCGCCCCGCCCGCGGCACTGAAGACGAATAGGGTTACCCGGGCGGAAGAATCAAGGTGCCTTTGCTCGCGTGCCGCGACCCGCTATGCTCCGGCGCGGCCAATATCATCCTGCCGCCAACAATCAACGTTTTCCTGGCTTGGGAGAGCCTTGATGTCTTAGCCGTCGCGCGGTGCGGCGGCTCGTTTGGTGTCGCCCGGAGTGTCCACGATGGATTGGGACAAGCTCAGGATCTTTCATGCCGCCGCCGCCGCGGGTAGCTTCACGCACGCGGGCGATGCGCTCCACATGAGCCAGTCGGCGGTGAGCCGGCAGGTCTCCGCGCTCGAGCGCGACATGAAGGTCACTCTTTTCCATCGCCATGCGCGCGGCCTGGTGCTGACCGAGCAGGGCGAGCTCCTGTTCCACACCGTCGCCGACGTGATGGGCAAGCTGCAGGTGGCCGAGACGCTCATCGCGGACACCACCACCAAGCCCAAGGGCGAGATCCGCATCGCCTCGCCGGTCGGCCTCGGGACGGTCTGGGTCACCCAGCGGCTGCGCGAGTTCATGGACCTCTACCCCGAGATCAGGGTCGATCTTCTGCTCAACGACGATCAGATCGACATCGCCATGCGCGCCGCCGACGTCGCCATATGGACGCGCGAGCCTGAGCAGACGGAGCTGATCCGCCGGCCCCTGTTCACGGCCAAGGTTCGCGCGCTTGCCTCGACGCAGTACGTGCGCCGCTTCGGCGCGCCCGAGACGCTCTCGGACCTCGACAAGGGGCATCGCTTCATCTCCTACAGCGGCCAGCCGCCGTCCCAGCTCCTGCCCTCGATCAGCTGGCTCGAGACGGTCGGCCGCAACGGAGAGGCCCCGCGCATCCCGTCGCTGAGAGTGAACAGCGTGGTCGCCATCAAGCATGCCATCCTGGCCGGCGTCGGCATCGGCATGATCCCCGACTACATGACCGAGGACGAGACGGACCTCGTCAGCGTGCTCAACAAGGTCGAGATCGATCTGCCGACGCTGCCGATCCTGTTCGTCTACCCGGAGGAGGTCAAAGCCTCGAAAAAGGTACAGGTCCTGCGCGACTTCCTCGTCTCCAAGGCGCGCCAATGGAAGGATTAAAGGTAGGACAGGTGCAAACCGGCGGCCCGGCCGGCCGTATTTGGGCTATCCGGCGCTTTGCCCCGGGGTCAACTGCCACCACCAGGGGGCTCGGGCGCTGGAGATCAACTTGAGCCGGGCCCCGTGCCCGGCTCCTTTTTGGTGCGGCCGGCAAGCCTCAGGCGCGCTTATCGGCATCCCCACGGGCGCTGATTTGCAAGGAGGCTTGCGAGTCGCTATTTGATGCAGCGCCCCCTTCCAACGTCATGCCCGCGCAGGCGGGCATCCGCCCAAGCATCTATTGCAATTCTGCGGCGGCCTTGGATGGATCCCCGCCTCCGCGGGGATGACGCTAGCGCGGGGCTAGCGAGCCGACCATACTTGGGCTGGCGAGCAATCAAAACTCCGTCTCGACGGCAAGTGAGCTATGGCCAAGACGCTCTACGACAAGATCTTCGACGACCACGTGGTGGACCGCCAGCCGGACGGGACCTGTCTTCTCTATATCGATCGCCATCTCGTGCACGAGGTGACGAGCCCGCAGGCCTTCGAAGGACTGAGGATCGCCGGGCGAAAAGTCCGCGCCCCGGAGAAGACGCTGGCCGTCGTCGACCACAACGTGCCCACGACCGATCGCTCGCACGGCATCGACGATCCGGATAGCCGCGTCCAGGTCGAGACGCTGGCCAATAACGCGCGCGACTTCGGCATCGAGTACTTCCACGAGCTCGACAAGCGCCAGGGCATCGTCCACGTCGTCGGCCCCGAGCAGGGCTTCACGCTGCCCGGCACGACGATCGTCTGCGGCGACAGCCACACGTCGACGCACGGAGCGTTCGGTGCGCTCGCCCACGGCATCGGCACGAGCGAGGTCGAGCACGTGCTGGCCACGCAGACGCTCATCCAGAAAAAGGCCAAGAACATGCTGGTCGACGTCGACGGGCAGCTGCCCCGCGGCGTGACCGCCAAGGACATCATCCTCTCGATCATCGGCGAGATCGGCACGGCGGGCGGCACCGGCTCCGTCATCGAGTACGCGGGTGAGGCGATACGCTCGCTCTCCATGGAAGGGCGGATGACCATCTGCAACATGTCGATCGAGGGCGGCGCGCGCGCCGGCATGATCGCCCCCGACGAGAAGACCTTTGCCTTCATCAAGGGCCGTCCCAAGGCGCCCAAGGGCGCGGCCTGGGAGATGGCGATGAAGTACTGGGAGACGCTGCGCTCGGACGAGGGCGCCCACTTCGATCGCGTGGTGCGGCTCGATGCGAGGAAGCTGCCGCCGATCGTGACTTGGGGGACGAGCCCCGAGGATGTCGCGTCGGTGACCGGCGTCGTGCCCGATCCCGCGAAGGTCGAGAGCGAGACGAAGCGCGCCTCGATGGAGCGCGCGCTGGCCTACATGGGCCTCACGCCCGGCACCAAGATGACCGACATTCCGCTCGACGTCGTGTGGATCGGCTCGTGCACCAACGGGCGCATGGAGGACCTGCGCGAGGTGGCGAAGATCGTGGCCGGCAAGAAGATCTCGAACCGGCTCGCCTACGCGATGATCGTGCCGGGCTCGGGCCTCGTCAAAGAGCAGGCCGAGGCCGAGGGCCTGGACAAGATCTTCAAGGAAGCGGGCTTCGAGTGGCGCGAGCCCGGCTGCTCCATGTGCCTCGGCATGAACCCGGATCAGCTGAAGCCCGAGCAGCGCTGCGCCTCGACCTCGAATCGCAACTTCGAGGGCCGCCAGGGCTACAAGGGGCGTACGCACCTGGTCTCGCCGGCGATGGCGGCGGCCGCCGCCCTCGAAGGGCATTTCGTCGACATCAGGACCTGGGGCGACTGAGGGAGGGTCGCTCGACGCGAGCTAAACCTGCTCCTTGCCGTTCAGCTTGGGAGCGATGATGGCGCGCACGTCGGCGATTTCCTGCTCGTCGAACTTGAAGAAGATGTTGTTCATCAGGCGCTGGCGCGCGTCGGCATTGAGGTGGCGCGACAGAAGAATGATCTGGAACTCGCCCGGGGGATAGTGCCGCGGCGGCGCTGCGACCTCGAAGCCGAGCACGTGCTCGTAGAATCGGCGCGACTTGAGCTGCGTCGCGACGAGCAGTTGCTGCGCGTCAAAGGCCGCGCAGGCGATGACGGCGGTGCGCACCGCCGCGGCATAGAGGCGGGCGCGATAGCGGGTATTCGTGATCGAGGGGTCCATGGCGAGGCGCGACAGCTCGACGACGGTCCCGGTGGCGCCGGTCTTTATGGCCTCGACCTCCGGATAGATGGTCTCACACGGCAAGGCCGGGCCGGCGGCGCCGGGTTGATAAAAACAAAGCCGCAGAGTGGCGATGCAGGCGCCGTGGCGGAAGAGACCGGCGATCACCGTGCTCTGCACGTCGTCATAAGGATCGGTGTAGATCCCCCACCGGGAGGTCTCGATGAAGCCCGAGGCATGGTACGCCCGATAGCGCAGCGCCAGCGCATCGCGGCGATTTCCCTCTCCGGAAGAGAACCAGCGGACGGTCACGCGAGAGCCATGCTCGCTGTCCGCAACGTTCTCGGCGCCCAAAACGAGAGGCTGTACCGCTTGGGATACGGTTCGTTTCAAACGGCACACTCCATTCGGACCGGCGGCTGGCGCGGGAGGCGGGCCCCTCAGGCTTCCAATTACCCCTTATAAGTTAAGGACATACGAACGTCTGCTACAAAATAAATCAAGCTGAACGAGAGCCTGCCTGACGAATACGCCCGAGGCGCGGACCGGTTCCTCACCGTGCAGAATTCCGTGATTTGCTTGACAAACGCACGATTATTCGGCGGGCGAGCCCCCCTGCGATCGCGTAGCCGGCGTTCAGCCGGCTGCGGCGCTTTGCGCTCGCGGGGTCGGGAGGGCGGCCTAATGGCCGAGCCAGGCGGCCCCCAGGATCGGGCCGTTATTGGCCTCCTGGATGAGGACGATGCTGTCCTCGAACTCGGGACGCATGATCGAGGCCTGGGCGAGGCGGATCGTCGTCGGCTTGCCGTTCCAGACGCCAACGGGGGTCATGTCGCGAACGACGTTGTGGTAGGTGAGCGACCGTCCGCCGTTCTCTCCGCGCTTGACTGTGACGCTCGCCGACTTCTGGAGGAGGGCGAGCCAGATCGTCGCCTCCTTGACTTCGGTGCCGTCGGGCGCCGCCCCGGTCTCGATGATGATGCGGCCGTCGCGGTTCCAGAACTGAACCGGGACGCGGCGCGCCGCGAAAGCCGCTGCCGTCTCATCGATGGCTGCTTCGATCTCGCGCTGGTCCGAGCCCGTTGCTTGCGCCGTCCCGTTGATCACGGCCTGCGGCGTGTAGACGGGGCCGATGCCGAAGTGGCGGGCGTAGGCCCGTTGGCGCTCGGTGTTGCGCGGGGAGGCGAGCGTGTCCTTCCAGCCGATGTAGTCCCAGTAGTCGACAGGGAGCGACAGGGCCATGACGTCTCGGCTGTCGGCGTACGTCTTGAGGAGGGCGTCGGCCGGCGGGCACGACGAGCAGCCCTGACTAGTGAACAGCTCGATGACGGCGCGCACCGGGCGATCGCCGTTCGCCGGGGCGCCGGTCAGCTCCGCCCGCGGTGAGGCGCCTATGGGGAGGAGTGCAATGAGAAAAGCGGCGGTCAGAATGCGATGCATGGGGCGCGAACCTGAAGTGCGATAACGTTACGTAGGAAGCCGCGCCGGAAATGCGAGGCTGCCTCAGGCGGCCGGCTCCGGCCGATCCCTTGAGCTACGTTCGTCAGGCCGCCAGGTTTCGCAGAACGTAGTGCAGGATCCCGCCGTTCTTGAAGTATTCGATCTCGTCGAGTGTATCGACCCGGCACAGTAGGGGGACCACGATCGCCGTCCCGTCGGCGCGCTTGATGGCGGCGTCCACGATCTGGCGGGGCTTCAGCGTGCCGATGCCGCGGATCGTCACCGTCTCGTCTCCGGTGAGCTTCAAGGATTGCCAGGTGGTGCCCGGCTCGAAGGTGAACGGCAGAACGCCCATGCCGACGAGGTTCGAGCGGTGGATGCGCTCGAACGACTGGGCGATGACGGCCTTGACGCCGAGCAGGTTCGTGCCCTTGGCCGCCCAGTCGCGCGAGGACCCGTTGCCGTACTCGGCGCCGGCGAAGACGACGAGCGGCACGCCCTCGGCCGCGTAGCGCTGGGCCGCGTCGTAGATCGGCATGCGCTCGCCCGAGGGGTGATGAATGGTGAAGCCGCCCTCGACGACGTTGCCGCCCTCGTCCTTCACCATGTGGTTCTTGATGCGGATGTTGGCGAAGGTGCCGCGCATCATCACCTCGTGGTTGCCGCGTCGCGTGCCGTACTGGTTGAAGTCCTTGGGCTCGACCCCTTCGGCGATGAGATACTTGCCGGCGGGCGAGGCGGTCTTGATCGAGCCTGCGGGCGAGATGTGGTCGGTGGTGATCTTATCGCCGAACAGCGCCAGGATGCGCGCGCTCTCGATGTTGGTGATCGGCCGCGGCGTCTTCCCGATGCCCTGGAAGTAGGGCGGGTTCTGCACGTACGTCGATTTATTGCTCCAGGCGTAGGTGAGGCCCGAGCCCGACTTGATTGCGCGCCAGCGCTCGTCTCCGCGGAAGACCTCGGCGTACTTCGACTTGAAGAGCTCCTTGGTGATGTTGGCGGCGATGAAGTCGTCGATCTCGCGGTTCGAGGGCCAGATGTCCTTGAGGTAGATCGGGGCGCCGTCGCTTCCGGCCCCGAGCGGCTCCGTAGACAGATCGCGCGCGACCGTGCCGGCAATGGCGTAGGCGACGACGAGGGGCGGAGATGCGAGATAGTTCGCCTGGACGTCGGGGCTGACGCGGCCCTCGAAGTTGCGGTTGCCGGAGAGCACGGCGGCGGCGATGAGACCGTTGTCGTTGATCGCCTTGGAGATTTCAGGCGCGAGCGGACCCGAGTTGCCGATGCAGGTGGTGCAGCCGAAGCCGACGAGATTGAAGCCGATCTTGTCGAGCGACGCCTGCAGACCCGATCTTTCGAGATAGGCCGCGACCACCTGGCTGCCCGGCGCGAGCGACGTCTTGACCCACGGTTTCGCGCCGAGGCCCTTGGCGAGCGCCTTGCGGGCGAGCAGGCCGGCCGCGATCAGCACGCTCGGATTGGAGGTGTTGGTGCAGCTCGTGATGGCGGCGATGACGACGTCGCCGTGCCCGAGCGTGAAGTCGCGGCCCTCGACGGGGACGCGCTGCTCGCCCGCGCCGGGCTTCTTGTATTCGCTCTCGAGCGCCTTGGCGAAGCCGGACTTCACGTCCTGGAGGGCGACCCGCCCCTCCGGCCGCTTCGGTCCCGCCATCGACGGGACGACGGCGCCGAGATCGAGCTCGAGCGTCTCCGTGAAAAGTGGGTCGGGCGAGCCAGATGACCGGAAAAGCCCTTGCGCCTTGGTGTAGGCCTCGACGAGAGCCACGCGCGCCGGGTCTCGCCCCGAGAGCGTAAGGTACTTGAGCGTTTCGGCGTCGGCGGGGAAAAACCCGCAGGTTGCGCCGTACTCGGGCGCCATGTTGGCGATCGTTGCCCGGTCGGCGAGCGTCAGGTGGTCGAGACCAGGCCCGAAGAACTCGACGAACTTGTTGACGACGCCGTGCCGGCGCAGCATTTGCGTGACGGTCAGCACGAGGTCGGTCGCCGTCACGCCTTCCTTCAACTGACCCGTGAGCTTGAAGCCGACGACCTCGGGCAGCAGCATCGACTGCGGTTGGCCGAGCATGGCCGCCTCCGCCTCGATGCCCCCGACGCCCCAGCCGAGAACGGCGAGCCCGTTGACCATGGTCGTATGGCTGTCCGTGCCGACGAGCGTGTCGGGATAGGCGAGCGTCGTCCCGTCCGACTGCTCGGCGGTCCACACGGTCTGCGCCAGATACTCGAGGTTGACCTGGTGGCAGATGCCCGTCCCCGGCGGCACGACACGGAAGTTGGCGAACGCGCCCTGGCCCCACTTGAGAAAATTGTAGCGCTCGCCGTTGCGGTCGTACTCGAGCTCGACGTTCCTCTCGAGCGCCTGCGGCGAGCCGAAGGAATCGACAATCACCGAATGGTCGATGACGAGATCGACCGGCACCAGCGGGTTGATCTTCTTGGGATCGCCGCCAAGCGTCAGCATCCCGTCGCGCATGGCGGCGAGATCGACGACGGCGGGCACGCCGGTGAAATCCTGCATGAGCACGCGCGCGGGCCGGAAGCCGATCTCCTTCTCCGCCTTGCCGCGATTTTCGAGCCAGCGCGCCGCCCCCTCGATGTCGGACTTGGTGACGGTGCGGCCGTCCTCGTGGCGCAAGAGGTTCTCGAGCAGAACTTTCATCGAGTAGGGCAGCTTCGAGATGCCCGAGAGGCCGTTCTTCTCGGCCTCGGGAAGCGAGAAGTAGACGTAGCTCTTGCCGGCCGCCTCCAGGGTCTTCTTGCAAGCGAAGCTGTCGAGGGAAGCCGAATGGCTCGAAGGCGAGGTCGCGCTCAAGGTCTCATCTCCTCAAAAACAGGGCCGATCGCGGCATCGTGCGCCGCCCGAGCGCAGCCGGGCTCCGCACGCGTGCACGCCCGGCCGATCGCTGATTTTTTGCGCTAGCGAACCAAGAAGCAAGCTACTTATATAATCCGCCGGCCGAGAGAGAGCCAGCCGCCGGATTGCCGGGTTATTCGGCCACGTCTCGTCGAGGCGTCCACCTTCCCGTTGCCCGAAGGGAATTCCCCGTGCGCCTCGCCGTCGAGAACCTCACTGTCGCACGCGGCGAGCGCACGGTCATCCGCTCGCTGTCGTTCGAGGTCGGGCAGGGCGAGATCCTCGTGCTCACGGGTCCGAACGGCTCGGGCAAGACGACGCTCATCCGCGCCCTCGCAGGCTTCCTCCCGCCGGCCGCGGGCTCGATCAGGCTCAGCGGTGGAGATCCCGAACGCGACGTGCGCGATCATTGCCATTACGTCGGCCACGCGAACGGCATCAAGTCCGCGCTCACCGTTGCAGCCAATCTCGCCTTCTGGGCCGACTATCTCGATGCGACGAACGGGGAGAGCCGGGCGGAGCGCGTCGCCGGGGCGCTCGAGGCGTTCGATCTCGCTCCGCTCGCCGAGGTTCCGTCCGGGTTCCTGTCGGCCGGGCAGAAGCGGCGGCTCGGCCTCGCGCGGCTTTTCGTGGCGCGCCGGCCCCTGTGGCTGCTCGACGAGCCGACTGCGTCGCTCGACTCTGCCTCCGCCTCACGGCTCGGCGCGCACTTGTCCCGGCGCGCGGCCGAGGGCGGCCTCGTCATTGCCGCAACGCATCTGCCGCTCGGCGTCGAGGGCGCGAGAACCTTGCGGCTCGGCGAGACGGAGGCCGCATGAGGGAGTTCGCCGCGCTGCTCCGGCGCGACCTCGCCCTTGCGCTCGCCGAAGGCTCGGCGCTCGGGACCGCGCTCGGCTTCTATCTTATCGTCGTCACGCTGATGCCGCTCGGACTCGGGCCCGACCTCAAGCTGCTCTCGCGCATTGCGCCGGGCGTGCTGTGGATCGCCCTCCTCCTCGCCGCGCTTCTTTCGTTGCCACGCCTGTTCGAGGCCGATCTCGAGGACGGCTCGCTCGAGGTGATGGCGACGGGCTCGCTCCCGCTCGAGCTCGCCGCGGCGGCGAAGGCGCTCGCCCATTGGATCTCGACGGGAATTCCGCTCGCGCTCTTGGCCCCCGTGCTCGGCCTTCTGCTCAATTTGGACCTCGCCCTCTATCCGGCTCTCCTCGCCACCATGCTCGCCGGAACGCCGGCCGTGAGCTTTCTCGGCGCGATTGGGGCGGCATTGACGCTCAGCGCCCGGCGCGGCGGTCTCCTCATCGCGCTCCTCGTGCTCCCACTCTACGTGCCGACCCTCATTTTCGGGATTTCGGCGATCAGCGGCGCCGGCTCGGAGGGCGGTTTTGCGGCGCCGTTCCTGATCCTATGCGCGATCTCGCTTGCTTCCCTCGTGATCGGGCCGCTCGCGGCGGCCGCCGCCCTGCGCTTCCAAATGCAGTAGAGCAAGTTAATTGCAGTTCAGGAAACGCATGCAAATTGCACTTCTCCATGCAAAGCCCTAGATCAGACCCCATGCAGACGCTTACGCAACGCCTCGCCAATCCGACCCGCTTCATGGAGCTCTCCGGACAGCTCCTGCCGTGGGTCGCAGGCGCGGCAGCGCTTCTGATCGGCGTTGCGATGTACCTCGTCTTCTTCGTTGCGCCCCCCGACTACCAACAGGGCGAGACGGTCAAGATCATGTACATCCACGTGCCGGCCGCATGGCTCGCCATGATGGGCTACATGATCGTCGCCGTCTCGAGCTTCGGCCTCCTCGTGTTCCGCCATCCGCTCGCCGACGTCTCGGCCAAGGCCGCCGCGCCCATCGGGGCGGTCTTCACGCTCATTGCCCTCGTCACCGGCTCGCTCTGGGGCAAACCCATGTGGGGCACCTATTGGGTGTGGGATGCCAGACTCACGTCCGTGCTCATCCTCTTCTTCCTCTATCTCGGCCTCATCGCGCTGCGCTCTTCCCTCGAGGACGAGGCGCTGGCGGGCAAGCTCACCGCTGTGCTCGCGCTCGTCGGCGTCGCGATCCTCCCCGTCATCAAGTTCTCGGTTGAGTGGTGGCAGACGCTGCACCAGGCGTCGACCGGCTTCACCTCGACGGTGCATCCCTCGATGCGCACGCCTCTCCTGATCTCGGCCGTGGGCTTCACGGTGATGTTCGTCGCGCTTCACTTGAAGGCGATGCGCAACGAGGTCCTGCGCCGGCGCGTCAAGGCGCTGACGGCGGCCGAAGTGGAGCGGAGCGAGCCTCTTCGCGTTGCAGCGGCGGAGTGAGAGCATGGATCTCGGCCCCTACGTCTGGTTTATCCTCGCCGCCTATGGCGTGACCGTCACGGCGCTCGCCGGGCTCATCGCCTGGCTCATCTTCGACGGCCGGCGCCAGGCGAAAGCGCTCGCCGCGCTCGAAACGCGCGGCGTGAAGCGCCGCTCGTCGTCGGCCCCCGCTGAGCAGCACTGAAGGCAGGGACGAGATGAGCGACGCCATCGAAGCGCGAAGCCGGGCAAAGCGCGGTGCGGCAACGCCTCCGGCGCGCAAGGGCCTGTCGTGGGTCGTGGTGCCCGTGGTGATCTTTACGGCTATGGCGGCGCTGTTCGTCTTAGCGCTGAGCTCCGGTGATCCCTCGAAGCTCCCCTCGGCGCTGATCGGCAAGCCGGTGCCCGTGACCGAATTCACCGCGCTCGACGGACTCGTCGCGAACGGGCGGCCGATTCCCGGATTCGCAAGCGCTGACCTCGGCCGGGGCAAGGTGTCGGTCGTCAACTTCTGGGCGTCATGGTGCGCGGAATGCATCGACGAGCACCCGCTCCTCGCCGCGGCCAAGGAGCGAGGCGGCGTCGAAATCTACGGCGTCAACTACAAGGACCAGACGGCGGCGGCGCGCCGCTATCTCGGCCGCTACGGCAATCCCTATGCGGCGGTCGGCGTCGATGCCACGGGCCGCAGTGCGATCGAGTGGGGCGTCTACGGCATGCCCGAGACGTTCGTCATCGACGGGGCGGGCAAGATCGCCTTCAAGCACGTTGGTCCGATCACGAAGGAAAGTCTCGAAGCGAAGCTCCTGCCGGCGATCGAGAAGGCGCGCGCTGCGGCGACACCTGCTGCAGCGAACTGATTACGTCGTCACAAGGGGAAGAACTCGCCGCGCGAATGGTTCAGCACCGACAGCGTGCCGGTCGCGATGTCGAAATAGGCCCCATGCAGCGAGAGCCGCCCCTTGTCCTCGAGGTCGCGGATGAAGGGGAACGTCCGAAGATTCTTGATCGACGTCTTGATGCCTTCCTTCTCGAGAAGCGCCTGCTTCACCGCCTGCGGCGCCATCTGATGGGCCGAGACGACCCGCAGACGGGCGTCGTCCAGCATCGACATCCACCGCGAGATGAACTGGGCTTCCGTCTGGATTGCGGCGCTCTGGTCGAGCGCGGCCTTCACGCCGCCGCACCCCGAATGCCCCATGATGACGAGGTGCTTGACGCGCAGGTTCAAGGCCGCGAACTCGATCGCCGTGCTGACGCCATGGAACTTTCCCCCGGTCTCGTAGGGTGGCACGAGGTTCGCGACGTTGCGGACGACGAAGAGCTCGCCCGGCAGCGCGCTGAAGATGGTCTCCGGGTCGACACGGCTGTCGCAGCACGAGATTACCATGACCTCAGGGTTCTGGCCGTAGGTCGCAAGCTCCTCGTAGTCGTCGGCGTGGGGGACGAAGTGGCGGTGCCGGAAGCGGCGGTAGCGGTCGCTGAGGTTTTCGGGAAAGCTGCTCATTATGATCTCCGCGTCGGAGCGAGTGTGTTTGAGTAGGCGGGCCGCGGCAAGCGGGCACTTGGGTGCGCGTTAATGAATTGCGGTCATGGGTCATAGGCCCCTGGGTGCGACGGATCGCCCGCGAACGGCGGAGAGGTTCGGTTGCAGGGGCCGCCGGGAGCCGTTATCGTCCCGGCCCGGTTGGGAAACCCCAACAGCACTGGGCATCGAACGGGGCGCGCAGGCCGGCCCCACGGGCTGCGGCGCGGGACACCATGACATCTGCCGACACGACGACCGCTGCGACGACCTCGACCTGGGGGCGCGACCTGCTCGCCTCCGTCGTGGTCTTTCTCGTCGCGCTGCCGCTCTGCATGGGCATCTCGATCGCATCCGGCATGCCGCCGACGGCCGGCATCATCACCGGGATCGTCGGCGGGATCGTCGTCGGGTATCTCGCCGGCTCGCCGCTGCAGGTGAGCGGCCCCGCCGCCGGTCTTTCCGTGCTCGTCCTCGAGCTCGTGCAAAAGCACGGATTGGAGATGATCGGCATCATCGTCCTGTTCGCCGGCCTCCTTCAGGCAGCGGCGGGAGTCTTCAAGCTGGGGCAGTGGTTTCGCGCCGTCTCTCCGGCCGTCATTCACGGCATGCTGGCCGGCATCGGCGTGCTCATTCTCGTGTCGCAGTTCCACGTCATGCTGGACATGAAGCCGATCGGCACCGGCATCCAGAACCTGCTCGGCATGCCGGGTGCTCTCTTCGATGCAATCTCGACCGGCGATTCTCGGTTGACCGCGGGCGAGATCGGCCTCCTGACCATCGGCACGATCGCCTTGTGGGGCTCGTTTGCCCCCAAGAGCTGGCGCGTCGTGCCGGCGCCTCTCGTCGGCGTTCTCGTCGCCATCGCCGCCGCGGCGATCTTCCGGCTCGACTCGATCAAGTACGTCGACGTTCCGAGCAACATCTGGTCGGTGACGATCTTCCCGACCTGGGACAAGCTCGCCCGTATCATCGACCCGCAGATCCTGGTCGGCGCGGTGTCGATCGCCTTCATCGCCAGCGCCGAGACGCTGCTCTGCGCCACCGCCGTCGACCAGATGCATCGCGGCCCGCGCACGAAGTACGACAAGGAGCTCACCGCCCAGGGCGTCGGCAATACCATCTGCGGCGCCTTGGGCGTGCTGCCGATGACGGGCGTTATCGTGCGCTCGAGCGCCAACGTCGAGGCAGGCGCCGTGACGCGCGCCTCCGCGATTCTGCACGGCGTCTGGCTTCTCCTTTTCGCAAGCGTGCTGCCGTTCACGCTGCACTACATCCCCGTCTCGGCGCTCGCGGCCGTGCTCGTCTTCACCGGCTATAAGCTTGCCTACCCGAAGGCGGTGCCGGGCCTCCTGAAGTTCGGCAAGAGCGAGGTCATGATCTATTTCGTCACGATCGTGACGATCGTCGCGACGAACCTGCTCGCCGGCGTCTTGACCGGCCTTGCCCTGTCGCTCCTGAAGCTCCTCTATGCCTTCTCGCACCTCGAGATCCGCAAGGTCGAGAACGGGACCGAGAACCGGACCGATCTCCATTTGAAGGGGGCGGCGACGCTGATCCGCCTGCCCTTGCTCGCGGCCGAGCTCGAGACCTTGAAGCCGAACACCCATGTCCATGTGCACATCGACGACCTCGACTACATCGATCATGCCTGCATCGATCTTCTGACCAACTGGGATCGCCAGCACCGGGCGACCGGCGGCTCGCTCGAGATCGAGTGGGAAGGGCTGTCCAAGAAATACCACCAGCGCAGCGCGGCGGGCGTCCGGGCGGCGCGCCGTGCCGCCAAGGCGGTCTGAACGCGTCATCCACCGTTTTTCGCGGCTTGATTGCACGAGGTCGCGTTGGTGTCGCGCGAACTTTCGCCTAATGTTGCACCGCAGCGACAACGGGAGGCCGGCCATGCACCAGGTGAGACCGCGCCGCAGCGTCCTTTACATGCCGGGCGCCAACTTGCGCGCGCTCGAGAAGGCAAAGGCGCTGCCCGCCGATGCCCTGATCCTCGACCTCGAGGATTCGGTGGCGCCCGACGCCAAGCCCGAGGCGCGGGCCAAGGTTTGCACCCTCGTCAAGGAGGGCGGCTACGGCCGGCGCGAGATCGTCATCCGCCCGAACGCGCTCGAGACCGCCTGGGGCGCCGCAGACATCCTCGCCGCCGCCGAGGCTGCCCCCGACGCCATCCTCGTGCCGAAGGTCGCCCATCCCGGCGACATCATCAGCGCGGCGAAGATCCTGAAATCGGTGCACGCGCCCGAAAAGACCAAGCTGTGGGCGATGATGGAGACGCCGATGGCGATGCTCAACGCGCGCGAGATCGCCGCCGTCGGCGCCGATCCCGAGAACCGGCTCGTCTGCCTCGTCATGGGCACCAACGATCTCCTGAAGGAATCGCGGGCGCGCGCACTTCACAACCGCTTCGCGGTCGTCCCCTGGCTCGCCATGACGATCGTCGCCGCCCGCGCCTACGGGCTCGACATGCTCGACGGCGTCTACAACGACTTCAAGGACGAGGAGGGCTTCCGCGCCGAATGCGAGCACGGGCGCACGCTCGGCATGGACGGCAAGACGCTGATCCACCCCTCGCAAGTCGGGCCCTGCAACGAGATCTTCTCGCCCTCCGACGAGGAGGTCGTCTGGTCGAGGAAGATCATCGCCGCCTTCGACCTGCCCGAGAACGCGAGGAAGGGCGTGATCACGGTCGAGGGCAAGATGGTCGAGCGCCTGCATCTCGTGCAGGCCCGCCGTACGGTTGCCATCGCCGGCGCTGTCAAGGAAATCGAGGAGTGGTTTTAGGAATCAGCTCTTTCGGCGGAGTTACCCTCGTTTTTCGCAACCGAGGGTAACCAGGGACCAGGGCCGCGCTGCGGCCCCTCGACCCCTCGTCCAGGCCATCCAAAAATGCCATACCGGCGCGCTGACGGAGCGAGACCCAAGGAACCCGAGATCGATGACCACGACCAAGACCAACCCCGGCAACTTCTTCGAGGACTTCCGCTACGGCCAGATCATCCGTCACGCCACCCCGCGCACCATCACCGAGGGCGACCAGGCCCTCTACACGAGCCTCTACGGGCCGCGCTTCGCCGTGCAGTCCTCCGACGCCTTCGCGCGCGCCATCGGCTATCCGCAGGCGCCCGTCGACGACCTCCTCATGTTCCACGTCGTCTTCGGCAAGACGGTCCCGGACATCTCGTTGAACGCGATTGCAAATCTCGGCTACGCGGAGGGCCGCTTCCTCCGCCCCGCCTACCCCGGCGACACGCTTTCGACCGTCTCCGAGGTCATCGGCCTGAAGGAGAACTCCAATCGCGAGACGGGCACGGTCTACGTGCGCTCGACCGGCACCAATCAGCGCGGCGAGGTTGTCCTCGAGTACGCGCGCTGGGTGATGGTGCGAAAGCGCGACAAGGCGGCGCCCGCCCCCGAGGCCGTCGTGCCCAAGCTTAGGGACCGCGTCGACCCCAAGGACATCGGCGCCGCCGTGCCGAAGCTCGACGCCGCCGCTTACGACACTGCGCTCTCTGGCTCACCGCACCTGTGGGGTGACTACGAGGCGGGCGAGCGCATCGACCACGTCGACGGCATGACGCTCGAGGAGGCCGAGCACCAGATGGCGACGCGCCTCTACCAGAACACGGCCAAGGTCCACTTCAACCAGCACACCGAGGCCAAGGGCCGCTTCGGCAAGCGCATCGTCTACGGCGGCGTCACGATCTCGCTTGCCCGCGCCCTCTCCTACAACGGCCTGAACAACGCCTTCCATATCGCGGCGATCAACGGCGGCCGCCACGTCGCGCCGCTCTTTGCCGGGGACACGGTCTACGCGTGGTCCGAGATCCTGGAAAAGGCGGAGCTGCCGGGGCGCACCGACGTCGGCGCGCTGCGCACGCGTCTCGTTGCCGCGAAGAACGAGGATTGCTCGGCGTTTCCGCTGAAGTCGGCGAACGGCGAGTATGCCGAAGGGGTCATCCTCGACCTCGACGTGTGGCTCGTCCTGCCACGCTGAGGACCCGCACCACCGGCCGTGAGGCGCTTAGTCGAATTGCCGCCCTCCCGCGACCGCGCTAAACCTGCCGGCGAGCACTCAGAGGGGATTGCCGATGGCCCAGGCCAAATCCGAGCGGAGCCGCGCGGTCGAACGTCCGATTTCGCCGCACCTCGCGATCCATACGCCGCACATCAACATGGTGATGTCCATTCTCCACCGGCTCACCGGCGCGGCGCTCTATGCCGGCTCGCTCCTGCTCGCCTGGTGGCTGATCGCGGCGGCGTCGGGTCCCGACTATTTCTCCTACGTCAGCGCGCTGTTCGGGACTTGGCCGGGCCGGATCGTGCTCTTCGGATACACCTGGGCCTTGCTCCATCACATGTTGGGCGGCATTCGCCAC
Source organism: uncultured Alphaproteobacteria bacterium (assembly GCA_963840415.1). GTDB lineage: Bacteria > Pseudomonadota > Alphaproteobacteria > Rhizobiales > Hyphomicrobiaceae > Hyphomicrobium_C. Next base: position 222,155 of record CAWIYX010000006.1, on the reverse strand, counting down.
TTCATCTGGGATACCGGCAGGGGCTACGACCGCACCACGATCGATTTCCTCTGCTGGGCGAGCGGCATCGCCTCGGGCCTGCTTACGCTTGCCGTGTGGGCCTATGCGCTCGGCTATACCGGAGTGTTCGCGCCATGACCACCATGCGCACGCCCTTGAAGCAGGCCCGCCGGCTCGGCTCGGCAAAGGACGGAGCCGGCCATTTCTGGCTGCAGCGCATGACGGGCGCCGCCAATGTCGCGCTCGCGATCTTCCTCGTCTGGCTGATCGTGAGCCTCGCGGGCGCCGACCACGCGACCGTCAAGGCGGCGCTCGCCCGCCCGCTCGTCTCGCTGGCCCTTCTCGCCCTCGTGCTCTCCGGGACCGTCCACATGCGCCTCGGCATGCAGGCGATCATCGAGGACTACGTGCACGGCGAGGGAGCAAAGATGGCGCTTCTGATGCTCAATACATTCTTCGCGACGGCCGTCGCCTTGGCGTCGGCCTTCGCCGTCATGAAGCTCACGTTGGGAGGCTAGCGCGATGGCGGCGAAGGCGAATGGCGGGGAGAAGACCAATGGCGGGCCGGCGAAGGCCCCCGCCGTCAACGGCAAGGCCTATCCGCTGATCGATCACACCTACGATGTCGTGGTCGTCGGTGCGGGCGGCGCCGGATTGCGCGCAACGGTCGGGTGCGCGCAAGCCGGCCTCAAGACGGCCTGCGTGACGAAGGTGTTCCCGACCCGCTCGCACACTGTTGCGGCCCAGGGCGGCGTCGCGGCGGCGCTCGGCAACATGGGCCCCGACGACTGGCGCTGGCACATGTACGACACCGTCAAGGGCTCCGACTGGCTCGGCGACCAGGACGCGATCGAGTACATGTGCCGGCACGCGCCCGACGCAGTCTACGAGCTCGAGCACTACGGCGTGCCGTTCTCGCGCACCGAGGACGGGCGCATCTACCAGCGCCCGTTCGGCGGCATGACGACGGACTATGGCCAGGGTCCGCCCGCGCAGCGCACCTGCGCCGCAGCCGACCGCACCGGTCACGCCATGCTGCACACGCTCTACGGCCAGTCGCTGCGCTACGCGGCCGAGTTCTTCGTCGAGTTCTTCGCCCTCGATCTCCTGATGGACGAGGACGGCGTTTGCCGGGGCGTCATCGCTCTGTCGATGGACGACGGCACGCTGCACCGCTTCAGGGCCAAGCACACGATCCTTGCCACCGGCGGCTACGGACGCGCCTATTTCTCCTGCACCTCGGCCCACACCTGCACCGGCGACGGCAATGCCATGGTGCTGCGCGCCGGCTTGCCGCTGCAGGACATGGAGTTCGTGCAGTTCCACCCGACGGGCGTCTACGGCGCGGGCGTCCTCATCACGGAGGGTGCGCGCGGCGAGGGCGGCTATCTCACGAACGGGGCCGGCGAGCGCTTCATGGAGCGCTATGCGCCGCACGCCAAAGACCTCGCCTCGCGCGACGTGGTCTCGCGCTCGATGACGATCGAGATCCGCGAAGGGCGCGGCGTCGGCCCCGACAAGGACCACATCTACCTGCACCTCGACCATCTCGACCCGAAGATCCTCGCCGAGCGGCTTCCCGGCATCACCGAGAACGCCAAGGTGTTCGCCGGCGTCGATCTCACGCGCCAGCCGATCCCCGTGCTGCCGACCGTGCACTACAACATGGGCGGCATCCCGACCAACTTCCACGGCGAGGTCGTCACCTTGAAGGACGGCAACCCCGACTATGTCGCGCCGGGGCTGATGGCGATCGGCGAGGCGGCTTGCGTCTCCGTGCACGGGGCGAACCGGCTCGGCTCGAACTCGCTCATCGACCTCGTCGTGTTCGGGCGCGCGGCGGCGCTGCGCTGCGCGGAGAAATCGGAGAAAGGCGCGCGTCAGCCCGACTTTTCAAAGACGTCGACGGAGCGGGCGCTCTCGCACTTCGACCGCTTCCGCTACGCGAACGGCAACACGCCGACGGCGGCGCTGCGGCTCAAGATGCAGAAGGTGATGCAGACGAACTGCGCCGTGTTCCGCGACGGTCCCGTGCTCAAGGAGGGCGTCGAGAAGATCGCCGAGATCTGGCGCGAGACGGCCGACATCCGCGTGACCGACCGTTCGCTCATCTGGAATTCCGATCTCATCGAGACGCTGGAGTACGACAATCTCATCGCCCAGGCGGCGGTCACGGTCGCCGGCGCCGCGAACCGCAAGGAGAGCCGGGGCGCGCACGCCCGCGAGGACTTCCCCAGCCGCGACGACGCAAACTGGATGAAGCACACGCTCGCATTCGCCGATTACGCCACTCATTCGGTGCGGCTCGACTATCGCCCGGTGCACGCCCACACGCTGACCAACGAGGTCAAGTACATCGAGCCCAAGGCGCGGGTGTACTAGATCTGCTCTCAGAGCTACAGCGTCACCCGGCGAGGAAGCGGGCGAGGATGATGCGCCCGAGGTCGTAGGCGGTCTCGCCGAAGCGGGCGATCGCGCCGCCGATGGCTGCGGCGGCAAGCCATCCGGTCCAGCGCAGAAGCGTGCGCCCGTAGTTGACGCCGACCTTGACGTCGATCACCTGGTCGGGAAGCGCGGTCTCGGCGGCGAGCCCGTCGCCGCCGACGGTCCTCGCCGAGACGACGAGCTGCAGCTGCTTTCGCCCGCGCTCGCGCGGCGTCACCGTCCAGCGCCAGCTCGCGTAGTCGTCGGCGACGAGCCCCAGCACGTTCTCGATCCATTGCGTCTCGGGCGAGCGCGATTCGATCCAGAAGCCGCCGTCCGGGGCCCGGAGCCGCACCGACATGGCCTTCGTCACCATGACCTCGTGGCGGTAGGCGGCGCCCCCGCCCTCGAGTCCCTCGGCGATGGCCTTCACGTCGGCGCGCGCCACCCGCGCCTCGACCACCACCGCGCGCCCGACGCGCATGCGGCGCGGAATGTTCTCGACGATCTGGCCTGCCTCGATCAGCGGCCAGTTGCCGACGAAGGAGCCGGGGCCTTTGCCGCCGGTCCGTTGCGGTGGCTGCGGCGGGAGGCGCGCCGGGGGCGGGGGGATCGGCGGCGGCGCCGAGGGCCGGCCTCCGTATCCCGCGAGAGGTCGGGGCGGGGGCGCTGCTTGCGGCGGCGGGGCCCATTGGGCCGGCGCAGGGGCCGCAGGGTGCGCTCCAGCCGGCGAAAGAGGCTGCTCGAAGCGCTCCGGATACCGCGTAAGCCGATCGTCGACGGGCGCCGGGGATGAGGCGGGGGCGGCGCCGCCGCTGCCCACGCCCCGCGGAGGGGCGGCTTCCTGATAGTGCTCGGGATGAGAGGCCGGAGCCGGCGGCTGCGGCTCGGGAGGGGGAGCGGCTGCCGCGGCGGAACGATTGTGCACGCGCTCGCGGGCGGACGCCATGATCTCGTCAGTTGTTGCGGGACGCGTCGGCGGGGCGCTAGGCGGCGCCTGGCGGCCGTCGGCGGCCTCGGTCCCCTGCGGCCGCTGGGCGGCGGCCTGCGCCCGCTGCAAGGCGCGGATCGCCTCCTCGAAGGTGAGGCCCTGGTCGCGCAGGAGATGGGCGGCGGCGCTCTTGCCGTCGCCGACGATGGCGGCGAGCACGATCGCGCCGTTGATCTCGCGCCGGCGCCCCTGTTGCGCCGCCGCCGCCGCCGCCTCGAGGATCCGCTTCAGGTCCTGGGAGAGCGCGACGCTCTGGCCCGCTTCCCCGCGCGGGGAGACGCGGGCGATGAGGGCCGCCGTGTCGTTGAGGAGGCGGGTGATGTCGATGTTGCTCGACTTGAGGACGATGCTCGCCTCGGGGTCCTCGGCAAGGGCGAGGAGAAGATGCTCGAGGCTCACCTCCCTGTGGGTCTGCGACGCCGCGTAGTCGGCGGCCCGTGCCAGCGTCGCCGAAAGAAAGGGCGACATGGGTATCCGGCCGAGCTCCTCGGCGATCGTGGTGGTCATTGCCATTTCCCCTCAATGGCGCTCCGACCGCGGTCGGTCGTCGGTGCCGCATGCGCCTCCAGGCGGCCGGGACCGCAAGGACCGGCAAACCTCGAATCTTCGCCGATATGATGCCATCCGGCGAGGAGCCGCAAGGCCGCCCCTCGGCCCCTGCCACCGGCCGGCGCGACCGGGCCCTTCCTTAAGGGGCGAATGTGAGCGAATTCCGTTGAGCGGGGCCGCCCCCGCGCTATATGTGCTCCCGGTCCGGAGGCGCCCCCTCCTCTCCATACGCTAGGGGGCGATCCCATGAGCGCGAGCGTGTCCACAGAGGCAATATGGCCAAGGCGTACGAATCGGCGGAAAAGACGGCAGATTTGTCTGGCAAAGCTGAGATCTCCGCACACCTCAAGGCGAAAATCCTGGCCGAGGCGCTCCCCAACATGCTGCGCTATGACGGCGAAACCGTCGTGATCAAGTTTGGCGGCCATGCCATGGGCGATGAGTCGCTCGCAACCGCCTTCGCCCAGGACGTCGTCTACCTCAAGCAATCCGGGATCAACCCCGTCGTCGTCCACGGCGGCGGCCCGCAGATCGCCGACATGCTCTCCAAGCTCGCGCTCAAGTCCGAGTTCGTGAACGGGCTCCGCGTCACCGACAAGCCCACCGTCCAGGTGGTCGAGATGGTGCTCGCCGGCGCCATCAACAAGGAGATCGTCTCGTCGATCAACCGCCAGGGCGGCAAGGCGGTCGGCATCTCGGGGAAGGACGCCAACCTGATGATCGCGAAGAGGATCACCCACATGGCGGACCCCGAGAGCAACATCATGCGCGCGGTCGACATCGGCTTCGTCGGCGACCCCGTCGAGATCAACCCGCACATCGTCGAGGTGATCTCGCAGTCGGACCTGATCCCGGTCATCGCTCCTGTCGGCGTCTCGCGCGAGGGGGAAACGCTCAACATCAACGCCGACACGTTTGCCTCCGCGCTCGCCGCGCGCTTGAGAGCCAAGCGCCTCCTGCTCTTGACCGACGTCGAGGGTGTGCTCGACAAGTCGGGGACCCTGATCGAGGAGCTCACCATCGACGATGCGCGCGATCTCATTCGCAACGGCACCATCACCGGCGGCATGATCCCCAAGGTCGAGGGGTGCATCGAGGTGGTCGAGGCCGGCGTCGAGGCCGTGGTCATCATCAACGGCCGCGTCCCCCACAGCGTGATCCTCGAGCTCCTGACCGACCACGGCGCGGGCACGCTGCTCGGCCGGCGCAAACCCAGGTTGAAGAAGTCGGCGTAATGGCACGCGAAATGTTGCGGTCCGCTCCCCTCTCTCCCTCTCCCCGCTTGCGGGGAGAGGGTGGGGGTGAGGGGCAACCACAAACCGCAGCGCAAGATCTTGCCCCTCACCCTAACCCTCTCCGCACTGACGTGGGGAGAGGGAAGCGGGAGCGGCGCGGGTTCGCGGCGACGCGGGTGTGGATCTTCGACCTCGACAACACGCTCTATCCCGCCGAGTGCAACCTCTTTGCCGAGGTCGACCGGCGCATGGCCGAGTTCATCGTGGCCAAGCTCGGCGTGCCGCACGCCTACGCCCGGCACCTGCAAAAGAGCTACTACCACCAGTTCGGCACGACGCTCGCGGGCCTGATGCAGGTGCACAAGCTCGAGCCCGCGGATTTCCTCGACTACGTGCACGACATCGACCTTTCGGCCGTGCCCGCCGCGCCCGAGCTCAAGCGCGAGATCGAGCGGCTCCCGGGGCGCAAGCTCATCTTCACCAACGGCTCGCGCCGCCACGCCGAGCGCGTCGCCGAGAAGCTCGGAATTGGCGGTCTCTTCGAGGACATCTGCGACATCGCCGCGACCGACTACGTCGCCAAGCCCGACGCCGAGGCGTTCAACCGCATGGCCCGTTTGCACGGCGTGCGGCCGGCGGAAGCGGCGATGTTCGACGACATGCCGATGAACCTCGAGGCGCCGCACGCGCTCGGCATGACGACGGTGCTCGTGCGCTCGAGCTACATCGACCACCCGGTCCAGTTCGAGATGAAGCGCTGGACGGAGCCCCCGGCGCACGTCCACCACATGGCCGACGACCTCACGGCCTTCCTCGCCGCCGTCGCGGCCGATCTCTCGCGCTCCCGCTAGCTCCGGCGCTGCCGCAGCCCGCGCGGAATGACGGAATGGAAAGTAGGCAACGGCGCGCTGCCCCGGGTATAGTTCGCGCAAAGACGAACGAAGAGCGCGAGGAAACGCACGATGGCAAAGCTCGACCGGCGCAAGTTTCTCGGCACGGCGGGAACCGTCGGGCTCGGCGCGGCCGCCACGTTTCCTGCCCCGGCAATCGCGCAATCGATGCCCGAAATTCGCTGGCGGCTCACCTCGAGCTTCCCGAAATCGCTCGACACCATCCACGGCGCGGCCGACGTGTTTGCCAAGGCCGTCGCCGACATGACCGACAACAGGTTCCTGATCCAGACGTTCGCCGCGGGCGAGATCGTGGGCGGGCTCCAGGCGGCCGACGAGGTGGCGCGCGGCACGATCGAGGCCTGCCACACGGCCTCCTACTACTACTGGGGCAAGGACCCGACGTTCGCGCTCGCCACCACGGTGCCGTTTGCGTTGAACACGCGCATGCAGAACGCCTGGATGTACGAGGGCGGCGGCGTCGAGCTCATGAACGAGTTCTACAGGAAGTACAACATCTACGGCCTTCCCGGCGGCAACTCCGGGGCGCAAATGGGCGGCTGGTACAGGAAGGAGATCAACGCGCCCGAGGACTGGCGCGGCTTGAAGATCCGCATCGGCGGCTTCGGCGGCGCGGTCATGATGAAGCTCGGCGCCGTGCCCCAGCAGATCGCCGGCGGCGAGATCTATCAGGCTCTCGAGAAGGGCACCATCGACGCCGCCGAGTGGGTCGGCCCCTACGACGACGAGAAGCTCGGCTTCTACCGCGTCGCCCCTTACTACTACTACCCCGGCTGGTGGGAGGGGCAGGCGATGCTCCACTTCTTCTTCAATCTCGAGAAGTGGAACGCGCTGCCGAAGAACTACCAGGCGATTGTGAAGTCCGCCGCGCAGACCGCCAACACCATCATGATGGCGCGCTACGACATGCGCAATCCGCCGGCGCTGCGGCGCCTCGTGCAGAACGGGGCGATCTTGAAGCCCTTCTCGCTGCCGGTGCTCGATGCCTGCTTCGAGGCGGCGAACGCGGTCTACGGCGAGCTTGCGGCCAAGAACGCCGACTTCAAGAAGGTCTACGAGGCGATGACGGCCGTGCGCGCCGAGGAGTATCTGTGGTTCCAGCTCGCCGAGTACACGAGCGACACCTACATGATGATCCAGCAGCGCAAGAAGGCGCTCTAAGGCAAGCATTGCTCGGTCTGCCCTGTTCGCAGTGGCTCGATGTTCTCGCGGCGCTCCGGAATCCCCTCTCCCCACGCTCTTGCGTGGGGAGAGGGTTAGGGTGAGGGGCGGCCGCTTGCGTTGGCGCCAGTTTCTGCCCCTCACCCCAGCCCTCTCCCCGTAAGAACGGGGAGAGGGGGAAACGCCCCTGTCCTCGCGGCGCGAACGCCCGAGGGGATGAGGTAGGGGAGCGGGGCGCGGGATTGCCGCGGTCTTCCGCTTGGTACTTTCAAAGGCGCACCGGCGCCCCGCCTTTCCGAGCTTTGCACTGGGTGAGGCCAGATCCCAGTGTCCCGCGCCCCTCTTAGCCACAGACTCCCTGGTGCCGATGTCGCCATCGGCAGTAGGCAGACGCGCGAAGGAATGGCTGCAGCGTGCGGCACTTTCCCTTCGAACTCGTCCCGCCCCTCGACCTTCGGTACGCCTCCGGAGGCGACCCCTAGCGGGACGGGCGGAGCGAGTGTAAGGCCGCGAGAGGCGAGGGGGATAACATCGGTGAGCGTTGACGCGCAATTGCCCCCGCCAACGTCTTCCCGGCGGAGGCCGGGACCCAGGACACATGTGGGTTCAATGCGGATGCCTGTCTGGACCCCGACCTTCGTCGGGGTGACGTTGGTCGGGAGGCGCGGCGCGCGGAGGGGGCTTCGCTTACAAGCAGCTCGTGCTGATGGTCGGTCTCGTACCGGGAGCTGCGAATGTCTTTGCCTTTTGAAGCGCGGCGACGCGCCCGTCGAAGTCGAGCCGCAGAAACTCGTTCAGCGCGCTGTCGTCGATCTCGTAGCTGCCGCAATGCTTGCACTCGAGCATAAGCCCGTCGAAGTCGCCCGACGAGAGATCCCTGGCCTCGGCCCCGCATACCGGACACTGCATTTCGCCACCTCGTCTCCGGCGCTGACACACCCCCTCCGCGGTAGATGTGCACAATTGAGATGGCCCGCAAGCCTCGAATGGCGCCCGGAAATGCGCTAAACGGCTTCCGCTTGCCTGGCGTCGCCGAAAGGGGGGAGCGATGGAGCAGGGCTCGATACTCCGGACCGTCTGGCTGTTTGTCCGCAGGGCCTGGCGGAGCCTGCTCGCGCCGACGGGCGGGATCGTGGCCGCCCTCGCGCTGTTGGCCGCAGTCTACCTCGGCTACGACGTGGTCAAGGGCCGCGTCTCGCCCTGCGACGCGATCTTCCAGGAAACGTCGATCGGGCTCTCGACCCGCATAGGGTTCCTGCAGACCGAAGGCGCGATCGAGATCGGCCGCGAGGCGGTGACCGAGCTCGACGAGCGCGCGCAGATGACGGCGCTCAATCTCAAGACCTGCTGCACGGTGCTCGACGCCGGACGCATCGATCCCGAGCAGTTCCTCCAGTGCAAGGCCAAGGCGCGCGCCTACGACTCGCGCCTCGAGGAGATCGCCGATCTCGTGGAGAAGGCCTTGGAGGGGAAATCGATAACGACCGCGTCGACATCGGCGTCGGCGCCGGTCGTGACCGCTGCGGTCGCGCACACCGCCGCCGATCCAAAGATCATCAAGGCCGTCGAGGAGGCGCGCGAGGTCTCGCGCGAGCTCAACAAGACGGTCGTCGAGGTGCGCAAGGAGCAGGCGCTCGCAGCGCTCGAGGCCGCCCCGGCCGTCCACCTCGAGATCGACGCGGCCGAGCGCGAGCCCAACGACGACGTGCTCAACGCCAACGTCATCGAGCTCGGCAAGCTCGTGACGGCGGCGATCGGCGCTCCGGGCGATTTCGACTTCTACACCTTCACGACGCCCGAGAAATTCCGCGACTGGATTCGCATCGAGGTCCAGAACCAGTCGACGACGCTCGAGCCGGCCCTCGAGCTGTTCGACGCCGCAAAGGCGAGCCTCGGCGCGGTGCGCAATACGACCGCCGGTGGCGACGTGGCCTACGAGTTCGTCGCCCCTCCAAAGGCCAAGTTTACGGTGCGGGCGGCCAACTACTACGGGAAGAGCATGGGCGTCTACCTGATCCGCGTCGTGGCCGCCAAGGCCTACGATGCCCATGAGCCGAACGACGACATCTTGAGCGCAGCGGCGATCAAGGAGGGCGCGGCGGTCAAGGCCAGGATCATGGACAAGGACGATATCGACGTCTTCCGCGTGGAGGGGGGAGGCGACGCCGAGCGACCGGTGACGGTCAAAATCGCCAACGCCTCGACGACGCTGCATCCGAACGTGGTCGTCTATGACGACAGCAAGACGGAGGTCGCGAATAGCCGCAACACGACGGCCGGCGGCGACCTGACGCTTCCCGTCAAAGCGCTGAAGGGCGGGCTCTACGTCCGCGTCAGCGACTACTACGCGCAATCGGGCGGCGACTACACGCTGACTGTCGCGAGGGAGTGAACGTCGCGCTCTACCAAGCAGAATCGAACCCGAATTTCGGCTCCTCGTCCTGCGGTCCTGGGCACAATTCTCCTCCCCGCAGACGGGGAGGGGAGTAGAGCATGCACGCCGACACGTGCCGGGGATACGGCCTATCATGCGCCGAAGCGAACCAATTTGAACCTTGCGGTTTTGTTGCCTAAGTCAGCGGGCAAGGTGCGACGCCTAAGCTTGAACAAACAACGGAGGAAGACGCGATGACGGGAGTGCGAGTTCTGGTCGGCACGCGCAAGGGCGCTTTCATCCTCAACTCCGACGGCAAGCGCGAGACGTGGGATGTCGCGGGTCCCCATTTCGCGGGCTGGGAGCTGTACCATGTGAAGGGCTCGCCGGCCGACCCCGACCGCATCTATGCGTCCCAATCGAGCAGCTGGTTCGGCCAGCAGATCCAGCGCTCGAGCGACGGCGGCGTCACGTGGGAGGCCGTCGGCAACGCCTTCGCCTACGACGGAACGCCCGGCACGCACCAGTGGTACGACGGCACGCCTCACCCGTGGGAGTTCAAGCGCGTCTGGCATCTCGAGCCCTCGCTCACCGACCCCGATGCCGTCTACGCCGGCGTCGAGGACGCGGCGCTGTTTCAGACGACCGACGGGGGCAAGACGTGGACCGAGCTTTCGGGCCTGCGCGGCCACGGCTCGGGCCCGAAGTGGCAGCCGGGCGCCGGCGGCATGTGCCTGCACACGATCCTGCTCGATCCCGCGAATCCGGCGCGCATCTACATCGCCATCTCGGCGGCGGGCGCCTTCCGCACCGACGATGCGGGCAAGACGTGGCGGCCGATCAACCGCGGGCTCAACTCCCAATACATTCCCGATCCGACCGCCGAGGTCGGCCACTGCGTGCATCGCATCGCGATGCACCCCTCGCGCCCGTCGGTGCTGTTCATGCAGAAGCACTGGGACGTGATGCGCAGCGACGACGCGGGCGACAGCTGGCAGGAGGTGAGCGGCAACCTGCCCACCGACTTCGGCTTCGTCATCGACGTGCACGCGCACGAGCCCGAGACGATCTACGTCGTGCCGATCAAGAGCGACGCCGAGCATTTCCCGCTCGAGGGGAAGCTCCGCGTCTACCGCAGCCGCACGGGCGGCAACGAGTGGGAGGCGCTCACCAACGGGCTGCCGCAGGAGAATTGCTACGTCAACGTGCTGCGCGACGCGATGGCGGTCGACACGCTCGATAAGTGCGGCATCTACTTCGGCACGACCGGCGGGCAGGTCTATGCCTCGCGCGACGGGGGCGACAGCTGGGCGCCGATCGTGCGCGATCTTCCCGCTGTTCTCTCGGTCGAGGTGCAGACGCTGTCATGATCCGCGTAGTTCTGCCGACGCACTTGAAGAGGCATGCGCAAGTTGGGGGCGAGGTACGCCTCGAGATCATGGGTCCGGTGACGCAGCGGTCGATCCTCGATGCGCTCGAGGAGAGCTATCCCGTCCTCCGCGGCACGATCCGCGACCACGCGACGCTCAAGCGCCGGCCCTTCGTCCGCTTCTTCGCCTGCCGGCAGGATGTCTCGCACGAGCCGCCCGATGCGCCGCTTCCCGAGGCGATCGCCACCGGGGCCGAGCCCTTCCTGGTCGTCGGTGCGATCGCCGGCGGCTGACATCGAGCTGTCATGGAACGAGAGCCCGGCGCACGGCGTTCAACGCCGGTGGGCCCCTTCATTCGACGCTAGCGTTAACCGTCGTCGGCGCTCCTGAACGCTTGCCAAGGCCGGCCTCAGGTGCGAGGTTCGCCCGAGCAATATGCGCAATTCATTAACTACTTGTTGGTGCTCATGAATATGCTGAGTTCGAGTAGAGTGTTGATCACCGCGTTCGCCGCAGCAGCACTGGCGTCTGCGCTGGCCCTCCTTCCCACCTATGCCGAGGCCCAGAGCCAGCAGGTCAGAAGCGCCTGCCGCAACGACTATTTCACGCACTGCAGCGCGCATGCCGTCGGCAGCCCCGAGGTGCGCCAATGCATGCGCAAGGTGGGCGAGAACCTGTCGGGCGAGTGCCTCAGGGCTCTCGTGCAGGAAGGGGAGATCACCAAGGCCGACGTCGAGCAGCACCAGGCGAAGCAAGCTGCGTTGAGCAATGGCTCCTCCGCCAACGGCGCGGCCGCCGGCAAGCCTCAGCCGGTAGCGACCGCTAACGCGAGCAATACCGCCAAAGCCGCGTCCGCAGAAAAGACCGCGAGCGCGAGCAAGTCTGCGAAGAAGGCCAACGGAAGCAAGACGGCGAAGGTCGCGAACGCAAGCCAGACTGCGGCTCCAAGCAAGGCATCCAAGGAAGCGAAGGCCGCGAGCGCGAGTAAGGCGGCGAAGATCGCGAGCCTCGACAAGACCGCGACCGCGGGCAAGACCTCCAAGGAGGCGAAGAGCGCCGCGACCGGGAGCAAGACTGCGAAGGCCGCGAGCGCCAGCCAGACTGCAACCAATGGCAATACATCCAAAGACGTGAAGAGCGCGAGCGCGAGCAAGGCGGCGAAGGTTGCGAGCCTCGACAAGACCGCGACGGCAGGCAAGGTCTCCAAGGACGGCAAGGGCGCCAAAGCGGGCAAGACCGCCAAAGTCACCGGCGCCGGCACGGCCACGAAGACCGTCAAGGCCAACGGAGCCAAGACCGGCAGCGCGAGCAAGTCCGCCAAAGTGGCGAGCGTGGACAAGACTGCGGCGCCGGGAAAAGCTCCCAAAGCAGGCAAGACCGCCAACGCCGTCAAGTCTCAGAAGACGGCCGCCGCCGGCAAAACCGCGAAGGTCGTCAAGGAGCCCGACCTAGCGGTAGCGCCCCCCCAGAGCGGCGACCTCTGGGACCTCTGGCAGTCCACGCCCAAGATCAAGCCCTAGCCGTTTGCGCTCCGCTTCCCTGCCGCCGCCAGCGCTGGAGGAGAGCGTCGAGCGAAATCGGCCCCGGACCCGCCACCGCGAGCCAGCCGAAGAGCGCCATGTAGGCGACCTCCTCGAACCCGAGGAGCGTCTCGAGCGAGTTCGATCTGATCCCACTTGGCGGCGATGATCGCCACCACCATGGTGATCACGAGCGGCGGGGCGGCGAGCCGCGTGAACAGCCCGAGCAGCAGGAGGAGGCCGCCGAGGAACTCGACGCCCGACACGAACGGCGTCATGACGTAGGGGAACGGAATTCCCCAGCCGATGAAATTCTCGGTTATTTGCGGGAGATTGTTGAGCTTCGCCCAGCCGGTCCACATGAAGACCCAGCCCACGACGATGCGGGCGAACAGCGGCGGCAGCCACGCAAACCAGGCCGACGTGCGCTCCGGCCAATCGATCAGTGCATCGACAAGTCTGTTCATGGGCTTCCCTCCGACTCCAGGATCTACGCGGCGGACGGCGGCGCGGTTTCAGGCGCCCGACCGATGAAACCGCTTACGGCTTGTCGGCGTAGAAGGCCAATAGCGATTGGCTATCGAATTCGGCGGCGATTGCTATTTCGGTCGGGGCCGGGGCTTGGATACCGTCCAGGCTAGGTCAGTCTATGGTCGGACCTTCGCAATGCGTATGACACGCACCAGCTCACGACCCGATGTCGGCCGTCAGGAGATCCGGCGGCACTCTCTGGCCGTGCGCGTCACGCACTGGGTCAACGTGCTCTGCCTGCTCGTGCTGCTCTTGAGCGGACTGCAGATCTTCAACGCGCACTCGGCCCTCTACTTCGGCGACGTCTCCGACCCCGAGCGCGCGGTCCTCATGATCGGCGTCGAGCGCAAAGAGAGCGGCGAGCTCGCCGGGGTGACGGAGATCGGCGGCGCCTCCTTCGAGACGACGGGATGGCTCGGGCTCTCTCCCGGCCTCAACGGCGAGCCCGAGCGGCGCGCGTTTCCGACCTGGCTGACGCTGCCCAGCTACCGCGACCTCGCGACGGGGCGGCGCTGGCATTTCTTCTTTGCCTGGGTGTTCGTCCTGAACGGCCTCGTCTACCTCGCGCACAGCTTTCTCACCCGCCACGTGCAGCGCGATCTCACGCCGTCCAGCGGCGAGCTGAAAACCATCGGCCATTCGATCGCGGAGCACGCCCGCTTCCGGTTTCCGAAGGGAGAAGAGGCGAAGCGCTACAACGTGCTCCAGAAGCTCGCCTATCTCTCGATCATCTTCCTCGTGCTGCCGGTCACCGTGCTCGCCGGCCTCACGATGTCGCCGGCGCTCGATGCGGCATACCCCTTCCTTCTCGATCTCTTCGGCGGGCGCCAGTCGGCGCGCACCATCCACTTCATCGGCGCGACCCTGATCGTGCTGTTCGTGCTGGTGCATGTCTTCATGGTGCTGGCGTCGGGCGTCTGGAACAATCTTCGCTCGATGATCACCGGCCGCTACGTCATCGAGCCGGCGGAGCCTTCCCCATGACCAAGCGCACGCTCGACCGCAGGGGATTCATGGTGAGGCTCGCGGCAGCCGGCGGCGCGCTCGCGCTCGGCGGCTGCGACCGGCTCTCGAGCTCGCCGACCTTTCGCAGCGTCTTGGATCAGGCCGAGGCGGCGAGCATGTCCGTGCAGCGGCTCCTGCTCGGCTCGCAAGCGCTCGCGCGCGAGTACGCGGAAGCCGACATTTCCCGCACCTTCAAGGCCAACGGATCGACGAACCCGCAAGACCCGGAGTACGTCGCGCTGTCTGGGTCCAATTTTCAGGACTGGAACCTCGAGATCACGGGGCTCGTCGAGCGTCCGATGCGCCTCTCGCTCGCCGAGCTCCGCCGGCTCCCGTCGCGGACGCAGATCACCCGCCACGACTGCGTCGAGGGCTGGAGCGCGATCGGCAAGTGGACCGGGGTCGAGCTCGGGACGCTGCTCAAGAGCGCCGGCTTGAAGCCCAACGCGCGCTATGCGGTCTTCCACTGCGCCGATACGCTCGCCGGCGAGAAATACTACGAAAGCGTCGACCTGATCGACGCGTTCCATCCGCAGACCATTCTCGCCTACGACATGAACGGCGCGCCGCTCACCGTCCCGCACGGCGCGCCCTTGCGGCTGCGCGTCGAGCGGCAGCTCGGCTACAAGATGGCGAAGTACGTGATGCGCATCGAGATCGTCTCGACCTTCGCTAAGATGCGCGGCGGCAAGGGCGGCTTCTGGGAGGATCGCGGCTACGAATGGTATGCCGGCATCTGAGGCTCGAGCCGCCTTAGATTCAATCCAGTACCTCACGGCAGTTGTGTCCTCTTTCGTCCCCGCATACTAGTCTGGAGGGTATGCGAGCGACCGAAGGGACCATGACATGAAAGCCGTGAAAGTACGCGCGCCCGGAGGCTTCGATCGTCTCGAGGTCGTCGACATGGAGGAGCCCGGGGCGCCGGCGGCGGGCGAGATCCGGGTGCGCCTCAAGGCGAGCTCGCTCAACTACCATGACTATGCGGTGGCGAGAGGCAGCA
This sequence comes from uncultured Alphaproteobacteria bacterium, assembly GCA_963840415.1. Lineage (GTDB taxonomy): Bacteria > Pseudomonadota > Alphaproteobacteria > Rhizobiales > Hyphomicrobiaceae > Hyphomicrobium_C. The sequence goes on along the minus strand of CAWIYX010000006.1, from coordinate 207,084 downwards.
TCCCGACGCCGGACGGCCGCATCCCGATGTCGGACGGCGCGGGCGTCGTCGAGGCGGTCGGGGCAGGCGTCACCGATTTTGCGGCGGGCGACCTTGTCGTCTCCTGCTTCTTTCCGCTGTGGCAGGACGGACCCCCGCCGCACGGCAACTTCGCTTTCGTGCCGGGCGACGGTCTCGACGGCTACGCGCGGGAGATCGTGGTCGCGCCCGCGACCTCCTTTACCCGCGCGCCCAAGGGCTATAGCCCGCTCGAGGCGGCGACCCTCACGTGCGCAGGGCTCACCGCGTGGCGCGCCCTCGTCGTCGAGGGCGGCCTCAAGGCTGGCGATTCGGTGCTGATCCTCGGCACCGGCGGCGTCGCCATTTTCGCGCTCCAAATCGCGAAGGCGATGGGCGCGAGCGCGATCATCACGTCCTCGTCGGACGCCAAGCTCGAGCGCGCGCGGGGGCTCGGCGCCGACCACACGATCAACTACAAAAGCGAGCCGAAGTGGGGCGAGGCCGTGCGCCGCTGGACCGGGAAGCGCGGCGTCGACCACGTGCTCGAGATCGGCGGGCCGGGAACGCTGCCGCAGTCGATCGCTGCCGTGCGCATCGGCGGACACATTTCGCTGATCGGCATCTTGACGGGCGCGAGCGGGGAAGTGCCGACGCTCGCCATGATGGCGAAGCAGGTGCGCCTCCAGGGGATCATCGTCGGCAGCCGGCGCCATCAGCAGGACTTCGTGCGCGCCATCGATGCGACGGGACTTCGCCCGGTCATCGACCGCACGTTTGCGCTGGGTCAGCTCGCGGATGCATTCCGCTACGAGGAAGAGGCCCAGCACTTCGGCAAGATCGGTGTCGAATACTAGGGCGCGTATTCGCAATGACGGTGCAGGCGCTGCCCTGCTCAACGTCGGCATCCAACCATATCCCGAAAACGGTCATAAGCGGTCGTCGCTCGCGCGCATTTGCATAATCTGGGCAGTCTTCCCAGTATCACCCACTTTTCGCCAAACCATGGCCCACAACCACTGGTCTCTTTGGGACCCAGTGCGGGACCTCGCTAGTTGTTCCATTTTTATGGAGTAACGTGTCATGGCCCGACGCAACGCCACACTCCGCGCGCAAGACATCGCCGACCATTGGCAATCGCACCTTCGCGGCTTTGGCCGCGATTGTCACCAAAACCGCCATGGTCGCGGCGGACGCGGGGATGCCGGCCCGATCGATCTCTCCGACGCCCACATCTACTGGCAAAGAAGCGTGCAGCTTCGAATAGGCTCGTCATGTTCACTACGCTAGGCTTGGCCGCACTAATTGTATTGGTCGTCGGATGTGCGTGCGTGGCTCACTCTGTGAGCAACGCGCGCGACGAGTAACTGTTTTCCCAAAAGAATCATCAATCAGGAGGGTGGTCCAATGTCGAACAACACACGTCCCCTTAAGTCGATTTTCACGGGGCTAACAGCGGTTGCAATTATCAGCACCACGATAGTTAGCTCCGCGCCCGCGAAAGCTTCACTCGAGGTCCTGTCCGGTGCGTGGCAGGGCGAAGGGACAATGTCGTTCGAGAGCGGGAAGGCCGAAAGCATCAGCTGCAACGGCTACTACAAAGGCGGCGACACCTTCAGCGTCGTCATCCGCTGCAAAGGCACGACCTCCAACTTCGAGCTGCGCAGCAAGCTGACGTCCAGCGGCGACAAGGTCTCGGGCAGTTGGGAAGAACGCACCTATAATGCATCGGGTGACGCGTCCGGCAGCGCTTCTCCCGGCAAGCTCGACGTTCAGTTCGGCGGAAGTCTCAAGGGTAGCCTTGCGATGAGCTTTTCGTCATCGAGCCAATCGGTAGCGGTCTCGGTCGACACGAAGGGCGCTGGCATAAAAGGCGTTCGCGTCAGCCTCAATCGGGTTTGATTGAGCGGGTTCCCTTCCGTGGAGCCGAGGGAGATGCCTCGAAGGATCGCCATCGGCTTTGCCTTCGCCGTCGTCCTTGCCGGCGTGCTCCCGATGAGGGCGCAACCGACGGAGCCGGCGACCTTCGAGAAGGTCGAAGGTGGGCAATTCAAGCTCGACAAGAGCCATGCTCGCATTGTCTTTTCGACAAGTCATCTGGGCTTCTCGACCTATTACGGCTTCTTCGGCGAGATGAGCGGAACACTCGAGTATGATCCGAAGGCACCCGCAAAGAGCGCCGTCGAGGTAACGATCAATCTTGACCGCCTCGTCACGAACGATCCCGAGCTCGACGAGAATTTGAAATCGGCCGACTATTTCGACGTGGCGAAATTTCCGGTCGCGACCTTCAAGTCGACCGAGAGTAAAGTACTCGACGCGGCCAAGGGCAAGGTTACGGGCGACTTGACCCTTCACGGAGTGACCAAACCAGTCACGCTCGATGTAGCTCTCCATGGCGCCGGCGCCAACCCGGCGACAGGGGACTACGTCCTCGGATTCGACGCCACCGGAACGATCTCGCGTTCCGATTTCGGCATAAAGACGCTCGTGCCTTTCGTCGGGGACGAAGTGAAATTGATGATCAGCTGCGAATTCAACCGCATCAATTAGCGCCGACGGGAGACAGCTAGGCGATGTCAAAAGGAGCCCGATACAACGGGGTGGCTATCGCCATCCATTGGTTGACGGCTCTCGCTGTCGCAGCTCAGTTGGCCATGGGCTGGACCATGATATCTGCGCCGTCCGGCTCCTATCTGCAATACTCGCTCTATCAGTGGCACAAGTCCGTTGGGATGACGATTTTGGCTCTCAGCGTTCTGCGTCTCGCCTGGCGGTTCCTGCACAAGCCGCCGCCATTGCCCGCGGCCATGCCGGCCTGGGAGAAGCGAGCGGCGAAGGCGGGCCACGCTTGCCTCTATGCTTTGCTGATCGCGCTCCCCTTGTCGGGATGGGCCGTGGTGTCGGCTTCCCCGCTCAACATCCCAACAGTTCTCTACGGCGTGCTGCCGCTTCCGCATCTGCCGGTCCTGGCCGAGCTGCCGGACAAGCGCGAGGCGGAGAGCGCGCTGGAACTCGTGCACGGGATCGGCGGATGGATGCTGGTCGTTCTATTGGCTGGGCACATCGGCGCCGCGCTGCGCCATCACTTCAAGATGCACGATGATGTGCTTTCGCGCATGCTTCCGCGCTTCGGCGCCTGAGCTGAGATCAATGGAACCTGCGATGACCCGAACCTATGCGTTGCTCCTTGGCCTTTCGACGCTGATGTCGACAAGCTTCGCGCACGCGACCGAGTGGGCCGTCGACCCTGCCAAGAGTTGGCTCGGATTTACCGGTACTATGGCAGGCACTACTTTCGATGGGCGATTTCAACGCTGGCGCGCCGAGATCAGTTTTGATCCTGCTCACCCGGAATTGGGCCATGCCCTCGTCACGGTCGACATGACGAGCGCCGTCACCGGGGACAAACAAAAGGATGGCGCATTGCCGCAAAGCGACTGGTTCGACGCCAAGACATTTCCTAGCGCGAAATTCGAGGTGCAATCGTTTCGAGCGAAAAGCACTTCATCCTACGACGCGATCGCCACGCTCACGATGCGCGGCGTCAAGAGGGATATCACGACTCCGCTCTCGATCGAGGTCAGGGGCGACACGCTGCATGCGAGGGGCGCCATTAGCTTCCTCCGCTCGGACTTCGGGGTGGGTCAGGGGCAATGGAAAAGCGCGCAATGGGTGGCGCTCGAGGTGGCGACAGAGTTCGAAGTAACGGCAATCCGGCGTCCGTGATACCAAGTCATCGCAGCAAAGGGTGCTCTTCCCAGATTGGCAGTCTGGCAAACCGTATTGGAGCCAAAACCGTCAGACAGCTGACGCCGACTGCCCCACCAGCCGCTTGGCCGCCAAGACCGATCTTTGCAGAGCCTGCTCGCACGCGATATAGGGCCCCGTCGCCGCGCCCCAGTTCGATTTTCTGACTTCCGCAACCATGAGGGAGGCGTTCTCCTGCGCCGTCTTGATCGCCGCACGGAAGTCGTCGACGAGTTCCGCGTCGGTTGAAGAGTTCCGGGCGCGCTCCTCGGCCTCGGCAAGTGCCCCAGTTGGCGAGAACGCCGGTCCGGTTTCCGGCGCCGGCACTTTGCCGAGAAGAATTGCAGCGAGCGACCGCCTCCAAGCGGTGGCGTCGGCCGCAAAGCGGACAAGTCCCAATGTGTCGGTCGCGCATTCTGCGCCGGCGTCGAGGGTTCGCTTGGCGATGTCCTGGCAGCCTTGAAGGCGCCGATCAATCGCCTCGACCTCGTCCTTGGTCTTGTTCGCCTTATCGGCAATGACGGTGACGTTGTGGGCAACCTCCGACGTGGCGGCCCGCTGTTGCTGCAGGAGATCCGTGAGGCCGCGAATTCGCTCGGCGACCTCGGATACCTCTTCGGTCACGCCTTCGATGATTGTACCGACCTGCCGCACGACGTTGTTGCCGACATCGACGGACTTTAGATTGTCTTTTACGGTCGCGCTGATTTCCTTCATCTCGCAGGTCAGGGCGTCGACACGCCCATGGATCTGCTGCGTTGCCTTCGACGTTTCGACCGAGAGCGATTTGACCTCGGCTGCGACAACCGCAAAACCGCGGCCGGCTTCCCCGGCGCGCGCGGCTTCGATGGTCGCGTTGAGGGCCAAGAGGTTGGTCTGTCGCGCAATCGTATCGATGACGCCGGCCATGTCACGGATTTGGTCAACCGCCGCCTGAAGTGTCGACAGACGCTCACCGATTTGGCTGGATTGGTGTTCGATCGCCATCATGGCTTCGGTGGCGCCGCGGCTGTCGTTCGCGCAGCTCCTCATGGTATCGCGTGCATTTTCAGCCTGGCTTGCGCTTTCGGCCGACCTGTTTGAGAGGTCGGCAATCGACGCCACCATTTGTTCGACAGCACTCGAGATCGACGCCGTCGATTGGGCGACTTCGCGGAAATCGTGATAGACCCAGCCCACATTGACCGCGGTTTCCCCGGTCTCATAGCCGAGGTCGGCAATTGCACCCAGGTGTCGGTTATTTGCCTCCTTCACCAAGCGAGAAATGCGCTTCCAGGCTTCACCAATCCGTCCCTCAAGGACAACGTTCGCGGCCAACTTCGAATGAACCAGGCTTTCGAACGCGTCCACGATCATCACTTCATCCAAGGTAGGCTCAACGTGAAGCGCAGGGGACCCTGGCTCTTGCCCGCTTCGGGTCTTTTTCTGGCGTGCGAACACCGAGGTCTCCTTCTTCCTGTGCAGGCCGGGAACTGCCGAAGGCGCTCCAATGAGATTAGGCGGAGGATTTGATTGCCTTGTCAGCGATCCGCCGCATTTCAAAGGCCTGCCTTTCCGGGTCGGCGGTCTTGTTGGCGAGAATGTCGCGAAGGGCCTGCTCAAAGAGCGCGGCCCTGTGCTGTTCCTTCTTGTATGCGGCTTGCTGAACCGTCGCCGCATTCAGCGCCTGGTTCATCGAGTTGTAGGTCTCGAGAATGAACCTCGCGGTCTGCCGTCGAGTTCGGGGGAAGGTCCGAATCGCGAGACATGCGCTCGAGCTCGGCCAGCACGTCCTTGATATTGGTCGCCATCACTGAACTCCCCTAACCTAGAGCTAAGCGATCCATCGATCCCCCAAGTTCCATGCCTTCGAAGCAACTAAGACAAAAGTCAACCCTCGTTGGCGGCTTCGATGGCCGCGTGCCGCTGCTCCGGCAGACCATGTATCGGCCGACTCAAGCCGACGAACTTCGTCTCACCTTCCGCTTCAGACTGGAAAGCCCAAGGCAGCGAACGCGAGTGGCCTCGAGCAAGTCACGGAGATCCTGCAATTCCTTTTCGGCTGCGGTTCGTTCTTCACTCCTCGGACAAGAGACCCCAACCTGGTGTTTGATGCGATCTACCTCGGCTTGAAGAATCTCGAGCGCGCCTACCAGCAGTTTCGACGTTGCGACCGCATCCCTCCGAGCGGCAAGAACGGGCTCTTCACAGAAATGGTCGAGAACACGCGGCAGCTCTCCCGTGATGAAATCCTTGTTCTGCCGTAGCTTAGCGCACGTCGCCTCATCGATCTCATTCCTGGTGCTCTTGGCGTGCATTCCGCGTCTCTCCCCAGGCCCTGCTTCGTAGCGGGTATAAACGCGGCGATACACTTGCACGGGGCGGCCCCGCGCACCAATGTGGCCCCTGCTCGTCTCGGAACTCCATAGAAACGTATTATTAGAAAGTATGTGAGTCGGTGGCCCTGTCAAACCGGCCCGGGCCTTTCAGCGGTTGAGCGGACGTGGTAGTCCACGCGTCAAAAGCATGGTCACGGCTAGGGGGGGCAGATGAAGGCGCGCCGTAAGCCGTCCCGGCGATCCGTCGGCAACGTGAGAAGCGCAGAGAGCGAGGCGGCGATACTCAACGCCGCCGCAGAAATTCTTAGCGCAAGGGGATATGAGGACCTCACCATCGAGGCGGTGGCGCGCAAGGCAAAGGCGAGCAAGCCTACCATTTATCGATGGTGGGAGACAAAGACGAAGCTCATATCGGACGCCTACCTCAGATCGAAACCGGTCGTGCAAACGATCCCCGACCTCGCTGACCTGGCGAAAGAGTTGTCATTCTATTTTGAGAGCCTTTGGAAGATATGGTCCAGTGAAAGGAACGCTTCGGTCTCGCTTGGCCTTCTGAGAGAATCCCTCAGCGACCCTCAGTTACTTGAACAATATCGCACGGAATACCAACCCAGGCGCGAGGCACTCATTGGCGAAATTTTGGATCGCGGTCGGGCACGTAACGAGCTTCCCGGGGAATGCGATAATGCCTTCTTGATAGATGTGCTGACCGGATTTCACTTGATGCGCTTGATCAAGGGGAAGCCGGTAAACTCCGAAACCAATAGAAAATTTGTGGACTTTGTTCTCAGGGGATCGAGGACTCGAGTTCCTGGAAATTAAAAAGCCGCATAGCGAACGGCAGTCCCAGGCACATCGCCGAGCTCAATGAGCTGCATCCAAGCCTCGACCGCTGACGTCCGGCTGGCGACTAAGCGCCATCATCGTAGTGCCTCAGGCTTCGATTTGAGCGCGGGTCCCCTCGAGCGGGCAGGCACCGTAGACGGGCGCTTGCGGTTTTTGGATCACCACGCCGGCAGAAATATATGCCGCGTGGTTTGCGAAACCTCCTTGCTTGATCTCCCGTAGCGGCACACGGAAGCGGAGAGAGGCGCGCTCTCGCTCGCCGGTATCCGCCTCCGTCAGGGAATGTTCCAACCAGAGTTAGGAGGACTACCATGAAGCTTGCCATCAATTCCGGCACCGCGATCGCGGCCGCCGCTGCGACCCTCGTGCTCGCGGGTGCAACGGTCGCCCCGACCGCTGCCTTTGCAGCCGACGTCAAGTGCTACGGCGTCAACGCCTGCAAGGGCCAGAGCGCCTGCAAGACCGGCAGCGGGTGCAAGGGTGCCAATGCCTGTAAAGGCCAGGGCATCGTCATGGTCAGCGATGAAGCCTGCAAGCAGCTCGGCGGCTCGACCGAGCCCAAGAAGTAATCCTGGGGCGAGCCTTCGCGCCTTGTCCCTGGTCCTATGAGCAGGTCCGGCTTTCCTCCCTTCCCCCGATCTGCTCCGGCCGCGAGCGCAAGGATGCGAACGGCTACCCTAGCGGCTCGGCGGCACCTCCCAACAGCCGCCGAGCTCGATTGAAGAAGCGAACTGGATGCGATGGTCGCCAAAGAGCGCGTGTCTATTCTTCGGCCTCCTCGCGGCGTGCTCCGGCATGGGTCCGGGCGGTGAGGTGAGCGTGTCCGCCCCGTCCATCGGAAGCCTCTTCAGCTCGCTCACGTCGGAGCGCGGCATCGGCGTCGAGCGCGGCGTGAGCTTCGGACCTCTCGCGCGCCATCGCCTCGATATTTACCGGGCTCCTGACCCCGGCGAGCGCCGCCCCATCGCGATATTCTTCTACGGCGGGGGATGGACCGACGGCGACCGGGCGACGTACGAATTCGTCGGCGCCGCGTTGGCCGCGCGTGGCGTCACCACCGTGATCCCCGACTATCGCCTCTTTCCCGAGGTGATGTTTCCCGACTTCATGGACGATGCGGCGCGAGCCTACGCGTGGGCCGTCCGCAATCTCGGCGCAGCATGCGGGAAGCGTCGTCCTATCGTGGTCATGGGCCACTCGGCAGGAGCCTATATCGCCGCACTGCTCGCGCTCGATCGGTCCTATCTCAGCCGCTACGGAATGGATGCGCCACCGCCTGCCGCATTGATCGGGCTCGCCGGGCCTTATTCGTTCGATCCGACGACATGGCCGACCACAAAGAAAATATTCACGCGTGCTGCGGGCAGTCCCGACGCGGCACGGCCCGTCGCATTCGCGCGTGCAGGGGCTCCTCCGGCCTTGTTGCTGCATGGCCTCGATGACGAGACGGTCGAGCTCTACAATACGAGGGACCTGGCTGCGGCGCTGAAGAAGGCCGGAAACGAGGCTCAAACGATCGAGTATCCAGGCATCGGGCACGTGGGGCTGGTGCTCGCGATCTCGACGCCGTTTCGTTGGCGCGCGCCCGCACTCGATAACATGGTGGACTTCATCGACCGCCACGGCGGCGGCCAACTCGAGGGAGGGGCCTGCAATGGCAATGCTTCGCACTAGCGGCCTTGAACCATCCTCGGCTCCCTCAGCTATGACGTCGCTCGATCAGCGCGTCCGTCTTGGGCGCGAGCGGGTGGCGCTCCAGAGCGCGGTCTTGATTGCAGCTCTCGTGCCCGTCTCTGCGGGTCTCGCCGGAATCGTGCTGGGGCCGGAGCTCTTGGGCGCGACCGCCGCGGACTTCCCGTCGTTTGACAGCCATCTCCGCTATTTGTCGGGGCTGCTGCTTGGCATTGGGCTCGCATTCTGGAGCCTCGTTCCGCGTATCGAGCGGGCGGGTGCACTCTTTCGCCTATTGACGTTCCTGGTGGTTGCAGGCGGGGTTGCAAGGCTCTTGAGCCTCGCCATTGTCGGCGCGCCATCTCGGCCGATGCTGGGCGGGCTCATCATGGAACTGATCGTCACACCCCTGCTTTGTCTTTGGCAGGCGAGGATTGCCCGGGAGAGTGCGACGTGACATGGAACCAGACAGGCCCGCTCGTCGCCGACCTCACGTGGGATCAGGTCAAGGTCCGACTCGCCCGAGGGGCTCTAGCGATCCTTCCCATTGGGGCCGGCGCCAAACAGCACGGCCTGCACCTGCCCATGAATACCGACCAGATCGTCGCCGAGCATCTTGCCCATGCTTTGGCGAGCCGTTTGGACGCTCTCATCTGGCCGACCCTATCCTACGGCTTCTATCCGGCCTTCACGGCCTACGCGGGAAGCGTGAGCCTCACTGCGGAGACGTTCAAAGCCACGGTCGGAGAGATCATCGACGGTCTCTTGGGGTTCGGGGCGGCCCGGGTTCTCGCTATCGATACCGGGCTCAGCACGAACTGGCCCGTCGGCAAGGCCATAAGCGAGAGCGCAAATGGCTTGCAGGTCCGCCATATCAAGGTCTTTTCGGGCCAACGCTTTCTTGAAGCGGCGGAAGTGCTTCGCGAGCAGACTCTCGGTAGTCATGCCGACGAGCTCGAAACGTCCTTGATGCTGGCGATTGCGCCCGAGCGGGTCGACATGACGCGGGCCAGCGCCTCTCCGATTTCCTCTGGTGGTCCGGTGCCGGGACCACTGACGCCCGACGATCCCACGTCGTCGAACTATTCCCCGAGCGGAAGCTTGGGCGACCCGACGCTGGCTTCGCGCGAGAAGGGCCTGATCCTGTTGAGGGCCATCCTGGACGATTTGCAGGAGGGCGCGTCCTGAGTGGGAGGCAACATCCCCTGTGCCTAGCGGGCGTCAGGGTTGCGGCCTGCTAGGCAGAACCCGCTCCGGGGCATCGAAATTGGGCGGCTCGCTCACGTCGAGGGTCGGTGCTCCGGGTGGCTCGATCGCCGGCAGCGGCGCGCCCTCGATAACGGGCGGGGTCGGCGGCAGGGCAAAGCGATCGCCGGAGACGGCGTCAGGGGCCGGCGACAGTGGCGCCTCGACGCCAGGGCGGTGGACGGGTGGCTTCGTTTTCATCGGCATGGCGAGCGACGGAGCGAGGAGGACAATCGCCACCATGAGCAGCTGTATGACGACGAACGGCACCGCACCCCAGTAGATCTCGCCCGTCGTCACCGGCGCCATCATGCGTCCCGTCACACGGTCCCGATAGGTATCGCGCGGCGCGACGGAGCGCAGATAGAAGAGCGCGAATCCGAATGGCGGGTGCATGAAGCTCGTCTGCATGTTGACCGCGAGCAAGATGCCGAACCAGATGACGAACGGCGTCACGTCGGCGACGATCTCGCGCGTCGCTCCCGAGCTGTCGGTCACCGTGATGGTCGCGAGACCCGCTGCCTTGGCGATGGCGACCGCCTCGGGGGCATTGCGGAAGATCGTCTCGGCGGCGGGTTTCGAGCAGCGGCACGAGGATGAAGGCGAGCTCGAAGAAGTCGAGGAAGAAGGCGAGGAAGAAGACGAGCAGGTTCACGGCGATGAGAAAGCCGTACATGCCGCCCGGCAGCGACACGAGCAGGTGCTCGACCCAGAGGTGCCCGTTCACGCCGTAGAACGTCAGCGAGAAGATACGCGCGCCGATGAGAATGAACATGACGAAGGCGGCGAGCTTGGCCGTCGCCTCGGCGGCGGATCGCACGATCGCAAGGCTGAACCGGCGCTCGTCGCCGCTCGCGATGCGCCGCCCGAAGGCAAGCGCCATTGCGCCCACCGCTCCCATGGCGCCGCCTTCGGTGGGCGTCGCGACCCCGACCAGGATCGTGCCGAGGACGAGGAAGATGAGGAGGAGCGGCGGCACCATGACGAAGGTGGCGCGCAGCGCGAGCGGCGAGAGGAGCCCAAATCCCGTGACGCGCTCGACCGCGCCGTTGGCGACGGCCGCGGCAAGCGCGAATGCGATCGCCCACGCCATGCCGAGGATCGCGAGGTCCATGGCGGGATAGGCCGCCCCGCGCATCATCCAGGCGCCGAACAGCGCCGACAGGGCCGCAAGGACCGCAAGCGAGAGGAGGCCGCGCGAGCCGTCGGGATTGCGATGCTGGAGCTCGCTCTCCGGCAATCCAGGCGCCGCGTCGGGCTTGACCAGCGACGTAAGCAAGACGAAGAGCGCATAGAGGCCGGCGAGCATGAGGCCGGGAAGCAGCGCCCCCTTGTACATGTCGTCGACCGAGCGGCCGAGCTGGTCGGCGAGCACGATCAGCACGAGGGAAGGCGGGATGATCTGGGCGAGCGTGCCGGAGGCGGCAATGACGCCCGCGGCGAGGCGGCGGTCGTAGCCGTAGCGCAGCATGATCGGCAGCGAGATGAGTCCCATGGAGATGACGCTCGCCGCGACGACGCCGGTCGTGGCCGCGAGGAGCGCGCCGACGAAGACCACGGCATAGGCGAGCCCGCCGCGCAGCGTTCCGAACAGCTGCCCCACAGTGTCGAGCAAGTCCTCGGCCATGCCCGAGCGCTCGAGAATGAGTCCCATGAAGGTGAAGAAGGGAATGGCGAGCAGAGTGTCGTTGCGCATCACGTCGAAGATGCGTCCCGGCAGCGATCCCAAAAGCGGCCAGGAGAGGGTGATCGCGCCTTCGGAATAGGGCGCGAGCTCGACCCCCACGACGAAGAACATGAGCCCGACGGCGCCGAGCGAGAACGCGACGGGGTAGCCCAGCAGCAGTATGGCGACGAGCGCCGCGAACATGATCGGCGCGAGGTTCTGGGCGAGAACCGCCGTCATGGGCGATCGGCTCCGCCGGTGCGATCGCTTCCCGGCGGGGCCAGGATGGCCGCGCCCGCGGCGGCTCCGTGAAAGCCGCCGCCCTGCGCCGTCTCGGGGATCAGCCCGCGCATGATGGCGATGCGCTTGATGAGCTCGGAGAAGCCCTGCAGCAAGAGGAGGGCGAATGCGACGGGGATCAGGGCCTTGATCGGCCATTGCGGCAGGCCGCCGGCATTGAAGGCCTGCTCGTTCTGATCATAGGAGGTGAGGAAGTAGAGCCATGAGGTGGCGAGGATCATGGCCGCGGTAGGAATGAGGAAGAAGACGTGGCCGGCGAGCTCGATCACGTCGCGGGCGCGGCGCGGCAGCAGGGCGTTAACGATGTCGATGCGGACGTGGTCGTTGTCCTTGAGCGTCCAGGGCGCGGCGAGCAGGAATACCGCGGCGAACAGCCACCACTGGAGGTCGAGCCAGGCATTCGAGCTCAGGTCGAAGGCCTTGCGCACCACCGCATTGCCGGCGCTGACGACGGCGGCCGCGACGATGAGCCAGGAAACGGCTCTGCCGAGCGTGCCGGTCGCCGCGTCGATGAGGCGGCTGATGGCGAGAAGTGTCTTCATGGCGCCCCCTCGGCCCGCTTGCGGCGCGCGCCTCAGCCATCTCCTGTGGCTGTCGGCCAAGGCCTTCCTATATCCTGGAGGAGGCCGTGACTTCCAGAGCGTCGTCTGACACAATTGTGGCGTTTCGGCAGCCCGGTGTCCGGCCCTGCTGTTTCTCTCCGTGGAGCATGCAATGTCGGTCTCGAAGAGCGAGGTTCTCGATCGGTTGCGCCGCGTGAAAGGCCCCGATCTCGACGGCAACATCGTCGATCTCGGCCTCGTCTCCGACATCATGATCAAGGACGCGCGGGTCTATTTCTCGATCACCGTGCCGGCCGCCCGCGCCGGCGACCTCGAGCCGATGCGCCAGGCAGCCGAGAAGGTCGTCAAGGAGCTACCCGGGATCTCGGGGGCTGTGGCGGTGCTGACCGCCGAAAGCGAGGCGGCGGGAAACGCCCGCGAGCATCCGCGCGTCACCGAGGCGCGGCGCAATCAGGGGGCGGGAGACCAAGGCTCGGGGCGCGCGCCGCCGGCCGCCGCCGCCCCACCGATGCGCCAGGCTCAGGGTGTCCCCGGAGTAAAGCACCTGATCGCGGTGGCCTCCGGCAAGGGCGGCGTCGGAAAGTCCACGGTCGCCGTCAATCTCGCGCTCGGGTTCCAGGCGGTCGGCCTCAAGGCCGGCATTCTCGACGCCGACATCTACGGGCCGTCCCAGCCGCGGCTCCTCGGTATCAGGGGCAAGCCCGAGGTCGCCGGCGGCAAGCGCCTCCAGCCGATGGAAGGCTACGGGCTCAAGGCCATGTCGATGGGGTTCATGGTCGACGAGGAAACTCCCGTCGTCTGGCGCGGGCCGATGGTCGTGCAGGCGCTGAACCAGATGCTGCGCGAGGTCGCCTGGGGCGATCTCGACGTGCTCGTGATCGACATGCCGCCCGGCACCGGCGACATCCAGCTCACGATCGCCCAGCAGGTGCCCCTTTCGGGCGCCGTCATCGTGTCGACGCCGCAGGACCTCGCCTTGATCGACGCGAGGAAGGGCCTCGCCATGTTCCGCAAGGTCTCGGTCCCGGTCCTCGGCATCGTCGAGAACATGAGCACATTCGTATGCCCCAAGTGCGGGGAGGCAACTCACATCTTCGGTCACGGCGGTGCGCGCGCCGAAGCCGAGAAGCTCGGCGTGCCGTTTCTCGGCGAGGTGCCCCTCACGATGGAGGTACGCGAGACGTCCGACAGCGGACGCCCCGTCACGGCGACCGCGCCCGAGAGTGCCGCCGCCGGCATCTTCCGTGAGATCGCCGTCAAGGCCTGGGCCGAGCTCGAGGCGGCGGCTGGCCGGGGCATGAAGCCGCCGGCACTCGAGGTCGTCCACGGCGGAGAGGCCCTTCGCGTGACGTTTGCGACCAGGGATTTGCACGAGCTTTCCGCCGAGCTGCTGCGCGTCATGAGCCCGTCGGCGGAGGTGCAGGGCCATTCGAAGGAGCAGCGCGTGACGGTTGCGGGCAAGCGCCACGTCAAGATCCGCGAGGTGCGCCCCGTCGGCAACTACGCCGCGCGTCTCGTCTTCGACGACGGTCACGACACGGGGCTATTCACCTGGTCCTATCTTCACATGCTGTCGCTCGAGAAGGACAAGCGCTGGGCCGAGTATCTCGCCGAGCTCGCCGCGAAGGGCTTGAGCCGCGACTCCCGCCGTGAGGCGCTGCACTAACGGGCGCCCACTAGTCATGGTCCTCGGAGGCCGGCGTCTTGGCCGCCTTGAGGGCGGCCTTGGCCAGCGCTCTGACGCGCTCGCCTTCGGCCTCGCCCTCGGCGATGGCGGCCTCGACCACCGTCTCGGCATAGGCCGGAAGCGCGAACGCCGCCACGTGCACCTCGGGAGTCCAGTACTTGAGATTGCGGATGTCGCGCTTTCTCTGCCGCTTGGTGAGGTCTTTCGCGTCGAGCTTCAGGTAGTCCTTGTCGTCGGTCGCGAAGTTCAGCGCAAACGGCCCGCCGAAGTAACAGGGCTGCGTGCAGAAGAACGGCGCGACGCGCCGGAAAAGGGCGGCGAAGATCGACGTTGTCGCGCGCAGATGGTCGGGGAACAGGAACGGTAGGCCGTTCTGCGTGACGAGGACGCCGTCGTCGTCGAGCGCGCGGCGGCAATCGGCGAAGAACTCGCGGGTGTGCAGCACGGCGGAGGGCCCGATCGGCTCCGAGCTGTCGACGATGATGGCGTCGAAGCGCTCGGCCGTCTCGGCCACGTACTTCAACCCGTCGGCGATCACGATCTCGGTGCGGGGGTTGTCGAACGCTCCGTTGCCGATCTCGGGAAAGTACTTCTGCGCGGTATCGATCACCGTGCGGTCGATCTCGCAAAGCGTCGCCTTGGCGACCGAGGGGTGCTTCAGGCACTCGCGCAGCACGCCTCCGTCGCCGCCGCCGACGATAAGCACGCGCTTCGGCTTGTCGTGGGCGAAGAGCGGCACGTGGGCCATCATCTCGTGATAGACGAACTCGTCCGAGGTCGTGAGCTGACATACCCCGTCGAGCATGAGGACGGTGCCCCAGGTCGTGTTCTTGAAGATGACGAGGTGCTGGTGGGCAGTCTTCACCTCGTGCAGCACCTCGTCGGCCTCGAGCGCCACGCGCCAGTGCGGATGAAAGGTTTCCTCGATCCAGCGATCAGTCATTCTCGCCTCCCAAGAAATTTTAGCGCGTGTGGCGCCATTCCATTACAGGGCCATGACAACGCGCACAGCAGCATAGAGTGCAGGTCCGGCCTGACGCCGGGCCTGCACTTTCCGAAACCCTTGGATACTCTCTATTGCCACAAAGGGGCGCGCCGAGCTCAGGCGGCGCGCGCCCTCTTGACGGGCTTCAAGCGCACGGGAGCCTTCTTGCTCGCGGCCTTGCGCCACTGGATCTCTTCCAGCTCCTCGCCCCTCAAGTGCGTCTTGACGACGACCTCGTCGGCCTCGAACGCCTCTTTCAGAACGGGCACCGCAAGCTCGGGCTTGGCGTGGCCGCACATGAAGACGTCGAGCGCCGCATAGTTGGCCTCGGGCCAGCTGTGGATCGAGATGTGGCTCTCCGACAGCACCGCCACTCCGGATACGCCCCCGTTGGGCGTGAAGTGGTGAAGATGAATGTGCAGCAGCGTAGCGCCTGCAACTTCCACGCACTGTTTCAGCGTGCGCTCGATGTGCTTCAGGTCGTCCAGTCGCCGGGCACCGAACAGGTCGATGATCAGGTGCTGACCGGCAAAACGAACGCCGTCACGCTCGATGAAAAAGTCTTTACGATCGTCGTGCGCTACTCGCGCAGTTTCATTCAGATCTTCCTTTTGGGCGGGGCTTGAACGAGTTAAGTCCATCCCCAATTGGAAGAGGGTGTCATTAAAGGCCATATGACCCTCCCCAACCAGCAGATAGAGGTGACCCGTCCGCTCCTTACCTTGGGGGTTTGGGGATCCTTGTCCTTGACCTTAAGGGCAGGTGGACGAACGGAGGAGGGTCATATGAGGCCAACGCCCCCCTGGCGCAAGAAAAAATTTTGTCGCGCGCCAAAAAAAATCTGCGCGTGTTTCATGCTCGCTTAACAGAGTGATGATCCAGGGCGCTGCGCCGGCGCCGCTCATCGTGGCGCGTGCGCTCAGGGAGCCTTGTCTTGCGCGGCGCTGCTCGCGTCGCCGTCGCTCTTGGAGCCGCTCAAGAGCTGGTCGAGCAGCCTCTTCGCGGTTTCCTTGGTCGAGCTCTTCTCGCCGTTCGCCTGTGCTTCTCCTTGCTGGGAGCCGTCGCCGAGAAGCTCGTTCACGATCTCCTTGGCGTTCTTGCCTTTGAACTGCTTGCCGATCTCCTTGATCGTCTCGACCGTCTTGGGATCCTTGAGTACGCCCGCAATATCCGGCGTGAGCTTGGGCTTTGCCCACGAGCCGTGGATGCGCACCGGGATCTCGAGGCCGGCAAGATTCTGAGCTCCGCCCTGACCGGTGAGCGTGGCGACGAGCTTCGGGCGCACGGTGTAGTCGACGGCGCGCGCGGGCAGCATGACGTTGCCGGCTCCGGTGATGCGCAGCAGCGGGCTGACGAGGCGCAGGTCCTGATTTTGCGCGATGCCGCTTTGCACGGTCCACGTCGCGGCGAGCTCGCTGAAGTCGGTCTTCTCGGTCGGCGCGCTCTTCAAGTCGCCGACGCGTCCCTGGCTCAGTCCACGCACCATCTGGGGAATGTTGAGCCCGACGATGGCCCCATCGGCGAAGGCGATGTCCGCCTTTCCGTTCAGCGTCTCGATAATCTCGCGCTGGCTCGCGCCCTGCCCGGCGAGCGCAAGCTGCACGCGGCCCTTGCCGGCGAGCCAGTCGATCGCCGCGGCATCCTCGAGGAAGGGGAGCGCTGAGATGCCCTCGAGTGCCACGTTGCCGCCGATGCTCGCCGTTCTGCCGGCGCTCGCATCGACAGTGATGACGCCGCGGGCCTGACCCTCGTAGAGGCGCACGTCGTCGAGCGTCGTCTTGAGCACGCGGTTCTTCAAGGCAACGGTCAGCGCCGACTGGCCGACCTTGATGTCGCGCACGAGGACCTTGCCGACCGAGAGCTTGGCGTCGGCATCGACGAGGCCGAGAATGGCGAGGTCGATGGGCTCCTCGCTCCAGCCCGCTCTCTGAGTGAAGCCTTTGACCTTGGGGCCGGGCGCGGCGGGCTCGCGGGCGAGCAGGTCGTCGATCGACTGCGGCTTGTTCTTGTCTGGCGTCGCGGCAGGCTTTTTCTGAGTGTTGGGCGAAGGCGGCGCGGCGGCGGCGGCCGAAGCATCGGTCGCATAGAGGTTGAGGTCGAGCGCCGAGATCCGGAGGCTCGTCTTCACCTGCGGGCGCGCGGCGGCGCCGGTCTCGACCGTGATCTCTCCGGTGGCATTTGCGCCGTCGAGAGCGATCTCGGCATTCGACAGCGTCACGGTGGAGCCGGCGGCGCGCATGTCTCCCTTGGCGTCGAGCGCGCCGAAGCCGCGCGAGGGAGGAAGCGGGCTGCCGAGCCATTGGGCGAGGCGTCTCACCGACGGCGAGCGGAGAACGACGGCGCCTTCCGCGTCGATCGCGTCCTTGAACGACGCGCTGCCGTCGAAGTTGGCCGCCGCAGCATCGGACGAGATGGCAACGGCGACCTTGGCCGGGACGTCGTCGAGCACCGACTTGAGGGAATTGAGCTTGCCGTCGAAGTCGACCTTCCTTGCGCGCCAGGCGAGGCTGCCCTTGGCCGTAAGTGGGCTCGAAAGCGCCGGCAGATCGATATCGACGTTGAGGCTCTTGATCTCCTGCGCCGCCCCCGTCCGGGCATCGGAATAGTGCACCGTGCCGTCCTCGATGCGCACGTCGCCCAAGGCGAGCTTGTCGATCCGTGCCAAGCCTGCCGGGCGGCCGGCGGCCGGGCCCGCGTCGGAGGGGAGTCCGCCGGGGGCGTCTGAGGCAGGCGATGGAGCCTGAGCGAGGCGAACAGGTGCGGCTTCCTCCACATTCGCTGCGAATTCCCACGACTTGCGGCCCTGGCCGTCGACGGCGAGGTTGAATACCGGCGCGCGCAGGACGAGCCGGTCGACCTTGACCTCGCGCTTCAGAAGCGGAAGGAGCGGCACGGCGACGTCGAGGGCAGCCATCCTCACGAACGGTTGTCCCGCCATTCCCTGAGGCGGCGAAAGCGAGACATCGGCGAGCGACACGCCGATCGACGGATAGATCGTGAATCGGGCCGGCCCCGCGACCACGAGGTCGCGCCCCGTGCGCGCCTTGACCTCGGCGATCATGCGGTCGCGCACGAAATTTGCCGGGAGCGCGTAGAGCGCGAAGGCGACCGCTCCGGCGGCGAGGGCGACGAGCACGAGAACGGCAAAGAGTGCGCCTGAGGCGATCCTAGAGGTGCCGGAGCGCGAGCTCGCGGGACGCGGCAGGGGCCGTGCTGCGCTGCGCTGCGGCGCGCCATAGGCTGGGCCCCGCGGATCGTATCGCTCTTGCGCAGGCCGGTAGCTCTCGAGACGGGAACCCGGCTGAGGCGGAAGTGGGGGAGGCTTCCTGGACGTCATTATGCTCTTGAGGATCGGTGTCGCGACACGCCGATAACCGGATCAACTCGCGGCACATTGAACTCATTCGGCGAACTTATAGACGGAAATTGTGTCGCGCCGGGTATTTTCGCCGTCCCGCAACCTTCGCAATCCACTTGGCTGTCGCATCGCAAGGGTGAGATGCTCATATACAACCTAAAGTGAGTCACTTTCCCCCGAGAGGCCCGGGCGAGATTCAGCTATAACATGCTGATTTCATGAAGACAAAATTGCGTCACTTTTCGACCTGGGTTCCGACACCCGACTCTGGCAGATTCAACCTATGGCTGAATCTGCTGTATCGATCCTATCCCGTCGGCCGGTGGCGCTCGCACTGGCCGGGGGTGCTCTTACGCTTGCGGCCGCTTTCGGACCTTCCGGGGCCAAGCAGACCGACGGTTTGAGCGGTGCGGCCGCCGTCATCGATGGCGATACGCTCTCGATCGGGGCAAGACCTGCGGGCGGGCCCGGCTCGGATCTTGGGCCTGCGGGCAGGCTGCAGCCGACGCGCTCGAAAAGCTCGTTTCGGCCCGGCGCGTCGCGTGCGAGGCGAAGGGCCACGACAAGTACGAACGCGTCCTCGGCGTGTGCTTCGTCGATGGCCGCGACATCAATGCGGAAATGGTGCGCCAGGGGCTTGCCTGGGCCTTCGTCAAGTACTCGTCGAGCTACGTCGAGGAAGAGAAGGCGGCGCGAGCCGCGAAGCTCGGCATCTGGCAGGGCGAAGCCCAGCCCGCCTGGGAGTTCCGCGAAAGGCGCTGGGCTTCGGCCGAGACGGCGGCGCCCAACGGCTGCGCCATCAAGGGCAACGTGACCGAGCACGGGCATATCTATCACATGCCGTGGAGCCCCTGGTACGGCAAGGTCAGGATCGATCCCGCGAAGGGCGAACGCTGGTTCTGCTCGGAGAGCGAGGCCAAGGCCGCGGGCTGGCGTCCGGCTGCAGCCTATTGAAGGCGGGCCGCTCGTGAGCGGTCGCACTCGGTCGACGAGGCCGCCGCCTCTGACTTGGCCAGGCTTCGAGGAGAAATTCCCGGGTCCGGGCGCGTCGCGCTCCAACGGCACGGCCGAGGGATTTCCAATGAACGGCAGGGCGTCTTTCATATGGCATCGGGCAGTTGCGGGGCTTGCGCTGGTGGCCGGGTTGACGGCGGGCCCGCTGCCGACGCCGGCGAGCGAGAGCTGGCCCGGCATAAGGGCCGAGGTGTTCGGTGCCCGCCCGCTCCACGACGGGCGCGGCCTCATCAAGCTCACTGCGCCCTACCGACCAGAGGACGTGCGTTCCGTGCCGATCAGCGTCGAGACGAAGCTCGCAAACGGCCGCACGATCAAATCCGTCTCCTTCATCGTCGACGAGAACCCCTCTCCGGTCGCGGCCGTCTTCAAGCTCGGCGGCGCCCGCGAGCGCGTTGCGCTCACGACCAACATTCGCCTGAACCAGCAATCGGACGTCCGCATCGTCGTCGAGGCCTCCGACGGCGAGCTCTACATGGTCGAGCAGCTCGTGAAGTTCGCGGGCGGCCAGGCCTCCTGCTCGGCCCCGCCCATGGGAGACCCGGCCGAGATCGCCTTGAGCATGGGGCGGATGGACTTCGCCGCCGTCGGCGAGAAGGCGACCGCCTCGCATTCGCTCCAGCGCGCGCGCTTTGGCTTGAGCCACCCCAACCACACCGGCATGGTGCTCGACCAGATCACGCTTCTCTACATGCCGCTCCTCATGGTCGAGCGCATCGAGGCGCGCCAGGGCGACGAGCTCGTCTTCGAGATGACGGGATCGATCACGCTCGCCCAGAACCCTCGAGTCGAATTCGACTACGTGACGAACGGGGCTGCCGAGATGACGATCTCGGCGCGCGACACGAGCGGCGCCGCCTGGGAGCGCCGCTTCCCCATCGGCCCCGCGGGCTGACGAGAGAGCCCCTAACTCCAACACTTTCCCCTAGGGAAGAGGAAGCCAGTTGAGGTCATGGCGCACCAATTTGGTCCAGGCGGGAGCGATGGCTTGAGCCTCATACGCGGTCCCTCTGCCGCGCCTTGGATGAGAGTGGGAACGGCGCACCCGTCAGGTTATTCCGCAGAAGCGGACTCGCTCTTTTTGGTTTATGTGCGGAGGGCCGCCGGCCCAGAAGGCGCCAAAGTTGCGTCGCAGAGAGCCGGCCGAGATCGGAGGCTGGGCATGAGTAAGAGAATCTTGGCGGTGACAATTGGTTTGGGCGCGCTGGTCGCGGCCGGCGACGTGAGCGCCTACAGTAAGCGCGTCAACTCCGCGTGCAAGTCCGACTTCTACAAGTTCTGCCCCTCCTATAAGCCGGACAGCCCACAACTCAGGGAATGTATGCGCTCCGCGGGTGGGAATATATCGCGCCGTTGCATCGATGCGCTGGCCGATGCCGGCATTATTTCAAGGAAGTATAAAAGCAAGAAATAGTCTTCTGTGGCGCGATTGACGGGACCTCAGAACATCGCCGGGTGGACCTTGTCGGGCGGCGCGTGGCCGTCGAGGAAGGCCTTGATGTTGATGATCACCTTCTCGCCCATGTCGACGCGCCCCTCGATGGTCGCCGAGCTCATGTGCGGGAGCGCGACGACGCGGTCGGAGGCGAGGAGCTTCGGGTTGATCGCCGGCTCGTGCTCGAACACGTCGAGGCCTGCCCCGCCGATCGAGCCCGCCTCGATCAGCCGCGCGAGCTCGTTCTCGTCGATGACCTCGCCGCGCGCCGTATTGACGATGTAGGCGGTGGGCTTCAGGAGCTTGAGGCGGCGCGCGGAGAGGAGATGGTAGGTCGCCGGCGTGTGCGGGCAATTGATCGAGACGATGTCCATGCGGATGAGCATCTGGTCGAGGCTTTCCCAGTAGGTCGCCTCGAGCGCCCGCTCCACCTCGGCGGGCAAGCGCTTCCTGTTGTGGTAGTGGATCTGCAGGCCGAAGGCCTTGGCGCGCAGCGCAACCGCCTGGCCGATGCGGCCCATGCCGACGATGCCGAGGCGCTTGCCGAAGATCCGGTGCCCGAGCATCCAGGTCGGCGACCAGCCGGCCCAATGAGTTCTTCGGGTCCTTGAGGTAGGCGGTGCCTTCGGCGAGACGGCGGGGGACGGCGAGGATCAGCGCCATCGTCATGTCGGCGGTGTCCTCCGTGAGCACCCCCGGCGTGTTGGTGACCGTGATGGCGCGGTTGCGTGCGGTGTCGAGGTCGATGTTGTCGACCCCGGTCCCGAAATTGGCGATGAGCCGCAGCTGCGGCCCGGCCTGGGAGATGACGGCGCGATCGATGCGGTCGGTGACGGTCGGCACCAGCACGTCGGCGACTTTGGCGGCGGCGACGAGGTCGGCTTGCGTCATCGGCTTGTCGTCGACGTTGAGCCTTGCGTCGAACAATTCGCGCATGCGGGTTTCGACGACGTCGGGGAGCTTCCTGGTGACGATGATGACGGGCTTAGGCGCGTTCTGAGGCATATTGCTCCCGCGGACCGGGTCCATTTTCTGCACGATTTCGTATTGGGCCGGCGGGGCCCCCCGCACTCGATCCCGCGCCGGCGGCGGGCGCGAGATCCGGGCAGGCAGTGTCTAACAGAAGGCCTCGGCAATGACAAAGTGCTGGATTGAATGCGTAAACCGCGACCGGCGGCCGGCGCGCCATGATAGCTTCACCGGCCCCTCGCCGGCGGGGAGCACGGGGACGGCACCGGGCCCGAAGGGCAGGTGTAACGCAAGGGCCGGCTAAGGAGGCGACGTTGGGTTTCTTCGGTCGGGGAAGCTTTGGGCGAGGAATGACGCTCGCCGTGGCCGCGCTCGCGGCCTTCGCCACATCGCCTCTCCGGTCGGCCGAGAACGTCGCTACCGCGCCAGGCTCGAGCGGGCTCGCGCTTCCCCGCTTCGTCAGCCTCAAGGCCGACAGGGTCAATCTTCGGGCCGGCCCCGGCACCGAGTATCCGACGAGCTGGGTCTTCCGCCGCGCGGGCCTCCCGCTCGAGATCGTGAAGGAGTTCGAAGCCTGGCGCCAGGTACGCGACTCGGAAGGCACGACGGGGTGGGTATTGAAGTCGTTCCTCTCGGGGCGACGCACGGCGCTCGTGCTCCCCTGGGAGGTCAAGGCGGAAAATGCCGCGCCGCAAGTCCCGCTCCGCGCGTCCGACAGTAGCGGAGCGCGTGTGGTCGTTCTCGTCGAGGCGGGCGTGATCGCCGACATCAACGGCTGCGACGGCCGATGGTGCGATGTGACGATCGACCGCTACCGCGGCTATCTCGAGCAGAAGAAGCTCTGGGGCGTCTACGAGGGCGAGACGGTGAAGTGAGAGCTAGCGCCGTTGCGCCTTGGTGAGGCGAACGACGACGTCGATGTGGCTGATGGCCATGCCCTCGGGCGGCTCGGGGACGCCGTCGACGCGGATCGAGTCGCCGGGGATGTCCATCAATTCCCCGTTCTCCTCGACGAAGAAATGATTGTGGTTCGACGTGTTCGTATCGAAATATGCTTTGCCGCCCTCTATGCCGAGCTCGCGCAAGAGGCCGGCCTGGGTGAATTGGTGCAGCGTGTTGTAGACGGTGGCGAGCGACACATGCTCGCCCGCGGCCAGGGCCTCGGCATGAAGGATCTCCGCCGAGACGTGGCGGTTGCCGGCCCCGAACAGGAGAGAGCCGAGCACGAGCCGCTGGCGAGTCGGGCGAAGGCCGGACGAGCGCAGACGCTCCGTGATAGCGCCGGCAAGGTCGCGCTCAATGGCTTCGGTCGCGTGGTCTTCGAGGTCGTCCATCATGCCGTTGTTCACACGCCAATATTGACCGCACCAGCTCTTGCTCCTCGCGCCGGCGCGACCAAAGTCAATAACACTATGAAGTATATGGGCGCCTTTTCGTTCCTGCAACAGCCTCGGCAAGGCGCGAATTGGCGCTTCGGACACAGCGCGCCGGGGCCGCTGCGATCATCTTTTGCTCATGGGACGAGTGTGTTAGGACACGCGCGGCCCAGTGGCCACAGGACTTGTGCGCCGCAAAGTTAGCGTAAAGTTGATGACGGGACTCAAGAATACCGCCATGGCCGAGCGCCGATCGAGCTTTGATTTCAATGATCTGCTCGCCTGCGGGCACGGGCAGCTCTTCGGCGCCGGGAATGCCCAGCTGCCCCTTCCGCCGATGCTGATGTTCGACCGTATCTCGCATATTTCCGATGCCGGCGGGCCCCATGGTAAAGGTCAAGTGGTCGCCAACCTCGCGGTCGCCGGCAACGACCGGCTCGACTGGTTCTTCAAATGCCATTTCGAGGGCGACCCGGTGATGCCGGGCTGTCTCGGTCTCGACGCACTCTGGCAGCTGACCGGCTTCTTTCTCGGCTGGCTTGGCGCGCCGGGGCGCGGGCGGGCTCTCGGCGTGGGAGAGGTCAAGTTCAGCGGCATGGTCGTCCCCGCCACCGAGCACGTCGAGTACGTGGTCGACCTCAAGCGGGTTATTTTGCGCAAGCTCAAGCTTGCCATCGCCGACGGAACGCTCAAGGCTGATGGGCAGGTCATCTACACGGCGACCGATCTGCGCGTTGGGCTGTTCGAGGCGGGCGAGGCGCCGGCGCCATCCGCCGCATGAGGCAGAGGCCGGGAACTGAATTCAGCCGCAAGGGTCGAGCGGGTTGAGAAGCAGGCGACCGCGAGCGGGCTATGAGGAAAGGGTTCGTCGATGAGGCGCGTGGTCGTCACCGGCATGGGCATTGTGTCCTCGATCGGGAACAATACTCAGGAGGTGCTTGCTTCGCTGAGAGAGGCCAAGTCCGGCATCGTCAAGGCGGAGAAATATGCCGAGCTTGGCTTCCGCTGCCAGGTTCACGGCGAGCCTAAGATCGATTGGGAATCGCAGGTTCCGAGAAAACCCAAGCGCTTCATGGAGGCGGGCGTGGGCTGGAACTACATCGCCATGGAGCAGGCGATCCGCGACGCCGGCCTCGAGGCGAGCGACGTCGTCAACGAGCGCACCGGCATCATCATGGGCTCGGGCGGGCCGTCGACCCGCGCCATCGTCCGCGCCGCCGACATCACGCGCGAGAAGGACCCGAAAAAGGTCGGCCCGTTCGAGGTTCCGAAAGCCATGTGCTCCGGCCCCTCGGCGGCGCTGGCCACGAGCTTCCAGATCAAGGGCGTCAACTACTCGATCTCCTCCGCCTGCTCGACCTCGGCGCACTGCATCGGCAACGCTGCCGAGCTCATCCAATGGGGCAAGCAGGACGTGATCTTCGCCGGCGGCTGCGAGGAGCTCGACTGGACGCTTTCCGTGCTGTTCGACGCGATGGGCGCCATGTCCACGCATTTCAACGACACACCCGCCAAGGCGAGCCGCGCCTACGACAAGGATCGCGACGGTTTCGTCATCGCGGGCGGCGCCGGCGTCATGGTGCTCGAGGAGCTCGGGCGCGCGAAAGCCCGCGGCGCCAAGATCTACGGAGAGGTCGTCGGCTACGGGGCGACGTCGGACGGGTTCGACATGGTGGCGCCCTCGGGCGAGGGCGCGGTGCGCTGCATGCGCATTGCCATGGAGGGGCTCGACGGCAAGGGCGTCGGCGCCGTCGACTATATCAATCCGCACGCGACCGCGACCCCGGTCGGGGACGTGAGGGAGATCGAGGCGATCCGCGAGGTGTTCGGCACGAAAGTGCCCCATATCTCGGCGACAAAGTCGCTCACCGGTCACTCGCTGGGCGCCATCGGCGTCCAGGAGGCGATCTTCTCCGTGCTCATGATGAACAACGGTTTCGTCTGCGAGAGCGCCAACATCGACGAGCTCGATCCCGCCTTCGGCGACATACCGATTGCGCGGTCGCGGCTCGACAATGTCGAGCTTAACTGTGTGATGTCGAACAGCTTCGGTTTCGGTGGAACAAATGCAACGCTCGTCTTTCGCCGGCCGAACGGTTAAGAAACTGTCATGTCACGGCTCTAAGGAACTCCCTTGGTCTCCTGGGACGGCCGGACATGCGACTGTACAAGAACGGCGGCTGGTTCGAGATCGCCGGCCGCACGTGTGGTGCGAGTGCGAGGGTTCCCATGGCCGAACATGACTTTACCGTTCCCGGACCGCTGATGGCCGGCAAGCGCGGCCTCATCATGGGCGTTGCCAACGAGCGCTCGATCGCCTGGGGCATCGCCAAGGTGCTGGCGGGTCAGGGCGCCGAGCTGGCGTTCACCTACCAGGACGGCGCCTTCGGACGGCGCGCGCTGCCGCTCGCCGAGTCGCTCGGCTCCAAGATCATCGAGCCGTGCAACGTGCTCGACCTCGCGAGCGTCGACAAGGTCTTCGCCCGCGTGAAGGACGCGTGGGGACGGCTCGATTTCGTCGTGCACGCGCTCGCCTATTCCGATCCGCGCGAGCTTGCGGGACGCTACGTCAACACCACGCGGGACAACTTCACCAACACGATGGTGATCTCCTGCTTCTCCTTCACCGAGGTCGCCAAGCGCGCCATGGAGCTGATGCCCCAGGGCGGATCGCTCATTACGCTGTCCTACGGCGGCGCAACGCGCTCCGTCCCTTCCTATAACGTCATGGGCGTGGCCAAGGCCGCACTCGAGGCCTCGGTGCGCTATCTGGCCGCCGATCTCGGCCCGCAGGGCATTCGCGTCAATGCGCTCTCCGCCGGCCCGATGCGCACGCTGTCGGGCGCCGGGGTGTCGGACGCCCGCGTCATCTTCAATCATCAGAAGGAGAATGCGCCGCTCAGACGTACGCCCACCCTGGGCGAGGTCGGCGGCTCGGCGCTCTACCTGCTTTCGGACCTTTCGGGCGCGGTCACGGGGGAAGTGCACTTCGTCGATTGCGGCTACAGCACGATCGCCATGCCGGCGCTCGACGCGCTCAAGGCCGCCGAGCAGGAGCGCGAAAGCTCCGGGCGCTCCCCGTCGGAAGCGGCCGAGTAGCGGCTCAGGCCGCGCGCACGCCGTTAGTTGACGCGAGCTGCCTGATCATCGCCGGAAGGTCCACGGCCGGGGCCGGCCGCGCATAGAGAAATCCCTGAGCGATCGTGCAGCCCATCGCGCGCAGCACCTCTGCGTCGCGCTCCGTCTCCACTCCTTCGGCGATGGTCGGCACGGCGAGGCTCTTGCCGAGCCCGATGATGGCGCTCACGATCTTGGCGCTCTCCGGGCGCTCGTGCAGCGTGCGAATGAACGACCGGTCGATCTTGATCTTGTCGAACGGGAGCTCCGACAGATAGCAGAGGCTGGAATAGCCGGTGCCGAAGTCGTCGAGCGCGACTTTGATGCCGAGGCTCTTCAAGGACGAGATGACGTGCTTTGCCGAAGCGATGTCGTTGACGAGCGCGTTCTCGGTAAGCTCGATCTCGAGCCTTTGCGGTGGAAATCTCGTCTTGGCGAGCACGGCCAGGATGTTGTGCACGAGCCAGTCGTCCTCAATCTGGCGCGGCGCAATATTGATGGCGATCGTGAGATCGGAGGGCAGCGCGCGAACGTCGAGACACGCCTTCTGCAGGATCGACATGGTGAGATCGTTGATCAGGCCTGCATCCTCGGCGATTTCGATGAAATCGCTCGGCATGATGAGCCCCCGGCTCGGGTGGTGCCAGCGGCTCAGCACCTCGAAGCCGGTGAGCTTCCCCGTCGAGAGCTCGACCAGCGGCTGGTAATAGGGCGTGACGTTACCGTTGCGCACCGTGTTGCGCAGCTCGGATTCCAACGTTTCGCGCGCCTCGACGTCCCGCTCCATGTCGGCCGTATAGCCTTTGACCTCGCCGCGTCCGGCCTCCTTCACGGCATAAAGGGCGGTATCGGCCTTGCGCATGAGCTCATCGTCGGTCGTGGCGTCGGAAGGAAAGATCGCATAGCCGATGCTCGCGCCGATATCGACGGTAAGGCCGTCGAACGTCATAGGTGCCGAGAGCGCATCGATCAGGCGCCGTCCGACCCGGCGCGGGGTCTCGTCGTCCTCTTCGAACTCGACGACGGCGATGAACTCGTCGCCGCCGTAGCGTCCGCGCATCTCGCCGTTGCGCACGACCTTTGCCATGCGCGCCGCGACCTCCTTCAAGACGAGGTCGCCGATCAGGTGGCCGTAGCGATCGTTGATCGGCTTGAAGCGGTCGAGGTCGATCATCAGCACCGCAAGCTTCGTTCCCTCCTCTGCCGCGCGCTGGATCGCCTGATGCAGCGCCTCGCGCAGCGCGAGCCTGTTCGAGAGCCCGGTGAGCACGTCGAGCATGGCGAGATTCTTGATCTTCTCCTCGGCGGCGGAGTAGTCGCCCTCCGATTTGGTGAGGCTCGCCGTCATTCGCCGCCAGAGTACGAGGGCGCCGACGGCGAACAGAGCCACCGCCGCCGAAGTCGCAACGATCGCATTGACTTGAACGTCGGCGTAGTCCTCGCGGACGGCGGCGATCATGCCCGCGGCAAAGGCGAGCGTCCCATCCCGCAGGATTTGCTTGTGGTAGTGATAGAGCGGCGCTTCGAGAATGGCGCGCGCTCCCGCCACATCGCCGGAGCGGCGCGCGGCGATGGCCTGGCGCTCCATCTCGACCAGACGGTCATGCGATACGCGGGTCTCGGCGTCGAAGCTGTCGCGGGTGGCCGGAGGCGCGAGCTCGCTCGCTCGTTGGATGGCCGCGGCAATTTTCGGGAGGTTGGCCTCGTAGCTGTCGATCGAGGCCTCTGTGCCGGTCGTGGCGGCCATATTGGCCGAGTTCGCGAGCTGCTCGTCGATGAGCAGGATCTCATCGGCCCGCCGGTAGGCGTCGATCAAACGCTCGGTGGCGGCACGGTGCTCGCTCTGATAGATGAAGCCGCCGGTCACGAAGCCGGCCAGGCTGAGGGCGGCGGCGCCAAGTGCGATGAGGACCGTGCGGCGCGCCTTGGCCGTCGCACCTCTCGCAATCGATTTCGGACGCATACCGGCCCCGGCAGTGAAACTCCGGGCGATTACAACCGAAAACCCCTTCAAACTTTGTTAAGTTTGGACGCCCCCGCGCGGAATTTGCTGCAGTTGGGCCCCTGCCTGGCACTCAGGCCACGAATATGGCCCTTGGCATCTCCCGCTCGAACAGACGCATGAGCTCGAGGAGGGGCACGGGCGGGCTCAGGAAATAGCCCTGGATCTCCGTGTATCCCTCCTTGCGCACCCGCTGGAGCTGCTCGGCCGTCTCGACGCCCTCGGCGGTGGTGGCGATGCCGAGGCTCGCGCCGAGGGCCGCCACCGTGCGCACGATCGCGCAAGAGTTGTCGTCCTTGCCCGTGAGCTCGGTGACGAAGCTCTTGTCGATCTTGATCTTGTCGAACGGGAAGCGCTTGAGATAGCCGAGCGATGAGTACCCGGTGCCGAAGTCATCGAGCGAAATGCGCACGCCGATATCATGCAGCCGCTGCAGCGTGGCGAGCACGTTCGCGCTTTCGTCGAGCATGACCGACTCGGTGACCTCGAGCTCGAGCCGCTGCGGGGCGAGCCCCGTCACCGCGAGGGCGTCGATGACATTGCCGAGAACGTCCCCCGTCCTCAGCTGAACGGCCGAAACGTTGACCGCGACCTTGATGCCCGACCGCCAGCCCGCCGCGTCGAGGCAGGCCCTCTTGAGCGCCCATTCACCGATCTCGACGATGAGCCCCGTTTCCTCCGCGATAGGAATGAACTCCGCCGGGGAAATGCGGCCGCGCACGGGATGATGCCAGCGGATGAGGGCCTCGCATCCGGAAATCTGATTGCGGGCGAGGTTCAATTGCGGCTGGTAATAGAGCTCGAACTCGTCATTGGCGATGGCGGAGCGAAGGTCTTGCTCGAGCTCCCGGCGCACCTGCATGCGCTCGTCCATCTCGCGCTCGAAGAATGAATAAGTGCCCCGCCCGCTGGACTTTGCCCGGTCGAGGGCGAGATCGGCGCTCTTGAAGAGCTGCTCGGGATCGTTGCCGTCGGCCGGCCCGGTCGCGATGCCGATGCTCGAGCCGACAACGATCGGATAGCCGTCGATATCGAACGGATCGGACAGAGCCTCTAGCACCCGCTCGGCGAGCTGCACGGCGGCGTCGCTCGGGTCGTCCGTCCTGTGCATCACGGCAAACTCGTCGCCGCCGACGCGGGCGATCACGTCGGCATCGGAGAAATTGGCCGAGAGACGCTCGGCGATGGCGTGCAAGAGCCTGTCGCCGGTCGAATGACCGAGGCTGTCGTTGATTTCCTTGAAGCGCTCGAGCTCGATGATGAGCAGGACGAGCGGACGCGCTTCCCCGCCCGCGCCGTAGAGGGCATCCTCCATGGCCTCGCGCAGATGCTGGCGGTTGGGCAGGTTGGTGAGCGAATCGTGGCGTGCCATGTGCGAGAGGCGCGCCTCGACGCGGCGCAATTGCGTGATGTCCTCGTGCGTCGCGACCCAGCAGCCGTCCCCCATCGGCTGATGCCTGATGGCGATCACTCGCCCGTCGACCAGCTCGTGGAACTTGATGCTGGGCTCGGTCTCCCTGACGGAAGCGAGACGCTCCTCGATGTAATCCTCGGGCTTGCCGCCGGTATAGGCGCCGGCGGCGATACGATGCTCGAGGATCTCGAGATAGGGCGTCCCGGGCGCGACCAGGCTCGGTGGAAGCCTGTAGATCTCGGCGTAGCGATCGTTGCAGACTAAGAGGCGCCCGTCGGCGTCGAACATGCACAATCCAGGCGACATATTGGCGAGCGCGGCGTTGAACCGGCGGTTCTGCTCGCTGAGCAGGGCGTCGCGCCTGTCGAGCTCGGCGAGCGTCGCCTCCGCCTTTTCCTTCGCGAGCGTCGCCGCCTTCAAGTGGCTTTCCGCCGCGTCGAGCGCCTCGGCGTAGTCGGAAGCGTGCGCGGCCTGACCGAGGATGGCTCGCGCCTGATGGGTCGCGGCGGCAAGAAAGCAGACCATCGCCAGGAGTCCGACGACGCGCTCGAATTCGGCTCCGACCAGGATCCGGTGCGACGAGAGAAATTCCGTGTAGTCGTGCGTTATGGACCCGCTCCCGTCGCTGGCGACCGCAAGGCATACGAGGAGCACCCAGCCTGCGACAGCTGTGGCCCCCGCGATCAGGATCGGACGGGGATGCGATTTCAGGGCTCGCAGCGCGACGAGCGCCAAGAGGAGCGCGAAGCTCGGCGCCTTGAGCACGCCCCCGGCCGGATGGTCGTAGGCGAACTGATAGCTCCAGATGAGGACCAGAAAGATCGCGATGTCGACCACGTTCATGACGTCGAGCGCCCTCGTAGGCGGTTTCTCGGCGCGGACGAGGTAGAGCCTCAGGGACGAGCTCGCAATCAGGGCCGAAAGCGTGAGAACGACCCATGGGTTGACGGAAGCAAGGCCACTCTTGAACTTCGCCAGGCAGTGAAGTCCCAGAACAAAGCAGCAGATGATGCCCTGCGCGAAGGCGATGGCCCGCTCGCCTTGCACGTCGTGCTTCGCGAGGTTCTGCTCGAGACGGCTGGACAGCATCTTGCGGCTCGGCGTCGCGAGGTCGGCCTCCCCGACCACGTCGGCCAGAGCGCGCCCGAGAATGACCTTGGCGCGGTCCCGCGTTGCCGCTAGCGCCTGAAGGGCGCGACCGGCGGCCTGCCTGGCGCGCGCAAGAACTGAGACGAGCAGGCCATCATGCTCGCCTCGCGCTGGCGGGAGGGCCTCGAACAGGGCACGGCGGGGCAGCCTTCCAGATTGCCGGTCGACAAGGTCTGCAAGCGAAACGGGCAGTGATGTCCAGCCGCGTGCCATCTATCGCGCCTTGCTCAATCCAAGCACGATCGTCCTCTGAACAAACTGACCGACCGGTAGGCAAAATGCTGGCACGTAACAGTTACTTATCCCTTGTCGTTGCCACGAAAACTGACACCTTAACGCATCGCTAACGCGATGCGGCGGGCGCTCCCCCGTTGACCGCCGGAGCCGTTCCAGAGCAAAGACGGGCCCCATGATCGGCGTTTTCAATTCCGGGCTCGGCGGGCTCACCGTCTTGAAGGCGCTCGTCGAGCGCTTTCCACATGTCTCCTTTCTCTATCTCGGCGATCACGCCAACGTTCCCTACGGCGACCGCAGCTCGGCGGAAATCGTCGATCTCACCCGGAAGGGCGTCGAGGCGCTGTTCCGGCGGGGCTGTCCGCTCGTCCTTCTCGGCTGCAACACGGCGACGGCGGTGGCCGCGCGGCGGCTCCAGCGCGGGTGGCTGCCGGCGACCGCCTGGGCGGCCGCGGGCCACAATGTCCTGGGCATCGTCGCCCCGACGGTTGAGGCCGCAACACAGACGCCGTGGGCGGTGACGACGCCGCAATATCCTCAAAAGTATCTCACCGATCGCATCGCCGTATTCGGCACCACACGCACCATCGCCTCCAACGTGTACCAGGAGGAGATCCGCAAGCGCTGTCCCAAGGTCGAGGTGGTCCAACAGGTCTGCTCGGAGCTTGCCGGGGCCATCGAGGAGGAGGCTCCCGAGGCCGAGCTCGATCGCCTCGTCAAGGCCGGGATCGACGGCGCGATGGCCCAGGCGGGCGGCGCCGCGCCCCATCGGGCGATCCTCGGCTGCACCCACTTCCCCCTCGTCGAGCACCTCTTTCGCGCCCACCTCCCGCCCGCGACCCGCATCCTGTCGCAGCCCGAGATCGTCGCCGACAGCCTCGAGGACTACCTGGCGCGCCATCCGCGCTACGCGTCAGCGGGTGGCGAGGCACGGCTCCTGCTCCTCACCACAGGGGACCCGGCGAAGGTGAGTGCGCGAGCGCGCGTATTCTGGCGCAACGGGCTCGCCTTCGAGGCCGCCGGCCCGTGACGGCCTCGCAAGCCGGCGCCCCACGTCCTATCTTTGCGCGAGTGCCGATTTGGCGCGCGACGACGAGCGGCTGCAGATATGACCCATGAGCATGCGATGGCTCCAAGCCACCGGACTGCCGCACGCGAGACCGCGGTCGATCCCGTCTGCGGCATGAACGTCGATCCCAACGCCGGCAAGCCTTCGCACGCGCACGGCGGTGTCACCTACCACTTCTGCTGCGAAGGATGCCGCGCCAAGTTCGCCGCCGATCCCGCGCGGTATGTGGCGCGGGAGGGGCATGGGCGGATTGCGCCAGACGCCGAGCCGATGCCGGCGGGGACAATCTACACCTGCCCGATGCACCCCGAGATCCGCCAGAGGGGTCCGGGCTTCTGCCCCATTTGCGGGATGGCGCTCGAGCCCGAGGTCGCCACGGCGGCGGCGGAGCCCAATCCCGAGCTCGCCGACATGACCCGGCGGTTTTGGATCGGTCTCGCGCTGACCTTGCCGGTGTTCGCGCTCGAGATGGGCGGACACCTCACGGGTCTCGATCATTGGCTCGGGCAGCAGACCTCGAATTGGATCCAGCTCGCGCTGGCAACGCCCGTCGTGCTGTGGGCCGGCTGGCCGTTCTTCGAGCGGGCCTGGGCATCCCTTAAGTCTCGCAATCTCAACATGTTCACGCTGATTGCCATGGGGACGGGCGTGGCTTGGACCTACAGCCTGATCGGGACGCTGCTGCCAGGTCTCTTCCCGCCGGCGATGCGAAACCCGGACGGCTCGGTCGCCGTCTATTTCGAGGCGGCGGCCGTCATCACGGTGCTCGTCCTGCTCGGCCAGGTCCTCGAGCTCCGGGCGCGTGAAAAGACGAGCGGTGCCATCCGCTCCCTTCTCGACATGTCGCCGAAGTCGGCACGCCGCATCGCACCCGACAGCACCGATGAGGACGTGCCGCTCGACCAGGTCGTGGTCGGCGACCGGCTGCGCGTGCGCCCCGGCGAGCGCGTGCCCGTCGACGGGGAGATCCTCGAGGGACGCAGCTCAATCGACGAGTCGATGGTGACGGGAGAATCGATGCCCGTGACGCGAGGCGTCGGCGACAAGGTCATTGGCGGGACGATGAACCAGTCGGGCGGGTTCGTCATGCGGGCCGACAAGGTCGGACGCGACACGGTGCTTGCGCAGATCGTAGAGATGGTTGCCCAAGCGCAGCGCAGCCGCGCTCCTATCCAGCGCCTCGCCGATCAGGTCTCGGCGTGGTTCGTGCCCGCCGTCATTCTGGTCGCCCTCCTCGCGTTCCTGGCGTGGTCCGTGTGGGGGCCAGAGCCCAGCATGACCTATGGCATCGTCGCCGCGGTTTCGGTTCTCATTATCGCCTGCCCCTGCGCGCTCGGGCTCGCAACCCCGATGTCGATCATGGTCGGGGTCGGACGCGGGGCCCGCTCCGGCGTCCTCATCAAGAATGCCGAGGCGCTGGAGCGGATGGAGAAGGTCGATACTCTGGTGATCGACAAGACCGGCACGCTGACGGAGGGCAAGCCGAGAGTGGTCGCCGTCAAACCCGTGCCGGGCATCGACGAGGCCGAGCTCCTGCGCCTCACGGCGAGCCTCGAGCGGGGAAGCGAGCATCCCCTCGGCGCCGCAATCGTTGGCGCCGCCACGGAGCGGGGCCTGGCCCTCGGCAAGCCCGAAGGCTTCTATTCGCCCGTCGGCAAAGGTGTGACGGGCTCGGTCGACGGGCGAAGGCTCGCCGTCGGCAACAGCGAGATCATGCGCGAGGCCGGGATCGACACGAGCACCCTCGACCGCGACGCCGAGGAGCTGCGCCGCGAGGGGGCAACGGCCATCTTCGTCGCGGTCGACGGTAAGCCGGCCGGCATCGTTGCCATCGCCGACCCGATCAAGGCAACCACCCCGGCCGCGATCCGGGCCCTCAAGGAGGCCGGCATCCGGGTCGTCATGCTGACGGGGGACAACCTGACAACGGCAAGGGCCGTCGCCGAGAAGCTAGGTATCGGCGAGGTGGAAGCGGGCGTCCTGCCGGAGGACAAGGGCAAGACCGTCGAGCGGCTGCGGCGCCAAGGCCGCGTGGTCGCCATGGCTGGAGACGGCGTCAACGACGCCCCGGCGCTCGCCGCGGCCGACGTCGGCATCGCGATGGGCACCGGGACGGACGTGGCCATGGAGAGCGCCGGCATTACGCTTCTCAAGGGTGACCTCACGGGCATCGTGCGCGCGCGGCGCCTGTCGGAGGCGACCATGGCCAACATCCGCCAGAACCTCTTCTTCGCCTTCATCTACAATGCGGCCGGCGTGCCGATTGCGGCCGGCGTGCTTTATCCGGTGCTGGGCATCCTGCTCTCGCCGATCATTGCCGCGGCAGCGATGGCTCTCTCCTCCGTCAGCGTCATAGCCAATGCCCTTCGCCTCAATGCCGTGAGGCTCTAGCGGAGCCGCGCCCGTCAGGCGTGGGGGCGCGATGCAGCGCGGTTTGCCGCCAGAGCGCGCAAGTGTGCGGCGATCTCGGGCTTGGCGGTCTCCAGGCGGTGGAAGTCCTCCCGATGCAGCTTGAGCAGGCGGCACTTGGAGGCGGTGACGAAAGCCCCCGGCTCCCGGTCGCGAACGAGCATGGCGACGACGCCGAAGACGTCGCCCTGCGAGTATGTCTCCTCGCCCGTCGACGACTTCATCAGCACCTTGCCCGAGGCGATGAAGTACATGGCGTCGCCGCCGGTTTCGTGGCCCAGGATCTCGACATTGGGCGGCAGGTTGTGGGCGTGCAGGAGCGGCATGATCGCGCTCACCTCGCGCGCCTCGAGCTCGGCCAAGAGCGGGATGCGCGACATGAGCGACCAGGTGACGACGAAATTGCGGCGGCTCAGCTCCTGGGCGAAGCCGGCGGCGATGATGGCGACCGGCAAGGCGAGGATGCACAGGCCGACGACCATGACGAGGCCGCCGAACGCTTTCCCGACAGGAGTGATCGGCGCCACGTCGCCGTAGCCGACGGTGGTCAGCGTGGCAATGGCCCACCAGGCCGCGTCGGGAACGCTGCCGAACTTGTCGGGTTGCACTTGGCCCTCGAGGAAGTACATGCCGGTTGCCGCGAAGAGGACCGCGCCCATGAGCAGAAGACCCGCGCCCATGAGCGCGTGGCGCTCGTTGGAGAGCACGCGGAACAGCGAGTACATGGCCGGCGAGTAGCGCGAGAGCTTGAGGAACCGCAGGAGCCGCAGCGCGCGCAGCACCCTGAGGTCGAGACTGAGGAATGCTCCCAGATAGAAGGGGAGGAAGGCGAGGAGGTCGATAATCAGCGCCGGGCTCTGTGCATAGCGCACGCGCGCCTTCCACGCGGGGAGGCGGGAGAGGAAAGGAACCTCGACGGCAGTCCACAGTCTCAAGAGATATTCGATGGTGAATATCCCGACCGAGACGAGCTCGAAGGCGTGGAACCAGGGGCCGTATCGGGCGGCGTAGGCCGGCACGGTCTCGGCAACGAAGGCGGCGACGTTGAGCAGGATGAGGGCAACGAGAAACGTGTCGAAGAGGCGGCTCGTCGCTCCGGGTCCAGCCTCCATGACCTCGTAAATGCGTTGGCGAAGCCGACGAAGCGGCGTGGGGGACATGGCGGGGGTGGCCGCCGGTGTCGGCGCGGCGCGGGCGCGTGCAGGGGCATCGAGAGCGGCGTCTTGCACGGGTCAGGGTCCGATGCTGTGATGGCGGCTGCTTCGCCGCCGGTCGCCTCGATGCTAGTTCACCGGCCGCTGCCTGTCTCCGGGTAGGCCCCGCCGATACTCAAAAGGCTCCTCCGGAAAGGCTATATCGACCAGGATCGGGGCGGTTGATTGGCATAAAGGGCGGTTTGCGATGGCCGAGACGTCTCCTCAATGCTCTGTCGGCTGGAAGGCGCCGGATTTCCGCCTCCCGGCGACCGACGGAAAGACCTATGTGCTGGCCGACGTACGCGGGCCGAAGGGCACGCTGGTCATGTTCATTTGCAACCACTGCCCCTACGTTCAGGCCGTGCTCGACCGCATCGTTCGCGATGCGCACGAGCTTGCCGGGCTCGGGATCGGAACGGTCGCCATTTCTTCGAACGACGCGGTAACTTACCCCGAGGATTTATTTCCCCGCATGCAGGCCGTCGCCGGCGCGCACGCCTTTCCCTTTCCCTATCTCTACGACGAGGCGCAGGACGTGGCGCGGGCCTATGGCGCCGTCTGCACACCAGACTTCTTCGGCTTCAATGCGGACCTGGGGCTCGAATATCGCGGCCGGCTCGACGCGAGCGGGCGCGAGCCGGCGCCGCCGGGCGCCAAGCGCGAGCTGTTCGAGGCCATGAAGCTCATTGCCGCAACGGGGAAGGGTCCGAACGAGCAGCGTCCGTCGATCGGGTGCTCGATAAAGTGGAAGGAGAGCTGAGGCGCTTTGTCAGCCCTTTTCGCGCCGCCGGCGGGGGCTGATTTTGCCCAATTTCATTGACCCGCCATTTTCGCGCCATTATAGACCCGCGAGATTTGCCGCTCGGAGCTTAGGCATGCCGGGCGGCTCGCGCATTTGAGCCCTTGCGCTGGCCCCATTGGGTCGAGACGCGCAATCGCGAAGGAAGGACGAGCTTCAGATGGCCAATACGACGTCGGCGAAGAAAGCCACCCGCAAGATGATCCGGCGCACCGAGATCAACAAGCAGCGCACCTCGCGTCTCAAGACGGAAGTTCGCAAGGTCGAGGAGGCGATCACGGCGGGAAACAAGGCCGCCGCGGTCGAGGCTCTCAAGGTCGCCGAGCCGCTTTTGGCGCGCACGGCTCAGAAAGGCGGGGTCCATCACCGGGCCGCGAGCCGCAAAACGTCCCGCCTCGTGCGGCGCATCAGGGCGATGTCCGGTTGATGGTTGGGCAGATATTTCGATCCCCTCTTCCTGTGTGCCTTGTTCGCAACATGGAAGAGCGGAAGCGGGCTCTGAGTCGCTTTTTTTTGAACGCGCCTAAGCGCCGGATTCTTCTCACAAGCTTAAGGTCGCTCCTCCTGGCTGCCTTCGCCTAGTAGGTTAGCGCGTCGCACGTTTGTGACGGAAAAATATCGAAAGTTTGCACTGCCACGTACGCGCCATAAATTTTTTTGCGGTGCGTTCACCTGCCGGCGATTCCGCGTTCCGCCTCAACGCGTTTCTGCACAGGTCCTGTGGATGGACATGAAGTTTTCCACCTGGCGGCTTCGGCCCTCCCCATTCGACTTTCCTGCGCAACTCGACCCTCACCGGGGCTTGCAGAGTGATTAACGCCGCGTTAAGGAAGAGTCCTCGACGAAGGCGGTGCGGCCGCGCAAAGGTTACGCTCAACGCATCGCAAGACGTCGCTCAGGTTTGGTCCTGTATCTCGTTCCAACCTTCTAAATGACTTTAGTGTGCAGAGTATCTCGTCCGGTATTTCCGGGCGCGTCCTGTCTTATACCGATTTTGACTTCGGGAAATACTTTGCGGCACGCCGCTTGGCATTCGCTAAGTGGCTGGCAGCTCGGCAATTCCCGGCGATTGAGAGGGGGTAGCGTGGGATGTAAGCGCGGTGGGTAGCGGTGAGGTCGTTGACGTGCCCGTGACTGACGTATGGGCCCGTCTCGAGACCGACCGGGGCGCTCAGCTGATCGATGTGCGGAGCCGAGCAGAGTGGGCCTTCGTCGGGCTTCCCGATCTTGCGGAGATCGGAAAGCGGGTAGTGACCATCGAGTGGCAGACGTTTCCCGATAACCGGATCGATCCGATGTTCGTGGGGAAGTTGAGTCAAGTTCTCGATGCTCAGGGGGTGGCGAAGGACGCCGAGCTGTTCTTCATCTGCCGCTCCGGAGGTCGCAGTCGCATGGCGGCGGAAGCCGCGGCGGCAGTTGGCTACCTGCGATGCAGGAACGTGGCGGACGGGTTCGAGGGCCCTCTCGATACCGAGCGCCACAGAGGGCGATTGGGCGGCTGGAAAGCGTCCGGCCTACCATGGGTCCAAGGCTAAGACCACGGGAGAGATGACGCCGACCGTTGGGCGAACGGCTGCGTCGTCGGTTTAGCGACCCGAAATCTGGGTCAATTGTGCGGGGTGACCATGCAAGCATTATCCAAAGCGGAGCTGTCTCTTCCCAATATCGAGCTCGTCGGACGAGGACGGACGGTACAAAGCGCGAGCGAGGCCTGCTCGGAGCAAAGCGCATCGGCGCCTCTCGAGCCGCAGGTCGCGAGGATTCGCGCCACTCTAAAAGCGCGCCTCGGCGATGACATCTACACGAGCTGGTTCAAGGCCCTCGAATTCGACAGCTTCGACGGCAAAGCGGTGCGGGTGTCGGTGCCCGTGAAGTTCCTCCGCAACTGGATACAGTCGCATTACCTCGACGATCTCCTCACCTGCTGCCGCACCGAGTTCAAGAGCGCCGAGCGCGTCGAGGTGGCGCTGCGCCAGCCTGCCGCCGCGCTGCCGCGACCGGGCATGCCCCAGGCCGAGAAACGCGAGGTGAGGGGCGAGCAGCGTACCGTCGGCGACATGGAGGCAGGGGTGCGCACGCCGTCAGTGCGCCCGCTGCCGACGATCGTCGCGAGGACGTCCGTCGGCGGCTTCGAAGGCTCGCCGCTCGATCCCCACCACACGTTCGAAAGCTTCGTCGTCGGCACGTCGAACCGCATCGCGCATGCGGCGGCGACTCAGGTCGCCGAGACGGTGTGCATGGACGTCCCGAGCTTCAACCCGCTCTATCTCTACTCGTCGGTGGGCCTCGGCAAGACGCACCTCTTGCACGCGATCGCGTGGGAGGTGAAGCGGCGTGCTCCTAATGCCCAGGTGCTCTACCTCACGGCCGAGCGCTTCCGCTATCAGTTCGTCGAAGCGCTCCGCAACCAGAACCCGCAGTCCTTCAAGGAGAAGTTCCGCTCGATCAATGCGCTATTGATCGACGATCTCGAGTTCATGCAGGGCGAGCGGACCGAGCAGGAATTCGACCACATCATCAACGCGCTGCTCGACGGGGGGCGCCAGCTCGTCGTCGCCTCCGCACGCCATCCGGCGCAGATCGAAAGGCTCAACGAGCGCATGCGCTCGCGCCTTCAGCGCGGCCTTGTCGCCGAGATCGGCTCCTTCGACTACGAGCTGCGCGCGCGCGTGCTCGAGAAGCGTCTCTCCGAGAAGCGGGCCATGGACCCGTCGTTCGAGCTGTCGCGCGACGTCATCGACTTGCTGGCGAGCCGCCTCACGGAAAGCGGGCGCGAGCTCGAGGGTGCCGTCAACCGGCTCTACCTCACTTGGCAGCACGTGCACGCGCCGCTTACCCTCGACATCGCCGAGACCGTGATCCGCGATCTCTTCCAGGGCGTCGAGCCGCGGCGCATCAAGATCGAGGACATCCTGCGCGTCATCTCGCGCCACTTCGGGGTGTCCAAGGGCGATCTCCTGTCGCAGCGCCGGCACCGCTCCGTCGTCTGGCCGAGGCAGATCGGCATGTATCTCGCCAAGCAGTTGACGCAGCGCTCCCTTCCCGAGATCGGGCGCCGCTTCGGCAACCGCGATCACACGACCGTTCTCCATGCCATCCGCAAGATCGAGGGGGTCATCGCGGGCGATCCGGGACTTCGCGACGAGCTCGAGGATCTGAAAAAACTCTTGAACCACTGAGAGTTTGCGAGATCGAGCCCCGTATTCGCCTCCGGGGGCGAGGCGGGGGCTTTAGCGGGGAGGGGGCGGCATCTTCGGACGCCGCTCCCTAGCCTTTGTTTGTCGTATGACGGCACCGCGACAGGGAAATCGATACACCCCTTGAAAAACAATTGCGTATGGGGTCAAGTTGCGGCCTCAGACTTCTCCGTCCATCCTCTAGTCCTGTGAAACTCAAGGGGTCCCTGGCGTCGAGGGAAGGATGGCGCGCCCCTAGGAAAGGCCGGGAGATCGTGCGGCGTGAGACGGCTAGCGAATTGAACGCCGAGGCGATTATGCGGCTTGTTATAGAACGCGGTGAACTCCTGAGCGCGCTTGGCCACGTGACGAGCGTGGTCGAGCGGCGTACGACCATACCGATCCTGTCCAACGTGCTCCTGCGTGCGAGCGGCAAGAAGCTCGAGCTCAAGGCCACCGACCTCGAGCGCGAGGTGATCGAGGAGGTGCGCGCCGACGTGTCGGCCCCCGGGGCCGCGACCGTCCCCGCCCACATGTTGCACGACATCGTGAGAAAGCTCCCCGAGGGCAGCCAAGTCGACATCCGGCGCGATACGGAGAAGGACCGCCTGACGCTCGCGGCCGGCCAGGCGCGGTTCGCGCTGCAGACGCTGGGCCCAGAGGATTTTCCCGATCTGGCGGCCGGCGATCTCGGCACGAAGTTCGAGATCGCTGCGGGAGATTTGAAGCGCCTGATCGACAAGACGCGCTTCGCGATTTCGACCGAGGAGACGCGC
Source organism: uncultured Alphaproteobacteria bacterium (assembly GCA_963840415.1). Lineage (GTDB taxonomy): Bacteria > Pseudomonadota > Alphaproteobacteria > Rhizobiales > Hyphomicrobiaceae > Hyphomicrobium_C. The sequence continues at coordinate 166,563 of CAWIYX010000006.1, read as the reverse complement.
TACTATCTGAACGGCATCTTCCTCCACCCGGCCGAGAGCGGCAAGACGTCGATGCTGCGCGCGGTGGCGACCGACGGCCACCGCCTTGCCCAGGCCGAGCTCAGTCGTCCCAAGGGAGCCGACGGGATGCCCGGCGTCATCATTCCGAGAAAGACGGTGCACGAGCTGCACCGGCTGATCGAGGAGAGCACGGAGACCGTCACCGTCGGCGTCAGCCCGGCGAAAGTGCGCTTCGAGATCGGCGCAGTGACTCTGACCTCGAAGCTCATAGACGGGACCTTCCCCGACTACGGCCGGGTGATCCCTCAGGGCAACGACAAGGAGATGACCGTTCAGAACGCCGAGTTCATGAGTGCCGTGGACCGCGTGTCGACCATCGCCTCCGAGCGCGGGCGCGCCGTCAAGCTCACGATCGCCAAGGACAAGCTCACGCTCTCGGTCAACAACCCCGAGGGCGGGAGCGCGACGGAGGAGATCGCCGTCTCCTACTCGGCCACGCCCCTCGAGATCGGCTTCAACGCGCGCTACCTTCTCGACATCGCCGGCCAGCTCGAGGGCGAGGAGGCGCGTTTTCTCCTTGCCGATGCCGGCTCGCCGACAATGATCAAGGACCCGGGGGACAAGACCGCCCTCTACGTCCTCATGCCGATGCGGGTGTAGTCGCAACGCCACCTAACCCGCGCAGCTTTCCGCTGCGCCCCCAGGGGGAGAGGTGGAATCGAGTGCATAGGGAAAGCTTTGTCCGCCTTTGCTGAATATGAATCGCGGCCGGTTTCGTGCGCCGAGCCACGCCATTGGGTCGAGCGCCTCGCCCTCGCGAATTTCCGCAGCTATGGCGCGCTCTCGCTCGATCTTGGTCCGGAGCCGGTCGTGCTCGCAGGCCCCAACGGCTCGGGCAAGACCAACATTCTCGAGGCCCTTTCCCTGCTCACTCCAGGCCAGGGTCTGCGCCAGGCCGTCTACACCGATCTCGCGCGGGCCGAGGGCGACAGCGGCTGGTCGGTGTTTGCGCGCGTCCACACGGCGCTCGGGGCCGTCGACATCGGCACCGGCCTCGCGACTGCCTCTTCGGGGGCCGAGCGGCCGAGCGGCCGTCTCGTGCGCATCGACGGGGAGAGCAAACCCGGGTCGGGCGCGCTCGCCGACTATGTCGAGATGGTGTGGGTCACGCCGGCGATCGACGGCCTCTTCTCGGGGCCCGCGTCCGAGCGGCGCCGTTTTCTCGATCGACTCATCCTGTGCTTCGACCCGCGCCATCGCACGCGCCTCGGCCAGTTCGAGCGCGCCATGGCGGCCCGCAATCGGCTCCTCGGCGACGGCGTCGTCGATGACGCGCGCCTCGAGGGCTTCGAGATCGTCATGGCGGAAACCGGCGTTGCCGTGGCGGCTGCGCGGGCCGAGGCGGTCGCAGCCCTTTCTGCCGTCATCGCGCGCCGCCGCGAGCGCGACCCCGCCTCTCCGTTCCCGTGGAGCGAGGTCAAGCTCGAGGGTCCGCTCGAGAGCGGGCTTGCGGTCAGCGCCGCGGTCGACGTCGAGGACGCCTATCTCAAGACGCTAATCGCAGCACGCGAGCGCGACCGGGCCGCAGGGCGCGCCCTCGACGGGCCGCACCGTTCCGACCTCGCGGTCTCGCACGGACCCAAGGCGCTGGCCGCGAGGCTCTGCTCGACGGGCGAGCAGAAGGCGCTGATCTTGGGGCTCGTGCTCGCCCACGCCGAGCTCGTCGCCGCGCGTCGCGAGGGGCTCGCACCAATTCTGCTTCTCGACGAGGTGACGGCTCATCTCGACGAAACACGCCGGGCCGCCCTGTTCGCCGAAATCCTCCGGCTCTCGTCGCAGGCGTTCATGACCGGGACCGATGCCGGCCCCTTTGCGGCCCTCGCCGGCGAGGCGCAATTCTGGCGCCTCGACGAGGGGCGCCTGACCCCCGCTTGAGCGGTCGATCGGGCCCGGCGTCCGGGATTTCCCGCAGCGCGGCGAAGCACCGCCGGGGGTCATATATAAAATATTGATTTACCACAATAATTTTCCAAGCACGGAGGAAGTTTTCCGCCTCGCCCGCGGCGGTTCCGTGGTATAAGAAAACGATCCTTTCTTACCCCCTTCTGGACAGGCCTTGAATGAGCGCGCAGCCCGCCAAAAAGACGCCCGCGCCCGACGATTATGGCGCCGACAGCATCAAGATGCTGAAGGGTCTCGACGCCGTCCGCAAGCGGCCCGGCATGTACATCGGCGACACCGACGACGGCTCGGGCCTCCATCACATGATCTACGAGGTCGTCGACAACGCGATCGACGAGGTCCTCGCCGGCCACGCCCGCGAGTGCCGTGTGACGCTCAATGCCGACGGGTCGTGCACCGTGCGCGACGATGGACGCGGCATCCCCACGGGCATCAAGACCGACGACGACCAAACGCCGAAGCGCTCGGCTGCCGAGATCGTGTTCACGGAGCTGCATGCCGGCGGCAAGTTCGACCAGAACGCCTACAAGGTCTCGGGCGGGCTGCATGGCGTCGGCGTCTCGGTGGTGAACGCGCTGTCGACCTGGCTGCGCTGCCGCATCTGGCGCGAGGGCAAGGAGCACTTCATCGAGTTCCGCGACGGCGTTGCCGTCGCGCCGTTGAAGGTCGTCGGCGATGCCTCGGGCCAGCGAGGCACCGAGGTCACGTTCCTGCCGAGCCCCAACACGTTCACGAAACTCGAGTTCGATTTTGCCACTCTCGAGCATCGCTTGCGCGAGCTTGCGTTCCTCAACTCGGGCGCCAAGGTCATTCTCGAGGACGTGCGTCACGCCGACAAGAAGCGCGACGAGTTCCAATACGACGGCGGCACGGCGGCGTTCGTGCGCTATCTCGACCGTTCGAAGCAGCCCCTCATCTCCGAGCCCATCATGATCCGCGCGGAGAAGGACCGCGTCGGCGTCGAGGTCGCGGTGTGGTGGAACGACAGCTACCACGAGAACGTGCTCTGCTTCACGAACAACATTCCCCAACGCGACGGCGGCACGCACCTCGCGGGCTTCCGCGCCGCCTTGACACGCGTCATCAACAAGTATGCAGGCGAGAGCGGGCTCGCCAAGAAGGAGAAGGTCGATCTTTCCGGCGAGGACGCCCGCGAGGGGCTCACCTGCGTCCTATCCGTCAAGGTGCCGGACCCCAAGTTCTCGAGCCAGACCAAGGACAAGCTCGTCTCGTCCGAGGTGAAGCCGGTGATCGAGAGCGTCGTCGGCGACCAGCTCGCGGCGTGGTTCGAGGAGCACCCCAAGGAAGCCAAGACCATCGTCGGAAAGATCGTCGAGGCGGCGCTCGCCCGCGAGGCCGCGCGCAAGGCTCGCGACCTCACGCGCCGCAAGGGCGCGCTCGATTCGCTCCGGCTGCCCGGCGGGCTCGCCGAGTGCCAGGACCGCGACGCCGCCAATACCGAGCTCTTCATTGTCGAAGGCGACAGCGCCGGCGGCTCGGCCAAGCAGGGACGCAAGCGCGAGTATCAGGCCGTGCTGCCCATCCGCGGCAAGATCTTGAACGTCGAGCGTGCGCGCATCGACAAGATGCTCTCCTCCGAGCAGGTGACCAACATCATCGGCGCGCTCGGCACCGGCATCCGCGACGACTTCGACCTCTCGAAGCTGCGCTATCACAAGATCATCATCATGACGGACGCCGACGTCGACGGCGCCCATATCCGCACGCTTCTCCTCACCTTCTTCTACCGGCAAATGCAGGAGCTCGTGGAGAAGGGTCACGTCTATATCGCCCAGCCGCCCCTCTACAAGGTCAGCCGCGGCAAATCGGAGTCCTATCTCAAGGACCAGCGCGCTCTCGAGGAGTACCTGATCGACCAGGGACTCGAGGAGGCCGTGCTCGTCACGGGCGGCGGCGAAGAGCGCGCGGGTCGCGACCTGCGCGAGGTCGTTAGCCAGGCGCGCGTCATCGCCGGCCTCATCGACCAGCTCCACTCGCGCTACAATCGCCCCCTCGTCGAGCAGGCGGCGATCGCCGGAGCTTTCGATCCTGCCTCGATCGCCTCGGCGGAGAGGGCAACCGCCATTGCCGGCGAGATCGCGCGGCGCTTGGATTCGATCGCCGAGGAGACGGAGACCGGCTGGAAGGGGCGCTTCGGCAACGACGGTTTCCTCTTGACCCGCGAGGTGCGCGGCGTGACCGAGGCCCACGCACTCGACCGCGCGCTCCTTGCCTCCCTCGATGCGCGCCGGCTGAACGAGAAGCGGACCCATCTCGCCGAGACCTACGGGCGGCCCGCCAAGCTCCGGCGCAAGAGCGAGACGGTCGACGTGTTCGGCCCGCGCACGCTACTCGAAGCCATCTACGAAGCGGGCCGCAAGGGGCTGTCGCTGCAACGCTACAAGGGTCTCGGCGAGATGAACCCGGAGCAGCTCTGGGAGACGACGCTCGACCGCGAGGTGCGCACCCTGCTTCAGGTCAAGATCGACGACAGCTCGGAGGTCGACGAAATCTTCTCCAAGCTCATGGGCGACGTCGTCGAGCCCCGGCGCGAGTTCATCCAGGAGAATGCCCTGTCCGTCGCGAACCTCGACGTGTGATGGTCCCTTTGGGCTTCGTTTTGGTTAGCGACAGGTGAAGGTTTACCGCGCCGCCGCGTTTTCAAGCCGCCCTTAAGGCTTCTGTGTTCTTGTGCGGTGCATCGCCGCCAGCGCTCCCGCAAGACCCCGGAAGGCTTCGAGCAGGCAATGACGCACATCCTATCGTCTGCTTGGGGGCTTTCGCCTGGTCCTCGCCCTGTTTGTCGTCGTGCAGCACGTTCTGAGACCGCTCGCGCCGGCTTCCCTCGCCGACGCGCTCGAGCCGTTGGAGGTGGGCGGCGTCGCCGTGCTGCTGTTCTTCGCCCTCTCGGGGTTCATCGTGTCGGAGGCCGCGTGCGCCTTCTACCGCGACCGTCCGCTGGCGTTCGGCGTGAACAGGCTGCTCAGGCTCTACCCGACCTATCTTCTGGCCCTTCTCCTAACCGCAGGTGCCCTGCTCCTGGCCCACGGGTCGTCGGACGCCGAGCCCCTGCTTCTTCCCGGCGCCCCGGACGTTTCCTGGTTAAGTCTCGGCGCGAACATGCTCGCGATCCTACCGGGCGGCTCGGCCATTCTCGAGAGGGCGGGAACGTCGCCGCTGCTCGAAATCGCGTGGGCGCTTCGCGTCGAGATGCGGTTCTATCTCTTGCTGTTCCTGCTCATCGCCGCGGGCAGCGTGCTGGGAATTCCCCTTCGGCGGCTGCTCGTCGCTGCGAGCGGCGCGCTTGTCCTTCTCTACGCTACGCTTGGGTCGGGGCTCCGGGGAGAGGCCCTCGAATACATCCCCTACTTCACATTCGGGATCGCCCTCTATCTTGCCATGACTGCCGAAGCTGCCGCGGAGCTCTGGGCCGGCGTGCTGACAGCCCTCGCCTCGCTCGGGCTCGTCGCGTGGCACATCCTCGACAGTGCCGCGACCGGCCATGCGGCCGGTTTTGTTCGCAATCTCGAGGCGCAGCTCGCCCTGTTCATGGCGGGCGTCGCCCTCTGGCTCGCCCTCCTGTTCTTGCCCCGCTTGGCGCGTGACCTGCCGCACTCCTGGGTGCGCGCCGACAGGTTCATCGGCGAGCTCACCTACCCGCTCTACCTCACCCACGTCGCGGCAATCCTACTCGTCACCGCGTTGTGGCCTGCGCACGGATGGGGACCGCTGCTCGCAAGCGTTGCGGCAAGCCTTGCCGTGGCGGTCGCGACGACTGTTACGTTCGAAGCCTGGATCGGCCGCCTGCGCGCGGACGTGCGCGGCTTCCGCCTGCGGTCGCTCGGGCTTGAAACGGCCTTGCCGCATCCGGCGCGCCCCGCCGTAGAGACTGGTTGACCTCCCCTGTGTCCCACAATTCTGCTAGACCACGCGACTGCACGCGACCTAGATCCAAGACCAATTGATGACCGATGCCGCCGCCGCTCTGTCGACTGCCGTCCGCCCCGAATGGGAGCGGGCCCGACGGCTCGTGGTCAAGATCGGCTCGGCTCTGCTCGCCGACCGCGCGACGGGGCGCCTCAAGAGCGACTGGCTCGCCTCCCTCATGGAGGACGTGGCCGGCCTCGTGCGCGCGGGAAAGGACGTCGTGATCGTCTCGTCGGGCGCGATCGCGCTCGGCCGCCATCAGCTCGGGCTGCCCAAAGGCGCCCTCGAGCTCGAGCAATCCCAGGCCGCCGCCGCCGTCGGCCAGATCGGGCTCGCCCATGCCTACCAGGAGCTCGCCAAGGCGCAGGGCCTCGTCGCCGCGCAGATCCTGCTGACGCTCGGCGATACGGAGGAGCGTCGCCGCTACCTCAACGCCCGCCACACCATCGAGACCCTACTCGCACTCAAGACGGTGCCGGTCGTCAACGAGAACGACACGGTCGCCACCGCCGAAATCCGCTACGGCGACAATGACCGGCTCTCGGCCCGCGTTGCGAGCATGGTGTCGGCCGACTGCCTCGTGCTCCTGTCCGACGTCGACGGCCTCTACACGGCGCCGCCGGGGACGGACGCATCCGCGAGCCACATCCCCGTCGTGCACGAGATCACCCCCGAGATCGAGGCCATGGCCGGGGATGCGGGAACGGAGCTTTCCAAGGGCGGCATGGTGACCAAGATCGAGGCGGCGAAGATCGCGCTCGGCGCCTCGACGAACATGGTCATCGCCTCGGGCAGGGTTCCCCATCCGCTGCGCGCCATCGCCGAGGGCGGCCGGTGCACCTGGTTCATCGCCGCCTCGGATCCCTTGACGGCCCGCAAGCGCTGGATAGCGGGTGCGCTCGAGCCGAGCGGCACGGTCCACGTCGATGCGGGTGCGGAACGGGCGCTGCTCTCGGGGAAGAGCCTCCTACCGGCTGGCGTGAAGCGGGTCGACGGTGCCTTCGACCGCGGCGACGCCGTCAACATCCGGGGGCCCGACGGGCGCGAGCTCGGCCGCGGCCTCGTCGCCTATGCACGGGCCGACGCGGAGCGTATTCTGGGCAGGAAATCGACCGAGATCGCTTCCATCCTCGGCTTCGAGGGTAGCCCCGAGCTCATTCACCGCAACGACATGGCCTTGAACAGGAAATAGCCACGTGAACCGGCCGGAGCGCATGACGGAGACGCGAGACGTGATGCTCGGCATCGGCCGGGCCGCGCGGGAGGCTCAGCGCGCGCTCGCGATCGCTCCGACAACGGCGAAGAACGCCGCCCTCGCCGCGGCGGCCGACGCGCTGCGAAAGGAAACGCCCGCCATTCTCGCCGCCAATGCCAAGGATGTCGCGGCGGCGAAAGCGGCCGAGCGTCCCGCGGCCTTCATCGATCGCCTTGCCCTCGACGAGAAGCGCGTCGCGGCCATTGCCGCGGGCCTCGACGAGATTGCCGCGCTGCCCGATCCGGTGGGCACGATCCTCGCCGAGTGGACGCGGCCGAACGGGCTCAAGCTGCAGCGCGTGCGCGTGCCGATCGGCGTCGTCGGCATCATCTACGAGAGCCGCCCGAACGTGACGGCGGACGCCGGCGCTCTGTGCCTCAAGGCCGGGAATGCCGCAATCCTGCGCGGGGGCTCGGAGAGCCAACATTCGAGCGCCGCCATTCATGCCTGCCTCGTCGCCGGGCTCGTCGCGGCAGGCTTACCCGATGCCGCGATCTCGCTCGTGCCGACGACAGACCGCGACGCGGTCGGCCTCATGCTCCAGGGTCTCGATGGCGCAATCGACGTGATCGTGCCGCGCGGCGGCAAGAGCCTCGTCAAGCGCGTCCAGGACGAGGCGCGGGTGCCGGTCTTCGCCCACCTCGAGGGCATCTGCCACACCTACGTCGACCGGGCCGCCGACCTCGACATCGCGCGCAGCGTGCTCGCTCAACGCCAAGATGCGCCGCATCGGGGTTTGCGGCGCCACCGAGTGCCTTCTGGTCGATAAGGCCGCCCCGGCCGCCATTCTCCCGACGCTCGTCAACGCCCTGCTCGAGGCGGGTTGCGAGGTGCGCGGCGACGCGGCGGCTGAGGCCGCCGACCCGCGCGTCAAGGCGGCGGCGCCCGACGACTACGGCCGCGAGTTCCTCGACGCTGTCATCGCGGTGACGAGCGTCGACGGCGTCGACGGCGCCATCGCGCACATCGCGAAGTACGGCTCGCAGCACACCGATGCCATCATCACCGCCGACAAAGCGACCGCCGAGCGCTTCCTGGCCCGCGTCGACAGCGCGATCGTCTTGTGGAATGCCTCGACGCAATTTGCCGACGGCGGCGAGTTCGGGTTCGGCGGCGAAATCGGCATCGCGACGGGAAAGCTCCACGCGCGCGGGCCCGTCGGCGTCGAGCAGCTCACGACCTTCAAGTACATCGTGCGCGGCACCGGCCAGATACGGCCCGTGTGATAGGGGTCGAGACGCAGCGATAGTCTAAAGGAGGCTCTCCGAGAGGCCGTGGAGTTCAATCGCAATTACTAGGGCGCCGTGGGGCTCGAAATCGCGCGCCTCAGACGGCACTTGATTTTCGGCCCCATCGGCCGAAGAGCAGTCGAGCGTCGTGTTCCGCAGCTCTTATCTCACAAGCTCGAATTCCCGGTGGATGTCCGGCAGCGGCCGGGCGAGGTCATCGACTACCTCGGCCATCACGCCGGGGCCGAGCCGCTGGAGCGTCACTTCCTTGCCATTCGAGAAGCGAATGCCGTCGTGGTACGGCCCTACGTCGATGCGGACGAAGGTCGCCGCAACATTCGATGGAATATCAAGCTCCTGCTGAATCGGGGCCGGTACGCCCATGAGCTCGAGGCGTATATCGCACGCCATGCACACGGCCGTCGTGGCGTCGCCCGGCGCCGTGAAGCCGATGCTTCCGCTCGGGAACCGCCGCGTCTCGTAACGCTCTCCAGCCGTAGCTGGCCGGCTGCGGTACATCTCCAACGAATAGTCACACATAGCTCACCTCCTCGACTTCGTGCTACGGGCACCTCGAGGCGGCAGCTCGATCCGGCTGCCGTCTGGCAGACCCGATCCAATCGACGTTGGGTCGGAAGTCGAAGATTACAAGATCCAGGAATTTGACGATACGCTATTCGAGCGAAGGCGCTTCACTCGATGCGCGTGGCAACGGCGTCGATGACGGGCCCCGAGCCGTTGTCGCGGCGCACGTGGCCGTGTCGCTCGAGGTGGGCCTTGAGGAGGGCCAAGTTCTTCATGTTGGCACGGAACATCACGTCGAAGGCGTCGCCTGCGAAGGGGATGATGCCGACGGCGGCGTCGATGAGCGTGTTGCCGATCATGCGCGCGAGGGTAAAGCGCGAGACGCCGAGCTGGCGCGCCTCCCAGATGATGTAGCTCGAGATCAGCTGCGAGACGAGGTCGCCGAGGATGGGCACGAGGCCGATGAAGGCGTCCACGCCGACGCGCACCTTGGTGCCCGGGATCTCGAACATGCTGTCCATGAGCCGCGACAGCGCCTCGATCCGCGCTACGGAAGCCGCGACAGTCGGGTCCGCAAAGCGCTCGACACGTTGAGGTTTAGACATCCGCTCCTCCGCACCGGCCAGCGCCGGCGAACCAGTTATGTCGTGATGAGTTGGTCCCCCGTCAAGCGGCCGCGAGCCTCCGCATATGCTCATTTCCGCCCTGTCGCGGGCGTTGACGGAAGGTAGCGAGCTGCTAGGGTTCCTCGCCGCCCTACCCGTCGCGGAGAATGTCATGCTGCTGCGCCTGTTTCTCTCGACGACCACGCTGTTCTTCTCCCTCATCCTCGGAGCCTTCGCCCTCGCCTTCGTCGGCTACGAGTCTCCTGAGACGCTGTCTGAGATGCTCGGCTGGGCCCGCGAGCTCAAGGCCGTGATCACGAGCTCGGGCCTCGATCCCAAATACAACATCTGGGTCGAGCTGCTGCTCGAGGAGCGCCAGCTCCTCTTCATGTTCTTCACGATCGCGGCGCGCATCGTCCTCGGCATCCTCGGCGCGCTGCTCGCCGCCCTCGTCGGCTGGTGATCGTCCTCCATTGACTTAACCCCGCCTTAGCCATTTTCCGGGTAGGCTCGACCGAGGCTGCGACACATGTCGCGGCCCGTCACCGTTTCGTTCGCCGCGCGTCCGTCGAGGCTCGAAGGTCATGGGGTACGTGAGCCGAAGCAGCGGAGCGTCGGCGGAGCCGGCCTACACGCTGCCGCCGCAGACGGCGGACCCGCCGTCCGGCCCCGTCCGGCGCGAGTTCCGCGAGCTGCCCTTTCTCTTGCGCTTCGCCTTCATCGCTCCCGCGATCGCCCTCGGCCTTGTCGCGATAGCGGTCGGGGTGCTGTTTCTCTACTTCTCGCTCACCTTGCCCGATCCTCTGTCGATGCGCCCGACGGCCTCCGGACCCGTGACCCGCATCCTCGCGCGCGACGGCGCGCTCATCGATGAGCGCGGAGCAGGCGGCGACTACATTCCGCTCGATCTTCTCCCCCGGCGCGTGACGGATGCCATCCTCGCCACCGAGGACCGCCGCTTCTTCAGCCATATGGGGCTCGATCCGATCGGGCTCGTGCGCGCCCTCTACACCAACTACCGCGCCGGCCATTTCGCCGAAGGCGGATCGACCTTGACCCAGCAGCTGGCGAAGAACCTCTATCTCAGCTCCGAGCGCACGCTGGCCCGCAAGTTCGAGGAGCTCGTCATGGCATTCTGGCTCGAGCTCAAGCTCGGCAAGCGGGACATTCTCGAGCTCTACCTCAATCGGGTCTATTTCGGCGGCGGCGCCTACGGCATCGAGGCGGCCGCCCACCGCTACTTCGGCAAGTCCGCGCGCGATCTCACGCTGGCCGAGGCGGCCGTCATTGCCGGGCTGCTCAAGGCGCCGTCCAAGTACGCTCCGAGCGCCAGCCCCGGGCAGGCCATCCAGCGCGGCAAGAGCGTGCTCGAGAAGATGCGCGACGCGGGCTTCATCACGGCGGAGGAGCAGCAGGCAACCGACGTCGAGAAGGTGCACTTTGCCGGTGTCACTCGCGCCGCCGAGCGCAACGGCGTCGCCTACGCGACGGACTACGTCATGGAGGAGCTGGCGCAAATCCCGCGTGCCGTCGGCGCCGATGTCACCGTCGAGACGTCGATCGACGGGCCGCTGCAGCGGCGCGCCAGCGCCATCATGGCGCGCGAGATCGCGGCGCAGGGAACGGCGCTGGCCGCGAGCGAAGGGGCGGCCGTCGTGCTGGCTCCCGACGGCGGCATCCGCGCCCTCGTCGGCGGGCGGTCCTACGCCGAGACGCAGTTCAATCGCGCCGTGCGCGCGCGCCGCCAGCCGGGCTCGGCCTTCAAGCCGGTCGTCTACCTCGCGGCCCTCGAGGCCGGATATACGCCCGACACTCTTGTCGTCGACCTACCGCTGACTATCGGCAAGTGGTCTCCGCGCAACGACGGCGGACAGTACAAGGGCACCGTCACCATGCGCGACGCCCTTGCGCAGTCGCTGAATTCGGTCGCCGTCCGTCTGCTGCTCGATGTCGGAGCGGGGCGCGTCGCGGCAACCGCGCGCCGTCTCGGCATCAGATCTCCGCTGCGCAAGGATGCTTCGCTGGCGCTCGGCACCTCCGAGGTCTCCCTCCTCGAACTCGCCGCTGCCTATGCAACGCTTGCCAACGGCGGCAGCACGCGAGAGCCGTTCGTCATCCGGCGCGTGCGCACGAGCGCGGGCGAGACGCTCTTCGAGCGCAAAGCAGTCGAGACGCGCCCGTGGGTCGCGCCTCAGCACGTCGCGGCCATGGCCGACATGCTCGGCGCTACCGTCGCATCGGGAACCGGCCGGCGCGCGGCGGTTCCCGGACACCCGGCCGCCGGCAAGACCGGAACCTCGCAAGAGTTTCGCGACGCCTGGTTCGTCGGCTACACCGGGGCGCTCGCAGGCGGCGTCTGGGTCGGCAACGACGACGGCGCGCCCATGCACAAGGTGAAAGGCGGCAGCCTTCCCGCCGACATCTGGCGCCAGATCATGATCGCGGCGCACGACGGCAGGGCGCCCGCCTCCTTGCCCGAGGCGGCGGTGGCGGAAACCGCCGGCCTCTCTCGCGACGACCCGATCGCGCGGCTCGTCGGCTCGAGCGACGGCAAGCCCTCCTACCCCGCGGCCCCGATCGCGAATGACTTCATCTCGCGCGCTCTCGACCGGGGTACGCTCGAGCAGGGCGATCTCGAGGCGCCGAAGCGCGAGCCCGAGATCGCGGAGTCTCCGAGCATCATCGTCCGCCCGCCGGCGATGCGTCGCTGAGATGGCACGGTGGCGCCAGACGGCGATCGTCGCCGGGCTCTAGAGATCGACGACGGCGAAGTGGGCCGAGAAGCCGAACCCGAACGCCGCCAAGAGGTGGCGACCCTTGGCTCCCGCCTGCATCGCGCGCTCGAGCACGAACAAGACGGTCGGCGAGGACATGTTGCCGTAGTCGCGCATCACGCTCCAGGAATGCGCCATCTGCTCGCGGCTGGTGCCGAGCACCTCCTCGGCGTTCTCGAGGATCTTGCGGCCGCCGGCGTGAACGAGAAAGCCGTCGAAGTCCATGAGGCTCAGATTGTGTCGGCCGAGAAACTTATCGACGGCCGGACCCAGATTCTCGCGCACGAGCGTCGGCATATGCGGGCTCAGCACCATCCCGAACCCGTCGTCCTTGGTGTCGAGACCGAGATAGCCCTCGGTGTTCTTGAGCAAATGTTCGCCGGTCAGGCGAATGCGCGGTTTTCCTCCGGCACAGGAGTGAGATGCGCGATCGCCGCGGCCTGAGCTGCGGAGCACGAGGCCCGCCGCACCGTCGCCGAATAGGGCGGCGGCGACGAAGTTGGTGAGGCTATGGTCGTTCGACCGGACGGCCAGGCTGCAGAGGTCGACGGTCAGGAAAAGGATGTTGGAGCCCGGCATGGCCTGGGCGAGCTGGGCTGAACGCGCCAATCCCGCGGCTCCGCCGCTGCATCCGAAGCCGAAGATCGGCAGTCGCGTGACCGTCTCCTTGAGGTCGATCCTGTTGATCAAGAGGGCATCGATGCTGGGCACGGTGACGCCCGTCGTCGAATTGGTGACGAGCACGTCGATATCCTGTGGCGTGAGGCCAGCCTCCGCGATCGCCTTCAAGGCAACCTTCTCGAGGAGGTCCACAGCGTGGCGCTTGAATTCCGCCGTGCGGTCCTCCCAGCCGTGGGTCCCCTCGCACCAGTCGGGGGGTACGCAGGAGTAGCGCGTTTCGATGGCCGAGCTCGTGTAGATGCTCTCGAGCCGGGCGTACTTGCCGGAGATGGCGTTGACGCGCCGGAAGGCCTCGGTCTGAGAGGTTTTGTACTCCGGCGTCGCGGTCGCAATGGCGAGAATGTCGACGGCGGGTAGGACGGCGCTCTCTCGCCGGCGCACCGGGGCAGGCGCAAGATCGATTACGTCCTCAAACATATCCAATGAGTCGAGCATGGCGCGAGACCTGTCCTCATGCCTGTTAAGCGTGGGGTCAGCTTATGGTTGAGGGGGCGCCGGCCGCTGTCCCTCAGGGAACGGCCGCGGGCCGTGATCGGCCTTTTTTCGAAAGCGAAAGCGGCCGGGCAGGCCGGCTCAGCCGTCAGCGGAAGGCGTTGGATTTCGTCTTTTGTCCGCGCCTCGATCGGTTAATCTCGATCGAAACAAGCGCCGGCTCGACCCTCCGAGGCGGCGGCCATTGGGGGGAGGAGGCCGGATGGAAGGGGAAGCGGACGCGCTCATCGGGAGAATCGAGCGCGACCCCGAGTTCCAAGAGCTCGTGCGAAAGCGGTCGAGGTTCGCCTGGGCGCTATCGGCGCTCATGATCGCGATCTACTTCGGGTTCATCCTGTCCGTGGCCTTCTGGCCGGCAGCGCTGGGCACGCCGATCGGATCGGGCGTGACGACGATCGGCATTCCTCTGGGCCTCGGCGTCATTCTGGCGGCCTTCGTGCTGACCGGACTTTATGTGCGGCGCGCCAACACGGAGTTCGACGCCCTCACCCGGAGAATTGTCGAGAGGGTGCAGGGATGCGCCTGAGCTCGGCGGCGGCCTCGGGAGTGGGCATGCTTGCGCTCGCGGGCGGCACCAGCTCTGCGTGGGCCGCCGCGCCGGCAGCGGGCAGCTCCTCCCAAGGGCTCAATACCGCAGCGATCGTCATGTTTCTGGCCTTTGTCGCCGCCACGCTCGCCATCACGCGGTGGGCGGCGCGCCGGACGCGGACGGCAGCGGACTTCTATGCGGCGGGGGGCGGGATCACCGGCTTCCAGAACGGCCTCGCCATCGCCGGCGACTACATGTCGGCGGCCTCCTTCCTCGGCATCTCCGGGCTCGTGTTCTCGTCCGGCTTCGACGGGCTCATCTATTCGGTGGGCTGGCTCGTCGGCTGGCCGATCGTGCTGTTTCTCATCGCGGAACGGCTGCGCAATCTCGGAAAGTACACGTTCGCCGATGTTGCCGCCTTTCGCTTGGACGCGCGTCCGATCCGCACGCTATCGGCCGTCGGCACGCTGACCGTCGTCGCCTTCTATCTCATCGCGCAGATGGTGGGAGCAGGGAAGCTCATCGAGCTTTTGTTCGGGCTCCCCTATCTCTACGCGGAGGTTCTCGTCGGCACGCTGATGGTCACCTATGTCGCGTTCGGCGGCATGGTGGCGACGACCTGGGTGCAGCTCATCAAGGCATGCCTGCTCCTGCTCGGGGCGACGTTTCTCGCATCCATGGTGCTGGTTCACTTCGGGTTCTCGACCGAGGCCTTGTTCCGGCGCGCAACCGAGGTGCACCCGGGCGGCCTCTCGATCCTCGCCCCCGGCAAGCTCGTGACCGACCCCGTCTCTGCCGTCTCGCTCGGGCTTGCGCTCATGTTCGGGACGGCGGGTCTCCCCCACATCCTGATGCGCTTCTTCACCGTCCGCGATGCCAAGGCCGCGCGCAAGTCCGTCTTCTTCGCGACCGTCTTCATCGGCTACTTCTACATCCTGACCTTCATCATCGGGTTCGGAGCCATCACGTTTCTGATGAACGATGCCGCGTTCTACAAGGTGAGTGGGGAGGGCACCTACGACAAGATCAGCTCTCTCGTCGGCGGCACCAACATGGCGGCCGTGCATCTCTCGGCAGCGGTAGGAGGGGGGCTCTTTCTGGGTTTCATTTCGGCCGTGGCGTTCGCGACCATTCTTGCCGTCGTTGCCGGGCTGACCTTGGCGGGAGCGTCCGCCGTGAGCCATGACCTCTACGCCAATGCCTTTGCCAAGGACCGCGTGTCCGAGCACACGGAGGTGCGGCTCTCGAAGATCACCGCTGTCGCCATCGGCATTCTTGCGATCTTTCTCGGCTACGTGTTCGAGAGGCAGAATGTCGCCTTCATGGTCGGCCTCGCGTTCGCTGTCGCGGCGAGCTGCAACTTCCCGGTCCTGCTCATGAGTGTCTTCTGGCGGGGATTGACGACACGGGGCGCGCTTGCCGGCGGCTTCCTCGGTCTCGGCTCGGCAGTCCTCCTCGTCATGCTCAGTCCGGCGGTATGGGTCAAGACGTTCGGCTTCGCGAGCGCGCCCTTTCCCTACGACAACCCGGCGCTATTCTCGATGAGCCTGGCTTTCGTCGGCATCTATGTGGTCTCGAAGCTGGATCGGAGCCGGCGTGCGGCGGCCGAGCGGGCGCGTTTCGACGCCCAGTTCGTGCGCTCCGAGACCGGCATCGGCGCGGTGGGGGCTGCAAGGCATTGACCTGCCGGAGGAAGCAGCCGCGGCGAGGGCCGCTGCGGAACTCCTTTACGAGGCGGTCTCCCTGCCACTAGGCTCGGGCGACGACGGGGGCGGGGGCGGCATGGCTCAGCCACATCGCTTGGTTGAGGGCGTCATGAGCTGGAGGGGGTTTCGGCGCCTCCTCTACGTTCTCTTCGTCGTTACGGCTTTCTTCGTCTGGGTGGACATAACCAACTCAGGCGCGAGCGTCCAATGCTGGAACTGGATGTACTATACCGGCGTCGCGACGTTCTCTGCGGCAATCGCTCTGGCCATCGGATTGCCCCAGAGGCTGGACGACACCGTCGAGGCGCTGCGCGACAACAACACGCTGGTTCTGACCTCGGAGGAGCTCGGCGAGATCAAGGCCAGAATGGCCCGCGAGGCGCGGCCGTGGCGCCTCTGGTGCGCGGTCCTCATTTTTCTCGTCGTGTTCGGGGGCTGGATCTGGGCGAGCTACACTGAGATCGTTCGCGCGAACCTCGATTGGAGCCAGATCGAGCAGTTTCGTCAACAGCTCGGCACCACGGCAATGGTCATTGCTCTTTCAGTGGTCGCCCTCATCATATTCATCATGGCTGTATGCGGCTTCTACGCCGGCGCCTTTTTCGGCACTGCCGCTGCGCACGGTAGGTTCGCCTCCGTCCTCGCCGACGAGAGCATCCACATTCGTATACGGCCGGATCATTTCGACGGCGCTTCCGGGCTGAAGCCGGTCGGCGACTTGTACCTGTACCAAGCGTTTCTGACCGCCTTGCCCCTCTTGTGGTTTGCCGGCTGGTGGCTCGTCATCCCCGTCTACAAGCCCATCGGCTGTGTGGGACCCGACTATTCGGGTTGGAGAGAGCCGTTTGTTGTGCAGTGGCTTGTCACTCTAACGTTCACATATCTCGCCTTCGTGCGACCGATCCTCAAGCTGCGCCGCCGCGTGCTGGCCGAGCAGACCCACATCGAAAACGTGGAATTGCCGCGCATCAAAGACGAGATACTGAGGCTGCAGCAGCAGGTTTTGAAGGGCGACCTCTCCGAGGATCAAAGGAAGTCCGTGAACGAGACCATTGACCGCCACGCTTCCTACGCGTGGAGCGTCCGCCATATGTCGAGCTGGCCCATGGATGCGCGAACGCAGCGACGGTATTTCTCGATTCAAGCCCTCGTCAGCGTCGTGCCTCCAGCCTTGGACGTGTTCGCAAAGATCGGCGCGATTGCCGTCGATCTGCCCGATGACGGATCGTGGAACTGGCTCAAGGCACTCGTCATCATCATCTTCTGAGACGCGCCCTAATCCACTGTCGTTTCCGTCGCGGCGATGTGGACGGCGAGCAGGCAACCGTTAGGCGTATATGAGCAATGCTCCGTCCCATCGCGGAACCACACGAGATCGCCGGCGCGGAGCACTGTGCCGTCGTTCTCGATCAGCTCGCCTTCGAGGATGAGAAACTGCTCGTGGCCGTTGTGGCGATGGGGTCGCGTCGTCATGCCGGCCGGCATGCGATAGACGTGGAAGCCCACGCCGAGGGGCAACCTGTCGTCGAGCTGCAGCACGCTGTCGCCGTAGGCCGCGCCATCGGGATAGACATAGGGCTTGAACTCGCCCGACTTGATGTTGACGACGCGCCGGTCGGCCGGATCTACGGGTTTCATGGGCGTGCGCTTGCCTCCCTGTGAATGGTCGATGCGAGGGCCTCGACCTCTTTGGCGAGGCCGAGGCGGGCGAGAAACGGGCGGGGATCCTCGTGATCGAGGCGCGAGCAGATTCGATAGACCTCGAGGCACTCGGCGCTGATCATGCCGCGCTGATAGAAGTACATCGCCGCGGCATAGCGGATGCGGCCGGACATCGGCTCGTCGAACGGGGTGGCGAGCATGACGAGCTGGCTCAAGTCCTCGTCACGGCTGGCTGCAAGGGACGGCATCGGCTCACCCGTTTGCCTTGAGCGCCGCCTGTGTATCGCGCTCGCGCCGCGATTCAACCCTGTGCATGATGATGCTCGCCGCAACCACACCTATCCCGACGACAAGGATAATGATTGTCGCGAGCGCGTTGATATCCGGCGTCACGCCGAGCTTGACCTTGCTCCAGATCAGGATCGGCAGCGTCGTGGCCCCGGGCCCGGTGGTGAAGCTCGTGATCACCACGTCATCGAGCGAGATCGTAAACGCGAGCAGCCAGCCCGAGATGATGGCCGGCGAGATGATGGGGAGCGTGATGTCCCGCAACACCTCCCACGGCTTCGAGCCGAGGTCGAGCGCCGCCTCCTCGACCGAGACATCCGCAGACGACAGCCGCGCCTGCACGATGGTCGTCACGTAGGTCATCGAGAAGGTGATATGCGCGATGGTAACGGTGGTGAACCCACGGCTCCCGGGCCAGCCGATCCATTCCGCCATCACGATAAAGAGCATGAGCAGCGATATACCGGTGATAACCTCCGGCATGATGAGTGGCGCCGTCACCAGTCCGGAGAACATCGTCCGCCCGCGAAAGCGCCTGAAGCGCGCCAGCGCGATCCCGGCCATCGTCCCGAGGATCGTGGCCATGGTGGCGCTCACGAACGCAATCTGCAGCGAAAGGATCGCCGCATTGATGACCTGATCGTTCTGGAACAGGCGCCAATACCATTCCGTCGAGAAGCCGCCCCAGACCGTGGCCAGCCTCGACTTGTTGAAGGAGAACACGATCATCGACAGGATCGGGATGTAGAAGAAGGCAAAGCCGAACGCGAGACAGCTGAGCAGGAAGATCGGACGTCGGTTCATGGCTAAATCTCCCGACGCGCCTGTGCCTTGGTCTCGAAATGCGTGTAGGCGATCATCGGCCCCACGAGCAGGAACAGCAGCGCCACTGCGATCGCCGACGCCATCGGCCAGTCGTGTGCGTTGGCGAACTGATCGCTGATCACGCGGCCGATCATCGGATCCATCGCGTTGCCGACGAGGCTCGGAATGATCAATTCACCGGAGGCCGGGATGAAGACGAGCAGGCCGCCGGCAATGATGCCCGGAATGGAGAGCGGCAGCGTGATGTCGCGAAACACCTGCCAGGGCTTCGAGCCGAGATCGAGCGCCGCCTCGTTCAAGGCGTAGTCGAGCTTCTCGAGATTGGCATAGAGCGGCAAGATCATGAATGGCAGGTAGGTGTAGACCATGACCAGAACGACGGCGAAATTCGTGTTCATCATCTGCACCGAGCGGATCTC
This sequence comes from uncultured Alphaproteobacteria bacterium, assembly GCA_963840415.1. Lineage (GTDB taxonomy): Bacteria > Pseudomonadota > Alphaproteobacteria > Rhizobiales > Hyphomicrobiaceae > Hyphomicrobium_C. Next base: position 147,684 of record CAWIYX010000006.1, on the reverse strand, counting down.
CCATTCCGCCGGCAGGAGGACATTGATGGCCGCCGTCAACCCCTTGTTGAACCAGCTGTTGGTGCCCATGAGCCCGATCCAGGCATAGACGCGCAACAGGAATGACGTCCAGAACGGCAGGATGACGAGCATCAAGAGGACGTTCCGCCAGGAGCGGTTCACGCGCGTGAGGCACAGCGCCATCGGATAGCCGATAAAGAGGCACAGCACGGTGGCGATGGCGGCGTTGTAGAGCGAGATCAGGAACGACCGAATGAACAGGTCGTCTTCAAATAGCCGCGCGAAATTGTCGAAACGGACGTACGGCCACTCGGGCAGAAACGCGAACGGGGGCGATTCGCCGACCGTCATGGCGAGGCTCATCGCCACGACGATGAGGAACGGCACGAAGAAAAAGGCGATCAGCCAGGCATAAGGCGTTCCGATGATGACGTCGCGCCAGCCCGTCCTGTTGAACCAGCCGCTGACGCCAGAGCCGGAACGGGCTTCCCCGCTCATGATTACTCCGTCAGCAGGATCACCGCCGACGGATCGAACGACAGCCATACCTTATCTTCCCATTGCGCCACGCGCTCATTCTCGCCGGCGCGGCGCGCATTCACACTGTTGACCGTAAGTATGGTCTCGGTCGGCAGTTTGACGCGGTAGAGCGAGTCTTTGCCGAAATAGCCGAGGTCGAAGACTAGGCCCTTCAGCGCATTCTGAGCCCCTGTCGGCTCGTGGCGCGTGATGGCGATTTTCTCCGGCCGGATGGCGACCTTGACCTTGTGCCCCGGCGCCAGTCGGCGATCGGCCTTGGCGGTGACCGAGACGCCGAGCTTGGGAACCGCAACGCTGGTGGATCCATCGGCACAGCCGGCAACCTCTCCCTCGAACATGTTGACCGAGCCGATGAAGCCCGCAACCATGCTGCAATTCGGGTACTCGTAGACCTCGGTCGCGGTGCCGATTTGGCGGACGACGCCCTTGTCCATGACGGCGATCCGAGACGCGAGCGTCATGGCCTCCTCCTGGTCGTGGGTGACGACAACGAAGGTGATCCCGGTCTTGTATTGGATGTTGGAGATTTCGAACTGCGTCTGCTCGCGCAGCTTCTTGTCGAGCGCGCCGAGGGGTTCATCTAGCAACAGCACCTTCGGCGTCTTCGCCAGCGCGCGCGCGAGAGCGACGCGCTGGCGTTGGCCGCCCGAAAGCTGATGGGGCTTGCGTCCGGCGAGCGGCGTCAGCTGCACGAGATCGAGCATCTGCTTCACCCTGTCCCGCCGCTCGGCCTCGGACATGGCCTCATGCTTGAGGCCATAGCCGACATTCTTCTCCACCGTCATGTGCGGGAAGAGGGCGTAGGACTGGAACATCATGTTCACCGGCCGGTCGTAGGGAGGCACGTTGGCCATGTCCTGACCGTCGATGAAGATCTTGCCGCTCGTGGGGGTTTCAAACCCCGCGAGCATGCGCAGCAGGGTCGTCTTACCGCATCCCGATCCGCCGAGAAGGGCGAACAGCTCGCCCTTCAGGATGTCGATCGAGACATTGTCCACGGCCACGAAGTCGCCGAAGCGCTTGGTGACGGAGTCAATCCGAATGAACGGTGCCTTGGTCGATGAAGCGGGGCGATTGGTCTCGATAGCTGTCATGACATCCTACGCATCGCTCAGCAAAGAACCAAGGCACCTCCATTCAATCTGACCTCAGCCGGACTTGATCTCAGTGAACGCTTTGGTCATCGCCTTGTCCTGCTCGTCACTCACGGTCTTCGGCACAAACAACAGCTTCATCGAGGCCTCGTCCGGATAGACCGCGGGGTTGCTCAAGACGTCCGGATTGACGAACTTCTTGGCCGGCAGATTGCCGTTGGCGTAGTTGATAAAGTTGGTGCAACCGGCGATGACCTCGGGCTGGAGCAGGAACTCGAGGAACTTGTGGGCGTTCTCGAGGTGCTTGGCGTCGGCCGGAACGGCCATGCAATCGCACCACAGCGGGGCGCCGGTCTTGGGTATGTAGTAGGCGAGGTTCAAGTCCTTGACGCCCGCTTCCTCGGCGCGGGTCTTGGCGGTGGCGTAGTCACCGGACCAGTTGTTGATGACGCACAATTCCTTGTTCGGGATGGCGTTGAGATAATTGGAGCTGTCGAAGGTCCGGATATACTTCCGAATCGGCTTATAGAGGTCGACGACCTTCTGGTAGTCGGCGACATTGGTCGTGTCGGGGTCGAGTCCGAGATAGCGCAGGCCCATGCGGATGACGTCCTGCTGGGAATCGAGGATGGAGATGCCGCAGTCGGAAAGCTTTGCGGCGTTCTCCGGCTTGAAGATCAGGTCCATCGAGGCGAAGTCGGCGTCGGGAATGCGCTCCTTCACCATATCGACATTATAAGTAATGCCTGTCGTGCCCCACATGTAGGGCAGTCCGTACCCGTTGCCCGGGTCCCAGCTCTCGAGCAGCTTCAGGATGGCCGGGTCCTGGTTGCCCCAGCTCGGCAGCTTGCTGCGGTCGAGCTTCTGGAACACGCCCGCCTTGATGAAGCGGGCCATGCTGCTGCCGGCCATGTCCACCACGTCGTAGCCGGTGCTCCCGGCCAGCATCTTGGCTTCCATCTCCTCTGACGAGCTGTAGGTGTCGTAGACGGCCTTGATGCCTGTTGCCTTGGTGAAATCCTCGAGCGTCGTCTCGCCGATATAGTCGGCCCAGTTGTATATGTTGACGACCTTGTCCTCGGCGTGAGCCCGCTTGATGAAGGGCATGGACAGGGCCGCGCCACCCATGAGTCCTAAAGCTTTGCGTCTAGTGAACTTGGTCATGTGTCGTCCCTTCCTAGCTGCGGGTTACTGGCGTTCCGGTCAACTTTGCGCGCAGTTCGGCATTGAGCTCGGCAATCTTAGCCTCGGCCGGGGCTTTGTCCACGGTCATCACGGGCAGCAGCCGTCTCAGCTGGTCGTGATGATTGCGCACTCCGTATTCGAGATCGGAAAGGTGAAATCCCTCGAAGGCCGCCGATTTCATGGCCTCGTTGGACCATATCGTTAACTGCTGGTCCTCGCGGAAAGTCTCGCGGTCGATCCTGAGCGCGAGGTAGCGGGTAAGGCGCATCCGGCGGTCTTCATCGCGACGGCGATAGGTTGCGCCGCGGATCTCGGTCTCGTTCGTGCTGATCGGGAACTCCTGATAAAAATTCACGACCTCTGGCGTGACCGAAATCACGTTGTTGGGGAAGACGCCGTAATAAGCCCACATCCTACGCTTGCTTTCGGGCAGCCAAACCGCCTCGGGGGCGATCTTGACGTAGTTGCGAACGGCCCAACGCCGGCCGGCATGGGCGTTATAAGCTGCTTTTGAAGCGCTGAGTCCATTGCCATAGGTGAAATCTCGGTAATGGGCTCCATAAAGGTCCTGAAGACCGGGATGCGCCATGGCGACATGATAGCCTTCGTTGTCGACGTCGCGCACCGACTTCCAGTTGACGGGAGAATGGGAAATCTGAAAGCCGGTGGCCGGAACGAGCTCCTCAATTCCGTAATCCTCGAGTTCGGGCCGGTACAGGGCCAAAAGCTCCGCAACCGACGGCTGCGGTCCCGGGCGGAAGCGGACGAAGATGAAGCCGAGCCAGATTTCGCACTCGATCGGCTTCAAGCCGTAGCGGCTCCGGTCGAGGTTGCCGAAGCTCTTGGGCCGCGCCGGACCACGCAGCGTCCCGTCGAGATTATAGACCCAGCCATGGAACGGACAGACCAGCGCATTCTTGCAATGGCCTTGCGGGTCTGGAGCGACGCGCGCTCCGCGGTGGCGGCACAGATTGTTGAAGGCGCGGATTACGCCGTCCTCGCCGCGCAGGACGAGGGCGCGCTCCTCGCCGATGTCGAACGTGAGATAGTCGCCGGGCGTGGGCACGTCGCTGACATGGCCGGCAATCTGCCAATGCGTGTGGAAAATCTCGCGCTTCTCGAGCTCGAGCATGGCTGGACTGCTGTAGGTCCAGGCCGGCAGACCCCGGCGGTCCCAGTTCTCCGGCGGGGTCGTCTTCGTCTCAGCGAGCGCGATGTTCATGTGCCGGCCTCCTCCAACTGACGGCGTATCCATTCGTGAACCTGAAAGATCGCATACTCCTGCGGGACGAGAGTCCCGTGGGTGAACTTGCTGCTGCGAAGGCCCCGCTGGTTCAGCTCGCAGGCTTCCCCGTCCTGGCGAATGACGGTGCTCGCGAAGTCGACGACATCGGACATGTCGAATCCCGGCGCCTTGAGCGTCTCCTCGGGGAAGAGCCACTCGGCCTTCAATTCCGTCGTCTCGGGTCCCAACGGCCTGAGCGAGACCGCCCGCACGTAATCGACATGGGCGACGATGAACATGGTCGGGAGGAGCGTCACGAAGAGGTAGCCGGCATTGCGCTCGGCGTCGGTAAGACGCGGGAACTCGGGGCCGCAGGGCTGCCCGCTCTTGGTCCAGGTCTTGGCGCCGGGCTTCAGGTTGCGCGCGGGCATAGGCGTGGCGGGTGTCCAGTCCGCCGCCTCCTCGTGGCCCATGATGCCCTGATTGTAGACGGGCACCATGTCGCAAAGCTCCGGGTGAATGCCCGGGCAGTGCAGGCATTCATTGAAGTTCTCCCAGAAGATCTTCCAGTTGCAGGCGAGCTCGCTGACCACCGCATGGCCGGTGACAAGCTCGCGCATCGGCCAGTTGTCGTAGACGGCGAGGCCGAGATCCGGTGCCTTGGCGAAGTCGGGCGGGTCATCGGCGAGGCAGACGAAGACGAAGCCGTTCCACTCCCGCACATGGACCGGAAAGAGCCCGTGGTCCGCCTTGCGGAAGTCCTCCGTCAGCGAGACGAAGGGTGTGGCGACAAGCTTTCCTGAGAGCGCGTAGCTCCATTGGTGGTAGGGGCAGACGATCATCCGCGACGCGAGGGGGCGCTCGGGGGGGCTGCACAGCTCCGACCCTCGATGGCGGCAGGTATTGTGGAAGCAGGTGATCGTGCCGTCCTGGTCCTTCACCAGAATGAGATTTTGCCCCGCGACCGAGATGCGGCGCATCGTCATGACGGGAAGATCGTTCGCGCGGCCGACATAGATCCAGTTGCGCGCCCAGATCAGCTTCTGCTCCCGCTCGAACCAGGCCGGATCGTAATAGGAGATGGCGGGAAGCGATGGCTCGCAGCGGCCAAGCAGCGGGGACGCGGGATGGAACGACTGGGTCTGATACATGCTCGTCTCCCTTCGCTCAGAAGTCCGCGGGTGGGGTCGCTCGGCGCCGTGGCGGGTTGAAGAACGGTCGTTCGGTCACGCGCGCGCGAACCATGAGCTTGTGATATTGCAGCTCGCGCATCGCATAGATCTCGATCCAGAGATTGTCCGATTTCTCGGCGTGATAGGGGCGCTCCAGCATGGCGAGAGCGATGTTGCGCTTGACCGTCGGCGACCAGATGGCGGCGGCGACGTGGCCCACCTCACGCTTCTTGTTGTGATAGACGAGCGAATGGTCGGCCGAGACATTTCCGTCGATGTCGAGGCCGACGAGGGCCCATTTCGAGCTGTTGGTCGCCTTCTCCTTCGAGCAGGGCACGGCGGCCGTTGAAATGGCCCTTGTCGAAATCGATCATCCAGTCGAGGCCCATCTCGAAGGGAGAGCGAGCGCGGTCGTTGCGCACGGCCTGCTCGGCGGCAATGAAATCGAGGTTCGTGATGATGAATCCGGCTTCGATCCGCGCCATGTTGAGCGCGTTGGTGCCGATGGGGCGGATGCCGTAGAGGGAGCCCGCCTCGAACAGGAGATCCCAGAGCTCGAGCGCGCGATCCGGTGTCGTCCAGAGCTCGTAGCCGAGATCGCCGGTGAAGCCCGTGCGCGAGATCGTGAGCTTTCCGGAGGCGCCGAAGGGGAGCTCCGTCATCTGGAACGGCTTCAGCTTCGCAGCGTCGGCAAACCCGGCCTTTTTCAGCACCGCGCAGGAGCATGGCCCCTGAAGCGACAGCGCGGCGATCTCGCCCGTGACCTCCCCAATCGCAACCTCGTAGCCGATGGCGCTGTCGAGCAGCCAGGGCAGGTGCCGCTCCTGGCAGCACAGGAGATAGTCGGTTTCGCCGCGGCGGAAGAGCGTGCCGTCGTCGAGCAGCTTGCCGTGCTCGTCGCACCATGCCGTGTAGTGGACGTGGCCGACCTTGAGCTTGGCCGCGTTGCGGATCATGAGCCGGTTCAGATAGTCGGCCGCGTCCTTGCCGCCGATGCGGTACTTGGTCATCGGGGTCAGGTCGTAGACGGTCACGGAATTGCGGATGGCGCAATGCTCCATCGTCACGTCGTCGAAGACGAGCGCCGTCGTGTAGCCGGCCCACGGACCCCAGCTGTTGAGCTTGTTCAGCTGCAGACGTGCGCGCGTGGAACGGCGTCTGGAGCAGCGGTTGCTTGAAATGGAGACGCGGATCGCTCATCGCCGGCCCTCCCTCGCAAGTACGCGCTCGGCCGCGTTCCAACCGGCGGCGCCCGAGACGCCGCCGCCGGGATGGGAGCCTGCGCCGGCGAGGTAGAGACCGGCGATCGGCGTCTCGTACTGCGCGGCGCCGATGATCGGCCGGAGGAACAGCATCTGCTCGGCGACGAGCTCGCCGTGGTGCCAGTTGCCGCCCTTGAACCCGTAGCGCTCCTCGAGATCGACGGGCGTCAGGAGCTCGGAGCCGGAGATGAGGCCGCCGATGCCGGGAGCGTACGCCTCGAGCGCCTCGACGCAACGGCCGAGGAATTCCCCTCGCCCGCTCTCCCAGCCCTGCCTCAAGGCATAGGGAGCATACTGCACGATTGCCGAAAGGACATGCTGTCCCGATGGCGCGTGCCCGTCCTCGAGCGCGCTCGGCAACAGGATCTCCATTACGGGAGATGGGGAGAACTCACCGTACTTCGCGCAATTGAAGGCATCCTCCACGGCCGGGATCGACGGCGCGATAACGAGGCGCGTCGAGAGGTCGGCCCCCCTGAAGTCGGGAGCGCCGCGGAGCGCGAGATGCAGCTTGCAGGCGTTTCCCCGCATGCGGATGTTGCGGACGCGGCGCACCGTCTCGGTGTCGAGATGGCGGGGACCGAGGAGATCGAGGAACGTCGTGCCGGGATTGATGGCGGCGACGATCGCGTCTGCGTGCAGCTCCTCTCCGCTCTCGAGCCGCACGCCGACGGCGCGGTCGGATTGGACGGTGAGCGACTGGACCTTGGCGCCGGTGCGGATCTCGGCGCCGAGGCCGCGCACCGCTTCGCTCATCGACGCGGCGAGCGCGCCCATGCCGCCTTTGGGGACCGCGAGGCCGGCCGTCTCGCCGGCAGCCTCGGCGGCGAGGCGGTTGAGCAACAGGAGAAGCGAGTTGGGCGAGCGGGGTCCGAGATGCGCGCCGAGCACGGTGTCGAAGGCGACGACGCCCTTGAGCCGATCGTCGTCGAGCTCGTCGTTCAGCACATCGGCGACATTGATCAACAACATGCGCAAGAGCTCGCGCAGCTCGTCGCGGCCCAACAGCCGTGCGCCAAGCGCGACCCGCGCGAGCTTCATGACCTCGTTGCCCCCGCTCCCCAAGCTTGGCGGGGGCATATTCTTCAAGGGTCTCAAAACGGCGGCAAAGCGCAGGAGCCTCCGGCGGAGCGCCGCCCAGGCGTCGCGATCGGACTGTGAGATCGGGCCGCGAACGGTCTCGCCGTAGCAGCCCTCGAGCACGAGGTGGTCTCCCGTCGCCGAAAGGGCCGTGGTCGGCAGCGTTTTCGCGGCGTAGCCGAGGCCGTAGCGCGCGAGGTCGAGCCCCTCTTCGACGCGCGGATCGAGCATCGTCAGCAGATGGGCAACGGAGCTCGTCTTGAAACCGGGCGCGAACTCGTGGCTCTGCGCCCCCCCGCCCGGCCGCTGTCCGGCCTCGAGCACGAGGAGCTTCTGCCCGGCCTTGGCGAGGCGGCCCGCGGCCGCCAAGACCGTTCGAGCCTCCCCCTATTACAATGGCATCATAGTACGGCATAGGCGTCGCTGATCGGAGAGCGTTTCGACATGTCGCGCAGGATTTCGGCCGCCGCATTGCGGCCCGGAGCGCCCATCACGCCGCCGCCCGGATGGGTGGATGAGCCGCACATCCACAGATCCTTGATCGGCGAGCGGTATTGGGCCGCACCCGGCACGGGACGGTTGAACAGGAGCTGATCGAAGGTGAGCTCGCCCTGGAAGATGTTGCCTTCCGTGAGCCCGACCTCTTGCTCGAGCTCGCGCGGCGTGCGGATCTCGGCATGCAGGACGAGATCCTTGAAGCCCGGCGCGTAGTCGTTGATCTGGTTGATGCAGGCCGCGCCGAACGCGTCGCGGTCAGCGTCCGTCCAGTCCTTGCCCTCGACCTTGGGCGGACAATACTGGACGAAGCAGCTCATAAAGTGCTTGCCGGGCGGGGCCATGGTCGGGTCGATCATGGTCGGGATCATTGCGTCCTGGAACGGATCGCGCGACCAGCGGCCGGCCTTCCAGTCGTCATAGGCCTTTTCCATCCGCTCGATGGAATCGGTGAAATGCAGATCGCCGCGGATGGAGGAGGCGCCGCGCGGCAGCGCCGGAAAATTGGGTACGCCGTCGAGCGCGATGTTGACCTTGCCCGAGGAGCCGCGGATCTTGAAGTTCTTGACCTGGCGAACGAAGCGCGCCGGTAATTCGCGCTCCTCGACGCATTTGAGGAAGGTGCGCTTCACATCCATGTTCGAGATGACGCGCTTGGCGGAGATCTCATCGCCGCCTTCGAGCACGACGCCGACGGCGTGCCCGTCGCGCACGAGAATGCGCTCGACGCCTTTGCCCGTGCGAATTTCCCCGCCGGCCGCGGCGAGCGATTGCGCCATCGCCTTGGTGATCGCGCCCATGCCGCCCCGCGCATAGCCCCACGCGCCGATGTTGCCGTCGACGTCGCCCATGTAGTGATGGAGCAGCACGTAGGCCGAGCCGGGCGACATGGGCCCGAGCGCGGTCCCGATGATGCCGGAGACGGCGAGATAGGCCTTGATGACCGGGCTCTCGAAATACTCGTCGAGATAGTCGGAGATGCTCATGGTGAGGAAGCGCACCATCTCCTGCATCTCGGTCTCGGACCGGTCGAAGAACGCTCTTCCGATATAGACGAGCTCCTGGAGGTCGCGCGGGCGCACCGAGGTCGGATCCGGGGGTGTCCGCATCAGCAACGGGCGGATGAAGCGGCAATAGCGGAGCACGTCGCGCGCGTAGCGGTCGTAGGCTTCCGCGTCTCGCTTCGAGTGGCGCGCGAACTCGCGCCGGTTGGCGTCGTGATCGCGATACATCGCGAGATAGCCGCCGTCCCGCGTCAGCACGGCCCCTCCTTCGTAGGGCAGGATTTGCAGGCCGTATTTCGGCAGCTCGAGATCGCGCATGATCTCGGGGCGCAGAAGAGAGGAGACGTAGGAGCAGTTCGAGTAGGTGAAGCCTGGATGAAGCGAGCGCGAGACCGCCGCGCCGCCGACCCAGTCGTTCTTCTCGACGACGAGGACCTTCAGGCCGGCCTTCGCCAGATAGCAGGCCGTCACCAACCCGTTGTGTCCGCCCCCGACGACGAGGGCGTCATAGCTCGTCACGCCGTTGCTTCGCATTTGACTTGCTCGAGCGTGAGGTCGATCGCCACTTCGAAGGCGCGCAGCGTATCCTCGAGGCAGCTCTGGTCGTGGGCTTCGCACATGAACAATGGCTCGCGCGAATCCGGCTCGCAGATAATGCCGAGATCGTGCAGATGATAAGCCATTTTGTCGTAGAAGGTATAATCCGACCGCTTCCAGTCGCGGTAATTATCCGGCGGCTTCGGCGCGAAGAAGAGCCCGAACATCGACGAATGCCCGGAGAAGGAATGGACGATGCCGCGCCGATCGAGGATGCTCTTGATCCCGGCCTTGAGCTTCTCGCCGTAAGCGGCGAGCGTGGCAAGAGCCGGCGTCTCGTCGAGAATCTCGAGGCACTTTTCCGCGGCGGCGAGCGATACGGAGTGCGCGGTATAGGTTCCGCCATGGGCCGCGCCGCCATAGCGGAACGTGCGCATCACGTCCTCGCGCCCGCCGACGGCCGCGATCGGATAGCCGTTGGCCATCGCCTTGGCGAAGGTGCAGATGTCGGGCCTGACGCCGTGCAGCGACTGGACGCCGCTTTTCGCGACGCGAAACCCGGTCTTCACCTCGTCGATGATCAAGAGCACGCCATACTTGTCGCAGAGACTCGCGCGCGGCCTTGACGAACTCCGTCGTGGCCGAGATCGCGCAGCAATTGCCCATCATCGGCTCGATCAGCATGGCGCCGATCTTGTCGCTGTGCTTCTTGAATATGTCTCTCCAGCCGATTGGTGTCGTTCATCGGCGTGAGATAGACGAGATCTTTCAGGCGCTGCGGGAATGCCGAGCGAATAGGGAACGGTCGCCGGCTCGAGTCCCGCTGCCCGGGCTCCAGTCGGACATGTTGGCCATCCACATGGCCGCATCGAAAAGCCCGTGATAGCTGCCCTCGATCAGGATGTAGCTGTCCTTGCCCGTATAGGCGCGCGCCAGGCGCAGGGCGGCCATCACCGCCTCGGTGCCGCTGTTGGAGAATCGCACGAGCTCGATTGCGGGGACCATCTTCGCCAGGCGGTCGGCGACGATCAATTCGCGCTCGGTCGAAAGAGCGAAAACGCCGCCGACCTCCATGCCCTCGGCGCGCGGCGGCGTCGACGCGATCATCGGCGTAGCCGAGGATCGCCGGCCCATAGCCGAGGCGATAGTCGACATAGCAGTTGCCGTCGATGTCCCAGGTGCGCCCGCCCTTGCCGTGATGGATATAGATCGTCCGCTCCTCGCCCCAATAGCGGAAAGTCGAGGCGACGCCGAGCGGCAGGCGCTTCAACGCCTTACGAAAATGGGCATTCGACTTGGTAAGGTCGCGGCGATTGCGCAATTGCATGGGCCATATCCTTTGATGCATCCCCGAACACAGTCGTAGCCATCGACCGACGCGCCGCGCCGCTCTTAGGAGCCCCGACACAATCCCACCTTATTTTGATTGTCTTGTCAATCAAAATGGCGATCGGGTATTGTTATTTTTGGCTTTCCTTGCGGTCCGTTCTTCTGCAAGAGAGGCGTCCAAATTGAGAGGCTCAGCGCCCCGCCATGAACACCCTCGCGAAATCCAAGACCGTCGTGCCCCTGCCGCGCAAGGCAAGCCGCCAAATCAGACGGCAGCAACTGATCGAGGCCACCATCGTAGCGCTTGCCGAGAAGGGGCAGGCGCGCCTCAAGCTCCAGGACGTGGCCGAGGCCGCGGGGCTCTCCTATGGTCTCTGCAATTTCTACTTCGAGACCAAGGAGAAGCTCCTTGCCGAAACGCTGCACTACATGTCCGAGGAGTACAAAGGGAACTGGCGAGAGACGCTGGAGGGGGCGGGACAAAGCCCGGCGAAGCAGCTCGACGCGCTGATCCAGGCCGACTTCAACGAAAAAGTGTGCACGCGCGACCGCGTGCTGGCCTGGTACACGTTCTGGGGCGAGGCGCAGAGCCGGCCCACGTATCAGGAGGAGTGCGGCGCCAACGATCTGGAATACATCCGCGTGCTCGAAGGCATCTGCACGCGGCTCGTTGCCGAGAGCGGCGCCCCCTACAAGCCCGAGCGTGTCGCACGCGTCATCCGAGTCACGATCGAAGGAATCTGGTTCGACCTGATGACGATGGGCGTTCCCTATTCGCGCAAGGAAGCCATGCGCACGGTCTATTGTTGCGCGATGGCCTTCTTCCCGGACACCTTCGACGACAAGGGCCTCAAGCGCTAGCGGTCGATCAAATTCAACTTCATCGCCCGTTTGTGCAGCTCGATCTCGGACACGAGCCATTGGCGGAACTGTTTGACGCCTAAGACTGCCGACGCGCCGGGGCGTTGTGCCAAGCAATAGCAGTAAGGAACTTTCCGTCTGATCGGGAACGGCGTGACCAGCAGTCCACGCGCGAGCATGTCCTCGGCCATGATGTTGTCGACCAAGGCGACGCCACCGCCATTGACGGCCTCGCGGACGGAGAGAGTTGGATCGTGGAAAATTGCACCGCTGTTGGGATCGACACCGGTCACGCCCACTCCTTCAATCCACTCTTTCCAATCCGCTGACGAGTCCTCGTGCAGCAGACGGTGCTTGGCGAGATCGGCCGGTTTGCGCAGAGCGTTCGGCCCGGTGACAAGCGCCGGTGCGCAGACCGGTATGATGACTAAGGAAATTAGGAGCGTAAGTGATGGATCGTCGAAGTCGTCGGTAGCGAAGAGGAGGCGAAGATCGGCCTTGGGGTTGCCGCCCTTGCCTCTGTCATCGTGGATCGAGACCTCGAGCTCGCATTCGGGATAGATGCTGCGAAATCGTGGCAGCCGGTCTGCGAGCCAGAGGTTCATAAACGGCGCGTTGATGGAAAGAGACACTCTCTTCTGCCTGCGGCGTCGCGCCGGACCATAGGCGCTGACCTCCTCCGTTGACTCCCGAATTATCTTAAAGGCCTCTGAGAGGCGCCTGGCGTAATCCGTCGCCTTCTCGGTCAATTGCACTTGCCGGAAACCGCGCTCGAACAGCTCCACGCCGAGCGCGAGCTCGAGCGAGCGAATGTGGCGGCTCACCGCCGAGGGGCTGAGCTTCAGCTCGTCGGCCGCGTCCTTGAAGCTCTGCAGGCGCGCCGCCGCTTCGAAGGCGCGGATGGCATTCAACGACGGCATGGCCATGGGCGCACGCGATCTATCAGATGAGTTTTTCGCAACTCAATAGGGAAGGAATACCGTTTGTCGGGCCATCCCGCAAGGCGCAGCGTTTGAGCAATTCGTTGAAGGAGGTCACCATGAATCTCTGGCAGCTAATTGTAGTCGTTCCGGCTGCGGTTTTTGTTTTTGGCAATGGAGCGGCAATCGCCGGCAATACCGTCGAGGGAGCGGGAGCCGTCGCGTGCGTCAACGACAAATGGGACGTGAACGAGCCTGAGAAAGGCCACAAGCTGATCGTCTACGCCGGTCGCTGCGTCTTCATCCCCAATGATGCCGCGGCCGAGAAGGCCACCCAGGACTGCGCCGGAAACTTCGAGTACATGCCGGACGGGAGCTATAAGGCCAGCGGGACCTGCACCCACACGTTCAAGAGCGGCGATAAGAGGTTCCATAAGTGGGAGGAGGGAACACATATCAAGGAGCGCGGCCGGTTCACCATCACCGGGGGTACCGGCAAGCTCGACGGCGTCCGTGGGAGTGGCACCTACGCGCTCGATGAGCTGACGGATAGTCTGCAGGGCGGCACTTACACCGAGAAGGTCGAATTGCCCTGAGCCCACCCCGCGGGTCGGCTACAGGCGCCGCGGGCGCGGAACATCGATGGGCAGGTATTCGACTGCCGACTGCTGGACGGGCTGCGGATAAAGCTTCATGAGCTCCATGATCTCGAGCGGCATGCCCACCTTGACCGGCAGCCCGATTGCCGCGGCTTCGGCGGCGGTCAGCGCATAGTCGTGCGTCCAATGGCCCCCCGCGAGCCTTTCAGCAATCGATTGAGCCGTATGTTCGTCCATGGCCGGCGTCAGGAGCTCGACCGCTCCTTGTTTGACCTGCTTCAGGGCCTTTTCGCCAACATCGGCCAAGACCAAAGTGAGGTCGAAGACGGTGGCAATTGGCTTTGAGTCGCGAGCCTTGACGATGCTCGCCGCGGGAAGTCCCAGTATCTGCGGGTCGATGGGCCCCAGCACCGAGAACTCGCCGAGCACGATCTCGTCTGCCGCCAAAGCAATGAGCGTTCCGCCCGACATGGCGTAAATGGGTACGTAGACCGTCACCTTCGCCGGGTGAGCCTCTACTGCGCGCGCGATCTGCATTGCCGCCAGAACCAAACCGCCGGGCGTGTGGAGGACGAGATCGATGGGGACGTCCCTGGGGGTCTCCTTGATTGCGGCAATGATCGTCTGCGCATCCTCGAGATCGATGTAGCGAGATTGTGCGAATCCGAACAGGCTGCGCTTCTCCTGGCGATGAATCATGGTGATGACGCGGGTGCCGTGCGCCTTCTCTATCGCGCGAATGGCTTGGGCGCGCCGAACCGTGTACCAGCGACCCATGAGCAGGGGTTGAAGCGCCATGAACGCAAACAAGAGGAAGAGAAGAGTGGAGATATCGAAAGCCATGGCCTTTCCTTTGTCTGACGAGGAACACCCATCCTCTCTAACACCCGAGTAGGGTCATCGATCGCTCGGCGAGCGCCGTGATCGTCAGCAGCGGATTGACGCCGAGCGAGGTCGGCACAACGGAGCCGTCGCAGACATAGAGGCCGTCGTGCACGCCGTGACCATTTCCGCGCGAGGGATCGAAAACACGGCCTCGATCGTCGACGACGCCGGCCGCCGCGTCGCGCCCCATCGAGCAGCCGCCGAGCGCGTGGACGGTAATCTTGCGTCCGCCGAGGAAGCGCTCCGACAGCGGATTCTGCAAGTACTCGCCACCGAGCGCCTCGATGAGGCGCACCATGACTTTCTCGGAGCGCTCGAAGCAGGCTTGCTTGTCGGCGTCCGGCCACGCGATGGCGAGCCTGTCATTCACGAGCCCCATCTCGCCCGCCGCATCGTCGTGCGTGATCACGTAGTAGACCTGCGCGTGCGCCCGGATGCCCTCGTAGGGGCCCTCGATCAGCTGCTTTGCAAAGCGCTTCAGCCGAAATTCGGTCAAAGACTTCAGCGGACTCATTGCGGCCATGACCGGCAGCATGGTGCCGTCCTGAATGATGATTGTGCGCCCATCCCACTCCTTGTCGACGTAGCGGATCATGCCCACGCAATGCGGGCCGACGGGCGCGACCTTGGCCCGTGGCGGGTAGCCGACGGCAACGGCACGGACCTCGGTGTCGAGCGAGCGGCCGATCACCATGTCGTCGCCGTTGCCGGACAAGCCCTTGCCAAGTCGGTCGGATAGTGGAAGGCCGCGATCGCGCGACCGGAGCAGGATTTCGGTCGAGCCGAGCACGCCGGCCGCCAGCACGACCGTCTCGCCGGTCACGTTCAGCTGACGGCGTTTGCGTGAGCCGGCGTGAGAGACCGTGTCCTCGAAATGCACGGTCCAATTCCGGCCCGACTTGCCGATGTATCGGACCCGAGCGAGCGTGAAGATCTCGGCGCCGAAATTGACCGCGTCCGGCAGGTAGGTGAGAGATACCGTGTTCTTGGCGCCGACGTTGCAGCCCGACCAGCAGTCGCCGCAGAGCCGGCATGCCGGCTGAGCGACGTTGGCTTCGTTGGTTCGATCCTCGTAGGTGATTGCCATCGGCAGGGGTTCGACGGCAGCACCTAGAACTCTCTCCGCCGCGCTTCAGAGCCTGGTATTTGGGGTTGTCGTCGGCGCCGGGAAAAATGCGGACGCCGAGCATTCGCTCGGCGCGCTCGTAGCCGGCGGCTAGGAGCCCGTCGCGCGCGAGGGCCTCAGGCCATGGGCTCTTCTCGAACACATCGCGATCGGCCCTCAGCGCCACGGCCGCGTTGATCAGCGATCCGCCGCCGAGCCCGCATCCGGCGAGGATGCTCATCCCCTCGCCGACGCGGAAATCGAGGAGCCCGGCAGGCGAGCCCAAGCGCAGGCGCCGTCCGGTCAGCTGGAGCTCGCCGAACGCGTGGCGCCAGCCGTTGCCGAAGTCGCCGGGGTGGAACTCGCGGCCCCGCTCGAGCAGGCAGACGCTGCGCCCCGCGCGCGCGAGCCGCGAGGCTGCAACGGCGCCGCCATATCCCGAGCCGACGACGACAACGTCGTAGCTGGGCTTGATTTCCTCGAGCGGTTTAGAAAGTTGAGGCACAATAAAGCTTACCCCTATCCTCCAAGCTTTTCAGCACTGAATGAGCCGGGCGACGCGGCAAACCGGGAAATCCGGAGAGTTCGAGCCTTCAACCGAGCGGCACCCGCTAGAGTGGCGGGCGGTGCAGGCCCAAATAGCGGATGACGCTCTGCCGCTGAAGGCGGCTCGGCATCTTGCCGCGCAAGAAGTGATTGAGGCGCGCGAAGGGTCCGACGGGATTGCGGAAATGTGGTCGACGCGCCTCCAAGGCGTTGGATATTGCGCTGGCAACCTCTTTCGGATCACGGGCCATTGCCGAGGCATGCTGGTCGGCCGCGCGAAATACTTGCTGCACCCAGAAGCCGTAGGCGCTTCCCGCCGGCCGGAATCGCGCCGTTTCCTGCCAAATGCTGGTGCGGTAGGGACCCGGCTCGATGAGGATGAGCTCGATACCGAAGGAGCCAAGCTCGAAGGCGATCGACTCGGCCCATCCTTCGATTGCCCACTTCGATGCGGAGTAGATCGAGTTGGCAGGGAGGCCAAAGAAAGCCGCTTCGCTCGAGACGATCGCAATGCGCCCGTGCCGCTGGGCCCTGAATGTCGGTAGGAGCGCCCGCGTGAGATTGAGAACGCCGAAGAAATTCGTCTCCATGACGCGTCGGATCGCTTCCTCGGGAAAGTCCTCGAATGCGCCTCCGACCGCAATGCCGGCGTTGTGCACGACTGCATCGAGCTTGCCGCCATCTCGTGAAAGTACGGCCGCGGTCGCGTCGCGGATCGAGCCGCTGTCAGTGACGTCGAGACGATAAATCTCGACTTGGTCGCGGACGCCAGCCTCGATGAGCGCGCTTTCGAGGGGGCCTCTCTTGTCGGGATCTCGCATGGTGGCGAAGACCCACCAGCCACGTTTCGCGAGCTCGACGGCGGTCGCCTGCCCAATTCCCTTCGACGTTCCGGTGATGAGAGCTCTTG
This sequence comes from uncultured Alphaproteobacteria bacterium, assembly GCA_963840415.1. Lineage (GTDB taxonomy): Bacteria > Pseudomonadota > Alphaproteobacteria > Rhizobiales > Hyphomicrobiaceae > Hyphomicrobium_C. The sequence goes on along the minus strand of CAWIYX010000006.1, from coordinate 130,935 downwards.
GCATCGCCCACCATATTATGCCTGGGCGCGTTCACCAGAAAGACCGGGCCGCTCGGCGGCATCGATCCGCCTGGCCCCGGCTACTTACCCTTCCACTGCGGCTTGCGTTTCTCGGCGAAGGCCTTTGCGCCCTCGATCTGGTCCTCGCTCGAATAGAGCACGTCGACCGTCTTGAGCTTGCGCTTGGTGACGAGATCGAACGCCTGCTGCACGGGCAAGTGTCCCGTCTCGCGAACGATCTCCTTGATTGCGGCGAACACGAGCGGCGGCCCCTCGGCCAGCTGATCGGCGATCTCGCGCGCCCGCGGCATCAGCTTGTCAGCCGGCACGACCTCGTTGACGAGCCCCCACTGCTTGGCCTCCGCCGCGTCGACGCGCCGGCCGGTGAATAGGAGGTCCATGGCAACGTGATAGGGGATGCGGCGCGGCAGCTTGATGCTCGCGGCATCGGCGACGGTGCCGGAGTTGATCTCGGGGAGGGCAAAGGTCGCGTGCTCGGCGGCGACGATGAGGTCGCACGACAGCATGATCTCGAAGCCGCCGCCGAACGCGAGGCCGTTGACAGCGCAGATCACCGGCTTGTTGAGGCCGGGCAGCTCCTGCAAGCCGCCGAAGCCGCCGACCCCGTAGTCGACATCCGGCGGCTCGCCGGCGGCCGCGGCCTTGAGATCCCAGCCCGGACAGAAGAACTTCTCGCCGGCGGCGGTCAGGATCGCGACGCGAAGCTCGGGATCGTCCCGGAAGCCCGCGAAGATATCGCCCATGATGCGGCTGGTCGCGGCATCGATCGCGTTGGCCTTGGGCCGATCGATCGTGACCTCGAGAACGCGCCCGCGTCGTTCCGTGCGGATGGGTCCGGTCATGGCGTCCTCATTCGTATGAGCGCATCGACGGCGACCGCGCCGTCGGGAAGAACGAGCAGGGGGTTCACGTCGAGCTCCTCGATGAGCCCGTCATGGGCCTTGGCGAAGCGCGCGATCGCCTCGACGGCATCGATGACGGCGGTTTCGTCGCCGTTTTTTCCGCGATAGCCCTCGATTAGCTTCCAGACCTTCAACGATCGCAGCGCCCGCTCGATCTCGCCGCGATCGGTCGGAAGTAGGAGTGTGGCGGAGTCCTTCAGCAACTCGGTCAGGATGCCGCCCGCCCCGACGACGAGCGCCAGGCCGAACTGCGGATCAGATTTGAGGCCGACGATGAGCTCGGCGACCGCGCCCGTCACCATGCGCTCGACAAGAAGGTCGGGCGCGAGCTTGCCGAGACATTCGCGCGGCTCGCGCCACATCATCGCGGCTCGTGAGGTTCAGCACGACGCCGCCGGCCTCCGTCTTGTGCGCAATGGCCGAGGACGAGACCTTGAGAGTCACCGGATATCCGATACGGTCGGCTGCGGCCGGGGCTTCGCCGGCTGTGCAGATTTGCCCGGCCGGGACATCGAGACCGAAGCCCTTGAGGAGCGATTTGGCCTCGAACTCGGTGAGCGTGCGATCGGTGCCGCTGCGCCGCACGGCCGGAGCCAACTCCGGCAGCGCGTGATTCTGTGCCCAATTGCGCCCGATCTTTGCCGCCGCCTCGAATGCCGTGAGCGCATCGTCGAGGCCCATCATGGGAGCGACGTCGCGTGCCGCGAGCTCATCGGCCAAGTTGAGCGGCATGCATTCGGGCAGCGAGGCGACGACGGCGGCGCGCGCCTCGGTCGCCGTTGCAGCCTTGTGAAATGCGCGTGCGGTCGTGAGCCAGGCCTCGGGGTTCATATGCGGCTGCGTCGGCACATCGAGAATGAGCATGCCGAGGTCGAAGCCGCCGGAGAGCGCCGAGGAGAATGTGGCCTTGAGCTTGTCCTCCTGGCGCCAGATGAAGGTGTGGTAGTCGAGCGGATTGTCGATCGAAACATAATCGTTGAGCGTCGCCGCCACCTTGGGCTTGGTCGCGTCATCGAAGGGAGGAAAGCTCACGCCCTTGTCGAGCGCCATATCGGCAACGAGCGCGGCCTCGCCGCCCGAGCAGCTCATGGACACGAGCCGGCTGTCCGCGAGCGGCCCGCCATGGTGCAGCAACTTGAGGGTCTCGACAAAGGCCGTCACCGAGGCGACCCGCGCGATGCCGTAGCGCTGGAAGAGAGCGTCATAGAGCGTGTCGGCGCCGGCGAGCGAGGAGGTGTGGCTCAGCGTGACCTTTGCACCCTGCTCCGAGCGCCCCGTCTTGAGCGCAATGACTGGCTTCCTTCGCGCGCGGGCAAACGCGGCGGCGCGGGCAAAGGCCGCAACGTCGTTCATGCCTTCGATGTGGAGGCCGATCGCCGTGACGCGGTCGTCGCCCGCCAGCGCTTCGAGCATGTCCGCCATATCGACATCGGCGAGATTGCCGACAGTGAAGACGGCGGCGAGCGGCAGTGCGCGCCGCGTCATGGCGAAGTTGCAGGCGATGTTGCCGGACTGGCTGACGATGGCGACGCCGCGGTCCCGCAAACCGATCCCGTGCTCGTCGGGCCAAAGGGCGGCGCGGGCGATGCTGTTGACGTAGCCGTAACAGTTGGGACCCATCAGCGGCATGCCGTCGGCTGCGGCGAGGAGAGCGTCCTGCAGGTGCGTATCCCCGGTCTCCGCGAAGCCCGAGGCATAGATCACGGCGCCGCCGCACCCCTTGGCGCGAAGAGCGCGCACGACCTCGATCGTCGGCTCCCTCTTTACGGCAACGAAAGCGGCATCGACGGGGCCGTCGATCATGTCGACGGAGGAAAGCGTCGGCACGCCGCCAAGCTCGGCGCGCTTCGGGTGCACGGCATGGATGGGCCCGGGAAAGCCGAACTCGATCGTCCGCCTGATCGCGATATCGCATTCGGCCCCGCCGACGAAGGCGATCGACTTGGGATAGAGCAGACGGGAGAGATCGCGGGGCACGCGTCAGCCTCCGAGCGGTCTCAGCATGGCGCGCGAGATGATGTGGCGCTGGATCTCGGAGGTGCCCTCCCAGATGCGCTCGACGCGCGCATCGCGCCAGATGCGCTCGAGCGGCAGGTCCGACATCAGCCCCATGCCGCCGTGGATCTGGATCGCCTCGTCGGCGACGAATGCCAGCATCTCGGTCGCCTTGAGCTTGGCCATTGCCATGTCCATGTCGGTCACGGTCTTCTGGTCGACTTTCCAGGCCGCTTCGAGCGTGAGCAGCTCGGCCGCCTTCAATTCGACGGCCATGTCGGCAAGCTTGAAGGATACGCCCTGGAACTTGCCGATCTGCTGGCCGAACTGGACCCGGTCCACGGCCCATTGCTTGGCAAGCTCGAGCGCGCGCTCGGCCCGGCCGAGGCAGGTCGCGGCAACTTGAAGCCGCGTCGCGCCGAGCCACTCGTTGGCGACGTCGAACCCCTTGTGCACCTCGCCCAGAACCTGCGACTTCGGCACGCGGCAATCGCTGAAGTCGAGGATGCAGTTGTTGTAGCCGCGGTGGGAGACGTTCTTGTAGCCGGGGCGCACCGTGTAGCCGGGGGTGCCCATATCGATCAGGAACGCCGTGATGAGCTTCCTCTTGCCGCGGCCCTTGTCCTCCTCGCCGGTCGCGGCAAAGAGGATCACGAAGCTCGCCTCGTCCGCATGGCTGATGAAATGCTTGGTGCCGTTGATGACGAAATCGTCGCCGTCGGCGCGCGCGAAGGTCTTCATGCCGCGCAGGTCCGAGCCGACGTCGGGCTCGGTCAACGCAAGGCAGTCGGACTTTTCGCCGCGGATCGAGGGGAAGAGATACTTCTCGCGCTGCTCCCCGGTGCAGGCGAGCAGGATGTTCGAGGGTCTCGCGACGCAGTTCCAGTGCAGCGCGTAGTTGGTGCGGCCGAGCTCCTTCTCGTAGAGCACCCAGGTCAGCGTATCGAGGCCCGCCCCGCCCACGTCGGCCGGCATGTTGGCGGCATAAAGCCCGGCATTGATGGCCTTGGCCTTGAGCTCGTCGCGCAGCTCCGGGCGAAGAACGCCCGTTTCCTCGATCTCGGCCTCGTGCGGATAGAGCTCGTTGACGACGAAATCATGCGTCGTCTCAACGATCAGCGCCTGCTCCTCGGAAAGGGCGAAATCCATGGCTTGCCTCAGGGACCAAACGGGCCGGCTCCACCTTCGGGACGCCGCTCTAGCACGAAGCTGGCGGGCCGCTCCAGCAGAAAATTGATTGGCTAATCAAAATAGGTCTGGCATAGGAAGGCGGCCGTCCGCATCGCACTCAGCGCCACCATCGGCCCGAGGGAGGACATGATGAATACGGAAGTCGTGCTCACCTGCGCGGTCACGGGCGCAGGCGACACCGTGGACAAGCATCCGGCAATTCCCGTGACGCCGCGCCAGATCGCCGATGCCGCAATCGATGCCGCAAGAGCGGGCGCCGCGGTCGCCCACCTCCATGTCCGCGACCCGAAGACCGGCAAGCCGGCGCGCGATCCCGCCCTTTATCGCGAGGCCGTCGGCTATATCCGCGCCTCTGGCGTCGACGTCGTGATCAACCTCACGGCCGGCATGGGCGGCGACTACTTCTTCGATCCGGAAAATCCGCGCACAGCCGGCCCCAAATCCGACATGGCGAACGGCGCCGAGCGCGTCGTCCACGTCGAGGAGCTGCGCCCCGAGATCTGCACGCTCGATTGCGGCTCGCTCAATTTCGGCGACGGCGCCTTCCTCGCCACCGCCGACATCCTGCGCGAGATGGCGAAGCGCATCCAGGCCGCGGGCGTCAAGCCCGAGATCGAGGCCTTCGAGCTCGGCCACATCTGGCTAGCCAAGCAGCTCATCAAGGAAGGCCTCATCGATGCGCCGCCGCTGTTCCAGCTCTGCCTCGGCATCCCCTGGGGCGCGGAGGCGACGACGGACGCGTTGCTCAGCATGCGCAATCACCTGCCGGAGGGGGCGAACTGGGCGGGCTTCGCCATCGGCCGCCTGCAGATGGCGTTCGTCGCGCAGGCAGCCCTCCTCGGCGGACACGTGCGCGTCGGGCTCGAGGACAATCTCTGGCTCGACAAGGGCGTGCCCGCGTCGAACGGCGACCTCGTCACCCGCGCCCGCGAGGTTCTCGAGCGCATGGGAGCGCGCGTGCTGACGCCGGCCGAGGCCCGGGCAAAGCTCGGCTTGAGAAAACAGCGATAGAGACACCAATGGCGAATCAAAGCACGACCAAACCCGTCTCGACCATGGCAATCGTCGGCACCGGCGTGATCGGCGCCGGCTGGGCGTCGCGCGCGCTTTCCAAGGGTCTCGACGTGCGCGCCTTCGATCCGCATCCCGAAGGGGAAGCCCGCCTGCGCGCGGCGGTTGCAAATGCCTGGCCGGCGCTCGAGCGGGCGGGGCTCGCGCCCGGTGCCTCGCCGAGCCGGCTCACGTATTGCAAGTCTCTCGAGGAGTGCGTCGCCGGCGCCGGCTTCATTCAGGAGAATGCCCCGGAGCGGGAGGAGCTCAAGCAAAAGCTGCTGGCCGAGATCGACGCCGCCGCCAGCCCCGACGCCATCATCGCCTCATCGACCTCCGGCCTCCTGCCGACGCGGCTAGCGGCAAAGTGCAAGCGCCCCGAGCGTTTCGTCATCGGCCATCCCTTCAACCCGGTCTATCTCCTGCCCCTCGTCGAGGTCGTCGGCGGCGAGAAGACCTCGGCCGAGACGATCGCGCGCACCAAGAGCTTCTACAAGGCGATCGGCATGCGCCCGCTCCACATCAAGCGCGAGATCGAGGGCTTCGTCGCCGACCGGCTCATGGAGGCGTTGTGGCGCGAGGCGCTGTGGCTGGTCAACGACGACGTGGCGACGACGGAGGAGATCGATGCGGCCGTCGTCTACGGCTGCGGCCTGCGCTGGTCGCTGATGGGCACGTTCCTCACCTTCCACCTCGCCGGCGGCGAGGGCGGCATGCGCCACATGCTGCATCAGTTCGGCCCGGCCCTCAAATTGCCGTGGACCCGCCTCGTCGCGCCCGAGCTCACCGACGAGCTCATCGACAAGGTGGCCGACGGCTGCGAGCATCAGGCCGCCGGCCGGTCGATCAAGGAGCTCGAGCGGCGCCGCGACGACTTCCTGATCGAGCTGCTCGCGCTGGTCAGGAAATACTGGCCCGAGGCCGAGGGCCGGCCCGATCACATCTGACGAAGGAGATACGAAACTTTGCTCATGTCCGCGCTCGCCCCCTTTCCTCTCATGGAAGTCTCGGTCCAACGCAACTGGGTCGATTTCAATGGCCACATGAATGACGCGGCCTATGCGGAGGCCTTCAGTCTCGCGCTCATGACAATGACCGATCAACTGGGCCTCGATGCCGCCGGTCGCGAGAGCACCGGCCACACCGTCTACACGGTCCAGGTCATGATCCGCTATCTCAACGAGGCCGCCGAGAACGCGCCCCTCGTGCTGACGGGCCGCATACTCGAAGCCGACGACAAGCGCCTGCGGGTGTGGGCGGAAATGCACAACGCTTCGAGCGGCACGCTGCTCGCGACCACCGAGCAGCTCTTGCTCTGCGTCGACCAGTCTGGGGCGGCGCCACGCGCGGCCCGCTGGCCGGAGCCGTTCGCCGGGCGGCTGAAAGCTCTCGCAGCCGAGCACGCCGCCCTGCCCGTTCCTGCCGGCGCGGGGGAGGGCATTCGTCTCAAGCGCGGGATCTCCTGATGCGACCGGACGCTGGGGACGAGTAGGGCAATGAACGCACTTCTGCTCGGTGCCGTGGCTGCTTTCGGCTGGGGCCTCTACGACTTCCTCATCCGTTTCGTGAGCCGCAGCGGGGCCGGCAGCCTGCAAGCCATCCTCCTCGTGCTCGTGTTCGGCGTGGCGACGCTCGGCACGGCCGCACTGATCACAGGCCAGGAGATCTCCATGCCGCGAGGCGAGTTCTGGCCGGTCGCTGTGTCGGGTGCGACGTACGCGGCGGGTCTCGTCACCGGCTACCGGGCGTTCGCCATCGGGCCCATAAGCTTCGTGGCGCCGATCGTTGCGGCCTATCCCGTTTTCACGATCCTGTGGGCGGTTGCCAACGGCGCGCGCCCGTCGCTTGCCGAATGGCTCGGCGTGGCCTCCATTCTCATCGGCGTGGCTCTCGTCGCGCGCTTTGCCGCCGATCAGCCGGCCGAGGAGACGCCTGCCGGCTCGCGGCCGTCACGAGGGGCCGCTTTTCTCTATTCGGCAATGGCCTGCGTCGGCTTTGCGGCCTCCTTCGCGGCCGGGCAGCTCGCGGCGCAGACGGCGCCCGAGCTCGACGTCACATTCTTCGCGCGGCTTTGGGCTCTAGCGCTCGTCCTGCCGATCAGTTTGCGGTCCGGGCTGACGATCGCCGGCGCGCGCACGTGGCTGCCGCTGCTCATGCTCATGGGAGCCATCGACGCCGTCTGCCTGCTCGCGGTCAACGCGGCCGGCAAGATGGACGGCGCGGAATACGCCGTCGTCATCGCCTCGACCTTCGGCCTCGTCACCGTGGCCTTGGCCATCGTCTTTCTGAGGGAGCGGCTCTCGCTGCTGCAGGTTGTCGGCATCGCCTTGGTCTTTTCCGGCGTCGTCGCGCTTTCGGGCAGCGCGTGATACCTCCGCCGGAGTGACGGTGCTGCTTCAATTGGACCTGCATGCGACTATTGAGAGAGCTTACCGCAAGGGAGAGAAGTGAGATGGCCGATACGAAGCCGGTCCTGCGCCGCGAGGACGAAGCGGCTGAGGAGACGTGGGACGACGCGCGCGGACGCCTCTCGTTTCGCACGCTGATCGACGGCGACGAGACGCCGACGAATGATCTCACCTTCGGCACGGCGACGCTCAAGGCCGGCGAATGGCTGGCCCTCCATCGACATGCGCAGCCGGAGATCTATTACATCCTCGCGGGGGAGGGGCAGATGACGATCGACGGCATGTCCTACGACGTCGCCGCCGGGACCGGCATCTTCATTCCCGGGAACGCCGAGCACGGCATCAAGAACGAGGGGCCGGCCACGCTAAAATTCCTCTACGCGTTCGCGGTCAACGGCTTCTCGGAGGTGGTCTACGTGTTTTCGTGACCCCCTAGACGTCGGTGATTTCTGGACTTGAAGGCGACCGTTGGCAGCTCAGCAGAGCTTCTTGAAGTGCTCGAAGCCCTTCACTCCTGACGCGTTGAGGCTGTCGAAGGCCTCTCTCGCGAGCTTTGCCGATAGCTCGAAGAGGTCCTTCATCTGCTCGCCGCCGGTGGCGAGCTGCCGCTGCAGGTAGCTCGCCTGAAGCGTGACGGCCTCGGGGATCGTCTTGGCGCGGGCGATCGCTTGCGCGGTGTCGAATGCAGCTTCCGCATTGGCGACCGAATATTTGAATACCTTGGCGCCGATCGCCCTGGCATTGGCGTGAGTGACGAGCACGGCCTCTTCGGCAACCTTTGCGCATTCCCTGGTCATCGCGCTCATGCTCGCATAGCCCTGGCGTGTCTTGACGAGAGTTCCCTCGGCGATCGCCTGCAGGGTCTCGGGAATTCGGCCCTCCTGCATGACGCTGAACATCTCGTAAGTCTGACGGGTCAACTGCTCGTTCATTGCTTGCTCCAATTTTCTATACGCGCCGCCGGAAAGGAGCCCCCGGAACTGCCGGGGGCTCCTGCGCGAACAGCTTCCGGGGGAGGAGCTGATAGATGACACCTGCTCCGAGAGGGAAGAGAGCAGCACTCACCTTCACGCACTTGCGAGAGAGCGAGTCGGGGGTCAAGGCGGCTTGATTTGAATCAAACGAACCGATATGTCGCGCCGCGAACGCGGAGCAGCAATCTACAAACTCTTAGCAGTTTCAGCCGCCCCATACCGGTGCAGGTCCATGCCGTAGATCTGCAGCCAGCGGCGCGCCTCGTCCATGTCGGGGACGAGCTTCCCAACGAGCGACCAGAAGCGCGGCCCGTGGTTCATCTCCTTCATGTGCGCAACCTCGTGCGCCGCGACGTAGTCGAGGATCGCGGCCGGTGCGAGGATGAGCCGCCAGGAGAACGACAGCACGCCCGTCGTCGAGCACGAGCCCCAGCGGCTCGCCTGGTCGCGCACGTTGATGCGCTTGGGTTTGACGCCGAGGCGCTGGGTGTGGCGGGCGACGGCGGTCTCGAGATCGTGGTGTGCCTCGCGCCAGAGCCAGTCGCGCAGGTGCCGGGGCGCGTGCTCGGCGGCGCCGGGGACGACGAGCTCGGGGAAGGGGTCCTTCGCGTCGCGGCGCACCGTGCCGCGCAGGCTCGTCGCCGGCATCACGATCCTGTGCGGCTCGCCGCGCACGGGAATGAACACGCCGTCGCGGAATGGGACCGGCTCGGGCAGGCTGTCGAGGCGCTCGCGCACCCAGGCGATGTTGCGGCGGAGGAAGGATCTCGCTTCGCCCAGGTCGCACTGCGTGGGCAGCGTCACGATCACGGCGCGTCGCGTGCGGCTCACGCGCAATGTCAGGCGCCGCGCTCCCGGATGGCGCCTCACCTCGACCGGTGCGCCGAACTCGCCGAGGCTCGACGCCTTGGACGTCGGGATCGCTTTGGCCTGCCGCATGGGGACCTCGAGGAACGCAAATCCTAAGCTCGTGGATCAGAGGCGGTCGAGACGCTTGGGTGCGCAACTCGGGACGGGGGCTCTGAGGGGAGCGCGCCGCGATCGGCAAGCGCGCTTCGATTCCTGATTAGCAACTTCCAGAGCCTCACCTCCACATGCAAATGAAGCGTCGTCGCAGGCTGCGGCCACACTGTGGCGCGGCGGTCTCATTCGCAAATATCGACTTGAGATCGATCGCAGTATTCGCTAGCCGGCGCGGTCGAGCGGCGGCCGGTCGGCGCGCGAGCCGGCAAGACGCAAGAGCCCGCCGAAAAAGACGTTGGCCGTGAGCGCAAAGAGCCGCAACGGCGCAGTGCGCGGCGGAACGACCGGCAGGGGACCGCTCGCGCAGGGGAGGCCGTCGGCCTTGAGCCATGCGACGTTGGGGTCGGGAGACGTGTCGTTGGCCGGCGCGAAGGTGAAGGCCGCCAACGAGGGGTCGGCCTCGTGCGGGGCCGCGCATGCCGCCGCAGCGCGCCGGATCGCGGGCTCCACGGGAATGAGATCGGCGCGCGGATCGAACGAGCGTATGAACTGGGCAATGCGCGGGGCGATGTCGGTGCGGAAGCGCGACCCGTTGAAAATGCCGTAGTGGCCGACGCCGTGACACTCGTAGTGCGATTTCTTCTCGTCGGGTAAGCCGGTGCAGAGCTCGAGGGCGGCGCGGCACTGGCCGACCCCCGTGATGTCGTCCTTCTCGCCCTCGATGGTGAAGAGCGCCGGGCGGCGGATCTTGCCCGGATCGACGCGCCGGCCGCGATGGTTCATCTCGCCCTTGGGCAGCGCATGGCGCACGAAGACCGTGTCGACGGTTTGCAGGTAGAACTCGGCGGCGAGATCCATGACCGCGAGATACTCATCGTAGAACTCCCGGTGCTTCTCGGCCGTGTCGCCGTCGCCGCGCACGAGGCTCATGAACAGCTCCTTGTGCGCCCGGGTATGGCGGTCGATGTTCATCGACATGAAACCGGAGAGCTGAAGAAAACCAGGGTAGACCTCGCGGCCCGCTCCCGCGTTCGGCCACGGCACGGTCGTGATGACGTGATGGCGGAACCAGTCGATGCCGCGCCGCTCAGCGACGGAGTTGACGGCGGTCGGGCTGATGCGCGTGTCGATCGGGCCGCCGGCAAGGATGATGCTGCGCGGCACGAAGAGGTCGGCGTCCTCCTCCATCAGGGCAATGGCGGCAAGGACCGGGACCGACGGCTGACATACGGCGAAGACGTGAACGTCGCCGCCGAGCTCGGTCAGCATGTCGCGCACGTAGTCGATGTAGTCGTCGAGATCGAACGATCCGGCAGACAGCGGGACGTCGCGGGCATCCAGCCAGTCGGTGATGAAGACCTCATGGTCGGGCAGCAAGGCCTCGACCGTGCCACGCAAGAGCGTCGCGAAGTGGCCCGAGACCGGGGCGACGACAAGCACGCGCGGGTCGCGCTCGCGCTCGTGCGCCGTGATATCGCGTTTGAAGTGGAGCAACCGGCAGAAGGGGCGCTGCCAGATGACGCTCTCCTCGACCGCCACCTCGGCGCCGCGCACGCGCGTCGACTTGATGGCGAACTTGGGCTTTCCGTAGCGGCGCGTCGCGCGCTCGAACACCTCGCAGGCCGCCATCGTGTGGCGAAAGGCCGGCGTGTGGGCGAGCGGATTGAGCGGATTGGAGCAGACGCGGTGCATCGAATCCACCGCCGCCCGGGCCGGCCGCATGGCGGCATGGCTCAGCTCGTACCAATGATAAAGCACGGCCCCCCGTTCCCCCTGCTCCCGGCAACCACCTGCCGCGCACGGACTGACGCGCCGAGTTGCAAATACTGCAAGCTCGCCGCCGCGGCCAAGCGTCACAATTGGCGTTTTCGCCTGTTGCTTAAGTCCCCTCGCCCCGAACATGCGCTGATTCGCGCCAAGGGCACATAGCCGGCGCGGCCGTGCGCCTCTCCTCAGAGCGCTTTTTCGAGAGCCGTTGCGAGCGCGTCGACCGCGACCGTGTGCGGGAAGTGGGAGACGAAGCGTCCCTCGCCGTCCATCAGGTACATGAACGTGCTGTGGTCGACGCTGTAGCTCCCGGGCGCGCCCTCGTCCGCCGCCTTCTTGTAGTAGACGCGGTAGGCCTTGGCGACCGCGGCAATCTCATCCGCCGAGCCGGTGAGGCCGACGAGGCGGGGATGGAAGCTCTTCACGTAGCCCCGCATGACCTCGACGGTGTCGCGCTCGGGATCGAGCGTGACGAAGAGCGGCGTGATCCCGGCCGCCTTCGGCCCGAGCTTGTCGAGCGCGGCCGAGATGACCTGGAGACCCGAGGGGCACACGTCGGGGCAGTTGGTGAAGCCGAAGTAGACCAGCATCGGATGGCCGGCGAAGTCCTTCTCCGTCACCCTCTTCCCCGTCTGGTCGACGAGGCTGAAGGGGCCGCCGATGAGCGCCGTGCCGGTCGTTTGCGGGGCATTGCCGGAGGGGGGACGGCGAGCAGGAAGAGCGCGCCGATGACGCCGGCAGCGAGGCCCAGAAGCATGGCAGTCAGCAAGGGTCGTTGCATCACGTCTATTATCCTACTCGCCCATCTGAACCAGGGTCCCGGCCTTGCGCGCGCTCTCGATGAGGTGGCGGAAGAGCGCGAGCCCCGCCACGAGATAGAGAGCGTTGAGGGCGAGCGCCGTCGCCATGAGGTCGGGGCGGAAGCGGCCCTCGAGCACGATGGCGCGCAGGCCTTCGAAGACATGCGTGGGGGGCAGCGCGAGCGCGAACGGCTGCAGCCACTCGGGCAGCGTCGTCACCGGGTAGTAGACGCAAGCGAGCGGCATCATCAGGAACGTCATGAGCCAGGCGATGTTCTCGGCGCCGAGCCCGTAGCGCAGCACGGCTCCCGTCGAGACGAGGCCGAAAGCCCAGCTCGTGAACACGAGATTGGCGAAAAAGGCCGCGAGCGCCGGCCCGAGCGTGAACAGATTGTAGTCGAACATGAGGTAGGCGATCGTCACCACCGGGACCATGGCGACCAAAAGCTTGATGAGGGCGACCATGATCAGTCCGGCGATCAGCTCGGCGGGGCGCAGCGGGCTCATCATCAGGTGGCCGAGGTTGCGCGCCCACACCTCCTCGAGGAAGGCCATCGCGAAGCCGAGCTGGCTGCGGGCGAGAATGTCCCACAAGAGCACGCCGCCGACGAAGAGGCCGGCGGCGGTGGCGGCAAGGCTCGTCGTCTTGGCGAGGTGAACCTGCACGAAGCCCCAGGTCAGCATCTGCACGAGCGGCCAGAACACCATCTCGAGGGCGCGCGGCCCGGACGATCTCAAGAGATACCAGTGGCGGAGCACGAGGGCGCCGACGCGCCGCGCCGAGGCGGCGACGCCGGTCTGCGCGGAAAGTCTCACCGCCGCCGTTCCTTCAGGCGCCATGGGCATCTCCCCGCGCACCGAGGAGCTCGGGCTTCTTGTTGCGGGCGATGTCGAGGAACACCTCCTCGAGCGTCTCGCGCCCGAAGCGCCGGATGAGGGCGGCCGGCGTCTCGTCGGCGACGATGCGGCCACGATCGAGCATGATCACGCGGCTAGCCAGGCGCTCGACCTCGGCCATGTTGTGGGAGGCGAGCAGGATCGTCGCCCCGCTCTCGGCCTGATAGTCCACGAGCCGCGAGCGGACCCAGTCGGCGGTATCGGGATCGAGGGAAGCCGTCGGCTCGTCGAGCAAGAGGAGGCGGGGCGCATTGAGCAGCGCCTTGGCGAGACCGACGCGGGTTCGCTGGCCGGCGGAAAGCGTGCCGTAGGGGCGGTCGAGCAGGTCTGCGAGCCTGAGCTCGCGCGCGAGATCGCCGATGCGCGACGCCCAGCCCTCGACGCCGTAGAGGCGGGCGAAGATCTCGAGGTTCTGTCGCACGGTGAGGCGCTTGGGCAGGTCGGCGTAGGGGCTCTCGAAGTTCATGAGGTGGAGCACCTTGTGGCGCTCGCGTGCCATCTCCGCGCCGAACACGCGCGCCTCTCCCGCCGTCGGCACGACGAGGCCCATCAGAATGGAAATGGTCGTCGTCTTGCCCGCGCCGTTGCCGCCGAGAAGCGCGGTGATCGTACCCGGCTCGAGCGAGAAGCTGAGGCCGTCGACGGCGGTCACCTCGCCGAACGTCTTGACGAGCCCACGCGCGACCACGGGGGGCGGGGAACGGCGGGTCTCGGCAACCTCTAGAAGCATGGGCGTGGATTGCGCCTCGTCGCGGGTGGTGTCGGGATGGGCACCTCTCGGGTCCCGTGCAGACGCCGGGGCCGTCGCGGCCTTATGTGGCGCAGCCTCTGTCCGCTGGCAAGGAGGGCGCGAGTGCCATAGTGTAACGGGGCTCGAGGGCGATCCGGGCGCCTCGGAGCGGCTCACAGGAGCACGGGTTCGCCGACATGCTGTCCCTAAACCAGGATCCGGTGCTGATCGCCGACGCGGACAGCAGGCTCAAGCTGCAGACGATCGTTCGCCTGCGCTGGCTCGGCGTGCTCGGGCAGATCGTGGCCGTGGGCGTCGTCTCGCTGGTCTTGGGGTTCGACATGCCGGTCGGCCCCTGCCTCGCCTTCATCGCGATGTCGGCATGGGTCAACGTCTTCCTTGCGGTCCGCTATCCGGCGCGCTTCCGGCTGTCCGTTCCGTTCGCGACCGCGCTCCTCGCCTATGACATTCTGCAGCTTGCCGCCCTCCTCTATCTCACCGGGGGCATCGACAATCCGTTCACGATGCTGATCATCGCCCCGGTCACGGTCTCGGCGGCGACGCTGCCCCTGAGGAACACGATCGCGCTCGGCCTGCTCGCCATGGCGGCAACTACCTACATCTGCTTCTACTCGTTGCCGCTGCCCTGGAAGCTCGGCCTCTCGCTCGAGCATCCACTGCTCTACAAGTTCGGCATGCTCGCCGCCGTCGGCGCGTCGATGACGTTTCTTGCTCTCTATGCGTGGCGTCTGACGAAGGAAGGGCGGCAGATGTCGGCGGCGCTCGCTGCGACCGAGCTTGTGCTCGCGCGCGAGCAGAAGCTGCACGCCCTCGACGGCCTCGCCGCGGCGGCGGCGCACGAGCTCGGCACGCCGCTCTCGACCATCGCGCTCGTCACGACCGAGCTCGAGCGGCAATTGAGGAAGGACAGTCCCCATTGGGAGGACGTCGTGCTGCTCCGCAGCCAGGCGCAGCGCTGCCGCGACATCCTGCAGAAGCTCACGAGCCATCCCCCCGAGCAGGATCCCCTCCACGCGACGCTCACCGTCATGGAAATGTTGCACGAGGCTGCCGCGCCCTATGCGGGCGGCAGGGCGGCCATCGCCATCGCGGCGCGGCCCGGCCCCTCCGCGACGGGCTCCGACGCGCGCGAGCCTATCGGGGCGCGCCGCCCGGGCGTCATCTACGGTCTCGGCAACATCATCGAGAATGCCGTGGACTTTGCCGAGCGCGAGGTCGACATTTCGGCCGAGTGGGACGCGGGCACTCTGGTCGTGACGATCCTCGACGACGGTCCCGGCTTCCAGCCGGAGATCATCGACACCTTGGGCGAGCCCTACGTGACGACGCGAGCGGCGCCCGGCAGGAGCCGCGGCGAGGGAAAGGACCTCGGTCTCGGCCTCGGCTTTTTCATCGCGAAAACGCTTCTCGAGCGGTCGGGCGCCAAAATTTCACTCGACAACCGGACGCCCCCGCTGCATGGCGCGGTGGTGCGCATCGTCTGGCCGCGAGGCGCCTTCGACATCCGGCTCGCGGCGGAGAGGGGCGTCGAAGAGCAGGTCCGACCCGCGCAGCTTGCCCATGAAAACCAATGAGCTAATATATTCATTGTTTTTTCGAAGACGCCCTTGGCGGCCCCCCTATTGACACTATACTCCCGCGGATCGGGAGGTATTGAGCGTGACCGAGGACTTGTCATTCCGGCAGGATGAGCTGCCCGACGATCGCTCGCTGATCATCGTCGACGACGATCGGGCGTTCCTGCAGCGGCTTGCGCGCGCCATGGAAACGCGGGGATTCGAGGTGCGAAGCGCTCACTCGATCGCCGAGGGCGTCGGCCTCATCCGCGAGCGTGCTCCGGCGTTTGCCGTCGTCGACATGCGGCTCGAGGATGGCAACGGTCTCGACGTCATCGCCGAGCTCACCCGGGTGCGCCCCGATTCGCGGGTGATCGTGCTCACGGGCTACGGCAACATTGCAACCGCCGTCTCGGCTGTGAAGCTCGGGGCGGTCGACTATCTCGCGAAGCCTGCCGACGCCGACGATGTGACGGACGCGCTACTTGCGCCGCACAATGCCAAGGCGCCGCCGCCGGAGAATCCGATGTCGGCCGACCGTGTTCGCTGGGAGCACATCCAGCGCGTCTACGAGTTGTGCAACCGCAACGTGTCGGAAACGGCGCGCCGCTTGAACATGCACCGGCGCACGCTGCAGCGGATCCTGGCCAAGCGCGCGCCCAAGTAGGCTACGAGCCTCACTCGACCCTTCCCCGAAGTTCAGAGGAGGAGCGCGGGGTCGAGAGACAGCGAGAACCGCACGGCCGCCGCGCGGGCAAACCGCAATGTCATTGCCTTGCGCCGCGCGCCGGCGAGAGGCGTCTCGGGCGCGGGCCGGACGATCTCGCCGGAATAGCGGTCGGCGAGAATGAGGCCGGTATCGATGGGGAGCACATCGATCGGGAAGTCGGGCCGCACCGAGAAGAACAAGCGGTCGCAAAATTCCCGGTAGTCGGGCCACTTGAGGTCCGAGCGGAAATCCTCGATCGACGACTTGACCTCGACGATCGAGATCTCGCCGCTTGCGGAAAGACCCACGATGTCGGCGCGCCGACCGTTGGCGAGCGGCAACTCGGTTACGCAGGCAAGCCCGTGCGCGGCAAGCAGGCGAATCGTGCCGCGGCAAACCTCGAGCGTGGCGGCGGGGCGGGAAGCGTCTGCGAGCTCGGCGAGATTTGCCGCGTCCTGGGGAACTCTGGTCTGCGTCATTTATCTGCCATCAGGCGATGACACCTCTGGTGCCGGGGGTTGACTTCTCGGGCCCGTGCGGCAAAGCCGGATTCCTCGACCGTACCTAGCCGTTGATGCGCTTCCTTCGCTAGTGTGAGCGTTGGGCGTCATCGTTCAATGCTCAGTCCGAAAACAAGAGGCATCAGGGTCCATGTTCTTCAAGCGTGCCGGCAGCAAGGGGGAGACGGTCTCGACGCCCCCTCCCGCCGCCGCCATTCCCGAGGAGAGGCGGCAGAAGCCCCTCGCGCCGAGCGATCTGCGCCGCGCTTTCGATGCGAAAAAGCTTGGCTTCAAGACGACCGCCGAGATCAAGCCGGCAGCTGCGCTCATCGGCCAGGAACGAGCTCTCAAGGCCATCGAGTTCGGCACGAGCATCAAGGCGGCCGACTTCAACGTCTTCGTCCTCGGCCCGCGCGCGTCGGGCAAGACGACTGCCGTCAAGGTGCATCTCGCCGAGGTCGCCTCCGCTGCCCGCGCCCCCGACGACTGGGTCTACGTCAACAATTTCGAGGACGCAAACCGGCCGAAGGCGCTGCGCCTCCCGGCCGGGCGAGCGCGCCGCCTCGCGAGGGCGATGATTGCCGCCTTGGATGAGCTCAGAGGAACGCTGCCCGCAGCCTTCGAGACCGAGGACTATCAGGCCCGCCGGCGCGCCATCGAGGAGGAGTTTCGCTCGACCCAGGAGCAGGCCCTGGAGGCGCTCAATCACAAGGCCGCCGGCCAGAACATCGCCATACTGCGAACGCCGATGGGCTTCGCCATGGCGCCCATGCACGACGGCAAGGTGGTGAAGCCCGAGGTCTTCAACGCGCTGCCCGAGCGCATGCGCCGGGAGGTGCAAGAGCGGATCGAGGCGCTCCAGAAGGAGCTCGAGGAGACCCTGGCCCAGGTTCCGAAGGCCGACAAGCTGAGGCGGACCCGAATTGCGGAGCTGAACGAGGAGGTCTCGCGCGTCGCCGTCCGCGATGTTCTCGACGAGGTCAAGGCGGCTTTCTCCGACCTGCCCCCGATCGGCACGCACCTCGCGGACGTCGAGCGCGATTTGATTAGCAATGCCGGGATGTTCGTCGTCGAGGGGGGCGAGGAAGGCGCGGCGCTCAAGGCGCCGCTCGATACCACGCGCGACCCGCGCTTTCGCCGCTACATGGTCAACGTGATGGTCGGGAGTGAGGATGGCGACGGCGGTGCGCCGGTGTACGAGGAGAGCAACCCGACGTACGGCAATCTCCTGGGCCGCATCGAGCACATCGCCCAGATGGGTGCGCTTCTCACCGACTTCCTGCTCATCAAGCCGGGCGCTCTGCATCGAGCCAACGGGGGCTATCTGCTCGTCGACGCACGCAAGCTCTTGATCTCGCCCTTCGCCTGGGAGGGGTTGAAGCGCGCCCTCAAGGCCGGACGGATCATGGTCGAATCGCCGACCGAGACGCTCGGTCTCATCTCGACCCAGACGGTCGATCCCGAGCCAATCCCGCTCGAGATCAAGATCGTGCTGCTCGGCGAGCGCGAGCTCTACTACCTCATGAGCCAGCTCGATTCGGAATTCCTGCGCCTATTCAAGGTTCAAGCCGACTTCGACGACACGATCGCCCGCGGAAAGGAGGACGACGCGGGCTATCCCGGGCTCGTCGCCTCTGTCGTCGCGACCCACAACCTGAAGCCGATCGATGCCGAGGGAGTAGCGCGGCTCATCGACGAAGGGGCGCGTATGGCGAGTGATAAGGATCGCCTCTCGCTCGAGGTCGGCCGCATTGCCGATCTCGTGCGCGAGGCCGACCACTGGGCGACCGAGGCAGGGCGCAAGGTAACGGGGGCCGAGGACGTGGCCCGCGCCGTCGAGGAGCAGACGCGGCGCGCGAGCCGCCTGCGCGACCGCGTGCGCGAGGCGATCGAGCGCGGCATCGTGCTCGTCGATACCGACGGAGCCAAGGTCGGCCAGGTGAACGGTCTCTCGGTCATCGACCCCGGCGACCTGGCCTTCGGACGGCCGAGCCGCATCACGGCGCGCGTCCGCCTGGGGCCGGGGCGGGTGACCGACATCGAGCGCGAATCCAAGCTCGGAGGACCGCTCCATTCCAAGGGCGTGATGATCCTGTGGGGATACCTCGCCGGGCGCTTTGCGCAGGACGTGCCCCTCGCACTCGCCGCGTCCCTTGTCTTTGAGCAGTCCTACGCCGCCGTCGAAGGCGACAGCGCCTCCTCCGCCGAGCTCTATGCCCTTCTCTCCGCCCTGGCCGAGACGCCGATCCTGCAGGGGCTTGCCGTCACCGGCTCCGTCAATCAATGGGGGGAATTGCAGGCCGTCGGCGGCGTCAACGAGAAGATCGAAGGTTTCTTCGACCTCTGCGAAGCGCGCGGGCTCTCCGGGAAGCAGGGGGTCGTCATTCCCCGCGCCAACGTCCAGCACCTGATGCTGCGCCCGGATATCGTCGCTGCCGCCAAGGACAACTGGTTTGCCGTCTATGCGGCATCGACGATCGACCAGGGCATCGAGATCCTGACCGGCGTCGCAGCCGGCGAGCGCGGCGCCGACGGCCTTTTCCCCGCGGGCACGATCAACCGCCTCGTCGAGGACAAGCTCAGACTGTTCGCCGACCGCGCCCGGCGCTTCTCCGGCGAAAAGGGCGAGCCAAACTCGGCAAGGGGGCTCTCATGATCGCACATGTCGCCGAGGCCGGTGAGGGTCGCGGCCGCGTCGTGCTGAGGCTCGCCTCGTCGGGCCGCTTGAGCGACATCGCGCTCGAGGCCGCAGTGCGCGTCGCCGAGGCTTTCCAATCGGAGGTCGAGAGTCTGTTCGTCGAGGACCGCCAGCTGCTCGACATGGCTGGATTTCCCGGCGCGCGCGAAATCTCCCTCTCGGGGCGCAGCTCACGCCCGCTCGTGGCCATGGACATCCTGCGCGAGATGCGCTTCGTCGCCTCCGCCCTCCAGCGCAAGGTCGCCGCCGCGGCCCGCGCCCGCGACATACCGGTGCGCATGCGAGTGCTTCGCGACGAACCGGTCCGCGCGCTGATGCTGACCTGCCGGGAGTGCGGACCCTGGAACGTGGTAACGCTCGGCGAGCCGTTCACGGCCGCGTCTTGCGGCATGATCAGCGAGCTGTTCCGGAGCGTTCGCGACACGACCGGCATCGTGCTCGCCGGTCCCGGAGCGGCGCGCACGACCGGACCGGTTATTGCCGTCGTCGAGGAGGTCGAGCGCGTGCCGGCGATGCTGCGCATCGCTGAGCGGCTGGCTCAAGTGTCGGCGAGCGAGGCGCGTCTCCTCGTCGTCGAGAGCGACGGCGCGCGCCTGCAATGGCTCGAGGGGCAGGTGCGCTTGGCACTCGGGCGCAACGGCACCGTGGCGCTCGATCTCGCCGATCTCGCCCTTGACGACGCGCGGACGCTCGCCGAGCGCCTGCGCCGGCTCGGGGCCGGCTTCGTCGTGGCGCGGTTCGGCGGGCGGTTCGCGACCACGGAGCAGGACGTGGCCACGCTCTCGGCATGGCTCGAGGGGCCGCTGTTTCTCGTGCGCTGATGCCCGCCCGCGATTTTTCAACGCCCTTGCCGCTGGACCCCGGCCAGCCTACTAGAGCACGGTCGAACTTGGAGCCGGAACGCGGGCGGTGGAACTCGCAGAGGCATACCGGGAGCGCTCGGGGACATGACGGTCGCGGCCTGGGATTTCGCCGGAGAGTTCATGGCGTGGTTCGAGACGGCGTTCGGGCCGATCGGCACCTACTCCGTCCAGGTTCTGAAGATCATCGGCATCGACCTCGTGCTTGCAGGCGACAACGCCGTCGTCATCGCGCTCGCGTGCCGCACGCTGCCGGTCGGCCAGCGTATGATGGGCATCCTGCTCGGGGCGGCGGCGGCGATCATCATGCGCGTGCTCTTCACGCTCGTCGTCCAGCAGGTGCTCGGCATCGCGCTCCTGAAGCTCGCCGGAGGGCTCGTCCTGCTCTGGATCGCGGTCAAGCTCTTGATCTCGGAGGAGGCCAGCGCCGGGGAAGGGCGCAGCGGCAGCAACCTGTGGGAGGCGGTGCGCATCGTCGCCGTGGCCGACATCGTGATGAGCCTCGACAATGTGCTGGCGATCGCCGCCGCCGCTCATGGCGATCCCTACCTCATCATCTTCGGGCTCATCGTCTCGATCCCGCTCGTGGTCGGGGGCGCGACGCTGATCACAAATCTCCTCACGCAATACCCGATCCTGGTGTGGGCGGGCGCGGCCCTGCTCGGCTGGGTGGCAGGCGAGCTCATCGCCACCGAGCCGGCACTCGGCGATGCCATTCGAGGCGCGGCCGACGCTTTGGCTCTGACGCCGGCCGCCGTGACCTATCTCATTGCGGCCTTGGGCGCCCTCTTCGTTTGCGCGGTCGGCTATATGCTCGAGCGCAATGCCGGGCGGCGCGAGCTGACATGAGCGGTCGCAACGCGGTTTGACCACATGCCCGAGCTGCCGGAGGTTGAAATCGTGCGCCGCGGGCTCGAGCCGGTGCTCGTCGGCAAGCGCTTCCGGCGCGTCAGGACCTTCCGGCCCGACTTGAGGTTCCCCCTCCCGCTGGACTTTGTCTCTACGCTCGAAGGGCGGCGCGTCGAGAGCCTCCGGCGGCGGGCAAAATATCTTCTGGCAAAGCTCTCGGGCGGCGACGTGCTCGTCATGCACCTCGGCATGACCGGGACATACTTGGTGCGGCCGAAAGGAGAGACCGAGCCCGTTCCCCTCGGCGAGCCTGAAGGTGGCGGCGCGCTCAGCAAGAAGCACGACCACGTCGTGTTCGAGATGTCGGACGGCGGCCTCGTCACCTACAACGACCCGCGCCGCTTCGGCTTCATGCTGCTCGTTGCCGAGGACGCCCTCGATCGCCACCCCCTTTTCAAGGGGCTCGGCGTAGAGCCGCTCGGGAACGAGATGAATAGTGCCTATCTCGCGCTAAAGGCGGCCGGGCGGCGCACGAGCCTCAAGGCCTTCCTCATGGACCAGCGCATCGTCGCCGGCCTCGGCAACATCTACGCCTGCGAGGCGTTGTTCCGAGCCGGCCTCAAGCCGTCGCGGCCGGCCGCGTCGCTCGCGACGAAGACCGGCCGGCCGACGCCTCGGGCCGAGCGGCTCGCGACGGCGATCCCGGCCGTGCTCGATGACGCGATCCGGGCCGGCGGCTCGACCTTGCGCGACTACCGGCGCACCGACGGCAGCGCGGGCGGCTTTCAGAACTCCTTCTCCGTCTACGGCCGCGAAGGAGAGCCTTGCGTACGGCCCGGCTGCCGCGGCATTGTGCGACGCAGCATCGACGGCGGCCGCTCGACGTTCTATTGCCCGGTGTGCCAGCGCTGAAGGGAATGCCATGGCCTACGAAACGATCCTGGTCGAGAAGAAGGGCCGCGTCGGCCTCATCACGCTGAACCGGCCGCAGGCGCTCAACGCCTTGAACGATGAGCTCATCAACGAGCTCAATCATGCGCTCGACGCCTTCGAGGCCGACGACGACGTGGGCGCGATCGTCGTCACCGGGTCGGAGAAGGCATTCGCCGCCGGGGCCGACATCAAGGAGATGCAGGCAAAGACCTACATCGACGCCTACAAATCAGAGTTCATCTCGAGCTGGGAGCGCATCACGCGCTGCCGCAAGCCGGTCATCGCTGCAGTGTCGGGCTTCGCGCTCGGCGGAGGCTGCGAGCTGGCCATGAGCTGCGACATGATCCTCGCCGCCGACACGGCGAAGTTCGGCCAACCCGAGATCAAGCTCGGGATCATGCCGGGAGCGGGCGGGACGCAGCGGCTCACGCGCGCAGTCGGCAAGTCGAAGGCGATGGAGCTCTGCCTCACCGGGCGCATGATGGACGCTGGCGAAGCCGAGCGCGCTGGGCTCGTCGCGCGCGTCGTGCCCGCAGCCGACCTCATGGCCGAGGCGCTGAAGACGGCGGAGACGATTGCCTCGATGTCGCTCACGGCGGTGATGATGACCAAGGATTGCATCAACCGCGCCTTCGAGACCACGCTGGCCGAAGGCGTGCGCTACGAGCGGCGCGTCTTCCACGCCATGTTCGCGACCCACGACCAGAAGGAGGGCATGGCCGCCTTCACCGAGAAGCGCAAAGCGAAGTTCGAGCATAGGTGATTGGCTCGCGACTGCCATTGCGCAGAGCCGCTTCGGGGCAAGATCAGGACGTGTGTCGCGCACACTGGAGGTCAGAGATTGACCCAATGCAGAAGTGGCGATCATGCTCGCAGAGCTTGGTGGTGAGGGTACAGCGGACGATTTGACGAGCTGCACCCATGCGTGCGTCTGGCTGTGTGAAGGAAGGGCGCGCCAAAGATCCCCTGATGATTCGCGGTCGGTCATTATTAAGGGGGTTCTTCGAGGAAGCAGATCGCAGCCAATCGAGAGCCGCGCTACAGTAACGGGGTTGATTAAAAGCCTTATTGCATCCCCGCCTGTGATCGTGACCACTCAGATAAGCAGGCTCCGATCGCCAGCAGAGCAGGTCATTGGGACGCGGCCAAAGCGAAAACGAAGGGACGCCGTGCATTGCGACACGTGACGCGGGCGTCTGGACCAGCCAGAGACCTGGACGAGAGAAGCGACGCGGACGGAAAGAATGAATACTACGCTCACCGAGACGAAGGAAACGGTAATTGTTGTCCACGGAACCTTTGCCTCCCCGGTCCCGGATGAAGAGTACAAGTGGTATGAGATGTCAAGAAACGGCGCACCAAGTAACTTTGTCAACAGATTGGATGAGTTGCTAGCCAACAAAGGATCGTCAGCGCGCTGCTGGCTGCATTGCCAAATACGGTTCCAGATTTTTTATTGGTCCGGTGCGAATAATTGGTTGGATCGCGCGCAAGCAGCAGGAGAGCTAGCACGATACATCGACGGGCTTCACGCTGCGGGATGGACTTGTCACATCATCGCGCACAGTCATGGAGGCAACGTTGCGTGTGACGCGTTGCGCTTGCTCAAGATCAAACCTGCGCAAGGCAGGGCAGCTCTAGTGACACTAGGTACGCCCTTCATTGACGCACTTTCTACGTTTGGACACGAGGATCGGGAATTTGGTTTGAGAGTGGACGCCTACTCGCCCTTCATATTGGCGGCGATTCTAGGAGTGGGATTGCTCTTCCTGCTGTCATCGGCGGACACAGCATTTATAGTCTGGTACTTAATTGCATTTGGTGTCTTTTACTTCATAGCAAAATCGGAGGGGCAAGAGCGAAGAGCGCACACTAGCGCTACGCTCGGAGCGCCGGCGCAGAGTTACTCTGTGTTTTGTATGAACAGTATTTACGATGAGCCGTGGCAACTGCTGCACCATGTTCGAGAACAGCCAAATCCTTTGATTCCTCAAAAGAGTTTTCTCGCGCATGCCGCTGCTGCGTACAGGTCCAGGAAGAGACGACTTCAGCAGGTAGATTCCATCGTCGGCAATACCCGACCGACGAGCTGGGTCGCGGAAGTGGCCTAATGACTTTTGCTCAAACCGCAGCATTGGCAGGGCCGGTAGTCGTCAGTCTTATAGTCATGAACTTTCCGGATAGCCTTGGTTTTGCTGTTCTAATGTTGTTGATTTTCTGGATTTCTGGCCTTCTAGCTTTGTCTCTTTTGCTGTTGTTGGAAGGGCGGCGCGCGCTTTCCGCCGCCCTATTCCCGGTACGGATTCTCTCGCGCGTTCTCCAACTGCCTGTCGAATTCGGAAAGTGGGTGCTCAATTATAGCGCCCGAAAACGAGGGTGGAACATCATCCAGTCGATCGCATTGGGGCTTGAGAACTATCCGAGGACTCTACCGCGCGTGAGATTTACGCCAGTAGGTTTTGAAAGGGTCATCTATCGCGAGCTTCCCGACGCCCCGCTGCAGCGTACGCTCAAGAGGCGTTACGAAGGATTGGGAAAAGTATTCCGTTCCACTGCGGATATCTTGAGCAAGATGTCCATCACCGCTACCGATATGCAGTCTGTGCTGCAGGCCATGGAAGCAGATATCAATCTCGTCCACGCCTCGTACTATACGGACGACGAGTGCTTAGAGTGCATAGCTGATTGGATCGTCAGCCCTCGCACCTCGTCTGGTGAGCCATAGTCCAACGGCCCGGGGTCCTACGTTCTTGCTGTCGCCGCATGGTACACGATAAGGCGAGCCGATCTTGACACCGTCGGGTAGGCAGCTTCTGGCCCTTCGCTGCCGCTCCCGACACGGTGCCGGCGCGTCCGCTCTCGCATACGAAGCAGAAACTTGTCCCCGCCTCCCCAGGCTCGCGTACACTTCTCCCATCCCGTCCCGCTGGGGTCGCCTCCGGAGGCGTCCAAAAGGCGAGGGGCGGGTCCGAGCCCGACGGGAAGAGCCGGTCACGCGGCCGGCATCCCTCGCGTGCAGGTTCCAGCCGATGGCAACATCGGTGCCAGAGAGGTCATGGTTAAATGAGCTAGCATAGGGACGCCGTGGTAAGTTTCCGGTCCCTCGGCGCAAAGCTCGGCAAGGCGGGGCGCCGGTGCGCCTTTCGAAAGTTCCAAGCGGAAGACCGCGGCAAATCCCGCGCCCCGCTCCCCTATTCCATCCCCTCGGGCGCAAGCGCCGCGAGGCGGAACACACGCGCCCCGCTCAAGTGTCATCCTCGGGCTTGTCCCGAGGATCCAGTGATCCACAAGAGGGTCCGGAGTTGTCTCGCAAGTCCTCGAAGCGCGTCTCCGCTGCGCCATGGATCCTCGGCATGAAGCCGAGGATGACACGTTGGAGTGTGCTCCCGCGCCCGCTTCCCCATTCATCTCCTCGGGTGCTTTGCGCCGCGAGAGCGCCGGCACGTGCGCCTCAGGCCTTGAGACGATACCCGGTCTTGAAGATGCGGTAGACGCCGGCAAGGCAAAGCCGAGCGTCATGGCGGGCTTTTCACCGCCGGCAAAACCCGCCGAAGCAGCTGCCCTAAGGTAACGACTCGAGAAAGGCGCGGCCGGCGTCAGTGAGTTCGTAGAGCACCGAATCCTCGCCTCTGGCGGTTGCAGTCACATAGCTGTTCGCGATGAGGCGATCCCAGGCTGCGTCCGGGACACTTCCACCAATGAGGAGAGCGCCGCCGCGTTCACTCAAGATTTTCGAGGAGATTTGCCTCCACCCTTGTAGCTTCCATAGCTCATTGCCCGTTCATCACTAGAGGCCAGCGACCTGTCGTCACGACATCCATTGGTAGCGTCTCGGGATACTGGCGATCTTGTCGCCCGCCAATCCGGCCCACACGTATGTTGAAGAGTTAGCCATACCGTTGATACACATCAACGTCGGGTTCTGGCCCGCCTCGATTTGGGCGGAAACAATGTCCTATGCCTTCAACCGATACCCGGTCTTGAAGATCCAGTAAACGGCGGCGAGGCAGAGGCCAAGGAAGCCGAGCGTCATGGCGAGGCTCGCGCCGAGGTCCACGTCCGACACCTCATAGAAGCTCCAGCGGAATCCGCTCACCAGGTAGACGACGGGGTTGAAGAGCGTCACCGTCTGCCAGAACGGCGGCAGCATGTTGATCGAGTAGAACGTCCCGCCGAGGAAGGTGAGCGGCGTGATGATGAGGAGCGGGATCACCTGCAGCTTCTCGAAGCCGTCGGCCCAGATGCCGATCACGAACCCGAACAGGCTGAAGGTGAGAGCGGTCAGCACGAGGAAGGTCAGCATCCACGCGGGGTGGGCGATCTCGAGCGGCACGAAGAACGCGGCGGTGGCGAGGATGATGAGCCCGACGATGATCGACTTCGTCGCCGCGGCGCCGACATAGCCGATCACGATCTCGAGCGGCGAGATCGGCGCCGAGAGCAGCTCGTAGATGGTGCCGGCAAAGCGCGGGAAATAGATGCCGAACGCGGCGTTGAGCACGCTCTGCGTCAGGATCGACAGCATGATGAGCCCCGGCACGATGAAGGCGCCGTAGGCGATGCCGTCGATGTCGGTCACGCGCGAGCCGATCGCGGCGCCGAACACGATGAAATAGAGCGAGGTCGAGAGCACCGGCGAGACGATCGTCTGCATGACGGTGCGCCAGGCGCGCGCCATCTCGAAGCCGTAGATTGCGCGCACCGCATGCCAGTTCATCGCGACTGCCTCACGAGATCGACGAAAATGTCCTCGAGCGAGCTCTGCATCGTGTTGAGATCGTTGAAGGTGATGCCCGCGTCGGCGAGCGCCCTGAGAAGCTGCGTGATGCCGGTGCGCCCGGCCTTGGTGTCGTATGTGAACGTCAGCGCGTCGCCGCTCTCCGACAGCTCGAGATTGTAGGACCTAAGCTCCGACGGGATCGCGCTGAGCGTCTCGCGCAAGTGGAGAGTGAGCTGCTTCTTGCCGAGCTTGCGCATCAGCTCGTTCTTCTCCTCGACCAGAATGAGCTCGCCGTTGGTGATCACGCCGACGCGGTCGGCCATCTCCTCGGCCTCCTCGATGTAGTGCGTGGTGAGGATAATGGTGACGCCGGAGGCCCGCAGGTCGCGCACGACCTGCCACATCTCCTTGCGCAGCTCGACGTCGACGCCTGCCGTCGGCTCGTCGAGAAAGAGGATTTTCGGCTCGTGGGAGAGCGCCTTGGCGATCAGCAGGCGGCGCTTCATGCCCCCGGACAACGTCATGACCTTGTTGTCCTTTTTGCTCCAGAGCGAAAGCTCCTTGAGCACCTTCTCGATGTGGTCCGACGCGGGTGCCTTGCCGAACAGGCCGCGGCTGAAGCTCACCGTGTTCCAGACCGTCTCGAAGGCATCGGCGGTGAGCTCCTGCGGCACGAGGCCGATCATGGCGCGCACGGTGCGGTAGTCGGCGTCGATGTCGCGGCCGTCGACGGTCACCTCGCCCGCGCTGCGCGTGACGATGCCGCAGATGATGCTGATCAGCGTCGTTTTGCCGGCGCCGTTGGGTCCGAGAAGGGCGAAGATCTCGCCGCGGCGGATGTCGAGGGTGACGCTCCTCAGCGCCTCGAATCCGGTGGCGTAGGTCTTCGACAGTTTCTTGATCGAGATGATGGGAGTCATCGGGCCCGCGGACAATTCGAGGGAGATGGGTATCTTTGGCGCCGAGTGCTAGCCGCTAGCTCGCGTCTGCGTGATGGCGGAGACGATGCAAACCGCCACAATGGCAAGACCGCCCGCCAGGAATACGTCATTGGCCGCCCAATCTCCTTTCAGCGTCGCGAGCTTGCCGGAGCCGACGAGATAGACGAGCCAGCTCGTTGCGGCAAGGCCGTGCAGGCCCGTGAGAAAGAGCGGCGGCAGCGAGACGGTAGTTCGTCTTCTGAGGCTTTGCGCGAGAAGCACGAGGCCGAGAGCCGCGAGCGCCGCGCCCGCGCCGTATTGCCAGGCGTGCCGCCAGGAAAGCTCGGAGAGCGTATAGATGGCGAACAGCGCAGATGCGCCCCACGCATAGGTGAAAGCCGCGAGCCAGATGTTGGCCTCGATCGTGGATTTCACCGCGGACGGCCGGCCGTCCGCCTCGGGATCGGAGCTCCACAGCGGCGTGTTGATTGCGATCGCGGTTGCGAGCACCACGATCGCAAGCGCGCCGGCGCCGAGAGCGGTGACGAGGCGGTCGCCCCGGCCGGCGCCGAGCACCATGGCGGAGACGGAGAGCGCCAGCGCGAGCAGCAGCCACGGCGTGAGCTGGCGCAGGGGAGCGCTCTCGTCACGCGGTCTCGGGGGCTCTGGAACCATCGTCTAGCCTTGGGCCTGCCGGCCTGCCCCGGGCCGCATGAGAAGTGCGTGAGCAGTGATCGCTGCAAGCGACAGCGCGCCTGCGAGGAAGATATTGTTGGCGGCCCAGTCGGGCCGCTTCAGGGCGAGGAACTCTTTGTCGGGATCGATCGCCAGACCCAGAACCGTCACGATCATGCCGACGAGCTGCGCAATCCCGAGATAGCGTCCGAGCTTGAGCATCGTCTCGTCCTCGCGCCCGAGGTCCGCGTCGCGCTGGAGCAAGCGGGCAAACCCGAGACACAGGACGCCCGCGACGGCGAAAGCGATGACGAACTGCCACCATTCGCGCCAGCTCAAGAAGAAGAGGTAGGTGACGAACAGGCCGAGCGAGCCCCAGATCCACAGGAGAGCCATGTACCCCGCCGTCGACGCCTCGATGGCGCTTCGGTTCTCTCCGCGAGCCAAGCGAGCATCCCTCTCGCGGATTGCCATCGCCGCGCAAGCAAGGCCCGCCAGTCCGGCCACGGCTAGGTGAAGGCCCGGAGCGCCCGCCCGCGCAGTCAAGAGAAGCGCGACCACGCTCGCGGCGAGGATGATGATGCAGGCGACGTACGACGGCATGGGCACCGGCTCCTATTGGGCTGTCATATGGCGGCAGGGTAGCTCGGCGCTCTCCTCCCCGCGTCCGAGCTAGGTCTTATAGTACTCTCGGTACCAGGCGACGAATCTTGCGACTCCTTCCTCGATCGGCGTCGAGGGGCTGAAGCCCACGTCTCTCTCGAGGCTCTCGACATCGGCGTAGGTCGCGACCACGTCGCCGGCCTGCATCGGCAGCATGACCTTCTCGGCCGTGAGGCCAAGCGCCCGCTCGAGGCAGCCGATGAGATCCATGAGCTGAACCGGACTGTGGTTGCCGATGTTGTAAAGCCGATAGGGAGCGTTCGACGTGGCGGGGTTTGGCGCCGCCCCCGACCAGGCGGGATCGGGCGCCGCCGGCCGGTCGAGCACCCTCACGACGCCCTCGACGACGTCGTCGATGTAGGTGAGGTCGCGGGCGTGGTTGCCGTTGTTGAAGACTTCGATCGGCCGGCCCTCGAGCATCGCGCGGGTGAACTTGAAGAGCGCCATGTCCGGGCGGCCCCAGGGGCCATAGACGGTGAAGAACCTGAGGCCCGTGGCCGGAAGGCGATAGAGGTGCGCGTACGTGTGCGCCATGAGCTCGTTCGCCTTCTTGGTGGCGGCATAGAGGCTCACGGGATGGTCGACGGCATCGGCGACCGAGAACGGCATCTTGAGATTGGCGCCGTAGACGGAGCTCGACGAGGCGAACACCAGATGGCCGACGCCTTGGCCGCGGCACCCCTCGAGAACATTGAGGAAACCCACCACGTTCGAGTTGACGTAGGCGTGCGGGTTCTCGAGCGAATAGCGCACGCCGGCCTGGGCGCCCAGATGCACCACACGCTCCGGCTGTGCCTCGGCGAAGAGGCGCGCCATGGCGGCGCCGTCCTCGAGGTCCGCCTTGACGAATGAAAACCCCTTGCGTCCCGTGAGGCGGGCGAGCCGCGCCTCCTTGAGGCTCACGTCGTAATACGCATTGAGATTGTCCGTTCCGATGACCTCGTCTCCACGGCGAAGGAGGGCTTCGCACGTGTGGTAGCCGATGAAGCCGGCCGCACCGGTGACGAGCAGGCGCATGCCAACTCCCCTGGAAAGCTGAATTCCCGCGAGTGCTTAGCAGGACGGGCGAGCGGTGGCCAGCTTCGGCGTCCGGGCGGCGCAGGCCGGGGGGCAGGGGTAATGGGGCGGATACGGACGAACTGCTACTCGCGGTAGACCAGGACCGGGATGTGTCCATGCGAAAGCGTCTTGGCGGTGACGCTGCCGAGCAGCAGCCCTGCGATCCCGCGCCGCCCGTGCGAGCCCATCACGATGAGGTCGCAGCCCTTCTCCTGGGCGGTCGCGAGAATGGCCTTGTGCGGGCTTGCGTCGCTTACCGCGACCGTGTCGAAGGCGACGCCTGCCGCCGAGGCCGATTTGCCGAGGCGCTCGAGGAGGCGCGCTGCGGCGGCCTTGACGTTCGCCTCGTATTCCTCTGGCGGAAACATCACCGCAACCTCGCCGACAGCAATGCTCGCCCACGGCGCCGTCACGTGAACGAGCGTTACCTTGGCCGAGAGCGCCTTCGCCAGCTCGAGGCCCTGGGCGAGGGCCTTGTCGGAAAGCTCGGACCCGTCAACGGCGATCAGTACGTGCTTGTACATGCGGTCGTTCTCCGAGCTGAACGGTCAAGGAATATCATCGGCGGGGCCCCCTCTTGCGCCGCAATAGCGCCCAACACTAGCTATAGGATGTTGTGGATAAATCGCGAATGGCGAACCCGTGCCCTCTTGGATAGGCGCAAAATCCCTTTGCGGCGGGTCGGTATGACACGTGTTGTCGCCGACGGAATCTCAACGCGACAAAGGAACCTTACAACACCAGCCGCGCATTGACGCGCATCAACGCTGATCCGGCGGCAAGGCGGCATAAGGATCGGCCAAACGGAGGAGCGCACATGAACGCACGGACGTCGAGGTCGGTCGTTGACACGAACGGCATGGAGAACCCCGCAATTGCGGCCCTCGAAGCTTGGGTAAGCGTGAACCGGCCGATGATGGCGGCGCTCACGGAGCTGAACGGCCGTTTCATCGAGCAGGTCTCAAAGGCGAACAACGAATGGCTCGGCTTCATCAACCGGCGCCTCAACGAGGATATTGCCGCCTCGCAGAGGCTCATGGAATGCCGGACGCTCCAGGACGTGTTTGCGGCCTACTCTGAATTCATGCAACGGGCCCAGCAGCAGTACCAGGCCGAGTTCCAGCACTTCGCGCGGCTCAACCAGAAGCTTGCGAACGAAACGGCGACGGTCATCAATTCGCACATGGAGACGGTGGCTCAGGAGCTGCGCCACTAGCTCGGCTGCCAAACGTCGAAGCCGGCAATTGAACGGGCTAGGTCCTGTGGCATGTCGTTTGGCGCCTATGCGCGCCGGCAGCACCCGAGCTCGGGGCAGCTCACACCGGCTCGTCCTTGTCCCTGCCGACGAGGGTGCGGCGCGCCAAGGGGGAGAGGAGGACGACGACGGCGAGGATCGCCAATCCGCCCAGGAGCGCAACCGACACCTCGCCCGCGCCCGAGCCGAGAAAGCGCACGAAGAGCGCGACGATCAGATCATATTTCACGACGGCAATCGTGCTCGCGACGACGCCCGCGAGCTTGACCGCCAGCTCGACCTCCGGGTTGTGGCGGCGGAAGAAGAACAGCACCAAGAGCAGCGCCCACGCCCCGAAGCAGAAGCTCATGAACGTCACGATGGGCTTGAAGCCCGTCTCCTGGCGCACGCCGTAGAGCGCGTCCGAGGTCTGCACGAAAGCCTGGCTCATCAGCGGGAAGAAGATCATGGCGACGGCGCCCACGAGCACGCCGACCTCTATGCGCGAGATGAGGTCCGGGTAGTGGCGCGTCACGCCATCGTGGCGGATCGCGAGCAGGAAGCTGATGGCGAGCAGCACCAGGAGGAAGAAGACCTTCGTCGGCAAAAGCCAGACGTGGACGAGACCCGTCTTCGAGCGCTGCTCGGGGTTTTGGTAGAGCGACGTGATCGCCTCCTGGAAGCGCTGCTGAGATCGGCAGCATTCGCTGTCGGTCGAGAGCCTGGGCTGGGCCGAGAGCGGTGTCGAGGCGAAGCAGAAGCGCTTGCGCTCGGCCGAGCTCTCTCCCTCGATCAGGGGCTCCGGCTCGCACGAGCGCACGAAGTCCTTGAGACCGAGCCGCTGATGGCTCACCGCGGCAACGTTGGCTATTCCCTCGAGCAGTGCGATGCGCTCGCACGGCTTGGCGGCACCCCCGCACCCGGCAGGCTCGCTCTTGTCCTTGGCGAGCGTCGCAGGCGCGATGTCCCACACCGAGCGGTAGCGGCTTTCGGCGAGCGACGTGCCGATGACATAGGACGCCGCGGCGAGGACGAGGAGGCCGATGAGGAAGCGCATCTTGCCGAGCCTCACGTGGCGCCAATACATGTCGACGAAGGCGCACGAAGGGAGGTAGAAGGCGGCGAGCGCAACGAGCCCGAGCGTCGGGAAGAACAGAAACAAGTGGCTGTCGTGGGTCGCGAGCGCCAGCCAGTCGGCATCGCGGAACTCCCAGGCCAAGAGCGCCGTCTCCCCGACGAAGGAGAGACCGAGGGCCGAGTAGACGAGGAATACGAGAGCGCGTGCGCCGGCGTGCATGGAGGTCCGAACTTGCCCGTGTTTGGGGGTTTCCCTCAGCTCATTATGCGCGACGCCGCCGGCACCCGCCTAGGGCCGGCGGGACACGGTCCCGATATTGAGGGAGCATGGTAAAGTCAGCTATTGGCGGAGTAATGACGCTTGGGGCCGCGACGCGGCCGACGAGCGCCGACATTGGAAGGATTTCATGAGCATATCGCTGACCAAGACGGAGATTGTCGTCCCCGCGGAATGGGCGCCGCAGAAGGCCATATGGACGGCCTGGCCGGCCGACCCGCTGCAATGGGAGGGAGAACTCGACGCGCCACGGCGCGACGTGGCGGCGCTCGTGCGCACATTGAGCGAGGGGAACACGGTGCGCCTGCTGGTCAACGGGGCGGAGGCCGAGGCTACGGCCCGAGCCGCCGTCGGCGGCGCCGTCGACCTCGTCCCCGCGCGCTACGGCGACATCTGGCTGCGCGACACGGGCCCCATCTTTGCGCGGATCGCCGGAGCCCCGGCTGCGCTCCGCTTCAGGGTCAACGGCTGGGGCGGCAAAGCCGATCTCCCCGGCGACGAGACGGTCGGCGACGACATCGCGCGCATTTCCGGGACACCGATCCGCCGCTTCGATTTCGTGCTCGAAGGCGGCGCGGTGGATCATGACGGGAGCGGCACCGTGCTCGCGACGTGCCAGACGCTGCTAAATCCCAATCGCAACGGCTGGACCAAGGAGCAGGCGGAGGCCGCGCTGCGCGAGGCCCTCGGCGCAGCGAAAATCGTCTGGATCGACGAAGGGCTCAAGAACGATCATACCGACGGGCACATCGACAACCTCGCCCGCTTCGTCGCGCCCGGCCGCGTCGTTTGCCAGTCGCCTGCCGGAGCCGACGATCCCAACGCGGAAACGCTCGAGGCCATCGCCCGCACGCTCGATGCGGCCACCGACGCGACTGGGGCGAGGCTCGAGGTCGTGCGCATCCCCGGCGCCGGCCAATATCGCAATGCGCTCGGCGAGGTTTCACCCGCGTCGCATATGAACTTCATCATTGCGAACGGCATCGTCGTCGTGCCGGTCTACGGGACGCCCACGCAAGGCGCGGCGCTCGAGGCGTTGCAGGCCGTGTTTCCGGGGCGCAAGGTGGTCGGCCTACCGGCGCAGGGTGTGCTCGGCTCGGGCATGATCGGCGGCGGCTCCTTCCACTGCATCACTCAGCAGGAACCTCTTTAGATGAAGAAGCGCCTGATCACGGTTGCCGCCATCCAGACGGCCTACGGCCACGACATGGCTGCAAACATCGCCAAGACCGAAGCCTTCGTGCGCGAGGCGGCGCGGCGCGGGGCCGAGGTCATTTTGCCCTCCGAGCTGTTCCAGGGGATCTACTTCCCCACCAAGCAGGAGCCGAAGTGGTTCGAGACCGCCTATCCCGTGGGCGAGCACCCGTGCGTGATCGCGCTTCGCAAGCTCGCCCAAGAGCTCGGCGTCGTGATCCCGATCTCCTTCTTCGAGAAGGACGGGCCGCGCTACTACAACAGCGTCGCGATCGCGGATGGGGACGGCGCCATCCTCGGCGTCTATCGCAAGAGCCATATCCCCGATGGTCCCGGATATCAGGAGAAATACTATTTCCGGCCCGGCGACACGGGCTTCAAGGTGTGGACGACGAAGGCCGGCACCATCGGCGTCGGCATCTGCTGGGACCAGTGGTACCCGGAGACGGCGCGCGCCATGATGCTCGCCGGCGCCGAGGTGCTGTTCTATCCGACGGCCATCGGGTCCGAGCCTTACGACCTGACGCTCGACACGCACAGGGCCTGGCAGCGGGCGATGCAGGGCCATGCCGTCTCGAATATCGTCCCGGTCGTCGCCGCGAACCGCATAGGGCTCGAGGACAACGGCGGGGTGAAGCAGTCCTTCTACGGCCACTCCTTCATCGCCGACCACATGGGCGAGCTGGTGGAGAGCTTCGGCGACAAGGACGAGGGTGGGCTCGTGCACACGTTCGATCTCTCCGAGATCGAGAGCTATCGTGCGAGCTGGGGCTTCTTCCGCGACCGGCGCACGGACCTCTACGCGAAGAGCATCGTGTGACTTCCGAGACCGGGACACGGGCGTCGACACTATCCGCAGGCACGGTGACTTGCCGTTTGTACCGAAGAGTGGTACATTAGCTCAATCTGGAGCTACGGCATGATCGTGAGCTTTCGGGATGACTGGCTGCGCGATTTCTTTGTCTCCGACGTTCGATCGAAGAGGATCCCACCCGATCTCGAAAGCCGTTTATTCCGCAAGATCCAGATGATCGACGACGCGACTACGGATCAGGACTTGCGCGTGCCGCCGAGCAACCATTTCGAGAAGCTGCACGGCAAGCTCGAAGGCTTCCATTCGATCCGCGTCAACAAACAATGGAGGCTCGTCTTCGAGTGGGATGGAGGGCGCGGTGAAGCAAGGGGCGTCTATCTGGACGACCATAGCTATCGGTGAGGCAGGCTATGTTGATGACGAAGCGCAAGCCGGCAAGCGTTGGCGAAATTCTAGTCGAAGAGTTCATGGAGCCGATGGGCCTGACGCAGGGCGCGCTGGCCGAAGCGATGGGTGTGCAGCGCAAGCACGTCAACGAACTGTGCAACAGTCGCCGCAACGTGACGGCTGCGACCGCTCTCATCCTCGCCCGTGTGTTCGGCAACAGCCCGGATTTCTGGCTGAACCTGCAGCGGCGTAGCGATCTATGGGAAGCAATGCACTCGCCCCGCGAACGGGAGCGGATCAAACGTGCGCGACCGCTCACAAGCGTAGCATGAACCACCCCCTCTACGGCCATTCTGGTCGAGAGCTCGCCCATGTGGTCGGCGACAAGGACGAGGGTGTGCTCGTGCACACGTTCGATCTCTCCGAGATCGAGAGCTATCGCGCGAGCTGGGGCTTCTTCCGCGACCGGCGCACGGACCTCTACGCGAAGAGCGTTGTGTGAGGGGCGCGCTTTCGAGCGCTACATCCTGTTGAGCGCGAGACCGGTCTTGGGATCGCGGCCGCCGCGGTAGACGTAGGTGCGCTCGGACCAATCGCCCGCGGCCGAGCCATCGTCGCTCATGGCTGCGCCATCCGAGGTTGAACCAGCCGAGGCCCAACTATCGGAGTCCGAGCTCTCCGCGGCATAGGCGTTGCCGAAATATGCCGATTGCGCCGACGTCCTGTCCTGCGCGAACTGCGTTCCATTGAACTGCCACTGCAGCGACGCCGTCTGGTCAGCCGGCGTCGCACATCCCCCTGCCGCGAGGGTGAGCGCGGAGACCGCAACGATCGCCAGCTGTGTAATGGATGAACGTGCCATCTTTCGCTCCCGCCTTAGCCGCCATTGGTGAGGATGAATAAGCCGATGCCGACGAGGGGAGCCGCCAAGACGGCTGCAAGGCTGATTAAGTCAGCTCTAGCGCTAATCACTTTCAACATGACACCACTCTACGCAGGGACCCGCCACAATCAGTGGCGCAGTTGAACGTTACCGACACCTGGCGGGCGGCACATCCCCCCAATCGGGGGAACGCGCTTGGCGCCGTTGGGGGAGGCGGATGGGCGCACGCCGAGATCGGACAAATAACGCCCGTGATGGCGAATTGTTCAGCGTTCGCAGAGATTCTCCCGCCAAAGGGACTAACCGCCGTTCACGACTGATTTTTTTGGACGCGAGAGAAGAGATGTAATACGCTTCCCGGGCGCGGCGATCGTTTCTGTGCGTTGGAGCGCGCGCAGATGGACCACGTTGAGGTACTGCGGGATACCGGTCATTCAATATCTGCCGGCTTGGCCTACATTCCTTTGACCAAGACCATCCCGCCTGCGGTAGGGAAGTTGACGGTTCCGAGAAATCGGCTGCTCGGTCTTTGCGACAGGGCAGCGGAGCGTCGGCTCGTCCTGATCAAGGCGCCTGCCGGCTACGGCAAGACGACGGCGGCTGCCGAATGGTGCAAGCGGCTCAGCGAGCAGGGGGCGGTCGTCGCCTGGCTCAGCCTCGACGCCGAGGACGACGAGCCGACCGAGTTCGCGCACCAATTGACCCGGGCTATCGAGAACGCCTCGGCCGAGCTCGGCCAGGAGGCCGCCGAGCTCCTGAGATCCTCGAGTCTCGTGCCGGCACGCAACGTCCTATCCGCAATCGTCAACGCGGTTTCCGAGAGCGACCGCGAGATCTATCTGGTGCTCGACGATCTGCATCTCATCTCCGACCGGCGCTGCCATGACCTCATCATGTACCTTCTGCGGTACGCGCCGTCGAACCTTCACATCATCATCACGTCGCGCATGGAGCCCCCGCTCGCGCTGTCGAAATTGCGCCTCGACGATCATGTCGTCGAAATCGATGCCTCCTTGCTCCAGTTCGACTTGGAGGAAGCCCGCGATTTCCTGGGCGCCGACCTCGCCGGCAAGCTCAAGGCCGGCGGCGTCGCGAAACTCTACTCGGCGACGGAAGGATGGCCGGCGGCGCTGCAATTGGCCCGGATCTCGTTGCGCAACGCGCCCGATCCGGTTGCGCATGTGCTCGCCCTCTCGGGCACCACGCCGAATATCTCGCAATATCTGGAAGATACGCTTTCCATCCTGCCGAAGGAGGTGGTCCAGTTCCTCTTGCGCACCTCCGTTCTCGACCAGATGAACAGCGAGCTCTGCGAAGCCGTGACCGGCATGCCGAACGGGTCCGCCATGTTGCAGGCGCTCGAGCGCGAGCAATTCCTTCTTATTTTGTTGGACGAAGCCGAAGGCTGGTATCGCTACCACAATCTCATGCGGGAGTTTCTGTTGGGCCGGCTCCGGGCGCGGATGGGCGAGGAGGTCGCCGAGCTCAATCGCCGGGCCTATCGCTGGTACGAGGAGCGCAATCTGTGGCGGGAGGCCGTCCACTACGCGATCGCCGCCGGCGACTATCACCGGGCTCTCGAGTTCATCGAGAACTGCGCGATGTCGCTCGTTGTCACGGGCGACCTCTTCACGCTGCTCAACTGGGAACGCCATTTGCCAGCGGAGCTCATGAGCGGCCAGCTCGAGGTCAAGCTGGCGCTCGCTTGGGGCATGGTCCTCGTCACGCGCTTCAAGGAAGGGGATCAGCTTCTGACGCAGGTCGAGAAGGCGACGGAGGGGGGCGAGCACAGCGATCTATGGTGGAGATGCCGTGCACTTCGCGCCGTCCTCTACGCGTTGCGCGACGACAGCGCGCACGGCGCGAAGCTCGCCATCGACTGCCTTCACGGCCATTCGTTCGACCCGTTCAACTTCATCGCGCTGTGCAATGTTACCCGCTATGCGCATCTGAGAACGGGGAATTGGGCCGCGTTCTACGGCGTTCCGACACCGGAATTCCCCGCCGGCGAGACCTCGTATGTGCTGGCCGAGAACTATCGGCTTTGCCTGCAAGGCATTGCGGCGGCGAAGCAGCTCAAGTTCGACGAGGCCCTGGAATATTACGCGGCGGCAAGGGACCTTGCGGAGAAGTACGTCGGGCCGAAGTCCGTCTCGGCTCAGATGGTCACCGGGCTTGTTGCGCAGGTGAGATACGAGCAGGGAGCCGCGCACGATGCCGAGCTCTCCGTGCTCGAACTCGTTGGATCTCATCGAGACGACGGCTTTCCACGAGGCGTTCTTCCAGGCGTTTTTGACCTTGGCTCGGGCGGCGGCAGGGCGCGGCGACCTGCAGAGAGCGCTCGTGCTGCTCAATCGCGCGGAGAGGCTCGGGTGGGATCGGGGATGGGGGCGCTTGGTCGCGGCCCTTCTCGTCGAGCGAACGCGAATTCTATTGGCCGGCGGCAACTTGAGCGAAGCCGTCTCGTTGCTCCAGGTGTTCGAGGGGCTCAAGGCGAAGCATCCCGCACCGAAGCCCTGCTCGTGGGCGGAGATCCACATCCATGCCTTGATATCCCAGGGGCTGATCGCCGGCGCCACGGGACACAACGAGGACGCCGTCGCTTTCCTGGAGAAGGCCTACAACATGCTTCTCTCGATCGGCGATCGCGTCACGGCCATGAGGGTCGGAGCCGACCTTGCGCTCGCCTGCTGGCGCTTGGGCGCAACGGAAAAGGCCTTCGCCACGCTCGAGCAGGTCGTGGCGTGGGCAGCAAAGGTGAATAGCGCGACCTTCATGACCGAGCACGGCGACGAGATCGGCCGCCTCCTGCTGTCGGCCGAGGAAAAGGGGCTCTTCTCCGGCGACGTGCAGCGGTTCGTCTCGGAGCTGCTCGAGAAGCACTACGACCGCAAGGAGACGCAAAGCGAGCGCCCGGCCGTGCGCGAGCGCCAAGTGCTCACAAATCGCGAAGGGTCCATCATAACGTTCATTGCCGAGGGCCGCTCGAACAAGGAAATCGCGCGCGAGCTCGGCGTTACGCCCGAGACGATCAAATCCCACGTCAAAAGGATCTTCCAGAAGCTTTCAGCGGAGACGCGCGCGCAAGCCGTCGTCCGCGCCCAGTACCTCGGCATACTGGGTCTCGGCGGCCATGCCGTTTCTAACGGACAATCGGGCGCTGGCAAGCCCGCACTGCCCACTCACTAAGTCTCACGCTTCATCCGCGCTCGCGCCGCGCCTATGCCGCAAGATCGCTGCACGGGTGAAGTCGCGGAGGGCGTTCGCTCTTTTCGCCGATGCCTTCCATTGAGCCCACGGTGGAGGAACCGTCCGCGAGCGCTTCCAATGCGGCGATGTCTTTCAGGCGAACGCCCGCCGGAAACGTCGTCTCGATCAGTCCGCGGCGCTCGAACTCGCCGAGGATCGCCGAGAAGTCCGCCAGGCTGAGGTCCAGCAAGTCGGAGTCCGTCCCGAACTGCCAGAAGTCCGCGATCGTGTCGGCGCGTCGTCCTTCGCGCAGGTTGCTCTTGTGGAGAGCGGTGAGGAGCGCGGCCACGCGCACTAGGGGGCGCTGCCGTCCGGCCTCGCGCAGATCGTCCCGGCGGGCCTCGAACTCCCTTTCTATGGCCGTCGCAAGCCTAGACTCGGCCCTGGCATCCCCGCTGACGAGCTCGCCGACGGCATCCAAGGGATGACAGGTAACGCGCGTCTCGACCATGGCGCGTGCAGTGAGAACATGGGTCTCGAGGAAGCCCAACCCGACGAGGTCGCCGGCGAAGAGGAATTCGATGGTCGTGCGGCGATCAATCCCCTCCTTGCCGTAGAGGCAGATTACCCCGCTCTCGACCCGGTAGACTTCGGTCTTGGGGTCGCCCGCCCGAAAGAGGAGATCGTGGGCTTCGAGGATACGGACCTCCTCCTCGCAGGGCCCGATTGCGGAAATGTCGTGGCCCTCGGCAAAGGAGCGGCGCAAGGAATGCGCGGGAGCGTCGGTCAAAACATCCGAAGATACGCAAACCATTGTTTACTCCCTCACTTTTTTGTTGGCCCCTGAGCCGGCAAGAAAAGCCGCCGGACGAGCGCCCCTAGGAAAACGCTAGCGGAGCCGTGGGAAAGAATTTTTCCCCCGATTGGGGGAGGGGGATGGTCAGGAAGGGGGGACTGGTGGCCTGGAGATTATTTCCCGATGAGCCAAATTTGCGACAGTGTAACTCGGAAATGACAGCTAGTTTCGATTGCTAACTGCCGAGCACGGCGCAGGTTTGTCAGGTGTGCGTAGACTTTCATGTACAGACGGCGGCTTCTCCTGACTGCGGCGGCGTTGTGTATGGGCGGCGCGCCGTCTCGGGCCGTTGAAGGGCCGACCGCGGCCGGCCCAATCGGCGGAACCGATGTCCGGTCGGCCTTGCTGCCTCCGCCGGGGCTTTATGGAGGCACCATCCAGCTGTGGGCGGAGACAATCGAGTTCCTCGGCGTGAACGGCAAGCCGATCCCTGCGCTCGAGGATGCGCATCTCACGAAGGTGGTCGCAGGGCCGTTTCTCTATTACGTCCCGGAGATGAAGGTCCTCGGCGGCAGCCTCGCCTTCGGCGGCATCGTTCCTGCAGGAACCCTATGGGGGCACTTTTTCATGGGAGAGCCGGACGAAAGTGACGCCGGGGTCGGCGACCCCTATGTCGAGATCGCCTGGGCCCGCTATTTCGGCACTGTGCGGCCCTCGAAATTCGCAGGAGCCTATCCGGTTCCCGAGGGGCTCTCTATCTTGCTTGCATTCGGGGCGGTGTTGCCGTTCGGGAAATTCGATGCGTCCGACCCCCTGAGCCAGGCGCTGAGCGTCGGCACGAACATCTGGGATTTCGCGCCAAGTGTCGCCGTCACCTATACGACGCCCCCCATTCTCGTCGACGGCACCGAAGTCAGCGCCAAGCTGTTCTGGAACAACTACCTCGAAAATCCGGAGACGCATTACCTGACGGGCGATGTCTTAAACCTCGACTTTGCAGTGACCGAGCGCATCGGGCGCTTCCAGGCCGGAGCGGCCGGATTCTACGCCTTCCAGACCGGGGACGATAAGGTGTTCGGCGTTTCGATTCCGCCCGACGGCCGCCGGGGAGAGCTGCTCCACATCGGCGGCATCGTCGCCTACGACATGCCGGAATACGCCTCGTCGCTGAAGCTCAAGGCCACCGCCGCTCCGTTCGCCGTGGACACGGTGACGTCCTGGGGCGTCGTCTTCGGATGGATCAAGAAGTACTGAGAAAAGCCGCGCCACCGCCGATGCGCGAGCGCGCAGGCTTCTGTAGCGTTCCGACGCGAACGCTCAGCTCAATCCGGCACACAAAGCGGCAATCAGCAGGAACAGGATTGTGGCGACGAGGTTCGTAATCCCTGGACCTGCACTCCTCAGAACTCTCTGCGAGTTTGCCGAGCGCCAGGACCAGTGCTCCAGCGTCGGCAATGGCGCCTTGCGGTTTAGGCTCCCCCGTTGTCGGGAGTGGCGCGCTCTGGCCCTTGGGGAGCACAAGGGCCAGAAAATAGATAGAGAAGCTCAGAATGGAGAATATGAGGGACACGCCGCCTACAATGGTCAGCAGTTTCATGATGTTCGTACCGAAAGCAGGCTACGGTGAAACACGCGATCAGAGAGGTTTGAACGGCTCCGTTCTTTCCAACGTCACCGGCAGCTCTTCGACCTTGGTTGGCACGCTCGTTCGGTCGGCGGTGTCGTCGACAAGGATGACAAGCTGCAGGTTCCCTTCGTGATCCCTGTTCAGGCCCACCGCGTGGACGCCGGGTAGCGCCATCAGCTCGCGGGCATGACGCCGCTTGATCTGCTTTGCCGTGGTTTCGTCCATTCTCGCCCGCTGCTATGCAAGCATCAGTGTTGCGCCTAGCGTGTCGAGTACCTTGTCGATGGGGTTCGCCACGGTGTGCGACGCGGACCCGGCGAAAAGCAGCCCCACGGCCTGATTGCCGGCTCGGGACAGAATTAGCGAGCCTGAAGTCCCCACTGTTGCTGAAAGTAGTTCCGTCGAGACCCACAATCAAGAGTTGGTCCTCGAATGCAACCGGACCGGTCTCGTACGGTACGGTTACATCGGCCTCGACAATCGATATGCGCCCGACGGTGTAGCTTGTCGTGCGTCCGAATTTGTGGACGAGCAGGTCCACCTGCGCCGCAGTCTGGCCACTCACTCCACCAATATGCAGTACGTCGAAGGCGACCATCTCGGGATCAATGATCTCCGCAAGAGCTGCATCGACCCCCCCGTCCTGCAGCGGCGCGAACTCTGCAAATTTAGCTATCTCGCGCCTGGGCTCGCCCGCCAGGTCGAGCAAGCCCTGCTGGAAAATGGGCGAGCCGACCTCCAGCCGGCCTTCGTCGGCCAGCACATGGCAATTGCTCAGAATGAACAGCTTTCCGTCCTTTTTAACGACGGCCCCGAAGGTCCCGGCCATCACCGGGCCCCCACCAGGTATTTCGAACCCGATCGAGCACCCGGAACGGGCGGGAGTGTGCCGCTTGCGCGGGTTTGGCAGTCCGGCAAAGGGGGTCATGCGACTTGCGGCCGCCAGCGGCAGCGGCCTCAGCAGGCCGACCTCTTCGACGTCCACCAGGACGCCGTCGATGCTCGCAGGAAGCATGTGCGCTTGGGGCACGCTCTCCTTCGGCACTTTCTGGCGCACCAGGAGCTTCGCCGACATGACGCCCGTGTGGCCGCCGTCGGTTTGCTTCTCGCCGATGCCCACGCCGACGATATTCGTCATCGGGTCGGTGGCATTGGCCGCAAATGCCCGGAAGCCTTCAGGCGCGCTCCGATAGAGCCTCTTGAGCTCCATCTTTGCTTGCCGGAGGTCCGATCCGATAGCGGCAGAGGGTGCAAAGGCGGTGCGGGAGGACCGTGCAATGGCGAAGGAGGGCTGGGAATCCAGAAATCCGATCGCAACTGCTTTCGCCTTGTTCCAGCGATTGACCAGGCCATTCCAGAATTGACTGCTTTCATTGCGTCCAACGACATCGCGTTCGTAGCGCTCGCGCGCCGCGCGCATTGCATCGAGCAAATCGCGCGGACGGCGCTCGGCTTCGGCTACTGCAGCTAGAGTGACCGGACCCACTTGCCGATCCGTCGGCACGCCGACCGCCTTTTGCAGGATCCAGGCGGCCCCGCCCTGCCCGCGGTTGAATATTGCATCGCGAAGGTAGGATTCGATGCCGGCATTCGATGTCCAGCTTGCTGCTTTTTCCGTATAGGCGGCGATAAATTCAATCGCGCGCTCCTCGGCTTCAGCGGCCCGACCATTCTCTATGAGCTCGACCAGCTCGTCACAGACCTGCTTGTGATATCGCTCGTTGATTCCCGCGACCTCGTAACGCCCACCGCCATCTCCTGGCGGCAGGTAGTAGACTTTGAGCCGGCCGGCCGAGTTGCGGCGGGCCTCGAAGTTGACTATGGCTTTGGCCATCGCCAGCCGCTGCGAGGCCGTGGCGGCAAGCGGTGAGATGGCACTTTCTGCGAAGGCAGCCTGCGGCTCGGTATCGGATTCGCCGCCATCAGGAATTCCATGAGCGGCAAGCCACTTA
Source organism: uncultured Alphaproteobacteria bacterium (assembly GCA_963840415.1). Taxonomy (GTDB): domain Bacteria; phylum Pseudomonadota; class Alphaproteobacteria; order Rhizobiales; family Hyphomicrobiaceae; genus Hyphomicrobium_C. Next base: position 87,644 of record CAWIYX010000006.1, on the reverse strand, counting down.
TGGAGGGCGGTTTTCTGCCGATCGCATGACAGGCCGGCGCCCCCGCCATAGTCCTTGAACAAGTCGCCGCAGCACGATGTCGGCTTCACGCAGACGTGCGGGATGACATTTGAGATTGGGATATTGTAGTTGCTCATCAGCCAGCGAATGAGCGCGAGGGACGTCGTTTCCTGAGCGGCCGTTATTTTGTCGCCCAGTGCCGCGACATGCTCGATTCCGATCGAGCGGGCGTTCATGGCGGAATTGCCCGCATGCCAGGCTCTTTCGGCGTCCGGCACCATTTGCACCAAAGTCCCGTCCTGGCCCACGATGTAGTGGGCGGAGGTGCGGGGCGTTCCCGACTTGAAGTGGTTGATCGAACCCTCGATGTTGCGGGACGTTGTGTAATGGATGACGATATGATCGATATCCCTGCCGCCGCGACTGGACTTGTGCGTGGTGCTCTCTGTGCGGTCGACGCGAGGCTTGGTTGCAGCGAGCGCAGCGAGCTCGGCCTCCGGCTCGCCGCTGGAGTCGCAAACGAAGGCGGATATGCTTTCGACCGCCGAGGCGGGGACCAGATTTCTCGACGACGCAAATGTAAGGGTTGGTGTCCCTCTGACGGACGCGGCCCGCTGCTGTCAGACGAACCTTTGTGCGCCTTACGGAGTCGCCCTCATTGCCTCCGATCGTAATTGCGAACTTGGCGCCGCCGGTCTGCCCCAGCTCCACCACTATGGCGCTGTGCGATGGGTAGTTAACTCTGCTTCTCGCTTGATTATAGGTGATCGTCCCGCTGCGCCGGTTGCTATGGATTAAGTCCCCCAGTTTGGGGCTGTAATCATCTATGCGGCGGGCTCGGAACACACCGGTGTCTGCATCTGCATTTGCGATGGCCGCCTTGACAAAGACGGCATGCGCAGCGCTGAACTTGAACTCGGAGGTAACTGCACCGGCTATCTTGACGCACCAGGAGATAAAGGCCGCCGACCATGGAAACTCGCTGATGTCTTCGGGGCGATCGATGCCGATCGCATCACAGTACTCGTCGATGCGCGAGCGCAAAGGCTCATCGGACTCCGATATTTCGTGGAAAGACTCGAATTCGGCCTTAGCGATACTCACCAATGAACGGGCGAATGGGCTTGGCTCTGCCATGGCGGAATCCCTTTCCTTGGAATTGAAAAAAAAATCAAAGCGCGCGGAAATGCCGCCGCTGATTGCTCATATTGCGTGTCGATATAACCTCACCCTGGGCGCCTTAGGGCGTGAAGTGATGACGTCATTGGAAAATGGAGGCGCGCCAGATATTGGACCGCAGCATAGGCACCGGAAGGGCGGGCGTCACCACGAAAGTGCACGATGGAATTCAAATCTTCGATCTGATGAAGTCGGAGATCCTGCCGGGATGGCGGAGTGAGTGTCCGCCAATCTAGTGTTTGGTAGGGTCCGACCAAGTCCATTATACCCGCCACTTCATAGTCTTGCCTCATCCAGTCGTCCAGCATTGTGGATTGAAGTCCGGTGACATCCCACATAAATTGTGGGGTGAAATGTGGGTTAGCCCATGAAGGCGATGAAGCAGCATCCACATCAGGCCTTGTCTGCGGCACGGGTCCGTGCCCTCAAAGACCCCGGCCGTTACGCCGACGGGAATGGGCTTTACCTTGTCGTCGCTCCATCCGGGGCCAAGCGGTGGCTCTTGCGCACTGTGGTTCGCGGCAAGCGGTGCGACCTGGGCTTGGGCGGCCTCAAGGTGGTGTCCTTGGCCGAGGCACGGGAAAAGGCTGCCTCCTACCGGAAGCTCGCGAGGAACGGCGGCGATCCCCTGGACGAGCGGCGTAGGCAACGGTTGACCGTTCCCACCTTCGAAGAGGCGGCGCGAAGGGTTCACGCCGAGCACGGCAAGACATGGCGGAACGCCAAGCACGGCCAACAGTGGATCAATACGCTCGTTGCCTATGTGTTTCCGGTGTTCGGGGACCGGCCCGTCAATCAGATCGAGACGCCGGATGTGCTGCGAGCGCTGTCTCCCATCTGGCTGACCAAGCCTGAGACCGCGCGGCGCGTGCGTCAGCGCATACGCACTGTTCTGGACTGGGGCAGGGTGGCTGGATTCCGCTCTGGCGATAGCCCGGTTGAGGGCGTCGACAAAGGTCTCCCGAAACAGGTTGCCCGCGACGCCCACCACGCCGCGTTGCCCTACGAAGAGGTGCCCCTGTTCATCCGAACCCTGCGCAAGAGCGACGCGAGCGAGCCAGCCCGGCTGGCCTTCGAATTCTTGATCCTGACGGCGACGCGAACGAGCGAGGTTCTCAAAGCACCTTGGGCCGAATTCGACGCTCAGTCCGCAATGTGGACAATTCCCACTCCGCGGACGAAGCCAAAGAAGCGTCCGCATCGCGTTCCGTTGTCTCCGCGCTGTCGTGCCATCCTTGCACGAGCCAAAGTGATCGCGGGTGACAGCGAATACGTCTTTCCCGGGCAATCCCTCACGCGCCCGATGTCCAACATGGTCTTCCTGATGATGCTTCGCAGAATGAACTTGGACATAACTGTCCATGGCTTCCGCTCATCATTTAGGGATTGGGCGTCTGAGCGGACGCACTTTGCCCGCGAAGTCTGCGAGATGGCCCTTGGTCACACTATCAGAGACAAGGCCGAGGCAGCCTACCGGCGGGGTGATCTGTTTGATAAGCGCCGAGAGCTGATGGCGGCCTGGGCTCGGTTTGCCACTTCCAAACCGCAAGCTATCATCGGGCGGCGCGCGTAACAGCCTCGGCCAGCGCTTGGCAGCAAGCTCTTTTCCTCACTAGAGGTCAACAAATGCTGGCAGACGTCTTCGACCCAACTGACACCAAAAAGGGAACCTCGGGGCAGATCCAGCTCGTTCCCAGGGGCCGCCAACGGGTGCGTGTGAAGCATAAGGCAGCACGCCCCCCGGAGGACGACGAATGGGTCGGAAGCCTCGTCCAGATCAGACAAGCCATCGACAACGGAAGCGTGGACGCGATTGGGTCTTACGTTCGCGGCGCTGCTGATTTTCTTAGCCGATTGGCCCATGCGCTCAATCCCCCGCTAGGCTCAAGAGACTGGCGTCTCAAGTTCGCTCGCGAAGGCCGGGGCAGGAGATCTGATCGAACCAGAGAGATGTTGAAAGCCGATAGCCTCGCGACGGAGTTGAAGTTTGCAACTCGCGACGTTGGGAAACAGAAAACCGCACTAGAAGAAATCGAATCCAAGCGGCGCATTAGTCGGGCGACGATCATGCGGGCCAAGAGCCGCAATAAGGGACGCCAAAAGTCTCACAAAAACCGGTAATTCGTGAGACTCGTTCTTCTCTCCAAATCGCGGACTTACCTATTGCATTCGTTTCTCGTTCTCCTTATAGCTTCTAAGGCAGGCGACCTCCTAGAGTTCGCCGAACGGGGTGTTCGGTAATGCACCGACTTGCCAACCGAACTCAAGACAACCTGACCTGAGAATTGCGAAGTCTCGCCGGTTAGTGGCCGAGGACCGTTCGATAGGTCCACGCGTCTTTGATCATTGTAAGGGGAGTATTTCCAATGTTGACCCGGCTAGGACGCTGAGAGCCGATCCCAAGACCGTCGAACTCCAGGTCGCTGAGAACCGCGACTTGAATTGATCTTATGGCTGGACCGTTGAGATCACGCTCGCGGAGTTCGAGCAGCGTCTCCGCATGCATACCGAGTTGGAGAACTAGGACCAGAGCAAAGTCTTTCTGCCGCGACGATTTGTCGACAAGCCCTGGAGCGTTGGTCGCAACACCTCGAAAGTCTGATCCGCGAGGACCAACGACTGCCAGAAAGAAAGAGGGCGAGTTGACCCCCTCACTATGAATGAGCGCGGGCATAGCGCGCATACAAAGCAGCCGAGTTGCCGGTCTGGGAGTGTGGCTCTCTCCCGGAGAATGAGGAGCCGTCTCCCAAGGCACGGACAGGGGGCCAGATCGCCCGATGATAAATAGAGGGAGCGATTACAGCACGGAGGGAAACGACATGAGCAAAGACAAAACAACAAAGACCGGCACGGGCCGACTCCTTCGGCTCTCAGAGGTTCTGCGACGCGTTCCGGTGTCCCGAAGCACCTGGTGGGAGGGCGTTCGAACCGGCAGATATCCCCAGCCAGTAAGGATCGGGCCGCGGATTCCGTCCTGGCGCGAGGTGGACATCGACGATCTCGCCGAGAGGGGTATCCGCTGCTGAGCCGTCACGATGATGTCAGTCGCAAGTCAACCAGCGGGAATGCACTCGACCGGAACTAACTGTCAGCTTCGGTCTGTGAGCCCAACGCCCATTAGCTCAGTTTGTATAGGAGTAATTTCATGGAGATTGCACAGCTTAGTCAGCACGGTCTTTGTCTGATTCCCGTCCATCATAAGACCAAGCGCCCGAAACAGTGCAAGTGGCAAAAGAGAACGGCCCAGGACAACAACCTCGACGAATTCTCCGGGGACACAAGCGTCGGTGTCGTCCTTGGAGAAGCCTCAGGGAACGTCGTCGACATTGACCTTGACTCGGACATTACACGCAAGTCGGCCCCCTATTTTCTGCCGCCAACCGGCTGGATCTTTGGTCGCAAGAGTGAGCGTCGCTCGCATTGGGTCTCGCGCATGCTCGCCAGCATTGCCTCCGAACGCTCACGTTCGAGAACCACCTCATCCTTGCATACAGCGAGGGCTTCGAGAATCTGCTCGCGCGAAATGCCTGGGAACTCTTGACCGATCATGGTGAGAGAGAGGTCTTCGGAGAGATCAGCCTTGATGAATCGGTGAAGGACCTTGGCAACCTCACTCACACTGTATGGATTCTGACCCATTGCTGCCCCCCGTCGCTGCCACTGGCTTCAATCGAAAGCCGCGCCGAGGTCAAGCTAATGCAAGATGACGGACGCAGCTCTTTTCGCAGCGCAGCATTTTGGCAACTTGTCAAGCGCGATCTGAAGTAAGTTGTGAATAAGTTGGCGAATGTCGCGCGCCTGACACACGCGCTGGGCGATAATGGCCGTCTAGAGGAAATGCCGTGTCCACACTTGGGCGGCGCGCGTTTGGATCTCTGCAAGTCGCATAAGGGCTCAAGTCCTACTTCCCAAGCAGAAGAAAGCCCAACCGCTTGCAGTCACGCTCCTGGGAGGAAGTTATGGCCCATCCGACGGTCGAAATTGAGGGGAAGAAGGTTATACTTCTGAGCGGATACCAGAGACTTCTGCAGATCGGCTCGAAGAAGGTCAAGTCTGAGACGATCAAGATTGAGGCTCTACAGAGGTTACGGCAATCCGCGTCGAAAAACCCTGACGCTGTGGCGTTCGGCTACACCGCGCGCAGATGGATACCCGCAGCCTAGCCACCCTCTTGCCTGGAAGCACAACTTGGAAAGCTGCTCCCACGTCCCTCTGGCATACCCCCGGTGCCGTCCAAGAGCAGCTCGTGAGCCCTGAAGGCCTTCTCCCATCCCTCAAAACTTCAGGGCTCACCCCCCTTTTCTTTTGAGCGCCACTAAACCTTCCTCGCATCATCGGCAAAATTGCGGCTGCGGCAATCAAAAATTGTTGCTGTGCACAAGGCATTCTGTCGGTGAAGCCGGGTCTATGGCTCCCCAAAGCTTTGCAGGTTCTTCGCCATCTCGCGTGAGAGCGGCAAGTGCTTGGCTGACACCAGCGTCGAGCAATTCGAGCGCTTCTATAGAGCGGCGAGATGCGTTGATCCCCATCGGTTACCAGGGCCCGGCAGGTATCGACCACCTGAGCATCGCCTCTAGGAACCGCCTTCGCATCCGAACGCAACATTTAGCGGGGTGCGGACCAAGTTCCGCAGCACGCAGTGCCCGCTCTGTGAGCTTCAGTCTGAAGACGGTTCTGCACGCGATCCGGGTGGGGTAACAGGCGGCCGTTCGGGCTGCATGTAATGGATCGTCAGCAGCCCGCCAAAGACGGCCGCGAAGATAAGCCACAAAGCGATTGCAGTCGGCAAGCGCATACCAAATCCGTTCGTGAGGTCCACGTTCCTGCCGGTCGCTCGATCGGTGAGACGCTTGCCGACGACTCTCAGCAGCGCTTGGCGGCGCGCTGCTCGTCGTCCACGCCTCGGGCGATGGCGTGATTATACTTGAAATCGAACTCCGCGAGGTCGCGGGCCGGAAGCACGCACACGCACTTCCGCGGCCTTCCGCCGACGAGCCTAATGGCTGTCCTGACTTCCGATATCCGACGCGACCGCCGAAAAGAACTTGTCGGCGGCTTGTTGAAGCTGGCGGTCGGTTGCTCCGACCGGCGTTCGGCCTTCCAGGAACTTCTTCACGGTCTCGCCAAAGCCGAGAATGTCCTGCGGACCTTTGCCGGACTTGAGCATGCTATCGCGAATTATCATCCCGACGATGAGTTCAAGAACCGTCAGCCTGGCGAGCACGTTAGACTCTTCGTGTGGAGGCGCATTAGGCATGGCTCATCTCCTTGGTCACCCGGAACGCCTAGACGCCCCGCGTGTGTCTAGTCAGACAGGGGAGTAAGCCGAGTGGCTTAGTGCAATCCAGCGATCTGGCTCGCGGAGTGCCCTAACATGCGAACCGACAGGTCCACGAGCTGGAAAGTCAGGAACACGACGAGCGCGATGGCCGCGAGCAAGGCAAGAGCCCCCGCAGCATTCTCACGCCGCTTTGAATGATGATCCCCGTGGACGATTGACTTCATGGCTGCCTCCCATGGTCATCCCCCGTCCAGTCAAAATCCATGATGGCGCGCCTAAGCACGATTGACAAGGCTGCACGACCCCGCATGCGAGCGATATAGCAAGAGGGGGGCAGTCGGTTCCGAGCATGTTAGGTGGCCATTGGTCTGCCACTCGTTGTCGTCACGGATCAGTCGGAAGTGTGCCGCAGATGCTCCAAAATCTGCAAGACCCGGAATGCCGTATTGTTCGCGTCGGCCGTTGAAACCCTAGCCTTTTCCCGGAGCTGCTCAATTGCCTCGCTATACTTTTCGTTGATGATGAGATCGTCGAAACCAATTTTTTTTAACTCCCTTGCTAGGCCTGGTCGGACGACGGGCGACCAGAACATGTAGCGGGGCCGATTGACGCTCACTCATGACGCACAAAGATGGCATCGAGGGCAGCCTGCGAAAACTCCCGCTTGCCGATCATCAGCCGCGCTTGTCCTAGTCGATGAGCCCGATCCAACACCGCCATCGGTTCGCCGTTGAGGTCATACTGGACGGCCTGATCGGGGGAATAGTTGACGATCACGCCGGCGGGTTTGCCGAAGGCGGGCAGTTCATCGGATTTCCAACGTCTCAGTTTGTCTTTGATCCCCTTGAGAGCCTGTTGGACGAAGCTGGCCGGTTCTGTAGTCAGGTCAAACTCAATGCGGAGGAATTGGTCCACTCCGATGAAACAGGCAACGAAGATCGGTTGGGGTATCGTTCGTTCGGTCAGAATGATGGCGTGGGGGACGAATAATGCCCGCCACTCTGCCTCTTCAGCCTCACGCAAGTATCGCTGGCTCTTCTCGACGGCTTCCTTCACAACATCGGGCGATACCTCAAGGGCCGATGGGAGACCTTGAACCAGTCCCTTGGTGCCGTGGAATTGACCGTCGCAAAGCTGTCCAAATCGACGCAGTCCCTTTGCGATGTTGGAGTAGCCTGCCCGACGAACGACTTGGGTTGGGCTGAGACCGAGTGTGGCCATTCTCTCGGTGATGAGAGCTTTGATAGCCAGTTCGGATTCTTGGGACTCAACCATCAGTCTGTCCTTCTTCAACGCGATCAAGGAGGACAAACGAGCCTCCCCTCTTGGTTGCCCTTCGGGCCGCATCCCGCTCTCGCGGTCTCCACCTTGCCAGGGGTTGGCAGGTTGGCTCGGACCCTTGGGGGTCCGTCTCTTGATGCAGGTGCCCAGCGCCAGCTGCGCCGAGCAAATCGTCATCTGATGCGTGGTGTTGGCGTTTTCAAGAGCGCGTGGCTCTGTTGGCGATTGGAAGTCCGCTGATGGGGTAGAGCAGTCTTTGCCGATCGAGTGAGGAATCTACGGTTCCTGACCCCATACCGGACTCCAACGAGAAACCCCTGAGGATATGGCTGTCCCCAGGGGCGTCGTAGGATCGTAGGATCATGTCATCTTGGATGGGTTTCCTATGATGACGACTTAAAATATCACTGACTTGCCGAAAGACGAAGCAGCTATCTGTGGATTAGATTTGTCTCAGCAATCGTGAGCAGCCATCGTATGCTTGGCAGTGTTGGTCGCCATGCTTAGTTCAACCGGACGTTTTCTTGGAGAGAGAGATATCCGAAACTTTAGGCAGATCGGGGCCATTCCCCTTCGTAGGGTTGAGACGGGAGCATTGGAGGTGCTCCTGGTGACGACGCGGGAAACGCATCGGTGGGTCATTCCCAAGGGCTGGCCGTGGCCGACTCGTAACGATTTCGAGTCAGCGGCCGGCGAGGCACTCGAAGAGGCTGGCATAGCGGGTAGCATCGAGAAGTTTCCCTTTGGGAGTTACGTCTATACCAAGCGTCTTGAAACTGGCGTCATCGAATCCACCGTCGATGTGTTCCTCCTATGGGTCGAAGAGGTCCTTGACGACTGGTCAGAGCATGCAGATCGCACTCGGGCCTGGTTCTCACCGGATGACGCTGCGAATGCCGTGCAGGAAGTGCAACTCCAGGCGATGTTACGGGCGCTGAACGACTTGCCAATCCATCGGGAGAGCGCCTCTGATGACCGCTAAGGCCCTAACTCTTGACGCCCAAGTTGGTCAGCAGTGGCGGGTAGAGTTGCCGCGCTCCAGCAACGTCTCAAGCGAAGCGATTTCAACCTCGGTCGTATCGGCGACGATCAGCAGAGAGAGAATTTCGCGCGCCGATACGTCGAGACTGCGACGACACTGTGCGGTCTTCGCTCACAAAGGCGTCTGTTAGAGACGGCGGTGGGGGCTGCTCTCGCGTGGCAGGCCAAGCTTTGAATAGCAGTTCTGCTATTCTGCTGAAGGCGCTTCTCCGCGTTCTTCGGCTATCTCAGCCTTTCGATTGCGTTCGCGCTTGGCCGCCTTGGCCGCACGTTTCGTGGCGTTTCGCATCTTGCGGCGCCTGGCGACAATAGTCCTGCGCTTGCTGTCCGACAGCATGGTCATGGCAACTGTCTCCGTTGACGAGCAGCCTCAACCAGAACCTAAGCGGTTTGATGCCTCCACGATACGGCTCTCGCGCTGGTCTGCCTCGTCAGTTCGCCCGCACCTTTTCCATGCGGCGGCTTTACTGGGGCCGCTACTCCGAAGATGACAGTGAAGCCCGACCCTCCGCCCCAGGTCGAGGTGGGGCGGGCGGGATTTTCGGACCAAGGGCAGCCATTGCGAAGTTTGCGGGCGTCGGCCTAAGCGTTCGCGCAGACATACGACAGTTCCGCCTGCTTAAATTGGGGACGATCATGGTTGAAATCCTCGCAGGACTTGCGCTGATCTTCGCCGTCCTCCACCGTGGCTCATCTCTTTGTCCTAGTGCCCGATGGCGACCTGCCAGCAAGGGCGGGGAGGGGAGGGGGATAATGGACCACAAACAATACCGCGTGACCGAGGTTGCCAAAGTCCTTCACCGATTCATCAAGGCTGATCTCCCCGAGGACATCTCTCTCGCGATGATCGGTCGGCAGTTCCCAGGCATCTCGCGCGAGCAGCTTCTCGACGCCCTCGTGGTCTGTAAGGACGAAGCGGTTCTCGACCGTGAGCGGTCAGAGGAAATGCTGACGAGTATGCGGGAGACAATGGCGGGCTATACCGCCCTCTTGGCGCTTGTCTCGATCTGGCGCTCGCATTCGGACGAGCAGCGACGCGCAATCGCTCGGACAAGCTCAGAGTTGGCTGGCGCTCTCAATGATCTAAAGATCGATTTGATAGAAGCACATACGCAGGCGGGCTGGGGGCTGCTGGCGAACCTTATGAGCCGAAAGCCGCATTGAACGGCTAGTCGCACTGTGAGATCTATCGCATTTGTGAGTATCAAGGATATGAACAGCATGGCCCAGAACCCTCAATTTGAGATTTCGCCCGAGTTGCGCGAGCTTGCCGAGAGGAACGTCGATCAGGCGCAGCAGGGCTTTCACCAATTGATGAATGCGGCGCGTCAGGCGCAGGACATGATGGGGACGATGCTGCCTCATACCGCGGCCAGCGCGGCTCTGAAGGGACTCCAGGATCGCGCCATGAGGTTCACTCAGCAGAATATTGATGCGAGCTTTGCGCTAGTGCACGACCTTGCCAACGCTAGAGACTTTCAGCATGCGCTGGAGATTCAAAGTCGCTTCGCGCAAGACCAAATTCAAAATTACTCTCGGCAGGCGCAGGAACTCGGACGGTTGATGGCTGAGGTGGCGCAGAAAGCTCAGGTGAAGAGTTGAGCTGACAACGGCGGTTCTTCGACCCGCGCGAGGCGTTGACCCTCAAGCCGTCCGATATGGTCCGCCTAAGACCAAACTAAAATGTGGGCTAAAATGTGGGCTCAACTCACCGGCTAGTTGAACTTAATCATTATAATACAAAGATATACTGGCGGAGGGAGTGGGATTCGAACCCACGAGACGGTTGCCCGCCTACACGCGTTCCAGGCGTGCGCCTTCAACCACTCGGCCATCCCTCCGCTTCGTGGAAGGGGCGCACTATACCGGTAAGGCCCCGCGAGGCAACCCGAGGGCTTGACCGCGGCGGGGAGCTTATGGGGAGCCATACCCCGCCCTTGCACCCGCACCGCGGTCGCCCTAGGTCTTTGAGTATCCGCCACGAGTTCGAGCTCGCCGATCATGGCCGTCCTTCGCTTCCTCTCCGCCCTGTTCCTGCTCGTAGCGACCGTGGCGCTCGTCGCCGACGCAACGCCCCCGCTGGCCGGCACTGCGCCCTTCGCCGCGACGCCGTTGGTCGAGCACTGGAAGGAGATCGCACCGGGCTCGCTCGAAGCGGCCAAGGCGGCGATCGAGGGCAGCTCTGCGCCGTGGGCGTGGGAGGACCTGATCGCCCCCGTCGTCGGCGTGCCGACGTTCGTGCTCTTCGGTGTCCTGGGGCTGGCATGCGGCTACGGCGGCCGTCGCCGTCGCCGGGTCAACATCTACGTCAATTGATTACTTCTTGACGGGCGGCTTGGCCGGCGCGGCGGGCACGATCGCGGACGCCGTCTGCCCGATCGGGGTGTCGCTCGCGAAGTCGTCGACGATGCCGATCACCATCAGCACGACGAGGGCGCCGACCAGGCCGAGCACCACGTTGCGGTGGCTCTGATTGAGCGCCGCGATCTGTGCTTCGTCGACCGCGTCCACCTCGTTCACCCGCTTCGCCCCCCCGAGCCCCATGAACTTGCGCCGGAAGGAGCGCCACACGTTGCCGCGGTCGATGAGCGGGAGGCGCGCCCGGTCGGCGATCTTCTTGGCGATCTCCGGATAGGGGAACGCCGGATCGACGTTGGCCTCGCTCACGTAGCCGAGGGGGATTGATTTCCCGTCCTTGGTGATGATGCGTGCGCCCTTGAGCAGGACCGGGACCAGCGAGCCCCCATAGATCTCGCGGCGCGTCTCGACCGACTGGATCTCGTCGTAGGGAACGGTGTGGGTGCGGTAGCGGATCTTCGGCGTGGGGCCGCGCCCGGCAGGCAAGGTCATCTTCACAGTCTTGTCGCCAAGCTCGACGCGGGCGAGCAGCGAGAAGAAAAGCTCGAAGATGATGAGCACCATGAGGAAGGTGAAGGCCGCGGCCATGATCCCGAGGCCGATGGCGTCGAACCACAGGCCATGCTGGACGCGCATGTACATCATGGCGGGAAGGCTGACGAAGAACGGCAACAGGATCAGAAAGACGAATGAGAAGAATGTCTTGCGCCCGCCGCTCGCGGCATAGACCGTCCGCTCGTGTTTCTCGGGGCTCGCAGCAGCCTCGGCCATACGCACCACTCCCCACCACGTAGTAAGATCGACATCCCAGCATAGCCGCGCTTCCCTTTGCTCGGCAAGGAACCGCGGCGCCGCGCCGGTGCTCGCGATGTTGTGATGTCAATCCTGCAACTCTCGGCGAAAGGCTGCGTATATCAGGAGCTTGAAACTCCAACCTTTAGGGCCCGTGATGCTCTCCTCCCGCAAGAAGCTCGAGATGCCGACGCCCGAGACGGCGCTGCCCGGACGGCCCGCGCCGATCCCGACGGCTGAGGAGCATTTCCTTTTCAGCCGGCCTCTCAAGGGCCCCTATCCGCAAGGCACCGAGCAGGCGCTCTTCGGCATGGGCTGTTTCTGGGGCGCGGAGCGCAAGTTCTGGGAGCTCGGCTCCGGCATTTGGATCACGGCCGTGGGCTATGCGGGCGGCTTGACGCCGAATCCGACCTACGAGGAGGTCTGCTCGGGCCGCACGGGCCACAACGAGGTCGTGCTCGTGGTCTACGATCCCGTGGTCGTGAGCTACGGCACGCTTCTCAAGACCTTCTGGGAGAGCCATGACCCGACACAGGGCTTGCGCCAGGGCAACGACGTCGGCACCCAATACCGGTCGGGCATCTACACGACAACCGAGGCCCAAAGGCAGACTGCCGAGGCGTCGAAAGCCGACTACCAGAAGCGGCTCGACAAGGCCGGGTATGGCGCGATCACGACCGAGATCGTCCCGGCGCGCGAGTTCTACTTCGCCGAGGATTACCACCAGCAGTACCTGGCGAAGGTGCCGCACGGCTACTGCGGTCTCGGCGGAACGGGCGTCGCCTGCGCGGTCCCGACGGGAGTTGCCGCAGGCCGCTAGAGACTTGGTGCGCGGGGCGAGTGGCATCTCGCCCCGCCGCCCTCGCCGATGTCTCTGAGAATTCTAGATTATTTTGCTCAATCCTCGGGCAGCGTGGCCGGGCTGCGGTTACGGCCGGTTAACCGATTTTTATCCGCGGGCGAATTATTGCTAGGGGGGCCCTGCTTTGGCGGATACTCCGAAGGTCTTCCCATGTCATTGGCTCAGGCTGCGGCCGGTTCGGCCGTCACCCTCGGCGACATCGCGCGGCTAACCGGGGATGTCAAAAAGATCGCCGACGGCAAGATCGACCTCATCAGGTCGATCACGGGCCGGCTGCGCATTCTTGCGCTCAATGCATTGATCGAGTCGGCGCGCGCCGGCGAGGAGGGCCGCGGCTTCGCTGTCGTCGCCGAGGAGGTGAAGGGCGTCTCGAGCGAGGTCGAGCGGGTCGCGGGCACGCTCGAGGAGGAGCTTTCGGGGCGCATCGGCGAGCTCGAGGTCATGACCCACTCCATGAGCGCGCGCGCCCGCGGCGAGCGCCTCGTCGATCTCGCCTTGAACGCCATCGAGATCATCGACCGCAATCTCTACGAGAGGACTTGCGACGTGCGCTGGTGGGCGACGGACGCCGCCGTCGTCGATTGCGCGGCCGACCCGACGGAGAAGGCGGTCGCCTATGCTAGCGAGAGGCTCGGCGTCATTCTCGGGGCTTACACCGTCTATCTCGACATCTGGCTGTGCTCGATCGAGGGGCGGGTGATCGCGAGCGGCCGCTCCGGCCGCTACCCGGCGATCGGCACCGACGTGTCGCGCGAGCCCTGGTTCCAGCGCGCCGCGCGCCTTGCCTCGGGCGACGACTACACGTCGTCGGAAATCGCAACGTGCGGTGTCCTCGGCAATGCGCTGGTGGCGACCTACGCCGCAAGCGTGCGCGAAGGCGGCAAGGCGACCGGCCGTCCGCTCGGCGTGCTCGCCATCCACTTCGACTGGGGGCCCCAATCGCAAACGGTGGTCGACGGCGTGCGCATCTCGGGCGAGGACAAGGCGCGCTCGCGCGCGCTTCTTGTCGAACTCGAAGGGTCTCGTGCTCGCCGCCTCCGATCGCAACGGCGTGCTCGCCGAGGTGATAAATTTCGGCAGCGGCAAGGAAGTGTCAGGCTTCGGAGAAAAGCCCGGCGGCGTCATGATCGCGTTCCATCGCACGCCCGGCTACGAGACCTATCGCGGGCTCGGCTGGTACGGCGTGATCATCCAAAGGCCGGATTAGGCCGCGAGGTCACCGCGCCATCGCTCATTGAGTTTTCTCCGCTGCCGGACATGCACCGGCCTGCGCTGGGGCTCGCAGGCCTTGGCGGTCTGGCGCGGAATGTAAGGGTAATACCTCTTAAGGCAGAGCCACCTTTGCGCACTAGGGAATGCCGACCGTCTCGGCCTTAAGTGTTGCGGCATAACGGTGGAGGGGCACGCTATGGGGTGGGTTGCAGCCCGTAGTTTCGAGTTTGAGAAGGAGCTGGACGTCGACATCAGTTCCGACGTCGCCTTTGATGTTGAGGTCCAGCCGTCTCTTTTCCGCAGGGCGGCCATACCGAAGAGATCCCGGACCAGGGTCGAGAAGGGCGGCGATATCACAGTCGAGATCGACCCGGACCTCGCTGCAGCAATGGACCTCGACGTGGAGGCGATCGGCATCCATACGCTCGCTGGGGCCGATGTCAGCGTCTTGCTCATCGAGGACAAGCTGTCGCGCATTTCCGGGTCCGTGATCTCCGCGGTCGGTGAGCCGGTTGCGCCCGAGGTTTATCTTACCTCTAATAACGGCAGCACAGGCTGCGAGCTGTGGAAGGTGACGGCCGCAGGAGGAGCTCTATCTTGGAGCCGAATCAAGATCGAGGTCGACCAAGACCAGGGCCTCAGCGGCAATGTCAGTTTTGCAAACGGGCGGCCGGTTTAGGCCGCGACGGCATCGAACTGCACGCGCCGTGACGCAAAGAACACAAGCCGTCAGCGACGGGTCAGATTCCTCGACCCCGCGGCGTGTGTCTCCCTGCTATGAGCCCTACTGCTGAGCCGACTTGGTCTTCTCCGCCGTCTTGGCGGCGGGCTGGTTCTTGGCGTCGGCGCCCGCCACCGCCTTCGGCTCCGGCTCGCCCGCCGCGAGCACACTGCGGCAGTCGGCCGGAAGGTCGGCCATCGTGATCGGCTTTTTCTTGGGCGAGGGCTTTGCATCCTTCGCCTCCCGCTTCGGCACCGCCGACGGCTTCTTCGGCGTGACGAGCTTGATCCAATCCTTGAGCTCGGCGCCGCAGCCGTCGCCACCGGGAGGCGGAGGCTGAGACGTGCACCCGGACGAGCCCGACGGGCAGCCGATGCGGATGTGCATGTGGTAGTAGTGGCCCCAATAGGGCCGCACCTTCGCCAGCCAGCCCTTGTCGGTTCCGGCCGCCTCGCAGAGCGCCTTCTTGATCGCCGGGTGGACGAGCACGCGCTCGACCGCGCGGTAGGACGCGGCGCGCTTGATGATCTTCACCTGCCCGTCGCCCCACACTTTCGGGTCAACGGAAATCTCATCTGCGGCGAGCATCGACGTGGCGGAGAGCTCCTCGCGCTCCTTCTCGGTGAGGCGCCGGTCCGGCATCGGGGTCAGCCAAATGTCCGCGTCGAGCCCCACCTGATGGCTCGCATGGCCTGACGTCATCGGCCCGCCGCGCGGCTGGGCGATATCGCCGACGAGAAGCCCCGGCCAGCTGTCGTACTTCTTGACCTCCTCGGCCAACCTTTCGACGAGCGCGATCAGCTCGGGGTGGCCCCAGTTTCGATTGCGTGAGAGGCGCATCACCTGCCAGGCCGGCCCGTCGATGGCGAGGGGCTTGGCGCCCGCGAGGCAGCCCTTGGCGTACCAGCCGACGGCGCGCGCCTTGAGCGGAGCAGGCGTCTTTGCGGCTCCGAACAGGTCCCTGGCGGCGACCACCGTCTTCTTGCCCTTCGCGTCCTTCGAGTTTTTGGCGTCCTTGGGTGCGTCTTTCGCGGCGGCCGGCACCGGGTTCGCGCCTGTCGTCACGGCGGCGGGCGCGGCGGATGGGGAGGTTTCGACTTTGGCGCTGGCCGCGCCGCTGGAGGGCGCCGGAGCGACAGGTTTTGCGGCTCCGGCATCGGCAGCCGGGCGAACAGCCGGCATGGGTGTTGGCGGTACGATCCCCGCCGCTGGGGCCGGGCTGGGTACGGCGCCAGCCGCGTCAGCTGCCGCAGCCGCGGGCTTCTGCCACGAGCGCCCCTCGGCCGCGCCGTCATTGGATTGCGCGCGTACGGCCGCGAGCGGCAGCCCGAGGAGGACGCAGAGGAGTATGGTTCGGGCCGACGTCATGAGCCCCCGAGGCAAATCATCGGATCGGCCCATCCTAGCGCCAGGCGCGGCCAAATTGCGACCTGCAATCCACATCCCGGGATAGAATTCCAGCAAACGGGGCAAACATGAGCGATTTCCTGAACGACGGACCGGCCGATGCGCGGTGGCGGCTCCTCCTCGCCCACGGCGCCGGCGCTCCCATGACCAGCCCGTTTCTCGACCGATTCGCGGGCCTTCTCGCGGCGAGCGGCCTCCTCGTCACCCGCTTCGAGTTCCCCTACATGGCGGCGCGCAGGAGCGGGGGGAAGCGCACGCCGCCGCCCCGGGCCGAGCTTCTCACGGGGGACTACGAAGCCGCCGTGAGCGAGGCCTCGGCCACTCTTGCCGAGGGCCAGCGCCTCGCCATCGGCGGCAAGTCCCTGGGCGGGCGCGTCGCGAGCCTCATCGCCGACCGGCTCTTTCGCAAGGGCCGTATCGCGGGCCTCGTCTGTCTCGGCTATCCCTTTCACCCGCCGGGCAAGCCGGACCAGCTCAGGACGGCGCATCTCGCGGCACTCGCCTGCCCCACTCTCATCGTCCAGGGCGAGCGCGATCCCTTCGGCACCCGCGAGGAGGTCGCGGGCTATTCATTGTCGCCCTCGATCCGGGTGATATGGATCGCGGGCGCGGGCCATGACCTAATCGTCGGCCGAAACCCAGCAGCGCGGACAGAGAGCCTCGCCGGTGCCGCAGATGCGGTCGAGGAATTCGTCGCCGGGCTGAACTGAGCCTCACAAGATGAAATCGAAGCCTTTGAGACCGGTCACGCCGGCGACCAGGATCGCCATCTCGGCGGCCGGGTCAGCGTCGTTGTCCACGCTGACGAGCGTTCCGCCGGCAACCGTCGTCACGCGCACCTCGCCGAATGGACTGCTGAAGCCGGCGCCCCCCTTGAATATGAACGCCTGGTTGTCGGCGACCGTCGGCCTCGCGTCGATCAAGTGAAGATCGATCTTGTCGTCGCGAGCCTGTCCGCCCTTGTCGAAAGCAAAGATCTGGTCTCTCGTGGCGAGACCCACGCCGCTCTCGCTCAGGCTGCCATATATCAGGAAATCTCGTGCACCATCGGGACCGCCGGGGGAGAGACGATCTGCTCCGGCACCACCGGAGAGGATGTCGCCGCCGCCAAGCCCCAAGAGCTGGTCGTTGCCTCCATTTCCGGCGAGCGTGTTGGGTCCAGCGGTGCCGGTGAACTTGTCGCCGGCCCCGCCGCCAAAGACATTCTCGAATCCGGACACCCGATCGAGACCGTACCGGCCGAGGTTTTGCAAGCCGGTGACCCTTAGATCGACAGTTACCGGAATAGTGTTGTTCGGAGTAATGGCGTTCGGACCGGGGTGAAGAAACAGCCCGAAGCTGATCCCATCAATGCCGGGACCGCCCGAATAGACGTCGTTGCCGGCGTCGGCCAGAAGAATGTCATTGCCCGCGCCGCCGGTGACAACGTCGGCTCCATTGCCGTCGAGCATGAAATCGTCGCCATTGCCTCCCTTCAGGATGTCGTTTCCCGCTCCGCCATCGAGCGTATCGTTGCCTCCCTCCCCTACGACCACGTCGTCGCCGCGCCATGTCGCGATGAAGTCGTCGCCGGCTAGGCCGTTGACCGCGTCGTCGTCGTTCCCGAAGTTGAAGGCCACAGTGTTGAGATCAAATAAGTCGCTGCTCTGAGTGCCGCTGAAAAACGCCATAAGATCACCCTTTGTCTAAGCGCGAGAATAACTTGGCAGGCCTAACGGAGGCTCGCGGCGACATTAGATTGATGAGTGAGGCACACAAGAGGCGCGCAGACGAGAGGGTCAGATGCGCGGATGCGTCGAGCGAGGCGCCCTGGAATTTGACGGCGTGGACCGCGGCCCGTACCGTGCGCCGCGCCCGGCCGACCATGCGCCGGTTGTGCTGCTCCCAGCCTACCTTAAGGCCATGACCGCGATCCTTTCGCCTGAAACCCATTCCGCCGCATCCCAGGCCAAGGCCTGGCCGTTCGAGGAGGCGCGCCGTCTCATCAAGCGGCTCGAGCGCATTCCGGGCGGGGGCGATAAGACCGTCATCTTCGAGACCGGCTACGGGCCGTCGGGCCTGCCGCACATCGGCACCTTCGGCGAAGTCGCGCGCACCAGCATGGTGCGGCACGCTTTCGAGGTCCTGACCGAGGGGCGCCGGAAGACGCGGCTCATCTGCTTCTCCGACGACATGGACGGCATGCGCAAGATCCCGGACAACGTGCCGGACCGTGCACGTCTCGAGGCCTACCTGCAGATGCCGCTGACCTCGGTTCCCAATCCGTTCGGCGGCGACTTTAAGAGCTTCGGCGACCACAACAACGCCATGCTGCGCCGCTTCCTCGATACCTTCGGCTTCGACTACGAGTTCGCGAGCGCGACCGAATATTATAAGAGCGGCCGCTTCGACGAGACGCTCCTGCTCGCCGTCGAGCGCTATGACGACATCATGGCCGTCATGCTGCCGACGTTGGGGGCCGAGCGGCAGGAGACCTATAGCCCCTTCCTTCCCATCTCTCCCTTAAGCGGCCGCGTCCTCTATGTGCCGATGAAGAAGGTCGACGCAAAGTCGGGCACGATCACCTTTGCCGACGAGGATGGCCGCGACGTGACACTGCCCGTGACCGGAGGGCGCGTGAAGCTCCAGTGGAAGCCCGACTTCGGAATGCGCTGGGCCGCGCTCGGGGTCGACTTCGAGATGTTCGGCAAGGACCACCAGACCAACGCGCCGATCTACGACCGCATCTGCGAGATCCTCGGCGGCATCGCGCCGGAGCACTTCGTCTACGAGCTCTTTCTCGACGAGAACGGCGAGAAGATCTCGAAGTCGAAGGGGAACGGCATAACCATCGACGAGTGGCTGACCTACGCCTCGCCCGAAAGCCTCGCGCTCTTCATGTTCCAGAGGCCGAGGAGCGCCAAGAAGCTCTATTTCGACGTGATCCCGCGCGCGGTCGACGAGTACCTGCAGCTCCTCGCCGCCTATCCCGAGCAGGACGCGGGCGTGCAGATCGACAACCCCGTGTGGCACATCCATGCCGGCGCGCCGCCGCAAGCGGAGCTGCCGATCTCGTTTTCGCTTCTGCTCAATCTGGTCGCGGCCTCGAACGCCCACGACAAGGACGTGCTGTGGGGGTTCATCCGCCGCCACGCGCCGGACGCGACCCCGGAGAAGTATCCCCTCCTCGATCAGCTCGCAGGCTATGCGGTGCGCTACTACGAGGACTTCGTGCGCCCGAAGAAGAAATTCCGCGCCCCCGACGACGTCGAGCGCGAGGCGCTCTCGGCGCTCGAAAAGGCGCTCGGCAAAGCGAAAGCGGGCGCCACGCCCGAGGAGCTGCAAGGGATCCTCTACGACGTCGGGCGCTCGATCCCGCGCTATCAGGATTTCGCCGCGAAGGGCGCCACACCCGAGAAGCCGGGCGTCTCGAACGCCTGGTTCAACGCGATCTACGAGGTCCTGCTCGGCGAGAGCAAGGGACCGCGCTTCGGCTCGTTCATCGCGCTCTACGGCATCGGGGAGACGCGCGAGCTGATCCGGCGCGCGCTCGCGGGAGAGCTCGTCAAGGCTGCGTAAGTGCTCCCTAAAGCTTCAGGTCCCAAGCCTGGAAGAGGATGCGGATCAGCTCCTCCGTGCGGCTCACGATGGCGGCCGGCGTCCATTCGACTGTGGCCGCGAGCCGATTCGAGAGCACGAGACGCGAGCGGGCGAGGATGGCGCGCTTCTCGGGCCAATCGAGCGTGTCGGCGGCGCGGTTGTCGGCGGACGTGAGGAACGTGAGATTGCCGAGCATGTGGCAATAGGACTGCACCGCCTTCTTGGTCGGGAAATGAGTGCGCCAGCCGCTCTTCGGCGAGAACCCGCGCGGCAGGATGTGCTCGATCGTCAGCGAATCGGCATGAATCGGGCCCGGGTCCTGGCCGAGCGCGATGCTGACGCGCCGGAGCACACGCGCGTCATAGTGCTTCGAGTCGAAGGTCTTGCTTCTGAGATTGGCGAGCGCCGGCTCGCGGATGGTCTTGCTGATGTCGAGCTCCTTCATGGAATCGACAGGGAGACCGCGCTCGATCTCGGAGAGAAGGGAGAGGATTCGCCGCTGCTGCTTCGTCGGATCGTGGCCGGCGATCCGCATCAGCCAGACGAGCCGCTCGATCCGGCGGAAGAAGAGGGCCGTCTCGCGGTCGCCGCTGCGCCGCGTCAGCCACAGAAGGGCGGCCGGGACCCAGAGCTGCGTATTGATCCAATCGAGCCTTTGAATGACGTCCTGGCTCGCGCCGGCCTCCGTCGCGCCATCGAGCCCGCCGTGGCGAATCTTCGCGAGCAGGTTGGCCGCGGGGAGAAGCTCCTGCTCGAGGAATGCCCGCCCCGACCGCGGCCGGTCGAAGCGAAATCCTTCGGCGATATCGATCTCGATCGGACGCTCCGAGCGCTTGCGCAGCTTGAGCGTGCGCATGTGGCCGAGCAACCCGTGCATGTCGGTCGCGCCGAGCTGGCTTTCGCAGGCTTCCCAGACGCGCTGGCAGGCGCTCCTCTCCTCGGGCGGGATGATGGAAAGGAGGCTCGCCTTTGCCCGGTCGGTTTCGCTGAAGCCGACGCGGGTCTCCTCCTCCGTCTTGAGGATGCGCCAGGCCTCGTTCTCGTCGCTGACGGAGGAGACGATGACGAAGCACCGGTCCGAGAGAAATTCGATCAACCCGCGGCGGTCCGCGTCGGAGATCTCGGGCTTGGTGAGCTCGAAGCGCAAAAGATTGCGGTTCTCGATGATGTTGCGCTCGGTCTCGGAAAGCTCGGCGATATCCTCCTCGAGATCGACGCCGGTTGCGCCGAGGGCCTGGACGTAGCGTTCGCAAAACTCCGCGTTGGCCTCCTGAGGCGCGAGCCGGTAGCCGGAGCCGGCGATGAAGCCGTGGAGCCGGCCCCTCGCGTCCGGGGCGTTCTCGAGATCGCGCAGCACGGCGAACAGGATCGTGAGCGACATGATCCTCTGGTGCCCGTCGACGAGCGCCGTGTCGGGCTCGCCCGGATCCTTGGCGAGCATGAGCTTGCCAAGGAAATAGCGCCTCAAATCCTCGGGCTCGCTCATCGCCTCGAGCACGTTGGCGAGGAGGCGCGAGACCTCGGTCGTGTGCCAGGCGTAGGCGCGCTGAAAGTAGGGAAGGCGGAAGCGGAAGGTCCCTGAAAAGAGCTCACCCAGAGATATCACTCTGACTGAGATGTAGTCCTGCACGCACTTCCCCCGCTCTAGGCCTTGCACTCGCGCTTCCCCGCGAGCGCATTACCCCCGTTGGGCGCGGTCCGTGCCGATTGCATGGCGCGGAGCTTTACACTAGCGCTTTCGCGGGCCTTGAGGAGGGGGAAAGAGGCGGCCGGGAAGGGCCGGTGCGTCGGTGTGCGCATGACCGTGTTGGAAAATCCGCACACTAGGCTTTTCCCCTACTGCCGTTAAAGAGTATGTCCCGCCGTTAAACGCTTCCGAGCTCTAAGATGGATCAGCCGGCAATGAGAGCGGCCGTGGTTTTCAAGATCGCCTCCGCGAAGGCTTGGGCGGACGCCACCCAGGCGGGCCGGTATCTCGGCTCGGAGGCCGACCGCCGCGACGGCTTCATCCACCTGTCGGCGGCCCATCAGGTCGCCGAGACGGCCGCCAAGCACTTCGCTGGCCAAGCCGATCTCCTACTGATCGCTGTCAACTCGGCCATGCTCGGGTCCGCTCTCAAGTGGGAGCCGTCGCGCGGCGGCGATCTCTTCCCGCACCTCTATGGACCGTTGCCGACGGCGGCGGCGCTCTGGACACGGGCGCTTCCCATGGGCGACGACGGCATCCCCTCGGTGCCGAAGGACCTCGAGCGATGCTGACGAGCCTGTTCGATCTCGCCCGGCCGATGCTGTTCGCGCTCGATCCGGAGGACGCTCATGAGCTGACCTTGAGATCGCTCGAGCTTGGCATCTATCCGCGCGCGGGGCCCGACGATCCCCGCCTTGCGGTCGAGGTCATGGGGCTCAGGTTTCCAAATCCGCTCGGCATCGCTGCCGGCTTCGACAAGGATGCGCGCGTTGCCGACGCCGTGCTCGGCATGGGCTGCGGCTTTGCCGAGGTCGGCACGACGACGCCGCTCCCTCAGCGCGGCAACCCGCGCCCGCGCGTGTTCCGTCTCGAGGCCGACCGCGCCGTCATCAACCGGCTCGGATTTAACAACGCAGGTCACAGGTCGGCGCTCGAGAGGCTCAAATTGAGGAAAGGAGGCGGCATCGTCGGCGTCAATCTCGGGGCCAACAAGGATTCGGCGGACCGGGAAGGGGACTATGAGCTCGGCCTCAGGACCTTCTACGACGTGGCGAGCTACTTCACGATCAACATTTCCTCGCCGAACACGCCGGGACTGCGCGACCTCCAGGCGCCGGCGGCGCTCGATGCGCTGCTCGGGCGCGTGATGGGAGCAAGGAAGGAGCTTGTCGCCTCCGGCAAGCCCGTGCGGCCGATCGTCGTCAAGATCGCCCCCGACGTCGCCGACGAGGATGTGGCCCCGATCTCGGAGCGCCTTGCAGCCCACGCCGTCGATGCCATCGCCGTTTCGAACACGACGCTCGCGCGCGAAGGGCTTTCGGACAGACATGCTCGCGAGCAGGGCGGACTTTCGGGGCGACCGCTGTTCAATCGCGCAACGGTGATGCTCGCGCGCGTGCATCGGGCGACGGCAGGGAAAATTCCCCTGATCGGCATCGGCGGCATCGAGAGCGGGGAGGCGGCGCTGGCCAAGATCGAGGCCGGCGCGACGCTCTTGCAACTCTACACGGGACTCATCTACGAAGGGCCATCGCTCATCACAAGAATCAAGTCCCGCCTCGGAACCGAGATCCGGGCCAAGGGATTAACATCGGTCGCCGAGCTCGCGGGAACGAGAGCGAGCGAATGGGCGGAGCTGCCATTGTCCTAGAGGAGCCATGCTACCCGTTCTCTATCACAATCCGCGCTGCTCCACCTCGCGCGCGGCACTTCGCCTGCTCGAGGACCGGGGCCAACGTCTCAAGATCGTCCTCTACCTGGCGACACCTCCCACAGCCGGCGAGATCAAAGATATCCTGCGCAAGCTCGGCATCACGGCCCGGCAGCTGATGCGCGCCAAGGAGCCGCTCTACGCCAAGCTGCGCTTGGGCAATCGGGACTTGAGCGAGGAGGCGCTCGTGCGCGCGCTGGCGGAGAACCCTATCCTGATCGAGCGCCCGATCCTCGTCGCCGGCGACCGCGCCGTCATCGGCCGGCCCCCCGAGCGCGTATTCGAGATCATCTAGCTCGCGTGCTCATAAGCCTGAGCCGAGAGGCGCATTCGTAGCCGCTGCTCATGACGGCAGCTCCTTGCCGGCCTGCTCGCGGACGATGTACTCGGCATACCAGTCCGGCCAGTCCGCATCATGCTGGCCGGTCCGCTTCTCGTGCTCGCCGTGCGCGGCGGCCGCACGCCGGAGCGCGGCCGCGAGCTCAGCCGACGAGGTGAATATCGTGTCGTCCGCGTCCACGCGTCCAGGCAATCGCACAGTGACCTCCTGGAGCAGCCAGCCGTTGCCGTCAGGATCGCTGAACGAGGCGAACGAAGAGTAGCTGCGCCGCGCCGGATCCGGGCCGCTGACCCGGAGCCGCCCCGACAGGTACGGTTCGTCCGTGCCGGCGTGCACGTCGCCGGCGCCGTGGAACACCTCGCTGATCTCGACGCCGCGGCGGAGCAGTTCATTCCGGGCGACCTCGATGTCGGAGACGATCAGGTACAGGCCCCGGGCGGATCCGGGTGACGCTGCAGTGACGTTCTTGCCGAAGATGACCGAGCATCCGGAGCCGGGCGGCGTGAACTGGATCACGCGCCAGTCGTCACCGGAGGCAAAATCGGCGTCGAGCCTCCAACCCAAACCGCCGTAAAAGCGCTTCGCGCGATCGACGTCCGAAACAGGGATGACCACGACCTCGAGCTTCATGTCGACCGTCCGCGCTCCCGGGGTCTCGATTGCAGTTTCGCTGCGCACCTGAGTACTGCTCATGTCGACCTCCTTAGGTTCGGGAAAACCATTTCCTCATGTTTACGCAACTGGCACGTAGCATTCAAACCAATCTCTTTCGTCTATCATCTGTCGGGGAGATCGTCGCGAAAGGATCAGCGTGCCATGCAGGACCGAGTTCTTGTCTTCTACGGATCTTATCGCAGCGATCGCATGGGCATCCGGTTGGCGAAGTACATCATCGCGGGGTTGCGCGGCCGTGGCGACGACGCGGAGCTGATCGACGCCAAAGCCGTCGGCTTGCCCATCCTTGACCGGATGTACAAAGAGTTCGCGCCGGGCACCGCGCCTCCTGCGTTGGAAGGGTTAGCGGCCAAGATCAAAGCGGCCGATGCCTTCGTGTTCGTGACCGGCGAGTACAATTGGGGGATGCAGCCCGGCCTCAAGAACCTCACCGATCATTTTCTCGAGGAATGGTTCTGGCGTCCGGCCGCGATCGCCAGCTACTCGGCCGGCAAGCTTTCCGGCGCCAGGGCAAGCCTGATGTGGCACGGCACGCTGTCCGAGATGGGTATGATTGTTGTTTCGAGCACGCTCGCCGTGGGTCCCATCAGCGATGCCCTCGATGCCGACGGGATGCCGATCGGCACGGGCGGGACCACGTTGCAAAAACTGTTTCCGCGTTTTGCCGACGATCTCGCATGGTGGACCGAGGCAGCCAAAGCTCAGCGCCAGCGGAAGCCGCCCCCATACTGACCGTCGCCTGGCTTGCGCCGCTTTCCGGCAAAGTCTGCAATGGGTCAATTTCGGCAAGGCGGTTGGTGGCTAAGGGATGTCCGTTACCTGGTCTGGAGGGGCGAGAACATTGCGGAGGCAGTGACGCTTGAGCGGGGCTCACTTGCTGGGCTTCGCGTCCACCTCGAGCACGCCCGACTTATAGACGCCGTCCATAAACTTGGCGATGTCCTCATCGCGAAAGTTCCACAGGTGGAACCAGTCCTTGAAGCTTTCGGCCGTCCAACTCGGATCCTCCGCGAGCAACTTGCGCCAGTTTTCGAGCGCTTCCCGCTTGCGGCCGAGCTGGCCGTAAATCGAGATGTATTTGATATATATATAGAGCAATTCTCGTTGGTCCGGGCTCTGCCTTATCAGCTCGAGCGCGTGTTCGTAGGCGCCGTTCAAATAGCAATCATTGCACATAGTTGCCTGATACCACCCGCTAGTGGCGGCGCCGGCGTTAAGTGCGTTGGCCTTGGTCGCTAAAGCCACTCCGCGCTGCCATTGTCCCGAGCAAGCGATCATGTCCCCGAGAGTAGCTAGGATCTCTGCATCGTAGGGGGCAAGCGCCATCGCCTGCTGGGCTTGATGCTCGAACAGATCGAGCTGCTTGTCGAAAAAGTATGCGGCCGCGAGCACCATCCGCGCCCGCGCGTTGGCGGGGTCGAGCTGAACCGCCTTAATCGCCTGCGCCGTGATCTCCTGCGCGGGCACTGAGGTCTCGTCGAAGCGGTACACCCAGCCCCAAATTGCAAGCCAGGCGATCTCCCGGCGCGCCCGAGCGTTCAAGGGATCGAGGGCGATCGCCTGGCATAGCATTTCTTTAGCCGAACCAAAGTTTGCGCGGCTCCGCTCCCACAGCATCACGTCATGTGCGCGCAGGACAAGGTCGTAAGCCTGGATTTCATCAGGGTTCTTGCGCGTCGCGGATCTGCCTTCGGCAATCTCAATAACGCCGAAGCTGCCGGCGATCTTGGCGACGATCTGGCCCACAATCTCGTCCTGGACGAGGAAGACGTCGGCCAATTCGCGATCGAACCGGTCGGCCCAGACGTGGGTGCCGGTCTCAGTGTCGCTGAGCTGCGCTGTGACGCGGAGGCGGTCATCGGTGCGCCGGACGCTGCCCTCGAGGACGTAGCGCACCTTGAGGTCGCGTCCGAGCTTGGACACGTCCACGGCCTTCCCCTTGAACTGAAAGGTCGTGTTGCGTGCGAGCATGCGCAGGTCGCGCGCCCGCGACAGCTCGGTCATGATGTCCTCGGTCAAGCCGTCGCTGAAATACTCCTGTCTTGGGTCGCCGCTCAAGTTGGCGAAGGGGAGGACCGCGATCACCGGGCCTTGTCGATCCGGCCCACGCTCAGCTGTTGGCGCCTGCCGGAACTCGATGTGCGGCGTGTAGCTGCCCTTCGGCAACTCGATGCGAATGGGATCGCCTTGGCCGTCGGCGTCGTAGTATTCGCGAAGCTTGTCACGCAGTCGCGCGGCCTCGATGCGCACGAGAGGATCGACGACGGGGTCGAACGACTCGGGGCGATCGAAGACCTCCAAGGCGACGTTGTAGGCCTTGAGCCGTTCGCCGCGCCCGGCCAGAGCCTCATTGACGATAAACTCCAGGAAGCGCTGCCGGCGGTGTGACTGGTGGAACGGGCCGCTTTTCAGGATGCGGTCCAGTTGTTCGCGAATGGCCTTCTGGTCGGAGTCGCTCCAGCAATCGGGCGGAATTACTGTCATGCCCAAACTCCGAGATAGCGGCAGCTGCACCAGCGTCGGAGTGCCGTTTCATACGGTTACATACTAGGACCAACCGACCCGACCTGTCACCCTTCAGCCTCGGGTGGTCATGGGCGCGGTGCTCCCACGGCACCGATCATCAACATTTCAGACTGGGAGTAATAACAATGGTCAAATCGCTGATAACCGCTCTCGCCTTCGGCGCCTTCGCGATCACCGGCGTCACCGGTCCCGCGGCTGCGCTGGTAAAGTACAAGCCATGTTACAGTGCACCCAAGAGCGGCATACCGTGTACCCTCATTCTTCAGGCGCCGCAGCCGCCCAAGCCGCAAGGCAACTAGGCCCGCAGTCTCGGCGCGCGCCCGGCCGATATCCGAAACCTGTGAGACAAAATTAGCGGCCTCACGAAAGGAGAATTCTGGGCTCATCGTAGCCACCTCACAGGGGCTACGATGAAACCCGAAGGCAAGCGCAAGCCGAACAGCCGTCCATGGCCATTCGAGTTTTTCCCATACCAGCCGTCCTACTCAATATCCTTCTTTTCCTGATCAACAATAGACGGGTCTTTCCCCTTGGACGCGCCGGGATCAACGTTCGGTCCCGAGCCTTCTATGTTCTCCTTCTCCTGTTCAACGATAGACGGGTCTTTCCCCTTGGACGCGCCGGGATCAACGTTCGGTCCCGTGCCTTCTATGTTCTCCTTCTCCATTTTCGGTATATCTTCGGCAAAAACCGGTGCGGCACACAGGAATGCCAACAGGCTGGAAGCCCCGAGGGCTGCAAGAGTTTTTTTCGTGGACATGGCTTTTCATCTCCATAGGTCTGAAGGGCAGCTTGACTCGACCGATGGCACCGAATGCGCCATCCCCCCAACTGACTTCCGTGGAACCGGACGAGATGCGCCCTCAACATTAGCCACTTTGTTGCTTGAGTGAAATGTAATTTGGCCTATAAGTAAATTCTCATTTCCATGCGCCAGATCACTCAGAAGTCTGCGTCGCGTCATTCTCCAGGACGCAACCAGCAACGTGGAGAAGGCGTTCCTCGACCACGAAATCGAGGTGTGGCGCGCGCTCACGGTGGTGGTCGACAGCGGCGAGCTGCGGCCGGGGCCAAGCCGGGCACTGAAACTTTCCCGATCTAAGACCTCCCGGCTGCGCGTACTGGCCGGAAATTGCGCCGGCGCGGAACGTCGGCCTTCGATCTCGCCCCAGCGGCGAATATGAGCGGTCGACCCTCTTAGCGTCCACACGCCCTAGCTCAGGGGACCTCACTCCTGACGCTGGCGCGAGGCCGCGACGAGGCGGGCGATGAGCCAGATCGGCACGACGACGATCGCCCCCAGGAGCAGGTACTCGAGCAGCCATTCGACGGCGCCGAAGCCGAGGTCGTAGAGGCCGCGCAAAAGCTCGTTGATGCGGTCGAAGAAGTTGCGCAGGTTGATGCCCAACGCCTTCATCACGATGCCGACTGCGATCGAGATGAGGGCAAGGCGGATAATGACCGCAAGCGGGCTCGCACCGAGAAACGTGTTACGGTCCATGCGCACGTGCTCCTTGCTCGGCCGGGCTTGACGTTGCCTGCCATGATCAGATCGAATTGCGCGTAGCATAACGGGTCGCGATGGACCACCCAAGAGGGCATGCCCGGGGCGCTGAGGCGCGCGAGCGGGGCCGCGTCGTCGGCGACGCGGCTCGCGGGCCGCCGCGCCGGCCTTCGAGATCCGACGCCGAGCTTCTGCCCGCGCCGTTCGGCGGCTGGTTCGAGAGCCGCGGCTGGAGCCCGCGGCCCCATCAGCTCGCCCTCCTCGAGCAGGCGCGCACACGCCGGTCGGCTCTGCTCATTGCGCCGACGGGCGCCGGCAAGACGCTCGCCGGGTTCCTGCCGAGCCTCGTCGCCCTCGCCGAGCGGCGGCGCGAGCGAAAGGGCGCCGGTCTCCACACCCTCTACATCTCCCCGCTCAAGGCGCTTGCCGCCGACGTGACGCGCAATCTCCTCGTGCCCATCGGGGAGATGGGCCTTCCCATCAAATGCGAGACGCGCACCGGCGACACGCCGCAAGCGCGCCGCCAGCGCCAGCGCGTGCGTCCCCCGGACATCCTGCTCACGACGCCGGAGCAGATCGCGCTCCTGTTGAGCCACGAGAACGCCGCCTATCTCTTCGGCGACCTCGACACGGTGATCCTCGACGAGCTGCATGCGCTCGTTCCCTCGCGCCGCGGCGACCTGCTCGCGCTCGATCTTGCCCGGCTCAACACTCTTGCGCCGGGCCTGCTCGCGATTGGCCTCTCGGCGACCGTCGCCCGCCCGTCGGAGCTCTGCGCCTACCTCTCTCCGCAACGCGCAACTGATGACGCCGTCGCGCTTGCCGATCTCTTCGTCGCGGGGGAGGGCGCCAAGCCCAGGATCGAGATCCTCGAGCTCGACGAGCCCGTGCCCTGGTCGGGCCACTCGGCGCGCTATGCGATCCACGAGGTCTATCGCGCGATCCGGGGCCACCGCCTGAGCCTCGTCTTCGTCAATACGCGCATGCAGGCCGAGCTCGTGTTCCAGGAGCTGTGGCGGGTCAATGAAGCCGCGCTCCCGATTGCGCTTCATCACGGCTCGCTCGACGCGGCCCAGCGGCGCAAAGTGGAGGCGGCCATGGCGGCAGGGACGCTCGCCGCAGTCGTCGCTACGTCGACCCTCGATCTCGGCATCGACTGGGGCGACGTCGACCTCGTCATCAACATCGGCGCGCCCAAGGGCGCGAGCCGCCTCCTCCAGCGCATCGGCCGCGCCAACCACCGGCTCGACGAGGCGTCGGAAGCGCTCCTCGTTCCGGCCAACCGCTTCGAGGTCCTCGAATGCCGCGCCGCGCTCGAGGCGGCGGAGGCCGGCGAGCAGGACGTCGTGCACACGCGCAAGGGTGCGCTCGACGTGCTGGGACAGCATATCCTCGGCATGGCGTGCGCGGGGCCATTCGAGCCGCAAGCGCTTTACTCCGAGGTGCGCTCGGCGCTGCCCTATTCGGGGCTCACTTGGAAGACTTTCGACCGCGTCGTCGACTTCGTCGCGACGGGGGGCTATGCGCTGCGCACCTACGAGCGCTTCGCGCGGCTGAAGCCGGCAGGCGACGGCCGGCTCAGGATCGCCCACCCGCGCGTCGCCCAGCAGTATCGCTTGAACGCCGGGACGATCGTCGAGGCGCCGATGATCAAGGTGCGCCTCGTGGGCCGCCGCGCTCTGGCGCTCAGCGGCGGGCGCGTGCTCGGCGAGGTCGAGGAATATTTCATCGACCAGCTCGCGCCCGGCATGACGTTCGCCTTCGCCGGCCAGATCCTGCGCTTCGAAGGGCTCCGAGAGACCGAGGCGTTCGTGTCGCGCGCGGCGACGACGGAGGCAATGATCCCGAGCTACGACGGGGGAAAATTCCCGCTTTCGACCCATCTCGCGCGCCGCGTGCGCGCCATGCTGGCGAACCCCGGCTCCTGGCGCAACTTGCCGGCCCCTGTCGCCGAGTGGCTCGGCCTTCAGGCCGAGCACTCCGTCATCCCGGCGAGCGAGGAGGTCTTGATCGAGACCTTTCCGCGCGGGTCGCGCCACTTCCTCGTCGCCTATCCCTTCGAGGGCCGGCTCGCCCATCAGACGCTCGGCATGCTGCTGACGCGCCGCCTCGAGCGGGCGGGCACCCGGCCGCTGGGATTCGTCGCCAACGACTACGGCCTTTGCGTGTGGGGACTCGGCAACCTCTCCCAGATGATCGCAGCCGGCACCCTCGATCTCGCCCGCCTGTTCGAGGAGGACATGCTCGGGGACGACCTCGAGGCGTGGCTTGCGGAAAGCAACCTGATGAAGCGCACGTTCCGCCTCTGTGCGGTGATCGCGGGCCTCATCGAGCGCCGCCATCCCGCCCGCGAGAAGTCGGGGCGCCAGATCACGATGTCGACCGACCTCATTTACGACGTGCTCCTGAAGCACGATCCGGGGCATATTCTACTCGAGGCGGCCCGCGCCGATGCGGCCACGGGGTTGTTGGATATCGGACGATTGGGCGATTTCCTCGCCCGCATCCGCGGCCGAATCAGGCATCAAGCGTTGGCTGGCGTCTCGCCGCTCTCGGTGCCGATCCTGCTCGAGATCGGCAAGGAGCCCGTCGCGCACCTTTCGCGCGAGGAGTTCCTGCGCGACGCCGCCGATGCGCTCGTGCGCGAGGCGACGCAAGGCCCGTAGCTGAAGGCGGGGCGGAAAGGGATTGAGGGGGAACAGCGGTGCTCGAGCTCAAGCCGGAACGTCTCGATGTCGGGGAATTCAGTGCGCAGCCGCTATCGATCTGCGGCCGCTCGCTCATCGCCGACGTCTCTGGAGCGCTCTTCTGGCCCGGCGAGGACGCTCTCATCGTCGCCGATCTCCACTTGGAGAAGGGCTCGTCCTATGCGGCCCGCGGCGTGCTCCTGCCTCCCTACGACACCTGCGAGACGCTCGAGCGGCTCGCCGAAGCGATCGACCGGTTCGAGCCGACGACGGTCATCTGCCTCGGCGACAGCCTCCACGATGCGGCGGCGGCGGAGCGCATTCCCGTCGAGTGCCTCGAGTCGCTCGAGATCCTGCAGGAGGACCGCGAGTGGATCTGGCTCACGGGCAACCATGATCGCGAGATCGGCGAGGCGCTCGGCGGCACCGTGCTCGAGAGCGCGCGCGTCGCCGGGCTCACGCTGCGCCACGAGCCTCGCGCCATCCCCGTCACGCACGAGATCGCCGGGCATCTGCATCCGGCGGCTAAGCTCTCGTTCTACGGGCACACCATCCGCAGGCCGTGCTTCGTCGGCAACGGCCTTCGCCTCGTGCTTCCGGCCTTCGGGACCTATACGGGCGGCCTCAATGTGCTCGACGGCGCCTTCGAGCCGCTGTTCGGCAGCGACGGCTTCGCGGTCTGGGTTCTCGGCCAGGAAGGCCTCTATCCGGTGGCGACGCGCCTTCTCAAGGACGACTGAAGCCGTCACTGGACGGGGCGGCGGAAGACAGCCGAGGCGAGAAGCCCTGCGGCGACGGCGACCGCAACCGCAAACAGCCCGTAGAGCAGCGGATAGCTGAAGGCGAATTGATGGAGGAGACGCTCGATGCCTTCGCGCTCGAGGCGTACGCGCGTCGTGTAGCTGCTGAGCAGCGCCCCGTCGTGAAAGAGGTAGACGCGGGCCGAGAGCGGACCGACCGGCACGTTCGCCGGGAGCTCGATCGAGCTGCGGAACAGGCTGCGCCCGATGAAAGCCACGCCGTAGTCGTTGCGGATGTAAAGGCCTTCCTTCTGCTTTAGCCTGATGACCGCGGCGCGGTATTTCTCGAGAACGTCGGCGGGCACCTCGCTGCTGGTTCTGATCGAGGGCGAAAGAAGCGCAAAGTCCATGCCGATCTGGTTTTCCGCCAGGACCGGCGTTTCGGCGATCTCCTCGATGGGGCGCGTCGAGGTGATGGCATAATAGCTCGGCACGCGCTCGAACGTCGCCGCGGCGGTGTTGATCCAAAGTCCGGCGACGTTGCTCTTCTTGCGCGCAATGAGGGGGACCGGCGTTCCTTCGACGACGACGACCACGTCGTAATAGCCCGACTCGGCGCTTGGCTGGCGGCTGTTGTCCACCGAGCCGAAGACGACGATCTCGGTGCCGGTGAAGCCCGACGTGACGGCGATCGAGCGCGTCGAGACGTCGGCCTCGACTCGCTCAGGCGGCAGCGGAGCCGGGGTCGCGGCAGGCGCGGGCATGGGTACGGGCGCGGCCGGCTTTGCCGCGGGGGCTGGCCCGACCTCGGCCGGAGGCGGCGAGCCCTTCTTCTTGTTGCCCTGTGTCTTGCTCTGGGTCTTGCCCTGCGTCTCCTTGCGCGTCTGGGCGATGACGATGTTTGCGCTCTCCGCCGCGGACGCGGTGCCGGAGACACCGCTGCACGGCCGAGGATCCGAGCACAGCGTCCCCAATACAACGAGGAGAAGAGCTCTGGGCAGGGGGCGGCCGCTCATCACGGCCCCCCGATCGGCGCATGGATCGAATAGAGCTCGGGCGGCGTCACGATCAGATCCCAGCCGATCCTCAGGCAGACGAGAATGACGAGGGCCGCGAGCAGAAAGCGCAGCTGCTCGCCCTTGAGCCTGCTCCCGGCGGACGCGCCGAACTGCGCGCCGATCACGCCGCTCACGATCAGGATGAGGGCGAGCACGACGTCGACGGCGTGGTTCTCGGTCGCCTGCAGCACGGTGGTCACGGCGGTCACGAACACGATCTGGAACAGCGACGTTCCGACGACGACGTTGGTCGGCACGCGCAGGAGGTAGATCATGGCGGGGACCATGATGAAGCCGCCGCCCGCCCCCATGAGCGCGGCGAGAAAGCCGACGAAGGCGCCGATCATGAGCGGGGGAATGGCGCTGATGTAGAGCTTCGACCGGTGAAACCGCATCTTGAACGGCAGGCCGTGAATCCAGCTGTGCTGGCCCGTTCGCCGCGCCGACGACGGCACGCCGGCGCGCGATTTCTGGATCGCAGTGAGGCTCTCGATCAGCATCAGCGTGCCGATGACGCCGAGAAACGTCACGTAGCTCAATCCGAGGAAGAGATCGAACTGCCCCGCCTGGCGCAGGATCTTCACCATCTGCACGCCGATCAGTGAGCCAGCGACGCCGCCGAGGAGCAGCACGAGCCCCATCTTGATGTCGACGTTGTTGCGCCGGTACTGGGCGACCGCGCCCGAGACCGAGGAGGCGACGATCTGCGCCGCGCCCGTGCCGACCGCGACCGCGGACGGGATGCCCGAGAAAATGAGGAGCGGCGTCATCAGGAACCCGCCGCCGACGCCGAACAGACCCGACAGAAAGCCCACCGCCCAGCCCATGCCGAGAAAGAGAAGCACGTTCGCGGGCATCTCGGCGATGGGCAGGTAGATGTGCATGTGCTTGCTTCGCACGCCCTATTCGAAAGGCAACAAAGGGGCCGGTCGCCGATAACGCGCCTTGCGCCGTTCTCGAGCCGGCCGGCGGCCAAAGGTGAAGGGAGGACAGCGATCGGAGCAGTCCGATCGTATTAGACCCGGAAGGCGGCTGCCAGCAATAGCGCGCGTCCGCGCAAAGGGAGCGGGGCTGCGTGGGTCATGTGCAACACTGGAAATAGGGCGTGCAAAGGGCCGGCGTCCGCTCAGCCGCCGTTCCCGTCGGTCTGCCGCTTCTTCCAATCCTCGCCGGCGAGACGGGCGTCATTGGCGATGGCGATCGAGGCCTTCGCGGTGAAGCCCGCCACCCTTTCCTTGACGGCCGCGATGTCGGCGGGCGCAAGCTTGGCCTCGACCTCGTCGCGCCGGCGCGGCGCGTCGCCGTCCCCGCCCTTCGCCGCGAGGCTGAACCACAGGTAGGCGAGGCCGAGGTCTTTCTCGATGCCGAGGCCCGATTCATGCAGCACGGCGAGATTGTACTGGCTGTCGGGGAGACCGTATTGGGCTGCCTCTGCGAACCAGCGGGCCGCGGTCGCATAGTCGGGAGAGCCATCCCGTCCCGCGGCGAGGACCGCGAGATTGTGCATGGCCTTCACGTTGCCCTGATCGGCCGCGCGCTGGTACCATACCCGCGCCCGGCCTAGGTCTGGCCTGGTGCCGAGCCCACGCTCGAAGAAGGTGGCGAGGCGATACTGCGCCTGGGCGAACCCCTGCGAGGCCGAGCGCTGATACCAGGCGAGCGCGTCCTTGAAGCTCTGCTGGGTGCCTTTGCCCTCGGCGAGGCGCGCGGCAACCTCGAACTGCGCCGAGGGATCTCCCTTGGCGGCGGCGAGCCGGAGCGACAGCGGTCCCACCGTCGCGGGCGGAAGATCGAGCGCTCTCGGGCGCGCGGTCGCGTCCGCGGGGGCATCGCTGGTCAAAGCCGCGGGCTCGCTGCCTTCGTCCGTCCCCTCAGGCAGGAGCGCGGCGAGGGAAGCCTTGGCGGCGGTGGTCCCGAGGCGCCCCGAGAGCTCGGCCGACCTCTGCTGCGTGTAGAGCTTGGCGAGCCTTGCGCCGGTCGGCGGCACTTCCGGATGCTGGAGCATTATGCCGACGGGAATCGGCGCGGGTCCATCGTCTGAAACGTGCTGATCGGCGGGCGCCTCGGGGTCGGTGTCGAAGCCAAGTCCCTTCATGGCGGGGCCGCCCGGGCCCTCGCCGTGCTCCTCTCCCTTCTCGGCGGGAAGCGCGGGGGCGGATGGATCCTCGACCGCCGATGGCGGACTGGCGGATTGCTCCATCGGCTCGTTCTGCCCGCGCGAGATGAGGACGAGGCCAAGATTGATCGCCACGACCATGGTCAGTGCGGCGATGATGAGCTTCGGCGATACGCCGAGGATATTGCCCGCGCCGGACACGGCAGCCTTCGCGGATTGGGGAGCCTCCTTGCCTTCGCGGCGTGCCGGGCTCGCGGGCATCGTCTCGCGTTGTGCGCTCTGCTGCGAGTTTGCCTTGAGCTTGGCGCGCTGAGCGTCGGCGATGAAGTCGCGGCGCAATTTCTCGATCGACGAGCGCGGGCTCTCGGGCGCCGCGGGCGCAGGAGCGAGGGGCTCGTCGGCGATGATGATGGGGGTCGCTTTCGCGGCGGGACGCTCTGTCTCGTAGTCAGGTCGAAGAGCCCCCGTCCGCCCCATCGCGCCGGCGTAGAAGTGCGCCTCCTCGTCGGCGCGAGCGTGGGGCTGCGGCGAAGCAACCGCGGGCGAGACAATGGCAAGCGGATCGGGTTCGTAGACGTCGAACTCCTCGTTCGCGTAAGGCAGTGGCGTGCGAGCCTCGCCGGCAGGCGCCGGCTGCGCCAAGGCGGCGATAGCGGCCTCTTGCCCCTCCTCGATCGCGTCCATGCGATCGAGAACGCGAATGAGGGCCTGCTGGAGCGTGTCGAGCATGCTGACGGCCTGCTCCTCGCCCTGCCGCCGCTCCGTAATCGAGGTCTCGACCAGCCCCTTGATCTCGCCGAAGCGGGTTGCCTGGGATGAGACCGCACGGCCGAGCTCGTCGAAGCGGGCGAGCATCTGCCCGGAGGCCCTGGTCGTTGCGGCCGTGATATCGGCGGCGATCTTCTCGCCTTGCTCGAGAACGAGAGCAAGCCGCTCGTCGGAGACCTGCTCCGAGACGGCATGCAGGCCGGCTTCGATGGCATCGAGCCGGCTGAGCTCTTGCTCCATCGCCTGAAGCTTGCCCGAGATTTCGGTGACGTGGGCCTCGATCAGGCGCAGGCCGTCGACGTCGGATCGCTTGGCCACCTCGTCGAGCGCGGAGTCGACGCGCCGCTGGAACTGATCGACATGGTCCTGGAACTGCGCAAAGCGCTGCTCGAGCTCGCGCAGCGCATTGCGCGGGCGCAGCTCGGCGAGCGACCGCTTGAGGCGGCCGGCGATTTCGGCAAAGCGCTGTCCGAGCCAGTCCCGCTCGGCCTCGAACAGAGAGTCGTGATCGATGGGGCTGAAGGGGTGGCGCGCTTCATGCGCGGCCTCGGCGATGCGCGCGCCCCAGCGGCTTTCGCGGCGCGGCGGCTCGCTCTCGGCCGCCTGGTGCAGGCGCGCCAGCGCCTCGGCGCTCGCGACATCCCACGGCTCGTTTCCCCGGTTGGCCGCGGATTGTTCGAAGGCGTTCGGCATCGTGTTCCCCATGGGCGCGGCGGCGGTCGCGCTTCAGCCAGGGGCCCACGAAGAAACGGCGCGCCGGGCTTAATCGCAGATGAGATCGAGACGCGGCACGCTCGGAACCGGTCCGGCCAAGCTGTCAGCGACGGGTAAACGATCGGTTAAGTGCCTTAAGCGGCTTTGGAAATGGCGGAAAGCTGTGTCATTTCCGTATCTTGGACGGCCTCTCGCCGGGAGCCTAGAGAAGGGGCTCGCGGGTGATTCGCGCGCTCTTGAGGGTGAGGCGAACGGCCACCGCAAAAGTCGGCTTCCGCCATAGTCGGCTGCTAATATGGTCCGGAGTTCGAACAGCGGCGGCCATCCGGCCGCGGAGGTAACAAGATGCTAAAGAGTTCAAGCGCCTATGCGGTGCTCGCGGGGCTCGTCGCCCTCGGGCCCGGCGGCGCGCTCGCTGCCGGCGAGGATCAGTCCGGCCGCTACACGCTCGCCCCCACTGAAGGGGGCTTCGTGCGCCTCGATCGCGAGACGGGCGCAATGTCCTTCTGTACCGGCAAGGAGGGCGAGTGGGCGTGCAAGCCGATGGCGGATGCCGAGGACAAGCTGAAAGCCCGGGTCGACGACCTCGAGGCCGAGAACAAGGCCTTGCGCGAGCAGAGAAGTGCGGAGGCCGAGCCGCAGCCGCCCGTGGGCGCGCTGCCCGACAGCGTTCCGCCCGCCCCGCCCGGAGATCTGCCGGTGCCGACCGAGAAGGACGTCGACAAGCTGTTCGACTACGTCGAAGGCATGATGAAGAAGTTCAAGGAGCGCATCAAGCGGCTCGAGCGGGAGGCGCAGAGGGAGGAGACGCCCCTCTAGGCTCAGGCCCACGATGAAACATCGGTGCGCAGCTCCCCGATAGACGGTTGGCGCGGGGCTGCTCTCGCGTTAGGACTTTGCCCGACTGCCGCAACAAGGAAGGCTGCGCCTGATGTCGGAATTGAGAAGGAGCCGGGAGATGGCATCGGCGCTGCCTGAGGCCGTCGCCGCTCCCCATGCCGGCCGGGCGCTCCTGCGTTTCCTGACGTGCGGCAGCGTCGACGACGGCAAGAGCACGCTGATCGGGCGCCTGCTCTACGATTCCGCCCTCGTCTTCGACGACCAGCTCAAGACGCTCGAGGCCGACAGCCGCCGGTACGGCACGACGGGACCGCATCTCGATTTCGCCCTCCTCGTCGACGGACTTCAGGCGGAGCGCGAGCAGGGCATCACGATCGACGTCGCCTACCGCTATTTCGCGACGGCGAGGCGTCACTTCATCGTCGCCGACACGCCGGGGCACGTCCAATACACGCGCAACATGGCGACCGGCGCCAGCGGCTGCGATCTCGCCGTCATCCTGGTCGATGCGCGCAAGGGCATACTGACCCAGACGCGGCGCCACACCTTCATCGTCCATCTCCTCGGCATCCGCCACATCGTGCTCGCGGTGAACAAGATGGACCTCGTGGACTACGCCGAGGCGCGCTTCGACGAGATCGCCGCCGAATACTCGAGTTTCGCGCGCAGTCTCCATATCCGGCACGTCACCTGCATCCCGGTCTCCGCGCGCGACGGCGACAACGTGTTCACCGAGAGCGCGGCGATGCCCTGGTACAGAGGGCCGACGCTCATGGCCCACCTCGAGACGATCGAGGTCGGCGAGGACGCGGCCGCGCGGCCGTTGCGCATGCCCGTGCAGTGGGTCAACCGCCCCAACGCGGAATTCCGCGGATTGGCGGGGACGCTCGTCTCGGGCTCGGTGCGTCCCGGCGACCGCGTCGCCGTCCTGCCGTCGGGGCGCACCACCGAGGTCGCGCGCATCGTAACCTTCGACGGAGACCTCGCGGAAGCCCGCGCCGGAGAAGCCGTGACGCTCGTCTTCGCCGAGGAGGTCGACACGATCCGAGGCGACGTGATCGCGGCCGCGGACCAGAGGCCCGAGATTGCCGACCAGGTGGCCGCGCACGTGATCTGGATGGGGGATGAGCCGCTGCTTCCCGGCCGGCCCTACTTCGTGCAGTGCGCGACCCAGTGGGCGTCGGCGACGGTCACCACATTGAAGCACAAGATCAACGTCGACAATCTCGACCAGATGGCGGGGC
Organism: uncultured Alphaproteobacteria bacterium; assembly: GCA_963840415.1. Taxonomy (GTDB): domain Bacteria; phylum Pseudomonadota; class Alphaproteobacteria; order Rhizobiales; family Hyphomicrobiaceae; genus Hyphomicrobium_C. Next base: position 49,321 of record CAWIYX010000006.1, on the reverse strand, counting down.
GCGAGCTCGACCTCAACGAGATCGGCTTCTGCACGCTGTCGTTTTCCAGGCCCCTCGTGTTCGAGCCCTACGAGACCGACCGCTCGATGGGCGCCTTCATCCTGATCGACAAGCTCTCGAACGCGACCGTCGGCGCGGGAATGATCCGCTACGGGCTGAGGCGGGCCGAGAACGTGCACTGGCAGGCGCTCTCGATCGACAGGGGCGCGCGCGCCTCCCTGAAGCATCAGCGCCCCTGCTGCCTGTGGTTCACCGGCCTTTCGGGGTCGGGCAAGTCGACGCTCGCCAACCTCCTCGAGCGCCGTCTCCACACCATGGGACGCCACACCTACATCCTCGACGGCGACAACGTGCGCCACGGCCTCAACCGCGACCTCGGGTTCGCCGAGGCCGACCGCGTCGAGAACATCCGCCGCGTGGCCGAGGTCGCCAAGCTGATGGTGGATGCCGGCCTCATCGTGCTCGTGTCGTTCATCTCTCCGTTCCGGGCCGAGCGTCGCCTTGCGCGGGAGCTCTTCAGCGAGGGCGACTTCATCGAGATTTTCGTCGACACGCCGCTCGCGGTATGCGAGGAGCGCGATCCCAAGGGCCTCTACCGCAAGGCACGCAAGGGGTTGATCAAGAACTTCACGGGCATCGATTCCGACTACGAGGTTCCGGAGAATCCGGAGCTTCGTCTCAAAACGGCCGAGGCGAGCGCGGAAGAGCTCGTCGAGGTTCTGCTCGGCACCCTCGAGTAGAGTGCCTGCCCAAGCCAATCGAAACGCATGTCGCTGCCAACGCTCGGTACCGTCAGGATCGCGATCATCGGTCTCGGCTATGTCGGCCTGCCGCTCGCGGTCTATCTCGCCCGCAAGTTCCCGGTCGTCGGCTTCGACATCAGCCGCGCGCGCATCGATGCGCTCAAGGCGGGCGTCGATTCGACCGGCGAGGTGACCGACGAGGAGATGCAGGCGGCAACGCACCTCACCTTTACGGCGGACCCGCGCGACCTCGCCGACGCCAACGTCTACATCGTGACCGTGCCGACGCCGATCGACGAGGCCCGCCGTCCCGATCTCGGCGCGCTCGAGAAGGCGAGTGCTACCGTCGGCCGCGTGATCTCGCGGGACAACGTCGTCGTCTACGAGTTCGACCGTCTATCCGGGCGCGACCGAGGAGGTCTGCGTTCCGATCGTCGAGCGCGAATCGGGCCTCGTCTACAAGCGCGACTTCCACGCCGGCTACAGCCCCGAGCGCATCAATCCCGGTGATCAGACGCGCCGGCTGCCGACGATCAAAAAGATCACGTCGGGCTCCTCGCCGGAAGCCGCCGATCTGGTCGACTGCATCTATGCGTCGGTGATCACCGCCGGAACTCATCGCGTGAGCTCGATCCGCGTCGCGGAGGCGGCGAAGGTGATCGAGAACATCCAGCGCGATCTCAATATCGCCCTCGTCAACGAGCTCTCGCAGCTGTTCAAGAGGCTCGGCATCGAGACGCGCGAGGTGCTCGAGGCCGCCGGCACCAAGTGGAACTTCCACGCCTACCGGCCGGGCCTCGTCGGCGGCCACTGCATCGGCGTCGATCCCTACTACCTGACGCATAAAGCCCAATCGATCGGCTTCCATCCCGAGGTGATCCTCGCGGGGAGGCGCGTGAACGACGGCATGGCCACGTTCGTCGCCCACGACATCGTGAGGACGATGGCCGAGCGCAAGGTGGCGATCGGAAGCGCGCGCCTTCTCGTGATGGGGTTTACGTTCAAGGAGAACTGCCCAGATACGCGCAACACGAAGGTTGCCGACCTCGTCGCCGAGCTGCGCCCCTTCGCCCGCGAGATCTATGTCTACGATCCGCGCGCCGACGCGGCCGAAGCGCAGCGCACCTATGGCATCGCGGTCGCGCGTGAGCTTCCCGAGGGCACCTTCGACGGGATCGTCCTCGCCGTGCGCCATGCGGAGATCCTGAGCCTCGGCGTCGAGAGGCTGAGGTCCTGGCTCGCGCCCGGCGGCGGCTTCATCTACGATCTCAAAGAGGTTCTGCCGGTCCCGGAGAGCGACGCGCGCCTCTAAGCGGCGGCCAAAGCAAAAGCGCGGCAGCCTCGGGCCGCCGCGCTTCGCATCAAGCAGAGGAATTCGACGTTAGATGATGTCGATCTCGGCCGGCAGATAGGACGTGACCTCGAGACCGACTTCCTGCTCGCGAACCGAAGGCTTCATCCAGGTCTTCATAATGGTTTCCTCCTCAAGCGCGAGGCAAACTCTCCGCGTCGCGTGGGCTTGAGATAAAGTGCGCCCCCAATAATTGCCAATCGAATTTACGGTCACATTCAATCACGAATTCTTATGAGGATTTCGCAAGCGCGAAATTGGGAATTCGTGACGCGGCGGCGTGGCGAGGCGCGAATAAAAAAGGCGCGGAGGCCCCGAGGCCACCGCGCCCGAATTCCGATGCTCGATCGACGTTAGATGATGTCGATCTCGGCCGGCAGGTAAGACGTGACCTCAAGGCCAACTTCCTGCTCGCGAACCGAGGGCTTGCTCCAGGTCTTCATGGGTAATCCTCCTAGTGAGTTGCCCGACGGGTCGCCGACCCGTCTGGAATGCAAGAAATGTAGCGACGATCCATGATAACTTCAAATCGCAAGTTCGTGAACGATTCATAAGGTATTCTTATCTAGGAGCCCAGCTCCCGTTATGGCGGGGACGGCGTACCCGTGCTGGTATGGGATCGATGACCGCGACCCCAGACCTTGTTCCCGGGCGCACGTGCGAGGGCTGCACGCTCTGCTGCAAGCTGCTCGCCGTCGACGTGCTCGAGAAGCCGCGCGCCAAGTGGTGCGCCCATTGCGACCCCAAGCGCGGCTGCACGATCTACGAGAGCCGTCCCGAGGCCTGCCGCGCCTTCTACTGCGGCTATCTCAGGATCAAGGAGCTCGACGAGCGCTGGAAGCCCGCCAAGGCCAAGTTTCTCGTCAACTACGAGGCGCGGAGCAACCGCATCGCCATCCACGCCGACCCCGACCGCCCCGATGCGTGGCGCGTCGAGCCGTTCCACTCGACGATCCGCGCCTGGGCCCGAAATGCGGCGCGCGAGGGGGGCAGCGTGATCGTCTGGCGCGGCGACTTCGCGACGCTCGTTCTCCCCGAGGCTGACAAGGACCTGGGCCGCGTGCGCGACGACCAGTTCATCGTGCCGGTCGAGAGGAAGACGCGGGCCGGCGTCGTGCCCGACTTTGCCGTCGTCGATGCCGACGATCCTCGCGCGCGCCGCTAGCATCACTCGACCCAGAGCCCGCGGCTCTTGTGCCAGTCCTCGAGCGACTGCTCGGGGTAGAGGTCGAAGGCGAGATCGCCGTCTCTGATGTCCGGCACGACCCAAGCCGGCTTGAAGCGCAGCATCAGGTGGACGGAGGAGGGCGGGACCGGGAGCTCGCTGTCGATGGCGGACGCGAAAGGATGGACGAGCTCCGGCCACTCCGGGGAAAACAGCCACAGTGCGGTCGCGCAGCGCGAGCAGAAATTGCGCTCCGCCGTCGAGATCTCGCACGTGCCGTCGTCGTATCGGATCTCGGCTCGGAATATGCGCACCGCCTCTTCCCGGTCCTCGACGCGAAGCGTGCGCGAAAGGCCGCCGAGATTGATGGCGTAACCGCCCCCGCCCGCCGTCTTGCGGCAGATCGAGCAGTAGCAGCGCTGATAGGGGTAGGGCGTGTGGCTGTCGCAGCTGAAAGTCACGGCGCCGCAGCGGCAGGAGCCTCGAAGCGTCAAGGGCATGGGCCACCTCTCGTCGGTTGCTGAGAGCGGAACGCGACGCCGCCGTCGAGGGTTCGCAAGCCCTTTGCTCTCTCGGTGCGTGGCATTCTGCTCCTCCACTGTCATCCCGGACGCCATGCGGCCCCAATGCACGAAGTAGGATTGAATCCCCTCTTTCCGCATGGCGATCCGGGACAAAATTGCATGATGCATGGGATCATTTGCTCGAGGCTCGCCACTGTATCCCCTCTCCCCATGGCGGCCTTGCCATGGGGAGAGGGGGAACGCGCCGATGTCCTCGCGGCGCTTGCACCCGAGGGAATGAGGGTAGGGGGAGCGGGGCGCGGGATTGCCGCGGTCTTCCGCTTGTATGTTTCATAGGCGCACCGGCGCCCCGCCCATGCCGGAGGCATGTCTCCGACATGACCCGAGCTTTGCGTTGGGTGAAGCACGTCCCAACGTCCCGCGCCTCGCTTAGCCGCAAGCCTCCGCGGTACCGGTGTTGCCACCGGCGATTGGCAAACGCGCGAAGGAATGGCTGCAGCGTGCGGCACTTTCCCTTCGAACTCGTTCCGTCCCTCGCCTGTCGGTACGCCCCCGGAGGCGACCCCTAGCGGGACGGGATGAGCGAGTGTAGGCGCGCGTGAGCAGACGGGGATTTCTTTTTGTGCGGCGGACCGCTTATCCCCCCGCGTCCCCGGCCGAGTGCCGAAGGCGCGAGAGCCGGGGTCTTCAAGAGAAGGGGCTTCGCACTATCGGCGGGAAAGATCCCGGATAGCCTCGCTCCGCTCGGCTTCCGGGAACGCAGGAGGAGAGGGGCATCACCAAACGCCCCACTTTGCGTCCCCGGCCGGAGCCCCGCCACAGGCGGGGCGGAGAGCCGGGGTCTTTCAGCTGAGGGGCGTCGCAACAGCGCCGCGGGGAAGATCCCGGATAGCCTCGCTGCGCTCGTCTCCCGGGAAGGCAACGAGAGAGTGGAATGCAGCTCCCTTCGTCTACAGTATGAAATCGCCGGCGACCAATAGCTTGTGGCCGGTGAGCTCGATCTGGAAGTCGGCCTTTTTGTCGCCGTTCACGTCGCCCTCGACGAGGGTCGTCGTGCCGGCGAATTTATAGTGGAGCTGGCCCTTCGCCCCGGTGAAGGCGGACTGGCCGATGAAGCTGAAGGCCTGGTTTCCGAGAACGCCGACCTTCGCGTCGATGGTCGAGAGGTCGATGTCGTCCACACCGCGCTGGAAATCCGTGATCCTGTCGCGGGTGGGAAGGGTCTTGCCCGTCTCGCCGGTCGAGTTGAAATCGAAGATGTCGCGATTGCCGCCTCCCGTCATCACGTCGCGGCCGAAGCCGCCGATCAGGCGATCGAAACCGCTCCCGCCGAGCAACGTGTCGCTGCCGAGCCCGCCCGCGAGCGTGTCGGCCCCGCCGAGACCGTGGATGATGTCGCGGTCGCTGCCGCCCCGGAGAACGTTGGCGGCCGCCGTGCCGACGATCGTCTCGGGCGAGACGTTGGTGAGGTTGACGGTGAGAACCTCATCGTAGGTGAGCCCCTTGGCGTCCGTCACGCGCACGGTCACCTGGTGCGAAGCGCCGGCCTCGAAGTCGAGCAGGCTTCCATTGGCGACGACGAGATTGTTGCCAGAGATCGCAAACCGGCCGCCGGCACTGTTCAGAAGCGTGAACGTCGCCGTGTCGCCGAGGGCCGTATTCGCGTCGGTCGACGAGAGCGCGCCGACGACGGTCCCATTGGCCGAATTCTCGGCGATCGTGCTGGCCGAAAGCGCGATGTCCGTCGGCGCCGCGTCGACGATCTCAGCCGCCGTGAAGGTGCCGTTCGCAAACGTGAAATTCTCGACGCTCAATGCGGTGTCGGTGCCGTCGGGCGAGCCGCCCCGTGTATCGGTAATCGTCAGGATGACGGCGCCGGTGATCGAATAGTCGAGCCACGCGCCGAGGTAGACGGCCGTGTCGTTGCCGGTGCCCCCGAAGAGGTCGTCATCGCCGCCCCCTCCGCGCATCGTGTCGCTGCCGGTGCCCCCGTCGAGCTCGTCGTCACCGCCGTGACCCCAGAGCTGATCGCTGCCGGCAAGGCCCACGAGCTCATCGTCGAAATCGCCGCCCGCGAGCGACTGACCCACCGCCGTCCCCATGCGGACGACGGCCGTGTCCGGCTTGCGGCCAAACACGACATAGGTCTCGCCCGCATAGCTGTCCCCGCCGGGGTCGGCAAGGAAAGCGCCGATGACGAGATCGCCAAAGCCGTCGCCGTTGACGTCGCCGGCCGAGGCGACGGAAAGGCCGCTACGGTCAGACGCATCTATGCCGTCGAGGCGGAAGCCGTTGGTGCCGTCGAGCGTCGCGAGGTCGAGGCTCGCTGCAAATCCCGACGCGCGGCCGAACACGACGTAGCTCTCGCCGGCAGAGGTGTCTGCGCCATAGGCGCCAATAATGATGTCGTCGAAGCCGTCGCCGTTGACGTCGCCGGCCGAGGCGACGGACGAGCCGCTATAGTCAGACGCATCGATACCGTCGAGGCGGAAGCCGTTGGTGCCGTCGAGCGTCGCAAGGTCGAGGCTCGCCGCGAACCCCGACGCGCCGCCGAACACGACGTAGCTCTCGCCCGCAGAGTTGTCCCCGCCGGGGTCGGCGCGAAGGGCGCCGATGACGATGTCGTCGAAGCCGTCGCCGTTGACGTCGCCGGCCGAGGCGACGGACCAGCCGCTTAGGTCAGTCGCATCGATGCCGTCGAGGCGGAAGCCGTTGGTGCCGTCGAGCGTCGCAAGATCGAGGCTCGCCGCGAACCCCGAGGCGCGGCCGAACACGACGTAGCTCTCGCCGGCACCGCTGTCCCCGCCGGGGTCGCCGCCATAGGCGCCAATAATGATGTCTCCGAAGCCGTCGCCGTTGACGTCGCCGGCCGAGGCGACGGAAAGGCCGCTACGGTCAGACGCATCGATGCCGTCGAGGCGGAAGCCGTTGGTGCCGTCGAGCGCCGCGAGGTCGAGGCTCGCCGCGAACCCGGAAGCGCGGCCGAACACGACGTAGCTCTCGCCGGCACCGCTGTCCCCGCCGGGGTCGCCGCCAAAGGCGCCAACAGCGATGTCGTCGAAGCCGTCGCCGTTGATGTCGCCGGCCGAGGCGACGGAGCGGCCGCTCCGGTCATCGGCATCGATGCCGTCGAGGCGGAAGCCGTTGGTGCCGTTGAGCGCCGCGAGGTCGAGGCTCGCCGCGAACCCCGACGCCTTGCCGAACACGACGTAGCTCTCGCCGGCACCGCTGTCCCCGCCCGGGTCGCCACCTAAGGCGTCAATAATGATGTCGGCGAAGCCGTCGCCGTTGACGTCGCCGGCCGAGGCGACGGAATAGCCGCTGAAATCAAAGGCATCGATGCCGTCGAGGCGGAAGCCGTTGGTGCCGTCGAGCGTCGCGAGGTCCAGGCTCGCCGCGAACCCCGACGCCTTGCCGAACACGACGTAGCTCTCGCCCGCATAGCTGTCGCCGCCGGGGTCGCCGCCATAGGCGCCGACAATGAGGTCGGCGAAGCCGTCGCCGTTGACGTCGCCGGCAGAGGCGACGGAGCGGCCGCTTCTGTCAAAGGCATCGATGCCGTCGAGGCGGAAGCCGCTCGTGCCGTCGAGCGTCGCGAGATCGATTGTCGCAGGAAACTGGGCCATGACACACTCCCCCGAGGCACACCATGGGATCATGTAATGCAGTCATGTGACAGTTGGAGGACGGAGCGGGAGACGAGGCCGTGAGCGCGCGCAAAGGCGCGCGGCTCCGGTGGCTCTGACGTCACCCCGAGGCCTTGCCGAACACCACGTAGCTCGGCGCCTCGCCGACAACGAAGCCCCGAGCTTCGCGAGCGATCCGCCAAGCCTCCCAGCCCGGCTTCCGGGAACACAGAAGCAGGAAGAGCGTTGCGACATCGATCCCGGACGCCTGAGTCGCGCTCGGCTTCCGGGAGGGCAACGGCAGACGGTTCGCTCAATTCGCCGGAGGCAAAGGCGGGTAGTCGGTCCCCTCGTCAGCTACTTCGGGGCGCGTCCAAGAGAAGAAGCTTCTGCGGGCTCTCTGCGGCCGGCCGGCCCGCCTCATCACCTCGAGCGGGCAGAGACCGGCGACCAACGCTGCGTGAAACTCGGGTTCCATGGCGCACCTCCCAGTATGCGTCTAAGTATTCGATTTTCAGCTTTGTACTGATGATGAGGCTTCTAATCCGAGCCTCTTCCGTAACCGGGCCCGGAGCGGCAAAGCCGTCCCTGATCCGGCAGCGCCTGATGCTCTGCGGCTCAATGCGTCTCGTCCATCCACGGCGCGCATCGAGGGTGTCGAGGCACCGCATGGCTACGGTGAAGCCCTTATAGTCTACGGTGTAGAGTGTGCCAACCCCTACTTTGGTACGATCACAGATTAAGCACGGCACAAGAAATGATCAGTGTGCAATCGATCTGAGCGCCGGTTGATCGCGGGAGGGGGCTGTTCGCGGTATGGTCGAGCCTCATGCCGGGGAAAACCCGTGCCGGTAAGCCGGCTCATGGCTACGCGTTCATTCTGGCGGGCTTTGACTCAATTCGCCGGCGAGGAGTAAACTTAGCGTTTCGCTGGTTTCTCGACGTGCGCTCCAATTCAAGGAGCGAGGTTTGTCGGCCCGGCAGCGAGACCGGAATGCGACAGTCCTTTTTCGCAATCCCGGTGGAAGATCTTGGTCATGGGCGCCGCTTGAGTCCTCGTTGCTTCTGAGCAGCAGGGGAGAAGTGGTCGTGCCAACTCATCGCAATCGTCGACCTCCCTTGGCTTGGCCGAATGAAAGGTGCCCGAGCACGGCGGCCTATTGGCTTGCGGGCCGTGCCTGCGCACCCCGGGACCGGATGACGAGGGAGGAAAGGAGGATAAAATGAAAAGCCCGAGATCCCTACGAACCCTGACACTGTCCTTCCTCGCAATGTTATTTGCCGGCGGTCATTTGTTCGCCGCTGAGCCGAAACACGCGACCAAGGAGGAAGCTCAAGAGATGGCCACGAAGGCTGCGGCTTTCCTCGAAAAGGAAGGCCCCGACAAGGCGCTCGCAGCATTCAACGCAGGCGGTGACTGGCGTAAGGGCGACCTCTATGTGTTTGTCATCGACAAAACTGGGACTTGGAAATCCAGTGGGGCACGGCCGGAGCTGATTGGTAAGAACGAACTGAACACGCCTGATGCCAATGGCAAGCTCTTCATCAAGGAGATTGTCGCAATCGACAAGAACGGCTGGGTCGACTACAAGTTCAAGAGTCCCGCGGATAACCAGGAACACGACAAGAGTTCGTACTTCGTGCGGACCGGTGACCTCTTGGTTGGGGCTGGTGCGTACAAATACTGAGACAGCACAGCAACGGGCCCTTGGGACAGGGCCCTAATGCGCCGCCTCCCAGTTGTCGGCGGCCTTGGCGTCGACGTGGATCGGCACGGTGAGCTTGACCGCAGGCTCTGCCGCGCCCTCCATCACGCGCTTGACGATCGCGATGGTCTTCTCGACCTCGCTTTCCGCGACCTCGAACACGAGCTCGTCGTGCACCTGGAGCAGCATGCGCGGCGTCTTTAATTTGGCGTGGCCGAGCGCGTCGCCCATGCGGATCATGGCGCGGCGGATGATGTCGGCGGCCGAGCCCTGGATCGGCGCGTTGATCGCGGCGCGCTCGAGGTTGCCGCGCACGCCAGGGTTCTTGGTGTTGATCTCGGGGTAGTGGATGCGCCGGCCGAAGATCGTCTCGACGTAGCCCTTCTCGTGCGCGCGCTTCTTCGTCGCCTCCATGTAGTCGCGGATGCCGGGAAAGCGCTCGAAATAGGTCTTGATGTACTGGCCCGCTTCGTCCTTGCCGATCCCGAGCTGGTTTGCGAGCCCGAACGCCGAGATCCCGTAGATGATGCCGAAGTTGATCGCCTTGGCGCGGCGGCGCACGTCGGGCGGCATGCCCTTGACCGGCACGCCGAACATTTCGGACGCCGTCATGGCGTGAATGTCGAGGCCGTCGGCAAAGGCTTGTCTCAATTGCGCGATGTCGGCGATGTGAGCGAGCACGCGCAACTCGATCTGCGAATAGTCGGCAGAGACGAGCTTCATGCCGCGCTCCGCGATGAAGGCGGTGCGGATCTCGCGGCCTTCCTTCGTGCGGATCGGGATGTTCTGCAGGTTGGGGTCGGAGGAGGCGAGCCGGCCCGTGGTCGTGGAGGCGAGCGCGTAGCTCGTGTGGATGCGTCCCGTGGGCCCGTTGATGTAGGTCGGGAGCGTGTCGGTATAGGTCGAGCGCAGCTTCGCGAGCTGGCGCCACTCGAGCATGGTGTTGATGAGGCGCCTCGCGTGCTCGGGCAGGTCCTCGTTGGCGGCGAGGTCGTCGAGGAGGCCGGCGCGCGTCTCCCACTGGCCGCTTTTCGTGCGCTTGCCGCCCGGGAGCCCCAGGCGGTCGAAGAGGAGCTCGCCGAGCTGCCGCGGCGAGCCGAGATTGAACTTGTGTCCGACGAGGCCGTTGATCTCCTCCTCGAGCCGTGCAAGGCCCTGCGCGAACGTGCTCGAGAGGCGGGAAAGAACGGCGCGGTCGACGAGGATGCCCGCGTGCTCCATGGCGACGATCACCGGGACGAGAGGGCGCTCGAGGCGCTCGTAGACGGCGCTCAAGTGCTCGGCGGCGAGGCGCGGCTTGAGCTTGAGCCATAGCCTCAGCGTCACGTCCGCGTCCTCGGCGGCGTACTCGGTCGCCTTGGCGAGCGGCACCTGGGCGAAGGTCTTGTCGCTCTTCTTCGCCCCCGGCGCATGATCGAGCACGGTCTCGAACGGTATGCACGTGTGGCCGAGGTGGCGAACCGCGAGATCGTCCATGCCGTGGGCGCCGCGGCCCACGTCGAGCACGTAGGACATCAGCATGGTGTCGTCGATGGGGGCCATCCTGATGCCGTGGCGGAGCAGCACGAGGCTGTCGAACTTGACGTTGTGGCCGACCTTCAGGATTCCCTCGTCCTCGAGCACGGGCTTCAGAAGCGCGAGCGCCTCGGTGAGCGGCACCTGGACGATGCCGGCCCCGTCGCCGAAGTCGAAGCTGCCGGCCGCAATTCGGTGGCCCACGGGGACGTAGCAGGCGCGGCCCGGCTCGACCGCGAGCGAGAAGCCGACGAGATCGCAGCTCATGCAATCGAGGGCGGTGGTCTCGGTGTCGAAGGCGAAACGGCCCGCCTCGCGGCAGAGGCCGACCCATTTCTCGAGCGCGGCGCGGCTCGTCACCGTCTCGTACTTGGTGCGGTCGAAGGGCACTTTTGCGAGGCGCGCGGAGACGATCGCGGCACCGGCGGCGGGCGTGCCGGCGCCCGGTTGGTCGGCGGTGGGCGCGGGAGCGCCCGTGCCTTCGGCAACCTTCGTCAAGCCCGCTTCGGCCGATGGCGCGGGCGGCGCGGCACGCTGCGGGATCGCGTCGGGCGCGACGCCGAGCTTCTCGCCAATGCGCTTCGTTAGCGTGCTGAACTCCATGGCGCGCAGGAACCCGAGCAGCGTCTCGGGCTCGGGATCGTGCACGCCGAGCGCCTCGACGCCGAGCTCGGCCGGGACGTCGTCCTTGAGCCGCACGAGCTCGCGCGAGAGGCGCGCCTGGGGCGCGAACTCGATCAGCTTCTCGCGCCGCTTCGGCTGCTTGATCTCGGTGGCCGCCTCGAGCAGCGAATCGAGATCGCCGTAGTTGGTGATCAGCTCGGCCGCCGTCTTGACGCCGATTCCCGGCACGCCCGGCACGTTGTCGGTCGAGTCTCCGGCGAGCGCCTGCACGTCGACGACCTTCTCGGGGGGCACGCCGAACTTTTCCATCACCTCGTCGCGGCCGATGCGCTTGTTCTTCATGCCGTCGAACATGACGACGCCGGGGCGCACGAGCTGCATCAGGTCCTTGTCGGAGGAGACAATCGTCACGTCGCCGCCCTTGTCGACGGCCTCGCGCGCGTAAGTTGCGATGAGATCGTCCGCCTCGTAGCCGAGCTGCTCGATGCAGGCGACGTTGAAGGCGCGGACCGCGTCGCGGATGAGGGGAAACTGCGGGACGAGCTCTTCCGGCGCCGGCGGCCGGTGCGCCTTGTAGTCCTGGTAGATGTCGTTGCGGAACGTCTTCTCGGACGCATCGAAGATGACGGCGATGTGGGTGGGGGCTTCGGAGGCCTTGGTTTCGCGCAGGAGCTTCCACAGCATGGCGCAAAAGCCGTGCACCGCGCCGACCGGCAAGCCATCCGAGGGGCGCGTCAGGGGCGGGAGTGCGTGGAAGGCGCGGAAGATATAGCCCGAGCCGTCGATCAGGTAGACGTGGCTGCCCTTGACGATGGGCACGGGCTCGCCCTCGGGCACCGAGCACTGGGGGGTGCGGCGCGGGGGGGATGTCTTGAGGGCGTTCTCGGTCATGGCGCGCAATATAGGCGCTCGGGCGGCGCCGGTCAGCCTGTGCGTGGCGGCGCCGCTACTCCCCCTCTCCCCGCACGCGGGGAGAGGGGGAATCCGCACGAGTTTGCGGGCGGCCGCTACTCCCCCTCTCCCCGCACGCGGGGAGAGGGGAAATCCGCACGAGTTTGCGGGCGGGAGAGGGATGGGGTATCTAGTCGGTCCCGCGCACCACGCGAAGCACCCATAGCTCAGCTGGATAGAGCGTTGCCCTCCGAAGGCAAAGGTCAGAGGTTCGAATCCTCTTGGGTGCGCCACTATTGTACAGGATTCGAACCTGTGCATCCCGCGACGGAGTCGCAGGAGGCCTTGGTCGTCGTTAACTCCGGGAGGCGGTCGGTTTCTGCCCCCACGAACCTTCCCTACTTATCCGGGATAACGATTTCCTTCTCCTCCGTATCGACCACGAAGATGGCCAACAGCCGTGCGGGCTTTGCCGAGCTAGCATTGGCGCTCACCTTGTGGTGGTCGCCAGGCACCTCGGTCCAGCTTTCGCCAGCACTATAGACATGCTCCGGCTCATCATTGACCTTGCTGCGGATCTCGCCTTCAAGCACGGTCGCATAAATGAATGCCGACGCGGGATGCCGGTGCGACGGAGACGACGCGCCCGGACCATATTCGACAAGAACGGCACGCAGGCTCTTGCCCGGTACATTGGGCAGCTCGCGGCTGAACACGACAGAGACTTTCGATTCTTCTCCGTTCGCTTCTTGGGCCGTGGCGGCCACGCCAAAGAGCGAAGCTGCCAACGCGACGATCAATGCGGTCTTTTTCATCCTAGTTTCCTTTCGTTCGCGGCGGAATGATCTTGAGAAGGAAATTGGGCTCGCCGAGCATCCCGGTGTACTCGCAGCGTACAGGCGGCTCGTCGAACGTCAGCGGCTCGGGCACCGCCTCCTCAAGCGCCGCGCGGCTCGTGCGATAGGTGACGATCAGGTATTCCCTGTTGGTGTAGCGATACGGCCCGCCCGCAAACGACGGGCTCGTGAGCGGCATGGCGAAGGCGGTATTTGAGACGTCAGCCGGTTCCACGAAACTGCCCCCCTCAGGCACTCTTTCGTTTTTCCTGAAGATCTGGTGCGGAGATCTCCTCCATCGGCGAGGTTTCCTGCGGCGTCGCCTTCGACTTGCCAACAAGGATATCGTGCATCACATCGAACACGCGCACACCGACGTCCTTAGGTGTTGGCGCGAGCCATGGCGCGGCCTGCAATGCGGTGCGGGCATCCGAAAGCCCTTGCTGCCAGCGGTTGTTCATGGTGACCCGGCTGAATTCGTAGTCCTTGCACGCGCCTTGCGGCTCGTGCGGGCGATAGATGAGCTGCACGATATCCATCTTGGTGACGCAGCCGAATGCATAAAGCCGGTTGGCCTGTTCGGTATTGCGCAACTCCGGCGGCAGGATTTCCATCAGCTCCTCGATGGCGTGCCGCACTTCGTGCTTTTGCCGGAAATTTTCGGTGGTGATGCGCGTGCGGCTGGAGAAGCGAATGTCTTTTTCCCGTTCGCTCACTTCCTCGAGATTTGTCGGCAGCTGGCCGCGGCCCTGAAAAACATCGACCTGGAACGTCAGGCGGCTGCGACGCGGATAGTAATCCAGCACGTATTGCAGCGGCGTGTTGGAGACGAGACCGCCGTCCCAGTAGTATTCGCCGTCGATCTCGACCGGTGGAAAACCGGGCGGCAGCGAGCCGCTCGCCATCACATGCTCCGGGCGAATGGCGGTTTCCGCGCTGTCGAAATAGGCGAAGCGGCCGGTGCGCACATTCACCGCTCCCACGCTGAGGCGGGTGCCCTTGGCATTGTTGATGCGGTCGAAGTCGACGAGCTGTTCGAGCGTCTCCTTGAGCGCCGCCGTGCTGTAGTAGCTCGTCGGCATGGTCGGCGAGAACCACTCATGGTGCGGGCGCGGAGCGAAAAAACCGGGCTGGCCAAACATGATCGCGGCAATTCCGCCGACCGATCGTTGCCAGGCGGCAACCGGCCCGGTGTGCCCGGTAGGCCACCACGCGGTCGGAGCGGTCGATCCCTTCCCAGAACCGACGCAACTGGGCCACGCGGTTCTCCGGAGGATTGCCGGCAATGAGTGCGGCGTTGATCGCCCCAATCGAGATCCCGGCCACCCAATCGGGCAAATAGGGCGATGACGCCAATGCCTCGTAAACGCCCGCCTGATAGCTGCCGAGCGCGCCACCGCCCTGCAGGACAAGACCGACCTTCTTGTCATACGACGCGGGGCGCGGGAGTGGCCTGGAATCACTCATTACGCGTCTCCCTGGCAGAAACCTGCGCACCTGCAGCCGAAAACGAGTGCGAGTTCATTTCTTCGATCCTTTGTGTTCGAGCTCGAGGGCTTTCGGCCAAGTTTGGGCGGTAGCGGACTATCGCTGCGCCAATGTGCGGCCGAGCCAATCCTCGAAACGCGTCGTGCCGAGGCGTGGATCGTCGCCGGGCGTCAACGATTGATCGTTCAGCTCGGCGCCGAAGTAACGCGCGTGCACGTCCGCGATCACCTGTCGGCGATCTCCGTTGGCCGCCAAATGCTGCCGGGCGAGCGCATCGAGAGGGATCTTCTCGGGGCCGGCCACCTCGACGATGCCGTTCACCGGTTTGCCCACGGTAAGTTCGGCCAGCGCGGCCACGACATCATCGGAGGCGATGGGTTGCAGGAGAGCTGGCGACAGGCGGATCTCGTCGCCTTTGACGGCCGACTGGATGATCCCGCCGACGAACTCGAAGAATTGGGTCGATCGCAGGATCGTAAAGGGGGTCTTCGAAGCCTTGATGAGCCTCTCTTGCGCCACCTTGGCGCGCAGATACCCGCTGTCGGGAAGGCGATCGGCGCCGACGACCGAGAGCGCCACGTGATGCCCCACGCCGGCGGCCGCTTCGGCCGCAAGCAGGTTGCGGCCGGAAGTTTCGAAGAACTCCAGCACCGCCTTGTCCTCGAACGACGGCGAATTCGCCACGTCGACGACGACGTTGGCACCGGAAAGCGCCTCGGCCAGCCCCTCACGCGTGATCGTATTGACGCCCGAATTCGGTGACGCCGCCAGAACCTCATGCCCCTTGCCACGCAGCAGACCGACGAGCTTCGATCCGATGAGGCCGCTGCCTCCGATGACGACGATTTTCATGCTTGATCCTCCGCCTATGTCGTATTTGACTGAGCGCAGAATGCCGGAGCGCCGGGCGGAAGTCCTTGCAGTGAGCTTGAATTGTGATTGAATTTCGCTTGGTTAATCGTCCGACAAAGCCGCTCGCCGACGGTATCTGGGGGCTTGGATCCGGCACGACGATGCGGGCCCCCGACGCGCGCCCTTCCAAATAACCCTCGCCACATGACTTTGTTCCATCGCCGGCTCTTGGGCACTGTCGCCCAGATCGAGGCAGCCCAGGACGAGCACACGCTCCACCTGGGGCGGACGGAGGCGGGAGCTGCCGACGACGTGAGAAATCACCGCTCTAGCCTTGTAAATCAGCGAGTTAGGCTCACTTCGGGCCGTCGAATCCTCTTGCGTGCGCCACAATTTTCTGGTGTCACAGGTAGAGCCGAACTCGTAGCGGACGTTGCGCTGGCAGCCGCCTTTGACCCGAGGCTGAAGTCGATCAGGGGAGCGCCTTGTTCGTTACCCGCTCCCGCCCCGAATTGCGCTCACCGGGAGCGAACGAAAGACTGAGGGAACAAGGCGCCCTTTGTGGGCGTTGACAGACAGGAGCACGCAAATCAAACGCCCATGCTGAATACAACCGAGCAAGTAAAACTCGTTGAGCGCATGATTTCCCAAGCGGAAGTGGCGCTGGTGAACGGCGGTTTTACGACGCGCGGGGTCGTAGGAGGTCGAGGATCGTCTGACATCAGCGCGATTATCGTCCGTCTGTACCGCCTCTATGCGTTAAGGGATGCATTGAAGGAACGGAGTCGGCCGGGGCTGGTTCTGCATTAAGCGCCAGGAAGCGACCTCAACAATCGGTAAATCTGTATTGAAGAAGCACCAACGCGCCTCGGCGGTGCCTGCGTGAGGAGGAAGGACCGGGGTATGCGCGGGAGCTTCGCGTCGAGGAGTGCGATGAGTAACAGCGATTCCACATCACAACGAAATAGACAGCCGAAACACGTGCGCCGGCCACAGCGGCAAAGCATGCCCGATGCAAATGCGCACAGGAACTATGGTTGAGCACCGTCTTGTGGAAGCGCTCAACGATGCCGTTGGTCTGCGGGCTCTTGGTTTTCGTGCGTGAATGGTCGACGTCCTCGACCGCCAGATACAGCTCGAACTCGTGCCGCTCTGGGTTCCCGCAATATTCGGTGCCGCGGTCGGTCAGCACACGCAAGAGCTTCACGTCGTGGCCGTCGAAGAACGGCAGCACGCGGTCGTTCAAGAGATCGGCGGCGGTGAGCGGTGTCTTCCTGTCGTAGAGCTTGGCGAAGGCGACCTTGGCGTAGGTATCGATGAACGTCTGCTGGTAGATGCGTCCGACGCCTTTCAAATTGCCGACATAGAAGGTGTCCTGGGCGCCGCAATAGCCCGGATGCTCGCTCTCGAACTCGCCGTGGGCCTCCTTCTCGGACTTGGCTTTCTCCAGCGCGGCGAGCTGGGCTTCGGTGAGCACCAGCCCGTCCTGAGCGCTCTTGGCTTCGAGCGCTTTGAGGCGCTTCTTCATGGTCTCGAGGTCGTGACGGAGCCAGACGCAGCGCACGCCGGCCGGCGACACGGAGAGCCCGCGCTTGGCGAGCTCGTTGGCGACGCGAACTTGGCCGAAGGCCGGCTGCTCGACGGCCAGATCAACGATGGCTGCCTCGATCTCCTCGGCAACGCGGTTCCTCAACACCGGCTTCTTGCGGCTGATCTCCTGAAGTGCGATCTCGCCGCCTTTGTCGTAGAGCTCCTTGAAGCGGTAGAAGCTGTCGCGGGAATAGCCCATCATCTTGCAGGCTTGGCTCACGTTGCCGAGCTGCTTGGCCAGCTCCAGCAACCCGACTTTCGCACGGATGATCTTCTGCTCGGTGGTCAAGCGCTACCTCGCCCTTGCCCGTGAAGCGGCATCGGCTGGCGACGCGATTCAGACGGAGAACTGGTATCAGCACGCCGAACACTATTTCCGAATGATGAAAGAGCGGGCGACGCATCGGGTGTAACTTCCGCTAGTGGGACACGCCCCGCGGCCAGGTGCGATCCGGCCTCCAGTCTGGCCCTTGACGCGCTTGCCAGCCGCTCTCCAAGCCTTGACGCAATTGGCAATCTCGCCCGCTCCGGAACTGCTGCATGGCCGTGAACCTTCTTACGGGCGAGCCGTTAGCCACCAAGAGGACGTGCCATGGCTAGTGAGGTCGGCTAAAATGAGTGCACATCTTATCGCCGCGGCGGGCCAGGCTTGATCTGATTTTGCCTTGACGCGATGGAGAGGTGGAGCGGTCGTCGATGCCGCCGATGGTGCTTCAAGGCGCCGGAGGCCGCTAAACATCGCTTTTGAGGGATGGGTCATGAAGTGGATCGATCTCGACAAGGATTTTGCGGTCGCCATGAGCCCGAGCCTGCTCGAGCTGCGCCGGCTTAACTCCTGCGGCTTCAACGCCGTTGTAGATCTGCGCATGCCGGATGAGGTAGGAGCGCTGACAATCACCGATGAACGGGAGGCCGTCAGAAGCTCGGGAATGACATTTCTCAACATTCCCGTTCCCGCGAGAACAGTCCCGAGTGAATTGTTGAACTTGTTCCGTCAAGAAGCATCGACGCTGCCGAAGCGGGTCTACGTTCACTGTACCAAAGGGTGCCGAGCGGCTCTGTTCACTGGGGTTCATCTCGGGCTTGAGGTCGGCGCTACGGAAGACGACATCGTGTCCCTCATACGAGGGGTCGAATTCTTCGATGAACCTGACCTGTACGAGGATTCAATTCGCAACTATGTACGGCTTGCACGCGAGCCGTATAACCGGCTCGAGCAGGTCATGCGGTAGCCCGCGGACATGGTTCGACCGACCCGAGGAGATGGCAGGGTCCCTCTCTGACCGTTTCAAGGCCGAGATCGAACAGTTCTAGCTAGGAGCCGATCGATTGGTCCACCGACCCGCTAACGAGCGCCAATTTCAAAGACACAAATCACGACGCGTGCCAGCGCAACCATGAAAACGTCACTGTTGGGTGCAACGTCGCGCCCAGCACAGAACAAAACAAGGAAGCCTAATATCATGTCGGCGGGGCTTGGCGTCAGTGCCACTGTTCACGTCTGTCCACTCAGACTGGTTCCGGAGTTCGTTCAACGCACGGGGGCGCGGCACCTGGTGAGCGCAATCGATGCGGCGCTGTCGCCAACTACCCCCGAGATTATCGCCTCCGATCGTCATCTTAGGCTTGCCATGCATGACATCGTTGAAGCGCGAGCCGAACAGGTGCTGCCGGCCGCTGAGCACGTAGTGCAGCTGCTGGATTTTATTTACAGCTGGGACCGCCGCGAACCAATGCTCATCCATTGCTATGCGGGGATCAGCCGTTCGACAGCTGCCGCGTTTATCACACTTTGTGCTCTCAACCCCGACACGCCGGAAGAGTTGCTCGCGCTCAACTTGCGTCGATCCTCCGACTCAGCCCGTCCCAACCGCTTGTTCGTCGCACTCGCCGACAAAGCGCTCCGTCGCAATGGTCGCATGACCGCTGCAGTCTCCGGCATGGGCCAGAGCAACGTGGCATTGGAGTGCGTTCCGTTCGGACTTCCGGCCATCTATGGCACAAGTGGGGAACTCCCTGGTTGCACGGCAAGCGCAGCCTGAGTTGCAAAAGGCCAAAAGCCGTCGCGCTGAAGTGCCCGGGACTTGGTGGGACCCGTTATCATGAGGCGCGCAATAGGTCTTTCCTCGCGCTTCGCGCCCGCAATTCCCGATCAATGTAGCTTTCCAGTTGGCGATCGACTGTCCGCACCAATTCCGGCCCATCCAACCCTGCTTCATGACAGAGCCTCAGCGCCTCTAGCCGCGCCGCTCTCATGTCAAAGACATAGCACTCCCGAGAGTCGTCCCTGCCAATGTTGTACCTTCCGTGTTCAATACCTTTGAGCACCATAGCCGTGATAGTAGCCTCGCTCTTCTCCATAGCCTTTGTCCCCGACGTGGTTCGGCCGAGGGTGCAGTGTGTCCGCAAATTTTGACGACCATGGGACGTCTGCTTCACATTGCATTACGTAAAGTTACCGCGCCGGCCCGCCGCTTTGCTCCAGAAACCCGATGATCTTTTTGCGCTCTTCGGGATCGGTTACGGGCGGATAGATCATATTCGTGCTCGACGCGACGGAGGCGGGATCGGCAATGAACTTGTCGAGGGTCGCCTCATCCCATGTGATGCCGTCCAAGCCTCCAGAGTAGCCTTCGAACCCTTCGACCTGCCCCGCTTTCTTACCGACGATCCCGTAAAGTGACGGTCCGAGCCGATTGTCGGCTTGCTTGACCGTGTGGCACTTGCGGCAGTGGTTGTTGAAGATGATCTCTCCCGGGTCATCTGCCGCTGCCCACGCGGCTGCGGGGAAGACGAAAACAAACAGCGAGGCCAGAACAATAGATCTCTTCATCGGGTCCACCTCTTCAATTTCCCCACCAGACTTTCGACATCAAAAAACGATCCGCAGGCCACCAGGGTTCCAAATTGCAAGAGCGTCTTCGCCGCCCTTTCGGATGACGTGAAGCGCTAAGAGCGAATTCTGGGATTCGCGTAGCTCTAGCCTCCGAACCTAGGTCTCAGAGGCGAGCCCGAAGTGTGAGGGTACCCGGCACGGCCGGCATGTAGACATGCAACCCTCGGGGCTCAAAGTGCGCTGCAGCACATCGCAATAAATGGATGAGGCGGGAGGCTCCAGTTTCACTGAGTACAACATACAGCACGTCAAGAGTGGATGCTGGCTGAGCAACTGTCATTTTGCGCCGCAATAGGCGCGTGATGGCCCGACGATCGCCAACGAGCCGGTGACAATCCCTCAACGTGCAAGCGCGGGAACAAGAGGCGGGCAGGCCGCGTTACGCCTCACCCCTCCTGCCGCAGAGACGAGGGGCAGCGCGAGCATGTTCCCCAACTCGCGTGCCGGCCGCCGGATGGCTCCTCCATCATGCCATGCGGCGCCTCTCTCGTGCGCGGAACTCGGAACTAGGTGGGAAAAGGCACCCACGGTGCGAATCGTGGGTGCCAGTGCCAGGAAGGAGAGTGTGTCCCGCCGGTATCGAGGGGGTCGACGACCGCCGGGATTAGAGGGGCAACGAAGCAGCGTTGAGTTGGTTTCAAGGCTTCTAGAGATTGGTTTCAAGGCTTCTAGAGAGAGAGGAGGCAAGAACCGTGAGCCCAGACGATCAGCGTCGCGAGACGCGTGAGATCAGCCTCTTGGTGGCTGCCATTATCGGATTGCTCGCCTTGGCGGTGCTTTATGGATCTAGCTTCCAGCCGCCCTTAACCGGCGCCGACCAGGCGGCGTTGACGCGGAAATAGGAGGGTCTGTGTCTGTCGCTGGATGATCAGCACCACGTGCCCTCAAAGCAACGGCCGGCGTTCCAGGTCAGGAACCGACGTTCCGAGCGGTCACCGTAGTTTCCGCCAGTGGACGCTTACGTCCACAAGGCTCGCACGCCGAAGAATGCTGTGTCCTTGATCCGCCGCGCAGCGGCCTGGAGCCAGGTTGCACGCGCGTCGGCGCAGTACGTCATGCTGATCACAATTCGGCGTTCGCCCGCCGCGATGGGGGACGCCTTGTGTAGCACTTGCGCTCCCTCAAACACCACCAAAGTGTTGGGCGGCGTGGCAAATTCCATGACCGTCTTCTCGATTTTTGCCAACAGCCGCGCGTGTGACAGCCCATCGGGCCCGTGACCGATGTTGACGACGGGCAGCAAGACTGTGAAATGCCGCCCCCGATAGAAGTTGTGGTCGTAATGCCAATCGATGTGATCGCCGGGCCGATCGTAAATGAGGATCGACAGTGAACTTTGGTCGTTCAGAGGCGTCGGCTGGACCTCTTCGCCGACCACCCGCGAAACGAAGCGCCGTAGTGCTTCCGAGTGGTAGAGCCGCGTGACGCCTGGTGCCAGCTCGATGAGATTGGCATAAGCGATGGTGCCGCCCTTCTTGTGGGTCGGGAGGTAGCTGCGCTCGACGGCGGCCAGGTCCTCGACCTCCTTGCGCAACTCGGCCAATTGCAGCGGCGGCAGAAACCCCTGGATTGCGGCGATCCTATTGGTGAAGTCCGGCAAGGGATGGGCCGGCAGCTGCGGCGCTCCACTATCCGCCTGCGCCACCGTTCGGGCGAGCAGTGCGGCGAGATGGCGATAGTATTGCGCTTGTCGCGACGGCATGAGGCCGATGACACTGCCGAAAGCAATCCAGGCACTCATGGGTGGTGGGACCTCGGTTTTGGTCGTACGAACCTGGTTCGATTGACCAATAAGAGAAGACAGCCCGAGGGCATCTGTCAACAGTAGGTAACCAGCAATCATTGCACTGAGCACTGCGGCGAGCATGACTTCGCGAGCAGGATAATGGGCACCGATTGCTGGTGCGGTCCAGATCTAGGCCCTGCCTCGCTAGGAGCGAGAGACGCCCACCGAGAAGCCGCGCCGGATCTTGGGGCGCATCGAGGTTGCGATCCGCGTCATCGCAACCCATGTGCTTGATAAGGCCATTGGGTGAGAGCTGGAACGCAGGCTCACGGGCCATTTGTGGAACAAGCACATTTGTGGAACAAGCATGAGGGAAAGCCGCAGTGGCCTATGCCGCTAGCACCGAACGTCTCCTGGAAGTCCTGCGTGCGCGCGCGCCGGCCAAGGTCGAGGCGCTCGC
This sequence comes from uncultured Alphaproteobacteria bacterium, assembly GCA_963840415.1. Classification (GTDB taxonomy): domain Bacteria; phylum Pseudomonadota; class Alphaproteobacteria; order Rhizobiales; family Hyphomicrobiaceae; genus Hyphomicrobium_C. The sequence continues at coordinate 27,328 of CAWIYX010000006.1, read as the reverse complement.
TCTCGAGAGGCGGTGCGTGTCCCACGGTTTGCTCTCGGTCGGGCTCAAACTGCACAGTCTCGGAGATGAAGATCTCTTCCGCCCCCTCATCGAGGCCTTGGGCGGCGAAAAGAGTGTGCTCGATCGCAACGTGTATAAGCGCTCCCAGGCCAAGTTCTGCCTGGTGCTGCCGCCGGTGGGGAGCGCCCACGCGGCCATTCTGCTTCTGGAGTGCATCGAGCTATACACGGGCTGCAGGGTGTTCAACAACCCGAACATCCAGTTGCAAGTCTGCTCGCCGGGGCGCCTCAACGGCCGCAATGCGGCGCTGCATGCCATCGGCTTCTATCTGAGCTCGGATACGCTGCGCCAGTACGCGCTCGACGACTTCGCGACCACGGTCTCGGAAGACTACTATAATCGTGGCAAACGCATCGTCATCTACGATGCCGGACCGCATGGTGACTTCGACGGTGCGTTCGCCTGGTGGGCACGCACCGCTAGCGGACTGACCATTCGCCCAAGCTTGCCGTTTCTCAGCGACCGAACCGACATCATGGTTGGACCCGGCAGCAAGGTTGATATTCACAACATCAACCTGCTGGCGACACTCCTCGTCCACGCACAATCCCTCGATGGCGACGGCTACTGGAGTTCCCTTGGAGAGTTGCTTGCCGGCGACTTGGTCTCACTTCTTGATCGGCACCTGCTTGCGGGCCTGATCGAGGCGCCGTGGGTCTCTACTTCAAATGCGGAGGGCACAGCATATGATCGCTTGTTCTTGAGTGCGCTCCAGGAGCTCACCGCATACGCGGCGGCGGAAGCAACCCGTCTCAAAGGCACGGCGCGTCTTTCAAGTTTGCGGGACAAGGAGCCGCCCGCCGGGATCTTGAACGAGATGCAGGAACTCCTTTCTACCTATCGCGCCATCGTGACCTCCATTTCGGAGAAAGAGCACGGAGATGTCACATGAACATCGCGCACCAACCGGGCTCGGAACCGCTTACGATTCCGGAGCAGATCCCCAATCCAGCTGTTCGTCCCGTTACGCTGCCGACCCCCGAGCGGACGCCTGATCGCAAAGAGCCGGTGAAAGTTCCCGAAAAGGTGCCGGCAAATCGCGTCCCCTTTGTGGGGTAGAACGAGCTGACGACGAGCGGCCGTCGCGGGCTCCGGTAAAATCGCTCGTATGCCGCGATCGAACGCAGCGGCCCCTCGGATTCCGAGACGCCGGGTCGCACGTGACGGCCACTTCGGCGTGGAACTCGGCGTGAAGACTTGCGTTGGACGACCGGTGAAACTCAACCTGGAGTTTGCAAATGGACCGTCCGTATGGCGTGCTTTTTATATCGCGCCGGAACTCGGCGCGAAGTTTGATGGCGGAGGCCGTGGTCAATCATCTCGGCGAGGGACGCTTCTGTGCCTATAGCGCCGGTGTCGAACCGGCCAGCGGCGTCGATCCGACGGCGCGCGCCATCTTGGAGGAGGCAGGCTACTCGACTGAGGCGCTGCAGCCTAAGCACTGGCGCGAATTCATAGGACCGGACGCCCCTGTTCTTGACTTCGTGTTCACACTTAGCAACACGGCTTCTCGCGATGCATTTCCGGAGTGGCCTGGTAGCCCGGTGGCATCATACTGGCGCTATCCTGATCCAACTGCGGCGGGTGGAGACGAATGGCAGAGGCGACGCGAGTATGCGCGGACCTTGTCGGCCCTTGAACGGCAGATGCGCCTCTTCATGCAGCTGCCATTCGCCTCGCTCGATGATATGGCGTTGAAGAAGCGCCTAGACGAAATGGCTACGGAGCAGCAAGCCAACGAGATTGCGCATTAGCCCATCTCGGACGGTGATCAGTTGACGCGACGTCGGCTAATGGGCCGTCTCGACCGTTCGCGGCGCCGCGGACTCGTAGCGGACGAGCGCTGACAGCCGCCTTTGACCCCGAGCGGACAGAGTGAACACAACTACTAGTGCCTAGTAATCCTCTTTCCGCGGAGCAGCCCTTCGACGACAGACTTGGAAACTAGGTTACGAAGAGCGGCGACGGCATCATGCTCGCCCTGGACGGGTCGCGGCGCGATGCCCAGATCATGGCAGACCGCGCCAAATACAGTCTCGTAGTCGAGCTTGGCTCGGGGTTGGTGTTGCATGGTGCCCTCAACTTTCCCCTTGCGCCATTCTTTCGCGCAGATTTCGGGTCGGTGAGAGACTGACGGCGAACCCCAAACTCACGTTGCTCTGAGTTGGTTCCAGGGCGACAACATCGCGACCGAAGAAACTTCAGGGTTCAGCCCTCAAGATGCGGTGCCCCAAAGTGCACAAATTTCTGTGGCACCTTCCGGGTCTGTCCTGAAGCAAGCGTAGCAAGCATAGGAGGTGAGCTTGATGTATCGGACGATTAAATTGCACGGCAAGAGAGTCGTCCTACTGCATGACATGGCGGATTCAGGCGATAACGAACCTGTTGAGATCGAGGCAGTCGATAAGTTGCTTCAAGCTGCTAACGAGAATCCTGATGCCGTTGCCTTCGCTTACTTGGCCGGGAGGTGGGTGGCTGCTGCCTAGAGATCGGCCATGGACGCCGCCACGGTGATCGGACAACCATGCGAGCGTGGATCACGTCGCCCCCATCAGAGAGTTCGGGTTGCGGAAAGGTTAGACCGGGGCCCCGATTTGCAGGCATTCCGAATCTCGAGCGACTCCCGCTGTCGCGATTGCAAATCGGTCCCGTGGATCTTGTCCGCGCCGCGGGCGAAATCGATAATCAGGTCGCGGTGATCGGGGCCGTTGTTGCCGAGGAATTCCGAGTTGTTGACGAGAACTCCGGTCGGTCCGGTGGAATCTTGACCGACTTGAAGAGGAACGTGTCGGCGCCCGCCCCGCCCGCCATGATGTCGCGTCCGGCGCCGCCGGTAATGGCGTCGTTGCCAATTCCCCCCGTCAGCACGTCGTTGCCGCCGAGGCCGAGAATGACGTCTTCTTCGGTAGACCCGGCAAGCCGATTTGCGGCCGCCGTGCCGACGAAGCGGCCCGATGCGTTGGCGATATGCACGGTGAGGAGCTGGCTCGTGACGCCGGACCCGGGCGCGCTGCCGTCGTCGACGGTAACTGCAAGCGAATAGGACGTCTTGGTCTCGAAATCGAGCGCGGTACTTGCCTGAAAATACCGCTCTTCCGACAATCTCGAAGTTGGCGGCGTCAGGACCCGCGAGTGCCAGCGCATGGGCTCCGCCGTCGATATCCGCGATCGAGATGTCGGCAACCTTGATGCGTTTCGCCGGCGTGCTCTCGACGATCCTCTGCACGCGTGGGGCCAATTGAACCGCCGTCGGCGCGTCGTCGTCGGCGGCAATGGAGACCGACACGGCCTGCTCGACGGGGGGACCATTGCCGTCGGAGATCAGGATCGTGAAGTTGTCGGCGCCGTTGGCGTTGTCCGCCGGCGTGTAGGTGAATTTGTCGCCGGAAAACGATACTGTGCCCTTCGACGGATCGGCGCCCTGCTTCAGGCTGTAGAACAGCTGGTCGCCGTCGATGTCGCTCGCCCCGATGGCAACGGCCGCCAACACCTGATCCTCGCGCGTCGACACGGTGTTCGTCGCGGCGGCAACCGGCGCGTCGTTCATGGGGGCAATCGCGACCGACACGGCCTGTTCGACCCTGCCGCCGCGGCCGTCCGAGGCCACGATCGTGAAGGTGTCAGAGCCGTTGGCATCGGCCGTGGGCGTGTAGGTGAACCTGTCGCCGGAAAACGAAACCGTGCCCTTCGACGGCTCGGCGCCCTGCTTCAGGCTGTAGATCAGCCGGTCGCCGTCGATGTCGCCCGCGTCGATGTCAACGGCCGTCGAGGTCGTGTCCTCGCTTGTCGACACGCTCTTCGTGGCAGGCGCGGTCGGCACGTCGTTCACGGGAGAGACATGAATGTCGGCAATGTCGACATCCTCGCCGCCGGCTGAATCTTGTGACGTGATCGAGAGCCTATCTATGCCGTTGAAGTTCGCGTCGGCCCGGTAGCGCAGTGTCGCAAGCGTGTCGTTGATATCGGCTTGGGTCCCGCCGATCGTGAGGGCGCTCGAGCCGCTGGCGCCGGACGTGATCGTTGCCCCGCCCGCAAGTGCAATGCTCAAGGTGCCGTGCAAGACGGAGAGCGAGACTGTGGTCACGTTTTCGTCGATGTCGGAAATGAACAGTCCTTCGAGTAAGAGATCAATCGGGAAGTCCTCGGATGTTTCCAGCGGGACACTGGCCTCGTTCTGAGGGACGGTATTGACAACGGCAAAGTCGATGTCGTCGACGCTCTGGCCGAGGCGGAGGATGTCCGCGCCGGCTCTCGTGGGAGCGACGCCGTTGGGGTGCTCGACGCGTACGACGAAGTTACCCGGCAAGACGCCGGTGAAGAGATAGGTGCCGTCGGAGCCCGTCGTCACCGTGTCGAGGAGCCGGTCCTGCGCGTCGATCACTCCGTCATTGTCGACGTCGTCGAAGAGCGAAATCGAGACGTTCGCGGCGCCGACTTGGGTGCCGTCGTAGTGCGCCGTACCGGCAATCCTGCCCGTGGCCACCGGGAGCAGAGCTGCATCGCTGGGTTGGCCGCTGAGTGTCGTGACGCCGTTGGTGGTGAGGTGGAAGATGGCCCCTGTGGGCTGCCCGGTAACGGGATCGATTTGCCTGATGCTCGGGACATCACGAGGGCTTACGTCATGCATCCCCACGACATAGGCATGTCCGTCGGGGTCGGTTGCGGCCTGGACTGTCCCGACAATGCCCCAGGTGCTCAGGCTCGGAACCGGGTTATCGAAGAGAGCACCGGTCGACAGGTTGTATCGCTGGAGACCGTAGTCCGTCGTAAAGCTGAGCAGGAAATTGTTCGCAGCGTCGATCGCGATATCGCCCCAGTCGTGGCCGCTCAACGTGATCCGCGGACCAAGGGTGCGCGCCAACTCGATCTCCGTTCCCTCGGCGTCGAATGAAATTATGTAGATTTGATCGTTGGACCCCTGCACGCTGTCGACGCCCAGATACAAGTTGCCATTGTGAAATGCGGCAGCGCCACCCTGGAGTCCGCTATTTCCTAGGGTAACGCCATGGTCCTCGACGTCGGAGTTGATCAAAATATGCCTGTTGTTGATATAGTCGTAAGCGAAAAGCTGAGTGTTTTCCGGTTCGCCTTCGCTTTGCGTGTAGTAGAGCAGCCCGGCCGCCTCGTTGACAGCCAGCATGTTCGCCCGAATGCCTGAGAGATCGACGCCGCCGAGGTTCGCCGGCACGGTTGCAATCGTCATGGCTTTCCCGGTGACGACATCGACGCTGTAAATTTAATTGTCGATGGATACGATAATTGCGTCGGCAATGTTGGCCATGGCGGTCTTCCCTCTTGCGATTGGAAACGGCGTGGTCTCCAAGGTCGATCAGCGGACCTGTCAAACGGCCGCTGGAATCGCAGCCGCGCGTAGCCCGGCCGCAAAAGCCTTCGCTCGCGACTTAGAAGTATCGGTCAAAGCACACGGGGGCGCCCGCCCGACCGAGGACGTGCATCCGTGTTCAGATTGTCAGAAAGAAGCGCGTCGGATACGCATGACACAGAACCCCTGAGAAGTCCGGCGCGGGAGTGCACCGGAGCTTTTCCGCAAACCAAGAGCTCGAGAGAAATTGCTGCCCTCGGGTCCGCCAGCACCTGGGCGGACTCCTACCAAACGAAAATGTATTGCGAGTGACGGTGTGAATTGGCACCGGTCTGGTGAGAGACGGTCGAGGTGCGGACGCTCTCACATGCGCCAATTCACGCCGAGGCGAACCGTGTCGATCTCGAGATCAGTCTCGAACCGCGGATGGGCGGTGGCCGGGTTGGTGGCCGCGCCGGTCGCAACCACGCCGTCGAACTCCATGTGCAGGTACTCGAGTGAAAGAGAGACGGGAGACGTCACGCGCCATTCGATGCCGGCGCCGACGACCCAGCCCGTTTCGGTGCTGGAGCCCGAAACGTCCATGAGGCCCGGGGAGGGGTCGCTCGAACGATCGAATGCGCGCACGCCGATGTCGGCGAACGCTACGCCGCCGGTCGCGTAAAGCAGCAGATCGGGGCTCGCGAACCCGAGACGGGCGCGCAGGGTTGCCGTCCACTCGGCGTCGAAGGTCGTATGCGTGTCCGACGATAGCGCCGATGTGCCCGATGCCGAAAGATCGAGCCCGCTGCCATCGCCGACGGCCCCGACGACCAGGGTCGTTCCGCCAACGGGGAACTCGAGGTCACAACCTGCCTGGCCGCCGCCGGTCAACCCTTCGCCGTCGGCGTCGATGGTCTCTCCCGCAGGCGTGTTCCAGGCAAATCCCAGCCCCGCGGAGGGCCCCTGCGTGAACGGGAGGTCGAGGGTTTCCGACCGCCCCCCGGCGTAGCCCATATGCGCGCCGATGTAGCATCCGTGCCAGCTCGGCACATGCCCCGCGGGGCCGCGGGCAATTTCCGATGCCATGGCGGGAGTTAGGTAGTGTGCTGCAACCCCCGCGGCGAGCAGCACCGAACGCAATACAAACCCGAGCACCGCCGGCCAGCCCCGCTACGCAATACCAACGAGAGGCAACAACGCGACCTCACCCGGCCGCACCGCTGGAACGAACTACTCTAGCGAGAGAACCACGCATTGTTGACAGGTGCGTAACGCGGCGGCTCGCGAACGGCGATCGGCAAGCGGTAGTGGTTAGAATGCCACTGGCAGCCGGCTCCGCCGCTTGCGCCGCAGGCCTCTAGCGAATGAACGCGCGGATGGCGCGGTGGACGAAATCGAGCTTGTCGTAAGCGGGCGCCGGGATCACGAACGGATAGAAGTCGTCGTGGCCCATGCTGCGCGAGAGGCTGTTCATGGCGATAGTGAGCGGAATCCAGCGCTCCATCAGCGCCGGAAACGTCTCGTCGCGATAGATGTCATAGATCTTGAACGGCCAGACCGAGCCGAAGGCGAAACCCGCGGCGCGCGGCTCCATGCCCTGGGCTTCCGCCGTGTCGAGGGCATCGACCATGTGCAGGTAGTGGGCCCACGTCTCCGCCCAATCCTCCCACGGATGCGAGCTCGCGTAGGCCGAGACGTAGCGCGATTGCCAATCGGGGGCCGCTCCCTCGGCGCGATGGCGGGCGAGGGCTATAGGGTAATCCTGGCGCTCGTCGCCAAAGAGGGCGCGGAAGTCCTCGATGAGGCCGCCCTGCTCGACCAGCATCATCCAGTAGTAGTGTCCGCTCTCATGGCGAAGGTGGCCGAGGAGCGAGCGGTAGGGCTCGCCGAAGTGCTGGCGCTGGCGCTCGCGCTCGACGGCGTCCGCCTCCATGACGTCGATGGTGATCACACCGTCGAGATGGCCGGTCACCGTGTTGCGCGCGAAGTCGAACGTGAGCGGACCCTTCATTTGCGCCGACGCGCCGAACGGCAGGCCGAAGCGCAGGAGCGAGTAGATGAGCCGCTTCTTCGCGCGCTCGAGATCGCGCCAGGCCGGCAGGCTCCCCGGCTCGGCGAGATTGGGGATCGTTCTGTTCAGGGCGCAGGCTCTGCAGAGCGTATCGGGGTCCGTTTCGGCGGTGAGCCAATTGCAGACGCCGTGGGTTGCGTTCGAGCAGTAGCGAAGCAGTCCGCCGTTGCCGCCCTTGACCTTGCGGAAAAGGCCCGCCTTCGCGGGCGCGGCCTCGAGCGCAACGATCGAAAGCGCGTCTGGGTCGAAGCCCAGGACGTGGCCGCAGCTGACGCACATGACGTTCTCGAAATAGACTTTGTTGCCGCATTTCGAGCAGGCGAAATTCTTCATGCCCTGATCCTGTTGGCCGTCCCTCGGCGGAGGCTGCTCGAATTCTTCGCAATGTGGTCGCCAAGTCTCGGCAGCCTGCCCATCGATTGGGCAGCGGGGCAATAGAATCCAATTTTTGAGCATTGTCATCCTTGTCCGCCGGGCTGCGACTCGATAACCCATTACGGGCGTTTGGGGTTCTCAATATTGCCGGGATGGTCCCAAGCGCTCGGAAAGATCTGGCGCATCCATGGCACTCCACGTCGCTCTGACCCACGAAACGGCCTATCGCTACGATCGGCGGATCGGCATGGGCCCGCAGGTCGTCCGCCTTCGCCCCGCGCCCCATTGCCGGACGCCGATCTTGAGCTACTCGCTCACGATCGAGCCCAAGGCCCACTTCATCAATTGGCAGCAGGACCCGTTCGGGAATTTCCTGGCCCGCGTCGTGCTCCCCGAGGAGACGGACCACTTCTCCGCCACCGTCGACCTCGTCGCCGACATGGCGGTCATCAACCCGTTCGACTTCTTCGTCGAGGAGAGCGCGAAGGACTGGCCGTTCGACTACGAGCCGGCGCTCGAGAAGGAGCTCGGCCCCTATCTCGAGCCGGAGCCGGCCGGGCCGCTCCTCGAGCAATACCTCGCATCGATCGACCGGCGCACGAGGACGACGATCGATTTTCTCTGCGATCTCAACCGCGCGCTCGAGAAGGAGATCCGCTATCTCATCCGCATGGAGCCTGGCGTGCAGGCGCCCGAGGAGACGCTCGCGCGGGGAAGCGGGTCCTGCCGCGACAGCGCATGGCTCCTGGTCCAGATCCTGCGCAACCTCGGGCTCGCCGCCCGATTCGTCTCGGGATACCTGATCCAGCTCGTCCCCGACGTGAAGCCGCTCGACGGGCCCTCGGGCGCGACGGCGGACTTTACCGATCTCCACGCCTGGACCGAGGTCTACGTGCCGGGCGCGGGATGGATCGGGCTCGATCCGACGTCGGGGCTGCTCGCCGGCGAGGGGCACATCCCGCTCGCGGCGACGCCCCACCCCTCGAGCGCGGCCCCCATCGCCGGCAGCCACGGCGAGGCGGACGTCGAGTTCGCGTTCAAGATGGGCGTCACGCGCATCCGCGAGACCCCGCGCGTGACAAAGCCCTACAGCGAGGAGACGTGGCGGACGATCGTCGAGGTCGGCCACGAAATCGACAAGCGCCTTGTTGCCGGCGACGTCCGCCTCACCATGGGTGGGGAGCCGACGTTCGTTGCCGCCGACGACATGGAGGGGCTCGAGTGGAACACGGCGGCGATCGGCCCCAACAAGCGGCGCTATGCGGAGGACCTCGTGCGCCGTCTCGAGCGCCGCTTCGCGCCGGGCGGCCTGCTCCACTACGGCCAGGGCAAGTGGTACCCCGGCGAGCAGCTTCCGCGCTGGACCTTCGCCCTCTATTGGCGCGCGGACGGGCAGAGGCTGTGGGAGGACCGCAACCTCATCGCGCGCGAGGCCGTCTCGCGCCCGGCGACGATCGACGACGCGGAGACCTTCATGAGCGGCCTATGCCGCCAGCTCGGATTGCCGGAGGACAGCGGGATCGCGGCCTACGAGGACGCGGCGCACTTCATGCTGGTCGAGCAGAAGCTGCCGATCAACACCACGGTCGAGACCAACAAGCTCAACGATCCCGCCGAGCGCGACCGCCTCGTGCGCGTGTTCGACCGCGGCGTCAACGAAGCGGTGAGCTACGTGCTGCCGATCCAGGGCTGGAACACCCGTGATCGCGGACGGCGCTGGGTCACGGAGCGATGGGCGTTGAAGCGCGACAAACTTTTTCTCACGCCCGGAGATTCGCCGGCCGGCTTCCGCCTGCCGCTGGGGTCGCTGCCGGCGCTGCCGGCGACGGACTATCCGCACGTTTTGGCGCGCGACATGCTCGGCGGCTCTTCACCGCTGCCCGAACGCATGGAGCTCGTGGAGCGCCGCCGGACAGTCGCACGCGATGCGCCAGCTGCCCAGCAGGCGGGCTCAACGGACGTTTTCGGTTCCGTTCGCACGGCAATGACGGTCGAGCCGCGCAACGGACATCTCTGCGTGTTCATGCCGCCGCTCACCGACGCCGAGGACTACGCGGCCCTCGTCGCGGCCGTCGAGGAGACGGGGCAGGCGACGGGGCTCGCCGTCCACATCGAGGGCTATACGCCGCCCGCCGATCCCCGTCTCAACGTGATCAAGGTGACGCCCGATCCGGGCGTGATCGAGGTCAACGTGCACCCGGCTGCGACCTGGGACGAGGCGATCAACATCACGACCGCCCTCTACGAGGAGGCGCACCAGGCGCGCCTCAGCGCCGAGAAGTTCATGCTCGACGGGCGCCACACGGGGACGGGCGGGGGCAATCACATCGTGCTCGGCGGCTCGACGCCGGCCGACAGCCCGTTCCTGCGCCGGCCCGACCTGCTCGCCTCGATCATCACCTATTGGCAGAACCACCCGGCGCTCTCCTACCTCTTCTCCGGGCTTTTCATCGGGCCGACCAGCCAGGCGCCGCGCGCGGATGAAGGCCGCCACGAGGCGCTCTACGAGCTCGAGATCGCACTCTCGCAAATTCCCGATCCAGGCGCCGGCAGCGTGCCCCCGTGGATCGTCGACCGCATCTTCCGCAACCTCTTGATCGACGTCACCGGCAACACGCATCGGGCCGAAATCTGCATCGACAAGCTCTACTCGCCCGAGGGGCCGACGGGACGGCTCGGTCTCGTCGAGTTCCGCTCGTTCGAGATGCCGCCGCACGCGAGGATGAGCCTCGCCCAGCAGCTTCTCCTGCGCGCCCTCATCGTCATGTTCTGGGAGAAGCCCTACCGGCAGAAGCTGATCCGCTGGGGCACCGCGCTCCACGACCGCTTCATGCTGCCCCATTTCCTGTGGGCCGACATCGCTTCCGTCGTCGACGACCTGAAGGCCGCCTCGCTTCCGGTCGAGCTCGAGTGGTTCCGTCCGCACTACGAGTTCCGGTTCCCCTGCTACGGCAAGGTCGCGGCGATGAACGTCGAGCTCGAGCTGCGCCAGGCGCTCGAGCCGTGGCATGTGCTCGGCGAGGAGGGAATGGCGGGGGGGACCGCGCGCTACGTCGATTCCTCAGTCGAGCGCATGCAGGTGAAGGTCACCGGGCTCACCGGCGACCGCATTGCCGTGACCTGCAACGGCTGCCGGATTCCCTTGGCGCCGACGGGAACGTGGGGTGAGGGCGTCGCCGGCATCCGCTATCGCGCGTGGTGGCCGCCGTCGGCGCTGCATCCGACCATCCCCACGCACGTGCCGCTCAACTTCGATATCGTCGATACGTGGACGGGACGCTCGATCGCGGGCTGCCGCTACCACGTCTCCCATCCGGGCGGGCGCAACTTCGAGGTTTTCCCAGTCAACGCCTACGAGGCCGAGGGGCGGCGTCTCGCGCGATTCGAATCGTACGGGCATACGGCAGGACCGCTCGCCCCGCGCCCGGCTCCCCTCAATCCCGACTATCCCCTGACGCTCGATCTCAGGCGTCTCTGCTCGTGACGCGGGCCCCTGTGTCTCCGGCGCCAGAGCCGTTTACCGCAAGCGCCGGGCTGGAGTTGCGGGAGGCCTGATTCGACGTGATAGTCTGATAGCTGGTTCGGGGGATGGACTGAGGGGCAAGGCCGCGCGAAATGACCAATACGGCGCCGTCGGTTATGGGCTCGGAAGCCGATCTGCTCCGGGTCTACCAGACGACCGGAGGCCTTGCCTACGACGAGATGCTCGATGCCAACGGCCGGGTGCGCCCGCATTGGGCCGCTCTCCTCGCCGGCCTTCGCGGGCTAGCCGAGCGCGAGCGCATCTCGCGCGCCGCGCGGCTCGACCGGCGCGTGCGTGAGACGGGCATCGCCTACGACATCTTCGCCGATCCGACCAAGAGCTCGCAGCGCTGGCAGCTCGATCTCGTGCCGATCGTCCTCTCGCACGCGGAGTGGCGCTGGCTCGAAGCGGCCCTCGTCCAGCGCGCACGCCTGTTCGATGCCATTCTCACCGACCTCTACGGCGACCAGCTATTGATGCGCGAAGGGCTGGTGCCGGCCGAGCTCGTCTTCTCCGACGCGGCATATCTGAGGCCCTGCCAGGGCATCGTGCCCAACGCCGGCGGCCTCCATTTCTATGCGGCGGACCTCGCGCGCGACGTCGCCGGCCAGTGGCGGGTCATAGACAGCCACACCGAGACGCTCGCCGGCGTCGGCTTCGCGCTCGCCAACCGCGTCGTTCACACCCATGTCGCCGGCGACCTGTTCAAGCTCTGCAACGGCGTGCGCATGGCGGCATACTTTCGCGGCATGCAGAGCGCGCTGACGGCGCTCTGCGGGCGCGAGAACGCGCGCATCGCGCTCCTCTCGCCGGGGCCGCACCACGAGGACTATTTCTCCCACGCCTATCTTGCACGCTACCTCGGCTATCTTCTGGTCGAGGGCACGGACCTCAGGATGAAGGGCAGCCAGGTTTATCTCAAGACGCTCGAAGGCCTGAAGCAGGTCGATCTCATCGTGCGTTGCGCCGAGGGCCGCGCCGTCGACCCGCTCGAGCTCGACCCCGGCGGCTTTGACGGACCGGCCGGCCTCTTGCGGGCGTGCCGAAAGTCGCCGCGAACCGTCGTCAATGCCGCGGGCTCCGCCGTGGTCCAGAACCGCGGTCTAGGTCCCTATCTGCCGAGGCTCGCACAGCACCTCCTCGGCGAGGATCTGATCCTGCCCGATGCTCCGAGGAAATGGCTCGGCGACCAGGCCGCGAGAGAGCACGTCCTCGACAATCTCGACGGGCTCGTCATCCGCACGGCGCAGGAGGGCACCGGCCGCCCCGGCCAAGCAGCGCTCGGCCACGACGCGCGCGGCCTCGGCGACGAGGAGCGCGAGCTCTTGAAGCGCGAGATCGGCCTCTATGGCGCAAGACTCGTCGCCGAGGAGAAGGTCGGCTTCAGCACCGCGCCGGTGTACGGGCCGCAGGGACTTGTGCCGCGGCCGTTCGCCGTCCGCTTGTTCGTCGCCAGGACCGGGACCGGCTACGAGGCGATGCCCGGCGGCCTCGCCATGACCGTCGACCCGGAGCGCGCCGTGGCGCTGAGCGCCCCCGACGGCCAGACACGCGATGTTTGGGTTGTGGCGGACGCCGAGCAGGCGCCGCACGTGAGCCTCTGGCGCCCGACCTTGGAAAGCGCACGCGTCGAGCGATCGCAACGCGTCATCCAAAGCCGCGTCGCCGACGATCTCTTCTGGCTCGGCCGCTACGGCGAGCGTGCCGATTGGACCATGCGCGTGCTGCGCAGCTCCTTGCGCCGCGTCGCCGAGGACAGCGGCCCCGCGACCGGTCTCGGCGCGGCGCGCAAGTGCCTCGAGGTCTTGATATCCAGCGACATGAGGCCCGGCATCTCCGGTCGGGAGCGCTCCGACGATACCGACATCGAGCGGCTCTGCACGCAACTGATCACGGGCCGGAGAGGGCCGCGTACGCTCGAGCGAACATTCGAGGGTCTCTACCGGGTTGCCCATCTTGCGCGAGACCGCCTCTCTCTCGAGTCTTGGCAGACCTTGAGCAAGTTCCGGCCCGGCGACACGTGGACAAGGTCGCTCGCCTCCGCCAAGCCGGTCTCGCTGCTCGATCTCCTCGAGGAGGGGCTCCAATCGCTCGCCGCCTTCAACGGGCTCATGCACGAGAACATGACCCGTAACTTCGGCTGGTCGTTTCTCGACATGGGGCGGCGGCTTGAGCGCGCCTACAACCTCGCCGAGGCCATTCTCTCGCTGTTCATTCCCGTCCCCGATGCCGAGGAGGAGACGAGCAGCCTGCTCCTGCTCCTCGAGCTCGCCGACAGCTTCATCACCTACCGCTCGCGCTACCGGCTCGATCCGATGCCGGCTCTCGTGCTCGATCTCCTGCTGCTCGATGAAGCCAACCCGCGCAGTCTCGCCTACCAGCTCGCTGCCATCTCGCGGCACATGGAAGGGCTGCCCGACGCCCGGCAGGGTGTCAGCCTGTCGGAGGACCGCCGCCTCATCCTGGCGCTCCTGACCTCGATCCGGCTCGCCGACGTCGAAGCGATCGCACGGGAGGAAAGCGGGACGACGCTCGAGCGTCTGATGCACGAACAGTTGAAGCTCCTGCCCGAGCTCTCCAATGCGGTCGCGCGCCATTACTTCAATTTGACCGACGACGCCCCGCAGCGCGTCCACACGCGCGTCGAGCCGAAGCCATGATGTTCGACGTGAGCCACAAGACGCTCTACCGCTACAGCTCGCCGGTCATCCAGTCTCAGCATCTCATACACATGTCGCCGCGCTCGGTGGCGCGCCAGACCGTCCGCCATCACAGCCTCATCGTCGAGCCGGCACCCGTCATGCGCCATGACGGCTTCGACGCCTTCGGCAATCCCGTGGTGATCCTCGACCTCGAGGTCGCGCACCGGGAATTGGTGCTGCACGCGAGGAGCTCGGTCGAGACGCAGGCGCCGCCCGGCATCGACATCGCCGCGACGTCGCCATGGGACAATCTCGACGAGGCCCCGCTCACTCCGCGCGCGCGGATCGACCTCGACGTCGTCCAGTACCGGTGCGCCTCGCGCCTCACGACGGCCTCGGTCGGTATCGCGGCGTATGCCGAGGTCTCGTTCGCGCCGGGGCGACCGGTGCTCGAGGCGACCTTCGATCTCACCCGGCGCATCTACGACGACTTCACGTTCGATCCGACGGCAACCGACGTGTCGACGCCGATCAACCAAGTGTTCCGGCAGCGGCGCGGCGTGTGCCAGGACTTCGCACACCTCGCGCTCGCCTGCCTCCGAGGCTTGCGCGTCCCCGCGCGCTACGTCAGCGGCTACATCCTGACGCGTCCGCCTCCCGGTCAGCCGAGGCTCGAGGGCGCCGACGCCTCGCACGCCTGGATCTCGGTGTGGTCGCCCGAGACGGGCTGGGTCGACTTCGATCCCACCAACGGCCTCGTCGTCGGGGAGGAGCACATCACCATCGCGCACGGGCGCGACTACGACGACGTGAGCCCGATCAGCGGCGTGCTTCTCGGCGGCGGCGAGCACACGGTCTCGGTCGGCGTCGACGTCGTCCGCACCGGCTAGGCCCGCCCTCCCATTGCCAAATGCCGTTTTGGTGCACTCTTGACACGCGCTCGCATGGGGAGTATTTAACCGATACGTTAATTAACAAGATGGTTTACAACGCCATGACGCACGACCGGCTCAGCACGACGTTCTCGGCCCTCGCCGACCCGACGAGGCGCGCCATTCTGGCGCGCCTCGCCCTCGGCGAGACGTCGGTCAACGAGCTCGCGAAACCCTTCGACATGAGCCTCCCCGCCGTCTCGCGCCACCTCAAGGTGCTCGAGCGCGCGGGCCTCATCACGCGCGGGCGGGAAGCGCAAATGCGCCCCTGCCGCATTGCGCCGGGCGCGCTCCGCGACGTGGACGGCTGGCTCGAGAATTATCGCCGTCTCTGGGAGGAACGCTTCGACCGCCTCGACGCTTACCTCATGGCGCTACAGGCGAAGGAGAAAAAGAAGCGTCGCCGCCCGAAGCGAAAGGGAGAGCACAAATGAAGCCCCGCGTAGCCTTGGAAGCCGCAATGCCGTCCAAGCGCGAGATCACGGTGAGCCGCACCTTCGACGCGCCGCGCGCCCTCGTGTTCGACGCGTTCACCAAAGCCGACATGATCAAGCACTGGCTGTTCGGGCCGGACGAATGGCCCATGGTTCACTGCGAGGTCGATTTGAGGCCCGGCGGCGCATATCGCTACGTGTGGCGCCACCTCGAGAAGGGCGACATGGGGATGGGCGGCACCTTCCGCGAGATCGTGCCGCCGCGGCGCCTCGTCTACACCGAGCTCTTCGACGAGGACTGGACCGGCGGCGAGACGACCGTGATCTCCGTCTTCGAGGAGAAGGAGGGCCGGACCACGGTCACGACCACCGTGCGTTACTCGTCGCAGGAGGCCCGCGACGGCGCCCTCAAGACCGGAATGATGCGGGGCTGGGGGCAGAGCTACGACCGGCTCGACGGCTATCTCGAAACGCTGCAAGGGAAGGAGTAAGCCCGTGTCAGACAAGAGCAGCATCGATCTCAAGCAAGACCCGAAGGTCATCATCGGCACGCGCGTATTCAACGCGCCGCGCGCTCTCCTGTTCGAGGCGTGGACCCAGCCTCGCCACCTTGCACAGTGGTGGGGCCCGAACGGCTTCTCGATCAGCACCCATTCGTTCGATTTTCGCCCCGGCGGCATCTGGCGCTTCGTCATGCACGGGCCGGACGGGCGCGTCTATCAGAACCGCATCACGTTCGACGAGTACGGCCGCGGGGGGTCTGAGCGGGGACGTACACTGATGGACATTTCAAGGCAGCTGGTGGGGTTAACTGCCCGTTAAAACGCGGTTTTCTGACGTCCTGTCGCCCAAAAAGGCTAGACAAACTTCGGCAACGCGGCGTACCCAAGCATGGTCGATTTGTGATCCCCAGCGTGACCCCGGGAAAACAAAAGCGCAGGACACGGACAAAATGGCACGTAAAAAGGCGATCCTCACCGACCTAGAAATCAAAGGCGCTCAAGCCAGCGCCGAAAGGCAAAAGGACCGAGACTCCCGACCGGGGCGAGGGCTTCGTCAGGGGACTCGCCGTGCGCGTCACCGACAAGGGCGCGAAGTCCTTCGTGCTCATCACGCGCGTCCCCGGGCGCGGCGAGGGAGCGCGACGCTTGTTCCTAGGCTCCTACCCCGACATGCCGCTCGCCCTGGCACGCGACAAGGCCCGGGCATGGCGCACATTGATTGCGCAGGGCCTCGACCCCGTCGCGCACGAAGACGCCCAGCGCGCCAAGGCCGCCCGACGCCGAGCGCGCCGGAGCCGAAAACCGCTTCGGGCCTCGGGTCGAGGAGTACATCAAGCGCGCCCTGCTCCAGGGCTACCTCAAGCGGCCGGGCCCCAGACGGCGCGGCAAGTTCGTTATCGACCTGTTGCGCAACGAGTTCGTCAACCAGGGGCTCGGCTCCATCCCGCTGCCCGACCTCCGATGGAAGGAGCACATAAAGCCGCGCCTCGATGCCGCCATCGCACGGGGAAGCCCGTCGACGGCCCTGCACTTCACCGCGAGATACGGTCATTCCTGCGCTGGGCGTCGCTGGAGGGTCACGTCGAGGCCAACGTCGCCCGCGACAAGCCGACCGGCGCGGCCGCCCCGGTGCGAACCCGCGACTTGAGCGAGCCCGAAATCAGGGCGCTGTGGAAAGCAACCGGCCAGCTGGGAACCTATGGCGCGATGGTTCGCGTCTTATTGTTGACCGGCGCGCGACGCCGCGAGATTGAGCTTATGACGTGGGACGAGATCGGGGCGACGCCGCTGCACTCCGCGCCGCCTTGACGCCCGACCCGCAAGCTCACCGCCGCGTGCTGAGCCTCCCCGCCTGCCGCGTGAAGACTAAGCGGGACGCGACCGTGCCGCTGACCGACGCGGCGCTCGCCGTGATTGATACCCTGCCGCGCGACCGCGCCTTCCCGTTTCGCGGCGCGTGCCCGGTCAAGGGCAAGGCCAAGCTCGACAAGCTGATGCTCGCCGAGCTGGGCAAGCTGCCGCCGTGGAAAATTCACGACCTCCGCCGCGTCGTGCGTACCGGGCTATGCCCGGCTCGGCGTCGACGACGCGACCGGCGAGGCGTGCCTGGGCCACGTCCGGCCCGGCATCAAGGGCGTCTACGACGTGTACGACCGTTGGCGCGAGCGCCTTGCCGCCCTGACGCGCTGGGCCAACTACGTCAAGGCCGTGGTCGGCGAGGCCCCGACCGCCGACGTCGTTCCGTTCAGCCGCGAGGCCGGGCGATGAAGTATCTTGCCGACGAAGTGAAACGGCTCGGCGCTAAGACCGTGCGCCGGTATCTGCGTGAGGGCCGCGTCGAGGCATTCGCCCGAGACGGCCCGGGGGAAGCTCCCAATCAAGGCGAGCGACGCAATCGAGTGCCTGGACACCGGCGTGCTGTCCGACGTGAAATGGGACGTGGGCATCCCCGGCTTTCTCCTCGACGCACCCATTTGCATCAAACCCCGGCCGCGAAAACCGGGCAGCGGGCGCACGGGCTATGCCGATTTGAAATTATTCCTTTCAAAAATCTGTCCCCGGTCGGCGGACGAAGCGCGCGAGTGCATGTTCGAATACTGCCGCAAACACCGCATTGCGCGCCCGAGCAAAGCTACGGCGTGGCGAATTTTAAGCCCTTATTGCACGAAATAGGGGACAGGTTTTTTGAAACGCGTCGTTTGACTGCTTGCCCAGTCGTGCGCATCTTTCTCCGCGAAGGCCAATCCCGGCCTCAACGGAGAAAGCAAAATGCGAAAGAAGAAGCAACTTAGAACGGCAATCGGACTGCACGACCACTTGCTTTATGGTCGGCTCGAAGTTGCCGAAATTCTCGGCATCGACCCTCGCACCGTCGACCGCCATTGGCGGGCCGGCAAGTTCCCTGCTCCCCGGCGTATCGGCGTGCAGTTGCGATGGACCGGCAAGCAAGTTCGCGAAGCCGGCGTGGTCGAGGTCGTGCAATGACGACTTTCCACGTTCGCGAGCAACGGGCCCGCCGCGCAGCACGTGCCGCAGAGCTGACCTTCTCGAAAACCCGGCTCGGGAAGTTCCCCTACATTCTGACCGACTGGCTCTACATGGGCTGCGCCAAGCGCACGGTCGACCGCGTATGGGACCGCAAGGGCCTGCGCGCGGGCAAGATCACAACGACGTGCAATGGCGGCAGCCGCGTGATGCCGCTCACGTGCCCCGACGATGCTGCCCGTGGGATCGAAGCGTTCTTGGCACCTCCCACGGTGCAGGAGCTGCGGTCCCGCAAGCGGATCATGGCGCGCTACGAGAAGCTGCGGGAGGGCGTGCGATGACACAGCCCGAGGACGGCATTACCGCTAGGTCGCTCTTTGCAGCGGCGCGCAAAAACGGATGGAGGGGCGGTGCCGACGTGGAGGACCCGCCGCTGCCGCTCTCAGCGTGGCCGGTCGAGGAGCTAGTTATAGAGCTTGCCCAGCGGCTGGCAGAGTTGAGGACTAGGCGGGCTGTGTATGACGCTGCCAAGGCCGACGGCAAGGAGCGCGCGGTCGGGGACTTTACCTTCGACATGCGCATCTATCAGGGGCTCCCTCCGGTCTGGAAAGAAATCCTCGGAAGGGGCGGCACCATACCAGCGCGGCTGCGCCAGCAGTATATGGAGGCGTATGGGACGAGCCCCGAGTGGGTGCTGTGGGGAGAACATCTAGCGCGATGGCGCAAAGAGATAGACGACTGGCTCGCTTCGACGCGGAAATCGCCGCCGAAAAGGAAATAGCGTTTCTCGGGTGTACCACGCATTGTCGAAACTACCACAAAATATAGCGCCCCCTACGCCATACAACACACTAGACGGCTTCTCGCGGTTCGGGGGACGAGTTAGCTACGTCATACCCGAAACGAAGGAGGTGAAAACGTGTCGGAGATTGCAGATTTATTCGCTAAGCGCTGGGGCGGCCGCCTCACGTGCAGCGAGGTAGCGGCGACCCTGTGTGTCTCGGAGAAAGCGGTGCATGTGTGGATCAGAAAAGGCCGCATGAAATCCGTGAAAGTCGGAGTCAGGCGTCTTGTACCGCTCGACGAGGTTAAGCGCTTCTGCGTTGCGTAAAAAGCGAAACGCCCGGCGAGCGAAACCGGGCGTTTCTTAGTCAAGTGAAATAGAGCGAACGTGCGTTCCAAAGCACCTAGAGAATATAGCGGCTCAGCCGCGTGTTTTCAAGAACTTTCGAGCGCGCACGTTCGCCAAAAATGAAGGCGAACACGATGTCTAAACCACGGAACGGCCGGGTTTGTAGCGAGGCCGAGTTACGGGCGTTTTTGCACCGGGACGACCGAGCCCACGGGAGAGCGAAAGACGCAAAGAGCCAGTGCGCGCAAGCGGCGCGCGTCATTCTGGCGACCCAAGCAATCCCCGAAACGGACCAGGGCGTCCTCGATTGCGCGGCCGAGTTCGTCGGCCTGCTGTGGGGCGATTTCCTGCGGAACTGCCCTGCCCACGTGCGATGGGAGTTTATCGACATGCTTGAGCGGGCGCTGCGGGAAGAGCTTGGCCGGGGGTACGGCCGATGAGCACGGATGAAAAGACGCTACCGCCGGAATTCACAACGCCGCCGGACCCGCGCGAAGCAATACGCCTCGCTGCGGAGACGCAATACTTGCTCGCCGGCGTCTTCGCCCCTCACCCGCCGCTGCTGAGTGTATGCCGGCCGGACGCGAAGTTCCCGCCCTTCAAGAGATGGCAAAAGCGCGGCGCGGGATCGCTGGAGGAGCTAGAGGCCCTGATGCTCCAGTACCCGCGCGCGACGATGCTGGGCTCTCTCACGGGCGGTCCCTCCGGCTGGTGGTGCAGCGACGTCGACCGAAAGCACGGCGGCGACCGAGCCCTCGCCGAGCTAGAGGAGCGCTTCGGGCCGATATCCGAGGATCGCTTCTTAACGCCGGGCGGTTTGCGGCTTGCACATAAGTGGACGCCGAGGCTGCGCATCGCCACCACGGCCGGCCAAATCGCGGAGGGCATCGACCAGCGCGGCGGCACCGACGACCGATGCACGGGCTTCACAGTCATACCTCCGAGCGTGCGGGCGGACGGCGGCGTGTACCAATACCCGACCAAGAGCGGCGGGGGCTCACTGTGCTGCCTGACGGAACCGCCTCTAGGCTATCTCTGGCTGGCCGCCTTCAACCGGAAGCAACGCGAACGGCTCGCCGCGCTGGGCATCCAAGGGCCTAGCGACCTAGACGGGCAGCCTCCGCCTTCGCAATGGCAGGAGCTTGCTCTTGAGGCGCTGCGGCCCAAGCGGGCCTCGTCACCGCCAAGGCCCAAAGGCGAAATGAACGAGGACCTGCGGCGTGCGCTTGAGCGCTACGTCGAGGGCGGAATAGCCGACGAGCTAAAGAACGTGCGCGAAGCCGAAGACGGACACCGCGACACCGTGCTCTGGAAGGCGTGTTGTTCCATCCAGGAGCTAGTGCAGGGCATCGACGCCGAAGGGGTCGGCGCTCCTGAGTTTGAGGAGCAGACCTTCGACCGGCTTGTGAAGGCAGCCGGTGTGCATGGTCCCGAGTTTGGTGAAGAGCTTGTCGAGGAAAAATGGAACCGCGCTCGACAGCATGTCGGGCCGCGCGATCTTTCGGACGTCAAGCTGCCAGATGCCGGCGCGGAGTTTGGGGACCTACGGCGGCGGCGCGTCCTAAGCCCGGGCGACCCGCTGCCCTCAGCGGCGGCCATGATAGAAGACAAGTTCACGGAGGGCGGACTGCGGACCCTCCACTACGTCGGCGGCGAATTCCTAAAGTTCACCGGCACACACTATGAGGCTATGTCCGACAAGGACATTAACGCGGAGGTGTGGAACTACCTCGGCGGGTGCTACCGGCCCAACGGAGAGAAGGAGCCGCTCCCGTTTGCGCCGACGACGAACAAGGTTCGCGACGTTTTGAACGCGCTGCACGCGACGTGCCGCCTAGGCGGGCACCATCGACCCCCCGCATGGCTCCCGGGCGCACCAGACAGCGCACCCCCGCCCGACGAGGTCGTGCCGTGCGCCAACGGTCTACTGCACGTCCCGACCCGCAAGCTGCTGCCTCACACGCCTGCCTTCCTGGGCGTCAACGTCCGGCCCTATGCCTACGACCGGGGCGCGACGGCCGAGCGCTGGCTCGCGTTTCTAAAGTCGCTGTGGACGGACGAAAGCGGAAGGGTCGACGCGGAGGCCATAGAGACGCTTCAAGCTTGGTTTGGGTACTGCCTTACCCTCGACACGCGGCTCCAGAAAATCATGGTGTTCCACGGCGTATCGCGCGGGGGCAAGGGCCTGACAAACCGCATCCTGCAAGCCGTGATCGGCGAGGAGAACTGTACAAACCCCTCGATGGGGGACCTGAGCGGCCGGTTCGGCCTTCAGCCCCTTATCGGAAAACAACTGGCGACCGTATCCGACGCGCGGCTGGGTGCGAAATCAAACAAGCCTGCGCTGCTGGAGAACCTGCTGAGGGTATCCGGCGAGGACTTCGTGACCGCAGACCGAAAGGGCGTGACGACCTGGGAGGGCCGCCTTACGACGCGCTTTTTGATTATCTCAAACGCCGTGCCCGACTTACCCGACGCGGCGGAGGCTTTCGTGAACCGGTGCATCGTGCTGCCCTTCGTGAAGACGTTCAAGCACGCGGAGGACCACGATCTTGAGGGCAGGCTCCGGGGCGAACTGCCCGGCATCCTCAACTGGGCGCTGGCGGGGCTGGAGCGCCTCCAGCGGGGCGGCGACTTCAAGCAGCCCGAGTTCGGGGAAGCGCACGAAAGAGGCCATGGCCCACTTTGCGAACCCGGTGCAGGTCTTCGTCGACGAGGAGTGCGACGTCGGATGGGATGGGCAGGTCGGATGCACGGACTTGTACATGCGCTACAAAGACTGGTGCCGTACGAATGGGCAGTTTGCCCTGAGCAGCGACCGGTTCGGCGAACAGCTGCGGTCGGCGGTGCCCGGGCTCCGCAAAGCCAGGCCCCGGTCCGGCACCGGGCAGCGGCGCGGGTACAAGTACGGGGGCATTGATGCGAAGCCCCATGGGGAGGTGCTGGACTAGCGTTCTGATCCTAGTGGGCTCCGGTGAGTTCCGGCGCACCGCATAGAAAAAACCCAATAAACACGGGCGCTGGTCCAACTGGTCCTAGTGGTCTTACTGATTTAAAAGTCGAAGCATAGTAGTGAAACACCCTTGTACTACAGCAGCGCACGCCATGAGGAGCGCCTCTATATAGTCCGGAGCGGAGTGAGGTTTCCGGGTGACCAGTTGGACCAGTAGGACCCGAACGCTAAAAGCCAAGCGGTCGAGAAACCGCCGGCAGGCAAAGTCCGGGCCCCGCTCTTAGCCGCTGACGGCCGTTTCGCATTACCTTGCAAACGGCTTTCTCGGCGCGCGTTAGCTGCCGTGAACCGTTTAAGTTGTATCCGCCCGAGAAACGGCGGCGGCTCGTCGGATGGAATGCGCGGCGCTTTCTCGGGTGCAGTGCATGGGCGTGCCTATTTTGCCCGTGCATAAGAAACTCGAAAAACCCGACTAATCTCCGCCCGACGCCGGCTAGCCCCCTGGGACATACGTTCCATTCGAACGTGAAGAGCTGTCCTGCCGTATCTCTAAAACACCTTGTATTACCGGCTATTCCGAGTTATAGTTGCACCTGCGTGTTAAGGCTAGCGCGCGTTCGGGGTCACACGTGGTAGCACAAACCCCCCGCGAATTGCCCCGAAACCCCATGCAGCCCGTCAGTAGAAACGAAGTAGGTCGCGAGTTTGGTATGAGCACAGAGCCCAAAACACACGGCGCATTTAAAGAGCGCCGGCCGCGCCGGTCGACAAAGACCAAAATTCAAATCCCGATGTTCGCGACGCTCGACTTGCGCACGCGGTCGGGGAAAGAGGCTATTCGGGTCCGAAACGAGCTAGCCGACGACTTAGGTGGCTGGGCCGAAATCACTTGCGCCCAACGTGAGCTTTGCCAGCGAGCGGCAATCCTCAGCGTGCTCCTCTCCGCCTCCGAGGCGAATTACCTCTCCGGCCTGCCTATCGACCCCGGCGAATACGGCAGCCTCATCAACGTGCAAAACCGGGTGCTGACGCGCCTGGGCCTCAAGCGCAAGGAACGCAAGTCGCGGACGGTCAAGTTCCGCGACGTGGCGTTTGAGGACGCGGGTCGCCGCGTGACGACCCAGCCGCCCAGGAACCGCACGCCCAGCGCGCGCTCGCCATCAAGAGCATACCGGCATGCTGCCGGCATCCGCACATATGGGGCGCGTGGTTCCGGCATCGGGACCGCGCCGACTACGACAGTTACGCAGCGTGGTTCGCCTTCCTCAATGCGCTATTTGGCACGCCGATGAGCGATGCCGAGCTAGCCCTGTATCGCAAGCACACGGGACGCACCGCCCGACCCAACGCGCCGGCGCGCGAAGCGTGGATGGTCATAGGGCGGAGAGGCGGCAAGGCTGGCTTCATGGCGCTGGTCGCAGCCTACCTCGCGCTATTCCGCGATTACGCGCCTTACCTCAGCCCCGGCGAGGTTGCGACGGTCGCGCTCATCGCAGCGGATCGGCGGCAGGCGCGAGTCCTCATGGGCTACATTCGCGCACTGCTTAAGCCCGACGTGCTCGCACAGAGGGTCGAACGCGAGACGGCGGAAGGGTTCGACCTCGTCAACGGCGTGCGCATCGAAGTCCACACGGCGAACTTCCGAGCGACGCGCGGATACAGCTACGCCTGCGTGATCGCGGACGAGATCGCGTTTTGGATGAATGACGAAAGCAGCGCGAACCCCGACACCGAAATCCTCAACGCCATCCGACCGGGAATGGCGACGCTCCCGACCAGCATGTTGATATGCGCAAGCTCCCCGCACGCGCGACGGGGCGAGCTATGGAATGCCTACCGCCGATACTGGGGCAAGGACGGCGCACCGCTCGTGTGGAAGGCCACCACAGCGGAAATGAATCCGACTATCGACCCGCGCATCATCGAGGACGCGCTAGAGCGCGACCCTGCAGCGGCCTCCGCCGAATACCTCGCGGAGTTCCGCACCGACGTTGAGACTTTCATCAGCCGCGAGGCGGTCGAAGCCTGCGTCAGCCTAGGCGCGATAGAGCGAGGGAGAGTCGGCGGCATCAGCTACCGAGCCTTCGTCGATCCCAGCGGCGGCAGCAGCGATGCAATGACGCTCGCCATCGCGCATCGCGAAGGCGACCGCATCGTCCTAGACGCAGTACGCGAGCGCCGACCGCCCTTCTCGCCGGAGAGCGTAGTCGCCGAGTTCTGCGGGACGCTCAGGAGCTACGGCATCAGCGCCGTGACGGGCGACCGCTACGCCGGCGAGTGGGCAAGGGAGCCCTTCCGCAAGCGGGGCATCGGCTACCAGCTAGCCGAGAAAACCCGCAGCGACCTTTACCTCGCGCTCCTGCCGCTCCTCAACAGCAAGCGGGTCGACCTGCTCGATAGCGACAAAGCTCATCAACCAGCTGGTCGGTCTAGAGCGGAGAGTCGCGCGCGGCGGCAAGGAGTCCATAGATCACGCTCCGCACGGACACGACGACATTGCGAACAGCGTAGCGGGATTATCTCGCTGCTCGCGAAAGCACGCAGCCCCAGCGTGATCGTCAGCCGATACGGTCCCGGCCCGGATAACGGCAACCCGCTGGTAGGGACCAGCAGCTGGTTCGCCGATGGCGACTTAGACAGCTGGTCCCCCTAACTCACGGCAACAGAAGGACGGTACGACATGAATCTCGACCATCAATCAGATCCGCGCATTCATGCTCGATGGGGTTGATATCGCCTGCTTCGGCAACGAAAGCAGTGTGCGTCAGCAAGAATGTGCCAGTCACCTGGCAGGCTGCAATCTCTGTTATTTCGTCGGGCGTATTGTTCTCAAGCGAACCAGCTCGCTCACTCGGTCGCTAAGTCGAGTGTGAGACATTCTGGCCGAGGCAGACCGCGTGCCGCGATTGTGCCGGCGACCTCTGTCTTTTCCCGGTTCGCCGGTGTGCAAATTATGTCTGTTCGTCGTCCGCTTAGCCCTCGATAGCGGACGGAACTCGCGTAGATCGTCGACTACCGCTATGGGCCATGTGTGGACGGCTCCGGGTTGTCAAGGGATTGATCACGTCGCAGCGCTGGTCGGAGCAGCCATGTGTTCGGCCTATGCGTGCGGTTCACTTGACCGCTGGCCATAATGCCCTCCGCGGATCAGGTCCCGGTCAATACCCCGCATTCGACGATGCTCTGGCCCATGTGGGTTGTCCTGATCACCGGATCGACCGGTTCTGCATTACGTGCTGTCGGCCCTTTCCAACCGTTTCATCACGCCGTTGCCGGCGCGATCTCGTCCGCGTCGCTTGCCCTATCGGGCCAATGCGACGGGTTCCCTGTAGCTCTCGCCCTTGGCCATCATGGCCCAGGCCATGCGCGCGATCTTGTTGGCGAGCGCGATTGCGGCGACCTTCGTCGGCCGGCGCTCGAGCAGCTTGCCAAGCCACGGACGGTGCTTGGTGCCGTGGATCTTGGCGTAGCGAATGACCGACAGCGCGCCCACCGTGAACAGGCTGCGCAGATATCGATCTCCCTGCTTCGTGATGCTACCGAGCTTCTCCTTGCCCCCGCTCGAGTTCTGCTTCGGCACCAGACCGATCCAGGCCGAGAAGTCGCGGCCCGAGCGGAACGCTTTCGCATCGGCAACGCTGGCGACCAGCGCGGTTGCAAGGGCAGGGCCGACACCAGGCAGCTCGTCGAGCCGGCGGCTGGTCTCGTTTGAGCGATGCCAGGCGTTGATCTGCCGATCGAACTCCAGAATCTGAGCTTTGAGCTTGCTGAGCAACGCACCCAAGGCTTCGAGACAAGCACGCGCGACCTCGGGGATGCGTTCGTCCCTTTGATCGGCGACGGCATAGAGCAGGTCCTCTACGCCGTTGCGTCCGACCGGTGCGACAATGCCGAACTCGGCCAGATGTGCGCGGATCGTGTTGATGACCGCGGTCTGCTGCCGGATGAAGAGATGCCGCGTGCGATGGAGCACTAGGCAGCTCTGCTGTTCAGGCGTTTTCGTCGGCACGAAGCGCATGTTCGGCCGTTGCACCGCCTCACAGATCGCCTCGGCATCGGCCGCGTCGTTCTTCTGGCGTTTGACGTAGGGCTTCACATAGGCCGGAGGGATCAGACGCACGGTATGTCCGAGAGCCTGCAGCTCGCGCGACCAATGATGCGACGTGGCGCATGCCTCGATGCCAACCAGGCAGGGCGGCAGCTTCTTGAAAAACGCCAGCACGTACCGACGCTTCAGTTGGCGACGGACGACGACACTGCCACGCGCGTCCACGCCATGGACCTGAAAGACCGACTTTGCGATGTCGAAGCCGACCGTCGTGATTGCCTGCATGATGAGCTCCTCCGGATCGTGGTCGCCTCATCGGCAACCGATTCCAAGGCGCTTGCGCGCCCAGTGGGAGGAGCCGTCCACAGCATCACTACCGGACATTGGGATACTGATCGGAAGTCTTTCGGGGTGGCGTTACGCCTGCCGCTCGAAGAATAGCGAAAGATTGTTGGCCGGCATCTCCGTGACTATGGGTTCTGCGAAACCGTGTGCCGCGGCCAGTGCCGCCACCGCTTCGATGTCACGCACACCCCAGGCGGGATCTCTCGTTCGGAGGTCGCGGTCGAAGGCTTCATTGCTCGGCGCCGTGTGGCGGCCGTCTCGACGGAAAGGACCATAGAGGTAAAGCATGCCGCCCAGCGGCAGCACGCGCCCCGCACCGCGCATCAGACCGACGGCTGCCGCCCAGGGAGCGATATGGATCATGTTGATGCAAAGGACGCTGTCTGCGCATGCGATGGGCCAAACCTCTGACGCGGCGTCGAGCGCCGATTGCCCGCCTGATATTGCGCAAGCCAAGCGCCGCAGTCCAGGCATCGATGCTAGCACGGGCACCGGAGTCTGGATCGCTCGGCTGGAAAACA
>CAWIYX010000005.1:0-99650 GCA_963840415.1 uncultured Alphaproteobacteria bacterium | reverse complement strand
ATCTGACGTCCTAACCGATAGACGAAGGGACCTCGGCCCAGGCGGACCCAGGCGACGTATAGGGTCGAAGAAGGGCGGGTGCAAGCATGGCAGGAGACGCCATAGTGACCGTCGGCTCGGAGAGTCAGCGGCCGATCGCGGCGGCGTCCTCGATGGTGAGGTGAACGCGGTTGCGCCCGCCCCAGGTATCGCGCCGCAATTGCCCGGCGACGTGGACCGGCATGCCGCCTGCTTCCAAGAGAAGCTTGCCGAGCGGCTGGTCGAGGGCGCGAAAGGCGATCGCATCGAGACGCGAGCCGTCGGAGGCCTCGAGCACGGCGCGCACGTGTGTCGTTCCGGCGACTTTCGCGAACTTGACGCGATGGGCCGGAAACGCGAATCGCGGCTCGGGATTGCCCTGGCCGAAGGGCCCGGCACGCTCGAGAAGGTCCAGGAACTCGAGCGACGCGGCGCCCGCCGTCAGCGCGCCGTCGATCTCGAGCGAGGCGCGCTCGCGAGCGCGCGCGCTCGAATGGTCGAGCTCGGCGGCAAAGAACTGGGTGAGCTCCTCGAGCTTCTCGCGCTTCACCGTGAGGCCTGCGGCCATCGTGTGACCGCCGCCCTTCAAGAGATGCCCGGCGGCAACGGCTCGGCGCACGGCCGACCCGATGTCGACGCCCGCGACCGAGCGCAGAGAGCCGGTGCCGAGGAGCGCGCCGGAAGAGGCCTCCTTCTCCCACGCGATGACGCAGGCCGGCCGGCGGAATCGCTCGGCGAGACGGCTCGCGACAAGGCCGACGATCCCCTTGTGCCAGACCTCCGAGCCGACCAGCACGAGGGGAAGGCCCGGATCGGTCTCGATCCTGAGATCAGCCTCGGCGAAGGCCTCGTCGAGCATCTGCTGCTCGATCGCCTTGCGCTCCTTGTTGAGCCGGTCGAGGAGGGTCGCGATGCGCGCCGCCTCGACCTCGTCCTCCGTCGCAAGCAGCCGCGCGCCGAGGGCCGCGTCGCCGATGCGCCCGCCGGCGTTGATGCGCGGGCCGAGAATGAAGCCCAGGTGATAGGTCGTCGGCGCCTCGCTCAAGCCGGCCACGTCGGCGAGCGCTCTCAAGCCCACGTTGGCGCGCGCCTTCATCACGGCGAGGCCCTTGGAGACATAGGCTCGGTTGAGCCCGGTTAGCGGCACGACGTCGGCGACTGTCGCCAGCGCCACGAGATCGAGGGCGGAGAGGAGGTCGGGCTCGGCGGCTTTCTCTTTGTAGAAGCCGCGGCGGCGCAGCTCGCGCACGAGGGCGACGAGCACGAGGAACGTGACGCCTGCTGCCGACAAGTGGCCTTGCCCCGAGATGTCGTCCTGGCGGTTCGGATTGACGACTGCGTGCACGCCGGGCAGGCGCTCGTCCGCCTGATGATGGTCGATCACGATGATTTCGGCGCCGCCCTTCGCCGCCTCGAGCGGCTCGAAACTCGTCGTGCCGCAATCGACGCAGACGATAAGCCTCGCTCCGCCGGCGACGAGCTGCTCGATGGCAGACACGTTCGGGCCATAGCCCTCGAGCAAGCGATCGGGAATATAGATGCGCGCCGCGATCCCGTGCGCGGCCAGAAAGCGGGCGAGGAGCGCCGACGAGCACGCCCCGTCGACGTCGTAGTCGCCGAAGACGGCGACCGCCTCTCGCCTCTCGATCGCATCGGCGAGCCGCGCCGCGGCCTTGTCCATGTCCGTGAGGCTCGACGGGTCCGGCATCAGCGCCTTCAGCGTCGGGTCGAGAAAGGTCGCGACGCCTGCGAGATCGATCCCGCGCGCCGCCAGCACGCGCCCGAGAACGTCCGGCACTCCATGCTGCTGGCTGATCGCCGTTGCGAGATTGACGAGGGAGGGATCGAGCCTCTCCCGCCAGACGAGCCCGCGGGAAGACTGCGCAACGCCGAGGAAGGGTGCGTCCTCCGCGCTCGTCCAGCGCTCGGCCTTGCGCAGCGCGACCATGCGTGTCCCCCGAATCACGATTGCCGCAAGTTCAGCATTGGCGCCGCGAAAAGGCGAGGTCGGCGAGCGGTCGGCCCACAGAATAGAGGCAGCGTGTGAAACTCGCGACGTGGAGCGTGCAGCCTGACCCAGGCTTGCTCGCGGCCAGGAGTTATGGCACGTCGAGGAAAGCTGTCCGGCCCGGCGAGGTGGTAAATGAGCGACCCGAAGAATGTCCTGATCTTGGTGCTGATCGCGGCCGTCGCCGTCTTGGGCTACCTCTACTACGACGCGCGCCAGACGAGCGTGAAGATCGACGTGCCGGGCTTCAAGCTCGAGGCGAAATGATCTCGGGCTAAACCGTGAAGCGCGTACCGATGTCGCGGAAGGTCGTCTTGATGCGGCGCACGGTCCCCGTCCTCGAGCGCATGACGACGCTCTCGGTCTCGGCGAAATCGCCGCGGAACTTGACGCCCTGAAGGAGCGAGCCGTCGGTGACGCCGGTCGCCGAGAAGATAACGTCGCCCGACGCCATGTCCTCGAGCCTGAATTTGCGGTTGATGTCGCGGATCCCCATTTTTTCCGCGCGCTCCCTCTCCTCGTCCTTGGTCGGCGCGAGGCGGCCCTGGATCTGGCCGCCGATCGAGCGCAGCGCCGCCGCCGCAAGCACGCCCTCGGGCGCGCCGCCCAATCCCATATAGATGTCGATCCCGGTCTCCGCCGGGTCCGTCGTCCAGATGACGCCGGCGATGTCGCCGTCAGGTATGAGCTGGACGGCGCCGCCGGCCTCGCGCACGGCGCGGATGAGCTCGGCATGACGCGGGCGATCGAGGATGCACGCGGTGATCTCGCCGATCGGCACACCTTTTGCCTTGGCGAGCGCGGCGAGGTTGTCGGCGGCGGGCGCATCGAGATCGATGATCCCGTCGGGATAGCCGGGGCCGACGGCGATCTTGTTCATGTACATGTCGGGGGCGTGCAAGAGCCCTCCGCGCTCGGAGATCGCGAGCACGGCGAGAGCGTTCGGCATGGCCTTGGCGCAGATGGTCGTGCCTTCGAGCGGATCGACGGCAATGTCGACCTCCGGGCCCTGGCCGTTGCCCACCGTCTCGCCGATGTAGAGCATCGGCGCCTCGTCCATCTCGCCCTCGCCGATGACGACCGTCCCCTTGACGGAGACGCGGCCGAGCTCGCGGCGCATGGCGTCGACGGCGGCCTTGTCGGCCGCCTTCTCGTTGCCCCGTCCGCGCAGCCGTGCGGCTGCGATCGCCGCCGCCTCGGTCACGCGCGCCACCTCGAGCACGAGAACGCGATCCAGCCAATGATCGCCGTTGTCCTTAGCCATGGCGCGCCCCCGGTCTCCTCACTTCGGCCTCACAACTTCTCGATACGGATCATTTGCGGCCGCTCGGCCACCTTACCATCCTTCTCGATGGCGCGTAGCGCGAGGCGGATCGCCTCCTCCGTCGTCTCGTGCGTGATCAGGATGACGCCTGCGGCCGTGCCCGGCTCGAGCCGCGCATCGATCCCCGGCAGCGCCCATTTCGGCCGTCTCTGCACGATACTCTCGAGCGACACGCCCTGATCTCCCATGCGCCCGGCGATGGCTGCCATAGCGCCCGGCCGGTCGTAGACCGAGAGGCGGACATAATAGGCGCCCTGGTGCGCCCCGAGCTTGGCGCGCTTGTAAGGTCTGAGGGACGTCGTCGGCCTCAGGAAGGGCGGAAGCACGAGGCCGCGCGCGATGTCGAGGATGTCGCTCGCGACTGCCGACGCGGTAGGCTTGGCTCCGGCGCCGGCCCCGATCAGCAGCAGCGACCCGACGAAGTCGCCGTCGAGCGCGACGCAGTTCGTGACGCCGGAGACCTCGGCGATCGCCGAGTGCTTGGGCACCATGGCGGGATTGACGCGCGCCTCGATGCCGCTTTCCGTCTCGATCGCGACGCCGAGCAGCTTGATCCTGTAGCCGAGATCGTCGGCGGCCTCGATATCGGCAGCGGTGATCTGCTCGATCCCCTCGACGTGGATCTGGTCGAACGCGACCGAAGTGCCAAAGGCAAGGCTGGTCAGAAGTGCAAGCTTGTGGGCGGCGTCGAACCCGCCGATGTCGAACGTCGGATCGGCCTCGGCGTAGCCCTTCTCCTGCGCCTCCTTCAGGACCTCCGAGAACGGGCGGCCTTCGTCGGCCATCTTCGTCAGGATGTAATTGCAGGTGCCGTTCAAGATGCCGTAGACGCGTCGCACCTCGTTGGCGGCGAGTGCCTCGCGCAGCGTCTTGATGACTGGAATGCCCCCGGCGACGGCCGCCTCGAAATTCAGGGCGACGCCGTTCTTCTCGGCGAGCTTGGCGAGCGCGATCCCGTGCTTGGCGAGGAGAGCCTTGTTGGCGGTGACGACATGCTTGCCGGCTCGGAGCGCCGCCTCGACCGCCTCCTTGGCGACGCCGTCCTCGCCGCCGATGAGCTCTACGAAAACGGAGATGGCGGGGTCGGCGGCAAGCTTCACCGGATCGGCGAACCATTTCGCGGAACCGAGATCGATGCCGCGCCGCTTGGATTTGCTCCGCGCCGAGACGCCCCAGACGTCGATCGGACGGCCGAGCGTCTCCGTAAGGCGGTTGCGATGGGTGGCGAGAAGCTGCAGGAGGCCTGCGCCAACGGTGCCGAGACCGGCGACGCCGAGGGAGAGAGGCTCTTGCATGAGAAAGCGGCTATCGGCTGCGTTTCTGAGGGATCGGGATGACGTTATGCATCGTTTCCCCAGCGTGAGCGAGAAACTTTTTTACCGATCGCCCGGCTTGCCTAATGCGGTGCTCGTTCTCGACGAGAGCGATGCGGACGTAGCCCTCGCCGTACTCGCCGAACCCCAATCCGGGCGACACCGCCACGTCGGCCTTCTCGATGAGCAGCTTGGCGAACTCGACGGAGCCGAGGTCGCGGAACTGCTCCGGAATAGGGCACCAGGCAAACATGGTTGCCGGCGGCGGCGGGATGATCCAGCCGGCTCGGCCGAAGCTTTCGACAAGGCAATCGCGCCGGCTCTCGTAGGCCCTGCGGATTTCGCGGACGCAATCCTGCGGACCATTGAGCGCCGCGGCGGCGGCGACCTGGATCGGCGTGAAGGCGCCGTAGTCGAGATACGACTTGATGCGCGCGAGCGCGCCGATGAGGCGCTCGTTGCCGACCGCGAAGCCCATGCGCCAGCCGGGCATGTTGTAGGTCTTCGAAAGGGACGAGAACTCGACGGCGATGTCGATCGCGCCCGGCACCTGCAGGATCGAGGGCGGCGGAATGCCGTCGTAATAGATTTCCGCGTACGCGATGTCGGAGAGGATGATGAGGTCGAGACGCTTCGCGAGGTCGACAGCCGCCGTGTAGAAGTCGAGGCTCGCCACCATCGCCGTCGGATTGGAGGGATAGGAGAGAACGAGTGCGAGCGGCTTCGGGATCGAGTGCTTGACGGCGCGCTCGACCCTACGCAGGAACTCTTCGTCGTTGCCAGCTGGTATGTGCCGCACGGCCGCGCCCGATATCAGGAACCCGAACTCGTGAATGGGATAGGTCGGGTTGGGAACGATGATCACGTCGCCCGGCGCCGTAATCGCCTGCGCCATGTTGGCGAAGCCTTCCTTGGAGCCGAGCGTGGCAACGATTTGCGTTTCAGGATCGAGCTTGACGCCGAAGCGGCGCGCGTAATACGCCGCCTGCGCGCGCCGCAACCCTGGTATACCCTTCGACGCCGAATAGCGGTTCGTGCGCGGTTTCCCCACCGTCTCGACCAGCTTGTCGATGATGTGCTGGGGTGTCGGCATGTCGGGATTGCCCATGCCGAGATCGATGATGTCGGCCCCGCCTGCGCGCGCCGCCGCCTTGAGCCTGTTGACCTCGGCGAATACGTAAGGGGGCAGGCGCTTGATACGGTGGAAATCCTCGAGCACGGGTGTTCCCTGGTAAATGAGGCAGTGGCGCCGGCACGCGGCGCCCGAATGCACTGCAAAGTCCCCCCGTGTTTACGCCGAGCGCGGCGGACGCGTCCAGAGTTGGCCCCCTGAACAATTACGAAAAATCGGCCGCTCGGCCACAATCATCCTGGGGATTGGCCCGCTCTTTAGATTTGACCTCGGGAGCACCGGGCTCGATACTCCCGGTCGCCCCTGTGCGAAGGGGCCGCAAAGTCATGGCCGGCGCCCAGGTCTATGAGGGGCGCGAGGTCGAGCGCCCATAACATAAAGCGTGCACGGTACTCCTGGCATGCACGTCCTCAAAAACGCTCAGCGAGCCATGACAGCATCGAGCCCCGAATCCGGCACCCCGTCCTATCGCATCGAGAACCCGGAAGAGTTCGCACGCAACATGCTGCGCCTCTTCGAGGAAGGCGGGCGGGCAATGACGGGACTGATCGAGCGCTCGGACGCCAAGATCAGCCCCTACTCCGCCGCGAGCGAGGTGTCGGAGGCGGCGAGCACGGTCACCGACATCGCCCGCATCTGGATGGGCGATCCGGCAAAGCTCGCCGAGGCCCAGAGCACGCTTCTTCGCTCCTACCTCGAGCTCTGGAACAACTCGGTGCGCCGCCTCTTGGGCGAGAAGGTCGAGCCCGTCATCGAGCCCGAGCCGTCCGACAACCGGTTCAAGGACCCCGAGTGGACGAGCAATCCCTATTTCGACTTCTGGAAGCAGGCCTATCTGCTCACAACTCATTGGGCCGAGGACGTGCTCCAGCAGACCGACGGTCTCGACGAGCGCACGCGCCAGAAGGCCGAATGGTATTTCCGCCAGATCTCGAGTGCTCTCTCGCCTTCGAACTTCCCGCTGACCAATCCCGAGGTCGTGCGCGAGACCTTCGCGACCAACGGCAAGAACCTCGTCCAAGGCATGGAGCAGCTGGTCAGCGACATGGAGAGGTCGGGCGATCTCCTGAAGATCAGCCAGACCGACACGGAGGCCTTCGAGGTCGGGCGCAACCTGGCCGTCACGCCCGGCAAGGTCGTGTTCCAGAACGACGTGTTTCAGCTCATCCAGTACGCGCCGACCACCGACAAGGTGCGCGAGGCGCCCCTTCTCGTCGTGCCTCCCTGGATCAACAAGTACTACATTCTGGACCTCACCCCGGCCAAGAGCTTCCTCAAGTTCGCCGTGGACCAGGGCTTCACCGTCTTCGTGGTCTCCTGGGTCAATCCCGACGAGCGCATGTCGCACAAGACCTTCGAGGACTACATGCTCGAGGGCGTCCTCACGGCCGCCGACGTGGTTCGCCGCGAGACCGGCATCGAGAAGTCGAACGCGCTCGGCTACTGCGTCGGCGGTACGCTCCTCGCGAGCGCGCTCGCCTACCTTGCCGCCCGCGGCGAGGCCCCGTTCCGCTCGGCGACGTTCCTCACGACCCAGGTCGATTTCTCTCGCGCGGGCGACCTTCTGCTCTTCACGAACGACGCCCAGCTTGCGGCGCTCGAGGAAATGATGGCCGAGCGCGGCTACCTCGACGGCTCGCGCATGGCGAACGTCTTCAACATGATGCGCCCGCGCGACCTCATCTGGCCCTACATCGTCAACAACTACATGCTCGGCAAGAAGCCGTTCCCGTTCGATCTCCTGTACTGGAACCAGGACTCGACGCGCATGCCGGCCGCCAACCACAACTTCTACCTGCGCGAGTTCTACGGCGAGAACCGGCTTGCAAAGGGCGAGATGTCGCTTGCGGGCACGAGGCTCAACCTCAAGAAGGTGAAGCTTCCCATCTACGAGCTCGCGACCAAGGAGG
Source organism: uncultured Alphaproteobacteria bacterium (assembly GCA_963840415.1). GTDB lineage: Bacteria > Pseudomonadota > Alphaproteobacteria > Rhizobiales > Hyphomicrobiaceae > Hyphomicrobium_C. The sequence continues at coordinate 91,945 of CAWIYX010000005.1, read as the reverse complement.
ACCACATCGCACCGGCGAAGTCGGTCTTCATCGGCTCCAAGCTGTTCAGCGGGCCGGTCGAGTTCGTGCTCGCCGGCAGCGGCCACATCGCAGGCGTCGTCAATCCGCCCGACAAGGTGAAGTACCAGTTCTGGACCGCAGCCAAGGCGTCTGCCGACACGCTCGAGGAATGGCTGGCCATGGCCAAGGAGCACCCCGGCTCGTGGTGGCCGCATTGGTCCGATTGGCTGGCCAAGCATTCCGGCGGCTGGACGCTGCCGCGCGAGCCAGGCGCCTCGCTCGGAGTGATCGAGGACGCCCCCGGCTCCTACGTCAAGGCGAAGTGGTAAGCCTAGTCGCCAGCGGCCTCAAAACAAGAGAGGGAGCCGTCGGTGGACGGCTCCCTTGCGCTTTGGCGACCTGGGACGCGCGACCGGTCAGCTCGCCTTGGCGAATGGAAGCTCAGGCTCGTCCGTGGCCATGGGGATGGGAGCCGGAAACGGAAAGGCGATGATGTTGGTCTCGCCGCCCGTCTCGACGCCGCCCTGGCGCTGGCGGAACCAGCGCAGCTGCGTGTTGGCGAGAAGAGCCTCCCCTCTCACAGCCTGGATCAGGAGTCCGTCCTCGCTCTCGAGGTGGCGCGCAATACGCGATTCGAGCGTCTCCTGGCTTTCTTCGGAGCGCACGTACCACGTCTGCTCGAGGGGCCGCGCCCAGCTCTCGCCGAGAGCCATGATGGCACGCGCAATGATGTGCTTGGTGAGGTGGGGCTTTGCGAGGTCGTAGGAGATGAGATAGGTGCGCATGGGGGCTCTCCTTGGGCTGGGGGAGTTGCTGGGGGAGTTTAAGTCTACCCACCGCTCGGCGGCAGGACTATGATCGAGAACGTAAAGAGAACATGGCGCGAGTTGCCAGCATTGTCGAGAGGAAGTTCTAATTTTGTTCCAAGCGAGCCGGCACGAAAGGGTGAAATGAGGCGTAAAAGCGGCAAGTGTTGCCACTACATCGTCTCAATCGAAGAGGGGGAGCTGGTCCGGGTCCGTGGTGCGCCGGGCGATCCTGCGGTGCGGGCCGAGGTCGACGCGGTCGAGTAGGAACGGAAATTTCTCGCGCACCACCGAAATCGCCTCATCGCGGCTGCCGGGAAATCTCCGCTCCTCCCAGATCTCGTAGAGGCGGCGTGGATCGCAGCCGTAGCGGAGGACAAGATCCTTGCGGCGTACGCGCGACCAGCGGGCGATCCAGATGTCGATCGCGTCCGCCTCGGTGAGAGCGCGGCGGGCGACGATCGGGGGTGGGGCTGAAAGAAAGACGAGGGCCATGGACTGACTTGGCTTGACGCAGGGTCGTAAAGCCGATTGATCGCAGCGAAACGTAGCAATCTCATGGCCGAGGGCTCGTGATCCTCTTCCCCGCGATCGACTTGAAGGATGGAAAGTGCGTCCGCCTCAAGCTCGGCGAGATGAGCGAGGCGACCGTCTTTAATGACGATCCCGCGGCTCAGGCGCTAGCGTTCGAGACGCAAGGGTTCACGTATCTCCACATTGTCGATCTCAACGGCGCCTTCGCCGGCAAGCCCGTGAACGGCGCCGCCGTCGAGGCGATCCTCGCCGCGATCTCGATCCCGGCGCAGCTCGGCGGCGGCATTCGCGATATGGCGACGATCGAGCACTGGCTCGCCAAGGGGCTCCGCCGCGTGATCTTGGGAACGGCGGCCGTGCGCGATCCCGCACTCGTGCGCGAGGCCTGCCGCAAGTTCCCAGGGCGGATCGCCGTCGGCATCGACGCCAAGGGCGGCAAGGTCGCCGTTGAAGGCTGGGCGGAGACGTCGGAGCTCTCGGCCATCGAACTCGCGCGGCGCTTCGAGGACGCCGGCGTTGCGGCCATCATCTACACCGACATTGAGCGCGACGGCGTCTTGGCCGGCCTCAACCTTGCCGCAACTGCACCGCTCGCGCGAGCGACGAAAATTCCCGTCATCGCCTCGGGCGGCCTCGCCTCCATCGACGACGTCAGAAAGCTGCTACGCCCCGAGTATGCTATCCTCGAAGGTGCGATCACCGGCCGGGCTCTCTACGACGGCCGGCTCGACGCCAAGGAGGCACTGGCTTTGCTGGCAGGTTAGCCCATGAGCGACCCGCACATCGGAGGCTTCTCGGACCGCGGTCAGGACGCGTTCGGCGACATCCCGACCGATCCGGACGCGTTCCTTGAGTGGGCCTCGCGCCAACCGCGTGAAGCCGGCCGCTTTGAGCTGACGCGACATGGCAAGATCATCATGATGCAGGCCGGGACCTCGCGCTTTCACAACACCATCTGCGGGAATCTTTATGAGCTTCTGCGCAAGCGCTTGAACCGGAAAGTCTTCGGCGTCAGCCATGCGGACTTTGCGCTGAAGATGACGCGGAGCGTTCGTTATCCAGACATCGTCGTTGACCGTCCGGCGAAGTTCGAGAACACGCTGGCCGCGAGCAATGTGATCTTCGTTGCCGAGGTTCTGTCGCCCGCATCAATGGCCATCGACTTCGTACAGAAGGCTGGGGAATACAAGGAAATTGAAACCCTGCGTTCCTACCTGGTTTGCAGTCAAGAGGAGCCGCGCGCCTACGTATGGAATTGCCGCCGTGATCGAACGTGGCCAGTCGATCCCCAGGAAGTGATTGGCAGGGCGCGCTCGGTGAAGCTCGCGGGCTTGGCGATTGAGCTCAAGCTCGCCGATATCTATCGCGGAGTGCCGGTGGAGATCCGCGGCGATTGAATCCATGCTGAAAACCCGCATCATCCCCTGCCTCGACGTGAAAGACGGGCGCGTCGTCAAAGGCGTCAACTTCGTGAACCTCGTCGATGCCGGCGACCCGGTCGAGGCGGCGGCCGCCTACGATGCCGCCGGCGCGGACGAGCTTTGCTTTCTCGACATCACGGCCAGCCACGAGGATCGCGACATGATCTTCGACGTCGTCGAGGCGACGGCCGAGCGCTGCTTCATGCCGCTCACCGTCGGCGGGGGCGTGCGCACTCTGGACGACATCCGCAAGCTGCTCGAAGCGGGCGCCGACAAGGTCTCGATCAACACCGCGGCCGTGAACAATCGTGCCTTCGTCAAGGACGCTTCCGAGAAGTTCGGCGCCCAATGCATCGTCGTCGCCATCGATGCCAAGAACGTGTCGGGCGACAGCGCGCCCGCGAGGTGGGAGATCTTCACTCATGGCGGACGCCAGCCCACGGGGATCGATGCGGTGGCCTACGCGAAGGAGGTTGTCACGCTCGGCGCCGGCGAGATCCTGCTCACCTCCATGGATCGAGACGGCACGAAAGCCGGCTTCGACATCGCCTTGACGCGGGCGATCTCGGACGCGGTTACCGTGCCTGTCATTGCCTCGGGGGGCGTAGGTACCCTCGATCATCTCGTCGAGGGCGTGCGCGACGGCCATGCCAGCGCGGTTCTCGCCGCCTCGATCTTCCACTTCGGGACTCACACGATCGGCGAGGCCAAGAGCCACATGGCGAAATCCGGAATTGCGGTCCGGCCGCCGTACTGAATTTCCCTCTCGGAGCCGCTATTCGGCCTTGAGCCGCTCGCCGCATGCGAGCAGCGCCGCGCCTACCTCGAACGCCGGCACCGGCATGCTGAAATAGAAGCCTTGGACCTCGTCGCAGCCGATCTGCGCTACATGCGCGAGCTGCGCGGCGGTCTCGACTCCCTCGGCGACGGTCGCGATGTCGAGCGCCTTGGCCAGCCCGGCAACGGCATTGACGATCGCGGCGCTGTCACGCCGCTCCGACATGTCGCGTACGAACGAGCGATCGATCTTGATCTTGTCGAAGCTGAAATTGCGCAGGTAGCTCAAGGATGCGAATGCGGTGCCGAAATCGTCGACGGCGAGCTGCACGCCGAGCGCGCGCAGCCTTCCGAGCGTGTCCTTGATCCGCCCCTCGTCGCGCATGAGAACGGTCTCCGTGAACTCTAGCTCGAGGCGCTCGGGAGCAAGGCCGGACCGCTCGAGCGCAGAGACGACAGCGGCGAAGAGATCGCCGCCCACAAGTTGCGCGGCGGAGACGTTGACGGTTACCCTGATGCGTTCCGGCCAGGTCGACGCATCCTTGCAGGCTTGCAGCAGGGCCCATTGGCCGAGCTCGACAATCAAGCCCGAGGTCTCGGCGACGGGGATGAATGTCGCCGGCGGGATCATGCCGAACTTGGGATGGCGCCAGCGCATCAGCGCCTCGCAGCTCGTCACTCTGCACAATTGTAGATCGACGATCGGCTGATAGTGGAGCTCGAGCTCCCCCGCCTCGAGCGCTAAGCGCAAGTCGTCCTCGAGCACGCGGTTGGCATTCGAGAACCCGGCGTCCGGGCGATAGAACTCGTAGGCACCGCGACCCGTGCTCTTGACGTGATAGAGCGCAATGTCGGCCTTCCTGAGCAGCTCCTCGGCATTGGTGCCATGGTCCGGCGCCAGAACGACGCCGATGCTCGCGCCGACCGTCACCCTGTGATCGCGAACGAGGTAGGGCGCATTGAGAACGCCGAGGAGGCGCTTGGCCAGCCCCTCCGCCTGGTCGGCCTGCTCGACACCCCACTGAATGACCGCGAACTCGTCGCCGCCGAGCCGGCCGACGATGTCGGTCTCGCGCACGGTCGAGCGCAGCCTTTGGGCGACCGCCTTTAGTAGACCGTCGCCGACGAGGTGGCCGTGCGTGTCGTTGACGGGCTTGAACCGATCGAGATCTATCCAGTGGATGGCAAGGCGCTCGCACGGTCGCAGCGCCTTGAGCTCCTTGTCGAGGCGCTCGCAGAAATGGAACCTGTTGGCGGTTTCCGTCAGAGGATCATGGCGCGCGAGCCACTCGATCCGCTCTTCGGAGCGACGTTTCTCGGTGACGTCCTCCTGGATGTCCACCCATCCGCCGTCCGAGAGGGGCTGATAGCTGACGAGGATCGTCCGGCCGTTCTTCAGCTTCTGCGTATGCGAGAAGCCCTTGCCCTCGGCGAGATTCGCGGCGTGCTGATCGATCCAGGCGAGAAGCTGGCGGTGGTCGTTGTCGTTGAGGTGGCCTCTTTCCTTGAGCACGTGGTAGGTGACGATGTCGACGAGCGGCGTGCCGGGCCGCGTCAGATTCAGGGGAAGCTCGTAGATCTCCCGGTAGATGGCGTTGCAGACGATGAGGCGCTTGTCGGCGCCGAACATCGACAGGCCGCGCGCCATGTTGTCGAGAGCGACCTCGAACCAGGAGTTGAGCTGCTCGAGGCGCTTAGCTTGCTCGATGAGGGCCGCGGCATCCGGCAGCGGGCTTTGCGCGGCAGGCGACGGCGGCCTCGGCGGCGGCGGGATGCCGCCCTTTCTCCGATCGGCGTCCGCCATGATCCGGTACCCATGCAACGCGAGACAGGCAAGATTTATGCTGCGAGGCGGATTGTACTTGAGCTGAGTGATCGATCCCTTAATCGGCACACGCGATTCTTAGGGTTGCCGTTAGGACCCCCTGAACTTTTGCCGGCATGCCGCGACGAGCGGGCGCTTGCGGCGCAATTGAACGCCAAGCGCGTTACTTTCTCTTATCCGTAATTGGTCTTTTCCTTGAAGAGACAGAGGTCGCGGATCAGGCAGCCCGGGCAATCCGGCCGGCGCGCCTTGCACACGTACCTGCCGTGAAGGATCAGCCAGTGGTGGGCGTGGACGGCGTAGCGAGCCGGCACGACCCGAACGAGATCCTCCTCGACCTCGAGCGGCGTCTTGCCCGACGAGAGGCCGGTGCGATTGGCGACGCGGAACACGTGGGTATCGACCGCCATGGTCGGCTCGCCGAAGGCGACGTTCATGACGACGTTGGCCGTCTTGCGTCCGACGCCCGGGAGCGCCTCGAGGGCCTCTCTGCTCCGCGGCACCTCCCCGCCATGCTCCGCCAATAGCCTCTGCGAGAGGCTAAAGACGTTCTTGGCCTTGTTGCGGTAGAGGCCGATCGACTTGACGAAACCAGCAATGCGCGCCTCGCCGAGGCGCACCATCTTCTCGGGCGTGTCCGCGGTGGCAAAGAGGGCGCGCGTCGCCTTGTTGACGCCGGCGTCCGTCGCCTGTGCCGATAGCACGACCGCGACGAGGAGCGTGAACGGATTGACGTGCTCGAGCTCGCCCTTGGGATTTGGCTCCCGCGCCGCGAAGCGGCGGAAGATCTCCTCGATCGCGCCGCGCGACAGGCGTACGCGGGACCGGCCGCCGGTGCGCTCTTTTCTTACGACCCGGGCGTTTCTCTTTGTGGACATGGGGCTTTTCGCGACAATCGCAACCGGCTAGCATTGAACGATGCAGGATAATCAAGTCACTCGGCAAGACGATCGAACTTTCCGCGCCGTGCTGCATCCGCACCGTTCGCTGCCGCCGCAGGGCTTTCTGATCCTGATGCTGGCGATCGGCTCGGTCAGCTTCGTCACCGGGCTCGTCTTCCTCTCGATGGGCGCCTGGCCGGTCTTCGGCTTCTTCGGCCTCGACGTGCTCCTCGTCTACGTGGCGTTTACGCTCAACTACCGCGCCGGGCGAGCCTACGAGCTCGTCGAGCTCGACCGCGATGTTCTCACCGTGACGCGCGTCAGCCCGCGCGGCGAGAGGGTGACGTTCGACTTCAACCCCTACTGGGTGCGCGTGCGGCTCGCCGAGCGGCCCGACGGGCGCACCAAGCTCAAGCTCTCGAGCCACGGCCGCGAGCTCGAGCTCGGCCTCTGCCTCAACGACGACGAGCGGCGCGAGTTCGCCCGCGTGCTCGACGGCGCGCTGGCGTCGGCGCGCGCGCCCTGACAAGGCCCTGTTTACGGAGTTGCATTGCGCAGGCATCTGCGGGTGAACGCAATGGCAAACAAGACGTTCATCAAGCGGGCGAAGGCCGCAAAGAAGGCCGCCACCAAACGGGTCGCGGCGAAGCCGCGCAAGACGGCACCGAAGGCGGCGAAGCCGCGCAAGACGGCACCGAAGGCGGACAGTAAGGCGGATGGGCCGCGCAAGACCGCGCCGAAGTCCCTCCCCAAATCACCGGCCCGCAGGAGCGCAAAGCCGGCCCTCCTCTCGGGCGGCAACCCTCAGATCGCGAAGGGGTACGGCGACGCACCCGTGCAGGCCTACATCGCGGCCATGCCGGGCTGGAAAAGCGGCGTCGGGCGCCGCCTCGACGCGCTCATCGTTGGCGCCGTCCCCGGCGTGGTGAAGGCAGTCAAATGGAACTCGCCCTTCTATGGCATCGAGGGCCCAGGACAGGGAAACGGCTGGTTCCTCAGCTTTCATTGCTTCACGAAGTACGTGAAAGTGGCGTTCTTCCGCGGCGCGTCGCTGCGTCCTATCCCTCCCGGCGAGTCCAAGCAAAAGGACGTGCGCTACCTCGATATCCATGAGGACGACCAGCTCGACGAAGCGCAATTCGCCGCTTGGGTGAAGCAAGCGAGCCGTTTGCCCGGCGAGCGCATGTGAGCGGGAAGTCGCGAGGTGCGTGCGTGGCGTGAGCTACTTCGAAAAGTTGGTTGCCCCATCGGGCAGGATCACGAACTCGAAAGTGAGTTCGTCGCGCGCCGCGCCGCGCGTGTCATCACTAATCGCAATGATCTTCGTCGCAGCGTAGAGACCATTCAGATTGCGCCAGACCACGATCTGACCGAGTCGCGAAGATCGAACGCGTGACGAAAAATCATAGGCTGTCGCATCGGTCACGTCGCGGATTTCACGCGCTCCCTTGGCCAGGGCAATCGCTTCGATGGACGAACTGCCGCGATAGGCATGAATTCTCTCATCGCTCGCTTTGGACCACCGGGTCTCAAACAAATAGAGACCTTCGCCAATAGCAAAGCGATGGTCGTTGTTCGAGTAGTCGAAGGTGGCGGTCCCCCTCAGCCGTTTGTCCCGATAGGCCCCATCATCGCTCACCGGGGCGAGGGATTTAGCCTGGTGTCGAGCATAGTGGCCGTCCACAAATTTGAGGCATTCCGCCGGACTCATCACGAGTATGCCCACGGCATCTCGAAGCTGGGCGTAACGGCGAAGAATGTCTCCATCATCTGTCACGAAGATATCGCGCCCGCTCAATGTGTGTCCCACCAAATGGTCGATATCTGCAATCTTGTTTGCATACCTCCTGCTTTCCGGTGCCAGTCCGGGAAACACGATGCGTTGCACCTCGTCGACCAGTTCCTGCCGTTTAGGATCGGCCATCACATCGCCGCCGTCCCACTTGGAGACATCCCATCGAGCGACTGTGCCAACAACCGGGAGCATGCTGATGCTCCTCAACATCTCTTCACGACGCTGATTATCCTTGTCACGCTCGAGATCGACTTCCACCCGCGTCGTGACGCAGAGCTCGATCACACCAGAGAGCGCGTAACGCACAAGCTCCCTCAGTTCATCGGTCGATGTGGCCGTCTGACTTTTGGTGTCGAACAGCCCAACAACGCAATTGGTGTCGATAGTGATCTTCGGGGTCTGGGCAGGCTTCATGCCCCACCGTAGCACGCACCATCTTCTGCTGTGAAAGGTTCTGTCGGCATTTCAGCCAGCGGGTATGCTGGTATGAAAGTGCCGCACAAGCCGTCTGCGCGCTAGCGGCAAGAACCATTGCCAACAAACAGCAGAGATCCACGCCGTTCGTCAGATCGAGGATCTATCTACCTGTTGAAGTGAGCGCTGCCATGTCATGATCCGAGTTTGATCTCACCTGGGCGACAACGCCGTGACGACGTTTAACGAGACTGAACAGGAAGCGATCATCCTCAACGCGATGTGGGGAATGATCGACGACATGGTGAACTATGAGATGTTCGTGAAAGCCGAACGCACCACTGATGTTGTGCTGATGTTTTCGACGTCCACGCACATGCGGTTGTTCAACGTGCTACTGGTGGATTTTCTCTCGCAGCCCCAGCCCCGGCAGGGCGGATCGGTTCCGTTCGACTTGCCTCAACCGCCCCCAAACGCGAGGCAAGCAGATCTGACGCATCTGTTCTATCTGCGCCAAGTCTGTGCTGCGCCCAAGCTCGGCCCCGACGCTTCAATGATCGCTGGTCCGCTCGACGGCTTTTCGGACTGGCTTGAAGCTGAAGCAGTGGTCGAAAAAGTCTGGCTCCCCTCGATCAATACGGAGCTGGATTTCAGGATCGGCCGCCTTCAATTCATGAAAATCTGCGGCGACATCGCCAAGCACAATTTTCTCAGGCTGTCGCAGAACGTGAAGCGCCTACGCCAAGTGCTGGAGGCCAACAGCCATTCGATCGACGAGGGGCAAGCCTATCTCGTGCTGCCCGAATTCTACGAATGGTTCCACAGAAACATTTTCGCCTATCATTCGAGCACTATCGCTGAGTACCTGAACAACCTGCGACTTGGGATCTTTGCCTATCTTCAGCCCGAGTTCGCCCGCGCCTACCATGAGGTCGAGCCGAGGCCGATGTATCGTTTCCATATCCCGAGCGCGATCACGCATCCGCTGGCGAAGGAAATGTACTGGGAGCTGATGAACATGGTTCGCGCGCGCCCGTACATGCCCAGGTTTGAGGTCAGTCGGTACGCTAAGATGCACTACTGAATGCCCGTTGCTCAGTTGGAGTGGACGCGATGGTTACAACAACCACGAAAAAGAGCGGCTCGAAGGAAGGAAAGGAATTTCTACTATGGCGCCATGCTCGCGGATCCCGCCGGCCGCTCGAAGGCGAGCGCAAGCGCATGCGTCATGTGAAGCTGCGCCCCGGCAAAGAACTGAACGTTGAGGCTTTGAGCGACCTAATTGAAGCCGCTTATCACGACATCCGACGACGCCTCAGCTCGCCGCTTGGGTGAAGCAAGCGAGCCTTTTGCCCGGCGAACGCATGTGAGCGGGCAGTCGCGAGGTGCGTGCGTGGCGTGAGCGGACGCCGATGGTGCCAAGTGCTGACTAGCGCGCGTGCTCAAAACTCGTGATTGTTCGCCCCCCGCTGTGCCAACAATGGGGCGTGCTCGGTGGATAAATACTTGAGCACTAGGCTCACCATGCCCTCGATCAGGGGACTTTGGGCTGGGTCGATTGTCTCTTAGACTGGCAATTCTCAGTTGTCGTGTTTGTTTCCACCAGACGCGCCGGGGAGAAGACGATGTCGCTCAGCGCCCAAGACATTCTTAATGGGCTGAGGACCCGCGGCTTGCGCTGGGCGGTCATTTCGGTGGTCTCGACGATCATTCTCGGCGTGGTAGACCAGTTCACCAGCCGAATCATCCCCTCGATCGCGCACTAGGCGGCGTCGCCAAACTTCTGGAGAGTGCCGATATCGACGATCCGAGGCAGATTGGTGAGCGGCTCTCCAAAACGCGTTTTGCGGACCTGCAGCCGGTCTTCTCCTTCCCGGCGCGGAAAGCCCGCGTTTTCAGTCATGGCGCGGGCAAGGGGCGGAGGGTAGTTGCTCGCCGCCCCTCCACAACCGTTGGCGTTCGCCAAACCTTCCTGGCTCAGTGCGCCGGGCGTCTCAATAATACCACCGACGGCAAACGTCACCTGCGCCCCACAACGCGCACCTGCGGACTTGGCGGCCGGCGACTCCAGAGCGGAAGGGCCACACGCCGTAGCCGTAGGGCCTAAACACGCCGTAGCCGTAGGGCCTAAACCCGCCGTAGCCGTAGTAGCCGTAGCCGTAGTAGCCGTTGCGCAAGTAGCCGTAGCGCCTATGCGCGCCGTAGCCGTAGGGCCTAAACACGCCGTAGCCGCGGGCAACGCCGCGGTGGCGGTAGCCAACATATTGCGCTTGGGTCCTCATGCCGTCCGACTGATGAAGCGGCGCGAGTGTCATTGCTTGCGCCGAGGTCGCGGCGGCTAGGGCAAAGGCAGCAACAGCGATCAACCTGATCATTGTTTTCTCCGTATTTATCCCTTCGTGGAGAGAAGACGCCCAGCCGCTACGTGCGGCTGGACGCCTCAGCGCGTTTGGCGCGCGCGCCGCGAGGGAAAAGACCGGCGCAAACAGACCACGTCGACGGCTATACGGGGGGACTATCGACTTGCGACGTGGCCACTTAAATAAGCTTAATGCGAAGCCCTACAAAGAACTAGTCAAAATAGCTCAACCACCGATCATTCGCCGTCAAAAACTCACTCGCGACTTCGTCGTACCGATCATCTCGGCGAGAACCTCATGGCCGATCTTCGCTATTACCGGCTCTGGCCTTTCCTCCTTGCCAAACTTTGCCATTAATTTATCGCTGGAGCCGCATCCTGACCGGCCGCACGGCGCGTGGCGCGCCGATGAGCGCCAAGGCAGCGAGTGGTACCGCAGGGCCGTCCGGGGTCACATGAAGTGCGTTGAGAACCTTCTCGTGTACGCGGCCGTCGTGGTCGCGGCCCTCGCCGCACGCGTCACCAGCCCAATCCTCGACGGATTGGCAATCGTTTTATTCGTGACGAGGGTCTGCCAGAGCTCGATCCACGTGTTGGTAGAACAGACAAACATGGTGGCGGTCCTTCGGTTCGCGTTATTGTTTGTGCAGGCAATTTGCATGATCGCGATGGGCATTCTTATCGCGATCTCGGCGCAAGGGTGAATGTCTGCATTGGGTCAGAAGCCAGGCGTCGCTGAGATGTCCCCTTCCCGTCGGCTTACACCTCCATAGCGGACAGCCGGTGGGCTACATTCATGGGGTCGAGAGAACATCGTATGTTGTGCTTAGTTACATAGGCGGAATGAGAAAACGGCACACGCATGAAAACGCGGCGTATCGGCGACAGCGAGGTCAGCGAACTGGGGTTCGCGATAGAATGTAAAAAACTCGCCGAGTGTTGCGTGTGACACGCCACCTTCGCTCTGCAACTTGTCTGCGACTTCGCGGATACCGTAAACCCACCACGCCGCGAACCCCGAGCCGCCATTATAGAGAATGGCATGCCCTTCGGAGTTGATATTGAGCAAACCTTCCGCCTGCAGCCAAGCGGGAATTTTGCGCCCGACGTAGTAATCAATGTGATGGGTTGTCGCCCATTGAATGAATTGCTCCCAGAAATGCTTTTGGGACGGCGGCTCGACGGTCGATGTTGGATAAAAGTCGGGTTCTTGAACAAAAAGCCAACCGCCCGGCTTGAGCCAACGCGCGATTCTGCTCACAACCGCGTGGCGTTCGGGAAGATGGTGCAGAAGCGCGCGGATCGCAACGAGATCATATGGCGCGCCAGGCGGTTCGTCACGCACGACGTCGAATTTGCGAACCTCCAGATTGCCGCCTGCGATCCCTTCCATCAGATCCGTGCGGATGTCGCTCGCGATGACATGCCCGGCAGGTCCCACGCGCTCAGCGAGCCACTGTGACAGCGAACCGTTGCCCGCGCCAATCTCCAAGCAACGCCAGCCCGTCGTAACGCCAGTCCGCATTAAATGAAACTCGCTAGACGAATCGAGCAAGTCCGACATCAGCCGCAGCCGGTCACGTTCGCCCTCTAGATCGTGTTGCCAGACATACTCTGTCATGACAGCCTCAGCATGCGCATCGCGTCGTCTCGACGATGATTTCCATTCCGGGTGCTTGGCGGCTCTGCTTGGTATAGTCAAAGTCGATGGGATCACCTCGCGGCTCCTGTGGCCCACGCCTGCGAAGCCACGCATTGCCGAAATCCATTTATGCGCACGATGATGCACATTCCGTCAACTAAGGTCCTCGATGCAGGCCCCGCTCTATCGACCTCGAAGAAAAGGAGAAGCATAGCGATGACGGAAAGCAATTCTGCAGCATTCGACCTCGGAGCGGTATGCGACGCTCATGTGAAGGCCGAGTTCGTCGACAAGGATGTCGCGGCCACTATGGCGACGATGGCGCCGGAGCCCTATTTGACCCATGTTCCAACTTTGACGGGCGGAACTGGCAGAGCGGCCGTCGCCCAATTCTACCGCGATCATTTTGTTGGTCATTGGCCCGACGACGTTGAGGTGAAGCCTCTGTCGCGCACGGTCGGTGAGAATCGCGTGGTCGACGAGGTGATCGTCAGCTTTACCCATGATCGCGAGATGCGGGTTTATCTTCCGGGAGTGGCACCAACCGGTCGGAAGGTGGTGCTACCGCATGTCGTCGTAATGGGCTTCGACGAGGCCGGGCGCGTTTTGTATGAGCATATCTATTGGGATCAGGCAACGCTCCTGGTCCAGGTCGGCATACTCGACCCCGCACGGCTTCCTGTGGCAGGTGCGGAGCAGGCCAAGCGCCTGCTTGATCCAACGCAGCCTGCAAATGAGATGATAAGCAGGCTAGCTAAGCCATAAATGTCGGTTGTGGTCCAAATTCGAATAACTCGCCCTGAGCAAATGTTTTCCGTTTTGCCTTCGAAAGCGGACCTCCAATCTGCGCACTTATGAGTACATGCCCTATCGACACTCACGTGATGGGCGAACGACAACACCAGGAAGAAAGCGACAACCGCCATGAAGAAGAGCAAGAGCGGCTCGACGGAAGGAAATGGAGCAGACTCTCCCTCTCAGCTGATCGACGCGAGAATAAAGGAGCTCTCTGATTGGCGGGGCGAGGTGCTGGCTCGGGTCCGAAGTCTCATCAGAGAGGCCGACCCCAAGGTGGTCGAGGAGGTGAAGTGGAGAAAGCCGTCGAACTCGATGCTAGGGGTTCCGGTGTGGGAGCACGCCGGCATCATTTGCACCGGCGAGACGTACAAGGCCGTCGTGAAGCTGACCTTCGCCAAGGGCGCCTCGCTCGAGGACCCTAGAGGCCTCTTCAACTCCAGCCTCGAAGGCAACGTGAGGCGCGCCATCGATATCCGCGAGGGCGACAAGATCGACGAGAAGGCGTTCAAGGCGCTCATTCGCGCCGCCGTGGCGCTGAACACGGCTTTGATTAAACGCTCCGGGGCAAGCCCCGACGCGTCGGCGCGCGCTGCCGCTCGCGCAATACGGTCTCAGACTGGCCGCTCTCGGAAGAGACCAAAGAGCGCTCGAGGAACGTCGTGAAACCGGCCTCGTCGATGCGCATCTTGGCGTTAAGTGCCTCGCCGCGCATCGAGCAGATCGCGAAGCCCCTGCGCCTTGCCTTGGAGGCGGCGCGTCACCGCGTCGAGGAGGGCAGGATCGCGTACCGGCCGAGCAACGGCGGCGAGGAGGACGCGTTTCAATTCGTCGAGCGTGCGGTGAAGCTCGGCGCGGGCGAGAGCGAGCGCCTCCTCGACGAGATCGGCCGGGTCCTTCCCCGGCATGGGAACCCCGGCCCTGGGCCGCGTCCAGCGCACGGGGCTTCCCCGCTCGATGAAGCGCCCGAACGCCGCCATCGCGTAGCGGCCGAACGGCGTCAGCGTGACGGTGGCGCGGAGCGAGGAGGCGCCCGGCTCCTGGGCTCCGGCTTGCGCGGGATCGACGGCAGGCTCGAGCAGCCCCGCCCGGCGCAAAGTCTGGGCGGCGCGGCGCAGGGCGGCGCTCGCCGACCGGCCGATCCCCGGCGATGTCACCGTGTAGACCTCGTGGCGCGCGGCCCCGAGCAGGACCTCCCGCTCGCGCTTCCCGAGGCGCAGCCCGGAGAGCTGCGTGCGCTTGGCGCCCATGGCCACGCGGCAGGAGGCACAGGGGCGCACGCGCTCCGCCCACTCGCGGGCTTCGCCGCCGACCGCGCTCGAGTTGCCGATGAGCCCCGCAAGCGCGGGGCAGAGGACTGCCGTGTGCGGACAGGCGAGGGCCGCCTCCGCCGGCGCGGGCGCGATGGCAGCACCGGGCGAGGCGGGCGAGAGCTTCTGCTCCCGGTCCGCCGCATCATCGAATGCCGCTGGCACAAGACGGTGCATGCCTCCCCGCGGGCCCGGCACTAGACGTTGCGCGGGGGCGCAACATCATGGGGCCTGGCATTAAATGCTATGCCTTTGCAGAGAGATAGCGGCACGAGCTGATGCGAGGCTTGCGCTTGTGCCGAGGACCGACCGCCCTCAACTGAAGCGGCCGGCGCGCTCCAGGACCTCGATCTTGTAGCCGTCGGGGTCCTCGATGAAGAAGAAGCGGCCGAAGGGCTTGCCGTCGTAGGTCATCTGCTTGATGTCCTTGGGCGCGAGGCCCTGGCCCAAGATGCGCGCCCGCTCGGCCTCGAGATCGTCGACGACGAAAGCGAGATGCCCGTAGCCCGTCCCGGGCTCGTAGGGCTCGGTGCGGCCCTTGTTTACGGTAAGCTCGAGCTCGAAGTCGGCTTCCGGGCTCCTCAAGTAGACGAGCGTGAAGTCGGGCCACTCGTAGCGGCCGGCGACCGAGAGGCCGAACGCCTTCTCGTAGAACGCGACGGAGCGCTTCTCGTCGAGGACACGCACCATCATGTGAAGGGCTTTCGCCATCGTCTTACTCCGACTGCTCGAGCTCCACGTCTCAGGCCCACGGCCGCGCGACCGCCGCCGTCTCCTCGAACGACCTGATCGACGGCTCCTTCTCGAGCGTGAGACCGATGTTGTCGAGGCCGTGCAACAGGCAATGCTTGCGAAAGGGGTCGATCTCGAAGCGAATCACACCGCCGTCGGGGCCGCGGATCTCCTGCGCGTCGAGGTCGATGGTCAAGGTTGCATTGGCGCCCCGCGACGCATCGTCGAGGAGCTTTTCGACCTCGGCGTGGGCGAGCTTGACCGGCAGAATGCCGTTCTGGAAGCAGTTGTTGTAGAAGATGTCGGCGAAATCGGGCGCGATGACGCAGCGAAAGCCGAAGTCGAGAAGCGCCCAGGGCGCATGCTCGCGCGAGGAGCCGCAGCCGAAGTTCTCGCCCGTGACGAGGATCGTCGCGTTGCGGTAAGCGGGCTTGTTCAGCACGAAGTCCGGGTTTTCCTGCCCGGCCGCGTGATAGCGCAGCTCGTGAAACAGCGACTTCCCGAGCCCGGTACGCTTGATCGTCTTCAGGAACTGCTTGGGAATGATCATGTCGGTGTCGACGTTGCGCATCGGCAAGGGTGCGGCGACACCGGTCAATTTGGTGAACTTCTCCATCGGCTCCTCATCAGGGCGATCGTCACGCCCGCAATCCGTCGGCGAGGCCGCGGAAATACCCTTCGGCGGCAATCAGACGGTCGACGCGCGCCGGCGCCTCGAGAGCGGCGAGGGAGGCCCGCGCCTGCTCGGGCCCCAGCTGCTCGAGCCGCCTTATAACGCCCGAGAGCTTTCGCCCGTCAAGATGGTGGCGCAGGACCTGGACGAGGGTTTCGAGATAGCCGCTGATGCGGCCGAGCTCGCGGACGACTTGGCGGGCCGCCATCTTGTCGCCGGCGTCGGCCTCGAGCCGCGCATAGGCCTCCGAGGCGCGGGCAAGCGTGTCGGCGATATCCTCGGCGTAGCGCGCGACCTTCTCGCGGCGCTCGTCATCGAGGGAGCCCAGCGCCTCCAGCCACCGATGAACGGTCTCGGCGAGCGCTAAGAGCTTCCGGGTAAAGATTGAAAAACGCATCGCAAGCAGCTTCGGCTACGCGGGGGGCGAGGCTCGCGTCCAAGCTAGCCGACGGCCAGGGGCCCGGGGATAAGTGGAGGGAGGGAAATTGCCCCCGAACGTTAGCGGATGTTCGGGTCCTCGTAGCACTGGCGCATGTACTCGCAGCGGTGCGAGCCTGAGAAGTGCATGCTGTCGCCCTTGGCCGGCGCGATGAACTTGCAGATCTCCTCGACGCCGTCAGGCGTGAGCCAGCCCTGCCGACGCCCGCGCTGGACGGCAAAGCAGTCGGCGGTCTCCTCGTCCGGACCCCGGAACTGATGCCCGCACTCGTGGGCATAGATCCACTGCTTCACCGGCGTCGAAACCTTGGCCATGAGCCGTGGATTCAGGATGAGAAATCCGGGATAGGCGGCGCCGTAGTCGTCGAGCTGGCTGTCGACGACGGTCGGGCGCTGGCCGCAGACTTGCGGACGCCCGTCGAGCTTGAGGGCTCCCGGAGGAAGAACCTCCGCATCGCCGCCGACGTGCGACACGTACTCCTCGGGCGTCGGCGTCGTCTCGTCCGCGTGCAAGGTCCACGGCACCAAGCCCAGCGCCATCGCAAGGCCCGCGAGCAGCGGTTTCCAAGTCCCCAAGGGTTTCACACAATCCCCCTTATGCTCGATCCCGTCACAGCTCGCGCAAGTCGCTACCATCGCCCGAATTGGTTAACAAGACAAGGATGCCCCGGCAACATGACGGTCGGATAGCGGCCATAAAGCATCACGCCAGGGCGGCAGCCTCGATCTCCTCCATATCGGCATCGGAATAGCCGAAATGATGGCCGATCTCGTGCACGAGCACGTGCGTGACGATATCGCCGAGCGTTTCCTCGCTTTCGGCCCAGTAGTCGAGGATCGCGCGACGGTAGAGCACGACGAGATCGGGCTCGCGGGGGACGTCGAGCGTGCTCTTACGATTGAGGCTCACGCCATGATAGAGGCCCATGAGATCGAACGGGCTGTCGATGTCGAGCTCGTCGAGGACCTCGTCAAGCGCATAGTCCTCGACGCGAATCACGAGATCGGCGCACATGGCGCGGAAGTGCGCCGGCAGCCGCTCCCAGGCCGAGGCCGCCAGCTGCTCGAGCTCGCCGAGCGTCGGGGCTGTGGCGTCTTTCCAAGCGAGCGCGTCAGCCATCGTCTGTCCTCGGTTCTGTCCCCGTCGGTTATTCGGGCGGCCGAGAGATAGGCACTGCGCGGCGTCTTGACCAGCCTTTCCCTCAGCCGCGGCGCCGGGCGACGAAGATCGTCTCCTCGAGGTCGAACGTGAGGCGGTCCGCCTCCCGGCGCGGGGCGAGAAAGCGCGCGAGAGGAGCCGTGCCGAGCAACAAGGCTTCGAGGCGGGCGATCGTTTCCGAGTCGCAACCCATGCGGCGCACCCAGTCCGCGAAATCGATGTCCTTCTTGGCTCGCTCGGTCGCCTCGATTACGAACCCTGCCCCGGTAATGAGACCGCGCCATTCTTCGACCGAGAGCGCTCGACCGTGGCTCGGATCGCGCAGCGCCTCGAAGCGGTTGTAGGCGGCGGCCGCCTCGGCGATCTCCGCCGGCGCGAGGCCCGGCATCGTGCTGGCGTCAGGCGCGGTGGCGTCGACGAGGCCGAGCAGGCCCGAAGGCTCGAGGACCCGCCAGGCCTCGGCGACGAAGCGCGCCGGCTCCGCGAAATGGTGGGCAGCGAGCCGGCAGGTAACGGCGTCGAAGCTTTGGTCGGCAAAGGGAAGCCGCTCCGCGTCGGCTTCCGCCGTCTCGACGTTGCCGATGCCGCGCGCCGCGGCGAGCTTGGCCGTCTCGGCCAGCATCTCGGCCGTCATGTCGCTCGCGACGACGCAGGCGACGTGCGGGGCGATCGCCAATGCCGTGTGGCCGGCGCCGGTCGCAACGTCGAGCACGCGCCAGGCCGGTTGCGGATGCATGAGAGCGATGAGCCGCTCGAGGCTTTGGCCCTTGGCGTGGACCGACGAGGTCGCGTAGGCGCCCGCGTGGCGGCCGAACTGTTGCTGGACGAGCCCCTTGGGCTTCGGCCGCTCCCGATCTTGCGCCATCGCGTCCCTCGCCCGGCTTCGGATGAGGCTCAAATAAAGGGAATGGCGCCGAGTTGCAAACGCAGGGATTGCTTTTCGTTTATATGTGCAGCGCATTTCTTTACCGAAAAAACACCATAGCCTCGCAAAGTTAAAAGCGGGCTTTCTCGTGTTTCGAATTGGGCTTGAATTGGAAAACGAATAAGCTCACTCGTCGTATTTCCGTCTTTTATTACACGGGCTAGACAATGGTCTTCTTGCAAGTCGACCGGTTTGATGACCTGGCGCAGCTCTTGTCGGTTGCGCTGGATCGCGCGCTTGCGGCCATGGACCGGGCCCGAGACAGATTCGATGCATTCCTCGAAAGACTGGCCGACAAATTCGACCGCGAGCCCGCGGCGGTCGTGCCTCCACGCCTGATTTTGCCTTTCGAAATGGCCGATATCCTTCCGGAAACGACGCATTGGGAACGGCTCGCCACTAATCTCAGGCGCCCGATCGCAGGCGCGGCGGCCGCAAAATCGCACCAGGACCTGGCGGCGGTAAAGCTCGATGCGGCGGTCTACGAGCTCGAGGGCTTGATTGCCGATCTGAGCTCGGTCATGCGCGTGGTGAGGAACGTCGCCGGCGCGCCGGTCGTCGGGCGCATCGGGCCTGCGGTCGTAGTGGCCCGCGACCGCAAGGCAATTGCCGCCTGAGCTAGAAAACGCCGAATTCCGCGAATTGCGCAATCAAGGCCTGGGGACGGCCGAAACTCGGGTTTGCGCGGCCGGCGCGCTCGGCGAAGGATCGGCAATCACGGACCCGAACTGGCGCACCTCGAGCACCGCGAGATCGCGCTGCGGCAGCCCGCTTTCGCTGAACCGCACGATGCCGTCCACGCCCGAGAACCCGGACGGGCGCGTGAGGTTAGCCGCCGTGAAGCGCGCGCCCGTCGGCCCTTGCGAAAGCGCGACCGCAACGCTCACCGCGTCGTAGGCGAGGCTCGCGAGGCGCGGCGGCGGGGCGGAGAACGAGCGCATGAACCGGCCCGAGAAATCCTGCCACCCGCGCGGATCGGGGCCGGGATACCAGCCCCCCAACAAGGCGGTCTCGCGGCCGATGCCTTGGTACTCCCAGGCTCCCGTGCCGAGCAGCTTGACGCGCGCCGTGTCGAGGCCGGAGTAGGCGATGATCGGCCCGAGATGCGGAAGCACGTCCTGGCCGCCCGCGAGCAGCAGGGCGTCGATCGGCGCGTCCGTGTCGCTGCTGGCTTTCACCCCGTCGACGACGCGCTTGGCGGGGCCGAGCATGGCGTTGGCCTGCGGCGGATAGGATTCGACGACGGCCACGGCGACGCCCGAGCGCGCGGCCTCGGCCCTGAGCGCGGGCTCCACGATGCGGCCGTAGGCATCGGCCGGCACGAGCGCGGCGATGCGCCTCTTCCCCTGGGAGGCGGCGAACGACACGATGCGCACGACCTCCTGCTCGGCGAGAAAGCTCATGAGGTAGACGCCGCCGCCGGCGACCTGCCGGTCGTTCGAGAAGGAGATGACTGGGACGTTGGCCTGACGCGCCGGTCCGGCCGCGCCGCGCGTCGCAGCGGCCGTTAGCGGTCCAAGAATGATCTCGGCGCCCTCGCTGAGGGCCTCGGTCGCCGCCGCCTCCGCGCCCTCGGCGGTGCCCTTGTCGTCCTTGATGACGAGCTGGACGTTCGGGTTGTCGAGCTCGAACAGGGCCATCTCGCCGGCCTGCTTCATGCCCTTGGCGATGGCGGCCGTGGGGCCGAAGCCGCTCATCGGGAGCAGCATCGCGATGCGGACGGGCTTTTGTGCGGCTTGGGGAGCCTCGCCGAGCGCGGCCGTCGTGGTTTGCTCGGGCCCGAGGTTGGTTGCACATCCTGCCAAGCCCATAGCCAATGCGGCATAGGCGAAAGCGCGCTGGAGCCGGCGAGAACAGGGTCCGCGCGGCGCGGAGCTCAGCATCGTGCAATCCTCGACGTGGCGAAACGGCTATTGCGATATTGCCGCCGTCCGCTCGACGTTTCGGCTGGCGTTGACCTCGCGAGTCACTCGACCCTGCTTAGACCGCTACGCTGGCCCCGTGTAGGGCTTTCGTGCCACTGTTGAGCAAATATCTCCTGGAGATTTAAGGAAAATCCGGTCAGTGATCGGCGCGGTGGAGGCCGGCGTGGGAAACGGAGAGACGAGAGGCGGACGCCGAGCCGACCGCGGCGCGCCGCGTGCCGGCGAGCGAGCCTCGGGCGCTGATGTCGCGCGCGCCGCCGCCGGCGAGATCGAGCGGCTCATGGCGGAGCCGCTTGCTCCCGGCCTCTATCTCGTCGCGACGCCCATCGGCAATCTCGGCGATGTGACCTTGCGCGCGTTAGCAGTTCTCGCGCGCGCCGACCTCGTCTGCTGCGAGGATACGCGTCACAGCCGCAAGCTCCTCGACGCCTTCGCGATCGGCGCGCGCCTTGCGCCCTATCACGAGCACAATGCCGAGGCCGAGCGGCCGCGCATCCTGGCCGCGCTCGCGGAGGGCAAGTCGGTCGCCCTGATCTCGGACGCGGGCACGCCGCTCATCTCCGATCCCGGCTACAAGCTCGTGCGCGAATGCGCCGCCGCGGGTCATGCGGTCGTGGCGATACCCGGGCCGTCGGCGGCGACCGCCGCGCTCTCGGTCTCGGGCCTGCCGACCGATTCGTTCTTCTTCGCCGGCTTCCTGCCGCCCAAGGACGGAGCACGGCGGGCGCGTATCGGAGAGCTCGCGAATATCCCGGGCACGCTCGTGCTCTACGAGGCTCCCCATCGCGTGGCCGAGGCGCTCGCGGCCCTGCGCGACGGGCTCGGTCCACGCCCCGCCGCCGTCGCGCGCGAGCTCACCAAGCTCCACGAGGAGGTCCGGCGCGGGACGCTCGACGCGCTTGCCGCGGCCTATGCCGAGACCGAGGTCAAGGGCGAGGTCGTCATCCTCGTCGGGGCTCGGACCGACGCGGCCGTTTCCGATGACGCGATCGCGGCAGAGGTAAAGTCCCTGCTCGAGACGCTGAGCGTGAGGGACGCGGCCAAGGCCGCTGCCGAGACGCTCGGCGTGCCGAGGGCGCGCGCCTATGATCTGGCACTCAAGCTGAAGAAGCCCTGAGGGCGGCGATGAAGGCGAGGGGGGCCAATCGCGAGCACGTAGAGGCGTCAGCCGAGAGGCGGCGGCGCCACCGGCGCGGCCATGTCGCCGAGTGGATCGCCGCGGCCTTCCTCATGGCCAAGGGCTATCGCATCCTCGCGCGCCGCCTTGAGACGCCGTCCGGCGAGATCGACATCGTCGCCGTGCGCGGCAGGCGTCTCGCCTTCGTCGAGGTCAAGCGCCGCGCGACCGGCGAGGCGGCCGAGGCCTCCATCACGGAGCGCCAGGGCGAGCGCATCCGGCGCGCGGCGGACCTCTGGCTCGCGCGGCGGCCGGCCTACCAGCGACACGACATTGCCTTCGACGTCGTGTTCCTGGTACAGGGCCGCTGGCCGCGCCACATCGAGAACGGTCTCTAAAGCGTGATCGGCCCCGCGCGCTCTTGCCGGTTCCGGCCGGCTGCCAGCTACGCTACAATGTTTCACTTCGTCGGGGCAGCGTCCTTGACCAAGCAACAGGGCGAGCGTGCCCCGATAGGGAGTAAACGATGACGATCAGACTGTTGACGGGCCTGCTGGCGGCGGTGGGAATTGCGACTTTCGGTGACGTTGCCGGCGCTGCGAGCCTCGCCACGGGCAAGAAGCTCGAGGTCAAGGTCGATCCGAAGAAGATCGAGGAGGAGAAGACGGCGCTGTGGGCGAAATTCGGCGGCTGGTGCGCGATTGCCGAGTGGCACCCCGCGATAAAGGCGTGCGAGGAGAGCAAGGAGGGAGACGATACGTTCCGGACGCTCACGCTCGCCGACGGCGGCAAGATCAAGGAGAAGCTCCTCTCGCAGAGCCCGATCAGCTACCGCTATGCCATCATCGAGAGCCCGCTCCCGGTCAAGAACTACGAGGCGCAGTTCTCGATCGTTCCCGATGACGACGACGAGGACGAGATCAACATCGCCTGGGCCGCCACCTACGACGCCGAAGGCAAGTCCGACAAGGAGGCGCGCGGCGTCATCGACGGCATCTTCAAGGACGGCCTCGCCAGCATCAAGAAAAAGCTCGGCAAGGCGGGAGATGACGACGACGATGACGAGAAGAAGTGATCGCGTCCCGGCGCTCCCACACGACGAGCCATCGACGGGCTCAAGCCCGCAGGCCAGATGCCCCGCGTGAGCGCAGGGCGCCCGTCACGACAAGGACGACGAGAAAGACCGCGGCCTGCACCAATACGATGCAGGGGCCGGTCGCTCCGTCGATATGAAAGCTCAAGATCGTGCCGACGACCGAGGAGCCGACCGCCACGGCGGTGGCGATCACGAGCATGCGCTCGAAGCTCTTTGTCAGCATGAAGGCAATCGCTCCCGGCCCGATGAGCATCGCCACCACGAGAATGACGCCGACGGCCTTGAGAGAGGCGACGATCGTGAGCGAGAGCAGCGCGAGCAGGCCGTAGTGGAGCAGGCCCACGGGCAAGCCGATGGCGCGCGCATGGCTCGGATCGAAGCAGTAGACGAGCAGGTCGCGGCGCTTGGCGAGCACGATCGCCAGCGTGACGGTCGCGACGACGGCCGTTTCCAAGAGTTCGCGGCCCGTCACGCCGAGCAGATTTCCGAACAGGATGTGGTTCAAGTGCTGATCGGTATCGACTTTGGTGAACAGGACGAGACCGAAGCCGAACATGCCCGAGAACACGATACCCATCACGGTGTCCTCCTTCACGCGGCTGTTCTCCTTGAGGTAGCCGGTGAGCACCGCGCAGGCCAACCCGGCCGCGAAGGCACCGAGCGCCAGCGGGAGCCCGAGGACGAACGCGATCACGATGCCGGGCAGCACCGCGTGCGAGATGGCGTCGCCCATGAGCGACCATCCCTTGAGCACGAGGTAGCACGACAGCACCGCGCAGACGGCGCCGACCAGCACGGCAACGACGAGCGCGCGCTGCATGAACTCGTAGCTGAGCGGAACCGTAATGATGTCGAAGAGAGCGCTCACGTGCTCGCCTCCGCGGTTGCGAGCCGCCGCCGGCGCGCGGCCAGCATGCCGTGCTTCGGCGCAAACAGGAACGCGGCGAGAAAGAGGAGCGTCTGGAGCGTCACGATCACTCCGCCGGTTGCCCCGTCGAGGAAATAGCTGACGTAGGCCCCGACCGCGCTCGTGGTCACGCCGATCGCCACGCTCAGCATCAGGAGCCGCTGGAAGCGATCGGTCAGGAGGTAGGCGGTCGCGCCGGGCGTCACCACCATGGCGATGACGAGGCACGCGCCGACGGTCTGCAGTGCGGCGACGGTCGAAGCCGAGAGAAGGGTGAAGAAGAGCACGTTGAGGGCTACGGGATTGAGGCCGACCGAGCGCGCGTGCTTCTCGTCGAAGAACACGACCATGAGGTCCTTCCACTTGGCGAGGAGGATGGCGAGCGACACGCAGGCGATGATGACGACCTGAAGAGCGTCCTCGTCCGAGATGCCGAGAATGTTGCCGAGCACGATCGACTGGATGTTAACTGAGGTCGGGTTGATCGAGACGATCAAGAGGCCGGCGGCGAAGAACGCCGTGAAGACGAGGCCGATGATCGCATCCTCGCGCAGGCGTGTCTGATGCCTGACGAGAGCCATGCCGAGCGCGGCCAGCAGCCCGGCGATGAACGCGCCGGCCGCATAGGGCAGGCCGAGAAGATAGGCACCCGCCACCCCGGGCACGATCGCATGCCCGAGAGCGTCGCCCATCAGCGACCATCCCTTGAGCATGAGATAAGCGGACAGGAAGGCGCAGACCGCGCCGACGAGCGCGCTGACCCAAATGGCCTTCAGCATGTAGTCGTAGGCGAACGGAGCAAGAAGCTCGCTCATGGGGTGCTCCTAGTCGTCCTTGCCCTGCACCGGCTCGCTTTCGCCACGCTTCTCGCCGTAGAAGACGACGGGGCGCTCGTCGTCGGTGAGAACCGTCACCGAGCGGCGGTCGTCGTCCTCGTGCAATCTGCGGCCTTCGAGGCGGAAGTGGCGCAGCACGCCGCCGAATGCGCGCTCGAGGTTTGCCTGCGTGAACGTCTTGGCGGTCGGGCCCGCCGCGAGCACGCGCCTGTTCAGGAGCACGACCTCGTCGCAGAAGTCCGGCACGCTGCCGAGGTTGTGGGTCGAGACCAGCATGAGATGGCCTGTGCTTTTGAGCTCGCGCAGGAGCTCGACGACCGCGGCCTCGGTCTTCACGTCGACGCCGGTGAAGGGCTCGTCGAGCAGAATGACCTTGCCTTCCTGGGCAAGAGCGCGAGCGAGAAAGACGCGCTTCTTCTGGCCTCCGGACAGCTCGCCGATCTGGCGCTTGCGGTAGGCCGTCATGCCGACGCGCTCGAGCGCCTCCTCGACCTTCTCCTCGTCGCGCGCCGAGGGAATGCGCAGGAATCCCATGCGGCCGTAGCGGCCCATCATCACCACGTCCTCGACGAGGACGGGAAAGTTCCAATCGACCTCCTCGCTCTGCGGGACATAGGCGATAGCGTTCTGCTTCACGGCCTTCTCGACCGGGAGGCCGCCTATGCGGACCTCGCCTGCCGTCGGCCTGACAAAGCCCATGATCGCCTTGAAGAGCGTGGACTTGCCGCTGCCGTTGACGCCGACCAGGCCGCAGATGGTGCCGGGACCGAGATCGAAGGAGGCGTCGATCAGCGCCGTGTGGCCGTTGGGATAGGTGACCGTGACATTGCGCATCGAAAGCGACGCGACGAGGTCGGCGCGGGCCTCCGCACGCTGTGAAATCAGCCTTTCGCTCATTTGCCGAACCCTTTTGCGATCGTGTCGACGGTGACCTCGAGCAGCTTCAAGTAGGAGGGGACCGGACCGCGCTCATCGCTCAGCGAGTCGACATAGAGAATGCCGCCGTAGCGCGCCCCAGTTTCCTTGGCGACCTGCCGGGCCGGCTTGTCGGAGATGGTGCTTTCGCTGAATACCACGGGGACCTTTTTCTCGCGGACGAGATCGATGACGCGACGTACCTGTTGGGGCGTCCCCTGCTCATCCGCATTGATCGGCCACAAATAGAGCTCGCGCAGCCCGTAGTCGCGCGCGAGGTAGCTGAAGGCGCCCTCGCTGGTGACGAGCCAGCGCTGCTCTGCGGGAATGCCCGAAAGGCGGTCTCGCAGCGGCTGATCGACCGCCTTTATCTGAGCGGCGTAGCTCGCGGCATTCTTGTTGTAGTCCTCGGCATGCGCCGGATCGTGCTCGACCAGCGCCTTGCGGATGTTCTCCACATAGACGAGCGCATTGGCGGGCGACATCCACGCATGCGGGTTGGGCTTGCCGCTGTAGGGCCCCTCGCGAATGCCCATCGGCTCGACGCCATCGGTGACGACCGCACTCGGCACGTCCTTGACGTTCTCGAAGAACCTCTCGAACCAGCGCTCGAGGTTCATGCCGTTCCACAGCACGAGATCGGCCGACTGCGCCTTGACGATGTCGAGCGGCGTCGGCTGGTAGTCGTGGATCTCCGCACCGGGCTTAGTGATGGATTCGACGATGGCCGACGTGCCCGCGACATTCTGCGCGATGTCCTGGATCACGGTAAACGTCGTCACCACCCGAAAGGGCTTTTCGGCGGCAGTTGCACGGGTGGTTAAAAGTGCCGCCGCAACGACGGCCGAAATGCACAGCATTATCCGCGTGCCCGAGAACCGATTAAAAAACAAGCCTATCCTCCTGCAAATTCTGCCAAACAGCGGCGACACTGGGAGGGCATAGGCTTTGAGCCCACCGCTCGCTCCCCCCTCGCCTTCTCGATAGCACAGCCGCCCTACTAGTTGCAAATAATTCCTAACTGCAATTAGTACCGGCAGGCTCGACTTTCAAGCCGGTGGTAGAAAGCGCCGCGGAAAAGTGCCCCAGGGAATTGCCTTGCCGAGGCCTTCTGAGATACGCACGCTTCCCGAGCAGTTCTCGCAGGCGTCTTCAGAGCCATCGCGCGCCGAGCGCGGCTGCGGTTAAGGTAAGGAAATAATGACCAGGCTGAGCAGGCCGCTGTCTGCGCTCAAGGCCCGCTACGACGTGGTCGTGGTCGGCTCCGGCTACGGCGGCGGCGTCGCCGCTTCCCGCCTTGCGCGCGCGGGCAAGCGCGTCGCCGTTCTCGAGCGCGGCCGCGAGTTCCTCACCGGAGAGTTCCCGTCGCGGTTCCCCGAGCTCAAGAACGAGTTCCGCGTTCGCGGCAAGACCTACGGCATGGGCCCGGACACGGCGCTCTTCGACGTGCGTCTCGGCGAGGACATGCATGTGCTCGTCGGCTGCGGGCTCGGCGGCGGATCGCTGGTCAACGCCGGCGTGTCGTTGAGGCCGGACCCGCGCGTGTTCGCCGACCAGGTCTGGCCAGGCCAGATCGTCCAGGACAGGACACTCGACGAGGGATACCGGCGCGCCGAGCAATGGCTCCGCCCTTCGAGCGACCCGCGCGCCCGGGAGATGACGAAGTTCGGCGTGCTCGAGGCGGCGGGGCGCGCGCTCGGACACGAGGCCGTCGCGCCGCGCATTGCCGTGAGCTTCGCCGAGAACCAGAACCCGGCCGGCATCGTGCAACCGGCGTGCACGCGCTGCGGCGACTGCTGCGCGGGCTGCAACGTCGGCGCCAAGAACACGGTGGCTCTGACCTACCTTCCGGATGCGGGCCGCCACGGCGCAGAAATGTTCACCGAGGTCTCGGTCACGCGTGTCTCGAAGAGACGCGAAGGAGGCTGGCTCGTGCATGCGGCGCCTGCCGGCGGCGCAAAGGGCAACGGTGCCGCAGCCGAGATCGTGATCGAAGCGCCCGTCGTCGTGCTCGCCGCCGGGACGCTCGGCTCGACCGAGATCCTCCTGCGCTCGCGCGCGGCGGGCCTCGCGCTGTCGGACAGGCTCGGCGCTCGCTTCTCCGCCAACGGCGACATCATCGCCTTCGGCTACGGCGCGAAAGTGCCCGTCAACGCCGTGGGCGTCGGCCACCCGGCGAAGGTCGCCGGCCTCGAGATCGGCGCCTCCGTCTCGGGGCAGATCGAGATCCGCGACTCCGTGACGCTCGCCAACGAGCTCAATGTGCAGGAGGGCGCCATGCCGTCCGCGCTGGCGCCGGTGCTGCCGGTGCTGTTCCTGCCGAACGGCCGCCTGCTCGGCGCGCTGCAAAGCCTGGTGAGCGGGGTCTACAAGGGCCCGTTCGCGAGCCTGCAGACGTTCTTCGCCGTCTCGCACGACAGCGCGTCGGGCCGCTTCAGGCTGGAGGACGACCGGCTCACGCTCTCCTGGCCCGGCGCCAAGGACGAGCCCGTCTACCAGCGCCTCGATGCGATCCTCTCGAGCCTCGTCAAGGAGAGCGGCGGCGACTACGTCAAAAACCCGCTCGCCGGCACGGTGATGGGTCACACGCCGGCGACCGCCCACCCGCTCGGCGGCTGCGTTATGGGCCGCGACGCGGGCGAAGGCGTGGTCAACCACAAGTGCCAGGTGTTCGAGCGGGGCGCGGGCCGCAGCAGCGACGGCGTCCATCACGGCCTCTACGTCATCGACGGCGCGGTCATTCCGCGCTCGCTCGGCGTCAACCCGCTCCTCACCATCACCGCGCTCGCCGAGCGGGCGATGATCCACTTTGCCCACGATCATGGGGCGGCCTTCGACACGGCTCCCGTTGCCGGCCCGCCTGTTGCCGTGACGGCGCCCGGCGCCGCCGCGTGAGCGGGCCGTCGCCGAGGTCGGAGGCTCGGGCGCTGGAGAGCAGGCGCTGCCGGAAATGAGCCCTTTAGGAGCGCCCGGCAACGGCTCCGAGGAGGCGCTCGGCCTCGGCAAAGAGATCGAGATCTACGGACTTGCCGGAGGCGGCCGCGTTCTCCTCGACCTGCTCCGGGCGGGTCGCGCCGATGATCGCCGATGCCACGTTCTCGTTTTTCAGAACCCAGGCCAGCGCGAATTGCGCAAGCGTCAGTCCGGCTCCGGCGGCGAGACCCTTCACCTCCTGCACGGCTTCGAGCACCGGGCGGGAGAGCCAGCGCTTCGGCATCATCGAGCCCATCGACGCGTCGGCGGCGCGCGAGTCGGGGGGCAGCTTGGCGCCCGGCAAGTACTTCCCCGTCAGAACCCCTTGAGCGAGCGGCGACCAGACGATCTGCGAGATGCCGTTCGCCCGGCACAACGGAATAACCTCGGCCTCGGGCTCGCGCCAGAGCAGCGAATACTGCGGCTGGCTCGAGACGAAGCGCTCGACGCCGGGGAGCGCAAGGGCGGCCGCGATCTTGTCAGCCGGCCATTCGCTGAAGCCGATGTAGCGCGTCTTTCCGGCGCGGACGGCTTCCGTCAGCGCCTCCATCGTCTCCTCGAGCGGCGTCTCGGGATCGTAGCGGTGACATTGGTAGAGGTCGACGTAGTCGGTGCGAAGCCGCGTGAGAGACGCCTCGAGCTGCTTTTCGATCTGCGCCCGCGACAGCCCGCGGTCGGTGGCACTCATCGGAAAGAAGAGCTTGGTCGCGAGCACGTAGCTTCCCCGCGGCACGCCGTCGAGCGCCTCGCCGAGCAGTGTCTCCGCCGCGCCGCGCCCGTAGATGTTTGCCGTGTCGATGAAGTTGATGCCGAGCTCGAGCGCGCGCTTGACGCAGGCGATCGAGCGCGCCTTGTCGACGCCGCCCGAATAGGTGAGCCACGAGCCGAGCGAGATTTCCGAGACCTCGAGATCGCTCGAGCCGAGCCGGCGATAGCGCATGTGTAGTTCCTCACATTCTTGCCGACGCAACATCCTCGCTGTGTTGCGGCGCCAGTCATGCGCTAGTAGCACTTTAAAGCGGCGGTGGGACAGAAGCCTCGAACCTAAGCAACCGAGTTTCTTGCCTCGCTCGGCAATGGAAGATGCAGTAGCCTTTTCCCAGGAACCGCCGGGCAAGCAAGGGAGCATACGATGGCAATCACCGGCACACTCTGCGCGTGTCTCGGCGCTCCGGCTTGGCGCGTTGGGCTAGCCGTTATCTTGCTGGCGTCAGCCCTGCCGAGAAATTTGCTAGCTGAGATCGCGCAATCGCCGCCGGCTACCACGGTGCTGTTTCAAGACGTGCGCATCTTCGACGGCAAGACGAGCGCGATTTCCGCACCCTCCCATGTCCTCGTGCGCGAGAACAAGATCGAGAGGATTTCGCCCTCGCCGATCCCGGTCGATAAGAGCGCGAACACACGCATCATCGACGGCGGGGGACGCACGCTGATGCCAGGGCTGATCGACATGCACTGGCACACGATTCTCGTGCGGCCCTCGCCGGCCGAAGCCATGACAGCGGACGTCGGCTTCACCAACCTGGTGGCAGGCGCCGAGGCCACGGACACGCTGATGCGCGGGTTCACGACCGTTCGCGACCTGGGCGGACCGGCGTTCGGTCTCAAGCGCGCCATAGACGAGGACATCATCGCCGGCCCGCGCATCTACCCATCCGGTGCGATGATCACCATCACCAGTGGTCACGGCGACTTCCGTCAGCTTTTCGAATTGCCGCGCGTCCTCGGCGGCCGGCCGACGCGCACGGAAGCGTTGGGCGCCAGCATGATCGCCGACAACCCGGACGAGGTGCGCGTTCGCGTGCGTGAGCAGCTCATGCTGGGGGCGACTCAGATCAAGTTGACGGCGGGTGGCGGCGTGGCCTCGCCCCATAGCCCATTGGATGTCTCCACCTTCACCGAGCCGGAGCTGCGCGCCGCGGTGGAGGCCGCCGAGAATTGGGGCACCTACGTCACGGTGCACGCGTATACACCCGCCGCAATCCAGAGGGCGATTGCAGCCGGCGTGACATGCATCGAGCACGCCCATCTCATGGACGAGCCGACGGCGAAGTTGATGGCGGAACGGGGCGTCTGGCTCAGTATCCAGCCCTTCCCCGATGAAATGGCCGGTGTATTTCCACGCGGCTCAGATCAGTGGGGCAAATTCCAGGAAGTCCTTGCTGGCATGGAGAGAGCCTATGCGCTGGCCAAGAAGCACAAGCTCAAGACGGCGTTCGGCACCGACATACTTTTCTCCCGGTCGCTGGCGCAGCGCCAGGGGGCTCTGTTGGCCAAGCTGGTCCGCTGGTACACCCCGGCTGAAGCGCTCGTCATGGCGACCGGCACCAATGCCGAGCTGCTGGCGATGTCCGGAAAGCGCAACCCGTATCGCGGCAAATTGGGTGTCGTCGAGGAAGGCGCATTGGCCGATCTCCTTCTCGTTGATGGCGACCCGATCGAAAACATCCAGCTGATCGAGGACCCGGGTAAGAACCTCCTCGTCATCATGAAAGATGGCAAAGTCTACAAAAACGCCCTGTCGCAGTAAGTCACAGGGACCCATTGAGCCGGTGGATTTAGTTCGAGCCTAGCCCACGAGATTTCTTGATGTATCATGAATTGTCATGATAAGCATAAATATTGTGAGCAATAAGCCGAGGCAAAAATTCGCGACCCAGGTCGATGCCGAGCTCCTCGAGGCGGTCCGGGCCCTCGCCAGCGAAGAGGGCCGTCAAATGCAGGCCCTGATCGACGAGGCGCTTGCCGATCTCGTCGAGAAGCGCCGGCTCGGCAAACCGCGCCAGCATGTCATGACTGCCTACAGGGCGAGCATCGAGCGTTACGGCAGGCTCTACAAGAAACTCGCTGAATGACGACGGTCTACCTCACCGTCGCGGAAGTGCTCGCCATCCACGAGGACCAGATCGAGCGTTACGGCGGCACCAAAGGGGTCCGAGATCCGGGACAGCTCGAAGCGGCGCTGTTCCGGCCGCAGACCGGCTACTACCCTGACATGATTGCCGAGGCCGCGGCCCTCTGGGAAAGCTTGTCGCAAAACCATCCCTTCGTAGATGGAAACAAGCGGACGGCCTTCGCTGTGACCTTCACCTTCCTCTCCGTTAACGGTTACGCACTAGTTGCCAAAGAAGAAGCGGCAATCAAGTTCCTCGTGCCCTTGTATGATCGGGGCGCCCTATCGTTCGAGAGGCTCGAGGCGTGGCTCAGACGGAATACGCGCCGGATTTAAGCCTGCAAGGCGGCGATTTGCGGTCGGTGAGGAGTGGAAAGCAGGACGAGGCGTGGTTCCCTGGTGGAGCCGAGGGGAATCGAACCCCTGACCTCTGCAGTGCGATTGCAGCGCTCTCCCATCTGAGCTACGGCCCCTTCAAGGGTGCCCGGCATTTAGGGGCGGGGGTCTGCGCTTGTCAAGAAAACGGCCACCCATGCATGAGTTGGCCGGTTGAAGACCATTCCGCCGCGCTTGCCGCATGCGCCTTGCGACGCTAAACGTCTCTCGGTCAACCGCAGGGACGGAAGGCGGCCTTGATGCTCGAGCTTCTCGGATTCATCAGCTACATCATTCAGCTCTACATTTACGTCATCGTCGCAAGCGTGATCCTCTCCTGGCTCATGGCCTTCGGCGTGGTCAACCCCTACAATCAATTCGTGCGCTCGCTTGCGGAAGTGTTCCGCGCCGTGACCGAGCCTCTTCTGAGGCCCATCCGCAATGCCATGCCCGACCTCGGGGCGATCGACATCTCGCCCGTCGTGCTGATCCTCGCCTGCATCGCCGTACAGAGCGTCGTGCTGCCGAACATCGCCAAGCTCTTCCTCTGATGGCCGCCGAAGCCGGAGTTCCCTGGCGCCAGGCCTCCGGGTGCGTCATCGTGCGCGTGCGCCTGACGCCGAAATCCTCTGTAGATGCCATCGACGGATTGATCGAGACGGCCGAGGGCCGGGCGTTCAAGGCCCGGGTGCGCGCGGCGCCATCCGAGGGCGAGGCGAACGGCGCTCTCGAACGCCTTGTCGCCCAATGGCTCGGCGTGCCGAAGAGCTCGGTGGCCGTTGCGGCGGGCGGAAAATCGCGCGTCAAGTCGCTTAGGGTTACCGGCGCGCCGGAGGACATCGAGGCCAGGCTCAAAGCCAAGTCCGCGGCGCTTACAACCGGTTGAATAAAGGGAGGAAAAGAACCCATGTCCGCTCAGATCATCGACGGCAAGGCCATTGCCGCTGAGGTCCGCGCTCGGGTCGCCGCCGATGTGAAGGCTCTCGAGGCGAGCCATGGCTTGAAGCCGGGCCTTGCCGTCGTCCTCGTCGGCGAGGACCCCGCGAGCAAGGTCTACGTCAAGAACAAGGCCGCGCAGACGGTCGAGGTCGGCATGAACTCCTACGAGTACAAGCTGCCCGACACCACCTCCGAGTCCGAGATCCTCTCGCTCGTCGACCGGCTCAACCGCAACAAGAACGTGCACGGCATCCTGGTGCAGCTGCCCCTACCGAAGCACGTTAATGCCGAGAAGGTGCTGAACTCGGTCGATCCCGACAAGGACGTCGACGGCTTCCATCCGGTGAACGTCGGCCGCCTCTGGATCGGCGAGCGGGCGCTCGTGCCGTGCACACCGACGGGATCGGCGATCCTCGCCAAGAAGGTCGCGCCCAACCTCAAGGGCATGAACGCGGTCGTGATCGGGCGCTCGAACATCGTCGGCAAGCCGATGGCCGCACTCCTCTTGCGCGAGAGCTGCACGGTGACGGTTGCGCACTCCCAGACCAGGGACCTTCCCGGCGTCGTGCGCGGGGCCGACCTGGTCGTCGCGGCGGTCGGGCGCCCTGAAATGGTGAAGCGCGACTGGATCAAGCCGGGCGCCATCGTCATCGACGTCGGCATCAACCGCATCACCGGGCCGGACGGCAAGGGGCGCCTCGTCGGGGACGTGGCCTATGCCGAGTGCGCCGAGGTCGCGGGCTTCATAACGCCGGTGCCCGGCGGAGTCGGCCCGATGACGATCGCCTGCCTCCTGCAGAACACGGTCGAGGCGGCGAAGATGCAGAGAGGCATCAAATAGGCAGCAGGCAACGGGCAGCAGGCAACGGCTGGTTCGAGATTATGGAGATGACGCATCTGATCTTCCAGCCTGAATGGCCTTGATCAAGGCGGAAAGCATCTTGCCTACGCCTTCGGCCTTGTGCACGAACAGTTCTGCACGCTCGCCATCAATCAAGCCGACCCTCTGCGCCAAGAGGGCGTGGGTTTCGAGCTCTCTCAGAGACCCTCTCGCCGTTCTGAGAAATTGAATATAGGAGCCTGTACTGTCGCGGCCATAGCCCTCAGCAATGTTGGCCGGGATGGAGACGGACGACCGCCGTATCTGCAGCTTCAAACCGTGAGCTTCAGAAGCGGGCAAGCTCTCTGTCAGCCGGTACGCCTCTTCCGCCAAACTCATTGCTTGCTGCCAGACCTTCAGATCTCTGTAGGAGAGAATGGTCATTTGAACTGCTGCCTGTTGCCCGCTGCCTGAACTGCTGCCTGCTGCCTGCTGCCTGTTGCCCGCTGCCTGATGCCTGCTTCCAGTCACGCAGCCCTCACCTGCCGCAACACCTCCCCGCGATAGGACAGAGCTTCCGCGACATGCACGCGCCCGACGGTCTCCGCCCCGTCGAGATCGGCGAGCGTGCGGGCGACGCGCAGCGTCCGGTGGAAGCCGCGCGCAGACAAGCCCAACGCGTCGGCGGCCTGGCGCAGAAGCGTAAGCCCGGCCGCGTCCGGCGTCGCAATCGCCTCGAGCATCTGGCCTGTGCATTGCGCGTTCGTGCGGACGAGCTTCGCGCCATGCTCGAGAGAGCGGGCGCGCTGGCGCTCGCGAGCCGTCGCCACGCGCGCGCGCACCTCGGCGCTACCCTCGGTCGCGGCAGGCAGCACGAGATCGGCGGCGGAGACGGCGGGCACCTCGATCTGGAGATCGATGCGGTCGAGGAGCGGCCCCGAGATGCGCGCCTGATAGTCGGCGGCGCAACGCGCGCCCCTCTGGCACGACCGGCCCGGAGCCGAGGTCCCGCATTTGCACGGGTTCATGGCGGCGACGAGCTGGAGCCGCGCCGGATAGGCGATGCGGTGATTGGCGCGCGCGACGACGATCTCGCCCGACTCGAGCGGCTGGCGCAGGGCATCGAGCGCTCCTGGCTGGAACTCGGGCAGCTCGTCGAGAAACAGGACGCCCAAATGCGCAAGGCTCGCCTCGCCGGGCTTGGGGCGGGTGCCGCCGCCGACGAGGGCCGCCATGCTCGCCGAATGGTGCGGCGCGCGGAACGGCCGGTCCGTGCAGAGCTTGCCGCCCATCAGCTCGCCCGCAAGGGAGTGCACCATGGACACCTCGAGCATCTCCTCGGGGCCGAGCGGCGGCAGGATTGAGGCGAGGCGCGCGGCGAGCATCGACTTGCCCGACCCCGGAGGCCCGACCATCAGAAGGTTATGGCCGCCCGCCGCCGCCACCTCGAGCGCGCGCTTGGCGCTCTCCTGGCCGCGCACGTCCTTGAGGTCGAGCATGGGGCCGCAGCCACGCTCGAGATTGGGCCTCGGCCGCGCGAGCGTCTGCAGCCCCTTGAAGTGATTGACGAGCGAGAGAAGGTGGGGCGCCGCGAGAACGTCGACCTCCTCGCCGGCCCAGGCCGCCTCTGGCCCGCATTCGGCCGGACAAATGAGACCCTTGCCGAGCGCGTTGGCGCCGATTGCTGCCGGCAGTGCACCTGGCACAGGGCGGATCGAGCCGTCGAGCGCAAGCTCGCCGATGGCGGCGAAGCCCGCCACCGCGTCCGGCGCAATCGCCTCCATGGCCACCATGATGGCCAGTACGATGGCGACGTCGAAGTGGCTGCCTTCCTTCGGCAGGTCGGCCGGGGCGAGATTGACGGCGAGGTGCTTGTAGGGGAACCCAAGACCGACGGCGTGGAGAGCGTTGCGCACGCGCTCGCGACTTTCTGCGACAGCCTTGTCGGGGAGGCCCACGATGTTGAACATGGACCGCCCGGGGGTAATGCGCGCTTGGACCTCGACCGCGCGCGCCTCCACGCCGACGAATGCCACGGTCGCGATGGTCCCGTACATCTCCGCCCCCGATCGCTGAGCTTGCCCAGATCCTCAAACGAGTAGCCCTCGCAACTTCCGTTGACAAGAACATTTAGAGAACATAAGCTCTGGCCGCAGTCAGGGAGCCGCACCACATGGTGGGACGAGGCCAATGGGGCAGATGATGGCGATCGACACCCTCGGCTATGTCAAAGTTCTGATTGGAGCCGGCGTGCCGCCCGCGCAAGCGGAAGCGCACGCCGAAGCATTGCGCGACAAGCTCATCCCGGAGCTGGTGACGAAGCAGGATCTCAAGGATGCGACCGGCACCCTGTGCGGCGAGATATCTGAAGTTCGCGAGGAATTATCCGCGGTCCGCGCGGAGATGTGGCGCATCGCGCTCGCCGTGGTGCTCGGGACTGCCACACTGACCACCGCCTTCCAGAAGCTTTTGCAGTAGCACCAAGCCTCAGCCCTGTATTTGAAGGGAGACCGACGATGTCCGGCGGACCCAAGGCCACGACCGCAACGATGATCTCCTGCCTCAACTATCGCGACGCCGACGCCGCGGTCGACTGGCTGAAGCGCGCCTTCGGATTTGGCGAGCACGCCGTCTATCGCGGCGAGGACGGCAACGTCATTCACGCCGAGCTCTCCTTCGGCAACGGCATGATCATGCTGGGCCCGGAGGGCAAAGGCGAGTTCGGCAAGAAGGTCATGACCTTGCCGGGCGCGGCCGGCGGCCGCTGCACGCAGACGGTCTACGCCATCGTCGACGACGCCGACGCGCACCATGCGCGCGCGGTCGCGGCCGGCGCCGAGATTGTCATGCCGCTCAAGGACGAGGGCTACGGCGGGCGCGGCTACTCGGCGCGCGATCCCGAAGGCCACTGCTGGAGCTTCGGCACCTATGACCCGTGGGTGCCCCCGAAAGGGTGAGCTCGACCGGTCTCAGGGAGACTGCGGCTGTAGAGACGACGGCAGATAGGCAGCCACGCGATCGAGGTTCACGGAATTCACAACCCATATGCCTCCGAACGCGATGAGACCCGCAAGAACCATCATCGGCAGCGTCTTGACGAGCACGACCAGCAAGCTTGCGAAACCTGCCAGAATCTTCTCGCCGGCCTCCCACAGCTCCTTGCCGACCTTGTAGAGGACATAGACGATTGCCCCGGCCACGAGCACGAGCACGGCCTGCTTCCAGAGGGGCCACGACGACCAAGGCACCTCCAGAATGCGCATCACCTGATCGATGGACCAGTTCCAAACCAACTGCACGAACCGAAATATCGCTGAGATTCCCTGCTGCAAGAACTGCAGCAGCTGACTGAAGATCTCCTGCATGACGGCGGCCTCCCTATGGCATGGAACACCCTGCCGGTCGCATTAACCATTATGACGGGCAAAAGGATCCGACCGCCGGGGGGTGGAGACGGGATTTTTTATGCGCAGAGTTCGGAGCCGGCCTAACCGGCGGAACGCCCGACCTTGTCCTCGATCGCGTCCCAGATCATCGCTGCGATGTCGGGGCCGCCGAAGGCCTTGACCTGGCGGATGCCGGTCGGCGAGGTGACATTGATCTCGGTCAGGTAGTCGCCGATCACGTCGATGCCGGTGAAGAGGAGCCCGCGGCGCTTGAGCTCGGGTCCCAGCCGCGCACAGATCTCGCGGTCACGCTTGGTAAGCTTCGCCGGCTTCGCCGTGCCGCCCACATGCAGGTTCGAGCGCGTCTCGTCTTTGGCCGGCACGCGGTTGATCGCGCCCGCGATCTCGCCGTCGACAAGAATGATGCGTTTGTCGCCGCGGCGCACCTCGGGACGATACTCCTGCACCATGAACGGCTCGCGAAACACGGTCTGAAACAGCTCAACGAGCGAGCCGACGTTGGTGTCGCCGGGCGCCACGCGGAAGATCGCGGCGCCGCCGTTCCCATAGAGCGGCTTCAGGATGATATCCTTGTGCCGGCGGCGGAAAGCTTCCACGTCCTCGCGCGAGCGCGTGACGAGGGTCGGCGGCATCAGGTCGAGGAAATCGAGCACGAACACCTTCTCGGGCGCGTTCCTCACATGCGCCGGATCGTTGACGACGAGCGTCCTCGGGTGAATGCGCTCCAGGAGATGCGTCGTCGTCACGTAGGCCATGTCGAACGGCGGGTCCTGGCGCAAGAGCACGACGTCCCAGTCCGCGAG
This sequence comes from uncultured Alphaproteobacteria bacterium, assembly GCA_963840415.1. GTDB lineage: Bacteria > Pseudomonadota > Alphaproteobacteria > Rhizobiales > Hyphomicrobiaceae > Hyphomicrobium_C. The sequence goes on along the minus strand of CAWIYX010000005.1, from coordinate 54,453 downwards.
GCTTTCGACGCGCGGATTCGAGAGGCGGTAGTGGTCACCGGCCTTGTCCTGCACCGACAGCGAATGCCCGCGCGCGAGGAGCTTGCCGCCGTCGAGCGCGAGGTTGGGGGGCGTGTAGTAGAAGATCTCGTGCCCGCGCCGCTCGGCCTCGAGGAGGATCGCGAACGTGCTGTCGCCGCGGATGTCGATCCGCTCGATCGGGTCCATCTGGCAGGCGACGCGGAGGGGCATGGCAGGTCCGGGATTCGTGCGGACGATCGATTAGCACGAGTTTGGCCGGACGGCAGGAGCCTACTTCAGCGCATGCTCAACGAGCCGCTACGACAAAGCCTCCGCGACCTCGAAGGCCACGGAGGCTCGCGAAGTGCATAGATCTAGGTCAGTCCACGCAAGCCTCGTAGCGGCCCCACCAGTAGGCGCTGCCGGTCCTCACGGCGCGGCTATAGAGCCACCCGCAGCCGCCGCCGTAGTAGCCGCTGTCATAGTAGTAGGGGAAGCCACCGATGAAGAGGCGGTTGTGTCCGAATTGGTGGCCGTGATCGTGGAAGCCGTAGCCTCCATGCCCGAAGTTCCCATGCGCAATATGCGTCGGCCCGCCCACGTGGCCGATATGACCGACGCCGCCTCCGAAATGCCCCATGCCGCCACCCATGTGGCCGATGCCGCCGCCAATATGGCCCCCTCCGCCAAAGTGGCCTCCACCGCCGCCGAACCCGTGCGCGGCTACTGCGGGGAGCGCCGCTGCGGCCATGAGCCCCGCGGCGAGTGCGGCAGAGGCCGCGAATTTCCTGATCTGCATTTGACGTCTCCTAACTGAATTCCATCGTATGAAGGAAATGGACGGAGGATCGGCGCCGTTCCACCGGCGCAATCATACTTCGCGGTAAGCTCGTGGCGGATTGCCTCGGCGCGTTCGAGCCGGTTGATTATCCTCGGCAACCGCAATACATCGAGCCTCCCCGTTGCGAAGGAGAAGCCCGATGCATGTCACGATCGACGACGCCCAGAAGGCCATTGCCGCCGCCCGCAAGGAGGCCGAGAGAACCAAGACCAAGATGTGCATCGCTGTCGTCGACAGCGGCGCGAACCTCAAGGCGTTCCACCGCATGGACGACGCCTGGGTCGGCTCCATCGACATCGCCATCAAGAAGGCGAAGACCGCCGTCTTCTTCGGCATGCCGACGGGCCAGATCGGCAAGCTGTCGCAGCCGGGCGGACCGCTCTACGGCATCGAGCATTCGAACGACGGCCTGATCACGTTCCCCGGCGGCCTGCCGATCGTGGACACGGACGGCGTCATGGTCGGCGCCATCGGCGTCAGCGGCAGCTCGGTCGAGAACGATCACATTGTCGCGCAGGCCGGGGCGAAGGTGCTCGGCGTCACCGAGCTCCCCGAGCATCCCTGGCGCACCTGAGTGACGAGAGGCGGCCGGAAGGATCGCTCCCTCCGACCGCAATCATCACCAGCCGCCCTGGAAGATGAGGCCGAATTCGCCGCCGGTCTGGCTGCCGGAATAGCTCGTGTTCTTGCCGAACTGGAACACGCCAAGCGTGTTGTTGTTGCCGCTCTGAGAAACCTCGGCCGTATGGCCGCTGCCGCGCTGGAAGACGCTGGTCCTGTTGCCGCTGCCGCTCTGGCCGACGGCCGCGGAGTTGCCGTTGCCCTTCTGGTCGATCTTCGCCGAGTTCTTCTTGCGATCCTTGAAGCCCTGGAACATCGAGTAGAGTGTAAGGCCGGTGCGAAGAGCGCGGGCGTCCTCGCCCTTGGGCTCGACCCTGAAGGTGACGCTGCCGGCGCCGGCGGGCGCCGCGCCGAGAATCGCAACACCCATTGTGAGGGCGAGCAGGCTGAAGCGGACTTTCGGCGTGGTCATCGTAATCTCCCGTGTCTCCCAAACGCGAGGCGGCGAGGGGCCGCCTCATCGGAGCGGACCATGACAGGGAGCCGCTGAACGCCCGCCGAACCGGGCGTTCAGCTGGGATTAATCGGCAGGGTCTTGGGTTTAGGGCCTCTTTTTGCCGCTCAGGCGCTCGATCACGGCAAACAACAGAGCGAGGTCCTGGGGCCGCGACAGGCGGTGGTCGCCGTCTGCGACCGCGATCATCTCGCCCCAGCCGCCTTCGATGAAGCCCAAGAGCTCGCGGGCATGGCTCGGCGGAACGTCCACGTCCTCGAGACCCTGCAGCACGACGACCGGACGCCCCGGATCGAAGCGCTTGCGGGCGAGGAGATGACTGCGGCCCTCCTCGATGAAGCGGCGCCTGATGCGATAGCCCTCGGCGTCGTAGGCCGACGGGCGGACCGTAAAGCCCTTCTCCAAGATCTCGCGGCGCACGTCCTCGGGGAACGTCTTCCACATCAGCTCCTCGGTCAGGTCCCAAGCCGGCGCGATGAGCACCAATCCCCTGATGCGCTGCGCCGCCTCGGGCCGTGACTCCGTGAGCCGTCGCAGCAAGAGAAGCGCCACATGCGCGCCCGTGCTCGAGCCGACGACGACCTGCGGGCCGGTTGCGACATTGACGAAAACGGCCTCCGCCTCCTCGAGCCAATCGCCGATGGTCGCGTCCTCGAAGCGCCCCTCCGATCGCCCGTGTCCCGAGTAGTCGAACCGTGTGCAGCCGAGCCCGCGCTCGCGGGCCCAGGCCGCGACGGCGGTCGCCTTCGTGCTGTCCATGTCGGACTTCAAGCCGATGAGCCAGAAGACGCCGGGCGCGCCCTCGCGGAGCGGCGGGGAGCTCACGTAGGCGATTCGCCGGCGGGCGGCTCCGCTGCCGACGACGAGTGTCGCGACCTCGCCCATCCGGCCTACTCCGCCGCCGCTTCGGCCTTGGGACCCGGCTCCGAGCCGCGCACGCCGACCAGGAACCACGTCTCCTGCCGGCCGACGCCCTTGATGTCGATCGCCCCCCGGCTCTCGAATATGAACCCGTGCTTCAGGCCGTCATAGCAGCGTGGACAGATATGGATGCGTCCGGGCACGGACAGGTTCTCGAGGCGGGCGGCGAGATTCACCGCGTCTCCCCACACGTCGTAATTGAATTTCTGGCGGCCGATCACGCCGGCCATGACCGGCCCCGAGGCGAGCCCGATCCTAACGTTGAGGTCGAGCCCCAGCTCCTCGCGCAGCCGCGCGATCACCGTCTGCATCTCGAGGGCGACGCGGGCGAGGCGCACGACGTGATCGTCGAGGCGCACCGGCACGCCGGCCGCCACCATGTAGGCGTCGCCGATGGTCTTGATCTTCTCCACGCCGTGGCGCTCGCTCAGCGCGTCGAACTCGGAGACGATCCTGTTCAAGAGCTCGACGGTGCGCTCGGCCCCGAGCCGGCGGGCGATCGGCACGAACCCCGAGATGTCGGCGAAGAGGATCGAGGCATCCGTGAAGCTGTCGGCGATCGGCTCGGTGGGCCTCTCCTTGAGCCGTTCGACGATGCTGTCGGGCAGAATATTGCGCAGGAGCGCGTCAACCTCGGCCTTGGCGTTCTCAGCGAGACGGAACGCGTAGTAGACGGAGGCCGCGATCAGCCCGAAGGTCGTGATCGCGGCCTGGATATAGATCGAATCGATGACCTCCGGGTCGGCGTCGATGAGCCCGTGGGGAAACCAGAACCAGGAGGCGAGATGGAGCCCCAGCGCGATAAAGATCGTCGGCAGGATGAGCCAAAGCCTCTGCAGGCCGAACACGACGAAGGCGGCGGCGGCAAAGACGATGTACTGGACATGCACGCCCGACGACCGCCCCAAGAGCGCGGCAAAGCAGATGAGCGCGATCAGCTCCGAGCCGGCGATGAGCAAGGCGCCGGCCGTGTCGCTGATGCGGTGCGCGAACGGCACGGCCGCGACCGCCACCACGAGCGCCAAGTTGATGAGGACGACCGGCTCGTACTTGGCGTAGTTGAGGACCGCGTGCTGCATCGCATAGATGAACGTCGAGACCGCGATCAGGTAGGCGATCATGTTGAGGATCTTGAGGCGGCGCTTGGTCTCCGGGGGATAGCCCTCGGTGCCCAGCACGGCGAGCCGGCCGAGAATATGGGAAAGGGAGGCGCCCGCCTGCGAGCGGGAAATCCGCTCCAGGAGCTCGCGCACGTGCGCGCCGAGCCAGGCCCAAATCTCGCCGAGCCTCTTCATCGATCCCTGTCCGAGCGCCGGGTCACCGCGACCCGAGGCCACACGTTCTAAAGTCTCCGAGAGAATAGCGCATGTTCCTTAGGGATCGCCTGCAAACCGAACCCGACCGGTCCTGCAGAGCCGGAAAGCAGGCAAAATCGCGGCTCAGGCGAGCCCGGCGATGGTCTCGAGCTCGTCGATGTCGCACGTGAAACGCCCGCCGTCGCCACGCTCGATCGCGCCGCCGTCCTCGAGCAGGGCAAGCGCCGCATTGACCTTCGGGCGGCTCGCGCCGATCAGAAGAGCAAGCTCGCTCTGCGAGATCGGCAGCTCGAGCACGACCTTTCCTCCCGGGCTGGCGGCGCCCTTCTGACGCACGGCAGCAATGAAGAAGCGGGCGAGACGCACCTCGATGGGGTAGAGCGCGATGCCCTCGAGCTGGTGGTCGGCATCGCGCAGACGATTGCAAAGGAACTTGATCACCGCCTCGCGCACGACCGCGCGCGTCTCGATCAGGCGCATGAGCGAGCCCTTGGATAGCGTGAGCGCCGAGACCTTGCCGACGGCGGTGGCGTCGGCCGTACGAGCCCCGCCGTCGAGCACCGCGATCTCGCCGAACACTTGACCGGGCTCGGCGTGGGCGAAGGAGAGCTCGCGCCCCTCCGACGTCAGCACCGAAAGGCGGACGCGCCCCGAGGTCACCAGATAGATCTCGCGGCCGGGATCGCCGCGCCCGAAAATGACCTGCCCGGCGTCGAAGGTCGTTTCCCGCATCTCCTGGGCCACCGCGCGCCGGTCGGCGTCCTCGAGTGGACCGAACAGCGCCGTCTTGGCGATCATGTCGAGGGTAGCTTCCTTCGAGATCATCGAGGCCTCCGGGGCCGCAAATCAGCCTTCCCAGCGATTGTCGCGACAACGGCGGCTTCTGGCAACGCCGTTCTAGCGGTTTGGTGCGCAAGCCCTCGGTGCGCTCCACCAGTTTACCGTCTCTCCCCTTGCTTTTCGGGGAGGCTCTCTGCATTCTCCCGCGCATTTTCCGGCCCTTGCCGCGTCACACATCCTCGCTTGATTGGCGACCATGACCTCCGTGAAAGCAGCCTTCTTTACCTCCCTGTCGCGAACGGACAGCCCGCGCCGCGAGACGCTCCGGCGCGAGTACGCCCGCGAGCGGGCCCGCGAGAAGGGCCCTCCCCAGAAGCCGAAGCTGGTGCTGGCGAGCGCGAGCCCCCGCCGGCTCATGCTGCTCGCGCAGGCCGGCGTCGAGCCCGACGCGCTCCGCCCCGCCACCATCGACGAGACGGCGCGGATGGGGGAAATGCCGCGCGGCCTCGTCCAGCGGCTCGCCCGCGCCAAGGCCGAGGCGGCCCGCGACCAGATCGCCAACGACAAGGACATCGCCGACGCCTACGTCTTGTCCGCCGACACGATCGTCGCGGTGGGGCGGCGCGTCCTCGTCAAGCCCAAGCACATGGAGGAGGCGGTAGCCTCGCTGCAGCGCCTCTCGGGGCGCGCCCACCGGGTGCTGACGGGCGTGTGCCTCATCACCCCCGACGACCGCATGAAGACCAAGGTCGTCGACACGCGCGTACGCTTCAAGCACCTGACGCGGTCGGAGATCGAAGCCTACATCGCCTCGCGCGAGTGGCGGGGGAAGGCCGGCGGATACGCGATTCAGGGGCTGGCGGGGTGCTTCGTGCAGAAGGTGAACGGCTCCTACACCAACGTCGTCGGCCTGCCGCTGACGGAGGTCGTGACCATGCTGCTTGCCGAGGGCTTCCCGATCCACTTCAGCTGGCTCAGGGCCGCCGAGCTCGACGCCGAGTGAAGGAGGCGGCGTGACACCGGAGCGCGAAAGCAAAAGAGAGGCGGCCACGGCCGCGAGGCGCTGCCCGATCTGCGGCAAACCGACCGTGCACGAGCATCGCCCGTTCTGCTCGCGCCGGTGCGCCGACATCGACCTCGCGCGCTGGCTCGGCGGCGGCTATGCGATCGCCTCGGGCGGCGCGGAGGCCGACGAGGACGGGGACGAGGGCGCGGCGAAATCCGCCGTCGCACCGCGATCCTCGGACCCATCAAGCGAGGACGACTAGCGTAGTGCGCGGCTCAGCGAGGGCGGAAAAATGGGCTCGCGGGAGCAAGGCTGGACAGCCCAGGGTCGACCCCCTATAAAGCCCGAGCTTTGGCGGCGTGAGGCGGCGCCGGCAGGCATGCCCAGGTAGCTCAGTTGGTAGAGCACGTGACTGAAAATGACTGGCTCTAGTGTCAACTGATTGGATTCACGTCCATATTTTTCACCAAAGTGCATGTTTTCGTCCATATGTTCTCTGGATGTCCACGGTTCCGGTCCAAATTGGACCGCTACGAGCCAATGCACTCCCCTTCCTCGATCGATTATTCGGCCTCAGGCTGCACCAGCTCTCGGCTGCCGATATTCGGTGGGCTTCTCCGGGTAGTCTTTCAAGCGGCTGACTTTAGCAATGGTCAAGAGACGAACGGTATCCCGGTCATCGCCGAAATGGAGTCGCCGATGGCAATTGGGACAGGCCGCCACGGCGTTGTCGGTGACGTCAGGTCCACCCTCACCGAGTGGACGAATGTGATGAATCTCGAGAAACGGTTCGCCATCCATTCCCGTGAATGGTGCGGGAGCATCGCAGACCTCGCAAACTCCATTCGCCGCCACTAATACCCACGCGATTACATTCGGGTCCCTGACATACCGTTTGGTCAAGGTTGTGCGTTCGCTGACATCAAATGAACCTGGTGGCGGGGGCGGTAGAATGTCGTGACCCCGGATCCTCTCCTTAGCCGCCTCTATCCGCTTGCGAAGTTCGTCAGGGTCGTCGGTCGATTCCTCAGGGCGAATTTCCTGGCCACCGGTGGTGTGCGTCGTGGGGATTCGTGTCGATCCGGCGAGCAAGTTCTCCAGCTCGCCGGCCCCGCGTCCCACTGCCTTGGGCCATACGCCGGGCTTTATCGACGGCTGGCTGCGGATATGGGCACGGACCCGGCGTCTATCAGGCGCGCGGGCCCGTCATGGGGTGTTGGGGCAAGTGCGTCGTCGATGTTGTGTTCGACGAGGAAGCCGGGTCGTGGACGCAAGGCACTTGGCAATGGTCCTACGAGGGCTCCGAGCCGCACGCGACGATCGGCTACGAGGCCAACCTGATCGATCACATGCGGCATGGCTGCGGCTTACCTACACGGCGAGCGGTAATGCCATGGACTACCGCGTTCGGCTCGTCACCACGCAGCCGACCTATGGCGGCCGCCGCTGGTGGTTTCTGTGCCCGCTGGCGCGCAAAGATGGCGGCCCGCCTCGGCGGGTGGCGAAGCTCTATCTGCCGCCCGGCGGGAGGTATTTCGGAAGCCGTGAGGCCTAGGGCTCACCTCCACGTCCTGCCAGGAGAGCGGGAAATACTGCATTGCCTGACCTATGGCGGAATTTGGGGTAGAGCGAGGCCATGGTCTTACACAGACGAGTTCCCGTCCCAGTGCTTTGGCCAAGACTACGTCGACCGCGTTTTCCGTCGCGGAAATCCCGACCAAGCGCTTGGGGATTAGCCTCTGGTCGGAGTTAGCGTCATGATTTCAGGCCGTAATCCTGAAATTAATCGGTGCGGTTGACACTGTTACATCCTTTACATTTTCGATCCGGTCCTGTCATCTGTCACAAGGAAGGGCGGCGGGAAATTAAATGCGAGGGCAATTTCGGCGAGGCTATCGGAAAGGGTGACATGTCAGAGAGCTTAATTTGCCCAAAGTCTCCCCCAAAGCGGGTATGTGATGGAGGGCGAGTATAATAGAATATGATTGAAAAAGAAGAATTCGACCGCCAGCTCCGCCGGCATCGGATCTCTAATCCGGATTAGCTTGAAAATATAAACTTCGAAAACTGACGCCCGACCGAAGGGGGCTCGCGCCAGCCAACATTGGAGGCGGTTATGACCGTCGTCCACGGCCCAACCTTTGCGAGTCGAGCCGAGCCCCGAGCGTCGGGCCTTCGCTCCGCGCTGCGTGGGGCACGGCCTACCTTCTACGGCATCGGCCTGTTCAGCGCCGTGATCAACGTCCTTCACATTGAAGACATAGCACCCTCACGGGAACGTCGTCGTCTTTGGTGGCATTGATGCGCTGTGGTGGCATTGATGCGCTGTCCCGAACAAAACATCGTCAAGCCCATGATCGAGGCGCAATTTGACAGCGCCCTGGCCCGCAAGCTCAGTGCCTTTATCGAGCTGACACACGATGAGCTGGGCTTTCTGGTTCATCTTCAGTCCAAGTCGCGCACCGTCAAGCGCGGCAAGGAGCTGACGGAGGAAGGAGAGACCGGTAACAAGGCGTTCGTCCTGCAAACGGGCTGGGCGTGCAGCTATAAGATCGTCCCCGACGGTGGCCGTCTGATCATCGCCTTCCCAATTCCCGGCGACTGCGTTGGTCTGCGCAGTCTTCTTCTGCGCACCTCAGATCACTCGTTTTGCGCTTTAACCGACGCCGTGGTGAGCGCCGTCGAAGCGCCACGCCTGCTGAAAATCTTCGACACGTTCCCCCGTCTTGGCGCCGCCTTCCTATGGGCAGCATCCCGAGACGAGGCCATGGTCGTCGAGCATCTCGTGAGTATCGGCAGAAGAAGCGCGCTAGAACGCACGGCCCACTTCTTCCTAGAGCTTATCGAACGCCTGACGTTGGTCGGACTGGCGACCGAGACGCAATTTGATCTTCCTCTCAGCCAGTATGTCATAGCGGATGCGCTCGGCCTCAGCGCCATCCACGTCAACCGCGTCCTGCGACGGCTTCGGGAACAACACCTGCTGACCGTGCAAGCAGGCAAGGTCAACATCAATGATTTAAGCGGCCTGCGGAAGTTGGCGGGCTATCACAGCGTGGACGGTTGCGATCAAAATTGATTGTCCCCCACATTCGATACCGCAGCGGCTACAGCATCGCTGCACGGTCGTCTGGTAGGGCGCTCAACCTTCATAACCAGCCGCTGCCGTCAGGAGCAGGCAAGCCGTTTGCGCGAGTAATCATCCCGTCGATGAGGGCCGCCACTCGTTTGTGCAGATCTGCGTGGTCCGAGGTTCTGCCCGCTTCGTGGTGGGTGGTTGCGGCGTCTCGCAAGACATCATGCGCGTCCCTCTCGCTCATTAACTTGAGGTCTTGCATGGCGATAAGCAGCGATTCGCATATGGAAAGCGCGGCGCGGCCTGCGGCTCTATCGTCGGCCATATCTGCCATTTTGTTTTCTCCCGTTTTGCGCTTGCGGGTTTTTCCCCGGAGGCTCCGGCGAATTTGACCATTCTTACCACGTAACAACCGCCGACGAGCTAACTTGTGTTAGCGAACGTTGGCGTGGCCAACGCCATTTCAGCATGGCGAGGGAAGGAGCTTTTCGCGAGGACGACTGCCGATGATCGAGGCCAGCGCCCTGGCCCGCGCAAAGTCCATATTCATGATTTAAGCGGCCTGCGGAAGTTGGCGGGCTATCACAGCGTGGACGGTGGCAATCAAAATTTATTGTACCCCTAACATAGATTAGTGCGGGCTCTCAAAATTATCGACAGAGTACCATGCATGCAATTTATAAGGAGATAAGAAAATGAAAATGCTGAAATCACTAGTCGCGGCCTCGGCGTTGGCTTTGTTAGCTGTCACCAGCTTCGGCGGGACGGCGCAAGCGGCGCAAGCGAAGGTTTGGTCCTGCTCAGGACCCATCATGAAGGGTGGCTGCGCAACGCTCATATACCTGCCGGATCAGCCGCTGCCCAAGCTGTAAGATAACTGGCTGAACGCGAGACAGGTCCGCGGCGAAGCCGCGGGCCTGTCTCCAATTGCCGCTCCTAAAGTATGCCTTTCGGCACGTCAGTAGCGGAGAGCTGCTTCATTTCTCCCCCATTAAGACCCCCCCTCCTCGTCAAGACCCGGCATGGGGCCGCTGAGTTGGCCTGCTCCCCCCAGCCGATATCGCGGTGATGAAGGTCGAATCCGGCTATTAGGCGTTTTTCAATCTTAATCGCGTCATTCACTTCGCGACCCATGGGTTGCTCGCTGGTGAAACCGCGCAGCTCGCGAAGGTCCATGCCGAGCCCGCGCTGGTCATGTCACCGCCGCAAACTGCGACTGAGGAAGATGACGGCCTGCTCACATTACACCGCATGCGGTCCCAGCCGCGCTTCTCCTGGTTCCGCGTTGGGTGCGGCCGAGCCTCGATGCCCCCCGCGTCGGAGCGCTTACTTTTGAGCGAGGGGCAAGCGCAGGGAGCGGCACACCGGGCGGCTCAATTGGATGAGCACTCGCTCTCTCGCCAGGAGCTGAGCGGACCGCAGTCTTCGTCGGCTGTACCCCAGACGGCGGTGGTTCATGAAAGCCATCAAACACTCGGTAAGATGTTTTGATTGACTCGAAATAGATTGCCGGGATCGTAACGGCTTTTGATCTTTGAAAGGCGCTCAAAGTTGTCACGATACGTGGCACGGACCCGGGATTGTCCCTCTTCCATCATGAAGTTGACGTACGCGCCTCCCGCAGAATACGGGTGGAGGGCTTCCCAGTAGTCGATCGTCCACGCCTTCAGTAGCTCAGCTTTGCTGGGATCGGGATCCACCGCAAAGGTCACTCCTGCCCAGCGGGCGTCGCGATAGCTGAAGGCCGTGTCGGCCCTTCCAACACGATGTACCGCCCGATCGATGGGATAAAGATGCATTCCGGACTGAGGTGTTGGAAGTCGGGAACCGTGCTCCACGTGCAGAGCGATCGCGTCATCGCTGAGAGTGTTGACAAAATCGGCTCGCCAATAATTTTGATCACCCGGCGGGTACAGCGGATCAAATGCGCTCTGGAGCACAGGGAATGGCATCGACTGCACGCCAAACAAGGCTGGCGGACCGAATTCACGGATGGGGTCAAAGAGGGCTGCGGCTTGCCCTTCCGGACCCGTGTAGCACCACACCACACCGCACATCGTTTTCCGATGCAGGGCTTCGGGAAAGGGTGGCCCGGCGGGCACCTTTAGGAAAGCGAATACACCTGTCAAATCGTCTGGCGCACTATTCAGGAACTCATCATAAAAACGCATGACGTCGGCTGTCATCTCAAGCGGCCAAAGAGTGGGTCCAGCAACAACCGTGCTGACCGGCTGAAGTCGGAACAGAAAGGACGTGACGATCCCAAAGTTTCCGCCCCCACCGCGAATTGCCCAGAACAGATCACTATTTTCGTCGGCGCTCGCCTTGACGAATTCTCCATTCGCGAGAACCATGTCGACTTCGAGAAGATTGTCGATCGAGAGGCCGAATCTGCGGCTTAGATATCCAATCCCTCCACCCAAAGTCAGTCCGCCGACACCCGTTGTGGAAACAACTCCACTTGGCGCCGCCAGCCCAAAGATATGGGTGGCGTGATCGACCTCTCCCCATGTGCAACCGCCCCCGACTCGCGCAGTTCGCTTCGCCGGATCCACGCGTACCCCCTTCATCGACGACAGATCGATTACGAGGCCGTCATCACATGTTCCAAGCCCAGCGACGTTATGGCCTCCCCCTCGCACAGCGAGAGTCCAATGGTGATCTCGTGCAAGGTTTACCGCGCAGATAACGTCGGCAACATCGGCGCATCGCGCAATGAGCCCTGGGTGCTTATCAATCATCGCGTTGTAGGATTTTCGAGCCTCTTCATAGCCCTCATCTCTTGGGCCGTAGAGATTTCCTCGAAAGGCATTATGGAACTGCTCGCCCGCGTCTTCCTTGAGATTTAGCATAGTGTTACCCCGGAGGTTCGATTCTGGCTTCATGAACCGCCATCTCAAGCGAGACTTGATGATCTGACGTGGGAGCATCCCTGAAGGAACAGCTCACCACGCCATGACCCGCAGCTTAAACATGACAGTCCGCTGCTGGTCGGTCCTAGTATGTTACGGTTTCGCCTACGAACGGCGCTATGTCTCCGGCAGGCCTGATTGCACGAGATCAAGGGCGTGGCGCTCGAGGATTGCAGGGTCTCGGAAGGAATATCCCAGCCGCCACGTTTGCAGAGTGATCGCAGGATTGATCTTCATCATTTTCCCCACTTCTGCGCGGGCCTCGGCCAAGCGGCCAAGGCGCACGTAGGCGATTGCCAAGAGCAGGTGGGCGTCGTTGAATTCGGTTTGCGTCAGAGCATCCACCGCCTCTCCAAATCTCCCCAGTACCAAATACGCCCAGCCCCTACCGTAGTCGTAGGACCAACCCAGTGCCGGATTCCGCGCAGCCTGGTCAGCCCACTGAGCAGCCTGGTCAGCCCACTGAAGCGCCTGATCAGTTCGACCAACCTGCACAAGTACAATCATCAAATCAGAGAGCATGAACATGTCATAGGGCGACAGAGCGACAGTCTTGTCCACCGCGGCGAGCGCACCATCAAAGTCTCTCTCCTGAACAAGCACGTGACTCATAAGCCAGTTGGCAAGCCTCGCCACCTGCGGAGAGAGATGCTCATTGGCAAGAGCCTGTCGAGCGAGCTCGCCTGCTTTTCGAACATCGGCCGGTGGATCATCACTGAAGAAGTTGACCACACGACCGATATGGTGCCAGCCGAGTTTCACTTTGAGGAGCGGCGAACTCGGAAACTTCGCCAGTCCTTCTCTCCAAATCTCGCCCGACCGCTCGATCCCCTCCTTGGTGAATTTCATGTACTGGTAGTGCCCTCGAAGATAATAGTCATACTCTTCGAGTGTCGTCGCATCCTTCCCCCACGCTTGCCGATACTGCGCCTGCTTCAGTGCTCCCGTCTCCCCAGTGATAGCGCTCACGATCATTCCGGTGACCTCGTCCTGGAGTGCCCACGGATCCGGGCCCGATCTGTCAAAGCGCTCGGCCCAGACATGCTCGCCAGTCTTCGTGTCGATGAGCTGAGATACGATTCGAATCTTGTCGCCGTCCTTCCGTACGCTGCCTTCGACCACGTAGCCGACGCCCAGTTCTCTGCCGACTTGCCGGATATCAACAGCCTTGCCCTTGTAAGCGAGTGAGGAACTGCGGGCGACAACCGCCAAGTCCGGGAAGCGCGAGAGCGTCGTGATGATGTCTTCGGCCACCCCGTCACCCAAGTAGCCAAGGTTGTGGTCGGCGCTCAGATCATCGAACGGAAGAACGGCTACGGAGGGAACAGTGGAGGAGGCCTCTTGTGTTGGTGGCGCCCTCCAGCGAGCAAGCTGCGGAACACCCTCGTGCCGAAACTCGATGTGCGGTGTGTATGAGCCCTTCGGCAGCTCGATGCGGAACGGGATCGTTTTGGCCTTCGGCTGTCGTAGTATTCGTGAAGCTTCTCGCGAAGTCGCGCGGCCTCGATGCGCACGACGGGATCGACGACGGGGTCAAACGTCTCGGGACGATCGAAGACCTCTAGGCCGATGTTGTAGCCTTTAAGCCGGTCGCCGCGCCCGGCCAGAGTTTCATTGACGAGTGAACTCCAGGAACCGCTGTCGGCGACGCGAGTGCACGAACGGATCGCTGTTCACGATGCGGTCCAGTTGCTCGCGAATGGCGTTCCGGTCGGAGTTCGCTCCAGGACTGGGGCGGAGTTGCCGTCATGCCCAAGCTCCGAGATAGTGGCAGCTCCCCCAGCATCTCGGCTCAGTTGGTATTTTAATACCAACCGGCTCGACCTGTCACCCTTCAGTCGCGGGGCTGCGTAAGTTGCAAGGAGACACTACAAAGGCCAGGTCCCCGCTGTTTTATCTCGGGCGCAGGGACCTGCCAGGGCGACCGATACCGCCGCCAAGTCCGAGGGCTGCTTCGGGTCAAGATGAGAAGACCGCGCCACGTCTGTGGCACGGTCGGTCGACCCCAATAAGCAGACTCTGCAAGCGGTGCCATCCTTGTGGCCGGTATTCCAAGAGTTGGGCGGGTCCCCCGCCCTTTCCCCCTAAGCCCTTGCGCCTTTGCGGTGGCGGGGCTTTTTTTTGAGGGTCCCTCAACATTTCACCGCTTGGTCGGCCTACTCCGACCCGCGGAGGGTAGCGGCTGCGGCTCTCGCTACGTACAGTGTCGGCAGCCTCTTCAACGTGTCTGTCGCTTGATGAAAGTCGCGCCTCTGGAGCTACCGTTGCGGCGGGTCCAAGAGCGCCATGCTCGAACGGAAGTGAGGCCGTGGACGGCACTGAGATTGATTTCATGGGTCGTCGCGAAAAGTCTTTCGCGCGAATTTGGTGCGTGACCGTCAATAAAAGCACTGGCGCCCGAATATATTGAGACGTAATGTTCAAAACTCAATTTAAGCTATTCGCTGACGCTCGATCGGGAAGCCTGCGCCAGCGAAGCGAGGATGGGAGGCGGCCATGGCCGTCGTCCACGAGGTCACCCTCGCGAGAAGCTGCCGCCCACCGCGCCTAGGTTCTGCACGGCGTGGTGTGCACCGTAGCAGCGTGCCGACTCTTCCGGCTCTCCCCGTGCTCGCGGCGGCGCTGTCTGCCTTCTACAGCCTGCTCAATTCTGTGTGCGGGCGGGTGCTGGGGGCCTGGTTCCACGCCAGCGTCTGTCCGCGCCTCTGCCCCCTATCGTGGCCGTCAATGATCAGCAAGGAGCCGAGCCGCTGCGCGACCTCGACGCTATCTGCGCCTTTTTAAGCAACGGCTCCATGCGAGCCGAAAGGAGGAAGTGACATGTCACAGAGCTTGGTTAAAAAATTCGCATTTGCATTTGTATGCATACCCGCAGCGCTACTTCTTGGAAATGGCGTCGCGAACGCCGGCCAGACCGTGGATCTAGCGGGTACAATAGCGTGCACGGCCGACAAGTGGAACGAGACGGAGCCTGAGAAAGGACACAAGCTGGTCGACGGGGCCGGCCGATGCGTAGACGTTCCCAACGATTCTGCAGCACCGATGTGGACTGAAAACTGGGTGGGAAAATACGAGTTCATGCCTGACGAGAGCTGGAAGGCCAGCGGAACCTGCACTTGGTCTTTTAAGGGTGATAAGGGTGGCGATCAGATATCCATCGCCTGGGATGAGGGTTCGCATCTCAAGGAATTCCTGTACAAGATCACAGGCGGGACCGGCAAATATGCGGGCGCCAAAGGCGGCGGCACGTACACAATAGAGGAGCTGCCAGGCGGCCTTTATGGCGGCAGAAGAAAGGGCAAGATGGAACTGCCCTGAGTCGCGGTGATACCGTTGTCATCGCTTCTCGGGTGTTGCCGACCTAGCCCTAAGTTGCGGACGCCATCTCGGCCTCGCAAAGGGAGAGATGGCGGGCCGAGGCGTCGACGTCTGAGTTGGGTCCAGATGAGAAGACCGCGCCACGTTTGCGGCACGGTCGGTCGACTCCAATAAGCGGTCGCTGCTTGGCCTACCCTCTCAGGCCGACGAGGTGAAGAGCTGATGCGCGCTAGAACTTTTCCCAACGCGCCTTATTGGTCTCGCGCCAACTGCGCGTCTTAACCTTGACCCTAGACGCCGCGCTTGACCGGCACCCTACTTAAAAGGCCGGAAGGGGTAGTAACCCGATAACCAGACCTTAACTGCTCGAAAGCCAAATCAGAGCCGCGCCGATGATTCTGCCCGACATCGGACCTAGGGAGGAAGTGCCCGAGAGGTTGAGCGCTAAGCTCCCCTCGGGCTCTTTCTTTTTTTGTATTCTCTCGAACGTCTAGACCTAGTTGCGAGTGTTGACGGCGTTCCGGTCGACGATCGATTAAGGCGAGCCCGAGAGTTGTGTTTGCAAGTGGACGTCCGCCGCTAGAGCCACTAGCAGAGTCACTGGCGGCCGTTTTGTTTCCTAAGTTTTTGGTACGCAAAATCGGCGGATCGGCCTGCACGGCTTTTCTAGGCGCTAGAAACACCAATTCGCGATTGTCGCAGCTTAATAAGAATAAATAGCGCTACGGGTATGCATACAAATGCAAATTTTCCAACTTGTGACATGTCACTTCCTCCTTTCGGCTCCCATTGAGCCCTTGCTTAAAAAGGCCCGGATAGCGGCGAGGTCGCGCAGCGGCTCGGCTCCTTGCGATTGGGGCAGAGGCGCGGACAGACGGCGGCGCTTTGAACATTTACGCGTCAACGTATTCGAGCGCCAGTGCGTTTATCAACGGTCACGCACCAAATTCGCGCGAAAGACTTTTCGCGGCGACCCTTGAAAACAATCTCAGCCTAGCGCTCGCTCAACGGTAGGGCCGCAAGTCCCACGCCGAGAAGCGCCCCGAAGTCGTGGCTGAGGCCAGGCGTTTGCGGAGGGCCAGTCCTACCACCGGCGAGCGTCGCAGCTTGCAGCGGATCAGTCGCGAGTTGGCGACTAAGGGCTACTTCAATGAGCGCGGCCGTCCGTTCAACCCGAAGAGCGTGCGCGCCATGCTTGAGCGGAAGTGATCGATCCAACTCGATAATTGATTTTATGGCGACCGCGAATACTTAAGGAACTACGCCAAACCGGCAATTTTCTTGCCGCGAAGATATACGGCGGCCAAGGGCGGATCAAGAAAAAAGTCCATACAGGTGTTCGGCCAGTCTGCCTTGACAATCGCTGCTTCGGCCCTCGCTTCTTCGACGCGGCCGCACACGCCATACGTGATCGCCCTTGCATAGTGACAGGGCATAAATGATGGATTGACGTCAACACCCCGGGAAAACGCATCAATGGCGCCCTTGTAGTTGACCAGCGCGAAGTGGCATAAGCCGAGCGCATAGAAATGCATGCTCGAAGGGTACGGCTGCAGGAGCATTGCTGTCTCGATGTTGCTCAGCGCTTCTTCCCCATGGCCTGTCGACGAGAGAAAAAGTGAAAGAAATAGCTTCGAATCTACAGAGTCGGAATTGAAGGCGCAAGCCAGCTGCCCCTCAGAGAGAGCATTTTCGGCGTCTTTCATGAAAAAGCGAACCCATCCGAGAATTGAATGCGCATACGGTGATTGCCTGTCGAGCTCCACGGCGCGTCTTGCATGTTCGATCGCGGGGCCCATCGTGGTTTGGAAATCCCCATTCCAGTTCATGCCGTATTGAAAGACATATGTGCGGGCCAGCCAAGAACGTGCGGCTGCATAATCTGGGTCAAGAGCGACTGCTTTTGCGAAATGGTGCTGGGCCTCCGCGCAAGACTGGCGCGAGTGGAGCCAGAACCTCTCTAAGCCGCGTAGAAGTTCAAGATGTGCATCGCCGTTTCGCCCTTGCTGGGCGACGCCAAAAGCTCCCGTCAGCTTGACAGGATATGGCGAAAGATCGGGTGTTACAGCGTGCTGAAACTCGATCGTGGGCATGTAGGAGCCCTTCGCCAGCCCAATGCGAATAGGGTCGCTTTGGCCGTCGGTGGCATAGTATTCGCGAAGCCTGTCACGCAGACGCACCGCCTCGACACGCACGATAGGATCACTGGCATCAAATGTTGCCGGACGATCGAAGACTTCCAAAGCGACATTGTAACCCTTGAGCCGCTCACCACGCCCAGCCACCGTTTCCTCGACTATGTATTCTAAGAAACGCTGTCGACGCCGTGACTGTAGGAACGCCCCGCTGTGGAGGAGGCGATTCAATTCCTCACGAATGGCCTCTTGCTCAGATACGCTCCAACGATTGTCGCTCAAGGTCTAACTCCGCGATACAGACAACGCCACTCAGATCGGCACGTCGGTGCGGTTGACACTGTTACATTCTTTACAAATTCGATCCGGTCTTGTCATCTGTCACAAGGAAGGCGGCGGCAACGCGCCCAAAGCTGAAAGAGAGAAACGCCATGAATTTCAATAGTCTACTAGTATCCATACCTGCAGCGCTATTTATTCTTGCCAACGCTGTAGCGAACGCTGGCCAGACCATCAACGAAGCGGGCACCATGGCATGCGTAAACGACAAGTGGGACGAGAAGGAGCAGGAAAAGGGGCACAAGCTGGTCGACTTTGCCAGTCGATGCATAGAAATCTCCGACGAGCCCGCCGCACAGAAGTACATAGACGACTGCGTTGGAAAATATGAGTACATGCCTGACGAGAGCTGGAAGGGCAGCGGGACCTGCACCCAGTCCTCTAAGGGGTGGGGTGGGGACAAGGTCTTCCTTACCTGGGAGGAGGGTTCGCACCTCAAAGAATTCGTTTACAAGTTTACTGGCGGCACCGGCAAATATGAGGGTGCCAAAGGCGGCGCCACGTACATGTTAGATGAGCTGACGAGCACCCTCTATGGCGGCAGATACAAAAAAAAGATGGAACTGCCCTGAGCTTGGTGGCACCTTTATGGGACGTTTGAGGACGCACGGGAGTCCCAAACCATGGAAGTGTGAAGTCTGGTAAGGTTCAAGATGAGAAGACCGCGCCACGTCTGCGGGACGGCCGGTTGACCCCAATAAGCGGACTCTGCAGGCGGTGCCATCAGAGGGGTCCACCTGATGCACACTGGCGACGTGCATTCCAAATCTTCGCATGGTCTCTTAACACTTCGCCGCTTTGGTCGGCCTTCTCCCGCGAGCGGCAAAGCCCATAGTTGCTGACGTGGTCTGCTCCCCTGAAACGAGCCCAAGTTGAGTGAGCGAATCCGGCTATTTCCACCTCGATGGAGGAGATCAGGGAATGGCACGGAAACGGTACACGACGGAACAGATCATTGGGCTATTGCGTGAGGCAGAGGTCCGCCTCGGCCAGGGTCAGATGTAAGCGCCGGAGCGAAAATCCCTCAGTGAGGCGACCGAGTCGGTCGGTTGCGCCGGAGTAAAAATCCGGCAGCTGGAAGCCCTGTGCCGGCGTCGGCAGAGGGCGGGGGATGAAGCAGGTGGAGCTTTACGCGAAGGTTAGGCACGCGGTCAGGATTGAGGGGTTGAGCGAACGCGAGGCGGCGCGCCGCTTCGGGCTCGCTCGCGAGAACAGTCCGAAAGATGCTGCGGTACTCGGTGCCGCCGGGCTACCGGCGGCAGCAGCCGGCGCGTACGGCCGAAGCTGGACGCCGTGGATCGGGGTCATCGACCAGATCCTGGAAGACGACAAGAGCCGGCCGGCAAGAAGCAGCGCCACACGGCCAAGCGGATCTTCGAGCGGCTGCGCGACGAGCACAGCTACACGGGCGGCTACACGATCGTGAAGGACTACGTGCGGCTCAGGAAGCTGAGCCAGCGCGAGATGTTCGTGCCGCTGGAGCATCCGCCGGGAGATGCGCAGGCCGACTTCGGCGAAGCGATGGTGGTGATCGGCGGCGTGGAGCGCAAGGCGCACTACCTGGCGGTGGACCTGCCGCAGTCCGACGACTGCTTCGTGATGGCGTTTCCGGCCGAGACGACGGAAGCGTTCCTGGAAGGCCACAACCACGCCTTCGCGTATCTTCGGCGGAGTGCCGCGCACGATCCTGTACGACAACACCAAGATGGCGGTGGCGCGGATTCTGGGCGATGGGACGCGCGATGAAGACGCGAGCGTTCACCGAACTGCAGAGCCACTACCTGTTCGCGGAGAAGTTCGGCCGTCCGGGCAAGGGCAACGACAAGGGGAAGGTGGAAGGGCTGGTGGGCTACGCGCGGCGGAACTTCATGGTGCCGGTTCCGCGATTCGCCAGCCTGGGAGGAGTTCAACGCGCATCTGCTGGCAGTGCTGCCAGAAACGGCGTGAGCGCAAAGCTGCGCGGACACCAGCAGACGATCGGCGAGCGTTTCGAGAAAGACCGGGAGCGCTTGCTGCCGCTTGCCGGCGGCGCCGTACGAAGCCTGCGACAAGCGCTCCACGCGGGTGACGTCGATGTCGCTGGTGCGCTATCGCGCCAACGACTACTCGGTGCCGGCGAGTGGGGACATCGCGAAGTGCTGGTGAAAGGGTTCGTGCATGAAGTGGTGATCTGCGTCGGCGAGCGAGGTGATCGCGCGCCATCCGCGGAGCTATGAACGGGAAGACATGATCTTCGATCCGCTGCATTACCTGGCGCTGCTGGAGCAGAAGACCAACGCGCTGGACCAGGCTGCGCCGCTGGCTGGCTGGGATCTGCCGGAAGGCTTCGCCGAACTGCGCCGTCTGATGGAAGCGCGTCTGGGCAAGAAGGGCAAGCGCGAGTACGTCCAGGTCCTGCGGCTGCTGGAGACGTTCACGCTCGCCGGAAGTCGCAGCGGCCATCGACGATGCCCTTGCGCGCGGTGCGATCTCCTTCGATGCCGTCAAGCACCTGCTGCTGTGCCGGATCGAGCGGCGGCCGGCGCGGCTGGATCTGGAGAACTATCCGCACCTGCCGCTGGCCAGGTGGCGACCACCGCGGCCGATCTACATGGACCTGCTGGCGGGAGCCGCGTCATGATGGACACGCCGCAGGTCCTGCTGGATCATCATCTGAAAACGCTGCGGCTGCCGACGTTCCTGCGCGAGTACGACAAGAGTCGCGCAGCAGTGTGCCGCCGAGGGCGTGGACTTTCCGCGCTACCTGCTGCGACTGGCGAGCTGGAACTGCTGGACCGCGAACGGCGCGCCGTCGAGCGCCGCATCGCCGCCAAGTTCGACGTGAAGAGCCTGGACACCTTCGACTTCCTGGCGATCCCATCCTTAAATAAGGCGCTGGTGCTGGATCTGGCCCGCTGCGAGTTCATCGAGCGCAAGGAGAACATCCTGGCGCTAGGAAACTCGGGCACCGGCAAAACCCACATCGCACTGGCGCTGGGCCTGGCCGCTTGCCAGAAGGGCTTTCGCGTCCGGTTCACCACCGCGGCGTCGCTGGTGCATGAGCTGATCGAAGCCAAGGACGAGAAGCGGCTCCTGCGCTTCCAGAAGAAGCTTTCCAGCTTCGAGCTGCTGATCATCGACGAGCTGGGCTTCGTGCCGCTGTCCAAGACCGGCGCCGAACTGCTGTTCGAGGTCTTCAGCCGGCGCTACGAGCGCGCGCGCACGCTGGTCACCAGCAACCTGCCGTTCAACGAATGGACCGAGGTCTTCGGATCCGAGCGGCTGACCGGCGCCCTGCTGGACCGGCTCACCCATCACGTCCACATCCTGGAGATGAACGGCGAAAGCTACCGGCTCGCAGACAGCAAACGCCGGTCACGCTACGCCCGGCCAGAGCCGCCCCGGGACGCCGCCCCTCAGGAATGAAGCCCGAAAAGCCAGAAGGCCCCCGATATCGGGGGCCTTCTGGCTCGTTCCGCTGATGCGCTTTTACTCCGGCCTCCTGATGCAAAATCGCTCCGGCGTTGACAGTCAGACGATCGGCAGCATTTGCCGAGGGATCGGCATTACGGAGCAGAGCTACTATCGCTGGCGGCGCGAGTACGGCGGCCTCAAGTTCGACCAGGCCAAGCGGCTCAAGGATCTTGAGCGCGAGAACGACCGCCTGAAGAAGGCGGTCTCCGAGCTGACGCTGGACAAACTGATCCTGAAGGAAGCCCTTGAGGGAAAATGCTAAGCCCTTCCCGGAAGCGGGCGTGCGTTGATCACGTGCGCTCGCATCTCGCCGTTTCGGAGCGTAGAGCGTGTGCTGTCGTAGGACAGCCGCGTGCGACGCAAAGGCGGCATCTCAAGACGCCTGACGATGAAGCGGTCCTGACGGCGGCCATCGTGCGGCTGGCATCGCGCTATGGCCGCTACGGCTACCGGCGCATCCGCGAGATGCTCGTGGCCGAAGGCTGGCGGGTCAACGTCAAGCGCGTCTATCGCATCTGGCGCCGGGAGGGGCTGAAAGTGCCAAGCAAACAACCAAAACGCGGCCGCCTGTGGCTCAACGACGGATCATGTCTCCGTCTCCGGCCCGCACGTCCAAACCACGTCTGGTCGTATGACTTTGTCCAGGATCGCACGCAAGACGGTCGCGCCTTCCGCATGCTCGTCGTGCTCGACGAGTTCACGCGCCGCTGCCTTGCCATCGTCGTGGCGAGACGGCTCAGGTCCGACGACGTGCTCCAGTGCTTGACCGATCTCTTCGCTACGCATGGCCCGCCCGAGCATCTTCGCTCCGACAACGGCCCCGAGTTTGTCGCGGTCAGCGTTCGTGACTGGCTCGGCAGGGTTAGCGTCAAGACGCTCTATATCGAGCCGGGAAGCCCTTGGGAGAATGGCTACTGCGAGAGCCTCAACTCAAAGCTCCGAGACGAGCTGCTGAACGGGGAGATCTTCACGACGCTGCGGGAAGCTCAGGTCCTGGTTGAGAACTGGCGGCGCCATTACAATGCCCTCCGGCCCCACTCCTCGCTTGGCTATCGACCGCCAGCTCCAGAAGCGATCTTGCCGCCAGCATCCGGTCTGCCCTACGCTCCGCTTCGGCCAGCACAGACGCTGGCTGAGCACGGCCGGATTCTGAACTTAGAGACTGGTATCGTTCCGAGGGGCAGGCCACGGGCATCCGACCCGCGCAGAAACGCGGCGACGTTGAAGCGCCGGCCATAGCGAGCGTCAGCCGCTAAGCTAACATTCCAAGTGGGCCACTCAGTGTCTTCCGCTGGAACTGTGAGGAATTCCAAAGCCATAAGCTTGGAACTCCACGGTAGGTTCTTCTCAGTTCCATCTGGGTGTGGAGTCGATCTCCACCGCCATTACGGGATCCGCGAGAGGCCGCGCGACACGGTTCCTGCGGGTAGACCGGTGGCCGCCCGCGTCTCCGAGTAAGTCGGCTTGCGGCCCGTTTGCGCCCTGAACATTTCGACAAATGCCTCAATCTCCGCCTGCCGGCCGTCTGGCACCAGTTTCATCGACCTTTGCCCGCTGAGCCTCGAGGAGGTGGGACGCCATTGCGAGACCAGAGACGCTAAGCAGGAGGGCGCCGACAATTCCGGCGATGACCCTAAGGCGAACGGGAGCTCCCGGAGCAAAGGCTGCCCAGACAGCGCGCGCTTGAGCCAGCGAAACCGCGAATGCAGCAAGTACAAGGGTAAGTGCGGCAGAGCGAGACCTCACATCCGGCAATGACCACGGTAAAGTGACGCAGCCCCGCACCGAGGGCATAGGCGCGTAACGCGTTCGAAATGGCTTCTGCCAAGATCGCTAGGGAGATTGGGGCCCAGGCCCAAGGCGGTATCCGCCAAGCTGCTGTGCCGCTCGCGATTGACGAGCCTACGGAACTCGGTACAAGGGCCGTGTCAAGAGGTTGTGTCGGTCCAGAATGGACCACAGCCTTTGCGCCAAGTACTTGTTTGCCCAGGTAGCTCAGTTGGTAGAGCACGTGACTGAAAATCACGGTGTCGGTGGTTCGATTCCGCCCCTGGGCACCACTTGTTTTCCAAGAGATATTGGCAATTTGTTAAACCAGAATCTCAACTGCCTTTTCACCGGAAGTACCCCAGGAAGTACCACGCGACAGAGTTAGCGGCGCTTCTGGCCCACCTCCCACAGCTTGCGCAGCAAGCGCGCGTAGCGGCGAGGCGGGATCGGATCGACGTGGGCTGCCTCTAGCGCAGCCCTCAGCGCAGCGTCGAGGCGTTCAAGCGAAGGCCCGCGCGCTCCGTCGCGCTCGGCTTGCAGCACGTCGACCGTCGCGTAGGAGATGCGCCCGTTCGGATCCTTCGTGAAAGGCACGCCGACGCCGAGCGCCCGCTGATTGGCGAGGGTCTTTTCCTCCGTGTGCCAGCGTGCGGCGAGCTGGGCGGGTGTCATCCACTTCGGCGGTCCGTCGTCGCTCATCTTGCTACGTGCGCGGCGGCAGCCTCGGGAACTGGGCTATCGCCTGAAAGTCTGCGACGAACGACTGGACGCTGGCGGATACGACTATCGGAGCCTTCATATCTGCCGTCGTCGGCGTACACGCCTTCAGCCCGCACTCGACGAGCGTTTTTGCATCTTCGGCGAACGAGCCAGCGGCCACCAGGAAAACGCCACAGCACTGGGCAGGCTTGGACCTTAGCATTTGAGTAACCTCTAACTGCTTGGCCCAAGCCTAACGGGATTCGTCGCTTCACGCTGGCATCAGCAACTTAACGGCCCCGTCAACGTCGCCAGCCGTGAGCCTGTCGGCCAGCGCTGCGATCATCGCGGGATCGGGCCCCAGCTCGTCGTCGAGGTCGCGGTTCGCCATTCCGCACGGCCAAGTGATTTGCAGGACGAGCGGTCCGACGAAGACGTGCGCGATCCCGAGCGAGCGCCAGATCCGATCCACGCCGATCAACCATTCCCCCTACCACGCGAGCTGTGCCGAGTAGGAGATGGACAAGAGCCAGCCCTCAACAGTCAGTCGCTGATTTGGCAACGATCCAGCGCCCTCCGCGATTTCGAGTTCAACGCAAATCCCGTCGTATACAGAACGCAGGACCGCAGGTCGTCGTTATCGAAGAGGGACGCGTGCTTGCGGAAAGGCATGACCGGCAACTGTAATGCGCGCATAGGTCGCGGCGTCCGTTCGACTTTCGATTGACCCTGGCGCGTCGGTTGGGTTGCACCAAACCCTCCGAACCAACATATTTGCGCGGTGCCGCGTCCCCTTACTCTTCCGAAGTTCGTGATTCCCGCCGCCCCGCGCTTGGTCACCGTGCCGCCAAGCGGCGCCCTGTGGACCCATGAGCCGAAGCTCGACGGCTGGCGCGTTCAGCTTGCAAAGGCTGGTCCGGCGATCGCGCTCTACACCCGTCACGGTCACGATCTCGCGTCGCGGGCTCGAGCTTTCGTGCAGCGCGCCGCGGCAGAGATAACCGAAGCTCGCTTGCTCTTGGACGGCGAGTTGGTGGCGATCGGCGACGACGGCCGCCCCGACTTCAACGCCGTCCGCCACGAGCTTCGGCGTAGTCCCGAGCGGCTGTTCTATTTTGCGTTCGATATCTTATTCCGCGGTACCCACGACCTGCGATCGCTGTCTCTTGAGAAGCGACGCAAGCATCTGCACGCCGTGCTCAGCGAGGCCGGGGCGCCCTGGCTCGCGAGCGTCGCCGTCGTGCCCGATGATTGGCGCCCCTTGCCAGCTTCATTAGCTGCCGGGGCAGGAGCACGGCCGGACCATCCCATTACCGGTGGCCATCGGCAATCCTAGATTTGTCCGCCCTTGGGGGTAAAGAAGACGACGAGCGTCGGCCCCTCCCGTCACGGATGAATGCACGCCCTTCGCGGTTTCCGCGCGCTACGAGTTCGAGCCGCGAGCAGCCCACTCACATTCAAGATTCTCAGCGCTTTGCCTGCCACTGGTGAGCAAGTTCCTTCGCCATCTCCAACAATCTCAGTTGTGAGCAAAGGCCGCGCAGTGTCTCCGTAGTCTCGACGTATCGGCGGGCGAGATTCTCTCGGTGCTGGTCGTCACCGATACGACCGAGGTCAAAATCGCCTCGCTTGAGTCGGCGTTGGAGCACGGCAGCTCCACCCCCACTGCTGACCAACCTGGGCATCCAGCGGGGCGGAGAGTTAGGGCCAACAGCGGTTATTCGCAGAGCCACAGCGACGGTTGCCTCGCGCGTCTTTCTTGATACCATTTATGCCAAAGTTCCCGACAGGGGTGGGACCGTGCTGTTACGATCATCATGGCACTGGCTGGGACACAACCGGAACGGACAGTGCATGCCGAAAAGTCCGAACAAATCTGAAGAGCAGAAGAGTGCCGAAGCCGAGGTCGAGAGCTTTAAGAACGAGCTTGGCCCGTTCGTCGTCGCCGCTGAAGCGACGCGAATGGCGATGGTGTTCACCGACGCCAATCAATCCGACAATCCGATAATTTTTGCCAATGACAGCTTTCTCTCCTTGACCGGCTACGCGCGGGAGGAGGTGCTGGGCCAAAGTTTCAATTTCCTCATGGCGCACGCCGCGGACGCCGAGGCGCTGGCGAAAATTCAAGCGGAATTTCTAGGTACGTCGGAGGGTGGTTCGGAAATTCGTTACCGCCGCAAGGATGGCAGCGAGTTTTGGGCCGCTCTCTTCATCAGCCCGGTTCGGGATGGGGAGCGGTGATATCGTTCAATACTTCGCCTCGTTCGTTGACCTCTCCGCGCTCAAAGATGAGCAGGCTCATTCGAGGGCGCTCATCGATGAGTTGAACCATCGCGTGAAGAACACCCTGGCAACGGTGCAATCGATTGTCTGGCAGGCTCTGCGAACGGCTCCCAATGCTGAGGTTATCCGGGAAGCAATCGAGTCCCGACTGTTCGCACTCTCCCGGTCACACGACCTGCTAACGTCGCGAACAGTGGGAAGGTGCAGGGCTCGTCGATCTGCTCAAGGATGCTTTGAAACCGTTCGGGTTAGGGGATGATCGGGCTGAGCGTATCGTGATAAAGGGCGAGAATATCCGCTTCCCGCCAAAATCCGCACTGGCACTTGGCATTGTGTTCAACGAGCTTGCGACCAACGCCGTGAAGTACGGCGCGTTTGCAAATGGTACTGGATCAATTCTGATAGAATGGAGGCTCGATCCGACCCCGCAGGGCAGCCAGCTAATTCTGCACTGGCGGGAGAACGCGGGCTCACTTGTAACTTCGCCTTCTCATAAAGGGTTCGGCTCTCGGGTGATCGAGCATGGTTTGGACGCACTGGGAGCCACTGTAACTCTCTACTACCAGCCGACCGGGTTGCTGTGCACGATGAACATTCCCGCACCAGGACCCATGCGCGATGAATAAACCGCTCTCAGGTCGTCGCATTCTCGTTGTTGAGGATGAAATTCATCTCCGTATGACCATGGAAGACGTGCTGGTCGACCTGGGATGCGAGTCCGTTACTACTACCGCCACTACGGAGAAGGCGGTTGCCCTCGTTGAGGGGCAAGTCTTCGACGTCGCTGTGCTGGATATGAACCTGAATGGCGATAGTAGCCGTCCCGTGGCCGACGCGCTCGCCAAGCGCGGCGTGCCGATCATCTTCGCCACGGGTAACAGGGGCGAAATGTGGACGGATTTTGCGACTGCGCCGGTCCTGCGGAAGCCTTTCAAACATGCCGAACTGGTCGAGATTCTCACACGTCTTCTCCCTCGCTGATCGAATGGCAGTAAATGCCTCCGACCAACTATTTCAGCTCTGGGTCTTGGTTGTTCTCTAATTCCGGGCGTGGGGTCAAGCTCTCCGTGAACATCCTTGCCGGGTCCAGGGTTCTCTCCGCGGTAGGGACATGCCCTCCGCATGATGGCGTGAGATGACGCTGGTGGATCAATGTGTGAAGCGCGTTTTGCTCTCTTGAGCATCGCAAAACCAAGAGCGATCTCACCAACGCCAGCGTCCCGGCAGGGACGTTGGTTCCCGCTGGTCGGCGGGAATTCGGTTGTCCTGCTATGCAGGTTGATTGGTAGCCTCCTTTGATGACCATTTGAATTCGGTGCCGTCGATCCACATCCGGTGCAGAATGACGGCAAGCTTTCGAGCGACGGCAACCTTGGCTTTGCGCAGCCCGCTTCGCTTCGCAAGCCTGATGCCCCAGGCTTTGAGCGCCGACCACTTTGCTACGCGGGTGAGCAGCACATTGGCTGCCTCGTAGAGGTAACTTCGCAGCATCTTATCGCCGCATTTCGAGATTCGGCCCGTCCAGTCGATCTCGCCGGATGCGTATCGTCGGGTCGTCAGTCCGGCATAGGCTCCGACGCTTCTCGACCTCTTGAAGCGAGTGGGGTCGTCGATCGTCGCAAGGAAGCAAAGAGCCGTGATTGGGCCGACACCAGGTGCTGTCATGAACCGTCGCACTTGAGCATTATTGCGGGCCAACCGCAGCACCTTGCGGTCGAGGTCCGCAATCTGCTGCTCGACAGCCTCGCGTGCCTTGAGCAGCGGCTCTACCGCAGCGGCGAGTTCCGGCCGAGCCTCGGTCAGCTCCGCGGCGCGCACGGCAAATACGTTCATCTTTGCCCGGCCGATGACGAGCCCGAGATTCTTGAGGAGCCCGCGGATCTGGTTCTCAAGATCCCGCTTGATCTTGACGAGCAGAGCTCGGCTGACGAGAAGGGCTTTGATCGCGTGACTGTCGAGATCTTTGACGCGGACCTCCTTGTACCATCCACACTGCATGATGCGTGCGATGCCCACAGCATCGTTACGGTCGCTCTTGTTGATCTGCATCTTCAGAGCCGCCTTCGCATGCCTGGCATCGATGCAGATGACGGGCAGCCCCATTTTATTCAGCTCGGTCCATAGCCATGTCGCCGTTGCTCCCGTCTCGAGCCCAATCCGTGCGACATGCGGCGCATGCGACTTGATGAATGCTGCGATCGCCTCCGGGTCGGATGCAACCACTCCTTCGCGCTCGATCTTTCCTGTCCGATCGACGATGCAGATCGCTGTCAGCTTCAGCGATACGTCCAGTCCGACATAGTGCTCCATTGCAGCTCTCCATGATTGCAAGGCCCCATGAGGTGGGCCTCGTCGATTCCTGGAGAGCTGATTCCCAGAGCCTGAGTATGGCTCGATCCCGGAATTACCCCATGTGTGAAAACGCAGCTCTGGGGCTTGTGTCCGGTTCGGCCGCTATCAAGAGACAGGCTGGGACAGGTCATGTCCTGATCGCGGCCATCAGCGGCTTGACGCCGATAATATTCATCACCCGCGTGAAATTGTAGGCCAGGACGTGCAACGCCATTTCGGCGGCAACCTTCGGCAACGTCTTCATCAGGAAGTGCGTCGCACCCATCCGGGCCTTGATGGTTCCGAACGGATGCTCGACCGTTTCGCGCCGCTAATGTGCAATCTCTACTCGATGACGCGCGCCCGCGAGGCAGTGCTGCGACTCTTGCGGTTGTCGGAGAACCGCGCTGCATCATTCGAACCGCTGGCGGCGATTTTCCCCGGCTACGCGGCACCCATCGTCCGCCGCGCCGAGGACCGCGAACGCGAGTTGGTGATTGCGAGCTGGGGCTTCGTGCTCCTCCAGGAGGGCCGCGCGCCGCGCCGCGTGACTGACGTGCGCGACGACAAAGAAGATCATCTGGATTGAAGGCTAGGGCTGCGCAGATCGAGCGCTGCGAAATGCTATGGTCAAGCGGTAGGGAAGGGCCTAAAATTATTGAGACGACCGGACCTAGCCACGAGTGCCAAGAGGCAACCCGGTGGCCTGTTGTGACATAGCGGAGTTACAGAATGTCGCTCCTCCACACCGATGAGGCTGTTCGCTCAGACGCCACGCTGGACGGCGTCTTAATCCCGATGAAAACAGCTGCGGGAGGGAGCATCGGCGTTCTCGTAACGCACGAGGTCTTGGATGAGATTGGCGGCGTGCCTCAGACGACTCAGGATTATGTGGCCATCTGTGAAGAGAACAGACCCTATTTTGAGGAAATCGGCTCCAAGAAGCTCGAAGCCAATCCTGACATCGAGCCGCCTATAAGGATTGAATCCCAAGACCTCGTGGAGTGAAGAGGAGTAGCGATCAAGAGCGGGCAGGTGAAGCCAGCATGAGCCCAAAGAAGCGCACCCGCGACACGAACTAGCTCGCCTATCGTCGGAGGTCGGTGTTTAGCGGTGAAGGCGAAGAAGAAGTAGCGTCGTGCATGACCCACGCGAGCATTTAGCTCTGGCGAACCGCCACGTAGTGGAAGCGGATGAACGCATTGCGGGTCAGCGTCACCGCATTGAGCGGCTGCGCCAAGCCGGCTGCGACACGGGACGTTTAGAGGACCTGCTGCGCCATCTACTTCGGACACGCGAACTTATGCTGGCGCATCAAAAGCTATTGGAACGTGAGGTGGCAGAATGGCGCATTCTCCACCCCGAACACTAGCCCCTAGTGGCTGGGGACGGATTGTCCCAAATCCCCCAATTTGACGACATTGATTTGCGCAAAGAGCCCTAATTTCAATGGAAACCGAACATCGGAACAGATTTCGGGACGACAAATGGTCCTGATTACCCGCAGACGTCCGATGGGAGCCGCAATGTTTTGAGATCCTTGGGTGATTTGAGCACGCAAGGAGGCCTGCGATGGCGCGCAACCCGATCCAGTTCCAGAAGGGCCTGAGCCTTTCCGAGTTCCAGAGGCGATACGGTACGGAAGAGCAATGCGAGGCGGCCGTGAGGCGCTGGGCGCTGGCCAGATGGCTTCGCGTGTCCACGATGCGGCGGACGCGAGCACACGGTGACGGGCAAGTGCCGGCTGCACGAGTGCCACGCGTGCAGGCTTCAGACCTCGCTCAAGGCCGGCACCATCTTCGCCAAGTCGCTCCTGCCGCTCGTAAAGTGGTTCCAGGCTATGTTCCTCATCACGCAGTCGAAGAACTCGGTCTCGAGCCTCGAACTCTCCCGCCAGCTCGGCGTCAAGTACGACAGTGCCTGGCTCATGCGCCAGAAGCTCAATGCCGTGATGCAAGCCGACGAGGCCGAGCGAAAGCTCGACGGCCGTGTCGAGATGGACGACGCCGTCTTGGGCGGCGAGAAGGGCGAGCTGGACGGCGGCAAGCGCGGACGTGGAGGCCCGAACAAAGTCCCTTTCGTCGTGGCCGTCGCGACCAGCGACGAAGGACATCCGCAACGGCTCGCGCTGCTTCCCGTCGCGGCGCACAACAGTGACGAGATCGAGCGCGTGGCCAAGGCGCATCTCGCGCCCACCGCCCGCGTCGTCTCGGACGGGCTTGCCTGCTTCGCGGCCGTAACCCGAGCCGGCTGCCGGCACGAGCCCGTTATCGTCGCGCATACATTGACGGGACGCTCGGAGACCTTGCCGTGCTTTCGCTGGGCCATGTGTGGACGGCTCCGGGTTGTCAAGGGATTGATCACGTCGCAGCGCTGGTCGGAGCAGCCATGTGTTCGGCCTTTGCGTGCGGTTCACTTGACCGCTGGCCATAATGCCCTCCGCGGATCAGGTCCCGGTCAATACCCCGCATTCGACGATGCTATGGCCCATGTGGGTTGTCCTGATCACCGGATCGACCGGTTCTGCATTACGTGCTGTCGGCCCTTTCCAACCGTTACACCGCGCCTACTGGCGCGACCTCACCCGTCGCCCTCATCGGGCGAGTGCGATGGGTTCCCTGTAGCTCTCGCCCTTGGCCATCATGGCCCAGGCCATGCGGGCGATCTTGTTGGCGAGCGCGATTGCGGCGACCTTCGTCGGCCGGCGCTCGAGCAGCTTGCTCAACCACGGACGGTGCTTGGTGCCGTGGATCTTGGCGTAGCGAATGACCGACAGCGCGCCCACCGTGAACAGGCTGCGCAGATATCGATCTCCCTGCTTCGTGATGCTACCGAGCTTCTCCTTGCCCCCGCTCGAGTTCTGCTTCGGCACCAGACCGATCCAGGCCGAGAAGTCGCGGCCCGAGCGGAACGCTTTCGCATCGGCAACGCTGGCGACCAGCGCGGTTGCAAGGGCAGGGCCGACACCAGGCAGCTCGTCGAGCCGGCGGCTGGTCTCGTTTGAGCGATGCCAGGCGTTGATCTGCCGATCGAACTCCAGAATCTGAGCTTTGAGCTTGCTGAGCAACGCACCCAAGGCTTCGAGACAAGCACGCGCGACCTCGGGGATGCGTTCGTCCCTTTGATCGGCGACGGCATAGAGCAGGTCCTCTACGCCGTTGCGTCCGACCGGTGCGACAATGCCGAACTCGGCCAGATGTGCGCGGATCGTGTTGATGACCGCGGTCTGCTGCCGGATGAAGAGATGCCGCGTGCGATGGAGCACTAGGCAGCTCTGCTGTTCAGGCGTTTTGGTCGGCACGAAGCGCATGTTCGGCCGTTGCACCGCCTCACAGATCGCCTCGGCATCGGCCGCGTCGTTCTTCTGGCGTTTGACGTAGGGCTTCACATAGGCCGGAGGGATCAGCGCACGGTATGTCCGAGAGCCTGCAGCTCGCGCGACCAATGATGCGACGTGGCGCATGCCTCGATGCCAACCAGGCAGGGCGGCAGCTTCTTGAAAAACGCCAGCACGTACCGACGCTTCAATTGGCGACGGACGACGACACTGCCACGCGCGTCCACGCCATGGACCTGAAAGACCGACTTTGCGATGTCGAAGCCGACCGTCGTGATTGCCTGCATGATGAGCTCCTCCGGATCGTGGTCGCCTCATCGGCAACCGATTCCAAGGCGCTTGCGCGCCCAGTGGGAGGAGCCGTCCACAGCATCAGCCCCTGACAGTTTCCAGAACTCAGCCAACTCAGGAGGTAAATCCCATGAAGTTCCGTCCTCTTCATGACCGCGTCGTTGTTCGCCGCGTGGAGGAAGACAACAAGACTGCCGGCGGCATCATCATTCCCGACACCGCAAAGGAAAAACCGATGCAAGGCGAGGTTGTCGCCGTGGGGCCGGGCGCGCGCGACGAGACCGGCAAGATCGTGCCCCTAGACGTCAAGGCTGGTGACCGGGTGCTGTTCGGCAAGTGGAGCGGTACCGAGGTCAAGATCGACGGCGAGGAGCTGCTCATCATGAAGGAGAGCGATATCCTCGGAGTGATCGAGGGTAAGTCCTCCGTGCGCGCCGCGGCTTGATGGCGCTCACCGCCAATCTCTTCTCCAACAACTGACAAGAAATACGATCCGGTAGGAGTACTTCACATGGCTGCCAAGGACGTCAAGTTTTCCCAGGACGCGCGCGAGAGGATGCTGCGCGGCGTCGATATCCTCGCCAATGCGGTGAGAGTGACGCTCGGCCCCAAGGGCCGCAACGTCGTGCTCGAGAAGTCGTTTGGCGCTCCGCGCGTGACCAAGGACGGCGTGACCGTCGCCAAGGAGATCGAGCTCGAGGACAAGTTCGAGAACATGGGCGCACAGATGGTGCGCGAGGTTGCCTCCAAGACCTCGGACGTGGCCGGCGACGGCACCACGACGGCGACCGTGCTCGCTCATGCGATCGTCAAGGAAGGCGCCAAGTCGGTCGCTGCCGGCGCCAATCCCATGGACCTCAAGCGCGGCATCGATCTTGCTGTCAATGCGATCGTCGAGGAGCTCAAGACCAAAGCTAAGAAGGTCACCTCCAACGACGAGATCGCTCAGGTCGGCACCATTTCCGCTAACGGCGACACCGAGATCGGCAAGAAGATCGCCGAGGCCATGAAGAAGGTCGGCAACGAGGGCGTGATCACCGTCGAGGAAAGCAAGAGCCTCGAGACCGAGCTCGACGTCGTGGAGGGCATGCAGTTCGACCGCGGCTATCTCTCGCCCTACTTCATCACCAACGCCGACAAGATGACTGCCGACCTCGAAGATCCCTACATCCTCATCCACGAGAAGAAGCTCTCGGGCCTGCAGGCCATCCTGCCGCTACTCGAAGCCGTCGTGCAGGCGGGCAAGCCCCTCCTCATCATCGCCGAGGACGTCGAGGGCGAGGCGCTCGCCACCCTCGTCGTCAACAAGCTGCGCGGCGGCTTGAAGGTTGCGGCCGTCAAGGCGCCCGGCTTCGGTGACCGTCGCAAGGCCATGCTGGAAGACATCGCGGTCTTGAGCGGTGGCAATGTCGTCTCGGAGGACCTCGGCATCAAGCTTGAGAACGTCACGCTCAATATGCTGGGACGCGCCAAGCGGGTCAGAATCGATAAGGACGACACGACGATTATCGACGGCGCCGGTAAGAAAAAGGACATCGAGGCGCGCGTCAAGCAGATCAAGACGCAAATCGAGGAGACGACGTCCGACTACGACCGCGAGAAGCTGCAGGAGCGGCTGGCGAAGCTCGCCGGTGGCGTGGCCGTCATCAAGGTCGGCGGGGCGACCGAGGTCGAAGTAAAGGAGCGCAAGGACCGCGTCGAGGACGCGTTGCATGCGACGCGCGCGGCCGTCGAGGAGGGCATCGTGCCGGGCGGCGGCGTGGCGCTCCTGCGCGCTATAAAGGTGCTCGACGGCTTGAAGGGGGAGAACGAGGACCAAAAAGTCGGCGTCACCATCGTCAAGAAGGCGCTGCAGGCCCCGGCCCGCCAGATCTTCGAAAACGCTGGTGAGGATGGCTCCGTAATCGTCGGCAAGATCTTGGAGAACAACAAGTACAGCTACGGTTACAACGCCCAGACTCTTGCCTATGGCGACCTCGTCGCCGAGGGCGTGATCGACCCGGCCAAGGTGGTGCGCTGCGCGCTGCAGGACGCGGCGTCAGTGGCGGGCCTACTTGTCACGACCGAAGTTATGGTCGCCGAGCTGCCGAAGAAGGAGCACGCGCATTCGATGCCCGGCGGCGGCGGCATGGGCGGCATGGACTACTGAGGTTCGCCCTTCCACAAAATTTTAGCCCCGGCCTCTGCGCCGGGGCTTTTATCCATCCTGCGACGTCCGTCCCTTGCAACCCGGTTGCGAGACGGGGGCTGTTTCTTGCAGCACCCCTAATGGCTGCTGATCAAAGCGGAGAACAAGACCGGGATCAGCTCCTTCATCCGCGCCCATTGTTGGCCTTCTCGACGACTGATAGCTGCTGCACCCCCTCAACCACTGCGGGGATGACCATCTTGCCGCCGGGCTTGAGCCCGGGTTGTGCTCAGAGCGGCATGATGCAAATCAAGGCGTGATCCCTCTAGCCGTGCTTTTGCCATTGGCTGCGGTTCAGACAATGGAGGTTCGCCGTGAAAGTCAAAGACGCAATGCACGTAGGAGCTTTTTGGGTCGGTCCAGACACGCCTATCACAGACATCGCGAAACTGATGCAGAAGAACGAGATAGGCGCCGTTCCGATTGGGGAGAACGATCGCCTGATCGGCATGGTGACCGACCGGGACATCGTCTGCAAAGGGTTAGCGAAAGACAACTTCGATGTCCGCCGCGCGACGGCGCGCGACGTGATGACCTCAGGCATTCATTGCTGCAAAGAGGACGATGACCTCGCCGAGGCGGCACAGCATATGGAGAAACTGAAGGTCCGCAGGTTGCCGGTGATCAATAAGGAGAAGCGGATGGTCGGCGTCCTGAGTCGGCACGACACAGCCCGGGCTCAGTCGCGGGTGAATTGAAATCTGTTGTGAGCGCAGACCCTCACACGAGGTCCACGACCTTCCGCTGCGCCTCAACGTCCGCCTCAATGTAGCGCCGAGCTTGAGCAGCTCGCCGTGGATGCGCGGCGCGCCCCACAACGGATTGTCCGCGCTCATCCGCCGGATCAGCACCCGCAGGCCGGCGTCGATTTGCGGCCGGCCGCCCAGCTGCGCGCGTCATCGAAAGGGCGAACCAGCGCGCCAGCGACCAGTCAAGGCTCAATCCACGTGGTGCTTGCCGATTGGGCGAACGCTGGTCGCTTGCGGCCCCTTGTCGCCAACCGCCTCCGCGAAACGCACTTCCTGCCCCGCCTTCAGGTCGTCGAACTTGTCACCTTCGACGCTATTGCGATGAAAGTAGATCTCCCGTCCATCCGCAGAAGCAATGAACCCGTGGTCTCTTTCCGGATGAAGCGCAGCAATCGTCCCGTGCGGCGGGGTTTCGTGCGATTTGACGTGCCCCTGGCGCCGGCGGACGAAATCCTGAAGCTCGCGGCGGCCCGCATCGAAGGCATCGTGCAGCGTCACCTCTATATCCTCGTGACGGCCGGTGGCCGCCGGATCGCGGCTGACGGCGATATCGGCCGCGCCGGGAATGGTCAGATGCAGCCGGACGCTGTAGGTGTCGCCCTTGTGATGGCGATGTTGCGGCTTGCCGATCACGACGCGCGCCGAGGTGATTCCGTCATAGAACTGTTCAAGCTTGCCCGCGGCCTCTCGCACGTGCGACTCGATTAAATCGGAATGGTCGACATGCTCGAATACGATTTGAAGGGGGATTTGCATGGCGAAGGCTCCATCTTTTCCAATGAGAGTCGTGATGATGTCCAAGGCTTGTCGCAGCGCGACAGACATGAGCCCGCCTGTAGCGCGCAACACTGACCTGGATCAACACTGTGGCAGGGCTTCTTCGCGTTGACCCTCCTGGGCCATGGCGCGGGTGTCGCCGTCTGTCGAGGTATCGACGCTCTTGCACACCAGTCCGTCGCTTACCGAGCTCCTGCTGCAAAAGGAGACGCTTACGCCGGACGAGTTCCCGGCCCTCAAGCCAATCGGTCAGCACGATTAAGTGGCTTCATCGATTGAGTCCGCTGCATGATAACGCCGCGCGCTGGGAGTTCTGTCCAACGTCCGCTTTCTAGCCACCCAATTTCGGCCGGCGAGTTAGGTCGGCCTGAGCGCGAGCGCGCGCAAGCATGCGCGAATGGAATGCCTCCTCGAGCTGCACGCGTAGGTGCGCCCGTGCCTCGTGCAGCGCCTTGGCCTTGGCTTCATGATTGAGGATGGTCGCGCGCAGCTCGATCATGAGCATCGTGCGTCGCGGCGCAAGTTGGCGATCGATCCGGCGCACAGCCTTTGGATCGGTGACCGACGTGATCCCCGGCCTAGAGCGGCGTTCGAGCTAATCGCGCTAGTCAAGCAAGCGTCCGGTCAGGCTCGGACCTAGTGAGGAGGTCCTCAAGCTTGCGGACAGGTCGACCCGGCCGCTGATGATCCAATCGGCGACGCGTCGCTCGATCGTCGGCAGCGCTCAGGCGTCCCCCGCTTCCTTCCTGGTCTCGGGAACCTCGGTCATGGTCGCCTCGGTGAGAAGGAGAACGCTCGCTACGGACACTGCATTCTCCAACGCGATGCGCACCACCTTGGTGGGGTCTATGATCCCCTCCTCGACAAGGTCCACGTACTGGTTGCGCGCGGCGTCGAACCCGAAGTTGCCCTTGCCCTCAAGCATGCGGGCAACGACGACGCCGCCATCGACCGCCGAGTTCTCGGCGATCTGCCGGGCCGGAGAAGAGAGTGCGCGCTTCAGGATCTGCAGACCCGTGCGCTCATCGCCCTCTGAGGCCTGCTCCTCCTTGGCCACCGCATCCATGCATCGCAAGAGGGCCAGCCCACCTCCGGGCACGATGCCTTCGGCAACCGCGGCCTTGGTGGCGCTGATGGCGTCATCGAGGGCCTCCTTCCTCGATTTCATTTCGAACTCCGAGGGGGCGCCGACGCGGATCACAGCGACGCCGCCCGCGAGTTTCGCCAGCCGTTCCTGCAGCTTCTCTTTGTCGTAGTCGCTCGTCGACTTGTCGATCTCGCGGCGGATCTGTTGGATACGGCCGTCGATCGCCGTGCGTTGGCCGCCGCCACCGATGATGGTCGTGGTGTCCTTGTCGACAACAAGGCGCTTGCCTCGGCCGAGCTGGTCGAGGCTCACGCTCTCGAGCTTCAGACCGAGTTCTTCGGAGATCACCTGGCCGCCGGTCAAGACTGCGATGTCCTGCAAAATGGCCTTGCGCCGGTCACCAAACCCCGGCGCCTTGACGGCACAGCTCTTGAGGACGCCCCGCAGCTGGTTGACGATCAGCGTTGCCAGCGCTTCCCCGTCGACGTCCTCGGCCACCACCAGCATGGGCGAAGCCGCTTTCGCGATCTGCTCGAGCAGGGGAATGAGATCCTTGAGCGCGCTGATCCTTCTGTCGCAGATCAGGATGTAAGCATCCTCAAGCACGGCCTCCATCTTCTCCGCATTGGTGATGAAGTAGGGCGAGATGAAGCCGCGGTCGAACTGCATGCCCTCAACGACGTCGAGCATGGTCTCGGTGGTCTTCGAACTCCTCGACCGTGATCACGCCTTCGTTGCCAACCTTCTCCATCGCCCCGGCGACGAGCTCGCCGATCGCCGCATCGTTGTGCGCCGAGAGCGTCGCGACCTGCGCCTTTTCCTTGCGCTCTTTCACCGGCCGCGACATCGCCTTGAGCGCACTGACTGCAGCCTTGGCGCCGCGATCGAGCCCGCGCTTCAAGTCGGTCGCGCTTGCCCCAGCGGCCACGTTGCGCACGCCATCGGCGAGAATGGCGTGTGCGAGTATGGTCGATGTGGTCGTGCCGTCGCCGACGATCTCGCCGGTCTTCTCAGCGGCCTGTCGCAACATTTGGGCGCCGAGGTTTTCATCCGCGTCCTTGAGGCTGAACTCCTTGGCGATCGTCACCCCGTCGTTGCAGACGATTGGGGCCCCCCATGTCTTCTGCATCAGGACCGACTTCGATTTGGGGCCCAGCGTGATGCGGACGGCGTCCGCCAAGAGTGTGGCGCCGTGCAGGATTTTCTCTCGGGCGGCCGAGCGGAACAGAACCTGCTTGTGTGCCATGTTGCATAGCCTCATTGGGGCGGGTGCAGAAGGCTTGGTCTCAGCCGGATTTGCGCGCCGCCGCCGCATCCTTCAGTGGGAGCCTCCCTCTGGCCGAGAAAGCGTTGACCGTCCTCCACCTTTACGTCCAGAGAGGCGAGACTCGCAGAGCAGCTGAGTGTAACCACGCCTTCATCATGACAGATGGAACCTCCTTCTCGGCGCGTTCCTTGACGTCGATCAAGGGGGGCGTTGTGGCCGGGCTGAATTGACCGAGCGCCGCTCTGGTCGGCGACGGCGGCGTCTACGCGGCGGCCTTCAGCAGCGCCGCGTAATGATGGCTCGTGGTGGCCCGAATGGGTAGCGTGGCTCCAGGCACACTCCGGCGCTCTCACCGCGCTGCCACCGTTTGGGGCACCAAAGGCTGGCTACAAGCTCTTTCCGACGCCTCCCTTGCCGGTAAAGAATAGATAGCGCGTTGGTTTCGTTACAAGGCCAGTTCAGGCTCTCACGTCCGTCGTTCACTTTAGGCCTCTAGACAGAGCGCGATGCCTTGACCACCGCCAATGCACATGGTGACGATCCCTCGCTTGATGCCGTCGCGCTGCATAGAGTGGAGCAGGCGGGTGGTCTGGATGGCGCCAGTCGCGCCAATCGGGTGACCGTGGGCGATCGAGTTGCCTTCCACATTGACGATGTCCTCTGGTAATCCGAGGTCACGCATCACGGCGAGCGCGATTGCTGCGAAGGCCTCGTTGATTTCGAACCGCTCGACGTCACCAACAGACCAACCCGCACGCGCCAACGCTTGTTTCACGGCCGGCACGGGGCCGATGCCGAACATGCCTGGCTCGACAGCTCCAACGCCCCAGCTCACCAGGCGGCCGAGGGGCTTCAGTTTGTTCTTCTCGGCCCACCCACGCTCGGCCAGAAGCATTGCTGCCGCGCCCGTATTGAGACCAGGCGCATTTCCAGCAGTGATCGTCCCATCCTTCCGAAATGCCGCCTTCAGCTTGGCCAAACTCTCGGCTGTTGTTTCCGGCCGGTTGTGCTCGTCTTTGACGAAGGGCTGCGGGCCCTTGCGTGACTTCACCATTACTGGAACGATTTCGGCCTCGAACTTTCCCTGAGCCTGAGCGGCTGAGAATCGCTGCTGAGAGCGCAGCGCCCAGGCGTCCTGAGCGTCGCGCGTGATCTGATATTTTGTGACGAGGTCCTCCGTGTGCCAGCCGGAGTGCTCGCCGGAGAACGCGTCATTCAACCCATCCTGCAGCATCGCGTCATAGATTTGTGCGTTCCCCATGCGGTAGCCCCAGCGCCCGCCGTACAAGAGGTAGGGCGCGGTATCCATGTTCTCCATGCCGCCTGCTATGGCTGTGTCCATGAGCCCGAGCTGGATTTCAGCAGATGTTGTTGCGATGGCTTGTGCGCCAGAGCCGCAGACACGATTGACGGTCATGGCCGGAACCTCGACGGGGATACCACCGGCAATGGCGGCCTGGCGGGCGGGGTTCATTTTGTTGCCGGCCTGAATGACGTTGCCCATAACAATGGTCCCGACGTCCTTGCCCGCGACGCCCGCGCGTTCCAGGCAGGCTTTTATGGCCGTAGCGCCTAGGTCTACTGCCGGCGTGTCCTTGAGGGCACCGTTATAGGTTCCGATCGCAGTACGAACGGGCGCGACAATCACGACTTCACGTTTGGCCATTGGTGTCTGTCCTTTCAAAACGTGTCGCACGCAGGCGGGCCGAGAAAGTTCTGGTGCCGGAGGTCACGCCATAAGCTGACCGCCGTTGATCGAGAACGTCGCGCCCGTAACGAAATCCGCCTCATCGCTCGCAAGAAACGCGACGGTGCGCGCGATATCTTCTGGCTTCCCGAGCCTGCCAACGGGAATGGCGGAGATGATTGTTTTCAGCACGTCCTGAGGAACGGCCGCCACCATGGCCGTATCGCAATATCCAGGTGCAATGGCATTGACGGTAATTCCTTTGCTCGCTTCTTCCAGAGCCAGCGCCTTGGTGAATCCCAGTATTCCTGCTTTGGCGGCCGAATAATTGGTCTGGCCGAACTGGCCTTTCTGACCATTGATCGAGCTGATATTGATAATTCGTCCGAAGTTGCGCTCACGCATGCCTTCGATGACGTTGCGGCACATGTTGAACATCGAGCCCAGATTGGTGTTGATGACGGCCCACCATTGGTCTGCTGTCATGTGATGCAGTGTCGCATCGCGCGTGATGCCAGCGTTGTTGACAAGGATATCGGGTGGTCCGAGCGCATGGCTCACCTCGGCCACCCCCGCCTTGCAGGCGTCGAAACTTGCAACATCCCACTTGAAGATTGGGATTCCCGATGCACCCGCGAAATCGCGTGCCGCTCCATCGTTTCCGTGGTAGACGGCCGCCACACGACAGTCATGCGATTTGAGCGTTCGCGAGATCGCGGCTCCAAGACCCCTGGTTCCGCCTGTAACAAGAGCGACGCGAGTCATGATGATTTATCTCCGCTTCAAACAGAATCAATTCACTTCGCTCGCTGGCGCGGAGAGGCTCGCGCCGATCACGACATCACGTAATTGCCCGCGTCGGCGTAGGCGATGTTGCCGGTAACGGTGCGGGCGTAGTCGCTGCCGGGCACTGTCACAGTAACACACTGGCTTGGTACAGAGGGGCCATATAGCATTGGCTGATGGACAAGCTCTCATACCGTCGCCACCGTTTTCCGAGTCTCGTCATCCAGCAGGCCGTCTGGCTTTATTTCCGCTTCGCTCTGAGCTACCGCGACGTCGAGGATATGCTCGCCGAGCGTGGTATCGACGTGTCCTACGAGACGGTCCGCCGCTGGGCTTTGAAGTTCGGCGTGATCATTGCACGCAAGCTGAGACGAGGACGGCCTCGGCCGGACGTGCGGTGGCATCTCGACGAAGTGTTTGTCTCCATCAACGGCAGACAGTGGTACGTCTGGCGTGCTGTGGACAGCGAAGGCGAGGTCCTGGACATCCTGGTTCAGCCACGGCGAGACCGCAGGGCGTCACTCCAGCCACCATCGTGACCGACAAGCTCGGATCCTACGGCTCTGCGCTGCGCGAACTTGGTATTGCGCGGCGACACGACACAGGTCGCTGGAAGAATAACCGGGCAGAGAATTCCCATCAGCCATTGCGACAACGCGAACGACGGATGAAGCGCTTCAAGTCACCCGGGTCGGCACAGCGCTTTCTCTCAATCCACGCCGCCGTCTACAATGTGTTCAACCTCCAACGCCATCTGACCTCCCGCCGAACCCTGCGCCTGTTTCGCGCTCAGGCTATGCTGACATGGCGCCAAGCGACCGTCGCAGCGTGAACCGTTGCGGACATGGTCATTTGGCCTGCAAATTTCCGATTAACGTGACAGTGCCCAGGTCACTCTTGCATCCAGCTGATGACCTGCGGCCAGAGGTCCCGATGAGCGCGCTGTCCGACGAGCGGACCTACGTGCTGCAAGGCTACCCCGATTTCCGGCTCATAGCGAAACACAACCGGATTGGTCAGCGGCGCGAGAACGGAGGAGCGCGGGACCAGCCGGCTTGTGACATCGACGATCGCTGCTATTCGTACGGTATTAAGGGCAGCCGGCCCTGCCGGCTGGCCAGACAGAGTGAGCTCACCTCGGGCGAACCGGTCCTCCCGATAGAGCAACTCGACGACTTCGGCAAACAGACGGGGCGGCAAAGGGAATTCGTCCAAGCTCCAGCGCATAACTCGTGCGTGGGTCGCCATAGCATTGGGATCGAGAACGCTCCACCATCGATCCAGCAATGGCTCGAACACGAGCTCCTCCGGGTCCGCGGTCACGCTGGCGACATCGAGCAAGCTTCCCGCAGCACCTCCGAAGAGGTGGGCCGATTGCCACGTCCGCGGCGACATGGCAACGATAGAGGCCAATGCCCCAGTATGGTTGCCGAAGGCCAGTGGGGCCTCCACGAGCACGAGTTTGCTGATCTGACCGGGATCGAGCGCGGCGTAAAGGGCTGCAAATGTTCCACCGAGTGAATGGCCGACAAGAATAGGCTTACGCCTTTGCTCGGAGCGCATCCTTTCTACGGCGGCGGCAATCCACGAGCCCGCGTACTCGCTGAGTCCCCAGTCAACGCCTTCGGGGCCGGCCTCCTTCCAGGCAATGAGGTAGACCGAGAACCCTGCCTCGAGAAAGCGCTGCACCACGCTTCGGCCTGGTAGCAGGTCGAAAATGTAAGGGCGTTTGATCGGCGCAGGAACGATCAAGACGGGCGCACGACCATCGCCGGCGCCCCTGTAGCGGCGCAGGATGTAGCCCGGCTCGATAAGAACGGCATCGTAGGGAACTTCACTTGGGCCGAGACCGATACTGTCGAGCACCGTCCCGAAAGAGCGCCGCAGAAGATCGCTTTGGCGCAGGCCCTCGCCTAGATACGTCCAAGGCATGTTCATCGATCCCTTCGGCCAGCGAATTGGATTGGGTCCGTCTCCGCCGCTATCATCATCAATTATAGACCGCCTAAAATCTCTCGTGGATTTCGGAGCACTTGGATTGCGATTGGTGAGGTCCGCAACGGGTCTTGGTCGTGTGATTGTCCCCCGTCACACGCGCATGACGCGGATTGAGACGGAGCATGCATGACCGCGAGCACCACTAACCGCGCGACCCCAACGGGCTCGGCCCGCTCGAGGCGCGCCTGGCATTTCGTCGTTCTCCTGTGGGTCGGCACGCTGTGGGGCGTGCAGCCGGCGCTAATCAAGTTCTCTGTTGGCGGCGCGCTGTCCGAGATCGAGGCGCTAGCGGTCGTGCTTCTCTGCGTAGTCGTTCTGATAGGCGGCTATCTCGCAACGCGCGGACGGCTGCTCCGCTTTACGCGCGAGACGATGACCTTCATCGGCGTGGCCGGATGCCTCGAATATGCGGCTCCGCTCCTCACCGCCTTCGTGGTGGCAGCGCACATCGACGCCGGCCTGCTGACGCTTATCATGGCGACGACGCCCGTATTTACGGTCGCGCTCGCCGCAGCCGTCGGCTCCGAGGCGTTGAGTCGCGAGACGGTTCTCGCGTGTCTCATTGGCCTCGCCGCTCTGGCGCTGATCGTCGTGCCCGAGGACGCCCTGCCTAGCCGGGAAATGCTCCCCTGGTGCCTCGCCGCCTTCGCCGTTCCCGTCTTCTACTCGTGTGGAAGCATCTACGTCTCGCGGAACTGGCCGGCGGAGTTCGATACGGCGCAGGCGACCTTTGCCGGGGCGCTTGGCGCCGCCGTCGTGCTGGCGCCATTCTGGGTGAAACCCTTCGTCGCCGGCAGCCTTGCCGCCAATCCCGCCGGCGCGTCGTGGGCTCTCATCGCCCTTATTGTCTCGGTCGTTCTCGAGATGACGCTCTATATGTATCTGCTTCGGCACGCTGGACCCGTATACACGTCCTTCGCAAGTTTCGTCATGATCGCCTCCGGCTTCATCGCCGGCATGACCATATTTGGCGAGCGCCCGTCGGTTTGGATCTGGATGAGCGTGGCACTGTTCGCCCTCTCCCTGGCGATGATCATCCGGGGGCCGCGGACCGCCTCCAGTGGAACGGAAAAATAGAGCTGACGCCTGTTCCGCCCTGCGTTGAGTACACGCCCAATGGCCTGGTTAGGGTTGCCGTGACCGGCGTGGTCATCACGGCAGCCGATGAAAGCGCATCGGCACCCCATTGCTGTGCGATCGAGCGCGAACCTGGTCTGAGGATTTCACGTGGCCGATCCGTCAAACAAGCGACCCAAGTCGTAACGACCGGGCGAACATGTATTAGAATGGGTGAGAAGGGCCATTTTCGGAAGTCGCCGAGCGCTGCTTGGCCCTTCCGTGACGAGAGGCGGTTAGTTTTCAGGTTTCGGTAATTTTGCCGGAAACCCAAGTGCCACAGACATGATTGGCGTGCCGAAATCACGCTCGTTTTTGTCCTGGTGAGCCGCGGCATCCCCGGCCGCGTTGATTCGGCTCAATTGCTGCGACGCGGCTGGCTGTCATACTTAACTTTTACATTGTGGAATTGCATTGGAGCGCTACAGAGAACATGAGCAAGAAGGTGACGCCGATACCTCTGAAACAGAACGAGCGGGTGAAGAAGCGCGCGCGTCATGCCTGAGAATGCCGAGCGAGAGCAATCTGCAAGCGAGGCTCGTGCCGCTGGAGCCGAGGCGGGTACGGCATCGCCGGAGTTGCCCATCGC
This sequence comes from uncultured Alphaproteobacteria bacterium, assembly GCA_963840415.1. GTDB lineage: Bacteria > Pseudomonadota > Alphaproteobacteria > Rhizobiales > Hyphomicrobiaceae > Hyphomicrobium_C. The sequence goes on along the minus strand of CAWIYX010000005.1, from coordinate 10,326 downwards.
CCGGAAATCCGTGCCGGAGAGCGCGCTTGATCACGCGGCGTTGCCCAGGTCTCGAGGGGCTTTCGAACGCAACTCCTATACATCGACCGCGTTTGGCGATCTTGTCGATAGGTCGCTTCACGCGACGGCGGCACGCTTCACAGCGGGGCTGTCGCCGGCCGCGCTATCGGCGGCCTACCTCGATTGGGCCACGCACCTTGCAGCGTCACCGGGCAAGCAGATGCAGCTTGTTGAGAAGGCGCTGCGAAAGGCCGCGCGGCTTGCTCATCATCTCGGTCAATGTGCGATGGGTGGCACTACCGAGCCCTGCATTTCGCCCTTGCCGCAGGATCGGCGCTTCATAGGCGAGGCGTGGCAGCGCTGGCCATACAATTTCATCCACCAGAGCTTCCTGCTGCACCAGCAGTGGTGGCACAACGCCGCCACGGGCATACGCGGGGTCGCGCAACAGCATGAGAAAGTCGTCGAGTTCGCGTCCAGGCAGATCCTCGACATGATGTCGCCCTCAAACTTTCTACTCACCAACCCGGAGTTGTTGCAGCGGACTCTTGAACAGGGCGGCATGAATCTCTTACGCGGCGCGCAAAACTTCCTGGAGGATTGGGAGCACGCGGTTTCGGGAAAGAAGCCGGTCGGCACCGAGGCCTTCCAGGTCGGTCGCAATGTCGCGGTCACGCCGGGCAAGGTCATCTATCGCAATCGGCTGATCGAGCTGATCCAGTATGCGCCGGCGACCAACAAGGTCCGACCTGAGCCGATCCTGATCGTGCCGGCCTGGATCATGAAATATTACATCCTCGACCTGTCGCCGCAGAACTCACTGGTGAAGCACCTCACGAGCCAAGGCTTCACGGTGTTCATGATCTCCTGGATCAATCCAGAACCCGAGGATCGCGACCTTGGCATGGATGACTACTGCACGCTCGGCGTGATGGCCGCCCTTGATGTGGTGTCCGCGGTCGTGCCGAAGGAGCCAGTGCATGCCGTCGGCTATTGTATCGGCGGCACGATACTTTCGATCGTGGCGGCGGCGATGGCGCGAGATGGCGACGAGCGGCTCAAGACAATCACCCTGTTAGCGGCTCAGACCGACTTCACTGAGGCTGGCGAGCTGATGCTGTTCATCAATGAGAGCCAGCTCTCGTTCCTCGAAGACATGATGTGGGAGCAGGGCTTTCTCGATACCAAGCAGATGGCCGGAGCTTTCCAGATGCTGCGCTCCAACGACCTTGTTTGGTCGCGCATGGTCCATGACTACGTCATGGGTGAGCGCGAACCGATGAGCGACCTGATGGCCTGGAACGCGGATGCCACGCGCATGCCATATCGCATGCAGTCGGACTATCTGCGCCACCTGTTCCTCGACAATGACCTGGCCGAGGGTCGCTATCGTGTCGACGGCAAGCCGATTGCGCTGACCGACATCCGTGCCCCGATCTTCTCGGTTGGCACGACGCGCGATCACGTCGCGCCCTGGCGCTCGGTGCACAAGATCCATCTCCTGACCGACACCGAGGTGACATTCCTGTTGACCTCGGGCGGCCACAACGCCGGCATCGTCTCCGAGCCCGGCCACAAAGGTCGCAGCTACCAGGTAATGACCAAGTCCAGTACCGACAATTACGCTGATCCCGATGCCTGGGCGGTAGCAGCGCCGCGTAAGGACGGCTCGTGGTGGCCCGAATGGGTAGCATGGCTCCAGGCGCAGTCCGGCGCTCTCACCGCGCCGCCACCGTTTGGGGCACCAAAGGCTGGCTACAAGCCGCTGGGCGATGCGCCTGGGACCTACGTTCTGCAGGAGTAACCCGGTGGTCGTGCCCAGCGCGCCGGACAAGCCGGAAGACCGCTATTGAAGGCAACATGGTAAAGGTCGACGACGAGGCCTGGAGACGGGTGCACCTCGCGCACACAGAATCGCGGGGGCGCCGTCACTTTCGCGCGCAAAGCATGGAGCTGTCGCGATGGGTACTGTTGATGCGCGGATGAGGCTCCGGATTGCCTTAAAAGAAGCCATTGAACTCGCGAAAAGCTACCGGCAAGAGGATATGCGCCGCTTCGGGGAACTCGAGCGAAGCTGGGTCAGGATGAGCGATAGAAGGTGGCGGATCAGAAGGCGCTACGAAGAACGAGGCCGCGCCGTGGATGATGCCCTCATAGCAATGACAGCCGCCGTCGAGAAGCTCCGGTAAATCTTAACGGTATGGGTTTACTTGGCAAAACTAACTATCTGTATTGGCGCGAGTGCCCGCACAATGCGTGGGTGCGTCTTAACGAGCCCGAGATTTGGAAGGCGGCGGATTGCTAACCCAGGGTGGGCTCACGGGGGGTCGACCCAACCCCGGCTGAGAGTTTTAACTACCGTCTTGCCGATCATTCCAATGACGTGATCCGGCATGTCGCGGGTGCGCCAAGCGTCGAAGAACAGTCTAAGCGCTTCCTCGTCACCAGGCGGAACGATGATCTCGAGCACTGGCGTCGCTGACGTCGCGCCTGCCAGTTTGAAGGCTTCAGTCAGTTGGGCGAGCGCCGCTGTCATCGCGGGCAGAGGTGCCTTTCCGGCCATCTTCGTCTCTCCAAAGTTGCAGAACCATCGTCTTAGGCGTTCGCCTGAGCCCATCAGGTCGACCTGTTTGATAAGCCAGCATCGTCCGTCTCCTCTCTCAGAGAACGGACTCTACCTCACAAAACGGGTACCCTCGCGGGGGCAGGGTCAGCCGGGGCATCGATTTGCGTCATTGCCGCGGAGTTTATTGCACGGGAGGTTCCCAATTGTTTTTAGAGTTCTGCTCAGCTGGCATTCAACACTAGTGTAGTCCGAGCGGCAGTATTTGATTGCGAAACCAGAAGGAGCGGGCGCCCTGATCAGCGGATGCATTCCGCCAGCTGTTCCTCCTCATCCAGCCGATCGATTTCCGTTCCCTTGAAATCGCCGCGCGAGACAACGCCCCAGATCCGGCCGCCCTCGACCACAGGGACGTGACGGAAGCCACCGTCGCTCATTGCACGAAGTGCGTCGATGGCGCGGTGATCGGGCGTGACCGTAACGGGGTTCGGCGTCATCGCCTTGCCGAGGGTCATCCGGGCTGCTCCTTTGCCTTGGGCGAGAGTGCGAACGGCGTCGCGTCCGGTAAAGATGCCGATCAGCCGCTGATGATCGTCGACCACCAGAACCGAGCCTGCGCGACGCTCGCACATCGATTTGCAGGCGTGCTTGACCGTGGCGCTGTCCGGCAGCACAAGCGGGTTCTGGTCTTTTACGATGTAGGCAAGCCTGCGATTGATCATTGTTGCTCCATTCCTCCAGCCGTTGAATCTCTTTTCGTTGGGTGCGTCCCGTGCCTCTGGGTTCTGGGAGCTAGGTTCTGGGAGCGATAAGCGTCCGATCCGATAACCCGGGAGGGAACATCCGAGTCCCTGCCGAGTGTTGGGAAACGGGCCGATATGTTTTGCACTCTCGAGCCGCAGATCGGAGCCAGCTTCACCTCCGCCTCAGCCGGTGCATTGATCCCGCTCAAGGCTAGGCGCTTTCTTGCTTTCTCGATCGACGCGAGCCTGATCAATGCGACGATAGCGAGGGCCAAGGCGTGCCGAGGCCCGGTTGTGGCATCGTGGAAGCCGACGAAGCGTTCTTTCTGAAATCGGCCAAGGGCTCGAAACGGCTCGTCGGAAGGGTGCCGAGAAAGCGCGGCGGCACGGCGAAGAAGAAGGGGCTCTCGCCGGACGAGCACACTCCGGTGCTCATCGTGCGCGATCGTCACGGCGCGACGACGGATGCGATGCTCCCCGATCTGCAAGGCGCCACAATAGCACGCGTGTTGCAACCGAGGCTCGTTGAGCAACTCTCCAAGCTCTCGCAGCTTTTCCTTCGCATCCTCTAGTGCCGTGCGCCCGTGCGTAGTTTTGCGAGAGAGGCGGCGTGCCGTACCGCTGCACTCGCACCTGGCCCCTTCTTGGATGCTGCGGCGCAGCGAGTAGCAGTGGGCCCCCCTCTGGTTGTCACTAAGCCGCATCGCCGCTTGAGCCAGGTCAATGCAGCTTCTGGAAAAATTGAATTGTAAATTATGGGCGTTCTTCAGCGTGTGCTGTCGGGAGCTAGGCCCTCTCGAAGAGGAGACACGCCCGATGACAACCATTCATCAGCTATTGAAAGTGAAGGGGCGCGATTACGTCGCTATCGGCCCCGACGAGACGGTCTACGTGGCCATCAAGTTGATGGCCGATCGGGATATCGGCTCGCTACTCGTCATGGATGCCGGCGCGCTGGTCGGCATCGTCACCGAACGGCACTATGCGAGGGATGTCATGCTCAAGGGCAGAACGTCGCCCCAGACCCTCGTGCGGGACATCATGGAAACGCAGGTGCCGTGCGCCGAACCTGGTCAAACCATCGAGGCTTGTCTCGGTCTCATGACGCAGGAACGCGTGCGCCATTTGCCGGTCGTTGACGGTGGCCGCGTGGTTGGCATCGTTTCGATCGGTGACTTGGTCAAGAGCATCATCGATGATCAGGCCCACACCATCGATCAGCTCGAAACCTACATCCATGGAGAGCCTCGCCCACATTGAAGCCGGTTCCGCCGCGGAGTGCGGCGGTAATAAGTTCCGCGGGAGAATGGTTTCGGCGGGCATGAGCGACTTGTCGGATTGATGGACTGCCTGATGCAGGTCGTTGGCGTTAACGCGCAGCATTCTTCCGCCGCTGTACGGATGCAGAGGCCCGCACCTTGCCTCTCGTCGCTGCATAGAATAGCGCACGGATCGGTTTTCGGCTGCGGAGGACGACGCGCGTGAACGTCCTGATCATCTATGGGACAACAGAGGGCCAGACTCGAAAAATCGCCGAACGGGCTGGGGCGCGCGTTCGGGAGCGTGGTCACGATGTGCCACTTGTGTGGAAGGCCGCCACGCAAGAAATGAACCCGCTGATTGATCAGCGTGTCATTGACGAGGCACTGGAGCGCGACCACGCCAGCGCATCGGCCGAGTATCTCGCTGAGTTCCGCTCCGACATTGAAGCCTTTGTGACTCGCGAGGTTGTCGAAGCCTGCGTATCCTTCGGCATTCTGGAACGCCCACGCAATGCAAACACCCACTATCAGGCCTTCGTCGACCCTTCCGGCGGATCGAACGATGCGATGACGATGGCGCTGGGTCACCGGGAAGGCGATCGGATTGTTCTGGACCTTATCCGCGAGCGCAAACCGCCGTTCTCCCCCGAAGCCGTCGTCGCCGAGTTCTGCGAGACGCTGAGGCGCTACGGCGTCAGCACTGTGATGGGGGATCGGTACGCAGGAGAGTGGCCGCGCGAACAGTTCCGCAAGCTTGGCATTGCTTACCCGCTCTCAGAGAAGCCCAAGTCGGATTTGTTCCGGGACCTGCTGCCTGTGCTCAACAGCCACAGAGTTGATCTCGTCGACAGCGAGAAACTGATCAATCAGCTCGTCGGCCTTGAGCGTCGTGTCTCTCGTGGCGGGCGCGAGAGTATCGACCACGCTCCGCACGCCCACGACGATCTCGCCAACGCCGTTGCCGGCGCGATCTCGTTGCTGGCGCGGGAATACCGACAGCCCGTTGCCCAGTTCGGCAGGTGGGGATGAAACAAGTCCGCTCGCGTCGAAGCGCCTTCGCCGCCGCGGCGCACCAAACTTTCTGGTGTCGGAGGTAGAGCGGACTCGTAGCGGACGTAGCGCTGACAGCCGCCTCTGACCTTCGCCGGAAGTCAGTGGTGGGCTCGGGAGATTTTGCGCAGAAACACGAGACGCACGGCGGGCTCAGCTTGCGAAGTTGAACTCTGCGCAGTTCGCCGCTCTCGCCGAGCACAAAGCGGTGCTTGAGGTTATGGACGTGGCCGTGAAGGTCGCGAGTTTATGAGCCGATGCGGTCGCGCATCCGGGAGAGCCCCTTCACCGCCGACGACCTCATTGCCGTTCTCAGTGCTCGCTAGCCGGCGGCCCCGCGAACCTCAAGCCTGTTCGAACAGCTTGCCGCGCTCCCAATTCTCTGCGCGCGAGCGATCACAGCCGCTGAAAGTTGAACGGGCGCTGCGCTCCGTGGCGCGGTACAGTTCGCCGAACCGCCCGACTGGTCGTAGCCTAGAACCAGCGCCGCCGGCCATAATAGCCGCCGCCACCGAGAACCAGCAATACGAGGATAATGACGAGTAATGTCGTCGTGTCCATGGTGCTCTCCTATCGACTAGCGAACCCCAGGGGTTCACTTGATTCTATCTCTACGCTCGAGGAGGTGGAGTAAACAGCTTCGGAATCTACTCAATTTGCCCATTGGCGCGGCCGCGCGAGTACAGTCGAAGAGGTGTCCTGCGCCTTCGAGTACCCAGACCTACCAACGGCGATCAAAACTCTTACGGAGTGCGAACTCCATTGCGTGTGCTCGTCACGGCACCGACGCGACTAAGGGAACTTTCGAAGTTGTACTGAGTTAGCCAGGATACCATCAGCGAGGATATTGTGACCCGTTGGGATGTGCCAACAAGCCCAAGAACCATATTCACACCGCTCACGCTCGCCGTGCTGGCGCTCTCTGCGTCTCAAGCAATAGCGGTCAGCGAGTCCGTCACAAATGCGTGCATGAATGACTACTTCGCCCACTGCAGCGCGCATGCCGTAGGTAGCGAAGGGCTGAGACAATGCATGAGAGCGACTGGCCCCGCTCTGTCATTGCGCTGCGTCTATGCATTGATCAAATCCGGTGATGTCTCTCTTGCCGAAGTCAAGGCGATCGAACGCCGCTTCAAAAAAGCCGCCAATCAATAACCGCTGCAAATCATGCTGCTGAGGCTGCCCGAAGATCACTTCGTCCGAGTGATTGCGGCCATTGTCGATCTTTCCCGAGTTCTTGTTCGGCAACTGGTCAGGACTATCAATGCGGTCCAGCGCTGAGCGGCAGAACGAGCTTTCTCTTGCAACCCGAGCGAACCGAGCGCTGTCTAGTGCATGAGCGCTGTAACAAATTGGCCTCGCAATCGGCTCTTGCTCGCCCTGCCTTCCCGCAATCTCAAGCGGCTCATACCGGAGCTTGAACACATTGCCTGCCGACGCGGGCAGGTCCTTATGGACGCTGATAGTTCGCTTGACCATGTATACTTCCCCGATAGTGGTGTCGTCTCGGTGGTCGCGGTTTATGCGGACGGCAGCATCATTGAGATGGCAACGATCGGTAGGGAGGGTTGCACGGGTGTGAAAGCCGTCTTCGGCGCCAAGCAGTCCTCCTTCCGGCTTCTCGTCCAACTCCCAGGGAGCGCAGCAAAGATGTCGCGCCCGGCGTTCACACGGGCCATGCACTCGATGCCGTCCTTCCGAAATCTTATGTATGCTTACGTCAACGCTTTTCTCGAGCAGGTCCTGGTGTCAGTAGCGTGCAACGGTGCGCACAGCCTCAAGGAGCGGCTGGCGCGTTGGCTGCTCATGATGCGTGATCGCAGTGACGATAACGCACTGCTGATCACTCAAAGCCTGCTCGCCGAGATGCTGGGTGTCCAGAGGCCAACGATCACGAACGCTGCCCGCGAGTTGGAACGTAACGGTTTGATTGCGCGCGGCCGACGGCAAGTCACGATACTTGATCGGCAGGGCCTCACGCACGCATCTTGTGAATGTTATCAGTTGGTCCGGACGCGCCTCGCTTTTCACCTTCCCAAAACATACTTGTAAAAGTTAGCTCCCACCGCGACGGTAATGTACATTACCGACAACGCACGCTAAACGAGCTTACAATCAGAACGGAACGCACGTGGGCTCTCTAGCAAGATCGTGTTCTTGCGGTTGGGGAGGATGGCCCTCGTCATCAGGAGGGTGCCAGGAGCAACTGCTATGCGCGACGTCGATCCACTGGATCTTGTGGAAACACTCCGCGAAGGCCTGCTCGTGCTCCAGCCCGACCTCACCGTCCGGTTCGCTAACCGTTCATTCTGTAGCACGTTCGCGGTCGCGCGCGAGGATACGGTTGGCCGGAAGCTCTATGAGATCGGCAACGGACAGTGGGACATTCCCAAGCTCCGCAGCTTGCTCGAAACTGTCATTTCCGGCCCCACGACCATCGAGGCGTTCGAGGTCGACCACGTGTTCCCGTCTATTGGGCGACGGGTGATGGTGCTCAATGCGCGCAGGGTTCATCGGCCTGGCAACCACGTAAAGCAGGTCCTGCTGGCAATCGAAGACGTCACTGATCGCGTGAGACTCGAGCGCGAGCACATGGCCGCGCACGAGCGTATCGCGGTGCTGCTGCAAGAGCTCGGGCACCGGATCAAGAATAGCCTGCAGATCATCGCATCTATTGTCAGTCTCGAAGCACGGAACCATAAGAGCGGCGAGGGAAAGGCAGCGCTCGAGAGGGTGTCACATCGCATCGCAGCCGTCGGGCGTCTCTATTCCGTGCTAGGCAAAACCGATACGGGTGAGGCAGTCGACGCGACGATCTATGTTGAGGAGCTGTGTCGCGACCTGATCGAGTGAGTGCAAAAAGAGGTTGGCCCTACCATCGCGCTCAAAACCGACATTGACAGCGAGCCCCTGCCGGCCGATCGCGCGATTCCGCTAGGGCTCATCGTGAACGAGCTCGTAACGAATGCCGTCAAATATGCGTTCCCGAGTGAAACAAGCGGCACAGTCCTGGTGACGCTAAAGCGTGGGCCTGGAGAGCTTCACCTTACGGTCGCTGACGACGGCAAGGGGATCGATCCTCGACGCGCCGATTCCGGGGTCGGCGGCAGGTTGGTCGAGGCCTTCTCCCAACAGCTCGGTGGCCAGCTCGAGCGGAAGAGCGGCACCCAGGGTACCGTCGTGCGCCTGACGCTACCATCGCCTGAAGCCTCGTGGCGATCTAAGCGCGTGATGGATTGAATTGCGGCGCGACATCGTCTGTGCCAGCGCACGTAACTTGCTGCGAGCTGCCCTCTTGCTGCCTGTTGTAAGACCTCGTGATCCGATCGCGCTGCAAACTTCAAACGTGCAACCATTCCATCGCGACCGGCAGTGCGCGCTAGCTCGATCGCGCGCCTGATATAGAATTGCGCATCATCGAAGCAGTACATTGCAATCTGCCCCTTTGCCTCTTTCATGGCCGCGCAAGCACCGTCAGCCTGTCGCTTGAAAGCAACGACGTCGCGATTGATGTTCATCATGGTTACTCCAACGGACCCAATGAGTGGGTTCTGATCGTGCAAACGGCGCCCGTTGACACGGGCGCCGAACCACAGAAAGGGACAGACAGATCATTAGTTCGCAACGGCAGCGCCCTTTATGTCGACGCCGACAGCGAAGGTCTTGCCGTCTTTCGTTGCTGAACCGCGCCAAACCCCGTTCTCGTCCTTCCTAAGCTCAGAAATGCTAGTGTAGCCGAGGTGCGCGAGATGGACGCGCGCCTGCTCTTCGGTGAACAGGTTGCCCTTTGTGGCAGGAACCGTGGCAGGAACCGCTTCCGTCTTCGTACCGGAATCTTGTCAGTAGCGTCCGTGGCAACAGCAGGCAATGCGAGAACGACGCCGAGGGCCGTTGCGAGTGAAAGCATGCGTACCATGTGGTTCCTCGTCCGATCAGGAGCCCGGTGCATGTCGGTGAAGCTGGCGAAGGACACGCTGTTCCGATCGATCGAAGAAGACACCACGACGATGTCGATCTCGGCCGGCAAGGAGCCGCGACCTTAGGCCGAACGACGTGCCGGCGCACATCGTGGGCGTCCAGATCTTCATGTTGTCTCCTCATCTCGGACAGGTGCCCTCTTGCGTCGATCTCTACCGCACATGGTGATCCGCAAACCCAAGTGCAATCACGTTCCCGTTCGATTTCTATCACTCGCCGGGCCCTCCTGCGATCTCGAGTTTTCTCGGTACGAGAGATGTCCCCGAGACAAGGTCCTGCTTTGACGCTGTGGACGGCTCCACCCACGGTGCGCAAAGCGCCTTGGAATCGGCACCGCTTCGACGCTTTGGCAGCGAGGATTCTGGGGGCGGAGCGCTGAAGTCACGGAGCCGCAACCAGAGCGAACCCGGCGCCGCTTAGAGGCTATAAAACCGAACCCGCAATCCTGCGATCTTCGCAGACAGCTTGGCGGCCAGGAACGACGCCGACACAGTAGCGATGTTCCCTTGACTTTCAAAGCCGCCATCCGATCTAAGTCAGGCGGGCATTGTCGGTCGAGGTACCCATGTCAGCCCAAACTCGCACCTCTGCAGCAGCCTGAACCGGCGCTTGATCCTCAGCGCAAGAGCGAGGAGCTAGCGTCTTTGCCCACCAGCGGGCGGTCGGTTGCCCTTATCGTTATCGCCGTCCTCGGGGTGTTCTATACCCTCTACTTTGCGGCATCCCTGCT
>CAWIYX010000004.1:0-435798 GCA_963840415.1 uncultured Alphaproteobacteria bacterium | reverse complement strand
CAGCATCGTCAGCGCTGCGGTTAGCGAGAGCACATATAATGCGCTTAGGCTCGGTCAGGCGGCGGCGTTCAAGCTGCGCGGTGAAAGACAGGAGCACAAGGGCCACATCGTTGGTCTTGAAAGCGGTCTGCGATCGCGTCGGCTAAAACAACCTAGCGATAGAACAAAAGGCACTTGTTCGGGAGCCGTACCATGTAACGGTCGACGCCCCTAACCGTGCCGCCCAGAGTCGTCTATTGCCACGTGGGACGCATGGCATACAGCGGGTCGTCCGACACCTCGACGAACAGCGCCACCGCCCGCCCGACGGGGAGGGCGGGGCCATGACCTACGCCTCAGGGATTACGTACTGGGAGGCGTTCCTGCCAGGGTGTCGGTCATGGCCCTTCTGGCTGCAGCCGTGTTGCCGTGGCTCAACCGCGATAACATCATCGTCCGTGGCGCTGCGATTGCGGTTTTGCACCGCGCCGTAACCTGGCGCTACCTCTACTGGCGCTTATGCGAAACCTTGCCTCCAGCCGGGTTGACCTGGATTTCGCAACCGGTGCCGATGTCCATGACCGTCGAGGGAGCCTCGACCATTCTCGGAGCGACGGCATCGCTCATCTTTTCTAACGCGCGCGCGCCATAGGTCGGCCGACGTCGATCGCATCAGTGCATGGCTCAAAGCGCTTGCCCGAGCCGCCGCGCGTGGACGTGCTCATTCGCACCACAACGAAGAGGAGCAGATCCTTGAGCGAACCATCATCGGCGCGAAAACGATCGACCATCCGAACTATCGCGCGTGTGGGTCTGCGACTGACGGCTTGACGGGCCTGGGCGAGAGCACTGCGCGAGCAGCACGGTCGCCCACATCCCGACCCGCTGCGACAACGTCTATGCCAAGGCTGGCAACATCAACAACGCCTTGGCGCATCTTAACGGCTCGGTGGACTCCACCCACTTCATCTCCATTCTTGGACGCCTACTTGTGGCAAAGCCACAATGCCGCCACCCGCACCCTTTCTGTTGATGTGCGAAGAGCATGTTGGCGTCGTCCAAACTCCGCAACATTTCCTCAATCCGGATCCGATCCAGACGAATTTGTCGATGGAGCGCGTTGCGCAGATGAACAGCGCTTTCTTCGACGTGGGCACGCCGTCCAAGGATGCGTGGGGTGGAGCTTTCGGTGCTGCGATCCTCTCCGCCTATCCGCTTCGCTCCCCTTATTGAGATCGGTGGTTTTCCCACGGGACTCGGTGACCGAGGATTATTTCATACTATCGCCGAGATTGAAAGAGATCGGTTCTCGCACGGTCCATCTCGAACGAGGTGTTGTCGACCGGCCTCGCGCCGGAAGGCCTAAGGAGTACATCACCCAGCGGCAGTCGGTGGGCGCTCGGTTTTAACCGCAGATCTGTCGGAGCCCGTAGTGGTCCGTTGAGCCGCCGTGGCGAAGGATCACGCTCATCGACCGCATCACGTTGTGGAGACGTTTCTCCATCTTGTGCAGCGACACTCTTTCCGCTTGTTTGGCCTTGTTATTCCGGCCCTCTATCTCCTGTTCGACATCCAGGTGGTGCATGCGAGTGTTACCGACGCCGTTTCTGCGTAGATGTTTCCGAGACACGTCTCCAGAACGACCATAGCGATCACGTGCTGGATGACGAGAGGACGTGTGCCCACGATCTCATTCGATCTCAGTCAGCTGCCTAGCGCGGCCGATATCGGGAAGTCGTGTCACGATGGGACTTGTGAAGCCCAAGGGCCACAAGTTCCGGGTCACCGCAAAGGGGCGACCGCAGCTCGCGCTTTGTGCAATAGCGGCCGATGCTGCGGGTCTTTCTGATCTTCGTCAGGTTTGACCGTCGCTGCAGATCAGCAGCCTTCGCGATCGACGACAGCCGACCGCCGGCCGATCGCCAGCGCCCTGGCGCTCTTTTGGAGCTGGTACAATATCATCTCTTCTGACACTCGCGGTGCTCTGCTGCATCGAAGCTCCACAACGACGAAACGGCGAGCGCTATGCGAGCAATGAACCGGCCCTCGTGACTGCTGGGGGCAAGACCATGTACCTGCATGTTGGCGACATCTCCATGAGCGGTATGAGGCTGATGGGAACCGCACCTGCTCCGGTCGGTTCGTCGGTCGACCATCCACTTCAACGGGATCTCGACACGAGCGCAACGATTGCGCGGGTCTACCTAGATAGCTTCGGCGTGCGGTTTGAGGCCTCACCGCAGAATCATGCCTCCCTCATCCGGCACATCTATTGTGGCACTTACAGTGCCGCGGTCGAAGCCATCCATCCCAGCCGGGTTGCCGCAGCCGTAATCGATCGGGTTCTGCGCTGAGTATCGGCAGTTCACGGCAACCAGTGACCTCATAGTCGTGGTCCTCGTAGCCTGTTCCACGTTGTGCGGATGCCCCAAATCACCAACGCCAGCCATCGCGATTAGGATGAACGCTGAGTGGTTCCGGACCGCAGCGCCGTGAGCGAGAGCACGCGCGCCAACCAAACTTAACGCCATCGGCTGGTCACGGGAAGAACTGGCCATTGGTGGCCTGCCCCAACGTCGAGGCGCTATCGCCCGCGCAAAGCCGCGCCGACGGCGTCTGCAACGAGAGTAGGGAGATCCGCGCGAAGGCGCTCCTGACCCTGGGCGAGCTCGTCGAAGCGAGCGTGCATGAAAAGCTGGATGTCGCGGAGCTGGCCGGAGATGAACCCGAACTGGCCCTCTATCTGCGCTAGCTTCGTCTCAGTGAGGGCGACGCGCCGCGTCAGATCGCGCAATTCCTTCTCGAGGTCGATCGCAGCCATATTTTCAAAGCACTCCGCGCTGAAACGGGCTCGGCCAGCTGTGGGCATTGTGAGCCCCGCAGACGGTGCAAACAAGCCGTTTCTCGATCGTCTGTAAAGGGGGTGGTGTCAGGCAGGCCGTGCTCGGCGCCGAAGGCCAGGGGCTCAGGATAGGCGTTATGCTGGCATTGCCGGCAGTGCAGCCAAAGCGTCACCTGACGCTTGGCGATGCTGGCGAAGTGCACGGCTCTCCAGGCTTCGCCGTCGCGACGACTTGCTGACATACAACCTGACCACTACTTTGGCGGCATGTTGAAGCGTAACGCTTCATCCCACGGAATGAAACCAAAGCGGTCCCGTTGTCCTTTCAATCCTGGCCAACCGCAGCCGGGATTGCCCAGGCTGCGCTTGCGTGCGCGAGGACAACACCGGCTACGACAATGCACGGCGAGCGCGATGTCCCGGAGCTCCGCTCCAGCGAGGCTCCACAATGACGGACAAGCAATCCCCATCCCTCGATCGGCCTCCGGCCGACGGCGAGCGGGCCGAGGGGTCGAGGTTGCGTCAGAAGCTGGTTCACCTCCAATACAGGGCCAAACTTCAAGAGCACATTACGCTCACGGTGAAGCGAATTCGCGAGACGAGAAAAGAGCTCGAGGCGGCCTAGAGCACTCCACGCTGGAAGTCTCCGGGATCAAGGAAAGGCCAGCTCGAGCTGAATTCTAGCGCCCTAAATCCACCAGAACCCCAAGATTGCAGTGGCCTGCTCCCCTAAGACGAGCCCAAGTTGAGTGAGCGAATCCGGCTATTTCCACCTCGATAGAGGAGATCAGGGAATGGCACGGAAACGGTACACGACGGAACAGATCATTGGGCTATTGCGTGAGGCAGAGGTCCGCCTCGGCCAGGGTCAGACGATCGGCAGCATTTGCCGAGGGATCGGCATTACGGAGCAGAGCTACTATCGCTGGCGGCGCGAGTACGGCGGCCTCAAGCTCGACCAGGCCAAGCGGCTCAAGGATCTTGAGCGCGAGAACGACCGCCTGAAGAAGGCGGTCTCCGAGCTGACGCTGGACAAACTGATCCTGAAGGAAGCCCTTGAGGGAAAATACTAAGCCCTTCCCGGAAGCGGGCGTGCGTTGATCACGTGCGCTCGCATCTCGCCGTTTCGGAGCGTAGAGCGTGTGCTGTCGTAGGACAGCCGCGTGCGACGCAAAGGCGGCATCTCAAGACGCCTGACGATGAAGCGGTCCTGACGGCGGCCATCGTGCGGCTGGCATCGCGCTATGGCCGCTACGGCTACCGGCGCATCCGCGAGATGCTCGTGGCCGAAGGCTGGCGGGTCAACGTCAAGCGCGTCTATCGCATCTGGCGCCGGGAGGGGCTGAAAGTGCCAAGCAAACAACCAAAACGCGGCCGCCTGTGGCTCAACGACGGATCATGTCTCCGTCTCCGGCCCGCACGTCCAAACCACGTCTGGTCGTATGACTTTGTCCAGGATCGCACGCAAGACGGTCGCGCCTTCCGCATGCTCGTCGTGCTCGACGAGTTCACGCGCCGCTGCCTTGCCATCGTCGTGGCGAGACGGCTCAGGTCCGACGACGTGCTCCAGTGTTTGACCGATCTCTTCGCTACGCATGGCCCGCCCGAGCATCTTCGCTCCGACAACGGCCCCGAGTTTGTGGCGGCCAGCGTTCGTGACTGGCTCGGCAGGGTTAGCGTCAAGACGCTCTATATCGAGCCGGGAAGCCCTTGGGAGAATGGCTACTGCGAGAGCCTCAACTCAAAGCTCCGAGACGAGCTGCTGAACGGGGAGATCTTCACGACGCTGCGGGAAGCTCAGGTCCTGGTTGAGAACTGGCGGCGCCATTACAATGCCCTCCGGCCCCACTCCTCGCTTGGCTATCGACCGCCAGCTCCAGAAGCGATCTTGCCGCCAGCATCCGGTCTGCCCTACGCTCCGCTTCGGCCAGCACAGACGCTGGCTGAGCACGGCCGGATTCTGACTTAGAGACTGGTATCGTTCCGAGGGGCAGGCCACTCGCTTGGCTATCGACCGCCAGCTCCAGAAGCGATCTTGCCGCCAGCATCCGGTCTGCCCTACGCTCCGCTTCGGCCAGCACAGACGCTGGCTGAGCACGGCCGGATTCTAACTTAGAGACTGGTATCGTTCCGAGGGGCAGGCCACGTTCATAACGCCAGCGGTCCGCATCTCAGAAGAGATACGAACCGCTGTAGCTATATTTCAGGAGGAGAAGTCCTCTCACCGAACAGGAATTGTATTGGGGGCGCAAGGAACGTCGGCTAATTTTCAACCGTATACATAATTGACGCTAGATTGCTGGCCCAGCGCATCTCGATGTAGCCCTTGTCATACTTGTCGCTGGCGATCTGCTCGAAGCTGTTCCGAGGCGAACTGCCTTGCAGTTGTTTGCCGTCAATCGGCATCGCGTCGCATTTCGTAACTGCTGTGACGCAGATGCAACGTTCGAAGCTGGCGCTTGCTCTCTCCTCCTCGCGTGACAAGTCCCTGACAGTCGTCCCTTTTTCCGACGCATGGCGCGCGTCCCTCAAGGGTTTTGGGGAACGTTGACTATGTCGGGGTTCAGATTGACCTTTGATTTCCTCACGAGCTTAATGACCGCAGTTGGAGTGAGTATGCGCGCGATGTGAGCAGGGAGTAGTCCATGAGCAAGTCAGTTGTGTCGTTAGCAGTCGGCGCGATGACGATTTTCGCTGCCACTGGGGTTCAGGCGGAGTGGTGGTCTCGTGGGTATCACCAACGAATGTGAATTGGACGGGCTTCTATCTCGGCGGTCAGGGCACCTACAGATGGGCGAGCGCTGATGTCAATTTCGTCGACGTCCCAGGATTGGAAACGGGCAGAAGTCTCAGTTCAGATGATTGGATGGGCGGCGTCCACGGAGGCGTGCAGCAACAGTTTGGTCTGTGGGTCCTAGGTGTCGACCTTTCTGGTGATTGGGGAGGCAGCGGCGATACCAGAAATTTCAGCTTCGCGTGTATCACTGGCAACGGAAATGTCAGTGCGGGAATTGATTAGATTTTCACCGCGACCGGTCGATTGGGCTATGTTTGGTCGAACGTCATGCTCTATGCAAAGGGCGGTTACGCATTACGTAGACCTATCAGCGAACGGTAGCGTAAGCGGGCTGGGTGGAGTTTGCGATCCGGATTGCTCATTCCCGGATAAGAGCCACAGCGGGTGGACCGTCGGTGGTGGGTTCGAGTGGATGTTCGCTCAAAACGTGAGCTTTGGTTTGGATTACAGCTTTATCGACATCGGCTCGGAGACGATCAGGTTCGATCGGACCAGCGTTCGATGAGATCGCGGTGAGGGTCGATCCCGACAACATTCAAACTCTGAGTGCCCGGCTGACCTTCCACTTCAACGCGCCACGTGAGACTTACGTTCCCATCAAGTGAGGATACCGAGAGGTAGTTGTTCCAAATGGAAGGCCCATCGGCAATGTGCCGAGCCTGGGTAGACCACCTTCTCTGCAGACGGCGGCTTCGTGAGAAGTCGCCGCAGCTAGGGGCCGGTTGGGGTGACCGATGAAAAAGCCAGGTCATTAGGCGGAGTGGAGCGGCGCGGGGCCGTCCTTCAGTTTGGCGGGCGGCCCCTTCTCTACGGGATCAAATGCCGTCGCATGGCTAGGGCGACCGCGTGCGTGCGGTTACGGAGCGACGTAAAATGCCTCTAAAATCAGAGCCCGCCCTCGCCTAAAACGCATTGGCCCTTTGTCCCATTGCTGCATGTGGACGGCAGTGCTATCCGCCGCTTGGCTGCAACGTCGCTTTGAAGGCGTTGCGGCTAGCCAGGCTTTCGGCGATCCCTCCCGGAAGCAATGCCCCTCCCCCGAGGGACTTGGCTAGGGCGCTCGGTCCTCCCCCGGACCGGCGCCCTCTTTCTTTCCAACCACATGCATGCGAATTCACGCGCGTAGCGCAGCAATCGGGCGCCTTTTGTAGGCGGCGTCAGCTCTCGCGCGCTTTCCAAGCCAGATACCCGAGGGCGGCGCCCTCGGAAATGAGCCCTATGCCGAGCAGGATGCCAAGAAACCAGATCGCGGTGATCGGCATGCTGGACCACAGATAGAGGGACAGCAGAATGCCAATAACGCCGCTCGCCAAGACCCAACCCCAGTTCGGGAAGGGCCGTATTGTCAGGGCAAAGATGACCTTCAAGATGCCCTCGACCATGAAGAACACGATGAGGAGCAGGGTAAGAGTGATAATGCTCTCGCCGGGATTGCGGAGGAAAAGCAGACCGACGATGATAAACAGCGCAACGGAGGCAAGCTGAAGCCAAAAGTGAGGGACCTTACCGGCGCCGATGAGACTGATCCCCTGAACGATGCCGGTGATAATCAAGAGCCATCCAAGAAAGATCACAACGGCAACCGTCGACGCCAGGGGATAGATCAGCGCCAGAAGTCCTGCGAGGATCATCAAAGCGGCTTGAACGAGATACCAAGTCGAATGCTCCTTTACGGTTTCGCGCAGCGCCTCGCGCATCGCTTCAGCGGCGGCGTCAAGTGACGTAGGCATGGGTGCTCTCCATTCCAAACGAGCCGAAATGCTCGCTATCGCAAGCCGTTCAATGGGTTTGCGTTCTCATGAAGAATACACCCGCACCAAGGAGGCGACTACGTCTATGTGGCGAGGTCGCTGGCTGAAATGCATTTGAAAACCGTGCGGGAGAATGGCGTTGATGATACAAGTCGGCCAACGAAACGGAGCGGCACGGTCGGAGCCATTTAAGAAGTTCTCTTTCCGAGCATTCCGCCCAGCACGGTTTCCATCGGTGTTGCTGCTAGGCCCAGATCGGCGAGCGTTAAAGCGCCTTCACCAACCACATTGTCTCGTCTCATGAGCGTGACAACGTCGGTTGTAAGCGGAGGATTGGGCAGCAGCATGAGAAGCCGTGCCAGGGCATCCCAAGCGCCGAAGGGCACCGGCACAAGCATACGCGCTCGACCGGTTTCCTTGAAAACTAGATTGATGATGTCCCTGTAGCGGTAGATCTGCGGACCGCCGAGTTCATATACCTTCCCTTGTGCTGGCTCAGAGGTCAGCGCCCGCACCACTGCTGCGGCAACGTCGCCGACGAAGACCGGCTGAAGCCTCGTATCTCCCTCTCCGAACAGGGCCAGCACTGGAGAAAGGCGCGTAACGGCGATCAACGTGTTTAAGAACTTGTCGTCTGGCCCGAATAGGACGCTAGGCCGGAGAATAGTGGCCGCGGGGAAAGCGCTCCTGACCAGCAGCTCGCCTTCCGCGCGGGAGCGGACATAGCTTGATTGGGAGTTGAGATCGGCGCCGATACCCGACATGTGGACCAACGCCTTGACGCCCGCGCGACTCGCCTGTCGTGCCACATGCATCGCGCCCAGCTCGTGAACCGCCCTGAACGTTTCCGATGCCTTTTCCGCGTATAGGCCAACAACGTTGACGGCAGCATCGCAGCCTTCGAGCGCGGACCCGACGGATGCTTCGTCGCGCACATCGGCGTAGAGCTGGCTGAGCGAAGCCCGGGAAGGGACATTGAAAGCGCCGGGATGACGAGCGGCAACACAGACCGTCGCGCCCGCACCTATCAGCTGATCCACGACCGCGCGGCCGAGAAACCCGGTGCCTCCAAAGACTGTGACGCGTCTCAGGTTCATCGACGGGGACACGTATGTATGTGTGCTCGTTCCACCACTACCAGATCTGGTGGGATATCATGCCAACCACGTTCTGCCGGGTCTCGCACGATGACTGGCAGATCGCCCTCCGGCCAGGCCGGGGGCCAGTAATGCAGCACCTGCTTGCGGTCACGTTGCCGGCCGAGCGGTCTGGCCGACTAATGACGGTCGCTCTGAAAATACTTGTGAGGCCGAATTTTCTCTTACAGCACCCCGAGCTGAAAGGGACTTGGCCAACAGTGCGCGTCGCGGGCTCCGCAGACCGTGCAGACCAGCCGCGGCTCGATCAGGTGAAGCGGCGTCAGGTCGTCGAGCCGCAGCCTACCGCGGTCGTCCCCTCGAACGGGTCGAGCCCGTCCGGAGCGGGGCGCGGTTTGCCAGCGGGGTTGAACTTGCGCAAAAACCGAGGGTGGAGGCCACGGCCGGAATCGAACCGGCGTATACGGATTTGCAGTCCGCTGCGTCACCACTCCGCCACGTGGCCTTCCGGGAGTCGGCCGGGAGAAGCAAACTGAGGTCGAAAATTCTCCCGAGCGACCGGCATCTATAGCGAAGTCCGGCATAATTACAAGCAACCGCGCCGGCCCGGATATGCGCGGACCGGAAGGAGACAATTGCCGTGGCTGGCCTCAAGGCAAAGCTCATGGAGTGGGCCAAGGCCCTCAAGCGGGATGTCGTCGCTCTCTATCTCGCGACGCGCGATCCCCGCGTGCCAATCGGCGTGAAGCTGCTTGCCGGGCTCGTCGCCGCCTATGCCCTGTCGCCCATCGATCTCATTCCCGATTTCATTCCCGTGCTCGGCTATCTCGATGAGCTCATCCTGCTGCCGGGCGCGCTGTGGCTGGTGATCCGGCTCATCGACCCGGCCATCATGGCCGAGCACCGCGCCGCGGCGCTCCGCTTCGCGGAGGCTCCGAGGAGCGCGTGGGGCGCCGCGCTCGTCGTCGCGCTCTGGCTCCTTGCCGCGGGTGCGCTCCTGTGGGTGTTCTGGCCGCGCGAGGCGCGCTAACGCGGGGGATGCGGCAGCGGGATGCTGGCAGGGGGCTTCCCAGTCGAGTAATGTGGCCCCGCACACACATTGCCGTCGGGGGCACGCTTGGACTTCGAGACCCAACGCAGAAACATGGTCGACTCCCAGGTGCGCCCGAGCGATATCGCGGACCGGCGTATCCTGCGCGCCATGCTGGAAATCCCGCGCGAGGCCTTCGTACCGCCGGCCGCGCGCGCGTTCGCCTATAAGGATGCGGACCTCAGCCTGCCCACCGCAAAGGGCTATCCGCCCCGCGCGCTCCTCGCCCCGCGGACGCTCGCCAAGCTCCTCGAGCTCGCCTCGATCGATCCCGGCGACGCCGTGCTCGACGTCGGGTGCGCGAGCGGCTACTCGGCGGCCGTCCTCTCCAGATTGGCCGGATCGGTCGTAGCGCTGGAAAGCGACCAGCAACTCGCCGACGATGCGAGGAAGGTGCTTCAGAGCCTCGGGATCGGCAACGTCTCGGCCGTCGCGGGCGAGCTCTCGGCCGGCCATGCCCCCGACGGTCCCTACGATGTCATTGTTCTCGAAGGGTCCGTCCCCGCCCTGCCCGAGGCGCTCGCCGAGCAGCTCAAGGAAGGCGGCCGGATGGTGGGGGTGCTGCAACCCGCGGGCCGGCCGCTCGGCCGGGCCGTGGTATGGCGGCGATTTTCGGGCACCGTCAGCGAGGCGCCCGGCTTCGATGCCGGCGCCCCGCCGCTGCCGGCGTTCGAGGCCGCACCCTCGTTCGTATTCTGAGCATTTTCCACACCCCGGGCCCCTTGCCGGAAAGCGCTGTCGCGCTCGCCCCTTAGAGGGGGCCCGGTTGCGGACGACGCTTGGATATCACCCTGGCTTAGGTCTCCGAATCTCCTTACTCTGAAACACTCTATTCAGCGCCGCCACACGGGACTTACGCGACGGCGAGGCGACGATCAACTATCTGATATTGCACTGTTAAATTCACCGAACATCCTCTCCAGGAACGGCGTTGCGGGCAAGTTTCCCGCGAGACTGTCGAGCGCTTGCGCGTGCGGCGTGTGGGAAAGAGGCCACGTCATCCCGCAATCTCGGCAATGGAGGTGCCTTTCTTGGTGCGAATCGGTTTTATCGTTTAACAGTGTGGCGTTAGCGATGTACGGGCAATCGGGTCGGAGTTCAGAGTTTGTAAGCGTTGGCCAATATCGAAGCGGCGCACGGGTCCCGTGGGGGGACAGGACGGGGCAGGGATAGGGGTCGTGCTGGAACTCACGTTGGCTGATCTCAAACGTAAGCTCCGAATGGCTTCGGCCGGCGCGGTGGTTTTCGCAGCCGTGGCGGGAGCTTGGTCCGCTCCGGTCTTTGCCGAGATGTGCAACGACGCGCTATCGTCGGCCTATCGCTATAACCCGCAGCTCGACGCGGAGCGGGCGCGCTTGCGCGCGACCGACGAGAATGTGCCGATCGCCAGATCAGGCTACCGGCCGCAGATTAACGTCGACGCCGACATCAACTGGCGGCACACGAATGTCCGCCCCGACGCGCGCAGGGCAATCGAATGGGCAGCGAAGGGATCGATTTATCCGAAGGGATACACCGTCGACCTCGTGCAGCCGATTTTCACCGGCTTTCAGACCTTCAACGCCGTCAACGAGGCCGAAGCTGGCGTACGCGCCGGACGCGAGACCCTGCGCGGCGTCGAGCAGGACGTGTTCCGCGATGCGGTGACCGCGTACATGGACGTCGTGGCGAACCAGGCGATTGTGAGGGAGCGCGAGACCAACGTCAATGTGCTGACGCGCGAGCTCAAGGCGACCGAGGACCGGTTTTCGGTCGGCGAGGTGACGCGCACCGACGTCGCCCAGTCTCAGGCGCGTCGTGCGTTAGCTGTCTCGGATCTCGACCGCGCCCGCGCGGACCTGAAGACGTTCCGCGGCACCTTCGAGCGGGTCGTCGGCCACGCGCCCAGCAACCTCATCGAGTGCAGCGGCTACGAGAGGCTGCTTCCCAGGAGTTCTCGAGGAGGCGATTGCCATCGGCACCCGGGAGAACCCTGCCATCGTGGCCGCTCTCTACCGCGAGCAGGGCGCGCGCTATACGGTCGACAAAATCCGCGGTCAGCTCCTGCCTCACGGTCCAGCTCGAGGCGAGCTACGACGAACCGGTTCGACATCGCGATTGGAATGTCGACGAAGTCGAGGAGGGGCTCGTTACCGGACGGCTGAACGTGCCGATCTATGAGGGCGGCTTGATCTACGCGCAAGTGCGTCAGGCCAAGCAGCTCCACGTCAGCGCACTGCAGGAGATCGAGCAGGCCAGAAGCGAGACCGAGGAGCAGATCGTCAACTGGTGGTCGCAGCTGCTCGGCGCCCGCGCCCGGGTCGAAGCCGACAAGGTCCAGGTCGAGGCAAACCAGACGGCGCTCACCGGCGTGCGCGAAGAGGAGCGGGTCGGTCAGCGCACCGTCCTCGACGTGCTCGACGCCGAGCGCGAGCTCGTCAACTCTCAAGTGCAGCTCTCAATCTCGCGGCGCGATGTTGTCGTGGCGAGCTATGAGCTGCTCCGGGCCATCGGCAGGCTCGACGTGCTGAACACCGGCGTGACGTCGACGGTCTACGACGACGAAGCCCACTACCAGGAAGTCCGCCGCAAGTGGTTCGGGCTGTCGATCACCCACGAGGACGGACGCCGCGAGCACGTGGACGTTTGGCCGGCGCAAGCCGAGCAGGTGCCCGTCAAGTAGCGCGGTGCTCGCGGGATCATCCACGCTAGTCTCTATTCTGAGCAAAACGAGCGGGCCCTCGGCGCTCTTCTTGCGTCGCGGAAAACTAGGCTTTTTGCCACACGGTTGCCCACTATCGCCGCTACGGTTCCGAGCAGCTGAGGGGCTTCAAAACAAAATTTCTAGGACATGATCAGCAGCTTGTCCGCTTTGCCCGAGAGGGAAGTAGGACCGTACTTTCAGCTATTTCGCGGGGGCGAGAGGGGAGATATCAGTCGGGCGCGCAAGTTGACCGTATGTAGCCAGCGGGGTGGAGCCTGGGGCGGCGTGGGGTGTAGGGAGTGGCGTCATGAACATGACGGAGAAGAACGGCCAGCCGAGCATGGAGGAAATTCTCGCGTCGATCCGCAGGATCATCGCCGAGGAGCCTCCTGCAGGCCAACAGGTAATTGAGCTCAAGCCGGCGAAAGCCAGCCCGGCCCTTGCAGAATCCGCCCTCGACGATCACGCCGAGTTCGAGCTGCCTTCGATCTTCAGACCGATCCCGGCCGCGCAGGAGAAGCACACGCCGCTGCTCGGGCGGCTCACCGACGCGATCCGGGGCGCCGCCGGCAGCAGCTCGGAAGCGCGCGTGGCGCGCGCCGTCGAGGAGGGGACCGTCGTCGCCGGCGACCTGGCCCCCCATCGCGGCGACTTCCCCGGCTATCCGACGCTGAGCACGCTCAAGGCGCATGCGGCCGAGCCCGCCCATGGCGACGGGCGGCCCGCGAACGGGAGCGCCATTGAGCACGCGCGTCCCGGAAGCCCCAGTTCCGAGCCAAAAGCCGGCCCGGCAAAGGACGAGCAAACGAGCTGGAAATTCGGTCGCGCCGCGCCGCCCCCTCCTGCCGTCGAGGAGGAGATCAAGCGGGTGATGGCCCCGTTCAAGGACACGCGGTTCCGGACGATGGCGCCCTCGCCGTCGCCTCAAGGCACGGCCGCGCCGATGCCCCCGGTGCCGCCGGCCGCGCCGGCGGAGCCCGTGCGAAAGGTCGACTTCGGCTCGATCGTCCCCGCCTACTTGGATCTCACCCGTCCCGGCGCGGACCGCGCGCCGGATTTCCCGCCCCCTGTCGACACCTTCGCCCCATTGCCGGCCCATCCGCCGACCCCCGGGTATTCGGACCCGGCGCACTCATGGCCGCCCGCCGGGGCGGAGGAGAGCGCGCCCTATCAGCCGCCTGGACCGCTTGCGCCGTTGGCAGGGGCCGGCCCGACGGGCACGATCGAGGACACGACCGCCGAGCTCTTGCGGCCGATGCTGCGCCAGTGGCTCGCCGACAACATGCCGCGCATGGTGGAGAAGGCCCTGCACATCGAGGTCGCCGAAAGCGTGAAGACGGGGAAGAAATTCACCGGCCAGTGACCCGGGCAAGCTAGCCGCGACCGGCGCTGCGGGACCGGGAGTAGGTGCGGAATTCGTAGCGTGCGGTGTGGCGGGCGATAGGTATTGACGCAGAGGCGCCTGGTCGAAGGCGCGACGAGGTTTGGGGCTATGACGAGCATGAACGGACAGGACAAAGCGGGCGAGCCGAGCATGGAAGAGATCCTGGCGTCGATCCGCAAGATCATCGCCGAAGAGCCGGGGCCCGGCTCGCTCGAGGCCGACGCCGCCCACCCGTTCGCGAAGTCCTCGCCTGCCGGCGCGCCGCGCGCACAAAGTCCGTTCCCGCTCAGCGGGAATCGGCCTCTACCCTCGATGGACCGCCTGTCGAACGCGATCAAGGCCAAGGCCGGCACAACCGCGTCCGCGCCGGCCCCGAAACCGCCGGTGTCGCTCGACGACGAGATTGCCGACCTCATCGAGGTCCCCGCGCCGGCGGCGGCTGCTCCAGCGGCCGCCTCACCCATGCTCGATGCCGTAGCCCCGTCCGCAGCACCGAGCGAGCCGGCGGCGAAAGAAGCAGCGCCGCAGCCTGCCGCCCAACGTCCCGCCCCGCCGATCCCGATGCGCAAGCCGGGCTTCTTCCCGCCCCCCGGCTTCACGCCGCTGCCGCAGAGCGTGGTCGAGGCCATTACTCCGCCGCCGCCGGAGCCGATCCGCGACGACGAGGTCCTCTCCGAGATCACCGAGGCGGTCGAGGTCGTCGAGGTCGTGGCCGAGCCGGTGCGCTGGCCGCAGCGCGAGAGCGCTGCGCCTGCCTCGGCCGCGAACGGGTCGCCCCTGAACGGCCACGCGGCGCGGATCGTGGCGGAGCTCGGCGCCGTTGCCGCGCCCTACAACGGCATGCGGCGCGAGCCGCAGCCGGCGCCGATCGACGCCGTGATCGACGACGGGTCCGTCGCGACGGCCGCCGCCGCCCGGGCTCTCGACGCGCTGGCGCAGGGGCTCGCGGCGTCGCACACGGCCGAGCCTCCGTATAGCGCCGCGCGTCATCAAAGGCCGTCTCCGCTCGCAGCCCTCGTCGCCCAGCCGCTCATGCCCGCGCCAAACGACCTGGGGCCAGCTCCCGCGCGCACGCTCGAGGACGCCGTCGCCGACATGCTGAAGCCCATGCTGCAGCGCTGGCTCTCCGACAACATGCCGCGCATCATCGAGCGTGCCCTCTCGATCGAGGCATCCCGCGGGGGCCGGGATCGCGGCTAGGCCCATCGTGCGCGCTCCCGGCGAGGAAGAAGCGTAGGGGTGCTGCAATTGACAGCACGCCGGGGGGGATCGTAGGACCGGGACAGCGCGACGCATCGCTCGATCCGTCGCGACGAAAGGCCCGATCCCCCGCCCCCATGCTCGACAAGACCTACCAGCCCGCCGAGATCGAGCCGCGCATCCACGAAACCTGGGAGAAGGCCGAAGCCTTCAAGTGCGGCCGGCCCGAGCGCAGGGACGCCAAGCCCTACGCCATCGTCATCCCGCCGCCGAACGTCACCGGCTCGCTCCACATGGGGCATGCCCTCAACAATACGCTGCAGGACGTGCTCGTCCGCTTCGAAAGGATGCGCGGGCGCGACGTGCTCTGGCAGCCCGGCACAGATCACGCCGGCATCGCGACGCAGATGGTCGTCGAGCGGAAGCTCGCCGGCGAGAACAAAACGGACCGGCGCACCATGGGGCGCGAAGCTTTCCTGCGCGCGGTGTGGGCGTGGAAGGAGGAGAGCGGCTCGACCATCGTCAACCAGCTCAAGCGCCTCGGCGCCTCCTGCGACTGGTCCAGAGAGCGGTTCACGATGGGCGAGCGGGGTGAGGCGGATGACCAGATGGTCCGTGCCGTCACAAAAGTCTTCGTCGACCTCTACAACGAGGGCCTCATCTACAAGGACAAGCGGCTCGTCAACTGGGACCCGAAGTTCCAGACGGCGATCTCCGACCTCGAGGTCATCCAGGTCGAGGCGAAGGGCTCGTTCAGCTGGACGGCGGGCGACCCCGAGAAGCCGTTCGACGCGAAGGCGCTGGCGAAGGTGCTCGACCGGAATCCGAACGGGCACATGTACTACTTCCGCTATCCGCTCGCGGAGAAAGTGCCGGGCTACGATGGCGACTATGTCGTCGTCGCGACGACGCGGCCTGAGACCATGCTCGGCGACACGGGCGTTGCCGTGCATCCCGAGGACGAGCGCTATGCGGCGCTCGTCAAGGCCGGTGCGAAGGTGCGGCTGCCGCTGGTCGGCCGTGAGATCCCGATCGTCGCCGACGAATATTCCGACCC
Organism: uncultured Alphaproteobacteria bacterium; assembly: GCA_963840415.1. Classification (GTDB taxonomy): domain Bacteria; phylum Pseudomonadota; class Alphaproteobacteria; order Rhizobiales; family Hyphomicrobiaceae; genus Hyphomicrobium_C. The sequence continues at coordinate 419,918 of CAWIYX010000004.1, read as the reverse complement.
GACCAAGGGCACGGGCGCGGTCAAGATCACGCCCGCGCACGATTTCAACGACTTCGAGGTCGGGAAGCGCCACGGCCTCGCGCAGATCAACGTGCTCGACGATCATGCGCGGCTCAACGAGAACGCACCCGAGGCCTATCGCGGGCTCGACCGCTTCGAGGCGAGGCGCCGCGTCGTCGCCGATCTCGAAGCGCTGGGTCTCTTGGAGAGGATCGAGCCGACGACGCACACCGTGCCGCACGGCGACCGCTCGAGCGCCGTCATCGAGCCGTGGCTCACCGACCAGTGGTACGTGAACGCGGCCGAGCTCGCGAAGCCCGCGATCAAAGCGGTCGAGGATGGCAAGACGGTCTTTGTGCCGAAGAACTGGGAGAAGACCTACTTCGAGTGGATGCGCAACATCCAGCCCTGGTGCATCTCGCGCCAGCTCTGGTGGGGCCACCAGATCCCGGCGTGGTACGGACCTGATGAGCCACGTCTTCGTCGCACACGCGAGGCACGAAGCCGGTCGGCGCGAGTGCAGCGCGGCAGCATACTCATCGCCGGAACTGCCGCGACAAGCTCAGTCCTCGCTCAGTTGACACGCACGAGAGCGTGGGCCGATAGCTGTCGTTGACGCGCGACGAGGACGTGCTCGACACCTGGTTCTCGTCCGCGCTGTGGCCGTTCTCGACCTTGGGCTGGCCCGACGAGACGCCCGAGCTTGCCCGCTACTATCCGACGAGCGTCCTCGTCACCGGCTTCGACATCATCTTCTTCTGGGTCGCGCGCATGATGATGATGGGCCTGCACTTCATGAACGAGGTGCCGTTCCGCGACGTCTACATCCATGCGCTCGTGCGCGACGAGCGCGGCCAGAAGATGAGCAAGTCCAAGGGGAACGTCATGGACCCCCTGGGCCTCATCGATCAGTACGGGGCGGATGCGCTGCGCTTCACGCTCGCCGCCATGGCCGCCCAGGGCCGCGACATCAAGCTCTCGACGCAACGCGTCGAGGGCTACCGCAACTTCGCCACCAAGCTCTGGAACGCGGCGCGCTTCTCCGAGATGAACGAATGCGTGCGCCAGCGCGACTTCGATCCCAAGAGCGTGAGCCACACGCTGAACCGCTGGATCACTGGGGAGACCGAGCGCGCCGCCGGCGCCGTGACCGCCGGCATCGAAGCCTACAAGTTCAACGAGGCGGCCGCCGCCATCTACGAGTTCGTCTGGGGCGTCTTCTGCGACTGGTATCTCGAGCTGATCAAGCCGATCCTCGCCGGCGACGACGAGGAGGCCAAGGCCGAGACGCGCGCCTGCACCGCCTGGGTGCTCGACCAGTGCCTGAAGCTCCTGCATCCCTTCATGCCGTTCATCACCGAGGAGCTGTGGCGGCATATGGTCGAGCACGGCGAGCAGCGCCAGTCGATCCTCGCTTTGAGCCAATGGCCGGCGCTTACGGGCCTCGCCAGCGCGGAAGCCGAGCCAGGAAATCGGCTGGGTCGTGGGCCTCATTTCCGAGGTGCGCTCGGTCAGGACAGAGATGAACGTGCCGGCCGGCGCCAAGATCCCGCTCGTCATCACGGGAGCCGACACGACGGTCAAGGCCCGCGCGCGCGATCACGAGGATACGATCAAGCGGCTTGCGCGCCTGGGCACGATATCGTTCGCCCGCAGCGCGCCCAAGGGGGCGGCGCTCATCGTCATCGGCGACATGACGGCAGCGCTTCCCCTCGAGGGCATTATCGACATGGAGGCCGAGCGCGCCCGCCTAGCGAAGGAGATCGACAAGGCCGAGGGCGACCGCGCCAAGGCCGAGACCTGGCTTTCGAACGAGGCCAATGTGGCGAAATCGCCCGAGCACGTGGTCGAGCTCAACCGCGAGCGCGCCGCCGACGCCGCCGACCGCATCAAGCGCTTGAGCGCCGCCTTGAAGCGCATCGAGGCGTCCGCCTGACGGCTGCGAGATGGCAGGCCGCGGCGGCGTCGAATTTCGCTCGCGCCTTCTCCGACGGGCTGGTGCGCAGCCGCGGCGGCGATTGCTGCAGGCCGTCGGCCGCCAACAATTCAACGTCATTCCGACGAAGGTCGGGACCCACGCAAGTCTCCGCGCGCACCACGGGAGTGCTTCTCGTGCGACCGATGAGCGAGCCTCAGAGCGCCTGTCCGGTGAGGCGGATGGGGGTGCCGACGATGTGCACTTCCAGCTCGGCGAGCTTCCATTCGAGGCCGCGCAACTTCAGAGAGCCCGACATAGTGGCGCGAGGCGTCATGGCGGTCGGCCATCTCGATCTTGAACTCGGTCGGCGTCAGGAACTCGGCGCGCTTGACGCGCGACCAGAACGCCGCGAAGCGCTTGTGCCAGGGCAGCGTCAGGGCGGGGTCTTCGCCCGTGACGTGGTTCGCGGTACAGTTTGCGGTAGGTGAAGAGCTGCGGCAGGCCCTCGGGCGTCACGTAGCTTTCGACCAGGTTGTCGACGGCGCTCCTGCCGACGCGCGCTTTGATGCGCTGCCATAGCCCGGGCTTCTCCGGCGCCGCCGCGCCTGTCTCGGGCGGCCCGAGCGCGGCCACGGTGAGCGAGCGGCGCAGGCTCTCGCGGACCGTGTCCCACTCGATCTTGGCTTCGAGGTAGGCGGAGTTTCCGGTGCGGACGGCCTCGCGGATCGACCAGGCGGTGGCGAAGGGGGCGGCGACGTAGGCGGTTGCGGCCAAGGCGAGCGCAACGATCGACAGGAGTAGCTTCTTCATTCAGGTCCCTCGGCCGTGCCCGCGTCGCGCAGGGTGGCAGGAGTATGGTGTGGCGGCCGATTGGGGCCAAGTTCTGTCCGTGTTCCCTCGGGCGCATTGCAGATGGCCTTCAAGGCGGCCCATTCGCCTTCGCTGAGGCTTGGGGTCGCGGGATAGTCGGGCTGGCTCTCGACGAGACGCCGGCGCTCCTCCGTCGGAGGATGGGTGCGCAGGATGGCGATCGAGTTCGAGCGAGTTGTCGCCTCCCTCGATGCCGACGACCCGCCCGAAGAACCCGGCGAAGCCCTTGGCCGGGATGCCGGCGCCCTTCAAGAGCTCGAGCGCGCGCATGTCCGCCTCGCGCTCGGCGGCGCGCGAGTAGGAGAGCTGCGCCAGCACCAAGCCGACATTGGCGAGCGTCCCGCTCGACCCGCCGAGCATGAGATCGGCGGCGGCCGACAGCCCGATAACCCGCACGAGGGCCGTCTCTGGGTGCATCTCGAGGCCGTGTCCCATCTCGTGGGCAAGGACGCCTGCGACCTCGTCCGGGCTTTCGGCCTTGTCGAGGAGGGCGCTCGTCACCACGATGCTTCTGCCCGGCACCGCAAACGCGTTGAGCAGGCCCCAATCGACGATGACGATATCGAACTCGGCGCCGCCGGCGGCGCGCGAGAGGCGCTGCTTGAGGCGATCGAGCGCCGCGTCTCCCTCACGCGAATGGCATTCGCGCCTGCCGTCGGTCATCGAGGCGAGCGCGGCCGCGCCGAGGGCAGCGCGAGTGCGCTCGGGCAGGAGCTTGGCGATCTCGCGGGCCGGTGAGAGGTCGAGCCATGTAATCAAGAGCGCCGCGAGAGCTACGCCGAGCGCGGCGGCGAGCCAGGGCCGTGCATGCTTCCAGCGGATCGCGGACGCGGCGAGATGGGGCGCGTGCGCGGTGAGCGCGCGCGCGAAGGCCGTATCGGGCACGAAAAGGGCGGCGCCGGGCTCGTCGGAGGAGTTGAGAAGCGCGTCGATCGCGTGCGCGCCCAACGGCTCGGCCGTTGCAAGCGAGCCGAAGCTCCACGTATGGCGCTCTCCGCCCGGGAGGACGATCTCGATGCCGCTCGCGCCGAAGCGCACCTCGGCGTCGCGAGCGCCGGCCGTTTTCCCGTCGCTGAAGCGGCCGACGAAGATCTCGGTCGCGGCGTCAGAACAAATCGACATCGAATGCCTGTGCCAGCCCCTCGCCGCGCTTCGGCCCGTGATCGGCCGTCTGCGAGATCTGCTCCAATCGAACCGGCCCCTCAATTCTGAGCCTTTCGACGAGATAGCGAGTGCTGCGCGCCTGGGCAATGGGGCCGAGCAGCCCGAGCGACAGGATGACGATGAGAATGTTCGAGACCGAGATCCACATGAGGCCGCCGCCGGTGACGGTGCTCGCTAGGGTCGCGGCGTCGAAATGGGTGTGCGCCGCAAAATGATTGATCTGGCGGGCCCGATACCAGGCGCTCACGATCGCATAGAGAAGATAGGCGACCGCGGCCACGGCGATCATCTTGCCGAGGCCGGCGGCGCTGGGCGTGAACTCGCCTTCGGCCCACGTCTCCACGTTTGCCATCTCCTCCAGCATGACGCCGTGGATGGCGGCACCGGCCACGACCAGAATAACAGCCACGGCGAGCCACATGAGTGCGAAGCTCGCGTAGAGCGGCCCGGAGCGGGCCGTAAAGCGGAACGGGCGGTCGCCGAAGCGCATGTCGCCGACGATCAGGGCCTGAAGACGCGTCGACCGCCAGGGGATGATCCAGCCGAGGGTCAGGGGCACGAGGAGGCCGGTCAGGAAGTAGCGGCGCGCGTAGTTCGACGCGGTGCCGGCGAGGGAGGCGCGAATGGCGCGCCAGGTCGTTCGCGAGAGCCGGTAGCGCTGCGCCCTATAGATGGCAAAGCCGGTGAGGAAGAAGACCACGGCATAGAGCGCCACCTGATAGGCGTCGAACACCCCCGATTCGGGACTGAACGCGACGGCGACCGTGACCGAAAGGAGGAGGATCGGAAGGACGATGAGAAAGAAGACGATGAGAAAGCCGAGAAACAGCTCCTTGCCGGTTCCCGAGTAATGGAGGGGCTCCCCGTCGATGCGGACGGCCGACCAGATGCGCTTTCTCACCTCCGTCTTGCCCCAGAAGTTGTAAAATCCGAGCGTCAGGATGCGCAGGACGAAATTGACGACCGAAAGACGCACGAGGCCCCGCGGCTGAACCCACGACAGGCGCAAGCCTTCGCGCGCGGCGCCGCCGTCTAGTGCTGTCGAGATCGTGTCCACCGTCGAGGTCCCTCTCGGTCCCGGCCAATCGCGAATTGCCGAGGCAATTCAATCTCGGGCCAACATTGTCTCCGTGTCTCCGTCGGGCCGCTGAACCGTCGGAGTGCTCTCATACGACGAAAGAGTTACTGGGAGGGCCGGCGCGCCTCGGAAGGCCCAACTTACGAATTTAACCATGAAGAAATTTGATCTACGACGAGAGCGTGTGTCGGTCCCGCAACGATCCCGCAACGATAGAGAGGTTACGCGGGCCGATCTCAGAAACCAAATGGGAGCTGTTGCCTAGGCGCAACGAAAGGCTCGATAAAATGCCTCTTTTGGGCCACAAACAAGCGCAACGATGACTGAGCAAGGAACGAAGGCTGCGGGGGCCTCGGTATCCGGATTGCTTTTCAATTTGCATTTCCGAAGCCGCCGCGGCTCACTCTGCTCGCTCTATCTCACTCGAAGAGGACGAGCGATCTCGGCAAGAGCACACTAAATCACTCTGCGAAGTCGCCACGCCGCCAAGGACCAGTTGATGGACGCCAAGACGTTCGACAAGTCGAAGCTGCCGAGCCGGCATGTCACGGTCGGGCCGTCGCGCGCGCCGCATCGCTCCTACTACTATGCCATGGGGCTCACCGAGGAGCAGATCGGCCGCCCGTTCGTCGGCGTGGTCTCGTGCTGGAACGAGGCGGCGCCCTGCAACATCGCGCTGCAGCGCCAAGCGCAGTCGGCCAAGAAGGGCGTGCTCGAAGCTGGCGGCACGCCGCGCGAGTTCTGCACCATCACGGTGACCGACGGCATCGCCATGGGCCACCAGGGCATGAAGTCGTCGCTCGTCTCGCGCGAGGTGATCGCCGATAGCATCGAGCTCACCGTCCGCGGCCACTGCTACGACGCGCTCGTCGGAATAGCGGGCTGCGACAAGAGCCTGCCCGGCACGATGATGGCCATGCTGCGCTTGAACGTGCCGTCGGTGTTCATGTACGGCGGCTCGATCCTGCCCGGCAAATTCCACGGCCGCGACGTGACCGTCGTCGACGTCTTCGAGGGCGTCGGCATGCATTCGGCTGGCAAGATGACGTCGGAAGAGCTGCACGAGCTCGAGTGCGTCGCCTGCCCCGGCGCCGGCGCCTGCGGCGGCCAGTTCACGGCCAACACCATGGCGTGCGTATCGGAGGCGATCGGGCTCGCGCTGCCGGGCTCCGCCGGCGCGCCCGCCCCCTACGAGACGCGCGACGCCTATGCCGTCGAAAGCGGACGCGCCGTCATGCGGCTACTGTCCGAGGGGATACGCCCGCGCGATATCGTGACCCGCAAGGCATTCGAGAACGCGGCCGTCATCGTCGCCGCGACCGGCGGCTCGACCAATGCGGCGCTGCATCTGCCCGCCATGGCCAATGAGATCGGGATCGACTTCGACCTGTTCGACGTCGCCGAGATCTTCAAGCGCACGCCCTATATCGCCGACTTGAAGCCCGGCGGAAAGTACGTGGCGAACGACGTCTACGAGATTGGCGGCGTGCCGCAGATCATGAAGGCCCTCCTCGAGGGCGGCTGCCTGCACGGCGAGTGCCTGACGGTGACGGGGCGCACGATCGCGCAGAACCTCGAGGGCGTGAAATTCAACACCAACCAGAAGGTGGTGTTTCCGGTCTCGAACCCGATCTCGCCCACGGGTGGCGTCGTCGGGCTCAAGGGCTCGCTCGCGCCCGAGGGGGCGATCGTCAAGGTTGCCGGCATGAAGAAACTCGCCTTCCGCGGCCGCGCGCGCTGCTTCGACTGCGAGGAGGATGCGTTCCGCGCCGTCACCAACCGCGACTACGAGGACGGCGACGTGATCATCGTCCGCTACGAGGGCCCGAAGGGCGGCCCCGGCATGCGCGAGATGCTCTCGACGACGGCGGCTCTCTACGGCCAGGGCGCGGGCGACAAGGTCGCGCTCATCACCGACGGGCGCTTCTCCGGCGGCACGCGCGGCTTCTGCATCGGCCACGTCGGCCCCGAGGCCGCGATGGGCGGACCGATCGCGCTCGTTCGCGACGGCGACATCATCGTCATCGACGCGGAGAAGGGCACGCTCGACCTCGAGGTCGAGGCGGGCGAGGTCGCACGGCGCAGAAAGGAATGGAAAGCGCCCCCCAACCCCTATCAGAGCGGAGCCCTCAAGAAATTTGCGGATCAAGTAGGCCCGGCCCGTTATGGCGCGGTGACCCATCCCGGCGGAAAGGCGGAAGTGGTTTGCTATGCGGATATATAGGCTTGTACTCAGCATTGTCCTGCTTGCGCTTCCGGTAGCGGTCGCCGCCGGGGGCACGACGCCGTTCAGCTCGGCGCAGGAAGCCCTCAAGCAAGGCGTCAGCGCCTACAACGGCGGCTACTACGAGATCGCGATCCCGGCGCTCGAGTACGCGGCCGCCGAAGACGAGTTCATGGCCGAGTACTATCTGGCGCGCATCTACGCCGACAACTCGGGCTCCCACACGGATCATGCCAAGGCCTACATGCTGTTTCAGCGCATTGCCGACGAGCATATCGATGCCGACCCCGACGAAGACCCGCGCGCTCCCTATGTCGGAAAGTCGCTCACCGCGCTTGCCGGCTACGTGCGCGTCGGCTTGCCCGAGATCGGCCTCAGGCCCGATCCCGAGCGCGCCGTCTTCTACCTGAACAACGCCTCCACGACCTTCAACGACGCCGACGCCCAGTTCGAGCTCGCCAAGCTCCAGCTCAAGGGCGAGGGGCTCGAAACCAACGTTCCGCTCGGCAAGCACTGGCTCTCGGTCCTGAGCCAGAACGGGCACGCGGGCGCCCAGGCGTTCTTGGCCGACCTCCTCTGGCGCGGGAAGTACATGGAGCCCGATCAGGCGCGCGCTCTGGCGTTGATCTCGATCGCGGTTCAGAACGCCCCACTCCATGAGCGGCTTTGGATCGAGGACATCTATCAGAACATCTTCTGCGGCGCAGGCGAGGGCACGCGCAGGCAGGCGACCGGCATCGTGGCGCAGTGGGGCAACCGCTACGGCCGCAACCCCGACAAGCGCACTCCGCCCGATCCTCTCGAGCAGCTCACGGGTGCGCCCGAGCGCACGTGCCAGAACGGCGAGCGTGTCGCTCCCATTTCGGTCAAGGGCGAGGGCGAGGATCGCGGCGAAGCGGCGCCAGCGCAATCCGCGACCCAGCTGCAGCGGCTGCCGGGAGCCCCGTCGTTCTCGTACGGCGCTGCATCGGGACCGGCAGCCATGCCTCGCTTGCGCGATGTCGAACTCGCCGCTTCCCTCCGGCAAGCAGCGCTAAAGGTCGAGCTCGACCCACGCCGGGACATGGTCCGAAGGCTTCTCCCAGCCGCGCGTGAACCTGTCGATCCCGGCCGCCACGAGCCGGTCGGCGGCTTCGGGCGAGAGCAAGAGATGGTCGATGCGGATGCCGTCGTCCTTCTGCCACGCGCCGGCCTGGTAATCCCAGAACGTGTAGAGACCCGGCTCCGGGTGGCAGGCGCGCACCGCGTCGGTTAGCCCATGTCCGAGGAGCTTGCGGAAGGCCGCGCGCGACTTCGGGCTGGAACAGGGCGTCGCCTGTCCAGGCCGCGGGTCGCTTGGCGTCGGTGGGCTCGGGGATGACGTTGAAATCGCCGGCGAGCACGAGCGGCTCCTCGCCCATGAGGAGCTTCCTGGCATGCCGATCGAGCCGCACCATCCAGGCGAGCTTGTAGGCGAACTTGTCGGTGCCGATCGGGTTGCCGTTCGGGAGGTAGATAGAGGCGACGCGGACGGCGCCGCGGGGAGTGGCAACGGTGGCCTCGATATAGCGGGCTTGCTCATCGTCCGCCGCCCCGGGAAGGCCGCGGATCACGTCCTCGGCGCGCACCTTGGAGAGGATGGCGACGCCGTTGAAGCCCTTCTGGCCGTGGGTGGCGACCGAGTAGCCGAGGTCCTCGAAGGCGCCGCAGGGAAAGCCTTCGTCGACGCACTTTATCTCCTGGAGGCAGACGACGTCGGGGCTCTTCTCGCGAAGATAGGTGAGCGCGACGTCGAGGCGCGCCTTGACGCCATTGATGTTCCAGGTCGCTATTTTCATGGAGCTGTCCGGAGGAATCCCCCTCTCCCCGTTCTGACGGGGAGAGGGCTAGGGTGAAGGGGCAGCAAGAGGTCGTGTCGCCAGACCCTGCCCCTCACCCCGCACGCGGGGAGAGGCAGATCAGTCAAAGGGAAAAGCTCGTCCCGCATCCGCAGGAAGAGGTCGCGTTCGGGTTCTTGATCTTGAAGGCGGCGCCGATGAGGTCGTCGACAAAGTCGATCTCGGCTCCCGAGAGATATTCGAGCGACACAGGGTCGATCAGCACGCGCGCGCCCTCGCGCCCGAGCACCAGATCGTCGGGAGCGGCCTCGCCGACGAGGTCGAATCGGTATTGGAAGCCCGAGCACCCGCCGCCCTCGACCGAGACGCGCAGCATCGCGCTCGCCGCCTCGCCGGCCACGATCTCCGCGATGCGCCTCTGCGCGCGCTCGGTGACGGTTACGGTCGTGTCGGCCATTGATGATCCTACTCTTGCGGCGGCGGCGCTGTTGCCCTCGACCTCGATCACTTGCAATGAAGATAGGGATGGCGGCTCGCGTGTCAAATGGCGCGCCCGACCGTTCGAGATCGATAGTGAATGAGGCTTGATTGACCGACAAGGCAGCCTGCTCCGGAGCCTATGGCGAGGGCCTCGCGCCCGGCGCCCGGGCCCCTGCGGGCTATGCCGCGAGCGCCGTCCCCTCGCGCGGGCGGCTTCATGCCGAGCCTCCCTGCCCGACACGGAGCCCCTTCCAGCGCGACCGCGACCGCGTCCTGCACTCGACCGCCTTCCGCCGCCTCATGCACAAGACTCAGGTCTTCGTCTTCCACGAGGGCGACCATTACCGCACGCGATTGACCCACAGCCTCGAGGTGGCGCAGATCGCACGCACGATCGCCCGCCAGCTGCGCCTCGACGAGGACCTCGCCGAGGCGCTCTCGCTCGCCCACGACCTTGGCCATCCGCCGTTCGGCCACGCCGGCGAGCGCGCTCTGGACCGCGCGATGGGGGGCTTCGGTGGCTTCGACCACAACGCTCAAAGCCTGCGAGTCGTGCTGCATCTCGAGCGCAAGTACCTCGCATTCGACGGGCTCAATCTCACGTGGGAAACGCTCGAGGGGCTCGCCAAGCACAACGGGCCCCTTGCGGCCGGGTCCGAGAGCGCGGCGGCGAAAGCGGTGCGCTCGCTCGAGCCCTGGCAGAGCCTCGAGCTCGCAAGCTGGGCGTCGGCGGAGGCCCAAGTCGCGGCGGTCTCCGACGACATCGCCTACGTCGCCCACGACATCGACGACGGACTGAGGGCCGGGCTCATTGCCCTTCCCGATCTCGAGTCAGTGCCGATCGCGGCCGGGGCGGTGCGGGAGGCACGTTTGGGCGCAACCGACGAGAAGACGCGCCTCATCTACGAGGTCGCCCGGCGCATGATCACGGCTCTGATCCGCGATGTGGTTGGTGAAAGCCGCCGCCGGCTGGCGGCCCTCGCCCCGAACGGCCCCGACGATATCCGCCACGCAGGGGGAGCGGTCGCGAGCTTCTCGGCCGACATGGCGCCCGACATTGCGGCGCTGAAGGCCTTCCTCACCGAGCGCGTCTACCGCTCGTCGCGCGTCATGCGCGTGATGGGCGGCGCCGAGAGGATCGTCGGCGATCTTTTCGCCCGCTATCTCGAGGAAGGCGCCGCGCTCCCCGAGGCCTGGCGCGCCGCGGGCGAGGCGCTAACGCCGCGCAAGCGCGCCCGCCTGATCGGCGATTTCGTCGCCGGCATGACCGACCGGTTTGCCGTGGCAGAGCACCGCCGCCTGTTTGACGCCACCCCGGATTTGCGATAGCCGGGCCACGATCTCACCATCTCACGACCTCACCACCTCACGGGTCATTCATGGATGCATTCTCCGACGTCGAAGGGCGCATAAGAGCGGCGCTCGAGGCCCTGAAGAAGGAGGGCGTGCTGCCGAGCGACCTCGACGTCGCCTCAACCGAGGTCGAGATGCCGCGCGATCCCGCACACGGCGATCTTGCGAGCAACGCGGCCATGGTGCTCGCCAAGGCCGCCAAGATGAAGCCGCGCGACATTGCGGACGCGCTCAAAGCCAAGCTCGATGCCGATCCGGCCTTCGCCTCCGTCGAGGCGGCGGGGCCGGGGTTCCTCAATATCCGCATGCAGCCCGAGTTCTGGCACGGGGTCGTACGTGCAATCCTCGACGAGGGCGCCGCCTACGGGAAGTCCAACTCCGGCCGCGGCGAGAAGATCAACGTCGAGTACGTGTCCGCCAACCCGACGGGGCCGATGCACGTCGGCCATTGCCGCGGCGCCGTGTTCGGCGATGCGCTCGCAAATCTCCTCGCGTTCGCCGGCTACGAGGTCACCCGCGAATACTACATCAATGATGCCGGCGGGCAGGTCGACGTCCTCGCGCGCTCGGCATTCCTGCGCTACCGGGAGGCTCTCGGCGAGGACATCGGCGAGATTCCGCCGGGCCTCTATCCGGGCGACTATTTGAAGCCCGTCGGCGCCGCGCTCGCCAAGGAGCACGGCAAGGCGCTCCTCGCCATGCCGGAGGACGAGTGGCTTCAGCTCGTGCGGGCGGAGGCGATCTCGGCCATGCTCGAGATGATCAAGGACGATCTCGGCGCGCTCAACATCCACCACGAGGTTTTCTTCTCCGAGCGCTCGCTGACCGAGGGCGGCGCCGACGAGGTCAACGCCGCGATCGATGCGCTCGCCGCCAAGGGCCTGATCTACGAGGGCCGGCTCGAGAAGCCCAAGGGCCACGACGACAACGAGTGGGAGGACCGCGAGCAAACGCTCTTCAAGTCGACGGCGTTCGGCGACGACACCGATCGCGCACTTATGAAGTCCGACGGCACCTATACCTATTTCGCCTCCGACATCGCCTACCACTACTCGAAGCTCAAGCGCGGCTTCCTGCACCTCATCAACGTGTTCGGCGCCGATCACATCGGCTATATCCCGCGCATGAAGGCCGCCGTCGCCGCGCTCTCCGACGGCAAGGCCGACCTCGACATCAAGGTCTGCCAGCTCGTGAAGCTGTTTCGGGCCGGCGAGCCGGTCAAAATGTCGAAGCGCGCCGGCACCTTCGTCACGCTGCGTGACGTCGTCGACGAGGTCGGCCGCGACCCTGTCCGCTTCATGATGCTCTACCGCAAGAACGACGCGCCTCTCGACTTCGATTTCGCCAAGGTCACCGAGCAGTCGAAGGACAATCCCGTCTTCTACGTGCAGTACGCCCACGCCCGTACCGCATCCGTGCTCCGCAACGCCGCGGAGGCGTTCCCGGGGCGTTCTCCCACGGCGGACGAGGTGACGCGCGCCGACCTCGCCCGGCTCGAGGATCCGGCCGAGCTGGACCTGATGCGCAGGCTCGCGTATTTCCCGCGCCTCGCGAGCGGCGCGGCGCGCGCCCATGAGCCGCACCGGCTTGCCTTCTATCTCTATGATTTGGCTTCGGCTTTTCATGCGCTTTGGACGCGAGGCAATGATTTGCCACAATTGCGCTTTATCCAGGCGAGCGACCGCAGTCTGACCGCAGCTCGGTGCGCGCTGGTTGCTGCAGTGCAGCGCGTGCTTCACACAGGCCTTTCGGTATTGGGGGTCGGAGCGCCGGAGGCCATGCGATAGACTCCGATTCGGGGGTTTCGGGGTTAGTCTTCGAACAAGCGTGGGCGCGGGCTTCTCAGGGGCGGGTTGTGCGGAGGGAATAAGCGAAATGTCACGGTCCAACAGTCCTCAGACGCATGCCGCTGGCCGAGAGCGGCCCGGCAGTGCGCCACCTGAGCAGGACCCCCTCGCCTGGACCCAGGGCCAGCGCGCTCAGCGTCCGTCAGCGCCCCAGCCCTACTATCCGCCACAGCATGCCGACGGGCAGCACGCCGATCCCTACGCGCAGCCCCAGGGGTATTATGCGCAGGCGCCAGCGCCCGATCCCTATGCTGCCGCCCCCCCGCAGCATCGCCCCTACGTGCCTCCGCCTACGGACACGCACGCGCCCGGCCAGCCGCACGCCTACGGCGGCCCGAGCGGGTACGGCGCCGAGCCTCAATTCGGGTCGCCGCAACCCTACGATCAATGGCCCACCGCAGCGCCGGCGCAGGATTACCGCGGCTTCGATCTCAACAGCTACGGCGGCCCCGCCGGCGGTCTGTCTCTCTCCACCGGCTACGGGCAGCCGGCCCCGCACGCGGGCGGAGCGGATTGGAGGACGCACGATCCATACGCTCAGCCGATGCCTGGCCCTTCGTTCGGCGATCAGGTCTATGCCCAGCCCCACGGCGGCGCCCTCGAGCAGGCCTACGCCGAAGAGGATGTCTACGAGGCCGAAGAGCAGCCGCGCCGTAGACGCGGCCTCAAGATCGTCGCCGTGCTCGCAGGCGCGATCATGGTCGGCGGCGGCTTGGCCTATAGCTACAGCGCCCTCCTCGGCCCGTCGTCCGATGCGAACACGCCGGTCGTGAAGAGCGCGGACGGTCCGTTCAAGGTGAAGCCGTCGGAGCCGGGCGGCAAGCAGTTCGCCCATTCCGACAGCAAGATCATGGGGCGCCTCGGCGAAAACGCGACCGGGGCGGGCGCGGCCACGGCTGCAACGGAGGCCAGCAGCGCCGAGGCCGCGTCCGCGACCGATCCGGTGACCGGCGCGCGCAAGGTGCCAATCCTGGTCGTCGGCCGCGACGGCTCGATCCAGCCGCCCGCGGCAACCGACACCGCCGATCAGCCCAGGGCCGCCGCGACGACGGCGACCGTCTCGGTGCCCGGAATGACCATCATCGACGGTCTCGGCGGCGCTCCGGCGGCGAAGCCGGCGGCTCCCAAGGTCATCGCGGCGGCCGAGCCCGAGAAGCCCGTCGTGGTCAATCCGCCTAGCGCAACCCAGAAGAAGTCGGAACCGGCTGCGGCAGCGCCTGCCGGTGCGGCTCGCCCGCAATCGTCGTCCGACAGCAGCGATACGGTCGCGGCGGTCGCCTCCGAAAAGAAGCCCGCGGCGAAGAAGGCCACGTCGACCGCGGCCGCAGCCAGCAGCCCGGCGCCGACCGGGGCCGGCTTCGTCGCCGTGCTCGCCTCGGTTCCCGCATCGAGCAACAGCCGCATCAACGCCCTTCAGAAGTTCGCCGACATGCAGCAGAAGTACGGGAGCCTGCTCCAGGACAAGACGCCCGACGTCCAGGAGGCGAACCTCGGCGACAAAGGCACCTACCATCGCCTCCTCGTCGGTCCGCCCGGCTCGCGCGATTCGGCAAACTCCCTCTGTACGCAGCTCAAGGCGCAGGGGTATAGCGATTGCTGGGTGACGGCATACTGAGGCGCGCCCGCCTCATTGCGGCCCTTCGATAGCTTATGCGCACGGCTCTCATCACAGGATTGGCCGGTGAAACGTTGACGGCCGACGAGCGGGCGTTTCTCAAGTCGGCCGCACTCTCGGGCGTGATCCTGTTCACGCGCAACTGCCGCGACCACGACCAGATCCGCACGCTCGTCGGAAATGCGCGGGAGGCCGCGGGCGGCGACGACTTTCTCGTCCTCATCGATCAGGAGGGAGGGCGCGTGCAGCGCCTGCGCCCGCCGCTCGGGCGCGCGCTTCCCCGCGCCGGCTCCTATGCGCGGCTCTACGAGCGCGAGCCGGCCCGTGCCTTGGATGCCGCGTTTCTCGTCGCGCGCCTTGTCGCGGCCGACCTAGCGGCGCTCGGCATAACGATGAACTGCGCCCCCGTTCTCGACGTTCCGGCTCCGGGCTCGCACGCGATCATCGGCGACAGGGCCTATGGTGCGACGCCGGATCAGGTCGCGGCGCTCGGGCGGGCAGTGGCCGAGGGACTGCTCGCCGGCGGCCTTGTGCCGGTCCTGAAGCACATTCCCGGCCATGGCCGCGCGATGGCGGACAGCCACCTCGATCTCCCCATCGTCGACGCGCCGCATGCGGAGCTCTCGGCGACCGACTTCGCGCCTTTCAAGGCGCTCTCCGCCATGCCGGCCGCGATGACGGCGCATGTGGTGTTCTCGAGCATCGACGCGTCGGCGCCGGCAAGCACGTCGCCGCGGGTGACGGCCGAGGTGATTCGCGGCGAGATCGGCTTCGACGGGCTCCTGATGAGCGACGACCTCGCCATGAAGGCGCTCCAAGGCGACATGTGCGGCCGCGCCGAGGCGGTCATCGCCGCAGGGTCGGACGTGGCGCTCCACTGCAACGGCGATCTCTCCGAAATGGAGGCCGCCGCAGCCGGCGCGGGGCCCCTCGCCGGGCGCGCTCTCGAGCGGTTTCGTGCGGCCGTTCAAGCGGTT
Source organism: uncultured Alphaproteobacteria bacterium (assembly GCA_963840415.1). Classification (GTDB taxonomy): domain Bacteria; phylum Pseudomonadota; class Alphaproteobacteria; order Rhizobiales; family Hyphomicrobiaceae; genus Hyphomicrobium_C. The sequence goes on along the minus strand of CAWIYX010000004.1, from coordinate 404,575 downwards.
GGGCGGTCGGATCCGTTTGAAATATCGGCCGCGGAAGGCTATCTCGCGTCGGTGCTTGCGCTCGAGCCCATCGCTTCTGAATCAGTGTAGTCTGTGGATAACCGGGCGAAGGGAGGCGCTATGGCGCGCCTCGCACCCCGCGCAAATGGCAATGGATTTCATGATCGAGGCGGCCCCAGAGCCCGACGAGACGAGAGAGGCGTGGGACGCGCCCGCGCCCGATCTTGCGCCGGCGGCGGACGCGCTCATCGTCGACGTGGCCGGCTTCGAAGGCCCGCTCGATCTCCTGCTTGCGCTCGCGCGTACGCAGAAGGTCGACATTACGAAGATCTCCATCGTCGGCCTCGTCGACCAGTACCTCGCCTATATCGGGGAGGCGCAGAGGCTCAGGATCGAGGTTGCCGCCGACTATCTCGTCATGGCGGCCTGGCTCGCTTACCTCAAGTCGCGGCTGCTGCTCCCGCGTGAGCACGCGCTCGGGGAGGAACTCTCGGCGGAGGAGCTTTCGCAGCGCCTCGCGTTCCGTCTCATGCGCCTCGACGCCATGCGCCGGGTGATCGCCGAGCTCATGACGCGAAAGCGGCTCGGCCGCGACGTGTTTGGCCGAGGCATGCCGGAGGCCATCACGTCGGTGCGCGAGACGCACTGGACCGCCGAGGTCTACGATCTGCTCAAGGCCTACGGCGAGCTCAGGCGGCGCACGATCAAGGCGACGCACGTCGTCAAGGCGCGCACCGTGTGGTCGATTAAGGATGCACGCAGCCGCCTCGAGCAGCTGCTCGGCCCGGCCGTCGGCGACTGGGTCGGTCTCGACAGCTACATCGCCCACTATGTGCAACTCGGCGACGAAGGTCGGACGGCGCTCGCGAGCTCGTTCGGGGCCAGCCTCGAGATGGCGCGCGAGGGTATGATCGAGCTCAGGCAGGACGCGCCTTTCGCGCCGATCTACGTGAGAAAGCGCGGTGAGGCCTCGGAGTGGGAGCGCCTAGAATGAGAAGCGTGCGCGCTCCATATGCACGAGAGAGGAACAGGGAAGGGACATGGTTCCACCAAGGCTGACGCTCGTCTCGAGCAACGGGATCGTCAACGACAACTCTCTCGACGCCGACGCGGAGGCGCGCGAGATCGCCCGCGCGTACGCGGAGAATGAGGCGGCCAGCAATGACGCCGAGGCCGCGGCCGCTCGCCCCGATAACGCCGAGAAGCTTCGTATCATCGAGGCGCTTTTGTTCGCCGCCTCCGAGCCGCTTTCGGCCGAGGAGCTGGCAAGCCATCTCGGAACCGGGGACGACGTCGGCGCGCTGATCGAGGAGCTCAAGGCGAGCTACGAGGGGCGCGGCGTCGCGCTGGTGCGGGTCGCCGGCAAGTGGGCCTTTCGCACGGCCGAGGACCTGTCCTATCTCCTCGAGAAGTACGCGCGCGAGGAGCGGCGCCTGTCGAAAGCCGCCCTCGAGACGCTCGCCATCGTCGCCTACCATCAGCCGGTGACGCGGGCCGAGATCGAGGAGATCCGCGGCGTGACGATCTCCGCCGGCACCCTCGACATCCTGATGGAGGCGGGCTGGATCCGCCCGCGCGGGCGCCGGCGCGCGCCGGGCAAGCCCATCACCTACGGCACGACGGAGAGCTTTCTCGCCCACTTCAATTTCGACAGCATCAAGGACTTGCCGGGGCTCGCCGAGCTCAGGGCGGCGGGGCTGCTCGACGCCACGCTCCCGCCCGGCTTCACGGTGCCCGATCCGACGATGGCGGCGAGCCTCATGGCCGACGAGCTTCCCCTCGAGGACGCCGACGTTCAGGACGACATGCCTCTCGACTTGCCGGAGACCGAGGACGGGTCTACTTCGGAGGCGTAATGTTTCCTCCGGAAGTCTGGTTTGAGCGTGAAGCACTGGCCGTTCCATCATTCTCGAGAGGCGGTCGCCCCGGTGGGCTCGTCGACGGCTGGGCGCGGGCGCGCCGCGGCGACGTTCGCCGCACGCCTCACGTTCGAAGCCGTCGAGCGCCGCTATGGCGACGACTATGCGCTTCGGGGCTTTTCTCTCGACATCGCGCCCGGCGAGATCGTCTGCCTGCTCGGGCCGTCCGGCTGCGGCAAGACGACGGCGCTCAGGATCGCCGCGGGGATCGAGAAGCCGTCGGCGGGGCGCATTCTGATCAACGAGCGCGAGGTCGCGGGGCCGGCGCGCTTCGTGCCGCCCGAGCAGCGCAGCGTCGGCCTCATGTTCCAGGACTTCGCGCTCTTTCCCCACCTCACCATTCTCGAAAACGTCGCCTTCGGCTTGAAGGCGCTGCCGCGCGAGGAAGCGCGCCGCGAGGCGTTTCACCTTCTCTCGCGCGTCGGGCTCGAGCGCTATGCCGAGGACTATCCCCACATCCTCTCCGGCGGCCAGCAGCAGCGCGTCGCACTCGCGCGCGCGATCGTGCCGCGTCCCGCCGTGATGCTGATGGACGAGCCGTTCTCCGGGCTCGATGTCCAGCTGCGCGAGAGCATGCAGGAGGAGACGCTCGCGCTTCTGAGGGAGACGCGCGCCACCTCGGTCATCGTGACGCATCATCCCGAGGAGGCCATGCGGCTCGGCGACCGCATTGCCGTCATGCGCCGGGGGAAGCTGGTGCAGGCGGGGAAGGCGGAGGAGCTCTACCATCAGCCGGCGGCGCTTTTCGTCGCGCGCCTCTTCTCTGAGATCAACGAAATCCCCTATCGGGTGACGCGAGGCATGATCGCGACCCCGATCGGCGTGCTCCCGGCCGACGGCGTGGCGGAGGGCGAGACGGCGATCCTTTGCCTGCGCGAGCGCGGTATCGAGATCGGCGACGGCCTTGCCGGGCGGGTGCTCGACGTGAAGTTCCTCGGCGATGCGGCGCGCCTCGAGATCGCGGCCGAGGGCTTCGAAGCGCCGCTGCGAGTTCGGCTCGCCGAGGGTCATGGGCTTGGCAAGGGAGAGGAAGTCCGCCTTAGCATCGACCCGACGAAGGTCTTGATGTTTCCGGCGCGCGACGAGGAAACCGATTGAGGATCAAGGCGATACCTTAAATATCGTTCATGTGCGCGGCTTGCGGGGCTATCCCCTTTCTGCGATAGTGCCGCCCAACACAAAATCGGCAGCTATGTGCTGCCGAGGAGGCTTCAAGTCATGGGTTTGAGCACCACCCATTTGCTTCTGCTCTTGGTCGTGGTCGTGCTGCTCTTCGGCCGCAACAAGATCTCCGATCTCATGGGCGACGTCGCGCGCGGCATCAAGAGCTTCAAGAAGGGCATGTCAGAGGACGATGCGGACGCCGCCCCCCCGAAGGCGCTCGATCACGCGGGAAAGCCTGTCAGCCAGTCCGAGCGCGACAAGAGCACGACCAGCTAGAGCTTCTCGTGCGGCGCGGCCAATGAGCCAGCCGGGCCATCGGGCGTTAGAGCATCATTGCGCCCGTGGCCAGACTTCCGATCGGAACATGCCATGTTCGACGTGAGCTGGAGCGAGCTTCTGATCCTCGCTATCGTGGCCCTGATCTTCGTGGGCCCGAAGGAGCTGCCGCGCCTTCTCAACACGCTCGGGCGCTATGCGGGGGTCGTGCGCCGCCACGCCAACGAGTTCCGCAGCTACTTCGAGCAGGCGATGCGCGAAGCCGAGCTCGAAGTCGATGAAGAAGGAGGTCGAGGCCATGAGCGCCGACATGGAGCGCTCGGTGCGCGAGACCGAGCGCGCGGCGAAGGGCGAGGTTGAGAGCGCGGCCAAGGAGATGGAGCCTTTGGCGCGGGCGAGCGAGCCCGCCGTGCCTGCGATCGCCGATGCCTCGAAGAGCGGCGAGGCGCGCGAGGACAAGAGCTAGCCCCATGCAGGAGCGCACGGAGAAGCGGCACGGGCAGGACGAGATCGACGCCTCCAAGGCGCCGCTGCTGGATCATCTGATCGAGCTGCGACAGCGGCTCATCTGTGCGCTGGCGCCTTCTTCGTCCGATGTTCCTCGTCTGCTTCTCGGTCGCGCGCCACATCTACAACGTGCTGGTATGGCCCTACATGTGGGCCTCGGGCAACGACCACGTGCGCCTGATCGCGACGCACTTCCTCGAGCAGATCATGACGCAAGTGAAGCTCGCGATGTTCGGCGCGGCGTTCCTGTCGTTTCCGGTCGTCGCGACGCAGATCTACAAGTTCGTCGCGCCGGGGCTCTACAAGAACGAGCGGCGCGCCTTCCTGCCCTATCTGATCGCGACGCCGGTGCTTCTTCGTGCTCGGCGCGATCGTCGTCTATTTCATCGCGATGCCGGTCCTGATCCGCTTCTCGATCGGGCTCGACGCGACCGCGAGCGCGGCGAGGGCCGTGCCGACGATCGAGCTCATGCCGAAGGTTTCGGAATATCTGTCGCTGATCATGACGCTGATCTTCGGCTTCGGCATCGTGCTTCCAGCTGCCCGTGATGTTGACGCTGTTGGCGCGCGCCGGGATTCGTGACGTCCGACACGCTCCGGAGCGGGCGCCGCTACGCGATCGTCGGCATTTTCGCGGTCGCCGCGATCCTGACGCCGCCCGACGCCTTGAGCATGGTCATCATGGCGTTGCCGACGGTGCTGCTCTACGAGCTGTCGATCGTGGCCGTTTCCTGGGTCGAGAAGAAGCAGGCCGCCGCGGCGGCCAAGGCGTCTCCGACTTAGCTCGCCTGCGTCAGCGGCTTCATTTTTGAAATGTCGATCTCGCGCTCGGCGTGCCAGAGGTCGTAGGCCGTCTGCATGTTGAGCCAGGAAGCGGCTGATGTTCCAAGCACGGCCCCGAGCCGGACCGCCATCCCTGGAGAAACGGGCAGCTTCTCCGACAGTATGTCGTAGAGCATTTGACGCGAGATCCCGAGCGCGCGCGCGACTTCCGCCTTCGGGGCCGGAACAGCAGGCAACACGATCTCACGGAGGAATGCGCCCGGATGGGTGGGGCAGCGGTCCGGCGATCTCTTGGGCGGGGCAACCATGCTCAACGGCTCCATGTCCAACGCGATACTTTCACACCAACCATTGACACCTAGTGATAGTCCTCGAAGTCGACCTCTATTGCGTCCTGGTCATGCCATCCGAAGGTGATGCGCCAATTCGCGGTCACCGACACGGCGTAGCGGCCCTTTGAGGTGCCAGACAGCCTGTGAAAGCCGAGGCCTGGCAAGTTCAAGTCCTCAGGTTTGACGGCGCCATCCAGCCTGTCCAGGATCATGGCTATTCGTCGGATTCGGTCAGCGGGCAACTTGGATTCATCATTGCGCTCCCAGTACCGTTTGAGCGCGCGGCTGCGGAAGGAAAAGATCATGCCGATCCCCCCTTAGTCGAGGTTCATCCCGTGCTCCGCTCTAGCTCGCTCGGTACGGCGTCGATCGTTGCAGTTAATCCTACCACTTGTAAGGTAACATTAGTCGATATGTCAAGTAATTTATTACACCATTGCAGGGCCTGGACCCTCGCGCGCACCCGTCCTATACCGTCTCTAAGTACCAAATCCTGGGCCCATTCTCCGCCGTCACCCCCGCGTAGGCGGGGGTCTACCCAAGCCTGAAGCTTGGACGGATTCCCGCCTTCGCGGGAATGACGTTGAGGAGAGGCGAGCCAGCTCATCATCCCGAGGACCGCCCTTGTTCGACATCAAATGGATCAGGGAAAACGCCGAGGCCTTCGACCGGGGGCTAGAGAACCGCGGGCTCGAGCCGATGTCGGAAAAGCTCCTCGCGCTCGACGACGCGCGCCGGCGCCACATCGCGAGGCTGCAGGAGGCGCAGGCGCGCCGCAATGCCGCCTCGAAGGAGATCGGCAAGGCGAAGGCGGCCAAGGACGAGGCTACGGCGGCGAAGCTGATGGCCGAGGTCGCCGAGCTCAAAGAGGTCATTCAGGGCGGGGAGGAGGAGGAGCGCCAACTCGTGAAAGCGCTCGACGACGCGCTCGCCGTCATCCCGAACCTGCCGCGCGACGACGTCCCGGTCGGCAAGGACGAGACCGCCAACAAGGAGGTGCGCCGCGTCGGCACGCCACCCAAGTTCGACTTCGCCCCCAAGCAGCACTTCGAGATCGGGGAGGCGCTCGGCCTCATGGACTTCGAGACGGCGGGCGTCGTGTCGGGGGCGCGATTCGTCTTCCTCAAGGGTGCGCTCTCGCGTCTCGACCGCGCCATAGGCTCATTCATGCTCGATCTGCACACGGGCACGCTCGGGTACACGGAGATGAATCCGCCGCTGCTCGTTCGCGACGAGGCGGCCTACGGCACGGGAAACCTGCCGAAGTTTGCCGACGATCTCTTCCACACGACCAACGGCTACTGGCTCATACCCACGGCGGAAGTTTCCCTCACCAACGTCGTGCGCGAGCGGATCCTCGATGAATCCGAGCTCCCCATGCGCATGACGGCTTGGACGCCCTGCTTCCGCTCGGAAGCCGGCGCCGCGGGGAAGGACACGCGCGGCATGATCCGCCAGCACCAGTTCTCCAAGGTCGAGCTTGTCTCGATCACCACGCCCGAGGAGAGCCTCGCCGAGCACGAGCGCATGACGAACTGCGCCGAGGAGGTTTTGCGCCGCCTCGGCCTCGCCTATCCGAACGGTGCTGCTCTGCACAGGCGATATGGGCTTTGCCAGCCAGAAGACCTATGACATCGAGGTCTGGCTGCCGGGCCAGAACGCCTATCGCGAGATCTCCTCGTGCTCGGTGTGCGGCGACTTTCAGGCCCGGCGCATGAACGCACGCTACCGCCCAAAAGGCGGCAAAGACCTCCGCTACGTCCACACGCTGAACGGCTCGGGGCTCGCGGTCGGGCGCACGCTGGTGGCCATACTCGAGAACTATCAACAGGCGGACGGATCGGTCATAATTCCTGAGGCTTTGCAGCCGTACATGGGCGGCATGACGAAGATCGTGAAATCGTGAGTCGCGGGCTCTATGCGCATACTGATCACCAATGACGACGGCGCTGGCGCCCACGGCTTGACCGTCATGCACCAGATCGCCAAGACGCTCTCCTCGGACGTCTGGATCGTCGCCCCCGAGATGAACCAGAGCGGAGCCTCGCACGCGCTCACGCTGCAGGTGCCGCTGCGCTATCGCGAGATCGGCGAGCGCGCCTTTGCCGTGCGCGGCACGCCGGCCGATTGCATCATCATGGGCGTGCGCCATCTCCTCAAGGACAAGGCGCCGGACCTGATCCTCTCCGGCGTCAATCACGGCTCCAATCTTGCGGAGGACGTGGCCTACTCGGGCACGATTGCCGGGGCAACCGAAGGCACCCTCGTCGGCATCCGCTCGATCGCCATGAGCCTCACGGTCGGCTTCGACCCAGACGGACGCCAGCACTGGAAGACGCCGCTCGATCACGGGCCGCGCATCGTCGAGGCGCTCCTTGCCTCGGACTGGCCGCCGGGCGTGCTCATGAGCATCAACTATCCTGATCTCCCGCCCGACAAAGTGACCGGCGTCGCCGTGACGGGGCAGGGCCGGCGCGACCAGGGAGGCCTGCGCGTCGACGAGCGCAGCGACACCTGGGGCGACCCCTATTTCTGGGTCGGCGCCGACTATTCGCGCACCGACCTCCCGGAAGGCTCGGACTTGCGCGCCGTCTCCGAGGGAAAGATTTCCATTACGCCGCTCGCCCTCGATCGCACGCATCAGTCCACGCGCGAGGCGCTCGCCGCCCATTTCGCGGCGCTCGGAAAAGAGCGGCTCAAGGGCGCCGGCTGAAATCAGGCCGCAGCCGCCGTGTTGACCAAATTCCTCCCCGATCGCTTCACAATCGAAGCGTAAGCCATGGCACGTGTGCGGGATCCCGGCGCGGCATTCGTTGCCCCCGCTGCACCGCGCGACCGCCGATGATTGAAAATTTTCCGACGAATCGTCGGAGCACAGCCTGGCATTAACAACGCGTTAACCGATTGAAGGTTACCTGAGGGTGAGTATCCAGGGTGCGTAACATGGTGGGTGTCGTGCGTGGGGTTCGCTCTTCGAGTTTTCCGCTAAGCCTTTCTCTTGCGATTTTGCCCGCGGTGGCATTCCTTCTCGCCGGATGTAGCGCCGATATCGGCCGCTTCGACACGGCGAGCTTGGCCGAGAGCAATAGTCCTACGCCATCCGCATCCGTGACCCAGCCCGCCGGCACGCGCTCGAATCTCGTCGGCGGTAACGGCTACGGGAGCGTGGAGGCTCAGGGCCAAGCGTCTCCGGGCGGGACCTACTCTCCGCCGCCGTCGAACCAGCCGGCGCCGTCGCGATTTACGGATCTGCCGCCGCCCAGCGGCGCCAGCTCGCCGCCGGCCTATGGCGCACCACGCGTGCCGCCGGCCGAGCCCAAGGTGGCCGTCCTCCCGCAGCGGGGCGAGGCGATCGAGGTCGCGACGGGCGACACGCTCTATGGCATCGCCCGGCGCCACAACGTCTCGATGTCTGAGATCATGGCGCTCAACGATCTCAAGAACCCTGCGTTGAAGCCCGGCCAGCAGCTCTACCTGCCGGCAGGCGCCCATGTGAAGAAGCCGCTCGCGCGGGCCAACACCGACGAGACTGCCGCCATCCCGGCGAGCGCGGCGCCGCCCGGCTGGACCGGCTCCCACACGGTGAAGAGCGGCGAGAGCCTCTACGGCATTGCGCGCCAGCACAACGTCAAGGTCGCCGAGCTGCAGAGCGCCAACGCCATCACCGACGCCCGGCGCGTGAAGCCCGGTACCGTTCTCAGAGTGCCATCCGGCAGCGCCGGCCCGTCGGAAACCGAACGGGCGCCGGCACCCCCAGCCACGTCCGCGCGCTCGGGGGCTCCTTCGGCACAGCCCGTGATCCTCAACTCCGAAGAGAAATCGAGAGACACGCGCGTCGCCGAGCTCAACAAGCCGAATACCGCGACCGACGCACCGGCCGCGGGCGCGCCGGGCAGCGGCTCTGTCGCCGGGTCAGGGAAGCTGCGCTGGCCGGTCGAGGGCAAGGTCATCAGCGCGTTCGGACCGCGCCCCGACGGGACCCACAACGACGGCGTCAATCTCGCCGTGCCCATGGGCAGCGACGTGCACGCGGCGGAAGCCGGCGTCGTCGCCTACGCCGGCAGCGAGCTCAAGGGTTATGGCAATCTCGTGCTTCTGCGCCACGACAACGGCTGGGTGACGGCTTACGCCCACGGCGACGAGCTGTTCGTCAAGCGCGGCGACAAGGTGAAGCGCGGCCAGGTGATCGCCAAGGCCGGCCGCACCGGCCAGGTCGACCAGCCGCAGGTGCACTTCGAGCTGCGCCAGGGTCAGCGCCCCGTCGATCCGACGCCGTTCATGGAGAGGATGTGAGCCCCGATTTTGAGGAACCGTGAGCGGGACTTCCGCTTACGGGGGGAGCGACCTGAAGGGGCGGTGATGCCGCCCCTTCTTTGCTTTTTCGGTCAGCGGGCGCCGCGCTCCGGCTCGAGCGTCTTCCCCAGGCGTCCGGCAAGGTCCTGAATGAACTGCCAGGCGACGCGCCCCGAGCGCGCGCCGCGCGTGATGCTCCATTCGAGAGCCGAGCGGACGAGCTCGCCGTCGGGCACGCCGAGCGCATAGTGGGCGGCGTAGGCGCGCACCATCTCCAGATACTCGTCCTGGCTGCAATTGTGGAATCCGAGCCAGAGCCCGAAGCGGTCCGACAGCGAGACCTTCTCCTCGACGGCTTCCGACGGATTGATCGCGGTCGAGCGCTCGTTCTCGACCATCTCGCGCGGCATGAGATGGCGCCGGTTCGAGGTCGCGTAGAAGATTACGTTCTCGGGGCGGCCCTCGATGCCGCCCTCGAGCACGGCCTTGAGCGACTTGTAGCTCGTGTCCTCCTTGTCGAAGGAAAGGTCGTCGCAGAAGACGATGAAGCGATGGCGTGCCGCGCGCAGCAGCGCGAGGCAGCGCGGAAGGGAGCCGATGTCCTCGCGGTGGATCTCGACGAGCTTCAAGTCGGGGCCTCCGCGCGCCACGGCCGGGGCGCGTGCGGCGCGCACTTCGGCATGGACGGCCTTGACGAGGCTCGACTTGCCGGCTCCGCGCGCGCCCCAGAGCAGCGCGTTGTTGGCGGGAAGCCCCGCGGCGAAGCGCTCGGTGTTGGCGAGAAGCTGGCTCGCTGGTCTGGTCGATGCCCTTGAGGAGCGCGAGCGGCACTCTGTTCACCTCGGCCACCGGAGCGAGGCATTGCGGCTCGGGGTGCCAGACGAAGGCCTCGGCGCCGTCGAGATGCGGCGCCTCGGGCTCCGCGGGCGCGGCGCGCTCGAGTGCGGCGGCAATGCGCTCGAGGCGCGCGAGAAGTGCGCTTTCTTCGGTCATCAGCATGTGCCAGCTCGAGAATCTCGCGGTGTGGCCGCGAGCTGGCCTCTATAGCCGAGCCTCCGGCCGGCTTCCACCAAGGTGTTGCAAACAGGGCTCTGGGCACTATAGTCGCGCCCGGTTTGGGCCGGCTCGCGTCCGGGAGCATTCTCCCGGGTAAGATGCCTTGCGCTCAGACCCCAAGAGGACCCGACCTGATGTTCATCACTCCGGCTCTAGCGCAGTCGTCGAGCCCCATGGGCGACCCGTTCAGCGGCATTCTGATTCCGATGCTGCTCATGGTGCTGATCTTCTACTTCCTGGTCATTCGCCCGCAGAGCCAGCGCCAGAAGCAGCACCGCGAGATGATCGAGCGCGTGCGCCGCGGCGACACCGTCGTCACGTCCGGCGGCTTTGTCGCCAAGGTGACGCGGGTTCCCGAGAATTCGGATGAGGTCGAGGTCGAGCTTTCCGATGCGCTCAAGCTGCGCGTGCTGAAGAGCACGCTCATGGATGTCCGCTCCAAGGGCGAGCCGGTCAAGGACGCGGCTCCCCCGACCAAGAGCTGATGGAAGCAGCCGGCAAGGCGGCACAACAAGAGGCGAGAGAGGCTCAGCTCCTCAGATGCTCCATTTCGAACGCTGGAAGATCATCGCCATCGCGGCGATTTGCTTTCTGGGCCTGCTCTTCGCCCTGCCGAATTTCTTCTCCAAGGAGACGGTCGCAAGCTGGCCGTCGCTTCTTCCGCACCGGCAGATGCCTCTCGGCCTCGACCTGAGGGGCGGCGCCCATCTCCTGCTCGGCATGGACACGGCCGAGCTCAAGAAGGACTGGCTCGCGACGCTGCGCGAGGATGCGAGAAAGCAGCTCCGCGACGCCAAGATAGGCTTCACCGCCATCGGCGGCAGCGGCGATGCGCTGCAGATCCGCCTGTCGAAGCCAGAGGATACGGACGCCGCACTGAAGGAGCTGAGGAAGCTCATTCAGCCGATCGGCAATGCCATACTCGGCACGAGCGGCAACGACATCGAGGTGACGGCGGGCTCCGAGCCCGGCGTCGTGATCCTGAAGCTGACCCAGCAAGGTATCGATGAACGTGTCGCGAGCGCGGTCTCGGCCTCGATCGAGACCATCAACCGGCGCATCAACGCGCTGGGCACGGCCGAGAGCACGGTGGTGCGCCAGGGGCGCGACCGCATTCTCATACAGTATCCGGGTCTCACCGACACGACGCAGCTCAAGGACCTGATCGGCAAGACGGCGAAGCTCACCTTCCACAGCGTCCATCCCTCGGTGTCGGCGGAGGAGGCGAAAGCGACGCGCGTTCCGCTCGGCTACAAGATCTACGAATCGACCGAGCGTGATGGCGGGGGCCCGGCAGACTATGTCCTCGCCGAGACGCCGGTGGTCCAGGGCGACGACCTCGTCGATGCGCAGCCGGGCTTCGACCAGCAGACGAACGAGCCGATCATCTCGTTCCGCTTCAACCAGTCGGGAGCGAGGAAGTTCGGCGCCTTCACCAGAGACCACGTCGGCGCGCCGTTCGCGATCGTGCTCGACGAAAAGGTCATCTCCGCGCCCGTGATCCGCGAGCCGATCCTCGGCGGTACAGGGCAGATCTCCGGCAACTTCACCGTCGAGAGCGCGAACAATCTCGCGATCCAGCTGCGCTCGGGCGCGCTGCCCGCCAAGCTCACGATCATCGAGGAGCGCACGGTCGGCCCCTCGCTCGGCGCCGACAGCATCGCAGCCGGCAGGTTCGCGGGCATTATCGGCTGCCTTTCGACGGCCATCCTGACGATTGCCTACTACGGGACATTCGGCGTCTATGCGGTGATCGGCCTCATCGTGCACGGCTTGCTCATCATCGCGCTCATGTCGCTCTTCGGGACGACGCTCACGCTTCCGGGCATTGCCGGCTTCGTCTTGACGATAGGCATGGCCGTCGATGCCAACGTGCTCATCTACGAGAGAATTCGCGAGGAGCTGCGCGGCGGCAAGAGCCCGATCTCGGCAATCGATGCCGGCTTCACGCGCGCCTTCGTGACCATCGCCGACAGCCAGCTCACGACGCTCGCCGCCGCCGTCATCATGTTCTGGCTGGGGTCGGGACCCATTCGCGGATTCGCCATGACGCTCACCATCGGCATCCTCACCTCCGTGTTCTCCGCGGTGACGGTCACGCGGCTCTTGGTGGCGATGTGGCTCAAGTATTCGAAAGCAAAGGGTCGCGCCCTCGAGGTGCCCGTCTGAGGCGAAACAGAGCATGTTCCTGGTTCCCGACTTCAAGGGTCACGACTTCTTTCCGCACAACCTGCGGCTCCCCTTCATGCGCTATAAGGGGCTTTGCTTCGGGCTTTCGCTGTTGTTCATGGCGCTTTCGTGCGTGCTGTTCGCGACCAAGGGCTTCAACTACGGCGTCGACTTCAAGGGCGGCTCGCTCATCGAGGTGCAATCGAAATCGGGGCCGGCCGACATCGCGGCGATGCGCGCGAAGCTCGACGGTCTCGGTGTCGGCGAGGTGCAGATCCAGAGCTTCGGCACCGAGAGCGACGTGCTGATCCGCATCGAGGAGCAGGCCGGCGGCGAGGAAGTGCAACAGGCGGCCATGAAGAAGGTCGTCGACGCGCTCGGCAGCGATTTCGTCCAGCGGCGTATCGAGGTCGTGGGGCCCGCCGTCTCGAGCGAGCTCAGGACGACCGGGATCATCGCCGTGCTGGCGTCGATCCTGGCCATCGTCGTCTATGTGTGGTTCCGGTTCGAGTGGCAGTTCGCGCTCGGCGCCGTCGTCGCGCTGGCCCACGACGTGCTGGTCACGGCCGGCATCTTCTCGCTGTTCCAGCTTCAGTTCGATCTCTCGATCGTCGCGGCGCTGCTGACCATTCTCGGCTACTCGGTCAACGACACCGTCGTCGTGTCCGACCGCATTCGCGAGAACATGCGCAAGTACAAGAAGATGGAGCTCAACGAGCTGCTCGACATCTCGATCAACGAGACGCTATCGCGCACGATTCTGACCGGTCTCACGGCAATTGCGGGCATCCTCTCGCTCTACTTCTTCGGCGGCGAGGTGTTGCGCAACTTCAGCTTCGCCATGCTGTTCGGCATCCTGATCGGCACCTACTCCTCGATCTTCATCGCCGCGCCGCTCCTCGGCTACCTTGGCGTGAAGCGCGACTGGGCGACGGCGGCGCCCAAGGCCAAAGCCGCGTCGGGCCGTGCCTGACGGCGGCTCAAGGGCGCCCCAACTGGTCCTGGGGCGGCGCGCCCAGTGGAGAAAGACCATGTCCGAGCGGCCGGCGTTCTATCCCGGCAGAGCTCTCATCGAAGCCTACGGCAACGGCGGCTTCCGGTTCGCCGGCATGAGCCATCGCGGCTCGCTCCTCATTCTCCCCTCGGGGATCAGCGCCTGGGACGTGACGGACGTGGAGCACCTCACGCTCGATGACCTCTTGCCCGTGCTAGCCGAGGATCGGCGCCCCGAGCTCTTGCTCCTCGGCACAGGCCGCTCGCTCGTGCGCCCCTCTCAGCTCATCCGCTCGGCGTTTGCCGACGCCGGCGTCGGGCTCGAGCCCATGGACACGGGAGCCGCGGCGCGGACCTACAACGTCCTGCTCGCCGAGGGGCGCGCGGTCGGCGCGGCGCTGATCGCCGTTCCATGACGGAGGCGAGCGACGAGGCGGCGCGCCAGGTCGTGCGGGAGGCGGCGCGGTCGACGGCCTTCGACCGCTATCTCGCGGCGCTTCTCACACCCGATCCGGCGCGCAGCGACCTCATCGCCCTTGCCGCCTATCTGGGGGAGCTCGCGCGCATTCCCCTCACCGTGAAGGAGCCCGCGCTCGCCGACATCCGCCTCCAGTGGTGGGAGGATGCGATCGGGAAGATCGCGGGTGGCGGTGTCACCGGCAACCCGATCGCCGACGAGCTTGGCAAGGTGATCGCGCGCCGCGGCCTCCCGGCGGAGCTCGTCGTTCAGCCGATCCGAGGCCGCGCCCGCGAGCTCGCGGGCGAGCGCATTGCGGACGAGGCGGCCTTTCGCCACTACCTCTCCGAGACGGAAGGGGCGGCGTTCCGGATCGCCGCGATCGTGCTGGGCGTGCGTGGCGACGCCTGCGACGAAATCGCGGAGCATGCCGGAGCCGCGTGGGGGCGGGTCGGACTCGCGCTTGCCCTTCCGCGTCACTTGGCACACCGGCGGCTTCCTCTGCCGCAAACCAGGTTCACCGGGTCAGACCCCCGGCTGCTGCCACGCTTGAAGGCCGCCGCGGCCATGCGCGATCTCACCATCGAGCTCGCGGTCGAGGCCCGAGCAAGGCTCGGCAAGGCGCGCGCGGCGGCCGAGGCCCGGGAGGCGAGGGCACCGCTTGCCGCATTCTTGCCCCTTGCCCTCGTTGAGCCGTATTTGCGCGCTTTGGGCAGTCCCAGCCACGATCCCCTGGTCGGCTTCGCCGACATTTCTCCGCTGACGCGGGTCTCGAGGCTGTGGTGGGCACGCTGGCGGCAACGGTTCTAGTGGTGCCGGCTGATCGAGCTTAGCCGCCTGGCACGTGGGGACGTCCGGACCGGGAACGAAGCCAAATGTCACGATCCTCAGCGCGTGCCGCGCTCCGAGTGATGCTTGCGCTCTTCGTGCTCGGCTGCGGGGTGGGAGCGGCCCGGCCCGGCGCGGCGCAGACGCAGCCCGAGACGATCGACGATCTCCTCGCCGCGACGGGTCCGGAGGAGCCGGAAAGGCTCGGGGCTCAAATCCGCTGGCGGGTCGAGAACCCGTTCCGTTTTTTCACCGACCCCTCCGACACGGAGGTGCACAGGGCGACCTTCGCCTCCCTCTCGCCCACGGAGCGCGCGCGCCCGGTCCTTTCGGCGGAGCATGCCTTGAGCCAGCGCCATCCCGAGGGCTGGGCCGGGACCATGTACCGCAAGACCTGTTGGGATGGGACGCAGAACCGGCACGTCTGCCCGGACAAGGGCGACTACATCAATCCCTCAGGGCACAAGGTGCTGGTGTCCGTCGAGGGCGTCGCCGACCCTGCGGTCACGTGCGTGTGGCTGACGGCGCCGCTCGGCGGTCCGCGCCCGCGCGGTGTCGTGCTGTCGCGGCCGTGCGCGGACGTTGTCCGATTCGACGTACCCTATCCCGCGGGGCTCAAAGTGAGCCTCGAGGTGGGCGGCGTCGAGGTGGCGAGCGAGACGATCAAGGTTCGCGACATCCTCATTGCCGGCATCGGCGACAGCTTCGCCTCCGGCGAGGGCAATCCCGACGTGCCGGTGCGCTTCTCGCGCGAGCGCGCGGCCGACTATGGATCGGCGGGAAGAAGCTCGGACCTTACTGGCTATCCCGCACGCGTCGGCCCCTGGAAACAGATCGGCGACGAATTGTTCATCGAGGAGAATGCGCGCTGGCTCGACCAGGCATGCCATCGCTCGCTCTACTCGTTCGAGCTGCGCGCCGCGCTTCAGATCGCCGTCGAGGACCCGCACCGGGCCGTGACCTACATCGGCTTTCCATGCTCGGGGGCCGAGGTCACGTGGGGCGCCTTCCTGCGTTACAAGGGCAACGAATGGGTGCCGCGCCCGCCCGACCTGTCGCAGATCTCGGCCATCGCCGACGCGCAGTGCGGAAAGAAGGAGGCCCCGCTCCAGGACCTTCCCGAGGCCTATCACATGCGAGGCGTGATCCCCGAGCTCAAGGGCGGGCTCGAGTTGCGCAAGTGTCCGATCGAGCTCGCGCGCAGGGTCGACCTCGTCTTCGTCTCGATCGGGGGCAACGACATCGGCTTCGCGCGCCTCCTCGCCAACGCGGTGCTCTCCGACGAGTCGCTGCTGAAGACGCTCGGCGGCTGGTTCGGCGAGATCAACGGCAACGAGGAGGCCGAAGAGCTCCTCGAGCGCCTCGGCGATCGCTACAAGGCGCTGAACAGGGCGCTGCACGGCGTGCTGCACATTCCATGGGACGAGAGCGACCGCATCGTGCTCGCGGCCTATCCGCCGCTGGCGCTCCTCGGCGACGGCAATGCGGTCTGCCCCGACGGCAACGGGGGAATGGAGGTGCTGGCCGAATTCTCGCTCTCCGAGCGCGCCGCCCGCGAGGGTTCCTCGCTCGCGGCAAAGCTGTTCGAGGTGATGGCCGAGAGCGCGGTCACCCACAGCTGGTCGTTTGCCGACGACCATCGCAAGGCCTTCATCGGCCGCGGGCTCTGCGCGGGCTTTCTCGACAACGCGTTCTCGATCGCCGACGACTTGCGCCTGCCGCGCCTGCGCGACGGGCGCTGGGTGCCCTACAATCCCGCCGACTACCAGGCCTACGCGCCGCGCCAGCGCTGGTTTCGCACGCCCAACGACGCCTTCATGACGGGCAACTTTCACGTCGCGGGCTCGGTCCTGCAAAAGGCTCTGAAGCTCGAGAGCCTGTCCTGGTTCCAGGTGCTGCTCGCGTCGACCTATTCGGGGGCGTTCCATCCGACGGCGGAAGGGCACGCCGCCATCGCCGATGCCGTCGCCGACACGGCGCGCACCGTGCTCGCGCGCCACGGTCAGCAATCGGAAATTCTCGCGTCCCCGCGCTGACGAGCGGTCCTGCGCGCGATTGATAATCCCTGTTCAGACGTGAAACGAGCGGAAAACGCTAAACAATTGGCGACGGCCTAAAGTTCCAATTTCCGTCCGAGACGATTCGTCGCGCGGAATCTTCTTGCTTCGGCCCCATTCGTCGGGCGCAAACGCTCCCGTAATCTTCAACAGAAATGGGAACAGACGAGATGAGCGTAAAGTTCATTGCCGTTGCGGCCGCGTTTGTGGCGTTCGCCGCGACAACCTCCGCCGAGGCTCGGCCCTGGGATCCGAGCATGGATGCAGGATGGAAGCAGGAGGCGGGATCTTATTCCTCCCGCGCCGATCGGAAATACCGGGCGGGGCGCACCGTCTATCGCGCCTCCGCATATCGGTCCGGTCGCGCGCGCGGCGGAAATGGTCGCCCGCGCCAGTGGTGCGGCTGGTGGATGCGCCAGCAGAGAGGCGGCGGCCCCGAGATGAACCTCGCCTGGAACTGGAGCCGCTGGGGCCGCGCGTCGAGCCCACAGGTCGGCGCGGTCGTCGTGTGGCGCCATCACGTCGGCGAAATCGTCGGGCGCGCTGCCAATGGCCGGTGGCTCGTGCGGTCCGGTAACGACGGCGGCGCGGTGCGCACGCGCGCGCGTTCGGTGGCGGGCGCCGTCTTCCGCATGGGTTGAGCTGGCGCCAAGAGTTCGACAGCAGCGGGGCCGCTCTCTCCGTGGGGCGGCCCTCTCTATTCCGCCGCAGCGGCTCGGCGGGAGAGCCAATGCTCGAGATCGCTCAAGGCGCGCCGGGAGAGCGCGCGCTTTCTCGCGACCCCGCGCTCCTTGCCTTTGAGCTTTCTGCCGCTGCCGTCGGTAGCCGCCTCATCGAGCGGCGGCAGCAGCCCGTAGTTGATATTCATGGGCTGAAACGAGCGCTCGCCGTCGACGGCAAGGTGCCCGCCCGTGATGTGAGCCAGCAGCGCGCCGAGAGCTGTCGTCGGCGGCGGGGGCGAGAGGGCGCGGCCCTGCCGTTCGGCCCCGGCGAAGCGGCCGGCGAGAAGCCCGATCGCCGCGCTTTCGACGTAGCCCTCGACGCCGGTGATCTGGCCGGCGAAGCGCAGCCTAGGGTCCGCACGCAGCCGCAGAGCTGAGTCGAGGAGCTTCGGCGAGTTGAGGAACGTGTTGCGGTGCAGCCCGCCGAGGCGCGCGAACTCGGCGTTCTCGAGGCCCGGGATCATGCGGAAGATGCGTACCTGCTCGGCGTGCTTGAGCTTGGTCTGGAAGCCGACCATGTTCCAGAGCGTGGCGAGCGCGTTGTCCTGCCGAAGCTGCACGACCGCATAGGGCCAGCGCCCCGTGCGCGGATCGTCTAGCCCGACGGGCTTCATCGGGCCGAAGCGCGGCGTGTCGCGCCCGCGCTCCGCCATGACCTCGATCGGCAAGCAGCCGTCGAAGTACGGCGTGGAAGCCTCCCATTCCTTGAAGCTCGTCTTATCGCCTCGGAGCAGCGCATCGATGAAGGCCTCGTACTCCTCGCGCGTCATGGGGCAGTTGAGATAGTCGGCGCCGGTGCCGGCGGGGCCGGCCTTGCCATAGCGCGAGGCGCGCCACGCGATGCTCTGATCGATACTGTCGTAGTGGACGACGGGGGCGATGGCGTCGAAGAAGGCGAGCGCCGTCTCGTCCGTGAGCGACTGGATGGCCGCACTCAAGGCAGGCGAGGTGAGCGGCCCCGTGGCAACGATGACGCTGTCCCAGTCCGCGGGCGGAAGCCCTTCGATCTCGCCGCGCTCGATTGCGACGAGCGGGTGCGTCTCGAGGCGGCTCGTGACCTCGGCGGAGAAGGCGTCGCGGTCGACAGCGAGCGCGCCGCCGGCCGGAAGCTTGTGGTGGTCGCCCGCCGCCAGAATAAGAGAGCCCGCGCGGCGCATCTCCTCGTGAAGCAGGCCGACCGCGTTCGTCTCCCAGTCGTCCGAGCGGAACGAGTTCGAGCACACGAGCTCGGCGAGGCCGTCCGTCTTGTGCGCTTCCGTCGAGCGCGCGGGGCGCATCTCGTGGAGCACGACAGGCACGCGGGCCTCCGCAATCTGCCAGGCGGCCTCGGAGCCCGCGAGCCCGCCGCCGATGACGTGGATGGGGGTGTCGTCCTTCATAACCGAAACTTAGCACAACGCTGGGACACTGGCGGCGGCGCACGCGTGCAGCTCGGCTGGAGCGTCTCTCCGAAGTCGGACGAGGCGCGAGGTAAACACCGAGCAACTCGTGCCGAACCGGCGGCAATCGCCCTCCGTGTTATTGCCACACTCCTGGCGCACGAAAGGGAGGCGCCCAGGAACGAACCATAGCCATGCGCGTGGAGGACAGCTCCTTGCTTCGCCCGCTCCTTTCTATTGGATATATGGTTGCCGCAACGGCCGTTGCCGCGGACCCGGTACCGCTCTCGAGCGAAGCGATCAAGGAAACGCTCTCGGGCTCCCTCGTCGAGCTCGACACGCCGGCCGGCAGCACGATCCCGGTTCGTTTCCAGGAAGATGGGCTGGTGTCCGGCGAAGCAGGGCCGCTCGCCTCCGTGCTCGGGTCCGAGAAGGACCGGGGCCGCTGGTGGACCGCCGACGACCAGCTTTGCGTCAAATGGTTCAGATGGTTCGACGCCGAGGTTCGCTGCGCCAGCCTGCGCCAGGACGGGACGCGCATCTTCTGGCAAGAGCGGGGCGGTGAAAGCGGAACCGCGACCATCGCCGAGCTGGCGAAGCCCGCCGCAAAACCTACGCCTCCTCCCTATGCCCTTGGGGCCGAGCAGGTCGCCAAGGAGGAGACGGACAAAGATCAGGTTTCCAAGAGCGTGACGGTGGCCACGAGCGCAGAGACGCCGGCGCCTGCTCAAAACGTGGGCCAGCATCAGGTCGCCGATGGTCCGGCCGACTCCGCCGATCCTCCGCCGCTCAAGTTCGCCGGCATCGCCCTGGGCACGACCCAAGGCGTCACGCCGGAGGCCCACGCGCCAGGCTCGAGCTTCGATCCCCGGAGACTATCGCCGGTCCAGAAGGAGCCCGTGAAGGTAGCGGCCGAGACGACCGAGCCGCCCGCCAAGGGGATGAGTTCGCCGGCGCCTTCGGCGGCCCCCGTCTTGACGCGCGCGGCTCCCGCGGCGCCGCCCGTGCGCACGGCCGCGCCCGCGAAGCCGTCGCCGCCGCCATCCTTGATGTCCTTCAGAGTGGCGGGAGTGGCCGAGGACGACATGCTCAACGTGCGCAGCGGTCCCTCCGAGTATCATTCCCGGGTCGGCGTCATCCCGCCCGCGAGCCGCGGGGTCAAAATTGTCGGGCCGTGCCGCGACGCCTGGTGCCCGATCCAGCATGGCCGCGTGAGCGGCTGGGTCAACCGCTACTACCTCGCCGTGGAGAGCTACGGAGCGTCGCCCGGCTTTCAGGACTTCGAGGCGGGCGCAGAGCGACAGCGCGTCCGCTGACGCTTCCCACTCAGCCACAATCCAAGAAAGCTGTCAGGATTCGACACGGCGCGGAACGATCAACTTCGCCGTGAAATCCTGCACGACCTCGTCGCGCTGATTGCGCGTCACGCTTCGCACCAGGATGCTGCCGCGGTCCGGTCGCGACCGCGACGGGGTGACGGCCAAGATTTCGCTGTCGACCCGCAACGTGTCGCCGGGGCGAGTTGGAGCCGGCCACGCAAGCTCGCCACTCGCGCCGATGAGCCCGCCGGCGAGCGGCAACCCCTGATCGACGAGGAGGCGCATGGTGACGGCCGCCGTGTGCCAGCCGCTGGCGACGAGGCCGCCGAAGAAGGACTTGCTCGCCGCCTCCTCGTCGAGATGGAAGGGCTGAGGATCGAAGTCGCGCGCGAATGCCTTGATCTGGGCCTCGTCGATCGTATGCGTTCGGCTCGTGAAGCGCTGCCCGACATGGAGGTCGTCGAGATAGAGACGCTTGGCGAGGTCGCTCTTGTCGGCGGTGGTCATTCTACACCCTGAACGATTGGCTCCTCAGCGGGCCACCTGCCGGAATGCGTCGGCAAGCGGAGCGAGGCAGGTTTGATCGGTCTCGAAGGCAAATTGGACGCGCTGGTCGAGATCGCCGGAGAAGATGAGATCTCCGCGGACCTCGACGTGGCCGCGACCGGTGCCGCGCAACTCGATGAAGGGAGCCTCGAAGAGTGGCTTGAGAAGAGCGACGCCCGTGAGTGTGCGATCGATCTTTTCGAGGCCGGCAAGAAATTTCGCGAGTGGATCGGCCTCGAAATAGAACATGTAGTCCTCGGCCGAGATCCACCCGGAGCGGACCGCAATTCGCGTCGAATATCCTGAACCGTCGGCAAACCGCACGACGTCGCGAAATGCGAGATAGGGGTCGTCCGAATTCGTCGCGAGGATGATGTCCACGCTGCGCTCCTAGCGACCTGGCTCGAGCCACGCGCGCATCGGCCGAGCCTCGCTCAATGATGATACCCCTCCCCCGCGCGGACCTTGCCGCGGAACGTCCAGTAGACGTAGGCCGTGTAGCCGAGAATCACCGGGAGCAGGATCAGCACGCCGACCAGCATGAAGAGCTGCGAGGAGGGATGCGCCGCCGCGTCCCAGATGGTGACCGAGGGCGGCACGATCAAAGGCAGGTTCGAGACCGCAAGCCCGAGGAAGCCCAAGAGGAAGAGCGCAATGGCCGAAACGAACGGGCGCGTGTCGTGGCGCGTCTCGAGGCCGCTCCAGCAGGCGTAGGCCGCGGCTAGAGCAAGAACGGGCACGGGCGAGAGATAGAAGATGTTTGGCATCGAGAACCAGCGCACCCAGATGCGATCGAACATGAGCGGCGTTGAGAGGCTCACCACCGCCATGGCGGCGAGCACGGCGAAGAGCAGGATCTTCGCCTGAGCGCGCGCTTGCTCGGCCACCTCGCCCTCGGTCTTCATGACGAGCCAGGTCGCCCCGAGCAGTGCATAGCCGGCGACCGTCGCCGCCCCGGTGAACAGGGCGAACGGGGTAAGCCAGTCGAACGAGCCCCCGGCAAAGGCCTGCCCCTCGACCTTGATGCCCTGCAGAAGCCCGCCGAGGATCACGCCCTGCATGAAAGCGGCGGTGATCGAGCCGCCAGCGAAGGCGAGGTCCCACAGCGCGTGGTGGGGCTTCGCGACCCAGCGGAACTCGAACGCCACGCCGCGGAACACGAGGGCGAGCAGCATGATGATCACCGGCAGGTAGAGCGCCGGCATGATGAGGCCGTAGGCGAGCGGGAAGGCGACGAAGAGGCCGCCGCCGCCGAGGACGAGCCACGTCTCGTTGCCGTCCCAGAAGGGGGCGACGGAGTTCATCATTACGTCGCGGTGCTCCTCCTCCGGGCTCCAGGGGAACAGGATGCCGATGCCGAGGTCGAAGCCGTCCATCAGCACGTAGAGCGCGACGGCGACGCCGAGGATCGCGACCCAGACGACGGGAAGCCATGTGGATGCGTCAGCCATTGCCGTCACCTCGCTCCCTCGGTGGCTTCATGGGCGGCCTCCGTCGCGGCCGACATCGGCCGCGAGGGCACGCCTTCTTCACCCTTCACGGCCTCTCCGGCCGGGCCCTTCTCGATGAGCCGGTTGATGTAATAGATGCCCATGGAGAACACGACCGTATAGACGACGATGAAGAGAACGAGGGTCGTAAGCACGGCGCCGAAGGAGACGGGTGAGATGGCGTCCGCCGTGCGCAGGATGCCGGTCGCGATCCATGGCTGGCGGCCGACCTCGGTGACGTACCAGCCCGCGAGAATGGCGATGAAGCCGAGCGGCCAGGCGTACTGGACGAGGGCGAGATACCAGCGCGTCGCGAAAAGACGGCCTCGCGCCCAGAGGTAGGCACCGACCACTCCGATCGCGATCATGAGCACGCCCAAGCCGACCATGGCCCGGAATGCGAAGAACGGCATGGCGACGGGCGGGCGGTCCTCCGGCTTGAAGTCCTTGAGCCCTTTGAACAGGCCGTCCGGGTCGTGGGTGATGAGCAGGCTCGCGATCTTGGGGATCGCGATCTCGAGCGCGTTCCTCTCCTCCGCTTCGTTCGGGATCGCGAACAGCACGAGAGGCGCCGGCTTCGAGCCGTCCCAGTGCGCTTCGATCGCCGCCACCTTCGCGGGCTGATACTCGGCGGTGTTGAGGCCGTGCTGATCGCCGATCAAGGCTTGGAGCGGAGCGAGGCACACGACCATCCCGAGCCCCATGCGCATCATCGTCTTGGCTTCGGGCACGAACCGGCCCGCCAGGAGATAGCGGGCGCCGACGGCGAGCACGACGAGCGAGGTCGTGAGATAGGCGGCCGTAAACATGTGAGCGAAGCGGTAGGGGAAGCTCGGATTGAAAATGATGGCGAGCCAGTCGACGGGATAGGCGATGCCGTCGCGCATCTCGTGGCCGGCGGGAGTTTGCATCCAGCTGTTGGCGGCGAGGATCCAGAAAGCCGAGAGCGAGGTGCCGAGTGCGACCAGGACGGCGGAGAGCACATGCACGTTGGGCGAGACGCGCTTCCAGCCGAACAGCATGATGCCGAGGAACGAGGCCTCGAGGAAAAATGCCGTCAGGACCTCGTAGCCGAGCAGGGGCCCGAGCACGTTGCCGACGACGATGGAGAATCGGCTCCAATTGGTGCCGAGCTGGTAGGAGAGCACGATCCCGGAGACGACGCCCATGGCGAAGCTCACGGCGAAGATCTTGGTCCAGAAGCGGGCCAAGCGATAGAAATGGTCCTCGCCCGTGAACCGCCAGCGCACGAGCAGCGTCGCGACAAAGGCCGCCAAGCCGATCGTGAAGCTCGGGAAGATGATGTGGAACGAGATCGTGAACGCGAACTGGATGCGCGCGAGCAGTGTGGCGTCGAGGTCCATGGGGCTCCGCCGATCCTTACGGGCTCCTTCACGCGTCAGACTTTACGCAATTCACTGAACGCGGGTTCCCCATTGTGCAGTGCATCGGTCACCGCGTCGAGCCGCCGATCTCTGTCTTAGTGTTGTTCACAAAATGCAACGCAGGCGTCGGCGGTGTGCTAGATTCCCCGGGTCGTGCGCATTCATCCGTTGGGAGGTCTGGATGGATTCCAAGGTTCTCATGGCACTCGCCGTGGCTGTCGTGCTCGCGGTTGCTGCCTATTTTGTGCTCGGTCCAACAGCGGAAAGCCCGCCTCCAGCGACCCCGGAAGCGGCAACCCCGGCCCCGGCAACCCCTGAAGCTCCGAAGTAAGACTTGAGGGCCCCGCCTAGCCCACGGGCAGCCGGGGCCCGAGCCTTCCCGTTTACTCACCGCGAGACCGTTGCAGCGCCGCCACGGTCGCGACATATTGTGCTGCTTATATAAACGGTGTTCAATTAAAGGAGTGCGGGAAGAAAAATCCATGTGGAGCTACAAGAAGCGGCTGGACCGCGATCTCGTGCGCTGGCGGGAGGCCGGCTGGATCAGCCCGTCGGGCGAGGCCTCGATCCGCGCCGACCTCGAGAAAGGCGTGCGCGCGCTCGGCCTAGCCAATTCGCTCGCCATCCTCGGCGCGGTGCTGATCGGCTTTGCGGCCATGAGCTTCGTCGCCGCCAACTGGCAAGAGATGCCACGGCTCCTCCGCCTCGGACTCCTGTTCGCCGGGCTCTGGACGTCCTACGGGCTCGCGGGCGTGTTCGCCCAACGCGACATGAGCGGCTTTTCCCATGCCGCCATCCTGCTCGGCGTCGCGATCTTCGGCGCGAGCATCATGCTGATCTCCCAGATGTATCACATGGACGGAAATCCTCCGGACGCAGTGCTCGCCTGGGCGGCGGGCGCGCTTCTCGCCGGTGTCGTGCTCAAATCCAATCCGGCTCTAGCCGCGGCCATGGTGCTCGTCGCCGTCTGGGGGACCTGGGAGGCCGGGCAGCGCGGCGAGGTCTTCTGGCCGTTCCTGCTCCCCTGGGCGATCGTGTCTGCGGCGTTCTACTGGCGCCACTGGCGGCCGGGCCTGCACCTTTCCGGCCTCGCGCTCACGGGCTTCGTGGTAAGCCTCGGCTATCTCTTGCGCGACGGGCACGCCCACGGCCTCGTCGTCGCGATCGGCCTCGGCGTGATCGGCCTTGCTATTGCAGGCGAGCGCCTGCGCCCCGACCTGTCCGGCCTTTGGCCCGGAGCCCAGAGCTACGGCCTCGTCATCGCCTTCGCCGGCCTCTTCGCGCTGCAGTTCATCGAGAGCCCCGAGCTCGACACCTTCATCCTGCTCGCGGTCCTGGCCTTGGCGCTCACCATCGCGGCGATCTTCTGGGGCCTCAAGTCTGCTAATCGCGGCGCCTTGTGGCTCGGCTACGTCGGCTTCTCGTTCGAGATCCTCGCCGTCTATTGGAAGACGATCGGGACGCTCCTCAATACCTCCGTGTTCTTCCTGGTCGCCGGCCTCATCGTTTGCGCGCTCGCCGCGTTTGCCTACCGGATTCACGCCCGCGGCGAACCGAAGGAGTTGCACGCATGATATCGCTCTCGCCCAAGTCCTGGCTCGCCCTCGGCGTGGTCGCGGCGGCGCAAACGGCGCTGCTCGGGTGGATGGTCTTCGACCGCGTCTCGCTGCTCGCGCACGGGCGTGAAATCGTCGCCGAGGTCGTCCCCGTCGATCCGCGCGACCTCTTCCGCGGCGACTACGTGGTCTTGAGCTACCGGTTCAGCCAGACCGGCGACGTCGACGCGCCCGAGGGCGCGCGGCCGGGCGACTCCCTCTACGTCACGATGAAGCCGACAACGGGCGACGCCGATTGGCAGATCGTGGCAGTCGACACGACCTATCCGGCAACGACGGCACCCGAGAACGTGGTCCTCAAGGGCGTCGTCGATTCGGTGTGGTCGCTCACGCCCGGCTCCAAGCCTCGGGCACGCCTGCGCTACGGTATCGAGAGCTATTTCGTGCCCGAGGGGACAGGAAAGAGGCTCGAGGACCTCGTACGCGACAAGAAGATTGCCACCGTGATCGCGGTCGGGCGCGACGGCGAGGCGGCAATCAAGGCGCTGATGATCGACGGCAAGCGAGAGGTCGAGGAGCCCCTCCTCTAGCTATTTGCGGCGTGCGCTCTGGCATGGTTGCGGGCTCTCTGCTAAGAGGCCGCCGCCCAACCAACCGCCGAATGGAGCTTGCCCATGCCCATCACGCGCCACGAGACGAGCGCCGTCTATTCCAAGGTCGTGGAGGCGAACGGCTTCGTCTTCACCGCCGGCATCATTCCATCGGACCTTTCGCGTGATGCCAAGGGGCAGGCTCAGGAGGTATTGGCCGAGATCGATCGCCTCCTCGCGCTCTGCGGCACCGACAAATCGAAATTGGTCATGGCCAATGTCTGGCTCGCCGACATCCGCCACCGCGAGGCCGTGAACGAGGCATGGACG
Source organism: uncultured Alphaproteobacteria bacterium (assembly GCA_963840415.1). GTDB lineage: Bacteria > Pseudomonadota > Alphaproteobacteria > Rhizobiales > Hyphomicrobiaceae > Hyphomicrobium_C. The sequence continues at coordinate 378,424 of CAWIYX010000004.1, read as the reverse complement.
GCGTGGATCGCAGCGGGGAGCGCACCCGCCCGCGCGACCGTCGAGGCCAAGCTCGTCGATCCGCGCATGCTGGTCGAGATCGCTGTTGTTGCAGGAAAGTAGCGAATCGCCGGCGGAAACCCGAGATCTCCGCTCGCCCTTCTGTGACGTCTTTGTCGCGTTCAGAGACTTTTCGAGCGGATTTCGCCGGTGCGGTGTCTCGACAATCCCTGTTATGGCAGAGTGCCGGTCGCTTTCGAATCTAAGCTGGGGGTGAACAGATGGCGGGTGGGATCATCTCTCGGGTGGCGGCATCGATCGTGCTGGCCGGTGCGGCGATTATGCCTGCGTTGGCGGACGATACCGGTTTCGCCTCCATGCACGATCTTCGGCGCGAGGGCGGGCGGTTGTGCATGATCGACCATTTTCATTTCGGCAGCGGGTCGGGCGGCAGCAAAGCGGCCGCGCAGAGAGAGGCCATCGTCTCCTGGTCGAGCTTCACCGACTTCGAATACGGCAGCGACTGGGCTCGCTGGAGCCGCGCGGCGAGCAAGGGCATAACCTGCACGAAGGGCGGCGGCGGCATTGATTGCCAGGTCCAGGCCCGTCCCTGCAAGTAGCACGCTAGCTCCGTGACGATCGCGCGAGAGGCGCGTTTTTTGGGGCCATCTTGCGCAGCAAGTTCCAGCTACGCGGCTTGCGCCCTGCGACCTTCGTCCACGTCGCGAAATCTGTGCCCCGGTTGCAACTCAGTGTCACTTTTGGCATGGTCCCGCGCGACTTTCGCCCAGCCGGGGTGAAGGACGGGCGGCGTGGCCAATGCGCCAGCCCAATACCAATGAAAGAACCTGGCCCAAGGGGGGCCACCATATGACCGAGATTCTCTGGGGGATCATCGCCTGCGGGGCGCTGGCGATTCTCTATGCCGCCTATACAATTCAGTCGGTGATGAAGGCCGATGCGGGCACCCCCCGCATGCAGGAGATTGCCGCCGCCATCCGCGAAGGCGCCCAGGCCTATCTCAGCCGCCAATATCGGACAATCGCCGTCGTCGGCATCTTGGTCTTCATCCTTGCTTGGGTTCTCCTGGGCGCGCCGGTGGCCATCGGCTATGCGGTCGGCGCCGTGCTGTCTGGATTGACCGGCTTCATCGGCATGAACGTCTCGGTGCGCGCCAACGTGCGCACGGCGCAAGCCGCGACGCGCTCGCTTGCCGGCGGTCTCGACATCGCCTTCAAGGCGGGCGCCGTCACCGGCATGCTGGTCGCGGGCCTCGCGCTGCTCGGCGTCGCCGGCTACTACTTCATCCTCACTGGTCTCTTGGGCTATGGCCCTGCCGACCGCACGGTTATCGACGCGCTCGTGGCGCTGGGCTTCGGCGCTTCGCTCATTTCGATCTTCGCCCGTCTCGGCGGCGGCATCTTCACCAAGGGCGCCGACGTCGGCGGCGACCTCGTCGGGAAGATCGAGGCCGGCATTCCGGAGGACGATCCACGCAACCCGGCGACGATCGCCGACAACGTCGGCGACAACGTCGGCGATTGCGCGGGCATGGCGGCCGATCTGTTCGAGACCTATGCCGTGACCGTGGTTGCGACGATGGTGCTGGCGGCCATCTTCTTTGCCGGCCAGGAAGGGCTCGAAAAGATGATGATCTATCCGCTGGCGATCTGCGCGGCCTGCATCGTGACCTCGATCGTCGGCACGTTCTTCGTCAAGCTCGGCGCCAATAATTCGATCATGGGGGCCCTCTACCGCGGACTTATTGTCACCGGTCTCTTGTCGATCGTCGGTCTGTGGGCGGCGACCGAGTACGTTCTCGGCGGGTTGGGCGCGATCTTCAACACGTCGACAGGTCTCGTCATCTCCGGCATGAGCCTCTTCATGTGCGGCCTCGTCGGGCTCGCAGTCACCGGCCTCATAGTCTGGATCACGGAATATTACACCGGCATCGGCTTCCGGCCCGTGCGTTCGATCAGCCAGGCGTCGGTGACGGGGCACGGCACCAACGTGATCCAAGGGCTCGCCGTCTCGCTCGAGTCGACGGCGCTGCCGACCCTTGTCATCGTCGCCGGCATCCTGATCACCTTCAACTTGGCTGGTCTCTTCGGCACGGCGATCGCCACGACGACGATGCTCGGTCTCGCGGGCGTGATCGTGGCGCTCGACGCTTTCGGTCCCGTCACCGACAATGCCGGCGGCATTGCCGAGATGGCGGGCCTGCCCAAGGAGGTGCGCCGCTCGACCGACGCGCTTGACGCGGTCGGCAATACGACGAAGGCGGTGACCAAGGGCTACGCCATCGGCTCCGCGGGCCTCGGCGCGCTCGTGCTGTTCGCCGCCTACAACTACGATCTCCAGTATTTCATCAAGCAGGCGAATGCCGAGGGTGCGACGGCCTTCCCATACTTCAAGGGAGTCGAGACCAACTTCGGCCTCGACAACCCGTATGTCGTCGTCGGGCTCCTGCTCGGAGGCCTCATTCCCTATCTCTTCGGCGGCATTGCCATGACGGCGGTCGGCCGCGCGGGTAGCGCCATCGTCCAGGAGGTGCGCCGCCAGTTCAAGGAGAAGCCCGGCATCATGAAGGGCAAGGACCGGCCCGATTATGCGGCCGCCGTCGATCTCCTCACGCGCGCCGCCATCAAGGAGATGGTGGTGCCGTCGCTGCTCCCGGTTCTCTCGCCGATCCTGCTCTTCTTCGTGATCGATGCCATCGGCGGCAGGGGCGCGGCATTCTCCGCCGTCGGCGCCATGCTCTTGGGCGTCATCGTCACCGGGCTCTTCGTCGCGATCTCGATGACGTCGGGAGGCGGAGCCTGGGACAACGCCAAGAAGGCCATCGAGGACGGCTTCGTCGACAAGGACGGCGTGAAGCACGTCAAGGGCTCGGAGGCCCACAAGGCTGCCGTCACCGGCGACACCGTCGGCGATCCCTACAAGGACACGGCGGGCCCAGCCGTGAACCCGGCGATCAAGATCACCAACATCGTGGCGCTCTTGCTGCTCGCCGTCCTCGCCCACGGCTGACATCGTTCGCGCCAAGTTCCGGATCGGGCTCCGGCGCTGCCGTCGCCCGTCCGGAAATGCTATTCGCCGAAGATCTGCTTCTGGCCGAGGTTGCGGAAGAGAGACTTCAGGAGACCGTCGTCGCGCCCGCCGGGCGCCGGCGTCGTGCGCGACACGAAGTCGAACACCTTGCCGTCCTTGAGGCCGTAGTTCGCGACGCGCTCGACTGTCTGGGTCGGCGTGAAGTAGACGGCGATGACCTGGCGGTCGACCTCCTTCGGCGTGAAGAAGGCGCTCTGCGTTTGTGTGCTTGAAATATAGTACCACGCTTGGCCGGTTCCCGCAGTCGTGGTCGTCGTCGGCGTGCCGAGCGCGGCCGTCACCTGCTCCTGGCCCATGCCCGGCTGGACCTGCTGCAGGTCCGTCTCGCGGAAGAGCTGGCCGTGCTTGGTGATCTGCTCGCTGCAGCCCGCGCCGAGGACAGCCGCGATCAGCAGGGCGCACGCGAGGGCGTCGATGACGGGAGCGGCGTTTCGAGGTCTGCGTCCCGACCCGGCGGCCGTCTGGCGCGCGGTCTCGGGTCGGCGCATAATGCTCATGGCAGCTCGAGAGCTCTCTCTTGAGACTCGCGGGGAGACCGTAGTCGCCCCCGCACTAGCCAATCGTAGGCTTGAAAGCAACGTGCGTGCCCGCATCATCCCCCGTCTCAGCAGTCGTCCCCAAACCAGTGCAAAACCGCGTGCTCTCCTGGCTCCGAGCCCGATCGCGAGACCGCCGCACAGCACTCAAGCTTTATGGCGCGACCGTGACGCAAGCGCGCTCCACGGCTTTTTTCGCCGGCGGAGGCGTGGCGGACACGGTCGAGGGACGCGCCGAGCTTCTCATCCTGCATATCATCGCGGTGGCGGACCGGCTGAGCCAAGAGGGCCAGAGGGGCGAGCGGCCCGCGCGCATGCTGATCGAGGCATTCATCACCGATATCGACGATAATCTGCGCGAGATGGGGGTTGGTGATCTCGCGGTGCCGCGCAAGGTGAAGCGGGCCGCCGCGGGAACCTACGAGCGAGCGCGCGCCTATCGCTCGGCGCTCGACGCGGAGGACGAGATCGCGCTGGCGCACGAGCTCTCCCAGTACGTACCCGGTCTCGATGGAAGCCCTGAGCGCGCTCGCGCGCTTGCGCGCTACACGCGGCGCCTATCGAGGCATCTTTCTACCGTCCCCGGCGAGGATCTTCTCGACGGCTTGGTCACGTTTCCGGCACCCTCGGAAGAAGCGGGAGGACATGCGTGAGCGCGCCGCTCCATTGGATTTTTCCCGAGACGGCGATCGGGAGCGAAGGCTTGGCCGAGACGATGAGTGCAAGCGCCGAAGAGCGCACACTGATAGCGCGCGAGCTCGACATCTTGAGCTGTGAAGCGTTGACGGCTCGCTTCGAGATCAAGCCCGGCCCGGGCCGGAGCTTCTTCAGCGTCTCGGGAGTGGCCGAGGCCGACGTGACGCAAGCGTGCGTTGTGACGCTCGACCCGGTCGCGGCGCATGTCAGCGAGGAGTTCGCGGCCGAGTACCGGCCTATGGGTACGCCAGAGGCAAAGCCCGTTGACGTCGGCGACGACGCGCGCGAGGTCGAGTCGATGGAGCATGGCCTCATCGATGTCGGCCGGCTCGTGTTCGAGCACATCGCAATGGCGCTCGATCCCTACCCGAGAAAGCCCGGTGCCGAGTTCGCTTGGAAGGACCCGAACTCAGCCGATGCGGAGGCCGAAAGCCATCCATTTGCTGCTCTCGAACGCTTGAAGCCGAAGAAATAGGGGCCATGCCTGCACGCCGGCGGGTCGCGCCAGGCGCCGGCGCTTGATATGTGCGCACACAAGAAAATCCGGTTGTCTCGCCCCCTTAAACGAGTATTTTCCCTCGCGGCTCGCCGGACGGAGACGGGACACTCGCAGCCCGGCGCGCGGTCTCACATCATGCCGAGAAACTAAGAGATGGCTAAGCCGCGGACACTGGCGCTCGATGCCATGGGGGGTGATCATGGCCCGGAGGTCGTGATCCCGGGCGCCGCCATCTCGCTTGTTCGCCATCCCGCACTAAGCTTCGTCCTCTACGGAGATCGCGCGCGCATTGCGGCGGCCCTCGAAGCCCATCCCGCTCTCGCGGCGAGGTCGCGCGTCGAGCACACGCCCCTCGTCGTCGCCATGCACGACAAGCCGAGCCAGGCGCTGCGGCGCGGCAAGGGCACGAGCATGTGGCTCGCACTCGAGGCGGTGCAGAAGGGTGAGGCGCATGCCGCCATCTCGGCCGGCAATACCGGTGCGCTGATGGCGATGGCGAGATTGATCATGAGGCCCATGCCCGGCATCGAGCGCCCGGCGATTGCGGCGCTCTGGCCCACCGTCACCGCCGAATGCATCGTGCTCGACGTCGGTGCCAACATCGGGGCCACGGCGCGCGAGCTTGCCGACTTTGCGCTCATGGGCGCGGCGATGGCGCGCGCGCTCTTTCACATCGAGCGTCCGAGCGTCGGCCTGCTCAACGTCGGCGTCGAGGAGATCAAGGGCGGCGAGGAGGTCAAGGAGGCGCACGCGCTTCTGAAGGAGCTCGAGCTGCCGCTCGAGTATCACGGCTTTATCGAAGGCGACGAGATCGGCCAGGGCCGCGTAGACGTGGTCGTGGTCGAGGGGTTCGCCGGCAATATCGCGCTGAAGACGGCCGAGGGGACCGCGAGGCAGATCGGCCAGTACCTCAAGGACGCGATGGGCCGCACCTACATATCGCAGCTCGGCGCTCTTCTCGCGCGCGGCGGCTTTCGCGTTCTCAAGGAGAAGATGGACCCGCGCCGGGTCAATGGGGGGACATTTCTCGGCCTCAACGGCATTGCGGTAAAGAGCCACGGCGGCACCGATGCGCTCGGCTTTGCGAGCGCCGTCGATCTCGGCTACGAAATGGCGGAGGCCGGCCTAATCGACAGGCTCGCCAAGGATCTCGACGCCTTTCATCACCGCCTAGGCAAGACGGCCTCACAAGCCTAGATGCCGGCGGGAGAAGGACAGTGGCCTCATGGTTCGACCGGCTCACCATGAGGAAGGCTCAACGTCATCCTCATCCTGAGCTTGTCGAAGGATGGGGCCGCAGGGGACGGATCGCGCCCTCGTCCTGCGCCGCCGCAACGAGCGAAGGCTAGAGAGGTATTGGTGGCAGTCATTCGATCGGTCATTCGCGGGATCGGCGCGCACCTGCCGCGGCGGGTAATGACGAACGCGGACCTTGCGAAAATCGTCGACACCACGGACGCGTGGATCGTCGAGCGCTCGGGGATTCGCGAGCGCCACATCGCCGAGGACGACGAGCTCACCTCGACGCTCGGCATCGCCGCCGCGCATCAGGCCCTCGTGCGCGCCGCGATCGATCCGGTGGACATCGACCTCGTCATTTGTGCGACCGCCACTCCGGACCGGACATTTCCGGCGACCGCCGTGCGCATCCAGGCCGGCCTCGGCGTGACCAAGGGAGCCGCCTTCGACATTCAGGCGGTCTGCTCGGGCTTCGTCTATGCGCTGACGACGGCGGACAATTTCCTGAAAACGGGCCAATTCAAGCGGGCGATCGTCGTCGGCTCGGAGACGTTCTCGCGCATTCTCGACTGGAGCGACCGCTCGACGTGCGTGCTCTTCGGCGACGGAGCGGGCGCCGTCGTGCTCGAGGCCCAGCCCCAGCACGGGACGCGCGAGGATCGCGGAATTCTCGCGAGCCGCATCCGCTCCGACGGCCGCTTCGAGGATCTGCTCTACGTCGACGGCGGCCCGGGCTCGAACAAGAGCGTCGGACACCTGCGCATGAACGGGCGGGAGGTATTCCGCCACGCCGTTCAGAAGATTTCCGGCGTCATCGAGGAAACTCTCGTCATGACCGGCTATGCGCCGGACGAGATCGACCTCTACGTTCCCCATCAGGCCAACGTCCGCATTCTCGACGGCATCGCCAAAAAGCTCGGTGTCGCGCCCGAGAAGATCGTGATGACGCTCGCCAAGCACGGCAACACCTCGGCCGCGTCGATCCCGCTCGCCTTGAACCAGGCGTTCGAGGAGCACCGCATCAGGGAGGGGAGCCTTATACTCATGGAGGCCATGGGCGGCGGCTTTACCTGGGGTGCGGTGCTGGCGCGCTGGTAGGCGGAAGGCCCGCGAGCGCCCCCCTGCCAAGGCCCGCCGCAAGGCCAAATTCACCTGCAAAACCCGAATTGGCGCGAACCCTCCCAATTCCTTGTGGTTTTTCAGTTGCTTGTTGCGGTCTTTCATTGACCGCTGCCTCGCCGCCCGGTAGCATGCCAAGAAAATACCTTGAAGAGAACGGGGAGGCGACAAGCCCATGGGAGGCAAGACATTGACGCGCGCCGACCTAGCGGAAGCGGTTGTCCGGAAGGTTGGCTTACCGAGGAACGAGTCGCAGGAGCTCGTCGAGCTGGTGCTCAACGAGATCTCGGCGAGCTTATCGCGCGGCGAGCAGGTAAAGCTGTCGTCGTTCGGCTCGTTCGGAATCCGCCAAAAAGGCCAAAGAATTGGGCGCAATCCGAAGACCGGCAAGGAAGTGCCGATCACGCCGCGCCGGGTTCTCGTCTTCCGGCCGAGCAACATCATGAAAGACCGGATAAATTCCGGCCGCTCGCGGCGCACCAAGGCTGCGGAGTAGCGGGTGCCGGCAGGCCCCCGTAAAGGTTAATGGCCGGCCGCGCGGTCATTGGCCGAGGGCGCGACGCATCCTGTCACTCCCGGAACAGCGGCCCATCCCCCGATGCCGTAGGGTCTCGTCATCGGTTCACACCAGAGGATGGAGGAAGCCATGACCCACTCTTCGATCAAGTTCACTGCCGTTGCTCTTCTCGTTGCCACCGGCGCGCTGGCGCCGATCTTCGCCGGCTCCAAGGCCGAGGCCAAGGGCGCGAAGGAGTACTTCGTCAACGAGTATCTCTTCAATCAGCCGATGAAGGGCCAGGAAGGCTTCAACGGCGCCTACTACTGCTCGTACCAGACGACGCCGGTCGAGGTCACGCTGCCCAACGGCAAGAAGAAGAAGGTCTGGAAGCTCACGCAGGCCTGCCAGTAAGCCAGTCAGCCAGGCTCAGTCCCAATTAACGCGCAAGCCCCGGAGCCGACGGCCCCGGGGCTTGTTTGCTCGCTCGGCTTCGCTAGAGCACGATCGTCTGACATGGAATCGCTTCTGCGATCCATGTCAGACGTGAATCGTGCTCTACGCATTGAATTTAGATCGCGATTCACGTTCTTGATGGACGCGAAGCGTCTCCATCAAGAACGATCGCGATCTAGCGCGTGAAGCGCAGCTCGACACGCCGGTCGAGCTGAAAGAGATCCTCGGCGGCATACCTGTTGCGATCGACGCCGGCGTAGGGCTCGCTCTCGCCCTTGGGCACGAGATCGAGCCTGCCGGAGTAGCCGCCCTCCCGCAGAAGGGCTGCCACCGCATCGAGACGCTCGCGCGAGAGGTCCATGTTGAACTCGTTGCTGCCGCGCTCGTCGGCATGGCCCGAGAGCTTCACCTCTTCGAAGTGCTTGAGCTTCAGATACTCGAGCAGAAGATCCGTGGCGTGGCGTCCGTCGCCGGTGAGGGTCGCCTCAGCATAGACGAAAGTGATAGGCACCGGGATCGTGGCGTCGGAGGAAGCGGCGCCCGATTGCGTATCGCCTTTCGATGCGGCGCTGTCGGCCGCCTCGGCGATCCGCACCGAAGGCGACGCAGGCGCCTGCGAGGAGCCCGCTGCCGACGCCGCCGTCTCGGGAGAGGCGGAGACGGAAGAGGCAGGAGCGGGCGGCGCGGACTGAGGCGCCGGCTGTGCCGCGGCCTCCTTCTCCCGTTTCGCCTCTTCGCGCGCCTCGGCAACGAGGCTCTCGAATTTCCTCAGGATCTCGGTCGTGACCGCGGCAGGCTTCTCTGCGGTGCGCGCCGGCTGACCGCTCTTGTCCGCGGCGTCCGGCGCGACCGACGCCGTCGCAACGGGCGCTCCGGAGGCCGAATTCTGCTGCGGTGCCGGCGGCACGTCGCTCGCCTCAAACGAGAGGTGCGGATCGAGACTTGCAAAGCGGTGCTCGGTGACGAGGCTCCATTCGCCGTTGTCGTCGGCTTTGGCCGAGCCGACGGGCTTGCCGTCCTCGAGCAGCGTCACATAGGCGCCGGGCTTCGAGCGGCCGGCGAGCACCGACGAACCGTCGGGAGAGATGCGGGCGACGTCGAGCGTCGTCTCCGCCGCAGCGGCGGCCGTGCCCTGGGCGTCGGCCGGCGTGGATGCCTGGCTACCCGTAGGGGACGAGGGTGCAGTTGCGGAAGGTGAGGGGGTCGCCTCAGGCCGCGGTTCCAGGTCGAGGGGAAGTGGAGGCAATTTGACGTGGCCGAAGAGCAGTGCCCCTGCCCCAACCGCGACAAGACCCGAAACTGCCAGAATCTGCCGGCGCATAAACCACCCGCTGACGTGTTCGCACCGTGGCGATTAGCGATATTTATGCCGATTTTCGGTGGCATCAAGGCAAATGCTCGACAAGAGTTACTTTGGTCGAGGGTTCTTGCCGAAGTATCCCGGAAACTAAAAGCGGCAACGACTTGGAACTACTGGCCCGTGCCCGGGCTGTCCGGGGCCGCTGCCCTCGTTCGCCCCAGGCGTGCGGTGACGATAAAAGTCATTTGACGAGCACAACCAAAAGTTGCATTATATGCAACCTGAAATATAGCACGAATTCCAACGTCCTAGTCCATTTCTCCAACTCCCTAGGTGCGGGTGTGCGCCCTCATGTCCAGTGTCAGCGACGAGCTAGCCCAACGCCTGCCGGGCCTCGAGCGACTTTGGTCGATTACCAAGGGCGATCCCAGCGTGCGCATCGCTGTCCTCGACGGGCCGGCCGATACGGCCGCCGTGGCGGGCCTGCAATTGGAAGCGAGCGGCGGCCTCGAGCACGGGACGCTCGTTCATTCGATCATCTCCGGCTCGAGCGACGCGGTGCTCCCGGGGCTCGCTCCCAACTGTACCGTGCTTTCCATCCCGATCTTCGAGACGCGGCAGGGAAAGCAGGTCTGCTCGCAGAGCGATCTCGCCCGAGGCATTCGCCAGGCCGTCGCCGAGCGTGCCGCCGTCATCAATGTCAGCGCGTCTCAGCAGGCCGATCTGCTCGCCCTCTCGTCGGACTTGAGCGGCGCGCTCCAGCAAGCGCTAGGCGAGGACATTCTCGTCGTCGCCGCGGCCGGCAATCAAGGGTGTGCGTGCGACACAATTCCTGCCTCGGTAGCGGGCGTGCTCGCGGTCGGCGCGCACGGCGAGGATGGGGATCCGCTGGTTCTCAGCAACTGGGGACCCAACCAGCGCACGCAGGGCCTCATGGCGCCCGGCGACAACATTCCGGGCTCCTGCGTCGGCGGCGGGCTTTGCTGCGCTACGGGCACGAGCTTCGCCGCCGCGACGGTGTCGGGCATCGCCGGTCTTCTGATGAGCGTCGACGTCGCACGCGGGATCGCGCCGAGCGGCTCGCGGATCAGGAAGATCCTGCTCGGCTCCTGCTCTCCTCCGTCCCACGACCAGGTCGAGATCGCCTCGAGCCATCTCTCGGGTCGCCTCAACGTCTCACGCGCCACCGACCTCGTACTCGGATCGTCCGCATCTGCGCGAGGCCGTAACACAGGGGAGGAGCTCTTGACCGCCAGGACGAAGCCCGACATTGACGACGCTCCGATCGGAGCTCCGCAGCTCGCCGCCGCCGGCACAGGAGCTCGAGACGACGCTTCCGTGCAAATGGCGGCCGAGGAGGGCGCCCTCGTTCCCGCCGACTGCGGCTGCGGCGGCGGCAACGGCGCTCCCTGCACGTGCAAGGAGGGCCCGAAACAGACCCAGCTCGTCTACGCGATCGGGCGCCTCGGCGTAAGCTTCATCAACCAGGCGCGCCGAGATTCGATCTGGCGCATCGTCAACGGCAAGGCCGAGGGCGATTTGAAGCCGATCACGGATGCGGCCCTGCAGGAGCTCTTCAAGAAGCAGCCGTTTCAGGCCCAGTCGGTGGTGTGGACGCTGAGCCGATCCGAGGTCCCGATGTATGCGGTCGTTCCCGCGGGGGCCTACGCGGCCGAGACCTACAAGTGGCTCGTCGAAGAGTGGTCCGATACCGCGGTCGAGTTCGTCTCCATTCCGGGTGTGCTCGCAGGGCAGGCAACGCTCTATGACGGCAACCTCGTCGACGTCGTCGTTCCCGACCTGCGCGGCATGTTCAGCTGGGAGACCAAGCGGTACGTGAAAGCCCTCAAGGAGGCACGTAAGAAAGTCGAAGCGGGGGTCAGCGACGCAAAGATCGACCGCGAGATCAACCGCTTCCTCGGCAAGATCTATTTCAGCATCCGCAACCGTGGCCTCTTGCCGGAAGAGCGCGCCCTCAATGCCGCGGCGACGAACGCCTTCAACTTCAGTCCTGTGATCATCGAGGCCGGCGAGGATGGCCTGACGCTCAAGGATATCGCCGTCGAAAGAAGTCCGCTCAACCGGCCCGGCAGCGAGTATTTCGACGTGCTGCTCACGTTCTTCGACCCCAACGATCGGCTGGGCCGTGCTCCGTTGCGGGCGCGCTTCACCATCGACGTCAGCGACACGGTGCCGGTCATGATCGGCGATCCGGTCCTGTGGAACGAGTACTGATCTCCCGCGCCCTGGCGGGCTCATTGCAAACGAAGGAGGACGTCATGCGAATGCCTAGCGAAATGCCGACAAAGCCGATTGCGCTTGGGACCCGGGCCGACCGGCGCGCGAGCGAAGGCTCGCAAGAGGGGCCCTCGACGATCGAAGCTGCGGCCTGCTGCGTGCAGGTCTGCACGCCGTTCGGCGGCTGCCGCTGTGTGCTCGAGCTGCCGATTTGTCCGTAAGGGCCATGAGAAGGAGACCGATCATGCAAATGCCAGCGACGATGCCGACGGTTCCGCGGCTTGCCTTTTTCCGCCCGACCTTCAATTCGGGATTAGCGCAACAGGGGTTTTTCGACTTCCTGCCCATTCCGATCCCGGGCGGACGGGCAGTTCAGTGTGCGGCGTGCTGCGCCGGCAAAGCAGGATTTGCGGCCTGCGTGGCGCGCTGCGTGGCGACCGGACAAGCCTGCGACGGCGGGATCGACAACTGCACGCCCTGCTGAGCGAGCAGGAACGGGATAGGACGCGAGCACGGGCCGCCGGTTGGCCGCTCGTGCGAATTCTGGTGCAAATCGAGAGACAGGGGGTTGAGAAATGAAGATTCCGAATTCCATGCCAAGTTGCGTTCGGCCTCATGATGCGGGTCTGAGGTCGCCGACCGCGGACAGCAGCATTCTCCCGCAAGGATGCAATGTCTTCGAGTGGGCCGGCTGCGCCGCGGCGGTTGCGGGGTGCGCTGCGCTCAGCGGTCCGGCTCTCGTTGCCTGCGTTGCGGCGGCGGCGCCGAACTGCGTCAAGTGCGTGACCTAGGTCGGAGCAAGGCGCGATGGCATTGCCATCGCGCCTGCCCTGGGGCCTCGTTTACTGCTGCTGCGGCGCGGCCGGAGCCTCGCCCTTCGGCGCGTCATCGTCGCCGCGAGGTCCCTTGCGCCAGTGGCGCCAGCCGCGCTTGCGGTCGAGCTTGGCCTTCTGCTCGTCGGAAAGGGCTGCATAGAACTTCTCCGCGGCGGGCCTCAGCGTCTTCACCGCGTCGAGCGAGGCGGCGAGCCCGGCCTCGGTCTGGGCCAGACGCTCGATCGGCGTGACCTTCTCCTTGTCGCCGTCAGTTGCCGCATCCTTCGGGCAGCCTGCGCGCATCTTCTCGGCGGCCGACTTCATCGCCGTCTTGAGATCCTCGAACACGCCCTTCTGAGCCTCCGTCGGCTTCACCTTGTGCTCGAGGCTGACCAGGATGTGATCCGTCATCTCGTCGCCGTCGCCGCGGCAGACGCGGCGCATGGGCCCGTAAAGTCCCGGACCGGCGAGGCCGAGGAACCCGGCGCCTCCGCCGTAGTGGCGCCCGCCGCCACCGTGGCCCCACGGACCGCGGTCCGCCATGGCTCCGGCGGCCGCGAGGCCGAGGACGACCGTCGTCACTCCCGCAAGCACGAATTTCCCTTTGCGTGATATCATCATTGTCATTTAACTCCTCATTCACCGAAGGCGCGGTTGCGTTTCGTCCGAGGCGGCCCTTTGGGCTGCGGTTCGGGCGGCAGCGCCGTCTTGGCAATTGAAACGCCGCATGCCGGCACTTTCCGTCGCCGGGCTTCGAAGCGAGGGGCCTTGACGCAAAGATGCGCGCATGGCTCGCTCGGGGCGGGGTGAGTGAGGGAGCTTCTCGAGATGCGCCTGTTCCGGACGCTGATAATTATCGCGATCATCGTCTGCCTGCTGCCCGTGCTCAGCATGGGCGTGGCGCAGGCGATTGCCGACTACTATGGCTGCAAGCTCGATCTGGCCTCGGCCCACCCCTGCATGGTTGGCGGCAAGGACATCGGCCACGACCTCCTCACGCTCGGCATGATGGGATGGTTTCTGTTTTCGACGATGCCGGTCTTGCTCGGACTCGTCGCGCTATGGGTGATCGTCGAGATCGTGCGCTGGGCGGCGCGAGGGCGCACGGCCTAAGCGTCTGGGATGGATCGCAGAACGTGCTCCATCCCAAACGGTCACGCTCTAAGGACTAACGGAATTGCCTCCGGCCGTCAGTGCGCGTCGGCCAACGCCGCGTCGGCCAGCGCCTCGAGGGCAGCCACGTTGTTCAGACGAAGCCCGCGCGCGCAGGGCGCAACGAGACCGCGCCGATCGAGCTCGACCAGCGCATCCGACAGGCCGTCGACGGACATCTGAAGGCGCTCGGCCACAACTCCGCACGTCATCGAGTTGCCGATGACGAATGGATCGCGTCCCTCGCGCGCGCTCATATGCGACATCGCCGCGAGGAAAGCCGCGACGCGACCGACCGGATCCACGGCACCCTGGCGGAGCGTGCGCTGGCGAAGAAGCTCGAACTCTCTGTCGGCCGCGGCGGCAAGCCGGGCCGCGAGTTGCCCGTCATGCTCGAGCGCTTGCTCAAACTCGTCGAGCGACACGACGCGCACCGAGGTCGCGACCATCGCCTGAGCCGTGCTGATGTGCTTCCCGAGATTGCCGAACCCGATGATATCGCCGGGGAAGGCCATCTCGATGACCTCATGACGACCGTCAGCCCACCGCAAATAGTGGCAAATTGCGCCGCTTTCGACCCTGTAGAGGCGCGCCCGTGTATCGCCGTCCTGAAAAAGAATTTCGGCCGCGGCTAGAGTGCGGGTGGGCGTGAGCGCATCGTGCGCCCGGGCAGTGTCTTGTCTCGAAGCTTTCGATTGAGGTGCTTCGACCGTGTCCAAATCATGGAATGCAAGCATGACGCGTACTCAACTCACAGAATAAACGCCTCCGTAGAAACTCCTATGCCCGAAATCAACATACACTTTCGTAGGAGTAGAGACGCGCAAGGGGTTCTCACTGACTGATATACGTGAACCGCCGCAGTCCGGTTCCATGATCTTTTGCGGCGCGCCGCGATACGGGCCTTGGTGTCGCAGCAAGATTTTAATTGTCGCAGGGAGGTGCTGTTGCCCAAATGGCACCTCAGTGGTGCATGGGACACAGACTCGTAGCCCTGCGAAACGCATAAAGAAAGTTGGGGATAAGAATTAGGCCGAGCGCGACAGGATCTGGCCTCCGCGCGACAGACCGATGAGCAAGCGCCGTGAAAGGTTTGGCGAGCGAGGCTACTTGCAGCGCAGAAGATCGCGGGTCCCCCCCTCGTCGCCGACGGTCAGCGTATCGCCGGATACAGTAAGCGAGAGGTCGAACGACTGTGTGTCGCCTTCGACCGTGCACTCCGCCTTGACCTTCCAGTCCGGTCCCGTGCCATCGACGGATTTGAAGGTGCAGTGCGTCTCATGTTGGTCGTAGCCGCCCTTGGTGATGATCATCGGAGCGTCGGACGTGTCCTGCGCCGCCTTGCACTGGGTGAGATCGTAGGCCCAGGTGCCGACGTAGTCGTCCCCGGCGCGCGCCGGCACGGCAGCTATCAGCAGGGCCAGCACCGCGAGGCAACGCGAGACGGCGACGGGCAACGTGGGGCGCATGTTCGTTTCTCCCTCGAGGTGCAAGAAGTGGCCACACGCAAGCCTCTCGGCGCGTGCAAGTCAAGCCGTCATGCTAGCGTCCCGATCTAGCATCCCGATCGCGAAGTTAGTCGGACAGCGCGCCCTCACCGCGCGATGCGGCTCGTGAAGGCTTGTGCGGCCGCCGGCGCGCGCACTTTACCTTCGTGGATGAAATAGACGAAGACGTCGCGCGGCTGCGCCTTCGGCCGGCGGGCGGGATCGATCGGCTCAAGGTCCTTGGGCGCACCGCCCGCGGCCCAAGTCCTGGCGCGCTCTGCCCATGCGTCGAGAGCCTTCGCAGCGTAGCCGGTCTCGATCGTATCGCTCCCCTTCTGCAGTCGGGCGTAGACGAAGTCGCCCGTCAGGTCCGGGATCGCCGGGTATGTTGCGTGCTCGGAGTAGACGGCCGGAATTGAGACCTGGCGCAAGAGCGCAATGAACTCGGGCGTCGCGAAGGATGCGTGCCGGACCTCGACCACGTGCCGTATCGCTTGCCCGTCGAGCTTCTGGGGCAGCAGCTCGAGGAAGGCGCCGAAATCCGCTGCGTCGAATTTCTTCGTCGGCGCGAACTGCCAGAGGATCGGGCCCAATCGGCTGCCGAGCTCGAGCGGCCCCGAGTTCGAAGAACGCCTTGATGGAATCGCCGGCCTCCGCCAGCACGCGCCGGTTCACCGCATAGCGGGGACCCTTGACGGAGAATACGAAGCTTTCCGGCGTCTCGCTCGCCCATTTGGCGAAAGTCTTGGGCGTCTGCGTGCGGTAGAAGGTGCCGTTGATCTCGATCGTCGCCAACTGGCGGCTCGCGTAGTGCAGCTCTTTGGCGTGCGGAAGCTTGTCGGGATAGAAGACGCCCCGCCACGGCTCGAACGTCCAGCCGCCGACGCCGGCCCGAATTGCCCCGGTGTTTCTCGAGGTCACGGCGCAGCCGGATAGTATCGGCGCCAGAGCCAGAGCCCGAGCAGGACCAAGAGCGATCCGACGAATGCGGCGATCACGTCGCGGAGCGAGATCGCCACCTTGTCCAAGCCCGGAAGAATTCCGAGACCGCGAAACAACAGGCCGCCGACGAAAGCCCCGGCAAGGCCTAAGCCGAGATTGGCCATCATGCCGAAGCCCTGCCGCTCGCGCTTCACGAGCAAGCCGGCGAGGCTTCCTCCCAGCAGGCCGACGATGATCCAAACGATGATCTGATCTATCGTGATCGGCATCTCCAGCTCCAGGTGCCCGCAAGCAACCCCAGCCCCAGGAGCAGTATTTTAGATCATTTCGCCGCCTGTGGCGACGGCGGAAGCGGGGCTCCCGCTTCCGCATAAAGTGTCACGAGCGCGCGCCGAGCCGATAGCGCAGCACCTGGATGCCTTCGATCGCAAGGGCCGCGCCGCCCAGGAGAAACACGACCGCGAACGCATACTGGGCGGAAACCGTCGCTTGCATGCCGAGCGACATCGCCTTGGCAAACATGACGGCGCCGAACGCGACCTTGCCGGCGTGCCAGATTGCGGGCCGCTCCCGCTGAGCTGTGTCATGCAGCTCGTTCTGGCGGTCGAGCCAGGCCCCGAAACGGTCGAACTTTCTTTGGATGTCGTGCGAATACATGTTCTTCCTCCATTGAACGGCGCGCAGCGGCAAAGCCAGGCATCGAGTAGGCGCCGCCGGCGCCGCCGCGCTGTTTCGGGGGAAACAGGGAGGGCTGGGCTATTGTGTCGCTTGTCCGAGGGATGAGGCCGTGCAACGACGCTGAAGAGGAGGCTTGGAGATGGGTCAGGGGAACGCCCGCACGACGGGCCGCTTCGACATCGGCGGGATCGCAGCGTCTTTGCCGAATACCGCGACAACGCTGCTCGTGGACCGCTACCTGACGGACCGAACGGCGGCGAGCGCGCGCGTATTCCGCGTCTACAAGCCGACGCCGCCGCACTATCACGCGATGTGCGACGAATACCTTTACGTCTTTTCGGGGCGCGGCACCTTCTGGATGGAGGACCCGGCGAGCAAGGCCGAGTTCGCGCCGGGCCAGCTTCTCTACTTCGAACGCGGGACCGTCCATGCGCTGCCCGACATCATCGAGGAGCCGCTGGTTTTCCTGTCGATCGACGCGCCGCGGCGCGACCCGAAGGACATAATCTTCGTCAATCCGGAGGACGGCACTCCGGAGAGCTTCATTCAGCAAAGCCGTGAGGATCAAGGCTAGGGGAGCAGCCGGAGCTGCAAGCGATGAGCGCCTATTGAGACATGCTGGCGGCTGATCACAGTCCCGCAGTCGTCGAGCGGCTGGTGGAGCGGCCGGAGACGCGCCAGCGCGGCTTCTGGATCGGAGTGATGTGCGCCGTCGCGGTGCACGGGCTCCTCATCCTCGGCGTCGGCAGATCGTCGCCGCGCCATGTCGGCGATCCGGCCGGAAGCCCCGACGCGATCGCCGTCGAGCTTGTCACCGAGGCCGACCTCAAGAGCCTCGAGACGGTTGCACTGCCGCCCGCCGGCGGCACTCCTGCGCCGCCACCGCAGCCGGCGGTACCCCCTCCGCAACCCGCCGTAACGGAGCCGCAACAGCCCGAAGCCACGCCTGTTCCGCCAGCCGAGACCCCGACGCCGCAGTCGAAGCAGGAAGCCGCGGCGAACGAGCCGGCACTGCCCGACTTGGCGGAGCTTTCACCTTTGCCCGAAAAGGCGAAGCCGGCGGAAAAGGAGAGCAAGCCGGAGCCGCCCGCAAAAAAGAAGCCCGCACCGCAAACTCGCTTGGACCTGTCGCCGCCCGAGAGCATGCAACAAATCCCGAGCGCGGCCCCGGGCCGGTCGGAATTGTTCACACGCCCTCCGGGCGTGACGCGATCCGGCGAGAACGACGCGTTCGGTATCGGCGTCGTTCGCGCCTTGCGCAAGACGATGCCGCCTCCGTCGGGTGTGTTCGGCCGGGTTAGGGTGAGATTGCTGTTGACCGAGAACGGCGATTTGGCCGAGGTGCGCGTCGTCGAGAGCTCGGGCAACGCCAAGCTCGATCGGAGCGTGGTGTTCGCGGTCAAGCAGACCTCGTTCCCGTTTCCGCCGGTGGGCGCCTCGCTCATCGACCGGACGTTCCTCATCGGCTACGTATACCGGTGAGGGACCCTCGTCGCGCAGGCAGGCCCTCACTCCGGGTCGGGATCGGGCGGGCGCTCCGCGGGGTCGAAGGGCGTCGGGTCGTCGTCGACGGCGAGCGGAGGAGGCTCGGCATTGGGGTCGGCCCAGGCCGGCCGCGCGGATTCCGCGTCGTCATCGTCATCGCTCAGCTGCGGCACTCCTTCCTGGGGCTCGCCGGCGCCGGCAAATGACGGCGCGAGGCTCGCGCAAGAAGCCAAGATCAGTAACAGAACACGGAGCATCGTCATGGGCGGCGAGACCTCGGTTTGCCGGTGCTGGCACGCGGCTCTGGAGCGCCGGCGACGATAGCAGCGGCCTGGCGCCGATCAAATGCCAATGTCTCGGAGCGCGCCTACTCGTCGTGGATGGCCGCCATCACCTTCGCCATGAGCTCCGGCGTCACCTCTCGCAACCCGTGCTCCTTCGCATGCTCCATGGCGTTTTTCAGTACTTCTTCCTCGGTTTCTCCGTGGACGACAAAGGTGCAGCCCGAGGATGGATCGACCTTCGCGCACTCGATGATCTTACCCATGGCACTACCTCCCTATGCCGGGCGAGGGTAGCACTCGAGGGAACTCGCACAAGGCCAAATGGGGCGCCGGGCACCCAAGAGAGTTCGGCCCGTGCCGACCTCGGGATCGCGTTCACGCGTTAGGTGCGCAGCGTCAGTCTCAGCCGGATTTTGTAGTCTCGCGCGCCTTGTCGGGAGACAGCGCCGCGCCGAGCCGCTTCAGGGATTCGGACGTATCGAAGCGGTCGAGCATGATCTCTATGACGGCGGGGCCTTCGTTGCTGGCGCGGGCGCGCGCGAGAGCCTCGTCGAGCTCGTCCTCGGTCGCGACGCGCCGGCCCCACCCGCCGCCGAACACCTCCGGCAGCCGGTGGTAGGCCCACGGCTGGATGTCGTTATAGGGCCCCTCATGGATGATGCGCTCGGTCGTGTAGCCGTCGTTGTTCATGAGGAGCAGGATGGCGTTGCTCCGCCGGCGGCAGAGCGAGGAGAGCTCCTGGACCGTCATCTGGAAGGCGCCGTCGCCGATGAGCGTCAGCGGCCGCCGCGACGGATCGGCGAGCACGGCGCCGAGCGTCGCGGGGAGCGCGTAGCCGATGGAGAGATAGAACGCCTGGCCGATGAAGCCGACGTCGTGGTGCATGACGAGATCGGCGGCGGCAAAGAGCGAGTCGCCGGTCTCGGCGATCACCGTCGTGTCCTCGCCGATGAAGGCGTTGATGCGCCTCATGACGCGGTCGACGGTGAGCGGCCGGCCCTTCTCGGCTGTGAAGCGCGCGTCGAATAGCTCGGAGACGCTGGTGAAGGTGGGGTGCGTGAGCCCCGTGAGCGGCATCCTGTCAGCGAGCCCGGTCACCACGTCGCCGATCCACACCTGCTCGTAGACATGCTGGCTGATCTTCAGGCGTCCGGAGTTGGCGAGGATCATGTGGCGGCCCTCGAGCCGGCCCGTATGCACGCCGAGATTGATGTCGCTGATCCAGGCGCCGAGGCAGAGGAGCACGTCGGCATGCTCCACGATGTCGCGAACCTCCCGGCGCGAGGTGCTGCCCTCGTAGACGCCGATGGCCTGCGGATGGTGCTCGGAGATCACCGTCTTGCCGAGCAGCGTGGTCGCGATCGGAATGCGGCTCGCCTCGACAAGGCGCCGGAACGCCGCCATCAGCCCGTACCGGTGCAGCTCGACGCCGCCGAGGATCACCGGCCGGCGCGCCCTGGACAGCAGGCTCATGGCCTCGTTCAACGCTTCGGCGAGCGCGTCTGGGTCGGAGCGCGGCCGGTCCGGCGCGGCGAACGGGCCCGGCGCCTCGCAGGTGCGGTCGACCATGTCGGCCGGGATCTCGATCATGATCGGGCGCTTCTCGGAAAGGCAGAGCGCAAGCGCCCGGTCGATGCGCCGCGGCGCCTCGGCCGGATCGTCGAGGAGCACGGCGGCGGCCGTGATGTGGGAATAGCTGTCCTGCATGGCCGCGAAGTCGCCGACACCATGGTGGAGTAGCATCGAGGGGCGCCGTTGCGTCGTGCGCGGGCCGCCGACGAGCACGACGAGCGGCACCTGCTCGGCATAGGCGCCGGCGATCGCGTTCATGGCGCTGAAACCACCTACCCCCCACGTGACGCAGATGCAGCCGATGCCGCTGATGCGCGCATAGGCGTCGGCCGCATAGCCCGCGTTGAGCTCGTTGCAGGTGCCGACGAGATCGATGCCCGACTTCGATCAGCCGGTCCATGAAGGTGAGGACGTAGTCGCCCGGCACGCCGAAGGCATGCTTGAGGCCGGCGTCTTTCAACCGCGTGATGAGGTAGGTGGCGACGGTGGCCTGGGTCATGGCCCGAGAATGGATGGGCGGGCGATGACGGTCAAACTCGCGAGAGAGGTTTTGCGCACCGCCGAAATCGTCTAAGCTCCGGGATTGCCCGGCTAACAGGCATTTTTCGCGCCCCATCGCCTAACGGATGGCCATTGCCATCAGCCTGCTGTAGACTGGCGATCTTCTGAGGACAGGAGGCGCGCCATGCAAGGGCAAGGGCTTGCCACCATCGAAGCGCTGGTCGTCATCGCGATCGCGTGTGCCGGGCTTTTCTTCTTTCTTGTCGGGGCCGAAACCGGCACGCTGTTGGAGGCGCTGGGCGGACTGGCGGCCTATCTCGCGACCTGGGTGTATGGATTGATGCGCGCGAGCTACACGGCAAGCCCTAGCCCCCATTAAGGCTTGTGGCGCTTCTTATAGTTCTCGATCTCCTCTTTCGTGGCCTCGCCCGAGCGCGCGATCTCCTTCGCGCAGGCGGACGATAGCTTGTGCTGGACGGCGCGCATGCAGGATTTGAGCTCGGACGAGCCGACCTCGAAGGCGCTGCAGTTGGCGCGGTAGTCGTTGCGGCACGCCTCCTTCAAGGCTTTGGTGATCGCGACGGCCTCGCCGGCCGGGAGCAAGACGGGAAGGATGACGAGACAGAAATAGAGTGTGCGCATGCTCGCGGGCCCTCTTCGAAGCCGCAACCCCCAGCGGGGATGACGGTTCCTTTCGGACTGGCTTGGAGCGAGTCCGTTACTGGGATCGAAAAGCCGGTGGCGGTTCCCTGCAACGGAGCCTCCCCCAAGCGGCCCCGAGCAAGGAGCACACTACCGCAATTCCTCCGGCCGGGCAGGAGAAACTCGTGGCGCTTGATACGTTTGCTTCGGTCCTGTTGCCCGAGGACGCCTTGGCGAGCCCATGGCATCGCGAAGCAGCGAGGCAGCCTGGCTAAGGCGTCAGCCCTGCACGTCGAGGAGCTCGACCTCGAAGATCAGCGTGGCGTTGGGCGGGATGACGCCGCCGGCGCCGCGCGCGCCATAGCCGAGCCCGGGCGGGATGATGAGCGTGCGCTTGCCGCCGACCTTCATCGTGGCGACGCCCTCGTCCCAGCCGGCGATCACCTGGCCCTTGCCGATCGCGAACTGGAACGGCTCGCCGCGGTCGACCGAGCTGTCGAACTTCTGGCCCTTGGCCCCGTTCTCATAGAGCCAGCCCGTGTAGTGCATGACGCAGATCTGGCCCGGCTTGGGCACGGCACCGGTGCCGGCCTTGGTGTCCATGATCGTGAGGCCCGACTGCGTCGTGAACGGCTTGTTGAGGAGCTGCGCCGTGACTGCGGTCGGGGCCAATGCGGCGGCGAGGAGGACGGCGAGGGACCCGAGAGCTTGCGCCATAAGGGATCGGCCGGCGGGGGAATTTCGCATCGTTTAGCTCCTGGGCTCATTTGCGGGAGAGCGCTTTCTACGCCATTGCGGTGCAGCACGCTCGCCAAAATGAGGGACGGCCCCGGCGCGGGCTCTTGGATGTCAGCGCCGGGACGCCACATCCTGTGTTATGTGAGGCGAGAAGTGCGGAGATTCGATCATGCGGCGAATAGTTACGGCGGCGGCTTTCGGTCTCGGAGCGTTGGCGCTGGCCGGCCCGGGAGCAGCACGCGCCAACTCCTACTGGGATCTCGAGCATGCCCGTGCCAATGCCCGCGCCGGCGGCCCCGTCAGCGAGCAGGATGCGGAGCTGCTCGAGCGCTGGGGCTGTCTCAGCGGAACGCAGAGCAGCTTCTGCGAGAAGCTCAGGATTCAAAACAGGCGCAACTGGTCGAGGGCGGAGCGCAAGCGGGACCGCCGCTAGACAAAGACAAGACCGAGGGACTGCCATGGCCAACTCCGAATACCTCGCCGAACTCGACCAGCGGATCGCGCTCATCCGCGACAATCTCCGCGAGCTCGTCGAGCAGGCGGCCGCTTATTCCGGCGCCGCCGATGAATCGCGAACGGCGGACAGGATCGCCGACCAGGAGGCCCAGCTCGCTGCGCTCTTGAAGGAGCGCGAGGCGCTCACGGGGCGGTAGCGCTCTTGAAACCGAGGCAACTGGGTAGGGGGGACATGCTCAGTCGAAGGACTGCACGGGACGCCTGCGCGGCAACTCCGCTTCTTCTGTCTTGCGCTCTCTGCGGCCCTTGCAATGCGCAAGGAATGAGCGACGTCGCCCCCTCCGAGATCGCCCATGCCAAGCGCGGCCAGATCATCCGCGTGTGGCCGCTCGAAGGAGGAGCCACCCCGGGCGCGAAGTCCTACCGCATTCTCTACGGCTCGAGCGCCCCCGACGACGAGCCGATCGGGGTCACTGCCGCGATCGTCTTTCCCGACCGCCCGGCGCCGCCCGGCGGCCGGCCGGTGATCGCCTGGGCGCATCCGACGACGGGCGTCGCAACGAAATGCGCTCCGTCCCTGTTCCCCGACAACGAAGGATCGATCGCCGGCCTCGCCGCCATGATGGAGCGCAACTACGTCGTCGTGGCGACCGACTATCCGGGCCTCGGGACGCCGGGGATGCACCCCTATCTCATCGGCGAAAGCGAGGCCCGCGCCGTCCTCGATGCGGTGCGCGCGGCGCGCGAGCTTCCCGATACGAAGGCCCTCGACCGCTTCGCCGTCTGGGGGCACTCGCAGGGCGGCCATGCCGCCCTCTTCACGGGCCAGCGCGCGCTCTCGTACGCCCCGGACTTGAAGCTCGTGGGCGTTGCCGCGGCGGCGCCGGCGACGTACCTCGCCCGCTTGTTCGAGGCGGACCGCGCCACCGACAGCGGTCTGACTGCAATGGCGATCAAGTCGTGGTCGACGATCTTCAAGCTTCCCATTGCCGGCCTCGTCGAGCCGCAGGCAATCGCCGCCTACGAAAGGGCCGCCGACGACTGCATCGAGAACGTGTCGGAGATGGTGCAGGAGAGCGACGACGCGGCGCCGCTCGAGAGGGGGTTTCTCAAGGTGGATCCGACGACGCTTCCCGAATGGCGCGCCATCATGGATCGCAACACGCCGGGCCAGGAGGCTGCGGGGGCGCCCGTGTTCCTTGCGCAGGGCATGGCCGACACGACCGTTCTTCCGTCGGTCACGGCCCGGTTCATGGACCACCTTTGCCAGAGCGGGACGGCGGTGAGATTCGTCGGCAAGGAGGACGTCACCCACGTCTACATCGCGCTCGACAGCGCGCGCGAAGCCGTCGCCTGGATGGCCGAGCGCTTCGACGGCCGAGAGGCGCCGAACGATTGCCGGCGCTGAGCTCACCCGCTCTCTCGCATCGCCTCGCGCACCGCGCCGCCGACGATGCTCGGAAGGTCCTCACGCAGCCGGCGGACATCATCCTTCAGGACGCCGACCTCGGATTCCACGCGGTCGAAGCGTGCGTCGACCCTGTCGAAGCGAGCGTTCGTCTCCTCCTGAAAACTGAGCAGCGAGCGATGCACGTCGCGCACCTGACCCGTGCGGAAGCCGAACGACCCCTCGAGCTCGCCGACGCGGCGCTTCAAATCGCGGATCTCGGCTTCGACGTCCATGCGATGACCTCGGCTCCCACACAGGACAATACGTGAACGGAGGGTGCGAGCAAACCCGCTCGGCGCCTCGCCGCTGTAAAGCCCGGGGGCGGTGCTATTTTGCGCGGCATGGGTTCCCGGCCGAAAGCGCCTCGCGGCGCATCGAGCCCGAGGTGGATGGAACAGGGGATGCGGGGCGCAACTGCGCCTCGGTGGTCCGTTCCGTGCGACGTGGCGTAGTGGCGCCCAGCTATCTGCGAGCTTACGCCGGAGCGCATCTGCTCCGAGGTCTTCAGCTCCGTCTTAATCAGAACCTCGATGCCACCGTTACCGGTGGGACTAGAGCTGCCGCGAAAGGGTCGGCCCGCGTGGCCCAGTGGTCCTTTCGTACTCGCACCCGCCCCTCGCCAATCGGTACGCCTCCGGAGGCGACCCCAGTGGGGCGGGATTTGCAGAGGATAAGGGAGGCGAAGGGGGGCGGGGATAAGTTTTTTTTGAGGTCGCTGGGAAAGCCACTTTGCCCACCAGCCCCCTCGAGCCGCCGCGCCGGGCTTGCGCTCGAAACGCCGCCGCATTAGCAACCGGTCGGGATTTGCGCAGCAACGGAGTTTCAGGCCATGGCGGACGTGAAGGATACGAGCGAGGCCATCGAGCAGCTCAAGCGCGAGAACGCCGAGCTCTCCGGCCTGGCGCTCGCGACGGGCGTCATTCTGACCCAGCTCCTCCAATCGATGCTGAAAGCCGAGCTCAACCCGCAGGCGGCGGCCACCAGGGTCATGACCAACGCGCGCCAGGCCATCGAGGGCTTCACGGCGACGAGCGGCGCGGACTCGATCATGAAGGCGCGCGCCCTCGAGGCGGTGAGGCAGTACGAGGACCAGATAAGGTCGGTGTTGAGGGATTGAGGGGAAGACGGATGTTCGCGCGATCTGTTGGGGGGATCTGTCGACCATGCAGAAACCGGCTTTCGGGATGGCAGCGCGTTTGTGCCTCGGAGCCGCGTTGATCGCGCTCGTCTCGACCGATGGCTTGCCGGTCTCCCTCGCGCTCGTGGACCGCGCCATAGCGCAGGCGCCCGGCGGGGACGAGAAGGCGGCCTTCGCGGCGGCGAAGGAGCTCGGCACGGTCGAAGCGTGGGACGCCTTTCTCTCCAATTATCCCAAGGGCTTCTACGCGGACCTGGCGCGCGCCTACGTGAAGAAGCTGGCCGAGCAGCCGGCGGCGGGCGCACTTTCGTTCGCGACCGCGGCGCCCACGACCTCCAGCAGCGAGACAAAGCCGCCGGTCAATACGACGGGGCTTTCCTGCAAGGAGCTGAAGGCGCGCTGCAGCAAGACGGACACCGACTACGACTGCGGCCGCTACCTCGGCTCATGCACGGGCCATGGGGACAACTAGGCGCGTGTTGAGACGCCACCGCAGCGGGCGGCCGGCAAGATCATGGCCGGCGCGCTCGGGAGGCCTAACTTTTCGTGTCTGTATCTCCACTTTCACATTCCTTCGCAATAGTATCAAAATCCCAAAAAAGTGCCTCGTCCCTTATTTCAGTTGCTAGAGCGTCAAGACCTGGAAAAATTGTGCTTTCAGAAATACCCAACTTTCCCAGTTCCTCGCGAATCCTGTCCGCTAGAAGACAAGATACATACCAGTAGTTAAGGCCCGCCGACTGATTTACTTCCTCCCCGCCAGATGACGGTTCGACCGTGAAAACAGAACGCTGAACGATCACACGTTGGTCAAGATGGGGTGGCCGAATAAGTTGGATTTTGCTAATTGCAAATGGGTCGCTTTTTGAGCGAATATCCACCTCGAGTGATTTGTGCTTATATGCGTACAGGACCCCGTCATCGGACATCTCGGTGTTACTCCGGACCGCAAAATAAAGGGCGATCAGGGGATTTTCAGTCCAATCTAGCAGGCGAGTGGGTAGCCCAAAATGCTGTGCAACAACGAGCCATTCCCAGTCCGAATTTGGCGGGTTCGGAAGAAATATTCGCGCTCGTCTAATGAATTCGCCCAACAACCTCCTTTCAAAGGCGGTTGTTTGGTCGACCGGGACATTTCGAGCTTTCAGAAGGCGCTGTACCGAGCTTTGAAGTGCCCAACTGCTGGACGAGTGTCCTCGGAAAATCCAATCGCCTTTAGCACTTCTATCGACTATCTCTAACAAATCAGAAACCGAACGAATCAGAACTGTCTCTTGTTTGTCGCCCAAGGACGACAGATAATTCATTACACCTTGCTTCACGTACTCTATATCGCGAAACCGAAAAACTTCATCCCCCTCAACAATTGCGATCTCAATGCCTATTCGTAGTAGGTCATCGTGACCAATGTAGAATGCATCAACCGTGTCTAATGGGATGCTTCTGTTCCGGTCTGCATACGCGGTTGTTACCCATTCCAAGTCGGGCTTGGCAACGAATTCTGCGATACAATCATTGGGATCAAAACCGGTTGACCTTTCCTCGAATTTCGCGGCTTTGCGCCTCGATCTTGCGACTACAAACGTATCTTCTTCGGCGGCCGGAGTTCGAACCCAATACAGTTTGAATTCACTTTTCATGTCTGTCGGCTCTGAAAATTAGCGCTATACGGCGATGCAAGTTTACTCCGCAGCCTGGCGTTTCCCGCCCTTCGACCGCCGCACGAGCAGCTCGCGCATATACTGGTCGGCGTAGTTCCCCTTCACCCGCGCGCGATCTTCACAAATCACTTCTTTGGTATTTTCTTGGCGGCCTTATCCTCTGCCTTGAGCCGCTTACGCGCCTCTTTGACATTCTCGACTGGCTCATACGCCTCGGGCATCGTGCCGCCGATTTCTTGGATTGTCTGGCGTACCTTCTTGCCCACTTCAAGGTGGGTCTTGTTGGCAGCCGTCTTGCCCTTGATCTTCTCCCGCCGCAACTTCTCCTCAGTCTGCGTCGCTCGGAATAGGTTCGCCGCAAGCTCCCCGCTCGGCATGCGATCAAGGATGTCGTCCTTAGCCGCTAAACGCTTGCGACGCTGAATGCCGCTTTTGTCGAGCCCACCATAGAGGCCTTTGTAGCCTTCATTCTGGAAGATCGCGTAGTCGAGCGGCTGCACGACGCCCGCCGCCTTTGCGGCGCTGGCCAACGCCTTGTTGTGCTCCTTCATCTCGTCTCTTAGGAGCACACGCTTCTCGTCTTCGCTGAGTCTGGGCGGCTCCGTCGCGGCCATGTCGGCGACTTCTTGGCGTCGCGTCTGAACGGCGAAGTACATTTGGGCTGCCGCGATCTCTGGCTTGGCAGGGTCGCCGTTCTGCGCGATCAAGTAGCAGGCAAGACGCGTAAGCTCGATGTCGTCGATCTCGCGCTCGGCACCTGAACCAATCGGGACCATTTTGCGGATATGCGCAAAATGGTCGTCTTGGCTCTCGCCGATACGTGCTGCCCCCTCGGCGGCCTTTGCAACGACAGGCTTAAAATTGCGATACTGCTCATATCCCAGGAGAGGCGCGAGCTCTCGGGCCATCCAGAACTGCACACCGTCATCGTCGACATGAGCGGCGCTCTCGAAGGCATCGAGCAGCTTACCGATGAGCTCGCCCTTAGAAGGGCGTTTCGCGGGAGGTATCTGATTGTCGTCTGACATAATCTGGGTTCTCTCAAAGGATCATTGGCGGTCAAAAGCCGCGCGGAGACGACGATCCTCGAGGTTGAAGCAGACCCCAGACTCGATGCCGTTCACCTCGTGCGTCGCGCCTCCAGCACGACTTTCTTGCGCGCTTCCAGCACGACTTTCTTGCGCGCTCCCAGCACGACTCGCAGTCCCCGATCCGGGATGCGTCTGCTGCCCACGCCTTTGGCTCAGGACTGACGATCGCGGCGGTCGAACTCGGCGCGGACCACCTCGGCGAGCGCACGCGGCAGCTCGTCCACCTTGTGATCGAGATGGTCGAGCCGAGTCTCCACTCGATCCAGTCGCGTCTCGACGCGGTCGAAGCGCGCGTCGACGCCGTCGAAGCGCCCGATGGTCTCCTCCTGAAAACTCAGCAGCGAGCGATGTACGTCGCGCACCTGCCCCGTGAGGAAGCTGAACGATCCCTCGAGCTCGCCAACGCGGCGCTTCAGTTCGCGAATTTCAGCTTCGACATCCATACTTCAACCCTCGAAGAGGCATGTGAACAATACGTGAACATACAATCCAAGTCAATCGGGCGTTCCCGAAAAGAGGGTAGGCAACGGCATGGCTCACCACTTTTTCCTGCCCCTCACCCTAACCCTCTCGTCATGGGGAAGCCATGCTCCGCATGGACGTCAGGACGGGGAGAGGGAAATCCCCTCACTCCGCCGCCCGCTTTTTCCAGCAGCAGGTCTTACTCCGCGGCCTCAGCCTTGACCTCCGCGTCCTTGATCTCCGCATACTTGGCGCGCGCCCGCTCGAACTTGCGCGCGAACAGCCACATGGCATCGAGGATCTCGCGATAGGTCGCGGACGTCTTCTCCCGATCCTTCCCGAACGTGAAGATGCTGTTGTTGCGCAGGTATCCCATGATGCGCGGGCTCGTCACCTTGTAGTCCGCCACGCTGCCCGACTTCAAGGCCGCGAGCGTCGGCGCAGGCACGATCTGGATGAGCTCGAACAGCTTCATTTGATCGATCTCGTCGGGCAGCATGCGCGCGATCTCGGGGATCTCCGCGAACAGCTCCGCGTGGGAGGCCATGAGGCCGTTGCGCACGGCGGTCCAGTGATTGTAGCGCTGGTCGCCGCTGCCCACGCGCGCCTCCTCCTTCTCGTCGCGGGCCGCCACCTTAGGAGCAATGGCCGCGACCTTGTCCTTGATCGCCGCCCACCTCCTCTGACCCTTGCGATCCTCGCCGACGCTCGTCTGCAGGCTGCCCTTGTACTTATTCGAGCGCGCGTTGCCGATATTCTGATTGCCGCCGGTCTCGGCGAAAAAGAGCGCGAGGCCGATGCGGCCGGCAGCCTCGGCGGTGTCCGCATCGAGGCCCTTGGCGCGCGCGATCGCGCGGGCGAGGACGACCACGTCCTCGAGCGGCGTATCTGACGCCTGCGCGTGCTCGGGCGGCGCCTGCATGATGCGGAAGAGCTCGGCGTACTCGTCGACGAGGGGCTCGATGTCGGCGTCGAAGTAGGCCGGCGGCACGCCGAACTTGTTCTCCCGGCCGATGCGCGCGGGCCAGGCGTCAGTCAGGTCCTTGTAGGTGCTCATGACGTGCAAGCGCGCGAGGTAGATGGCCTGTCCCGGCAGGCGCGGCAGCTTCTTCTTGGCGTCGATCTTGTTGGCCTCAATCTGCACCCGCCGCTCGGCGAGGATCTTCTTGAATTTGGCGAGGGCCTTCTCGTAGGCGGCGAGCTTGGCCTTCTGCGCCTTGGTGGGCTTGGTTTTGTCGGCGTCGGCAGGTGGTGTGGGCTCGGCGGCGGCGGATGTGACGAGAGCGAAGCCGCCGATGCGTGCCGGCGCACGTCCCGGCAGCGCGATGAGGAGCGCGAGGGCGAGCGAGAGAGCGAGAGCTGTGGTCAGCTTCGGATTTGAAACGGTCGAGATCATCGTTTGCGCGTTGAGATGGCCGGCGCGGTCCCTATAGCACCCGCTCCTGGCTTTGGTGAGGCACGGGAGCCGGGCCGAATGGCGCGCGGGCATCCTCGCGCATGGGCTTGCCGAGGGCTTGCTCTCGTCCGGCGGTTCAAGTCCCGGGAGCAGGGCGGCGCGGCCTCCACCGTCGCCGCGCATTGTGCCGGAGTTCAGCCCTGCTCGCGATCCTGTGCGCTATGCCAGATGCGGATAATCTGCAGCGCGTCGCTCGTGAAGCGGTACCACACGATGAGACGGGTTCCTGGTATCCACGTCTCCCAGATGTCTTTATCGGCGATGTGCTTGCCCGTGCGCGGGTGAAGCGCGAGGAAGCTCGCGAAAAACGCATCGCAACGCGTCTTGAGACGGGCGCAGCAAGAAGAGCGTTCTGTTGAATGAGATAATCGATTTGGGAAGCAAGCTCGTCCGCGGCGCGCGGGTCGAACGTGATCCTCATGCGCCCGCAGCTTTGAGCCTGGCGTCGAGCCGAGCCTTGACCTCGTCGTAAGGCACACCCTCGCCAGCATCGAGGCGGGCGATCGCGGCATCGATTTCCGCTTTCTCCTTGCCAGAGAGCTTCTCATAGATCGTGTCCTTGCCCGCGGCATACGTCGCCGCCGCGAGAAAATCCTCGAATGCGTCGTCGGACAAGGCGTCGATATAGGGCGCGATGCGCTCGATGCGGGTCATTGGCACAATATAGCACTTACAATTCTGCCCGTAAGGCCTGGCTGAGACCTTTACTCCGCCGCCTGCTTCTTGCCCCTCGCGCGGCGCACCAGCAGCTCGCGCAGGTACGCCCCCGTGTAGCTCTCCTTGACCCGCGCCACGTCCTCGGGCGTCCCCGTCGCGACGATGCGCCCGCCGCCGTCGCCGCCCTCGGGGCCGAGGTCGATGATCCAGTCGGCGGTCTTGATCACCTCGAGATTGTGCTCGATGACGACGACCGTGTTCCCGGCGTCGGCGAGCTCGTGCAGCACCTCCAAGAGCTTCGCCACGTCGTGGAAGTGCAGCCCCGTCGTCGGCTCGTCCAATATATAGAGTGTGCGCCCCGTCGCACGGCGGCTCAACTCCTTCGACAGCTTGATGCGCTGGGCTTCGCCGCCCGACAGCGTCGTCGCCTGCTGGCCGATGTGGATGTAGCCGAGGCCGACGCGCGCCAATGTCTCGAGCTTGTCGCGGATCGAGGGCACCGCCTTGAAGAACCCCGCGCCCTCCTCGACCGTCATGTCCAGCACGTCGGCGATCGACTTCTCCTTGAACGTGATCTCGAGCGTCTCGCGGTTGTAGCGCTTGCCCTTGCAGACGTCGCAGGTGACGTAGACGTCGGGCAGGAAGTGCATCTCGATCTTGATCACGCCGTCGCCTTGGCAGGCCTCGCACCGCCCGCCCTTGACGTTGAACGAGAAGCGCCCCGGCCCGTAGCCGCGCGCCTTGCTCTCGGGCAGCCCCGCGAACCAGTCGCGGATCGGCGTGAAGGCGCCCGTATAGGTCGCCGGGTTCGAGCGCGGCGTGCGCCCGATCGGCGACTGGTCGATGTCGATCACCTTGTCGAGGTGCTCGAGGCCGATGATCTTGTCGAACTCGGCCGGGTGCTCGCGCGCGTTGTTGAGCTTTCGCGCCACCGCCTTGTAGAGCGTGTCGATGAGAAGGGTCGACTTGCCGCCGCCCGAGACGCCGGTGATGCAGGTGAAGAGCCCGAGCGGGATCTCGGCCGTGACGCTCTGCAGGTTGTTGCCGCGCGCGCCGATGACCGTGAGCGTCTTCCCCTTCTGCGGCGCGCGCCGCCCGCGCGGCAGCGGGATCTGGCGCTCGCCGGAGAGATACTGGCCGGTGAGGCTCGCCGGCGTGGCCATGATGTCCTCGGGCGTGCCGTGCGCGACGATCTCGCCGCCGTGGATGCCGGCGCCGGGGCCGATGTCGACGACGTGGTCGGCGGCGAGGATCGCGTCCTCGTCGTGCTCGACGACGATCACGGTGTTGCCGAGGTCGCGCAGGTGCTTCAAGGTTTCGAGGAGCCGCGCGTTGTCGCGCTGATGCAGCCCGATCGACGGCTCGTCCAGCACATAGAGCACGCCGGTGAGGCCGGAGCCGATCTGGGACGCAAGCCGGATGCGCTGAGATTCGCCGCCCGAGAGCGTACCCGACGCGCGCGAGAGCGTCAGATACTCGAGGCCGACGTCGTTCAGGAACTGCAGGCGCTCGCGGATCTCTTTGAGGATCCGCGTCGCGATCTCGTTTTGCTTCTTGGTCAAGGTCTTGGGCAGCTCTTGGAACCAGATGTTGGCGGCCTTGATCGAGAGATCGCCGACTTCCCCGATGTGCTTGCCGCCGACTTTCACGGCGAGCGCCTGCGGCTTCAGCCGATAGCCGCCGCACGCCTCGCACGGGTGCGCCGCCTGGTAGCGCGACAGCTCCTCGCGCACCCAGTCCGAGTCGGTTTCGCGCCAGCGCCGCTCGATGTTGCCGATCACGCCCTCGAACGTCTTCGAGGTCTTGAAGCGCCTGAGCCCGTCCTCGTAGACGAAATCGATCTCCTCCTCGCTCGAGCCGTAGAGGATCGCGAGCTGCACGTGCTTGGGCAGCTTCTCCCACGGCGTCGTCATCGACACCTTGTAGTGCTTGGCGAGGGCTTCCAGCGTCTGCTCGTAGTAGGGCGAGGTTGCGCCCGTGCGCGACCAGGGATAGACGGCGCCGTCCTTGAGCGAGAGCGAGGGGTCGGGCACGACGAGGTCGGCCTCGAACTGCAATTCGGTGCCGAGGCCGTCGCAGGTCGGGCAGGCGCCGGCCGGCGCGTTGAAGGAGAAGAGGCGCGGCTCGATCTCCTCGATGGTGAAGCCCGAGATGGGGCAGGCGAAGCGGGCCGAGAGCACGATCCTCTCGTGCGTGTCGTTCTTCGACTTGTTGGCGCCCTCGCGCTCGGCTTTCGGCAGCGGCTTGTCGGCGAGCTCGGCGATGGCGATGCCGTCCGCCAAGCCCAAGGCCGTCTCGAAGCTGTCGGCGAGGCGCTTGGCGATATCGGGCTTCACCACGAGGCGGTCGACGACCACGTCGATGTCGTGCTTGAACTTCTTGTCGAGCTTGGGCGCGTCGGCGATCTCGTAAATCGTCCCGTCGATCTTGACGCGCTGGAAGCCCTTCTTCTGCCACTCGGCGAGCTCCTTCCTGTACTCGCCCTTCCGGCCGCGCACGACGGGGGCCACGAGATAGAGCCGCGTCCCTGCGGGCAGCGCCAGCACGCGGTCGACCATCTGGGACACGGTCTGGCTCTCGATGGGAAGCCCCGTCGCCGGCGAGTAGGGCACGCCGACGCGCGCGAAGAGGAGCCGCAGGTAGTCGTAGATCTCGGTCACCGTGCCGACGGTGGAGCGCGGGTTCTTGCTGGTCGTCTTCTGCTCGATCGAGATCGCGGGCGAGAGGCCGTCGATGTGGTCGACGTCCGGCTTCTGCATCATCTCGAGGAACTGGCGCGCATAAGCCGAGAGGCTCTCGACGTAGCGGCGCTGGCCCTCGGCATAGATGGTGTCGAAGGCGAGCGAGCTCTTGCCCGAGCCGGAAAGGCCCGTGAACACGACGAGGGCGTCGCGCGGGATCTCGAGATCGACGTTCTTCAGGTTGTGCTCGCGCGCGCCCCGCACGTGAATGGTGTTGGCGCGCGCGGCGGCGGGATTCTTGGTGGATTTGGTCATCGGCCCTTCGTCATAAGCCACTTCTCGAGGGAAGCGGCGGTTTCTGCCGACGGCAAGCCGGCGAGCAGGCTCTCGACGCTCAGGTCCTCCTCGATGTCAGGCCATTGCACCCCTTCGCCGCGCCCGATGAGCCGCCAGTTGTCGCGCTCGCTGGTCGTTGCATGCAGAAGGCGAGGATACCAGGCGAGCGGCACCGAGAGGGTCCGCCCGTCGGTGAGCTCGACGGTAAGCACCTCGTCCGTGAGGGAGACCCTCGTGATTGCAGGCGCGCGGATGTCAGCGGATGAAGTAGTCATTCCAGGCCTCCAGGAACAGCTCCTGATGCTCGTCGACGAGACGCTCGATGTCGCGAAGCTCGGCGGCGCCGAACCCGGTGCTCCGTGCCATGCGGGTCGGAGCAAGCCAGAACTTGGCCACGCAGTCGTCTCGCTCGACATGGATATGGGGCGGCTCGCGACCATCCCCAGAGTAGAAGAAGAAACGATAGGGGCCAACTCTCAGGACGGTCGGCATTCACGCTTTCCGGGGCATTGAGGCGGCGGGATTCTGAGGCTTGGCCATGGGGGAACGTCTAGCGGAAGCACCGATCGGGGGCAAATGCAAGGGTGTGGATTTGCTGGGACATTGCGGCGCTCCGGCACCCTCCCCGGCGCGCCTTGTCTGGCCTTCGGTCCGCTTTGACCGCGACCCTTACGGGGCGTAAGGTTCATCAGTCTGCTGACGCATATTGTGCCAGTATACGGGGCCTAATCTTTTGGGGGAGCCATGCCGCAATTTCCGTCCGTGATCGATCTTTCGGCGCTCACCGGCAGCGCCGGAGCCAACCCCGGTTTCCGCCTCGACGGCATCGATGCAGGTGACTCTAGTGGCCGATCGGTCGCGTCGGCAGGAGACGTCAATGGCGACGGCTTCGCCGATCTCATCATCGGTGCTTTCCGTGCCGACCCCGGCGGGGACGGCGAAGCAGGCGCGAGCTACGTCGTTTTCGGAAGGGCCTCCGGCTTCGCGACGAGCCTCGACCTCGCAACGCTCGACGGCACGAACGGCTTCCGCCTCGATGGCATCGATGCCTTTGACCGCAGCGGCGCCTCCGTCGCCTCGGCGGGCGATGTCAACGGCGACGGCTTCGCCGACCTCCTTATTGGCGCCTATGGTGGCGACCCCGGCGGGGACGGCTCTGCGGGCGAGAGCTACGTCGTGTTCGGCAAGGCGTCGGGGTTCGCGGCAAGCCTCGACCTCGCGGCGCTCGACGGCACGAACGGTTTCCGCCTCGACGGCATCGACGCAGGTGACTTTAGCGGCTTTTCCGTCGCCTCGGCGGGGGATGTCAACGGCGATGGCTTCGGCGACATCATGATTGGCGCCTTTCTTGGCGACAACGAAGCCGGCGAGAGCTACGTCGTGTTCGGCCAGGCCTCGGGGTTCGCGGCGAGCGTGGATCTCGCGGCACTCGACGGAACGAACGGCTTCCGCCTCGACGGCATCGATGCCAATGACAGGAGCGGCTCTTCCGTCGCCTCGGCCGGCGACGTCAACGGCGACGGCTTCGCCGACATTCTTGTTGGCGCCCCTGACGGGGACAGCACTGCGGGCGAGAGCTATGTCGTGTTCGGCAAGGCGGCGGGGTTCGCGTCCGCAATCAATCTTGCGACGCTCGACGGCACGAACGGCTTCCGCCTCGACGGCAGCGATGCATTCGATAGGAGCGGCCGCTCCGTCGCCTCGGCGGGCGACGTCAACGGCGACGGCTTCGACGATCTCATTGTTGGCGCCGATGGCGGCGCCCCCGGCGGGGACAGCTATGCCGGCGAGAGCTACGTCGTGTTCGGCAAGGCCTCCGGCTTCGCGGCGAGCCTCGACCTAGCAGCGCTCGACGGCACGAACGGCTTCCGCCTCGACGGCATCGATGCGCTTGACCAGAGCGGCTTCTCGGTCGCCTCGGCAGGCGACGTCAACGGCGACGGCTTCGACGACATCATTATTGGCGCCTATGGTGCCGACCCCGGCGGGGACGGCCTTGCAGGCGAGAGCTACGTCGTGTTCGGCAAGGCGTCGGGGTTCGCGGCGAGCCTCGACCTCGCGACGCTCGACGGCGCGAACGGCTTCCGCCTCGACGGCATCGATCCAAATGACCGAAGCGGCCGCTCCGTCGCCTCGGCCGGGGACATCAACGGCGACGGCTTTGCCGATCTCGTCATCGGCGCCTTTGCTGCCGCGCCCGGCGGGGACAGCATTGCGGGTGAGAGCTACGTCGTGTTCGGCCGCAAGCCGGACATTGCCGTCAACCGCATCGGGACGGCGGCAGCCCAGACGCTGGCCGGCGGAGATCTCCACCAATGACAGTAGCGGCATATCCGTCGCCTCGGCCGGCGACGTCAACGGCGACGGCTTAGCCGACCTCATCATCGGCGCCTATCGGGCCGACGGCTCTGCGGGCGAGAGCTATGTCGTGTTCGGCCGCAAGCCGGACGACGGCCGTCGTCCGCGGCGGCGACGGCGGCGATTTCGACGACGATGCTCGCGGGCCAGGGCGCCAATGACCAGCTCTGGGGTCACGGTGGGAACGACGTGCTCGTCGGGGGCACCGGCGATGACACGGCCGTCTACTTCGGCGCGTGGCTGGAATATTCGATCACCGGCGTCGGCATCCTGACGATCGCCGATACGCGGGGCGGCTCGCCCGACGGCACCGACACCGTGCTGAGCGTCGAGAATTTCAAGTTCGCGAACGGCACCTTCACGGCGGCCGAGATCGTCGACGCGGCGCCGACGGACATTGCCCTTTCGGCCGGCACGATCGACGAGAATTCGGCCAATGGGACCGTCGTCGGCGCTCTCTCGTCGACCGACGCGAATGCGGCCCTCGGCGACACGGCGACATTCTCGCTTCTGAACAGCGCCGGCGCCCGGTTTGCGATCTCGGGCGCCAATCTCGTCGTCGCCAATGGCAAACTGCTCGACTTCGAGTCCGGGGCCTCGCACCAGGTCACCGTGCGCGTGACGGACGCCAAGGGGCTCACCTACGATGAGGTTCTCACCATCAACCTCACCAACGTTTCGCCGGAGACGATCGTCGGCACCGCGGGCGCGAACGTTCTCAGGGGCGGCAGCGACCGCGACATCATCCACGGCCTCGGCGGGGCCGACACGCTCGCGGGCGGGCTCGGCAGCGACACGTTGCTCGGCGCGAGCGGGTTCGATCGCCTGATCGGCGGCTTCGGCCGCGACGTGATGACGGGAGGCGGCAATCGCGACGTCTTCGACTTCAATCTCGTCGGCGAGACGGGCAAGACCCTTCCCACCCGCGACGTGATCCGCGACTTCAGTCACGCCCAGGGCGACGACATCGACCTTTCGACGATCGATGCGATGACCGGCGCCGGCAATCAGAAGTTTGCGTTCATCGGCCAGGGCGCCTTCAGCGGGGCGAAGGGCGAACTGCGCTACAAGTTCGCCGGCGCGGCGACCCTCGTCGAAGGCGACGTGAACGGCGACAAGCAGGCCGACTTCCAGATCGAGCTCACCGGCCACAAGCTGCTGGTCCAGGGGGACTTCATCCTGTAAGCCCCGATGGGCGAGAGCGCGGCGATCCCATTGTCCTGGCGATGAGCATTTGCCAGTCGAGCATACCTGTTGATCAGTGGAGCGGGCACCTGTCGCGGCTCGCGCGGAGCGGCTACGCATTTTCCACTGACCGGACATCGCCCATCAAGTTTACAATTCGATCACGCGCGCTCTTGGCGCGCCACTATCACCGATTGAGGGCTCCATGATCCTGAGCGGTGGAAAAGGTGCGCAAACGCTCATAGGCAGCGCGGACAACGACGTGATTTATGGCTTCGGGCCCGCCGATGCCTCACCCACCGCGGGCCGGATTGTCGCCACGCGCGTTGCCAGTGGGCTCGCCGCTCCCACGTTTGCGGGAGCCGCCCCGGGTGACGCCAACGCCCTCTACGTCACAGAGAAGGGCGGCAGCATCATCCGCATCGATCTCAGTACAGGCACGAGATCGATCTTTCTCGAGATCGACAACAGCGAGATCAACACCGTGCTTGAGCGCGGCCTCCTGAGCGTTGCCTTCGATCCAAACTACGCTGCCAACGGCCGATTTTTTGTCTTTGTCAACAATTCCACCGGCGACATCGAGGTGCGCGAGTATCATCGTTCTGGATCGAACCCTTTCGCTGCCGATCCGGCCAGCGCGCAGATCCTTATCACGATCCCGCACTCGACGTTTGCCAACCACAACGGCGGCCAGCTCGTGTTCGGGCCGGACGGATATTTGTATATCTCCGTTGGCGACGGCGGCAGTGGCGACGATCCGGACAACAACGCGCAGAACAAGGACTCGCTCCTTGGCAAGATCCTCCGCATCGACACTAGCGGTGACGATTTTCCAGGCGACCCGGGCAAGAATTACGCCATACTTGCGGATAATCCCTTCGTGGGCACGGCAGGCGCCGACGAGATTTGGGCCTATGGTCTAAGAAACCCCTGGCGCATCACCTTCGATAGCGCCAACGGCGACCTGTGGATAGGCGACGTAGGCCAGAGTGCTATCGAAGAGATCGATGTCATTCGTGCCGGCACCGGCGGCGGCCAGAATTTCGGCTGGCGCATCCTCGAGGGAAGCCGGCAGAACTTCCCCGGAGACACGACGGGCTTCACGCCCCCTATCCACGAATACGACCACTCAATCGGGCAAACGGTTATCGGAGGCTACGTTTATCGTGGACCCGGACCGGGCTTGGTCGGGGACTATATATTCGCCGATTTCGTCAGCAACCGCATCTTCGCGCTTCTCCCTGATGCCGGCCAAGTGCTCGACATCACGAGCCGCATCGTGTCGGCCACGGGCCCTCTCGAGAACCTTACCTCCTTTGGCATCGACGCGAACGGGCATCTCTATGCCGTAGGCATCGGCGGCGATGTCTTCCGACTTACAGCCGGTGCGGCGGCCGACGACGGCAACGATTTTGTCAATGCGGGAAGCGGTAACGATGCGGTCTTTGGTGGACCCGGCGAGGATACCCTGATTGGGGGTTTGGGGAATGACATGCTGAACGGGGGGCTCGGTCGCGACACTATAATTGGCGGCCATGGCCACGACATCTTCATTGTCGACGATCCAAGCGACGTGGTGATCGAGGCCGCAGGGCAAGGCTTGGATACTATTCGGACATCGGTCGCGCACACGCTACCGGGCACCGTCGAGACCATGGTGCTTCTCGGATCAGGCCACCTCAATGCCGCGGGAAATGTCTTTTCCAATACGCTGCTCGGCAACGGAGGAAAAAACATACTGTCGGGTCTCGGCGGCAACGATGCTCTTAATGGGATGGGCAACGCCGACAAGCTCATTGGTGGGCCTGGCCGCGACGTCATGACGGGAGGCGGCAATCGCGACGTCTTCGACTTCAACTCGATCGGCGAGACGGGCAAGACGCTTCCGACCCGCGACGTGATCCGCGACTTCAGTCA
Organism: uncultured Alphaproteobacteria bacterium; assembly: GCA_963840415.1. Classification (GTDB taxonomy): domain Bacteria; phylum Pseudomonadota; class Alphaproteobacteria; order Rhizobiales; family Hyphomicrobiaceae; genus Hyphomicrobium_C. The sequence goes on along the minus strand of CAWIYX010000004.1, from coordinate 339,611 downwards.
CGCCCAGGGCGACGACATCGACCTTTCGACGATCGATGCCATGACCGGCGTCGGCAATCAGAAGTTCGCCTTCATCGGCCAGTCCGCCTTCAGCGGGGCGAAGGGCGAGCTGCGCTACAAGTTCGCCGGCGCGGCGACCCTCGTCGAAGGCGACGTGAACGGCGACAAGCAGGCCGACTTCCGGATCGAGCTCACCGGCCACAAGCTGCTGGTCCAGGGGGACTTCATTCTCTAGGTGCCGGCCGACGGCACACCCAAGGTTGCGCACTCGAGGCCCGCACGGGGCAATGCGGCCCTAACCCTTTTGCCGATATCCCTTGACATGGCGGCTTGCCGGCACAACTCTCCCTTATGATGGCCGTCGCTGCTCGAAAGACGCCGCTAATGCCTCTGCGCAGGGGCAGAAGTCCGGTGAAGCCCGCAGCACCCCCCGGTTGCGAGGATGGTCGTCGCCAGTGTCAACAGCGAATGGAGGAAGGATGACGCCACCCGGCAACAGCATCGGACCCCGCGCTGACGCGAGGTCCAGGCTCGGATAGCGAGCTAGCGCGCTAAGGCTGCGCTCATTCGAGTCTTTAACAGACATCACATCATGATCTTCATGCGAGGGCGGGATCCGGGGCCCGGATCACAGAGCCTTGCCTTATGAGCCCGGCTCAGCTGGGCAGGTTATCGAAGACAATGAGCCCCGTCGCGGCCGAGGCCACACGGGGCTCGCGCTTGCGCCCCCAACCCAACGCAAATCCATCGCCATCCATGGCCGACGTGATCAGGTTTGTGCTCGGCAACTTCACGCTGACGCTCCTCGTCATCGGGCTCGTCGCCGCCGGCATCTCTCTGCTGCGCAAGCCGCGACCATGGTCCAAGGCCGAGATCGCCGAGGCGCTGCTTTCCTATTTCGTGCTGTTCTCGGTCGGGGTCTCGTTCCTCTACAATTTCGTCATGCACGTCTTCTTCGGCGAGATGGCGGCGGGCTTCATCGGCTGGGCCAACAGCCCGTTCCAGGCCGAGGTCGGATATGCGAGCCTGGGCTTCGCACTTCTCGGCTTTCTGGCCTTTTGGCGCGGCCACGAGATGCGTCTTGCTGCGGTTCTCGCGATTGTGCCTTTCCTCTGGGGTGCGGCCGTGGGGCACATTCGCGACCTCGTCGCGACCGGCAACACCGCGCCGGGAAACGCCGGGATCATGCTCTACTCCGATATCCTGCTTCCCGTGATCGGCTTTGGCCTTCTTTGGCTCGCGCGCGATGCGGAGAGTCCGAGCTCGCCGGCCGCAAGCCGCTGACACCCGGGGACTTTTTCCAGGCGCCAGGGCCTTGTTCTCGTCATGGACCGATCACGGTCACGCGTTAGAGTACGGACAATCAGACAACGAGGAGTTGAGAGGCGGATTTCATTCTCTAAGGGTCTCTAGTCAAGCAGCGGAGCGCCACGCAATTCTCGCCGAGACGCCGAGATGACAAACAATCTCTATCACATCGCCACCGGCGCCGTGGTCACCCGCTACGATGACGGGACCGGCATCGATACGCTGCGCATGAGCGGACCCTCGAGGACCCCGTTCATCGACCTCTCCTACAACGGCAACGATTTCGTCGCGATCGCGACCGCCTTCTTTCTCGGGCCGGGGCTCAACGTTACGACTGGCCAGATCGAGGTGAAGATTCGCGTCGGCAAGCTCGAGCTGCGCAACGGGCCGATCGAGAACGCCTACGGGTCGAATCTCGGCGAGCCGATCGATGGCAATCGCTTCGCCAACTCCATATTCGGAGCCGACGGAGACGACACGATTACCGGAAAGGCCGGCAACGACATCCTAGACGGCGGCGCGGGCAGCGATTCGCTCAACGGCGAGGGGGGAAACGACGTTCTTTACACCGACGCCAACGATTGGCGGGTCCTGGGCGGCGCCGGGTTCGACCACGCGATCGTGCTCGGGGCCGCCGGAATGTTCATCGGGCTCGCCAGCGCCGGCATCGAGCGGGTGACCGGCGGAACGGGAGGCGATGTGTTCGATGCGCGAGGCGCGCCCCATGCTCTCAATCTCGCCGGCGGGGGCGGGAACGACCAGCTGTTCGGCGGCCTCGGCGTAGATACGCTGACCGGCGGCCTCGGCCGCGACGTGATGACGGGAGGCGCCAATCGCGACATCTTCGACTTCAACGCCGCCGGCGAGTCGGGCAAGACCTCCGCCACTCGCGACGTGATCCGCGACTTCAATCACGGGCAGGGCGACGACATCGACCTCTCGACCATCGACGCCGCGACCGGCCCGGGCAATCAGAAGTTCGCGTTCATCGGCCAGGGCGCCTTCACGGGCGTCAAGGGCCAGCTCCACTACCGGTTCGAGGGACCGGCGAAGACGATCGTCGAGGGTGACATCAACGGCGACAAGAAGGCCGACTTCCAGATCGAGCTCACCGGCCACAAGCTGCTCGTGCAGGGGGATTTCATTCTCTAGGCGCTCACGCGATCCCGAGAATTTTAGCGACGGCCGAAAGGGCGGGCTAACCGTGGCCGCAGGTTCGCCCGAATCCTCCGGTCGAGAAGAGCGAGGAAGTGCTGCCTTGCGGGGGCATTCATCATTCCGTAACGGCGAGCGGCAACACTTGCCTACGCCGGTCGCCGAGCTCACACCGCGAGGAGGCTCCTTTGGCCATTACGCGCGTCTCGGGTCCGCGGACGATCGCGGTCTTTCCCGTCTCCCAGATCAGTCTCGAGCGCGACTCCTTCACCCTCCTGCGCCTCGAGAACGGCCGCCTCGCCGCGACGTTCGAGACCGAGGGCTCGGGCACCGCGTCGACGCTGCGATTGACGACCCTCGATCCCACGGGCGTCACCCATTCCCCCGTCGTCACGCTCGATGCCACCCCCAACGGCCGCCTGCTCGAGGACCCGGTCATGGCGGCCGCCGCCAACGGCAGCTTCTTCGTCGCCTGGACCAACGCCTCGTCCGGCATCGACCTCACGAAGAGCGATGCTCCCGGCCGGGTCTATTCGGCGAACGGCTCGGCGCTCGGCGCGAAGTTTCACCTTTCGACCATCCCCTCCGATGGGGAGATGATCCCTTCCGTCGCGAGGCTCGGCAACGGCAACTTCGTCACCGCCTGGTCCGACTCGAGCGGCGGCCCGATCTTCGATCTCGACGCCGACATCCTGGGGCGCGTCTTCAAGGCGAACGGCGCCCCCGCCGGCGGCGAGTTTCGCATCAACGTCACGACGGGGGGCTTCCAGCTCGGCACGCAGAGCCTGGCGCTGCCGGACGGGCGCACGCTCGTCGTCTGGCATCGCGGCGAGCTCCAAGGCTTCACCGACGTCGATTCGATCGACCTGCGCGGGCGCTTCCTCAATGCGAACGGGACACCGGTAGGCGGCGAGCTCCTCCTCGACACGATCGGCCCCGGCCACAACTACGAGCCGCAGCGCACCGAGCTCGTCGGGCTCGGCAACGGCGGCTTCGCCCTCGTGTGGGAGGAGTACGTCGGCCCGATCACGGCGTCGACCGCGAAGGAGATCCATCTGCAGCGGTTCTCGGCCACGGGCGGCAAGGTCGGCGGCGAAATCTTGATCGACCGCGTGCCGAAAGACTGGAGCTACCTCTGGATCTCGCCCGTCGAGCTCGCCAACGGCGGCTACGCCATCGTCTGGCGCACGTTCGATCCTTCGGACAATCCGGGCAGGGTCTTTGCCCGCGTGTTCGACATGAAGGGCGCCGAGATCGGCCACGAGGTGGAGCTCACCCCGATCGGCAACGCGGGCGGCGCCGGGCTCACGAACATCGTCGACCTCGAGCTCATGGCGAACGGCCAGGTGATGGCGATCGGCGAGATCCTCGGCGGGGGCAAGGTGACCTTCGCCACGCAGATCTTCGACTTCGGCGACGAGCGGCTCATCGGCACGGGCGCGGCCGACAAGCTCTATGGAAAATACGCTGTCGCCGACCAGATCTTCGGCCTCGCCGGCAACGACACGATCTTCGCTGCGAGCGGCAGCGATGTCATCGCCGGCGGAACCGGAAGGGACACCATGACGGGCGGCGCCAATGCCGACCGTTTCGACTTCGACGCCGTGGCGGAGACGGGCCGGACGGCCACCACGCGCGACATCATCAAGGACTTCGTCCACAACGTCGACAAGATCGACCTCTCGACCATCGACGCGAACGGAGGCGCCGCCGGAGACGCCGCCTTCACGTTCCTCGCCGCGAACGCCGCCGCCTTCACGGGAGCCGGCGCCGAGCTGCGCTGGGTGCAGGTCAATCCCGCCGGCACCGTCAACGACAAGACCATCGTCGAGGGCGATCTCAACGGCGACCGCGTGGCCGACTTCCAGATCGAGCTCACCGGCCACAAGCTGCTGACAGGAGGCGATTTCATTCTTTGACATTCGCACGAGCTCCCAAGCCCGCTCCCCTGGTCCCATAGTCCGACAAAAGCAATTTCGGCCTCGAACTCGGCCCGCTCCGGGATTAGTCTCGGGGCTGATTTTGCTCGGTCGATGCTGGTGCCGTAGGCCGGGAGCGTCCAAGAGGGGGCCTGCGGGTGGACGAGGAGCTGATCGACCGCATTTACGAGGCTGCGGCTCTGCCGGACCTGTGGCCTGCCGTGCTCGACGATCTCAACGAGGTCGGCGACGGTTTCGCCACCTTTCTGTTCACAATCACCGACAACCCGAAATGGACCGGCTCCAAGAACAGCGGCTTCGGCCACGACTACATGGCCGAGGGATGGCCATGGAAGAACGACCGGCCGGCCCGCCTGATCGGCGCGCGCCATGCGGGATTCCTGGGCGACCTCGACGTTTACACGCGCGAGGAGATGGACCGCGAGCCGATCTTCACGGAATTCCTGCGTCCGCGCGGCATCGGCTGGGGCGCGGCGACGGCGATTCAAATTCCGAACGGCGACACGCTCATCGTCGACGTGGAGCGGCGCATCGAAACCGGCCCCGTCGATCGCGCGACCCTAAGCCGCCTCGACGCGCTGCGCCCGCATCTCGCGCGCGCCGGCATGGTCTCCGCCCGGCTTGCCTTGGAGCGGGCGCGGGCGGCGGCCATGGCACTCGAGCTCATCGGGCTGCCGGCCGCAGTGCTGGCGCACAACATGCGGGTGGTGGCGGCCAATCCGCGGTTCGAGACAATGATCCCGGACACCGTGCTCGACCGGCGCGAGCGGATCGCACTCGCCGACCGCAACGCGGACGCACTGCTCGCCGAGGCGCTGGCCCGGCTGAGGCGTCCGGGGGACGCCGGTGGCGTCCGGTCCCTCCCTATCCCTGCATGCGACGACCGGCCCCCCGTCATCGTGCACCTCGTGCCCGTGCGACGCGCCGCCCACGACGTATTCTCGAACGCGTCCGCGATCTTGGTGCTGACCCCCGTCGTCCCGGCCGAGGTGCCGACCGCCGAGGTGCTGCAGGGCCTGTTCGATCTGACGGCGGCGGAAGCCCGCGTCGCGCGCAGCGTCGCCGAGGGCCAGACCGTTGAGATCATTGCGACATCTCTCGGTCTCTCGCGCGAGACCGTGCCCACGCAACTCAAGGCCGTGCTCGCCAAGACAGGCAGCGGGCGTCAGGCCGAGCTCGCGGCCATGCTCGCCGGCCTGCGCATCGCGGGCGAGTGACCTCCAATTCAAACGCCGCCGCTTCACCCGTTTGGGTGATGCGCCGCGTCGCTTGCGGCATCAAATTGGGCGCGTTCGATACCGGGGCTCGCATGCGGGGTTTCGACATGCCGGCTCGAGCGGGGATTTGGGCACCAGTGAGACCACGGGGCGAAGCGATTTTCATAACCAAAGAATTTTCAATTTTCAGCGATGGCGGCTGTAGTCCGAAGGGGGCAGACCAATGGTGACAACGCCGACGCTCTGGCAATCGCCGACGAAAGTGAACATCTCAGATGACAATGAGTTTCAGGGACTTGCAAAAGTCATCCCGACGCTCGATTTCGGCTTCTTGATCGTTTGGCAGGACGAAAGCGCGACCTACAATCCCCCGGGGACGGCCATTGTCGGCCGCCTCTACCATCCGACCGGAATTGCGAATACGGGAGAGATTGGTCCGCATCCTCCCTTCGTCGACGGCGGCATCTACGTAACGCCCGACTTTGCCTTTAACGACGGCGTTGGTGCGACCGTGTTTGTCGAGGAATTCAGCCCGTCCGATCTTGACATCTATATTGCTTTTTATGACGAGGACGGCGATTTCACCGGTTGGAATGTCATCGACGATCTGACGTTCAACAACACTTACTATCCGTCGATTGTCGCCCTGGCAGACGACCGCTTTCTCGTGTCCTACGCCATCAACGCGGGAAACGGTCCCACTGCCGCCGCCAGGTACGTCGACAGCAACGGCAACGTCTCGGCGCCGTTCAATCTCATCCCAAGCTACAGCGACAATGCCGATCTTGTGAGCATTGCGGTGCTGACGAACGGTTCCTTCGTGGCTGCGGCGCAAATCGAGTTCGGGCCGGGCGACCACGACATCGTGTTCTCGCTCTTCGACAGCGACGGCAATCTGCTCCTTGACGGCCAGGGTGCAGCCGGAGGCACCGCCGAGGAGGACGAACTCAATCCTCAAGTCGCCGCCCTTTTGGGTGGAGGCTTTGTCATCGCCTGGGAGGATCCCGATCCCGACGGGTTCGGAATCCGGTTCTCTCTCTACGACGGCAACGGGAATGCCATCACGGATGACCGTGCGAACTCGAGCACGGCAGGCGATCAGTTCGACGTTGCGGTCACGCCTCTTCTCGATGGCGGGTTCCTCGTCGTCTGGGAGGATGACTTCACAGACACCGTCAGCGCCCAGCGGTTCGATGGCTCGGGAAATCGCGTCGGCGTCGAGTTCAAGGTCTTCGATGGACTGGGAGACGTGCCGGACGCAACTCTGTTGCTCGATGGCCGCGTTGTGATCACGCATTCGACAGGGGCAAGCGGCGATTCGGACGTGATGTTCTCGATTTGGGACCCGCGCGAAAAGACCATCTTCGGCTCCTCAGGCGAGGACGCGCTCATGAGCAGGCGCGACGGCGCGACGCTTTTTGGACTTGGTGACGACGACACGCTGTTCGGATTCGAAGGCGCCGATGTCCTCGACGGCGGTCCGGGGCGGGACTTTCTCGCCGGTGGTTTCGGCAATGATACCTACGTCATCGATTCCGCGGGGGACCAGGTGATTGAAGGTGCCGGGCAGGGCACAGATCTCATCAAGAGCTTCATCTCGAAGTCGCTCGTGGCGCACGTCGAAAACCTTACGCTCCTAGGGGCGGGAAATGTCAGCGGCACGGGCAATGCGGCTCCCAACGTCATAACGGGCAACGCGGGCAGAAACACGCTCACGGGCCTCGGCAGCAACGACACGCTCGCAGGGGGCGGTGGCGTCGATACGCTCATCGGCGGGCTAGGCCGCGACGTGATGACCGGTGGCGGCGCGCGGGACATCTTCGACTTCAATGCGGTCGGCGAGACGGGAAAGACGCTTCCGACCCGTGACGTGATCAAGGATTTCAGCCACGTTCAGGGCGACGACATCGACCTCTCGACGATCGATGCCAGGTCCGGTGCCGGCAACCAGGCCTTCAGCTTCGTCGGCCAAGGCGCCTTCAAGGGCGTCAAGGGCCAGCTCCATTACAAGTTCGAAGGCCCGGCCAAGACCATCGTCGAGGGCGATATCAACGGCGACAGGAAGGCCGACTTCCAGATCGAGCTCGCCGGCCACAAGCTGCTCGTCGCCGGCGACTTCATCCTTTGAGGCTTGCTCTCCGGACCCTGTCGCCGCAGTATCATGGTGTCGATGGACCCGCCGTCCGGTTCTGGGCTCAAATCCACCCTTGAGTATCGGTGGTCCCGTCGGCTCTGTTCCGGGGGGCCCTCAAATTGGAAGACGAGCTTGTCGATCGCATCTACGAGGCCGCGGTCGTGCCGGACCTGTGGTCGTCGGTGCTCGACAAGCTCAACGTGGTCGGCGACGGCTACGCAACCTTCCTATTCACTGCGACCAAGGAGTGGGTGAAGTGGACCTCGTCGCAACGTGGGGGCTATGGGCATGACTACATCGCGGAAGGGTGGCCCGCTCGGACCGACCGCCCATTTCGTCTGGTGGCGGCGCGCCATGCGGGCTTCTTGGGCGACCTCGACGTTTACACGCGCGAGGAGATGGACCGCGAGCCCGTCTTCAACGAGTTCCTGCGCCCGCGCGGAATTGGCTGGGGCGTGGCGACCGCCATCCAGGTGCCGAACGGCGACACGCTGATCTTCGACGTCGAGCGGCTCGTTGAAACGGGGCCGGTCGATCGGGAGACGGTGCAACGGCTCGATGTGCTGCGGCCGCATCTCGCGCGCGCGGCGCTGCTCTCGGCCCGCCTGGCGTTCGAGCGCGCGCGGGCTGCCGCCATGGCGCTCGACGTGATTGGTCTGCCCGCGGCCGTGATCGGGATCAACAGGCGGGTGCTGGCGGCCAATCCGCGGCTCGAGAAATTGATGCCGGACATTGTCCTCGATCGGCACGAGCGCGTGGCGCTCGACGAGCAGAATGCCGATGCGCTCTTGGCTGACGCTCTGGCGCGTTTGGCGCTGCCAGGCGTTGACGGGGGAGTACGCTCCTTTCCAATCCCAGCGTGCGAGGAGCGGCCGGCGTTGATCGTGCATCTCGTGCCGATCCGCCGCGCTGCGCTCGATGTCTTCTCCAGCGCCTCGGCCATTCTCGTGATCACCCCCGTCGTGCCCGCCGAGGTGCCGACCGCCGAGGTGCTGCAGGGGCTGTTCGACTTGACGCCGGCGGAGGCGCGAGTCGCCCGCGAGGTGGCCGGTCGGCACACGATTGACACGATCGCCGAGGCGCTCGGGGTGTCGCGCGAGACGGTCCGCAGCCAGCTCAAGTCCGTGTTCGCCAAGACGGGCACATCGCGGCAGATAGATCTCGCGGCGCTCCTCACCGGCGCGCAAATTTCGGGCTAGTAGCGGCGTGTGGCCGATGCATCACCCGTGCGGGTGATGCGCCGGACACCATCAATCAGCTAGAGCATACTGGGGCCGAGGCCTTGGGCTTTGATTTGAACGACATTTCTAGCGCGGGGACATCCAACCATGGCGAACTCCTACGACGAGAGGTCCAGCGGCGACACGCACCCTGATAGTACACCCCCGCTGCTCACCGGCAGCGGCATTGTGTTTCGGGGTTTTGCCGACACGACCTGGGACCGCGACGGTTTCGCGCTGGATCTTCGCAACCTATTTTCCACGCCCAGCTTCCCCGTCGGGAAGAAAGTTACAGTCACGCTCACGACTTCAGCTGCATTCAGCGGACTGGAGATGGAGTGGGCAATTGTCGCCAGGGACACGTGGGATCAGAGCGACCCGAGCGGCAGCGACCCCTATATCGATCATGGCGTCATCACGTATTTCGGTGGCATTTTCAATCTTGGTGCGAACACCGCACAGCCGCCGCCCGGCTTCGGTCCTGTCTCGAACCAGTCAAAAACAATCAACCTCCCTCCGATCCTGCCCCATGCCAGCTCGGCCGACGACGGCATCCTGATCATCGACATTTTTTCCGCGGGAACTTTTCTCAGCGATTTCGGCCCGATGAACCCGCTGGACTACACCATCACGATTTCGGTCGGCGGTGGCGGTGGCGGCGGGACAAAGAATTACACCGGTGTTGGTACCCGCCCCGAGAAATTCGACGTCCACACCAGCACGGTCCCCGTTGTCATCAAAGCCGGAGACGGAAACGATTTTGCCTGGGCAGGACAACGCAACGACACGGCCTATGGCGGCGCCAGCCGCGATATCGTCATCGGCGACAACGGAAATGACATTCTCTACGGGGACACGGGCCCCAACAGTGCGGGCGCGCCCGACCAGCTCCTCGGTGGGGGCGACAACGACACCTGCTACGGGGCGGCGGGGAACGACTACATCAATGGCGAGTGGGGCAATGACAAACTCTTCGGGGGGCTGCCAACGACTTTATCAACGGGGGGCTTGGCGCGGACGTGATCGATGGCGGCGACGGGAGCGACAGGCTGTGGGGGGCGTCGAGCCCAACCTCCCAGGGAAGTTGGTTTGGCCCGCCCGTTGTCGTGCAGTGGAACGGAGCAACCGGCACCGCCATTGCGCCCGAGGCATGGACGATCGCCGGCGAACAGCAGAGCGCCGACGCCAGCCGGGATGTTATCAGAGGCGGAGCCGGCAATGATTTCCTCTACGGGCAAGGCGGAAACGACGTGTTGATCGGCGGCCTCGGTCGCGATGTCATGTTTGGCGGTCAGGGCTCGGACGTCTTTGACTTCAACGCCGTGGCTGAAACTGGAAAGACGGCCACAACGCGCGATGTGATCCGCGACTTCCAGCACCTCAGCGACGACATCGACCTTTCGACGATCGATGCGGCGACGGGCCCGGGCAATCAGAAGTTCGCTTTCATCGGCCAAGGCGCCTTCAAGGGCGTCAAGGGCCAGCTCCACTACCGTTTCGAGGGGCCAGCCAAAACCATCGTCGAAGGCGACGTGAACGGCGACAAAAAGGCCGACTTCCAGATCGAGCTCACCGGCCACAAGAGCCTGACGGCAGGGGATTTTATTTTGTGATGGTTCTTCGATGCCCGCTGCTTGAACGCCGGCGTGAAGCCGCGCGAAGCGGTGAGAGGAAAAGTATCTTGCCGAGCTTCCGTCGTGGTGAGGCACCGAGTTTCTGTGACCATTTGAAGGTATTGGAGGTTTTCTGACGGTCTCCCGCACGGCCGAGGCTGCAATCGCTCGCGAGCACGAGCATTGACATTCCCGAGAACAAGGGCGCGGTCGATCCGGCGCCGGGCAATCACTGTCTGGCACGTCTGTGCTCCCGCCTTACACGTGCCGCCGCATCACAACTCGTGCCCCCGAGGACCGGCGACGGCCCGCTGATCATCGATGTGGGCGCTGGGTACGAAATTTTCGAATGTTCGACAAGGACAGCCTGCTGGATGTCGGATCTTGGCATTCCCTGCCGGACTCTGGTGGCGGCACGACGGACATCATCGGCAGTGACTACGATGACATCATCGATGGCTCCGCCGGCGTCAACGACCTCTGGGGCGGGGACGGAGACGATACCATACAAGGGCGTGGTGGCGGCGACATCATGGATGGTGGCGGTCAATTCTTCTTCGGCATCCCGGATCGCGATACTCTCGACTACTCATGGTCCGACAGCCCCGTGGTCGTAAAATTCACGACGACGAACGTCTCGAACGCAGGGACGGTCGTCCACGGCAGCGGCACCGACACCTTCACCGAATTCGAGGCATTCGTCGGCAGCCCCTATCGCGATGTCATCGACGCCACCAATTCTTGGGACCGTCTGGAAATCAACGGCGGAGGGGGCCGAGACACAATTCTCGATTCGTTCAAGAGCCACACGCTGCACGGCGGCGCCGACGGCGACATCATCGTCGGCGGACAAGGTCAGGACGCCATGTTCGGCGGTGATGGTGACGACACCTTCGAATTTACTTTCCGCACGGACATCGATCTCGTCGTCTCCGGCGAGGTGATCGATGGAGGGGCCGGTTTTGACACCATCCTCGTGGGCGGCACGGCCGTGAATTTTGCGCTCGCCTCGATCTCCTCAATCGAGGAAGTGGATTTCAACCTGGGCTACTACACGACTCAGACCAACCGCGCGCCCTTCATCGCCCGTCAGACCTCTGCCACCGACCTCGGCAGCGGACTCTCCCAGACGCTGCATGTCGTTGGCGATGGCCTGGCGATCGACATCCTGCAGTTTCACATGAACGCCGTGACAGTGCTTCAGCTCCATAGGTACACATTCGAGAACTGGACCCCTGGCGTCGACCGGGTCGAGGTCGTGGGCGACGAGCGGCAAAACACCATCGAGGGGTCTCAGCGCGACGACTTCGTTAGTGGTAATGGCGGCAATGACGATCTCTACGGCAACGTCGGAAACGACTCTCTCAACGGCGGCGCGGGGGACGACTTCATCCATGGAGGCGCCGGCAGCGACAGCCTAGATGGGGGCTCGGGCCGCGATTCGGCGCAGGGCGACGCCGGCAACGACAACCTCATCGGCAATGCTGGAAGTGATTCGCTGATTGGAGGCCTGGGCTTCGACCGGCTGACCGGCGGGGCGGGGCGCGATGTCATGACGGGCGGGACGCAGCGCGACATCTTCGATTTCAACTCGATTGGAGAGACGGGCAAGAACTTCCTCACCCGCGACGTCATCAAGGACTTCATGCACTTTCAGGGCGACGACATCGACCTTTCGACGATCGATGCGGCGACGGGCCCGGGCAATCAGAAGTTCGCTTTCATCGGCCAAGGCGCCTTCAAGGGCGTCAAGGGCCAGCTCCACTACCGTTTCGAGGGGCCAGCCAAAACCATCGTCGAAGGCGACGTGAACGGCGACAAAAAGGCCGACTTCCAGATCGAGCTCACCGGCCACAAGGTGTTGACGGCCGGCGATTTCATTCTTTGAGGCCGCCCGGCCCGGCACTTTTCGGACGGCACAAGACGGAAATTCCTGCTACTTTCGCCCCCTCTGGCAGAGGAGGGCGCACCGTGGCGAGCTACACCTTGAAGCGCGGACGGCGCTATGCCGCGACGATCTCGCTGGGATTTGTCGAACGTCTCGCCGACAACGAGATGATCGCGGAGAAGTTCCGGGCCGCGGGGTTCTCCGACGTCACGGTGACCGGCAGCGGAAATGTCCGCTACGCCGAGGGCATATGGACGGCGGATGACATAACGCCGGCGTCCGTGCCGGAGCAGGTCACCGAGATCTCCGAAATCGCCTGAGACGCCCCCGACGGCGCGCTCGCTGCCGCCGCGCCGCCATAGTCAGGACGCCGGCCCTCGGCTAGACTCGCGCCACCGCAGCCCGGCTGAACGGGGGATGAACCGGACGCTCAAGCCTGGTTCAAGGGGCCTATGGGATGGAGCTGCCCATACCCTGTCTCCAGCCGAGCGAGCGACGCCATGCCCACATCGACCCCGATTTTCGAGGAGGCCACTCTGATGACCGATCATGCCGTGCCGAAGAGCGCGCCCCTGGGACCGCTGCAGCGCTTCGTGCCGCTTCTCAAGACGGCGGCGCTCGTCGTGACGGTCCTCGGCGCAATTCCGACCGCCATCACCGTCTATCACGCCTGGCAGTACAAGGTGCCCTTCAACCAGGTCTCGCATCGCCTCGAGCAGTACGACATCCTGTTGCGCAATATCGACTGCAAGATCGACTACAAGGCGCTTTCCACCGCGCAGGGAACCAAGGTCGACGTCGGCGCGTGCCAGAAGACCGGCGACATCTCGCTCAAGATTTCCGCGGCCGACGGCAAGGCGACCTACGAGTGGATCGCCTACAACCAGCTCCAGAAGCCCGGCGAGCAGCCGGAGGGAAGCTTCCTCGATCTCCTGATCGGCGTCGCGCGCGCCGAGAGCTCGGATGAGCCGGTGCGCCTTGCGCAGGGCGCGCTCGAGGTCGTCTGCCAATCGCTCGTCAGCAAGAAGGAGCTCGTGCGCGTCGTCAAGGAAGGCGGCAAGTGCTACCGCGAGACGATGTCGCCGGTGCGCGGCACGGTTGACAAGCGCGAGGAGGTGCCGTGCGACACCAAGTGTCCGGCGGCGGGTTGAAGATGGATGGCGCGTCTCGCTATGCGGCTGCGCGCACCTTCCCTCTGCGTTTGGCCGGGGCGGGCTTGTCAAGCTTCATCGATAGCTTGATGCCGAGCGCCTTGGTAATGCCGAGCAAGGTCGTGAGGCGTGGATCGCCGCGGGCGCTGAGGGTCTTGTAGAGTGCTTCGCGCGTGATGCCGGCCTCGCTGGCGACCTGGGACATGCCACGGGCGCGCGCGATCACGCCGAGGGCTGCAGCTATGTAGCCGGCATCGCCGCTTTCAATAGCGTCGGACAACAATTCTGTCTGAGCCTTCCTGCTGCGCAGATAATGGCCTGCATCGAAGGGAGTGGTCTTCAGCGCCATCGGCCTACTCCTCCAACTCTCGAGCCACAGCCTCGAGGTGGACAATGCGCTGGGCGATACGTTCCTTGGCGCGGGTATCGCTTAAGCCATCGAGCCAGGCAGCAAAAATCTCGGTCTGGCGAACCTCGATCACCTGTAATCTATAGATTACATACCGCCGCGCGTCAATCGAACAGCAGACGATGATTTACATTCGCTGAGCGAACTCGGGGAACCATCGCGCCATGCCGCGCTTGGCGTAGGCAACGAGGTTGGCGTGGCCCTCGGCCGCCGTGCGCACCGGCGTCTCGAAGATGGGGCAAAGCGCGCCGGCCACCATCGCCCACACGCTTGCATCCGCCCCGCAGGGCTCAGCCCCCATGAGCCAGGGCTTGTCGGCGAGAAACGCCGAGATGGTCTCGAGGTCGCGGGCAGCGAGCCGCTCGATCTCGGCCTTGGTGTGCCGACCGATGCCGTGCCCATGCATGCTTTTCGCCACGGAGCGCCTCACCATGGCGAGGACGAGCGGGCGCAGCGGCGCGGGCACGCTCTCGAAGAACACGCGCGGGCCCTTGTCGAAGTTCGCTCGATCCGTCCAGCGGGCATGGACGATGGCCCAATAGAGCTGCTCCTCGCACATCTTCTCGAAGGCCCAGGCGACACCCTTTTCGGCGGCGCTCAAGCCTTTGTCGAAATCGGTCCCGTATTGGTTCTCGAGATGGAAGCGGATGAACGTCGAGTTGCCCAAGAGCTTTCCGCCGTCCTCGATGTAGGGGATTTTTCCTTTCGGCGCTTTGCCGAAGCTCGCAGGCGCCGTGCGGTACGGCACGCCCGCCATCTTGAGCAGAACCTCCGCCTTGCTGACGAACGGGCTCGGGTCGGGCAGCCCGAATTTCGGTCCGGCGGTATAGAGGGTTATCACGATCGGTCTCCAGCTCGCCTCAGGGTTAGTGCGCGCAGCGCTCGTGCTTACCTACATACTGCTGCCGAATGAGCGGTGCAGAAATGCGACGGCGGCAAGACCGCAAGCTGGTAGATTGCCGTGGCCATTGATGGGCGGCGGACGGAATAATCGGGGAGGGTGGCATGGCTTGGACGGCGTTCGAGCAGCTTGTGCTCGAGCTCATCAACAGGGCGCGTCTCGATCCGGCGGGCGAGGCGGCCCGTTTCGGCTTCGCCCTCAACGAGGGCCTCGCGCCGGGTACCATCTCACCGACGGCGAAGCAGCCGCTCGCCCCGAACGACGCGCTCCTCGCCGCCGCGCGCGGCCACAGCCAGTTCATGATCACTCACGATGTGGCCGGGCACGTCGGCATCGGCGACGGCGATCCGGGGACGCGCACGGCGGCCGCTGGCTACGGGCCAGCCTCGACGCTCGGCGAGAACATCGGCATCTTCCCGCTGTTCGGGGGTGAATTGGCGACCGCCATCGACATTTATGAGGCGCTCTTCATCGACACCAGCGTCGCCGGCCGCGGCCACCGGCTCAACATCTTGAAGTCCACGTACAAGGAGGTCGGTGTTGGGGAGATCGTCGGCGACTTCCAGGGCGGCAGTGACGTCGTGCAGACAACGAACTTCGGCGCGCGGGCCGGCAAGGTGTTCCTCACGGGGGTCGCGATCAACGACACGGACAACGACAATTTCTACGACGTCGGCCAAGGCCACGGCGGTGTCAAGGTCACCGTGCGCTTAGGCGGCGCCGCCGTCGGGAGCGATACGACGGAAGCGGCCGGCGGTTACGCTGCCGCGGTCGCTGCGGGAAAGCCCTACATGGTGTCCTTCACCGGAGGCAGATTGCCGTCTCCGGTCTCGGTTTCGGTCGTCGGCGTCACCCAGAACGTGAAGATCGATCTCCTCGGCACCAACGAGATCCTGTCGTCCACGTCGACGGTGCTCGGCGCGGGGGCCAAGATCCTCGGCCTGCTCGGCGTCTCGGCGATCAACGGCGTCGGCAACGCGCTGGCGAACGCGATCACGGGCAACAAGGCCGCGAACTCGCTCAACGGTGCGGCCGGAAACGACACGCTCGCGGGCGGGGGCGGGGCGGACCGGCTGACGGGCGGCGTCGGCAAGGACGCCATGTCGGGTGGGCTCGCAAACGACATCTTCGACTTCAACGCATTGGGCGAGATGGGCAAGACCGCCGTGACGCGCGACCGCATCGCCGACTTCGGGCACCTCGCCGACCGCATCGACCTTTCGACGATCGATGCCGCAATGGGTCCGGGCAATCAGAAGTTCGCCTTCATCGGCACGGGAGCTTTCGCCGGCGTCAAGGGACAGCTCCATTACAAGTTCGAAGGTCCGGCGAAGACGATCGTCGAGGGCGATGTCGACGGCAACAGAGTGGCCGACTTCCAGATCGAGCTCACCGGCCACAAGCTACTGACGGCGCGAGACTTTATCCTTTGAGGCTGACGACGGCCGAATGACGTCAGAGCCACCAGAGCCGCGCGCCTTTGCGTGCGCCCGGACTCGTCCACTGCTCCGTCCTCCAACTGTCACATGACTGCATTACTGATCCTTGGTACACTTTGGGGGAGTGTGTCATGGCCCAGTTTCCTGCGATAATCGATCTCGCGACGCTCGACGGCACGAACGGCTTCCGCCTCGACGGCATCGATGCTGATGATGCGAGCGGCCGCTCCGTCGCCTCGGCGGGGGACGTCAACGGCGACGGCTTCGCCGACGTCGTTATTGGCGCCCATGGCGGCGACCCCGGCGGGGACACCTATGCGGGCGAGAGCTACGTCGTGTTCGGCCGCGCGTCGGGGTTTGCGTCGAGCCTCGACCTCGCGACGCTCGACGGCACCAACGGCTTCCGCCTCGACGGTATCGATGTCGATGACCGGAGCGGGTTTTCCGTCGCCGCGGCGGGCGACGTCAACGGCGACGGCTTCGGCGACCTCGTTATTGGCGCCTATGGCGGCGACCCCGGGGGGAACATCTATGCCGGCGAGAGCTACGTCGTGTTCGGCAAGGCGTCGGGGTTCGCGGCAAGCCTCGATCTCGCGACGCTCGACGGCACCAACGGCTTCCGCCTCGACAGTAGCGATGGCTTTGATTTCAGCGGCCGCTCCGTCGCCTCGGCGGGCGACGTCAACGGCGACGGGTTCGCCGATCTCATCATCGGGGCTCCATATGCCGATCCGCACGGGAGCTACTCGGGCGCGAGCTACGTCGTGTTCGGCAAGACCTCGGGGTTCACCGCCAATCTCGACCTCTCCACGCTCACCGGCCCCGACGGCTTCAAGATCAGCGGCGTGGCGGCTTCCGACGTAAGCGGCTTCTCCGTCGCCTCGGCGGGGGACGTCAATGGGGACGGCTTCGCCGACATCGTCATCGGTGCCAACCTTGCCGACCCTGGTGGGGACGGCCAAGCCGGCGAGAGCTACGTCGTGTTCGGCAAGGCGTCGGGCTTCGCGGCGAGCCTCGATCTCGCGACGCTCAACGGCTCGAACGGCTTCCGCCTCGACGGCATCGATGCGAGTGACCAGAGCGGGCGCTCCATCGCCTCGGCGGGCGACGTCAACGGCGACGGCTTCGCCGACATCGTTATTGGCGCCCATGGCGGCGACCCCGGCGGCGACAGCTATGCGGGCGAGAGCTACGTCGTGTTCGGCAAGGCGGCTGGGTTTGCGGCGAGCCTCGACCTCGCGGCACTCGACGGCACGAACGGCTTCCGCCTCGACGGCATCGATGTCGGTGACCAGAGCGGGCGCTCCGTCGCCTCGGCCGGCGACGTCAACGGCGACGGCCTCGACGACGTCATCATCGGCGCCTTTCGCGCCGCTCCCGGCGGGGACTCCGAGGCGGGCGAGAGCTACGTCGTGTTCGGCAAGGCATCGGGGTTCGCGGCGAGCCTCGATCTCGCGACGCTCGATGGCACCAACGGCTTCCGCCTCGACGGCATCGATGCGGAGGATTTCAGCGGCGTTTCCGTCGCCTCGGCCGGCGACGTCAATGGCGACGGCTTCGCCGACCTCGTCATCGGCGCCTATGGCGGCGACCCCGGCGGCGACGGCTATGCGGGTGAGAGCTACGTCGTGTTCGGCCGCAAGCCGGACACGGCCGTGAACCGCACCGGGACGGCGGCGAGCCAATCGCTCGCCGGCGGCGATTTCGACGACGTGCTCGCGGGCCGGGGCGGCAACGATCAACTCTGGGGCCACGGCGGGAACGACACTGCCGTTTACCTCGGCGCGTGGCTCAACTACGCGATCACCGGCGCCGGCACCCTGACGATCACCGATACACGGGGCGGCTCGCCCGACGGCACCGACACAGTGGTTGGTGTCGAGAATTTCACGTTCTCGAACGGCACCTTCACGGGCGCTGAGATCGTCAACGTGGCGCCGACGGACATCGCGCTTTCGGCCGGCTCGATCGCCGAGAATTCGGCTAATGCGACCGTCGTCGGCGCTCTCTCGCGGACCGACGCGAATTCGGCCCTCGGCGACACGGCGACGTTCACGCTTCTAAACAGCGCCGGCGGCCGCTTTGCGATCTCGGGCGCCAATCTCGTCGTCGCCAATGGCAAACTGCTCGACTTCGAGGCCGGTGCTTCGCATCAGGTCACCGTGCGCGTGACGGACGCAAAGGGGCTCGCCTTCGACGAGGTGCTCACCGTCAACGTCGCCAACGTCTCTCCCGAGACGATCATCGGAACGGCGGCCGCCAACATCCTCGCCGGCGGCAGCGACAAGGATCGCCTGTTCGGCCTCGGCGGCAACGACAAGCTGTTCGGCAACGGCAGCAGCGACACGCTCGCGGGGGGCGCCGGGAACGATATCCTCACGGCGGGTAGCGGCTTCGATACGCTGATCGGCGGCTTCGGCCGCGACCTCATGACGGGCGGGGCCCACCGTGACATCTTCGACTTCAATGCCCTCGTAGATACGGGCAAGACCCTCTTCACCCGCGACGTGATCAAGGATTTCAGCCACTTTCAGGGCGACGACATCGACCTCTCGACCATCGATGCCATGACCGGCGTCGGCAACCAGAAGTTCGCCTTCATCGGGCAGAGTGACTTCACCAGCGTCAAGGGCCAGCTCCACTTCAAATTTTTAGGCCCGGCGAAGACGATCGTCGAAGGCGACGTCAACGGCGACAAGAAGGCCGACTTCCAGATCGAGCTCACCGGCCACAAGCTGCTGGTCGCGGGCGACTTCATCTTGTGAGGCGCACGGCAGCTTCGCCTCACTTGTGCGTCGTCACCGCGACCCAGTCGGGGTCCTCCTGCGCGCGCCGCTCGAAGGTGAGAAAGTCGTAGTAGCCACACCGCTTCTCCCCGGGAAATGAGCGGCAGACCGCGGGCCGCGCTTTATAGACCGTGCAGAGACGCTTCTCGGTGTCGAAGAAGCGGCAGACCCCGCCGAAGTGCTTGTCCGCCTTGCGGCGCATGACGTATTTGCGCCCGTACGCCGTCTTCGTGAACTTCCGGCGCGCCTGCTCGAACGTGAGACCATGGTGCTTCGCGAGGCGGACGATATCGCGCTTGGTGAGGGCGATCAGGGGGTACGAGCAGCAGTATCCGGGGCATTTCTTGCAGTCGTACACGGGGTGAAAGCCGCTTTGCTCGGGAATGGATGGCCGCAAGGCCTTTATCGCAATGCGGCGCGGGGTCAAGGCTCGGGGTGTCTCCGCCGGGAGACCGTCGACAAGGGCTGTTCGTAAAAAGCGTCGGTAGAACAATGGGCTAGACAAGAAGCGTGTAACGCGTCCGGTGGAGCAGCTGAACGTGGGCAAGTGCGACAGCCCCGACGGTCGCACATTCTGGCGCGTGCCTCACTTTCTCCGCTATGGTCGGCGCAATTCGAGGCTGGCCCGGGCTTCGAGAAGCCCGGGCCCGCTTGAGCTTGCGCTCGCCGCGGGTTGGACCCGGTCGCGTGGGTCGCGGGGCGCTCGAGGGAGTGGTTTGCGCGTGCGGGCGGCGGTCCGGCCTGGTCTCGGGAGACCGGCGGCCGGCACGCAAGCGATTGGCGTGGGGGGTTGTTGGTCATGACGGAGTTGACGCGCTCTCAGCCCGAGGGGGAGACGCCGGTCAATCCTTATAGCCTGCTCGAGGCGGTGAACAATTCGAGCGACACGGCGCACACCGCGTGGCTCATCTTCCTCGGCATCATGACCTATCTCATGATCGCGGTCGCGGGCGTGACGCACAAGGACCTGCTTCTCGGCACCCCTGTCGAGCTGCCGATCCTGCAGATCAAGATCCAGCTGTCGCAGTTCTTCCAGTTCGCGCCGGTCGTGCTCGTCCTCCTGCACTTGGGGCTCGTCTCCCAGCTCTCGCTGCTGGCCCGCGAGACGCTCGAGTTCGATCAGTCGATCCGCCTGCTCGAGGCAACCGACAAGCGCACGCACCCCCTGCGCCTCGAGCTCAACAACTTCTTCTTCGTGCAGGCGATCGCCGGTCCCTATCGCAGCCGCGTGATGAGCGCCTTCCTGCACGGCATGAGCTGGCTGACGCTCGTCGTGCTGCCCGTCGTGCTGCTCCTCTACATCCAGGTCGTGTTCCTGCCCTACCACGACGTCAGGATCACCTGGACGCACCGCATCGCGCTCATCGCCGATATCGCCATGCTGGTCTCGATCGGCGTCTTCCTGATGCGCGCGGAGACCTCCTTCGTGCAGGCCTTCCTGCGCACGACCTCCTCGCATCCGATCAGCTTCGTCATCACCATATTCGCGCTCGCGCTGATCACGCTGTTCTCGTTGTTCTTCGCCACGATCCCCGGCGAGGCGCTCGACCGCTTTACGCAGCGCGTGCTCGGCATCGAGAGCGAGGAGCAGCAAGGGCAAGGCACGCGCCTCGTGGCGGGCTTTGCTGTTCCCTTCCTGGCATTCGGGTCGGAAGGCTCGCTCTTGGGCGTCTTCCAGCGCAATCTGATCGTCACCGACGCCGATCTCGTCGTCGACAAGGACCAGACTCCGGGCGAGCCGAGCGTCAGTCTGCGCGGGCGCGACTTGCGGTACGCCAAGCTCGACCGCTCCGACTTGCATCAGGCCGACCTCACCGGCGCGGATTTGAGGGGCGCGAGCCTCGTCGGCACCGACTTCAACGGCGCCTGGCTGCAGTGCGCCGACGTGACGGCGCTCCTCTTGAGCGAGGATCGGGCCGCGGCGAGATGTACGAGCGCGCGTCGCGCCAACTTCACGCGCGCGCGCCTCGAGGGTGCGCACATGGTCGGCGTCGATTTGAGATCTGCAAAGCTCGAGGAAGCGCGGCTCGAAGGCGCCGAGCTCGCCTACTCGCTGCTGACGGGCGCCAATTTTTCGAGCGCGCGCCTCGAGAAGGCGGATCTCACAGGCGGCGTTCAGGCTCAGGGAGCCGACTTCTTGATCGCCAATCTGCAGGGCGCCGATCTCACGGGCGCCAATCTGCAGGCTGCCGATCTGTCGTCGGCGCGCTTGCAGGGGGCGATCCTCAATCACGCGCACCTCGAGGCCGCCAACCTCAAGGATGCCGATCTCGAGGCGGCCTCGCTGAACCAGGCACACCTCGCGGGAGCGGACATGTCAGGCGCCAATATCGCCGGCGCCGACCTGCGCGGGGCGGTCGTGTGGATGACAAAGCCGCCGGAGCCCGATCCGACGGGCGTGGCCGACTTCACCGACGTGGCGCTGAGGCCCCTCGCCGAGTCCGAGGCCGCACTCCTCAAGGAGTTAGTCGAGCGGATCTACAATCAGCGCGTGCGCGGCGAGGTCATGGAAGCTCTCGCCCCGATCTTGAACGTGGCCGAGAGCGGGACGTGGTCGTCGTCGGCCGATTATGCGACGTGGCAGGCCCTTGCATCCCCGGTTCCCGCCGGCGCGCCCGAGATGGTAAAGGCTCTGATCACGGACTACCTTGCCAAGGCCCAGTGCAAGGCACGCTGGAGCAACGGTGCCGTGGCGACGGGCATTGCGCGCCGCGCCATGTCGAGCCAGTTTCGCGGCGATCTCGTCGTCATCTACGACCGCCTCAAGGCGGATGACTGCCCGGCCTCGAAGAACGTGCCCCAGAAGCTCTTCCGCGAGCTCGCGGCAGCGGCCGACCTTGCCCGCGGCAACTGACGCTTGGGCCGGCGGTGGAGCCCTAAGCTGTTTATCCCGCGACAAAAATCGGCATCAAAAAAATCTGGAACCTTTGTCCGGACCCTCCGTTACCGCTGAAGCCGGGCTTCCGAGGTCCCTTCCGGAAGCTAGTCCCCCTTCCCCCGGGGGGACGAGGCACTGGGCGCCAGGTTCATCCCCCGGACCGGCGCCCGTTTCTTTCTAGGCGCGGTGACCAGGCGATGCGTGAGAGAAAGCTGCCGGGTTGGGTCGATGCCATCGGTCGGCAGCTGGCGAGAAGCTTCGATGTCTCCAACGAACCGCTGCCCGGAGACATGGAGATCATGCTGCGGCTGATCGACAAGTGGGAGCGCAGACACCAGGAGGCCGAGAGCGAAGCGGCCGTCCCCCCGCAACCGGCCGGCACCGGCGGCGACGGAGACACGAAGGACACGCGTTAGGTCTTGCGGGCGGGGTGGGATCGCGCTAAGAACATAATAAGAACAAACTGCGCGCGCATGGTCGGCGGTCGGCGGTGAATGTCGGGGACAAGAGATCCGCTGTTCGGCCCCGCTCGCGCGGAGCGGCTAAGGTCGCTGCAACTTGAGGCGAGTCGAGATGGCCGCCCGGAGAGATATGAAGGAGTTAGCGCAATGGCCGGTTCCGTGAACAAAGTGATCCTGGTCGGAAACCTCGGCAAGGACCCGGAAATCCGGCGCACCCAGGACGGGCGTCCGATCGCCAACCTCAGGGTCGCGACGAGCGAGAGCTGGCGCGACAAGGCCACCGGCGAGAAGCGGGAGAAGACGGAATGGCATTCCGTCGTGATCTTCAACGAGAACCTGTGCAAGGTCGCCGAGCAGTATCTGCGCAAGGGCTCGAAGGTCTACATCGAGGGCCAGCTGCAGACGCGCAAGTGGCAAGGTCAGGACGGCCAGGACCGCTACTCGACGGAAGTGGTGCTGCAGGGCTTCAACGGCCAGCTCACCATGCTCGACGGCGCGCGCTCGGGCGCGGGCGCCGGCGCCGGGCTCCAGGAGAACGGCCAGGCCGATTACGGCTCCGACTTCGGCGGCGCCGAGACGAAGCGTGGGGGCAAGGGCGCGTCAGGCGGCAAGAGCTTCGACAAGGCCCTCGACGACGAGATCCCGTTCTAGGCGAGAGCTTCGGCTTTTTCTGCATCCATGGCGTTGGGGCCCTCCGGTTCTTCATATTCAACGTCATCCCGGCGGAGGCCGGGATCCAGGACACGCCTCCATAAAGGTGTGCGCTGAATGCCCCGACCCGTGGCCGCGTCGCGTATCCCAACTGCTAAGAGAGTGCGTTGACACTTGCGTGGGTCCCGACCTTCGTCGGGATGACGTTTGATTTGTGAAGATCGTCGCGCGAACTAACGCTGGCCGCCCTTATTCTTCTTGCCGCGCTTCCTCGATTTGCGGCTCGTTCCCTGGGCGCGCTCAGCCGGTTGCGCCATCGCGGTCTCGAGCAGCGCAACTGAGGCCGCCGCCGGCTTCGCAGGCTGAGCGGCTTCATCGTCGTCATGATCGCCTCCGCCGGAACGCGCACTGTCCTGATGCGCGTCGGCACTCTGCACCTCGAGGAAGAAGCGGGTGACTTCGGGATAGCGCGCCTTGATCGCGCGCTCGATGCGCGTGGTCGTGTTCTCGATGGACGTCGCCGTCTCGCGATCGTGAAAGTCGGCGCTCGCCGCGACGAGCACGTCCTCGGGACCCATATGCATGGTACGGATCTCGTTCACCGTTCTGATGGGACCCGCTGGGCCCGTCTCGGCGGCGATGATGCGCCGAAGCCCCGAGCGCAAGCTCGGACTTGCCGCCTCGCCGACAATGAGGCCCTTGATCTCGATGCTCATGAACGCCGCGACTGCAGCGAGGATCAGGCCGATGACGATCGAGGCGATGCCGTCGGCCTCGACGATGCCGAGGCGGTCGGCGGCGAACACGCCGATGAGCGCCACGAGCAAGCCGGCCATCGCGGCGAGATCCTCGAGCACGATCGCGAACAAAGCCGGGTCCTTCGATGCGCGCAGCGCGTCGAGCGCTCCGGCGTCACCCCGGCGCCGATTGAACTCGGCGAGCGCCTTCCACGTGGAAATTCCTTCGAGCCCCATCGCGGCCACGAGCACGATGTAGTTGATGTAGACGTGCTCGAGGGGATGCGGGTTGCCGAGCTTCTCGACGCCCTCGTAGAGCGCCACTCCCGCGCCGAGCGAGAACAGCAGAATGGCGACGATGAAGCTCCAGAAATAGAGCTCCCTTCCGTAGCCGAAAGGGTGCCTGGCGTCGGCCGGGCGGCGCGAGCGCCTGATCCCGTGCAGGAGCAGGGCCTGGTTCGACGTGTCGACGAGCGAGTGGATCGCCTCCGACAGCATGGCCGACGAGCCGCTCCAGGCGAAGGCGACGAACTTGGCGGCGGCAATCGCGAGATTGCATGCGAGCGCCACCACAACGACGCTTGTCGACTGCGCGTTAGCCACGGGACGAGCTTTCGGTCCGAAGGGTCGAATTGCCTTCGCCGGAACTTAAAGCACGACTCGTGGCTGACGCCGAGAGGGCTGGAAGCGGCGGGACCGCGGACCGGAGGCGCGCCCCGACCGCGATCCCTACCATCAAGGCCTCAGGGCTGCGCCGGCGGCTCGGCTGGGGTCGTCGCGTCCGGAGCCGGCGCGGCGGGCGGCGGTGTCTCGGCCGCGGGCGGGGTCGCCTCGGCGGCGGGCGGCGTCGACTCGGCCGCGGGCGGGGTTTCGCCTTCGACCGCCTTGGTGGCCTCCTCGGCGGCGCTCTTGGCCGCTTCCTTGGCCGCGTCGTAGGCCTCGCCAACGGCCTCCTTGGCTTTCTCGAGCGCGGGCGCCGCGGCCTCCTTGGCCTTCTCGTAGGCGTCCTTGGCCTTGGTCGTCGCGTCCTCGATCGCGGGCTTCGCCTTCTCGATCGCGTCCTTGGTGGTGGCGGAGGTCTTGTCGGAGAGCTCCTCGACCTTCTCCTGCGCCCGCTCGAACAGCGACTTCGGCGGCTTCGTGCGCGCGTACTCGGGTGCCGCATCGAGCGCAGCCTGGTCGACGTCGGGAAGAGCGACCGTCATGCGCCCGTCCTTCTCCTCGAACTTCAGCGCCGAGAGCGTGACGCCGATCTTCTTCTCGGCGATTCCGAAATAGCCGCCCGTGCCCATGACGACGCCGACCACCTGGTTGTTGTCGTCGATGATCAGATCCTCGACGTCGGCGATGATCTTGCCGTCCTTGCCGCTGACCTTGGCGCCGATCAGGTGATCGCGCGCGAGGTACTGATTGGCGCCCTGGGCGGCGACGAAGGGATCGTCCGCAAGGGCGGGAAGGCTTGCCAGCGCGGCCACTGCCGCGAGACACAAGACTGCTTTCTTCATGTGAGTGTTCCTCGAAAAAGCCGGCGCGCGTGCCGCATACCGGGCCCCTGCCGCACGAGAAAGTCAAGACGCACTGCACGCTTGGCTCGGCCCTAGCCAGTAAGGCATTCTAATGTATCGGGGATTTGACGCCAATTGGCGCGGCGGACCGGCGTTGCGATAGCCTCCCGCAATGGGCTAGAGTTCTTCTCGAATGAAGAGGAAACGACGCGTACGTCCGAGGTAGGGCGTGCGCGGTTTTTTTGCGGGATCCATGGCAGACGAGAGCGACAGGCCCGGCGCGGGCGGCGGGCGCGACATCCGCCCCGTCCAGATCACCGACGAGATGAAGCGCTCGTACCTCGAGTACGCGATGAGCGTCATCGTCTCCCGCGCGCTTCCCGACGTGCGCGATGGGCTCAAGCCGGTCCACCGGCGCATCCTCTACGCCATGGCCGAGCTCGGCCTCGACTGGAACAAGAAGTACGTGAAGAGCGCGCGCGTCGTCGGCGAGGTGATGGGCAAATACCATCCGCACGGCAACCTCGCCATCTACGACGCGCTCGTGCGCCTCGCCCAGGAATTCTCCATGCGCCTGCCCTTGATTGACGGGCAGGGGAACTTCGGCTCGGTCGACGGCGACCCGCCGGCCGCCGAGCGCTACACCGAATGCCGGCTCGGCAAGGTGGCGATGGCCCTCCTCGACGACCTCGACAAGGACACCGTCGAGTTCCGCCCCAACTACGACGATCAGCTCCAGGAGCCCTCGGTGCTGCCGGCGAAGTTCCCGAACCTGCTCGTCAACGGGGCGGGCGGGATCGCCGTCGGCATGGCGACCAACATCCCCCCGCACAACCTCGGCGAGGTCGCCGACGCCTGCATCGCCCACCTCGACAACCCCGAGATCGGCATCGACGAGCTCGCTCAGATCGTGCCGGGCCCCGATTTCCCGACCGGGGCCATGATCCTCGGCCGCCAGGGCATCCTTGCCGCCTATCACAAGGGGCGCGGCTCGATCGTCATGCGCGCCAAGGTCGAGGTCGAGGAGCTGCGCAAGGACCGCGAGGCCCTGATCGTCACGGCGATTCCCTACCAGGTCAACAAGAAGACCCTGATCGAGAAGATCGCCGACCTCGTGCGCGAGAAGAAGATCGAGGGCATCTCCGACGTCTGGGACGAGAGCAACCGCGAGGGCATGCGCATCGTCATCGAGCTGAAGCGCGATGCGATCGCCGACGTCGTCCTCAATCAGCTCTGGCGCTTCTCGGACCTGCAGACGACGTTCGGCGCCAACATGCTGGCGCTCAACGGCGGCAGGCCCGAGCAGCTCAACCTCAAGGACATGATCTCGGCCTTCACCGCGTTCCGCTTCGAGGTGGTGACGCGGCGCACGCGCCACCTGCTCACGAAATCACGCGAGCGGGCCCACGTCCTCGTCGGCCTCGCGATCGCGGTCGCCAACATCGACGAGGTGATCCGCCTCATCCGCACGAGCCCGAGCCCCGCCGAGGCCAAGGAGCAGCTCATGGGGCGCGACTGGCCGGCCAAGGACATGGCGCCCCTGATCGAGCTCATCGCCGACCCGCGCCATCGCCTGTCGGAGGACGGCACGTACAGGCTCTCCGAGGAGCAGGCCAAGGCGATCCTCGAGCTGAGGCTCTCGAGGCTCACCGCGCTCGGGCGCGACGAGATCGGCGACGAGCTCAAGAAGATTGCCGAGGAGATCAAGGAGTTCCTGGCGATCCTCTCGTCGCGCAGCCGCATCGTCGAGATCGTGAAGAGCGAGATCCTGTCCCTCAAGGCCGAGTTCGCGACCCCGCGCAAGACCGAGATCGTCGACATCGAGGGCGAGCTCGAGGACGAGGACCTGATCCAGCGCGAGGACGTGGTCGTCACCGTCTCGCACAAGGGCTACATCAAGCGCGTGCCGCTTTCGACCTATCGCGCGCAGAAGCGCGGCGGCAAGGGCCGCTCGGGCATGACGACGCGGGAAGAGGACTTCGTCACCCAGATCTTCATCACGTCCACGCACACGCCGGTGCTGTTCTTCTCCTCGCGCGGCATGTGCTACCGCATGAAGGTGTGGAGGCTCCCGGCCGCAACCCCGCAGGGCTCGGGCAAGGCGCTCATCAATCTCCTGCCGCTCGCCCAGGACGAGGCGATCACGTCGATCCTGCCGCTGCCGGAGGACTCCGCCACGTGGGGCAGCCTCGAGCTCATGTTCGCCACGCGAAAGGGCAACGTGCGGCGCAATGCGCTCTCCGACTTCGAGAACATCAATCGCAACGGCAAGATCGCCATGAAGCTCGGCGAGGGCGACAGGATCGTCTCGGTCGCCGTCGCCAGCCCGGAGGACGACGTGCTGCTCACGACCGCGCACGGTCAGTGCATCCGCTTCCTGATCAAGGACGAGGTGCGCCTCTTCAAGGGCCGCGACTCCGACGGCGTGCGCGGCATCAAGCTCGAGGCCGACGACGAGGTGATCTCCATGGCGATCCTCGCCCATGCCGAGACGACGGTGGAGGAGCGCGCCGCCTATCTGAAGCAGGCCTCGCTGATGCGCCGCAGTCAGGGCGAGGACGCGGGCGAAGCGCAGGGCGAGGCCGAGAGCGACGAGGAGGCCGCGGTCGCGGCGGACCTCAGTCCCGAGCGCTTCGCGGAGCTCGGCGCCCGCGAGCAGTTCGTGCTGACGGTGTCGGAGAAGGGCTTCGGCAAGAGGAGCTCGTCGTTCGAGTACCGGACCTCGGGACGCGGCGGCAAAGGGATCGTCGCCATGGTCGTGAACGACCGTAACGGCCGCCTCGTGGCCTCGTTCCCGGTCGAGGAGACGGATCAGATCATGCTGGTCACCGACGGCGGCCAGCTCATCCGCTGCCCGGTCGACGACGTGCGCATTGCCGGGCGCAATACCCAGGGCGTGCGCATCTTCAAGACCGAAGCGGAGGAGCGCGTCGTCTCGGTCGAGCGCGTGCCCGAGGAGGCATCCGAGGGCGAGAACGGCGACGGGACCGAGGGCGCCGCCGCGAGCGACGAACCAGCGTAAGCATCATGACGCCTTCGGCTTTTGCTGCCTAGCTGAAGCTACTGCAGTAGCTTCATGAGCGCTTGTCCGTCCTCAGTCACAAGCTCTTTGACGTCGAGCGTGCCGTCGTCATCCGGCGTGGCAGGCTTGAACCGTCCTTCGACCATATCAAGGTACTCTTGCTTTGTGAGCGTACCCTGGGTCTTCCAGAACATGAAACCGCCTGCCGGCGAAAATTTATCGACCACGACTACTCTACCGGCCAACTCGTCATTGTTCAGGACACCATTGTGATCCTTGTCTATCTTAACAATGACGGCCGCTGCTGCGAATTTAGCCTCCGTTAGATTGATCACGCCATCGCCGTTCGTATCGATCAGCTTCATCGTATTCTCAGCGCCCACGTCGGCGAACGCATTTGCAGCTCCCAGCATAAGCGCGAGGCTTCCACTGAGGCCGGCGATCACAGCGAATCTTCTGGATGTCTTAGTTGTCATAACACGGTTTCCTTCCAGCTGCATTCGGGCGCCCATGTCAGCCACGGGCATTGACTCAATTTGTCGGAGTTTTCGCAGGGATTGTGAGCAGCTCCAGAAGGGATTGCCCAGGCATTGTTTCCAGGGTCTTCGCATCACACGTGCCGCCGCTCTCGGCGCTGACAGCGTTGAACCGGCCTTCAACGATGGCGAGATACTGATCCTTGTTGAGCGTCTTCTCCTTCTTCCAAAAATAGAATTGATGGCCCAGGCATGGCGTTATCTGATCCAACAGTGTTACACGCCCACCCAATTCAGTATTGTTGACGACACCGTCGTGATTGAGGTCGATTTTGTCGAAGGCATCGGCGGCTGCGGTTTTGGCCTCGCCGAGGTTGATGGTTCCGTCGCCATCGGAATCAATAGCTTTGGCCATATCGGTCGGAGCCTGCTGCGCCTTCGCTGAAGAGCCTTCGAGAAGGGAGCACAAAAGGCCGGCGGTTATCGCTACAACCGCAATGCATCGCAGGAGAATACGGGCATTCATTTTCCTCTCCTTCCGGTTCCTCTACTTCGGAGTCGTCATTTTGCGCGCGTGTTTCATTCGGGATCGCTGCGCGACTCCTTTGAATTTGCGTTGGCTACCGAAAAAATAGCTGACCCCCTCCGCAGGGGACGTTGAGCGGGATCAAACCGTCAATCAACTCGCGCACACGATCGCGTCATCGGTCTCGCCCGTCCTCACGAGCGGTCGGCGGCTTCGCCGCCATGGCGCGCGAAGGGCGCGAGCGGGCACTCGCTTTCGAGCGCCGCGAGATCGTGGCAGATGAGGCGCCCGCGCGTGGCGCGTGCGAGCAGGCCCTTGATCCGCAAGCGCGACATGATGCGCGACACGGTATCAGGGTTGAGCGCGAGGTAGTCGGCCATGTCCTTGCGCGAGAACGGCATCTCGAAGAGGACGCCGCCCGACGGCGCCGGCGTGCCGGTCCTTGCCGCAAGCTCGGCGATGAGGCCGGCGACGCGCTCGGCGCCGGTGAGGCTGCCGAGGCTCGCGATGTGATGGACGAGGCGCGCGGCCTGCGCCGCCAACCGCAGGTGGAGCGCGAGTGCGACGTCGGGGTCGGTCCGGGTCAGCATCTGGAGCGCCGGCCAGCGCAGGCGCCAGACCAGGCCGTCGGCGGAGAGCGCGGTCGCTCCGGCGCCGTCGAACCCGGGCATCATCAAGGCGCAGAAGACGTCGCCCGGATAGAGAGTTGCGAAAATCTGACGGCGCTTCTCGGGTAGGATCGCATGCAGGATGACGACGCCGGCGGCCACCGCATAAATGGGCTCCTCCTTCTCGCAGAGGGCGAGCTTCTGCCTGCGTGCGGTGCGGATCGCGACGGCGTGCGGCTTCAGCCGGTCGATGAAGCTCACGCCGTTGCGCTCGGCGACGCCTTCGCCGCCGCAAGACCGCGAGCGTAATTTCATCATGGCAGCATATGTTCCGAGGGCGCGATCGCGCGTTAATCTCTCCGTAATGCGCATCGGCGAGCATTAGTAATCAGGGGGTGCGTCGGGCCTTGACCCCGATCAAGGACCGAGCGGCATGCGACGATCGGACCCGCATGGCGCTGGACCACCGTTAGCTTGACCCCGATCATATTTTGCGTGTTGCCGTCGCCACGGCATCTTTGCGACTCCACGCGTTCTGATCTCAGTCAGAAATTCAAGCCACACACTGCTGGCGGCACGCCGCCGATCACCAAAAATGGAAACGCAGATGATTCGCGCCTGATGCCTTAGGGCCAGCGCCGAGAGATGAAGGGGACTGGACGATGGCTCAAGTTCGCACGCTCATTGCCGCGACGGCGATGGCCGCGGCGGTGGCGTTCTCGGGACAGCCAGCGGCGGCCGGGAGCGAGAGCGGAAATGTCATGGTGCGCGTGCTCGGCGCCGTGGTCGATCCCGATGCGAGCGGAAAGGTTTCGAGTGATGGTACGGTCCTGCCGGCGGCCAATCCCATCCCAGGCTCCGACGCCGACGTCGGCACCGAGGTCATCCCGGCACTGACGCTCTCCTATTTCCTGACCAGGAACGTGGCGGTCGAGCTCTTCTGCTGCTTTGCCGAGATGCATGCCGACGCCGAGGGATCGATCAAGAGCCTGGGACAGGTGGCCGACTTCTGGGTCTTCCCGCCGGCCGTGACGCTCCAATATCACTTCGACAACATGGGCGCGTTCAAGCCCTATGTCGGCGTCGGTTTCCAGTACATGCACTTCTTCGACGAGGACGGGGGCCAGTACGGGCGCGTGGAGATCGACGATGCGGTCGGCTTCACCCTCCAGGCCGGCATCGACGTCGGCGTGGGCGGCGGCTGGTACCTCAACGCCGACGTGAAGAAGACCTGGATCGACACCGAGGTCGATTGGAAGGACGTGGGCCTCAAGGGCGATGTCGATATCGACCCATGGATCTTCTCTGCCGGTCTCGGCTACCGGTTCAACCTCGAGGACATCTTCGGCCGGCGTGCCGAGGCCGTGCCGATGAAATAAGCGCCGGCCCGCGCGGGGTGGCGAAGGGCCCGGAACCTGCCGGGCCCTTTCTCTTTGGCGATGAGCGCGATCTATCCCTTGCAGACCTGAGCGACGGCGCGGCAGGTCCACATCATGCCCTCGCCCTTGCAGGTGTAGGTCGGCTGGCTGATGCGGTCGGTCTGGAACGGCCAGTTGCCCGTCACCTGGCGGATGATGAGAAAGGACTCGTACTCGGCGAAACCGCGCGTGATGCCGGTCGCGGATCCCGCCTTCTTCACGCAGGTCTCGGCCAGAGCCGACCCCGCGCTCATGAGTTGAGGCCCGAGCACGAGCGGGATTGCCCAGGCCAGCTTCCCTCGAATGCGACGCATGCCGCTTGCTCCCCTGTGATCACCCCGCCTCTACAACTTAACAACCAGCATGGAATTTTGAGGGCGGGTTATCCAACGGGCGGGCACGACCTTGCGGGGGGAGCACGGGCCCGTCTAAGAACGGGAGATGACCCGCATCGGCTTCTACTCCGGCTCGTTCGACCCCGTCACTCTCGGCCACACCGACGTGATCGAGCGCGCGTGCCGGATCGTGGACCGGCTCGTGATCGGGATCGGACTCCATCCGGCAAAGGCGCCGATGTTCAGCGATGCCGAGCGCGTCGACATGCTCGCCGCCGAGACGCGCCCCATTGCCAAGGCGACCGGAACGGCGATCGAGATCGTGACCTTCGGCGAGCTTGCGGTCGAGGCGGCGCGCGCCCACGGCGCGAGCGTCATCATCCGCGGGCTGCGCGACGGCACCGACTTCGACTACGAGATGCAGATGGCGGGCATGAACGGGGCGATGGCGCCGGCCATTCAGACGGTGTTCGTCGCCGCCTCGCCGCACGTGCGTCACATCGCGGCAAATCTCGTGCGCCAGATCGCGGCCATGGGCGGCGACCCCTCCGCCTTCGTCTCGCCGGCGGTGCGCGAGCGCCTCGCGGGCAAGGTTCGCCGGCGCCCGTAGCCGGGCCCGGCTGCTGTTCGGGGTTGCCGTTGCTGGCCGCCGCGTCCATAAGAGCCCGCCGGCCGGAGCTCGATCCCGGCCGAGCATGCGAGGACCCGTCATGCCGCTTGTGAGATCTCTTGCCCTCCTCACCCTGGCCTTCGCCCTGTCGGCCTGCAACCAATCCCCCGAGCAATCGGCGGGCAGCGATCAGGCGGCCGCGCCCACGGCGGAGGCCACCGATCCGGCTAACACGCTGATCATGGAGCTCAAGGACGGCAAGGTCGCGATCCGGCTGCGTCCCGACCTCGCGCCCCAGCATGTCGCGCGCGTGAAGCAGCTCGTCTCCGAGGGCTTCTACGACGGCCTCAAGTTCCACCGCGTGATCCCGGGCTTCATGGCGCAGACGGGCGATCCCAAAGGCACGGGCGAGGGCGGCTCGAAGTATCCAGACCTTCCGGCCGAGTTCACCATGACCGGCTTCGAGCGCGGTACGATCGGCGCGGCGCGCACCATGGACCCCAACAGCGCCAACAGCCAGTTCTTCATTTGCTTCAAGCACACGCCGCACTTGAACGGCCAGTACACGGTCTGGGGCGAGGTCGTGGACGGAATGCAATACGTCGACAAGATCGCCCCCGGCGAGCCGCCGCCCGCGCCCGATACGATCGTCAAGATGTACCTCGCGTCGGAGGCACCTACATAGGGCAATGGGCAACAGGCAATAGGCAATGGGCAACAGGCAATAGGCAATAGCGAACGAGCGCTAGGTGCTCTGCCCACATCTCGCTGCCCACTTCCGATTGCCCATTGCCTTCGCCCCTCGCCTTGCAGGAGTGTTCCCATGACCGCGATCCAAGACCCAGAAAACACCCTCGTCATCGACACGACGAAGGGCCGCGTCGTCATCGCCATGCGCCCCGACCTCGCGCCCAAGCACGTCGAGCGCATCAAGCAGCTCGCCCGCGAGGGCTTCTACGACGGCATCGCCTTCCATCGTGTGATCGACGGGTTCATGGCCCAGACGGGGTGCCCGCAGGGTACGGGCACCGGCGGGTCGAGCTATCCGAACCTCCCGGCCGAGTTCAGCGCCGAGCCGCATGTGCGCGGCGTCTGCTCCATGGCGCGCGCGACCGCCCCCAACAGCGCCAACAGCCAGTTCTTCATCTGCTTCGACGACGCGACCTTCCTCGACAAGAAGTACACCGTATGGGGCACGGTCATCGAGGGCATGGAGAACATCGACAAGGTGAAGCGCGGCGAGCCGGTCCGAGACCCCGACCGCATGATCAAGGTGCGGGTCGCGGCCGACGCAGAGTGAAGGCGCGAGAAAAGAACTATCGCCCAAAAAACGAAGTTCATGGAGTTCCGCGCTGCACAATGCGCCGAAAATCGGAATATTCTTGAATTGAATTATTGTCTTAGCGGCAGGCCTGTACCCGATTTGTACATCTTGTATAATTAAATGAGTCGGGAACTAGGCCTGTTTTTACCCGGCTAGGACCGCAAAATGGTTTGGGGGAGACAACCATGGACATCCTCACTCACGTAAAGTCGTGGATCGCGGGTTTGACTGAAGTCGGTCTCATGCTTCTCGCACTCGCCATCGTGGCGTCGCTGTTGGCAGGCGGAGCGGTGCCGTTCTTCGGCGGCGTCGTCGCCAATATCATGGGTATGGTGAAGGAGCTTGGAGCGAACGGCCTCGTCGGCCTGATCGCGTTGGGCTTCATTCTTTGGCTGTTCTCGCGCCGGTCGACGGCGTGAAACGGGGAAGGCGGGGCCATCAACCCCGCCTTCTGCTCATATGGCGGAAATCATGGATCAAATTCGGCGGATTGGCTGGCTCGTGGCAGAAGCGGGCCTTCTGATCGTCATTCTTTGCGTCCTTCTCAATATCATCCTCGGGCCCGAGGCGAGCGGCGCTTTCGTCAGCGAAATTGCGGCGAATGCCAACTCGTTCCTGCAGGGGCTCCCGGCCGGCGTCCTCGTCGGCTTGGCGTTGGTCGTGCTCGCCTACGGGCTGCTGCGATCGCGGCTGGTGAGCTGAGGAGAGCGAGAAGGACGGCGAAGTTTCACGCGCGGGCTCGTTTGCGCGCGGGGTGCTTCTATTATCCTCGAACCTATTTGGGCGGAGGCTCCTCGGGGCGCGCTGGCGGGCGGCGCGGGTGGGCGTCGCTTGGCTTGCTGCGTGGGGTCCTACCCGGCATCGGCAGCTTTCTCTTGAACTCTCGGCAGTGAACGCGCATCGGAAAGCGCCGGTTCCTCGAGCTTTCCGCCCATGCGCACGGATCTTTTCGACTACGAGCTGCCGCCCGAGCGTATCGCGCTCGAGCCATGCCGTCCGCGCGATGCGGCGCGGCTCCTTGTTGTGCGCCCCAGGCCGGGGGCACCGCGCGATCCCGTCCTCGACGACAGGGCCGTCCGCGACCTGCCGCGCCTCCTAGAGAAGGGCGACGCGCTCGTGCTCAACGACACCCGCGTCCTTCCCGCCGCGCTCGAGGGCCGGCGCCTGCGCGGGGAAGCGAGCGCCAGGGTCTCGGTGACCCTGATCAAGCGCACCGGCGCCGAGCGCTGGAGGGCGCTCGCCAAGCCCGCAAAGCGGCTCGCGGCGGGAGATCGCATCGCGTTCGGGCACTCGGGCTCGGCTTGCCTGGCCGGAAGCCTCGACGCAACGGTGTCGGCTCTCGGCGAGGCGGGAGAGATCGAGCTTGCCTTCGACATCTCCGGGCCCGATCTCGATCTTGCCCTCAACGCAATCGGCGAGATGCCGCTGCCGCCCTACATCGCCCTGCGCCGCGCGCCCGGCCCCGCCGACAGGTCCGACTACCAGACGACGTTTGCCGCGCACGAGGGGGCGGTTGCGGCGCCGACCGCGGGGCTGCACTTCACGGCGGATCTCTTCGCGGCGCTCGAGGCGGCCGGCATCTCCCGCCATTTCGTCACGCTGCACGTGGGCGCGGGAACCTTCCTTCCCGTCAAGGCGGAGGACACGACGGGCCACCGGATGCACGCCGAGTGGGGCGAGATCGGCCGCGACACGGCGGCGGCACTGAACGGCGTGCGCGCGCGCGGCGGGCGCATCGTGGCGGTGGGGACCACGTCGCTGAGGCTCCTCGAAACGGCGGCCGGGCCGGCGGGCGACATCTTGCCGTATGCTGGCGAGACGGCGATCTTTATCACGCCCGGCTATCGCTTTCGCGCCGTCGACGTGCTGATCAGCAACTTCCACCTTCCGCGCTCGACGCTGCTGATGCTGGTCGCGGCGTTCTCGGGCCTCGAGACGATCAAGGCGGCCTATGCCCACGCCGTGCGCGAAGGCTACCGTTTCTATTCCTACGGCGACGCCTGTCTTCTCTTCAGACAGCAATGAGGAGCGATCATGGATGAGGACATCGACAGCATGAGCCGCGACCAGCTGGCCGCGGAGGTGAGGAAATTGCGGGCGGCGATCCGCGAGCACCGCGACAGCACCGGGCACGATCTCTGTTGGCATCATCCCGGGCTTTGGTCACTGCTGCCGGAGAAGCTCGAGCCCTCGATCGCCGTGCCGCCGTGGGCGAAATTCATGCGCGGCTGCATCCGCTATCGCCAGTCCCTCGACGAGCAGGCGCCCGATGCTCCGATCCACGGCAAGGACTACGATGGCTGAGATCTTCGGCTTCCGCGTCCTAGCGACGGACGGCAACGCGCGCACGGGCGAGATTGCGACCCCGCGCGGGATCGTGCGCACGCCGGCGTTCATGCCGGTCGGCACGGTCGCGACCGTCAAGGCCCTCTATCCCGAGCAGGTGAAGGCGGCGGGCGCCGACATCATTCTCGCCAACACCTATCACCTGATGCTGCGCCCGGGCGCCGAGCGCGTCGCCCGCCTCGGCGGGCTGCACGGGTTCATGCGCTGGGACGGGCCGATCCTCACCGACTCGGGCGGGTTCCAGGTCATGAGCCTCGCCAAGATCCGCCGCATCACCGAGGAGGGTGCCGAGTTCCAATCGCACCTCGACGGCACGCGCTTCATGCTTAGTCCCGAGCGGTCGGTCGAGATCCAGTGCCAGCTCGGGGCCGACATTCAAATGCAGTTCGACGAATGCCTCGAGCTGCCCGCGGAGACGAGCGAGGTCACGCGCGCCATGGAGCTGTCGCTGCGCTGGGCGGAGCGCTCGCTCGCAGCCTTCGAGCGCTTTGGCGCGCCGGGCCAGGCGCTGTTCGGCATCGTCCAGGGCGGGACGGACGTCACGCTGAGGCGGCGCTCGGCGCAAGCGCTCGCCGCCATGGGCTTTCCGGGCTACGCGGTCGGCGGGCTCGCCGTCGGGGAGGGCCACGACGCGATGCTCGCTACCCTCGACGTCACGGTGCCGCTCCTCCCCGTCACCAAACCTCGCTACCTCATGGGTGTCGGCACGCCGCTCGACCTCATCGAGTCGGTTCGGCGCGGCATCGACATGTTCGACTGCGTGCTGCCGACCCGCAACGGCCGCCACGGCATGGCCTACACGTGGGCCGGGCCGGTCAACCTGCGCAACGCCTGCCATGCCGACGACCCGCGCCCGCTCGACGAGAAGAGCACGTGCTCGGCTGCGCGCGACTACTCGCGTGCCTACCTCCATCACCTGGTGCGGTCCGGCGAATACCTCGGCGCCATGGCGCTATCGTGGATCAACACCGTATTCTATCAGGACCTGATGGGCGCCATGCGGGCGGCGATCGCCGAGGGCCGGTTCGCGACGTGGGCGGAGGCGACGAAGGCGCGCCTCTCCAGCGGAAACGCCGCCTCTTCCGCCGACTAGAGTAGTGGCATGTCGTATCAGGGATCGCTGGTCTCCCTTTACCCTTCCCTCGACGGGGAGGGTCGCGCCGAAAGGGGCGCCGGGTGGGGTCATCGTTGGATTGTCAACGCAGGTCGCTGAAGGGCCAACAGCAGAAAAATCAGAACGCCAGCGCAATATTCAATCCCGCAACCAATCGCTCGCGGACGGCTTTATCCCTGAATGGTTCGTGCGACACGCCCAGCAGCCAATCCGGATCTGGTCCCAGTTGCCGGAAACACGTGAGAATAGACTTTGCCCGTTCGACAAGACCGAGGTGACCACAAGACGAAAGAGCATACATGGTGTCCCAGGCAAATTCTAAGGCAGGCTCGGTGCCTTCCAGCGCCTCCGCGTAGCGTCCCTCGGCGAACGCCAGCACGCCGGCAAATTCGCCAAACCATAGCGGTGGAAGCGGTTCGAGTTTCCGCCCCAGATCCAGCAATGCATGCGCCTCTGTTCCCTTTCCATCATAAGTCAACGCAAGGGCCCGGTTTACCAGCACCGCCGGATCACCCGGATTGAGCGCGATGGATCGCTTGCTGACCTCCAGTGCGGCATCGAGATTGCCCACAGTGAGAAGCGTCCAGGCGTGGATGGAGTGGCTCATTGCATTGAACGGATCGATTGCGATTGCCTCTGCCGTAAGCATCGATCCCTTGATGGCGTATTCTTCGGCAAAGTCCTCAACCCAAATTGTGCCATAGGAGGCACCCAGCCAGGCAAAGGCCTCCGCATTGCCCGGATCGAGTGCCACAGCACGCTCAAAGCACTGCAGTGCGGCGCGATTGCCGGCGCGGGTCAGTTTTCTGAAATACCAGTAGCCTTGCAGCATATGTTCATAGCTCGAAAGGCTTGCAGGGGGCCTGCGCGCGTTCCGAAAGTTGATCTCCACGTCAAGCTGCCGCGGAATAGCTGCCGCAACGAGCTCGCTGATTTCATCCTGAAGGCTGAAGAGTTCGGAGATGGGCCGGTCATAGCGCTCGGCCCATATTGCTTCCTCGCTTCTCGCGTCGGAAAGGCGCAATGCAATGCGGATACGGTCTTCGGAGCGGCGCACGCTTCCGGTGACTACAAAGTCAGCCTGCAATTTTTCACGTACTGCTGAAAAGTCGGGCGTCACTCCTCGAAAGGCGGTCGACGAATGCTTGCCAATCACCGCGAATTTTCGGAAGCGCGCCAGACGATCGGTGATCTCGCCGGCAATTCCGTCGCTGAAATATTGCTGGTCCGCATTGCTGCTGAGGTTCTCGAAAGGCAGCACGACGATGATCGGTTTGCCTTCCAGCGTCGGTAGATGACTTGCAGCCCGCGCGCTCCCGACCGGCAACGGATGAGGGCCGGCATATTTGTAGCCACGGCCCTGGACCGTCACGATCATGTCGGGTCCCAACGCCTTGCGCAGCGCCGAAACGTGGACCTGCAGCGTGTTCTCCTCCACGGCCACGCCGGGCCAGACAAAATCCAGAATTACAGATTTGCCGATCAGCTCGTTGGGCTTGTCGAGCAACACAGTCAGAATGTCGAATGAACGGCTTGAGAGTTCCACAGGGCCATTGGGTCCGAGTAGCAGCCGTTCCTGCCGCTTGAGGCGATATTTTCCGAATTCCAGGTCCATGCAGAAAGCGGCCTCCCCGAACACGATAGCCCGACAGGGCCTTGGAAGCGAACTTCAGCATTCTTCAGAACTCTTCAGGCCCTCCCCAAGGACCTGCGCGACCACAGGTGTCATTCTGGACTTCTCAATAATTGGAGGACGCCATGAAAAACCTTGTAAACGTTGCCCCCCTCAGCATCCGCCTCCCGCGCCTGCCTCGCGTAAGCTTCCCATTGCTAGGCATCGGTGCCACAATCGACGGTGTGTCCGCAAGCATCCGAGGAGCTATCTGTCTCCTTGAGCCGTTCACCGTCGACCAGCGACCGCCCGTAAGGTTCACTGAAGACGGCCGCGATCCCAATTGGTGAATTGCTATGGGCTACGGGAGTAGTGTCGGCGGAACTCCAAGGAAGGAGCACGAGATGAGCGAAAATGCCGAGAGCGCGGTCCTCGCGGGGGGCTGCTTCTGGATCATGCAGCAGCTGCTTCGCGACCGCGACGGGGTCATCTCCACCCGCGTGGGCTGGATCGGCGGGGAGAACGAGAACCCGACCCAGGAGAACAACATCGGTCATGCCGAGGCGGTCGAGGTCACCTTCGATCCGGACCGCCTCTCCTACCGAGAGCTGCTCGAGTACTTCTTCATGGTCCACCGACCCGATCTCGGCGAGGACGTCGTCGGGACCGGCTACCGCTCGGAGATCTTCCACGCGAGCGAGGAGCAGCGTGTGGTCGCCGAGGAGACCATCCGCGACGTCGACGCATCCGGCCATTGGCCCGGCAGGGTGGTGACCCGCGTCAGCGAGGCCGGCCGTTTCTGGGAGGACGCCCCCGAGGAACATGACTACCTCCAGCGCTTTCCGGTCGGCTGCCCGGCGCCCTTCCCGCGGCAGGGCGAGCCGGCTACGACTTCCTGAACCGCGCACCGTTCACCAGCGACCGCCCGTAAGGTTCACTGAAGACGGCCGCGATCCCAATTGGTGAATTGCTAAGGGCTAGCAATACACTGACCCACAAACGGCTCGAAAGAGCAGCTGGATACTAGACCCAGCGTCGTGGATTCGCGACTTCCGTATCACCCCCACAGCAAATGCGCCGCCGGGTCATCGCCGGTTCCGCATAGGGTCAGACTGCGAAGTGGCTCACGTTTGCGGCTATCCGTTTATGAGTTCACGCCCTAGCGCGCGAGGAGGGGCGTGATGCGCCGAACGGCGACGTAGCGGTTGGCCACCGACGGACCGTCGGTCTCGACCCTCAGGAACTGCTCGCCGTAGCCCTGCGTCGTGAGGTTCTCCGGCGGCACGCCGTAGGTCTCGGTCAGCACGACCGCGACCTCCTCGGCGCGCCGGTCCGAAAGCGAGAGATTGTCCTCCTCGGAGCCCACCGCGTCGGTGTAGCCCTCGATCATGAGCATCTCGTCGGGGTTCTCCTCGAGGATCCGGTTGATGATGCGCGCGAGCCGCTCGAGCTTCGGGTACTGGTCGGGATCGACCTCCCAGGAGCCGAAGTCGAACGAGATCGTGTTGAGGTCGAGGCGGCGCATGCGCTCGCGCAGGTAGCGGTTGTAGCGAATTTCCTCGAGCGAGTAGGTGCGGTCGAGCGGGTCGACGGGCGGCGCAATCAGCGTCTCGTAGACGATGTCGTCGGGCGAGTCCTCGAACGCGACGATATAGCGCTCGCGCGGGATGCGGATGACCGGCGGCCCCAGATTGATATAGACGTTGAAAACGTCGGGACGCCGGTATCCGAAGCGCCGGTAGTAACTTCGGTTGTCGAACAGCACGACCACGGTGCCGTCGGGATAGCGCCGCCAGCGGCGCAAGGGGCGGCCGTACATGTCGACCTCGGTGAACACCTCCGTGCCGCCGGGGCGGAGAATGATCGTGAGCTGCGAGCCGTCAACGCGCCGGTGCACGCGGGCATTGCGGTAGATGCGCCGGAAGCGCTCGTTCTCGTCGTGGCGGATGATGATCTTGCCGCCCTCCTTGATGATCTTGCGCTTGCCCGGCTCCTCGATGACGATACGCTTTCCGCCCTTCTCGACCGTCTCGCGGCGCCGCTTCTTGAAAGCGTCGAACTCCTTCTTGGAGCGCTCGACACGCTCTTCCGGCTTCTCGATCTTTTTCGGTGGAACGCCCTTGA
This sequence comes from uncultured Alphaproteobacteria bacterium, assembly GCA_963840415.1. GTDB lineage: Bacteria > Pseudomonadota > Alphaproteobacteria > Rhizobiales > Hyphomicrobiaceae > Hyphomicrobium_C. Next base: position 298,703 of record CAWIYX010000004.1, on the reverse strand, counting down.
CGGGCGCGAGCGGGCCGATGCCCGGCTTCTTCGGCGTGCCTTGTGCCTTGAGAGTGCCGTTGACGGGTTGCCCGGCGGGCGGCCCCACGGGCTTGATCGTCTTGGGGCTCGTGGTGACGGCCGGGGCTTGGCCGCCGGGAGGCGCGCCGGCTGTCCCGCCCTGCGGCGTGCCCGGGATGGTCTTCTTCTTGGTCAGCGACTTCTGAGTCTCCGTCTGCTGGCCGGCGGGCTTGGGCCCGATGTATCCCTTGCCTGCATCCTTTTTCGTCGGAGCAATCTTCTTCTGGCCTTGCTGGCCTCCTTGAGGCGTGCCGGGGGTGAACCCCTGGCTTGGTGGACCCTTCTGGAATTCCTTTTTCGCGCCCGGAGGGGCACCGGGAGGGGGCCCCCCGCCGCCTTGTCCTTCGCTGCCTTCCGGCGGACCCTGCTTGCCTTTCTTCTTTTTCTTCTTGGCCCCAGGCTCCTCGTCGGGGTCGCCTGCCTGGGCTCCCTTTGCTCCGGGCGGGTTTCCCTGCGCGAGCCGAATCTCACCTTGGCGATCGGCCGCGGAGGCCGTCACGGCAAGGGCGGCCGACAGCAGCGCGGCGAGAAGAGCCGCAGCCGAAAGTGCGCGGAGGAAAAAGCTCATCGGTGGTCCTTGTCGGAGAATCCTATGCGTGCTGTCCGGCACGATTTGGGTCGCCGTAAGGCGCAAGCGCGGCAGCACTGCGGGCGCGCCCCGGCGCCGCAGGCGCAGGTGCGTCTGAACGGTGCGCCTTGCGCTTTCGTTCCCGCTCGAGTGGTGAGGAGCCTAGAGCCGCCAGCCTGAGTGAATGGCGGCGATGCCGCCGGTGAGATTGCGCCAGGCGACGCGCTCGAATCCCGCCGTTCGCATCATCGCGGCGAACGCGTCCTGGTTGGGGAACTTGCGGATGCTCTCGACGAGATACCGATAAGGCTCGGCCGAGCCGGCGACGAGACGTCCGATGCGCGGGATCACCTCGAAGGAATGAAAGTCGTAAAGACGGTCGAGGAGGGGCACCTGGCACTCCGAGAACTCGAGGACGAGGAGGCGGCCGCCCGTCTTGAGGACGCGATAGGCCTCGGCGAGCGCGCGATCGATGTGGGTGACGTTGCGAATGCCGAAGGCGATCGTCACCGCGTCGAACGAGGCATCGGCGAAGGGGAGGGCGTCGGCATTGCCCTGCGTGAGGGTGATGCGCTGGGCAAGCCCGGCGCCGGCGACCTTGCGGCGGCCCTCCTCGAGCATCTCGGGGCTGATGTCGCAGACGACGGCGGTGGCATTCTCCCCGCGCGAGCCGGCAAAGCGGATGGCCACGTCGCCGGTTCCGCCGGCCACATCGAGCAGGAGGAACGGAAGGGTCGAGCGCGGCGGGCTTATCATCGCGACGAGGTCGTCCTTCCACAGCCGGTGGAGCCCACCCGACATGAGATCGTTCATGAGGTCGTAGCGGGAGGCAACCGACGAGAACACCTCGTTGACGAGCCCCTGGCGGGCCTCGCGCGGCACCTCGCGGAAGCCGAAGCTCGAGGTCTCGCCGGGGGGTTCGTCGCTTTGGGAATTGGTCATGTCACGACCATACTGGAGGGGCCCGTCCCGCGCCATGGCGTGCGGCGTCATTGCTCGGCAAGAAGCGGATGGGCGGCGCCTTCGCCGAGGAAGCCCGCGACCGCCTCGGCAAGCACCGGGGCGAGCAGGAAGCCGTGCCGGTAGGCGCCGTTGACGAGGATGAGCCGGCGCTCGGAGCGCACAAACGCACGCGGCACGTTGTCGGGAAAGGCCGGACGCACGCCCGCACCCATGTCGAGAACCTGCGCCTCGCCGAAGGCCGGGTGTAGCGCGTAGGCGGCGCCGAGCAGCTCGAGCGCCGAGCGCAGCGTCACGGGACCTGCGTCCTCGCTTTCGATCACGGTCGCGCCGACGACGAACCGGCCGTCGCCCCACGGCACGACATAGAGAGGATGGCGTGGATGGAGCAGCCGCACGGGGCGCGACAGCCTGATGTCCCGCGTCGCGACGAGCACCCGCTCGCCGCGCACGCCGCGCAGCTCGGGGAGCTCGCCCTTCGCCGCGAGGCCACGGCAGTCGATGATGAAGCCATCGTCTCGTGCACCTCCCTGCCAGGTCTCGCCGAGGCGCACCTCTGCGCCCGCAGCGCGCACGGCCTCGAGCAGAAACGCGAGCGCGTGCGGGGCCGGCATATGGGCTTCCTCCGGGAAGTAGAGGCCGGTCGAGAAGCGTCCCGTGAGGTCGGGCTCGAGCGCCGCGAGCCCCTCCGCATCGAGCAGCCGGTGGCGCGCCGTGACCTTCGAGAAGCGAACGAGCTCCGGCTGGTCGCGCGCGGCGGCGACGATGAGTGTCCCCGCGACCGTGACGCCGGGATAGGTCTCTCGCCAGAGTGCGAGTCCGGCGCGTCCCATCTCGGTGACGAGGGCGGGCGCCGCCTCGCCCTCGCAATCGGGCGCGAGCATGACGCCGGCATAGGCGCTCGCCGCCGAGGCGAAGGGGGTGGGAGACCGCTCGACCAGGCGCACCGCATGGCCGCGCCGCGCCAGCGTGAGGGCCTGCCACAGGCCCAAGACGCCCGCCCCGACCACGGTGATGCGCTCGCTCGCCATGAGGATGGCCTCGTCCTTCAGTCGCCGAGGGCGACGCCTTCGCGGCGGGGATCGGCGCCGCCCTCGAGACGCCCCTCGCGCACCACGATGATATGCAGCCCCGAGTTCATGAGGTCGGGACTGATCTCGTGCCCGTAGCCCTTGAGGGCAAGCGCGTTCCAGAGCGACGACCAGCCGTACTCGATCTCGAAAGAGTTCCCGATGCTGCCGAAGTTCGGCAGCGCGGTGGCGGCTTGCGCGTCCAAGTTCCAGTCGAGGAGCGCGACGAGGGCTTTGACCACGAACGGGATGATGCGTGCGCCGCCCGGCGAGCCGACCACCGCGTAGAGGCCGCCCTTGTCGTCGAAGACGAGGGTCGGCGCCATGGAGCTGCGCGGGCGCTTGCCGCCCTCGACGCGGTTCGCGACGGGTGCGCCGTCGGGGCCGGTCGGCCTGAACGAGAAATCGGTGAGCTCATTGTTGAGAAGAAATCCCGCGGCGAGGACACCCGAGCCGAAGACGCCTTCTATTGTGGTGGACAGGGCGACGGCATTGCCCTCCCCGTCGACGACGGAGAGATGGCTCGTGCCGGCGCGCTCGTGCGTGCCGTCGACGCCGAACGACCGCTTGGCGGCACCCGGGGGAAGGCCGGGCCCGGGGTCCGCCATGGCGCGGTCCCGATCGATCAGCGCGCGCCGGCGGGCGAGGTATTCCGGATCGAGCAAGCCGTCCGGGATGGCGACGAAGTCGGGGTCGGCGAGATAGCGATCACGGTCGGCGAAGGCGAGCCGCTCGGCCTCGCCGATGAGATGCAGGGCCGCGGGCGACATCGCCCCCTTGCCGCCCTGGCCGATGTCGAAGGGCTCAATGAGCTCGAGCGTCTGGCCGACCGTGATCGCGCCCGACGACGGCGGGCCCATGCCGCAGAGGCGATAGGAGCGGTAGGTGAAGCAGACCGGGGCGCGCTCCTTGACGGCATAGCCGCGGAGGTCGTCGAGCGACAAGTCGCCGGCGGCGTTGGGGGCGCCCCGCGCCGCGGCGACGATCGCCTCCGCGATCGGCCCCTCGTAGAAGGCATTCGCGCCGCCGGCGGCGATCGCCTTGAGCGTCGCGGCATAGGCAGGATTTTTCAGAGTATGGCCGATCGGCCAGGCGCTGCCGGTGCTGTCGAAGAGGTAGCCCCGCGCGGCCGGGTCGAAACGCTCGGGACCATTCCATCTGAGCAGAAAATAAAGCCGCTGCGAGACGGGGAAACCGCGCTCGGCAAGCGCGATGGCGCGCTCGAAAAGCCGCGCCCAGGGCAGCTTGCCGTGGCGGCGATGGGCGGCCTCGAGGAGGCGCACGAGCCCCGGCGTGCCGATGCTCAGTCCCGAGTTGACGGCGGTGTCGAAGTCGAGGGGGACGCCCTCCTTGAGGAATCGATCTGGCTTTGCCGAGGCAGGGGCGGTCTCTCGCCCGTCATAAGCCAGAACCTCTTTGCTCGCCTTGTCCCAATGGACGAGGAAGGCGCCGCCGCCGAGCCCCGACGACTGCGGCTCGACGAGACCGAGCACGAGCTGGGCGGCGATGGCGGCGTCGACGGCCGAGCCGCCCGCGCGCAGGATCTCGAGCCCCGCCTCCGAAGCGAGCGGGTGGGCGGTCGAGATCATGTGGCGCTCGGCCTGCGCCAGCGCATTCTCGGTCGTTCCCGTGGAGCCTTCGGGATCGGGGCGGGGATCGGCGTGTGCAGAGGGGCCGAGGACGAGGACCAAGGCGAGGAGGAGAGCAGCGGCCAGCCGCGCGCGGGCGCTGCCGGCGGAACGCGCCTCAAGGCTCGCGCTGCCTTGCTCGAGGTTGCTCTTCATGCGGGAAGCGTGCAGCGTCGGCCGATCATCGGGCGATTATAGGGGGTGATCGATGCTTGGCCACAACCGTATCGGGCGGCGCGGGAGTCTAGCGCTTGCGCTCGCCTCGGCCGGTCTCATGGGTCTCGGGGTGGGCTTAGCCGCGGGACCCAAAGTCGCCGCCGAGGATCAGCCCGAGCGCATCGCGCCGATCCTCGCCTCGAGCGAGACCATCCTCGGCGAGCCGATCCGCTATCCGACGGGAGCGCCGGCGAAGATCGTGGCAGCGGTCGTGGCTCTGGTACCCGGCCAGCAGACCGGCTGGCACACGCACGGGGTGCCGACGTTCGGCTACATCCTCGAGGGGGAGCTCACGGTCGATTACGGCAAGCACGGCGTGCACGTCTACCGGGCCGGGGACGCATTGCTCGAGGCCGTGGACGTGCCGCACGACGGGCGCAACACCGGGACCGGCCCGATGCGCATTCTCATCGTGTTCATGAGCGCCGACGGCCTGCCGACGACGGTGCCTCAGTCCGCTCCCGCGAGACAATAGATGGGCCGGAGCGGCGGGGCAGCGCCGCTCCGGCCGTCTCGGCTCGGGTCCAAAGGTCCGCACGGACCCTACGCACTACAGCTTGTCCCGAGGCCGCAAGGCGAGACCGGAGAGGGCAGGCGGCGGGGGGGTGGGGGGCCGCCGGCGGGGACATCCGGGCCTCGCTTGGAGCATTGGTACCCGGCGATAATGTTCTTTCTTTGTTCTCTTTGCAAGAGACGGAACTGCGCTTCCTGTGTGCAACTGAAAGGCGCTGCTTGCTGCATAGGCAGCCGTTGCGGCAGTGCATCAATAAGTCGCGAAGGGCGCCGAGCTCCTTCGATCATGACCAAAGTGTGACTTCGTTGCTCTGCCAGGCATTTTGAGACTGAGTTATACGAGCCCTTCACAAAATTGGTGCAACGATTTGGCCGCCGGGCCGGGCAGAGGGAACACGTTCGGTTCGAAACGGTTTAACGACGCGGGAGTGAGTGGATGCAGGGCAAGATCATGAGAAGTCGATGGAAAGCCGCCGCGGCCGCGGCGGCTATGGGCATGGTCGCGCTTCCCGGGGCGGCGAGCGCGCAGGGGTTCATCGACTTCATGTGGGGCGGCGACGCCGAGTGGGGCGGCTCGCGCCAGACCGTGAGCTTCAGTCCGAAATACAAGCCGGGCCAGATCATCGTCAGCTTCGGCGACCGGCGGCTCTATTTCGTCCATAAGCCGGGGCAGGCCATCAGCTATCCGATCGCCGTCCCGCGCGAGCAGAGCCGCTGGCAGGGCGTGACTGCGGTGTCGCAGAAGCGCGAGAACCCGTCCTGGACGCCAACTCCGGACATGATGAGGGAGAATCCGCGGCTTCCCAACTGGGTGCCCGGCGGTCATCCCATGAACCCGCTCGGCGTGCGGGCGCTCTATCTCGGGGCCAGCACCTACCGCATTCACGGCACCGACGCGCCCTGGACCATCGGCCAGGCGGTGTCCAAGGGCTGCATCCGCATGTTCAACGAGGACGTGCTCGATCTCTATCCGCGCATACCGGTCGGCATGAAGGTCACCGTCACCTGGGATCGCTTCAAGACGGACGGCTACAAGTCGGACGGCTTTGCCGACGCCGCGCCCCCCGCGCCGGCTCCGAAGGCCACGCCGGTTCCCGCGAAGAGGACTGTCGCTACTTCGGCGAGTGACAGCTCCGAGTCGGACTACGACCCGTCCGCACCGTATACGGTCGAGAATTCCGTTCGCTATCCGGCGGAGAATGCGTCGGTGGACGGCGAGCCGGCCAAGAAGTACTGGCGCAAGGTCGGCGCCGGCGAGGTCTCGCGCGCCGCGGCCGAGGAGACCCGGACGACAACCGCCCAGACGCAGTAGCCGGCGGATCGGCGTTGAGCTTGAGCGGGGCGGCCCAGGCCGCTCCGCTTTTCATTTTTGGGGCTCATCAGGGGTAGGCGGCGGGCTGCGAGCCGTTCGCGGCGCCCGCTAGCAGGCACGCCTTGAGGCCCGCGGCGAGCGCGCGCATAAGTGCGAAGTAGCCGTCCGGCCCGGGCTCGATCAGCGCACCCTCGGGATCGAGCGTGGCCGAGTGCGCGCCCGTTCCTTCGGTCACGACGGCGACGAGGCGCGGCTGGAACTGCGGCTCGGCGAACACGCACGCGGCTCCGAGCGCGGCAATCTTCTTGCGGATCTCGGTGAGACGGCGCGCGGAGGGCGGCACCTCGGGGGAGACGGTGATCGACCCCAGGGAGGCGAGGCCGAATCGGCGCTCGAAATAGTGATAGGCGTCGTGGAATACGACGAACGGCTTTCCCGCCACGGGGGCGAGCTCGCGAGCGAGCCCGGCCTCGAGCGCCTCGAGGCGCTCGGTCAATCGGGCAGCGTTGCGCTCGAGCGTCGCCGCGTCGCCGGGCGAAGCTTCGGCCAGCACGTGCGCGATCTCGGCGACCATGGCACGGGCGTTGCGCGGGTCGAGCCAGACATGCCCGTCGCGGCGCGCCGGCTCATGGGATGCGGCGTGATCGTCGTCCTCGTCCGCGTCCTCGCCGCCGTGGCCAAGCGCATGGCCGTGCTCATGCGCCTCGAACGTGTTGCCGGTGCGCACGTCGAGAAGCTCGAGGCCCGGCGCGTCGGCGAGCGTGACGACGCGGATGCTCTCGGGCAGCGACTTCACGATCTTGCCCGTGAACGGCTCGACCTGCTCGGAGACGCGAAAGAAAACGTCCGCCTCGTTCAAGGCCCTGGCGTCCGACGGGCGCAGCGCATAGGTGTGCGGCGACCGGGCGCCCGTGACGAGCAGCGCCGGCGAGCCCACGCCCTCCATCACGGCTGCGACGAGCGAATGCACCGGCTTGATGGTTGCGACGACGCGGAGCGGCCGATCGGCGGCAAGGAGGGGCACGCCCGGCCCTGCGCCGAGGAGGAGGCCGAGCAGCACCGCGGCGAGTTCTCAGATAGATGGGCAAGGGGGCTCCTTTTCGTCGCTCGGATACTATAACATCCGCGCGCGGGCAAGCCATCCTTCCACCGCAATTGTCCGGCTCGCCTCCTCTTGTCGTGCAACAGGGAGATCATGGCCTCGTGATGCGCTCGGACTTTTCCTGGCGGCGTCTCGTCTGGCTGGCGGCCGGCCTCGTCCTGCTGCCGCCTCTGGCCGCCGCGCATCCTCACGTGTGGGTCACGGTCGAGACCACCGTCCTCTACGACGGCGGCAAGGTCTCGGGCTTCACCCACAAGTGGACGTTCGACGAGATGTACACGACGATGGCGATCGAGGGTCTCGATGCCAACGGCGACGGCACCTACTCCAAGGAGGAGCTTGCCGAGCTCGCCAAGGTCAACATCGAGGGGCTCCAGGAGTTCGGCTATTTCACCTACGCCAAGCTGGGCGAGGCCAAGCTCGAGACGAAGGAGCCGGTCGACTACTGGCTCGAGATGAAGGGCGGGCTCCTTTCGCTCTACTTCACGCTGCCGCTCGCCGAGCCGGTTGCGCCCGATGCCAAGGGCCTCGCGTTCCAGGTCTACGACGAGACCTTCTTCATCGCCTTCGACTTCGCCAAGGAGAAACCCGTCACGCTCGGCAGCGGCGCGCCCGCCGGCTGTGCGGCGAGCCTCGGCGTGCCGGAGAAGGACCTCGAGCAGCTCCAGGCCTTGAACCAGGCCTTCGGCGGCCAGGCGACGGCCGGCAACACGAACATGGGGCAGGGGCTCGGCTACGCGCCGACCGTCACCGTCAGCTGCAAGACGTAGCAGCTTAACTGCGCTTCGTTCCCGAAGTCATCGCGTCGAGCAGGGCCTTGAAACGGGCCTTACCGCCTGTGGCTAACGGCGTTCTCTCCTAGTCTCTCGTTCCGAGGTTTTCTCCGCGCATCTTTGCGAGTTCCCTGATCACGGTTCTGGGGCCGTCCAGTCGGCCCAATAGTCCATATATTTTCCATTCAAACGATGCGTCTAGATTTGGCCCGCGCCCTTCTGGTTGCCCTTTACCTACCCAATCCCAATTGATGTCATACCATCCAATCTTCCCGGGCTTGAACCCGAGGTCAACTTGTAGAACCGGACGGAAGACATAATCGCGACGCGGCCCGCCAAGACGCCGCTGAGACACGACCAACCGGCCATCAGTTGGAATTATATAGAGGGCGCTGTCAGGGCACCTGTTCTCAACTTCGATCCGAGAAAACAGTCCACACTCGGAAGCGCGACCCTCATGGATCTTGTAATTTGCTTCTAGTTTGCCAGCCAGCTCTACCCGAGGTGCGAACTTCAACCAATACAGGGAGCCCCAAATGGTTTGGCCGAGCCACATCGGCGCAGGCAAGTGCTTTCGCAACCATGGCCATAGCCAAAGCAAGGCACCGAGGACAATCAGCACAGCTCCACCGATGAGGAGGAGCCATGCCAGCCACAGCGGCATGTTTGGCCATAGGAGCGGGTAAGCCTGTCCTACCGCCTCCATACCGGCTCCCGTGAGTGTTGAGGCGGTGGGCAACCTTTGCATGCCCGCCACTTTGACTCGGGAATCCCGCATGCGCCAATAGGCGGCAGATGACCCAGGTACGTCTGTCCACGGCGATGGCTGCCGGGAGCATGATCCCTCTCAGGCATTCCCTTAACCACAGGCTCACCTGACAGGCGGCCGCGGGGCAGCGCTGGCCCGGGATTTGGAGCGCGGTGTCAGTTTCGACATCAGCGTCCCGAGTCCCGCCCCTATGCCCCGTTTTGCGACACTCCTTGCCGCGCTCGCCCTCGCTCTCGCCGTCGGCCCGGCCGGCCACGCCGCCTACAACATGACGCTCCCCCCGGCATCGACGTCGGACCTCGAGATCGTCGTCGTCGAGGCCCAGGGATGCACGTATTGCCGCTTCTTCCGGCGCGACGTGCTGCCCTCCTACAAGAGCTCCGAACTCGCGGCGAGCCTGGACATGCGCTTCCTCGACGTGAACGAGCTCGAGGCCGGCGCGATCGAGCTCGAGGCGACGATCGACGTCGTGCCGACGGTGCTGCTCTTGAAGTCGAACAAGGAGGTCGGGCGCATTGCGGGCTACGTCGGGCCCGAGGACTTCGTGCGCGAGCTCGCCCGGCTCATCGCCGGCGCCGAATAGCCTACCGACCTCTCCTCCACCGTCACCCCGACGAAGGTCGGGGCCCAGACAAGCTTCAGCAGACTAGCCTCAAGGTGTTCTGGATGCCGGCCTCCGCCGGCATGACGGCAATCGGGTGGTCAGGCGTTCGAGTTTTTCCGCGGATGGCATGGGCCGACGAACGATACCCCCTCAAAGGCGCGGCATGATGTCGACGAGGTTGCAGGGCCGGTGGCGGCTGTCGAGCTGCCACTTCAGGATTCCGTTCCACGCGTCCTTGCAGGCGCCGGGCGATCCCGGCAGGCAGAAAATATAGGTGCCGCGCGCAACCCCGCCGCAAGCGCGCGACTGGATCGTCGACGTGCCAACGCTCTGATGCGAGATCATGTGGAAGATCGCGGAGAAGCCGTCGATCTCCTTCTCGAACAGCGGCTTCACGGCTTCTGGCGTCACGTCGCGTTGGGTGAAGCCGGTGCCCCCCGTGGTGATGACGACCTGCACCTCGGGGTCGGCGATCCAGGCCGCGACCTGGGCGCGGATGCGGTCGAGATCGTCGGGGACGAGCGCGCGTGCGGCCACCTGATGGCCGGCGGCGGTGATCATCTCGGCGAGCACGTTGCCCGACGTGTCGTCGGCGGGCGAGCGCGTATCCGACATGGTGAGGATCGCGATGCCGATGGGCTTGAAGGGATAGGTCTCGTCGATGCGCATGGGTCGGGTCCGGCCGCTTTTGGGGTCGGGCGCGAGCTTGGCGTCAAACAGGGCCCGAACTCAAGCCTCTTGGCGGCTAGCCCGCGGGAGACGACCGCCCGCCGACCATGCTAGGTGGCCGTGCCATGACTGCCTTCGAGCCGCTGCCGATCGACGAGGTGCTGGGCGAGGTGCGCCGGGCGCTGGCGAAAGCCGGCGCCGCCGTCCTCGTCGCGCCGCCGGGCGCCGGCAAGACGACGCGCGTGCCGCTAGCGCTCCTCGATGAGCCGTGGGTCGCGGGAGGCAAGATCCTGGTGCTCGAGCCGCGCCGTCTCGCGGCCCGCGCCGCGGCGAGCCGCATGGCCTACCTCCTCGGCGAGCGCCTCGGCGAGACGATTGGGCTGCGCGCCCGCCTCGCCTCGAAGGTCGGGCCGAGGAGCAGCATCGAGGTCGTCACCGAAGGCGTGTTCACGCGCATGATTCTCGCCGATCCGGCGCTCGACGGCGTCGCGGCCGTGGCCTTCGACGAGTTCCACGAGCGCTCACTCGACGCCGACCTCGGGCTGGCGCTCGCGCTCGACTGCCGCCGCGGCCTGCGCGAGAACCTGCGGCTCCTCGTCATGTCGGCGACGCTCGAGGCGGCGCGCGTGGCGGACCTCCTCGGCGGCGCGCCGGTGATCGCGAGCGAGGGGCGGAGCTTTCCGGTCGAGACGCGCTATCTCGGCCGCTCGCCCGGCGCGCGCATCGAGGATCAGGTGAGCGATGCGGTGATGGTCGCGCTCATGCGCGACGCCGGCTCGGCCCTCGCCTTCCTGCCGGGGCAGGGGGAGATCCGCCGCACCGAGGAGCGGCTCCGCGAGCGCATCACGGACCCGGACATAGACCTCGCGCCGCTCTACGGCGCGCTCGACCCCGCCGCCCAGGACCGGGCGCTGCTGCCGGCGCTGGCCGGCAGGCGCAAGGTCGTGCTGGCGACCTCGATCGCCGAGACCTCGCTCACCATCGAAGGCGTGAGCATCGTCGTCGATTCGGGCCTCGCCCGCGTGCCCCGCTACGAGCCGGGCGCCGGCGTGACGCGCCTCGAGACGGTGCGCGTGTCGCGGGCCGCCGCCGATCAACGCCGCGGCCGCGCCGGGCGCACGGAGCCGGGGATCTGCTATCGCCTGTGGTCCGAGCCCGAGACGGCGAGCCTGCCGGCCTTCGCCGAGCCCGAGATCAGGGCGGCGGATCTTTCCGGTCTCGTGCTCGACTGCGCCGAGTGGGGCGTCGCCGACCCCGCCACGCTCGCGTGGCTCGATCCGCCGCCGAAGGCCGCGCTCGAGGCGGCGCGGGCCGAGCTTCAGGACCTCGGCGCGCTCGATGCCGCGGGACGCATCACCGACCTCGGCAAGAGGATCCGCGCACTCCCGCTGCCGCCGCGCCTCGCGTGCATGGTGATCGAGGGCGCAAAGCACGGCGCCGCGCGCGAAGCTGCCGACATCGCGGCCGTGCTCGTCGAGCGCGGTCTCGGGGGCAACGATACCGACCTCTCCCATCGCCTGGAGGAATTCCGCCGCGACCGCTCGCGCCGCGCCGCCGACATGCGCCGGCTCGCCGAAGGTTGGGCGCGCGAAGCCGAGAGCGGAGACAAGGCGGCCACGGAGGCGCTCGCAACGCCCGCGGCGCTGCTCGCCCGCGCCTACCCCGATCGCATCGCGATCGCGCGCGGCGCGCCAGGCCACTACCTGCTCGCGGGCGGGCGCGGGGCGCGTCTCGACGCCGCCGACCCGCTGGCGCGCTCGCGCTTCCTCGTCGTCGCCGAGATGCAGGGCGCGGCGGCGGCAACACGCATCCTGCTCGCGGCTGCGGCCGACGAAGCGGAGATTCTCGACATCGCGGGATCGCGCATCGAGGAGCGCGAGGTGCTCGCCTTCGATCGCGAGGCGATGGCCGTGCGCGCGCGCCGCGTGCGCTCGCTCGGCGCGATCGAGCTCGAGAGCGCGCCGCGTGCCGTGACCGAAGAGGCGGAGGCGGCGCTCGTCCTCGCCGACGGCATTGCTGACGCGGGAGTCGACCGCTTGCCGTGGACCAAGGCCCAGCTGCAGCTCCGCGACCGGGTGGCGTTCCTGAGAGCGGCGGAGGCCGGCACATGGCCGGACCTCTCCGACGCCGCACTCGCCGCAAGCGCCAAGGATTGGCTTGCGCCCTTTCTCTCCGGCAAGACGCGGCTCGCCGAGGTGACGGCCGACGACCTGGGGCAGGCGCTCGATGCGCTCGTCCCGTGGGCTCTGAAGCGGCGCCTCGAAGAGGAGGCGCCGACGCACTTCGAGGCGCCGACTGGAAACCGTCATGCGATCGACTACGAGGGTGCGGGCGCGCCGGCGCTGCATATCCGCGTGCAGGAACTCTATGGCGTGAGGGAGCACCCGGCGATTGCCGGCGGACGCATGCCGCTCACGCTCTATCTCTTGTCGCCCGCGCACCGGCCGATCCAGATCACGCGCGATCTGCCGGGCTTCTGGTCGGGCTCGTGGGCGGCGGTCAAAGCCGAGATGAAGGGGCGCTATCCGAAGCACCTCTGGCCCGACGACCCCGCGCGCGCCGCCCCGACCGCCCGCGCCAAGCCCCGCGGCACCTGACAGACCGACGTCGCGACAATCGGCAACACTCACAAGAAAAATGCCCCGGACGGAGCCGGGGCATTGGTTCGTGTTCGCCGCGACAGAGGTCGCGCGCGTCAGTGCAGGCTTGCGATCTCGAGCTCGCCTTCCATGGCGTGGCTCACCGCCGCCTGGTGCGTATCGGTCAGCGCGATCGGCGTGCCGTCGGCGGCATGAAGGGCGTAGAGGTTGATGCCGGACGGAAGCCCGATCGCCGGAAACATTTGGCGCGCCTCGTCCGAGGTCAGCGTCTTGATGTAGGCAACCTGTCCGCCGCCGAGCTTGGCGAGCTCGATCTGGCTCAGGGGTGCGATTCGCTTTTCTCGCGGCGTCTTGGTCCGCTTCGTTGTGTTCTCGTTCATGACGTAATTCCTTACCTCTCAGAGGCACTCCGACGTCATGGCGCAGGAGAGTGCGCATTCTCGCGCAATCCGCTCCATCGTCGGCCGATTCCTGGCCGTTGGCTGTAGCACTGGGGCACCTACGGCCCGTTTTTGTCGGCTCCGATCTCGATCTTTCGGATGAGGCGGTCGGGCTCGTGGCGCATGAGATCGATGGCAAGAAGCCCGTTGCTCAGGTCGGCCGCCTTTACCTCGATGCCGTCCGCCAGCACGAACGTGCGATGGAACTGGCGCGCGGCGATGCCGCGATAGATGTATTCGCGGTCCTTTTCCTCTTTCTGCTTGCCGCGAATGGAGAGCTGCTTGTCCTCGACCGTGATCTCGAGCTCGTCGCGCGTGAAGCCGGCGACCGCAAGGGTAATGCGCAACCGGTCTCCTTCGCCGTTGGCGGCGCCGATTCGCTCGATGTTGTAAGGAGGATAGCCGTCGCCGCCGCCCTTCCCGGCGCGGTCGATCAGCCGTTCGATCTCCTCGAACCCCAAGAGCAGCGGGTTCGACAGAAGTGAAATGCGAGACATAGTACGAAAGCCCTTTCTCAAGCGACCTTCACGTTCAGCGGCGCCCGGCGTGCCACCGCCCCGCGAGCCGGCCCAACTGGGGCGCCGACCCTCGATAGGCTAAATATGGGGATGTTCGGGACTTGTTCAAGCAACGGCAAAGCGCCGGAAATCGCGCGATTTGCTACCCGCCCATATAGGCGGGGAGCCACCGCTCGTGAAGGGCGCGAAGCTCGCCCAATGCCAGCGGCGGCTCGCCCTTGAGGGCAAGAGAGCTGCCGCCCGCGCGCCCGACGATTCGGGCGGGAATCGCGAGAAGGCGCGACCGCTCGGTCACCTCCTCGGCATCGGCCGGCGCGACGGAGAGCACATAGCGGCCCTGATCCTCGCCGAACCAGATGCCGTGCTCGGGGAGCTTGCCCTCGTAGGGGAAGAGCTCGACGCCCTCCGAGCCGGCGAGCGCCATCTCGGCGACGGCGACGAGCAGCCCGCCGTCGGAGACGTCGTGGACCGCCGAGACCTTGCCCTCGCGGATCAGCGCGCGCACGAGCCCGCCGGCCTTGATCTCGTCGGCGAGGTCGACGGGCGGCGGCGCACCCTCGAGCTTGCCGGCGACGATCGCCTGGTAGAGCGATTGGCCGAGCCAGGCTTCCTCGCGGCCGATGACGACGAGGAGGTCGCCCTCGCGCTTCAAGCCGATCGACGCCATTTTGGAAATGTCGGGGACGAGGCCGACGCCGCCGATCGCCGGTGTCGGCGGGATGCCGACGCCGTTCGTCTCGTTGTAGAGCGAGACGTTGCCGGAGACGACGGGGTAGTCGAGCACGCGGCAGGCCTCGGCCATGCCTTTCACCGACGCCACGAACTGGCCCATGATCTCCGGGCGCTCGGGGTTGGCGAAGTTCATGTTGTCGGTGATGGCGATCGGGTCGGCGCCGACGGCGGTGAGGTTGCGCCAGGTCTCGACCACCGCCTGCTTGGTGCCCATCTCGGGATCGGCGGCGACATAGCGGGGCGTGACATCGCACGTGACCGCGAGCCCCTTTGTCGTGCCGTGCACGCGCACGACGGCGGCATCTCCGCCCGGCCGTTGCACGGTGTCGCCCATGACCATGTGGTCGTATTGCTCCCAGACCCAGCGGCGCGAGCAGAGCGCGGGATCGGCCATGAGCGTCTTCAACGCGTCGAGCATCCCGTTCGGGGCCTTGACCCAGGAGGGCAGGATCGGGTGCGGCGGGACAATTCTGAACCACGGGCGCTCGTAGACGGGCGCCGAGTTGGCGAGCACGGGAACCGGAAGGTCGGCTTCCACGCGGCCCTTGTGGGTGACGATCATTCGGCCCGTGTCGGTGGTCTTGCCGATGACGGCGAAGTCGAGGCCCCACTTCCTGAAGATCGCCTCGGCCTCGGGCTCGGCGCCGGGCTTCAGGATCATCAGCATGCGCTCTTGGGATTCGGACAGCATCATCTCGTAGGCCGTCATGCCCTCTTCGCGCTGGGGCACATGATCGAGGTCGAGCTCGATGCCGACGCCGCCCTTGTCCGCCATCTCGGAGGTGGACGACGTGAGCCCCGCCGCGCCCATGTCCTGGATGGCGATGATGGCGTCGGACGCCATCAGCTCGAGGCAGGCCTCGATCAGGAGCTTCTCGGTGAAGGGATCGCCGACCTGCACGGTGGGGCGCTTCTCGTCCGACTTCTCGTCGAACTCGGCCGACGCCATGGTCGCGCCGTGGATGCCGTCGCGACCCGTCTTCGAGCCGACGTAGACGACGGAGTGTCCTACGCCCTTCGCGGCCGAGTAGAAGATCTTGTCCTTCCTCGCGAGGCCGACGCACATGGCGTTGACGAGGATGTTATTGTTGTAGCCGGGGTCGAAGTTCACCTCCCCGCCGACGGTCGGCACGCCGACGCAATTGCCGTAGCCGCCGATCCCCGAGACGACGCCAGCGACGAGGTGGCGCGTCTTGGGATGAGCCGGGTCGCCGAAGCGCAGCGCGTTCAAGTTCGCGACCGGGCGCGCGCCCATGGTGAAGACGTCGCGCATGATGCCCCCCACACCCGTCGCCGCGCCCTGGTAGGGCTCGATGTAGGAGGGGTGGTTGTGGCTCTCCATCTTGAAGACGGCCGCGTCCCCGTCGCCGAGGTCGACGACGCCCGCGTTCTCGCCCGGCCCCTGGATCACTCGCGCACCCTTGGTCGGAAGCGTCCTGAGCCAGACGCGGCTCGACTTATAGGAGCAGTGCTCGCTCCACATGACCGAGAAGATGCCGAGCTCTGTCAGCGAGGGCGTGCGGCCCAGGATCTTGAGGAGGCGCGCGTACTCGTCAGGCTTGAGCCCGTGCTCGGCGACGATCTCGGGCGTGATCTCGAGCACAGGTTCGGGCGAGGCACTCTTCTGCATCTCGTGCGGATTGCTCATGCGGTTCGGGATAGCAGCCCCCGTGTCTATAGCCGGGCAGCGGGCCGTTGTCGCTTGCCGCGGCGCGCTTGTCCAACGCCCCGCAGTGGCCCGCAGGGCGGCGACGATCAGATGACAGCTTCCGCGGCATTCCGGCGCTGCACAAAGTTCAATGCTGCTATGCAGCAAAAACCATTTCTATAGCCGAGTCATAGTGTTAGTAAGTTGCCAGATACTGCGCCCCTCTAGGCTTTGGTGCCGCGGGGTGTAGGAATTCGACGAACGGGAACCAATATCTGACAAGGAGCATGAGCCATGACATCGGCGATGAAGCGGGTTGCCCTTGTGGCTGTGTCCGGACTTTCCCTTTGGTGTGCTGCGGAGCTTGCGAGTGCGGGAGAAGCCCAGGTCCGGACGGCGCGTCCGGCGCAAGGGCTCGTTCTCGATGTGGGTTCGAAGCATACCGTGAGCTACTTCCTGGCCGAGGGAGGTAACTGCAACTTGACCCTCATGGTCGGCGAGAAGGCGAACGAGGAAGGCGACAACTCCTCCCTCGGCGCCCGGCTCAGGGTTGTAATCGATGCCGGCAAGAGCGCCCGCATCGAGACGGCCGAAAGCCGCTCGCTCGAGTTTGCCTGCGCGGCGGACGCGAGTGCGCTGAGCGTGACGCCGCTCGACGTCGTCGCCTACAGCGCGCCCAAACGGTAACCGCATTCGATCGCTAGACAGCGGTCGGATCATGAGCGTGGGAGCGGGCTTCCGCCCGCTCCCATCGTCGTCGTGTCAATCCAGCTCATAACGCAGAAACGAGAAAACTAGGAGAAAAGCCATGAATGCGATGCTGGTTGCAACGTTGGAGATGATGATGGTGCGCAGCGAAGCCCTTCGACTGCTGCTGTGCACTGCGCCGAGAGAGCGCTCGGGAGACCGTCGCGGCCGGCATCGGCCGGCCGCTGTCCTCTCGAGCATGCCGGACGAGGTTGGGCAAGCCTGCCTGATCGGTCTTTGAGCTAGGCTGCGGCGTCGACCGTGCTGACGAACACGCTCTCGAACACGCGCCGTCCGTCGGTGCCGCCTAGCGCCGTCTCGAATAGGCGCTCGGGATGCGGCATGAGGCCGAGCACGCGCCCGGTCTCGTCGGTAATGCCGGCGATGTTGCGCTGGGCGCCATTCGGATTGGCGGCGCCCGTGACGCCCCCTTCCCGATCGCAATAGCGGAACACGACGCGCCCCTCGCTCTCGAGCCGGTCGAGGGTCTCCGAATCGGCGAAGTAGTTGCCCTCGGCGTGCGCGATCGGCATGCGGATCACCTCGCCCTCGCGATAGCACTGGGTATAGAACGTCTTGTTGTTCTCGACCTTCAAATGCACGTCGCGGCAGTTGAAGCGCAGCGACGCGTTGCGCATGAGCACGCCGGGGAGCAGCCCCGACTCGCAGAGGATCTGGAAGCCGTTGCAGATGCCGAGCACGGGCGTGCCGGCCTTCGCCTTGGCGATCACGTCGCGCATGATGGGCGAGTGGGCGGCCATGGCGCCGCAGCGAAGGTAGTCGCCGTAGGAGAAGCCGCCCGGCAGCACGATAAGGTCGGAGGCGGGGACGGAGGCGTCCCCGTGCCAGACCATCTTCACTGGAAAGCCCGTCACGGCCTCGAGCGCGACCTTGACGTCGCGGTCGCAGTTGGAGCCCGGGAAGACGATGACGGAGGCGCGTAGCATCGATCAGACTTTCTCGTCCTTGAGCTCGAGCCGCTACGGGGTAATTTCAAAGCTATAGTTCTCGATCACGGTGTTGGCGAGCAGCTCCTTGCACATGCGCTCGATCTCGGCGCGCGCCTTCGCCTCGCTCGCCTCGGCGATGTCGACCTCGATGTACTTGCCCTGGCGCACGTCGTTGACGCCGGCAAACCCGAGTGCGCCAAGCGCGCCCTGAATGGCCTTGCCCTGCGGGTCGAGGACGCCGTTCTTGAGCGTGATCTTGATGCGGGCTTTCATGGGTTACCCATGATAGGCAATCGGCAATGGGGCAATAGGCAATGGGAAGTGCAGTCCGCTATTGCCCAATGCCGATTGCCTGGTGCCCAGTTCAGTTGGGCTTGCCGCCCGGGGTGTTGGTTGCGACGAGCACCGGTCCGGTACCGCGCGGCGGACGATTTTCCGCCAGCACGCCCAAGCGCCGCGCCACTTCCTGGTAGGCCTCGAGCAGGCCGCCGAGGTCGCGCCGGAAGCGGTCCTTGTCGAGCTTGTCGGAGGTCGTGATGTCCCACAGGCGGCAGCAGTCAGGGCTGATCTCGTCGGCCAATACGATACGCATCTGCTCGTTGTCCCACAGCCGCCCGAACTCGACCTTGAAGTCGACGAGGCGGATGCCGATGCCGAGGAAGAGCCCGACCAGGAAGTCGTTGATGCGCAGCGCGAGCTGCATGACCTCGTCGATCTCCTGCGGCGTCGCCCAGCCGAAGGCCGTGATGTGCTCCTCCGTCACCATCGGATCGTTGAGGTTGTCGGCCTTGTAGTAGAACTCGATGATCGAGCGGGGCAGCTGAGTGCCCTCCTCGAGGCCGAGGCGCGTCGAGAGGGAGCCGGCCGCGACATTGCGCACGACGACCTCGAGCGGGATGATCTCGACCTCGCGGATGAGCTGCTCGCGCATGTTGATGCGCTTCATGAAGTGGGTCGGCACGCCGATCTCGCCGAGCCGCTGGAAGATGTACTCGGAGATGCGGTTGTTGAGCACGCCCTTGCCCTCGATGAGCGCGTGCTTCTTGGCGTTGAAGGCCGTCGCGTCGTCCTTGAAATGCTGGATCAGGGTGCCAGGCTCTGGTCCCTCGTAAAGGACCTTCGCCTTCCCCTCGTAGATGCGGCGCCGCTTGTTCATCGATCCTGGTCCTTTGACAATCACGCTCATGCTCATTTTTTTGGGAGGGACTGCCCGTCGCTCCACACCGACCCTTTGAACTTTCGACTTTTTTCCTCTTCACGAGGGGGCTTGCGAGGGGTGCTGCGACGACGAAATCCTCTCGCCGGAACCTATCCGAACCGGGGGGAGGAAACAATCTTAACGATGGTCGATCCGGAGCTGTGGTTCATGGGTCCGACAAGCCGTTGATTTGTTTAACCCGACGGGGTACGGGTCGCACATATCTGGGGTCTCGCGCGCCCTATACAACATGCCCGAGGCTCGTGAACGAAGAATGAACATGAACAGGCGAAAGCGGCTGCTGGGAGACACGAATGACAACGTTCGATGAGCGTGAAAAGGCCTTCGAGAAGAAGTTCGCGATGGACCAGGATCTGAAGTTCAGGTCGGAGGCGCGGCGCAACAGGTTGCTCGCCGAGTGGGCGGCCGCGAAGCTCGGCATCACGGGCGCGGCCCTCGATGACTACGTCAAGGCGGTGCGCAAGGCCGATCTCGCCGAGAAGGGCGACGACGACGTGTTCCGCAAGGTGAAGAAGGATTTCGCCGACAAGGGGATCGAGGTTGCCGACGCCGAGATCCGCGCCAAGATGGGCGAGTTCCTCGCCACGGCGGTGCGGGACATCGAGGCGGCGCCAAAGTCATAAGACGGTCAGTGCATCAGACGGTCAGTGCATCTCCGAGTATCGGCGCCCGAGACCGGAGAGGAATCCGCCGAAGCGGAGGAGGCCCTCGGGCCATGGCCCGTGTCCGGAGGCGGCGTTGATGTGGCCGAGCGCGCCGGCGTCGACGAACGTCGCCCCCCACGCGTCCGCGAGCTGGCGCGCGCGCGCGATCTCGCAGTAGGGGTCGTTCGAGGAGGCGACGAGAATCGCCGGGAACGGCAGCGGCTCGAGCGTGAGCGGTGCGAAGCCGCTTGCGATCACATCGAAGGTCTCGCCCTCGGTCTCCGGCCAGCGCTCGGCGGCATCGACGTCGGCCGGCGCGACGAGGAAGGCCCCCGCCACGAGGCCGTTCGGCATCTTGCGCGCGGCGTGGGCGACGGCGGCGACGCCGACGCTGTGCGCCACGAGGATGACAGGGCGTGCCGATCCTGCTGCCGCGGTGAGGATGCGGCCCACCCAGGCATCGCGCGACGGGCGCAGCCAATCCTCCTGCTCGATGCGGCGCGCCGTCCTGAGATTGCGCTCCCATCGCGATTGCCAGTGGTCCGCGCCGGAGTCGGACCAGCCGGGGACGATCAGGATATCCGCTTCGGAGGTGCGCATGATCTAGGGGCTTGAACGGCTTTGAGTCGGGGCCAGGATGGCGAGCGCGACGATCACGACAAGCAGCATATCTCGTGCACTGACCGGCAGGGGAACGGGCATTTGGGCATCCAGCAGCTCACCCACAAGGGCGACGGCCATGATCGTGAGCGTGGCGAAAAGCGCTGCGGCCGTCGCGGTTCCTTGGCTCGATGCTCTCTCTTGGCTCAAGGCAGCCCGCAGCGACAGTAGACTGAAGAGAACGATGAGGAGGCCGAGCAGCAGCAGGTGCAGGGGTTGCCCGGCCGCGAGCAAAGCCGGGGGCGGCTGATCAGGGAGGCTCTGGATATAGCTCACACCCACAAGACACAGCGGCAGCGCCGCGAAGGCCCACACCGTCGGCCAGAGGAACGCTCGATCGAGCGGGAGCACGGCGCCGAATGTGAGGCACCAGGCGCTGATCGCGGTCACGGCCCCCAGGAACAGAAGAAGCATGGGCGCGAACTCGTAAAGCGAGATTCCCCGGCGCTCAATGAGATCGTAGATGGCGATGAGCTGATAGGGCAGGTTGAGCAGAACAGGAAAGAGGAGGAGGATCCACACTCCGCTGCCAAGGCCGTGGCGCGTCACCTGATCGGCGAGCCAGATCATGAGGGCGGCCCCGGCGACGAGGGTAAGGACCGTCGACAGCCGGAAGGCGACACCTGGGGCGGCGACTGCGTGGTTCATGTCCTCGAGAACGGCAGCAATGGCGCTCGCTTGGAAGAACGCGATCACGATCGCGAGCGAGATCGTCGGTATGCCCGTGGCGGCGCGGTCGACGCCCACGGCCTCGAGCCAGCGTCGGGGGACGATCGTCTTGACGAGCTCGGCAATCAGAAGCGCGGTGAAGAACGGCACGATCCCGAGCGCGAGGATCGACAGTCGCTCCGACGCGCCCCCTCCCGTGGCCGCGAGGCTTGCCAGAAAATTCGGGTCAAGCCCCGGAAGGGGCACCGTGCCACCGACGTGGTAGACGAGAACGGCAGCCGCCGTGACCGCGACGCGAGGACCGAGGTCCGCGCGATCGCGATAGGGCAAGATTGAAGCCCGCATTGCGAAACCTCCCCTTCGTTTCGCCGCTCTCCGGCGACGTCGCCGTCAGCGCGTCCCGAAAACCCGCTCGAAAATCGTGTCGACGTACTTCAGGTGGTAGCCGAGGTCGAACAGAGCCTCAAGCTCGCGGGGCGCGATCCTCGACGTCACGTCCTTGTCGGCCTTGAGCTCGGAGAGGAAGTCGCGGCCCTCCTCCCACGTCTTCATGGCGTTGCGCTGGACGAGCGCATAGGCCTCCTCGCGCGAGACGCCGGCCTGGGTCAGCGCGAGGAGAACGCGCTGGGAATTGTGCAGGCCCCCGAGCTTGTCGAGGTTGCGGCGCATGGCCTCGGGATAGACGACGAGCTTCTCGACGACGCCGGCCAGGCGATGGAGCGCGAAGTCGAGCGTCACCGTCGCGTCGGGCCCGATCATGCGCTCGACGGAGGAATGGGAGATGTCGCGCTCGTGCCAGAGCGCCACGTTCTCCATGGCCGGGATCGCATAGGCGCGCACCATGCGCGCGAGCCCGGTCAGGTTCTCCGACAGCACCGGGTTTCGCTTGTGCGGCATAGCGGACGACCCCTTCTGCCCCGGCGCGAAGAACTCCTCGGCCTCGAGCACCTCCGTGCGCTGGAGATGGCGGATCTCGAGGCTGAGGCGCTCGATCGACGAGGCGATCACCGCGAGGGTCGCGAAGTACATGGCGTGGCGGTCGCGCGGGATCACCTGCGTCGAGATCGGCTCGGGCGTGAGGCCGAGCTTCTCGGCGACGTAGGCTTCGACGCTGGGATCGATGTTGGCGAAGGTGCCGACGGCGCCGGAAAGGGCGCAGGTCGAGACCTCGCGCTTGGCGGCGACGAGCCGTTCGCGTGCGCGCTGAAACTCGGCGTAGGCGTAGGCGAGCTTCAAGCCGAAGGTGGTCGGCTCGGCGTGAATGCCGTGGCTCCGGCCGATGGTTATCGTGTGCTTGTGCTCGAAGGCGCGGGTCTTGAGCGCGGCGAGCAGACGGTCGACGCCGGCGATGAGGAGATCGGCCGCGCGCACGAGCTGCACGTTGAAGCAGGTGTCGAGCACGTCCGAGGACGTGAGCCCCTGGTGGACGAAGCGCGCCTCCGGGCCGACGATCTCGGCGAGGTGGGTCAGAAACGCGATGACGTCGTGCTTGGTCACCTCCTCGATGGCGTCGATGCGGGCCGCATCGAAGTTCGCTTTCGAGCCGCGCTCCCAGATGGCCTTGGCGGCGTCGGCCGGGATGAGCCCGAGGTCCGCCATCGCCGCCGCCGCGTAGGCCTCGATTTCGAACCAGATGCGAAAGCGTGTCTCGGGCGCCCAGATCGCGGTCATCTCGGGGCGGCTATAGCGCGGAATCATCGGGGACTCGCAGTCGTGGGGTGCGACGGTGGCCTAGCAGAGGGTCGCCGCGGCTTCAATTCAAAGGCGCTCGTTTGGTCACTGGTTTGCAGCTTGCGCCGATCGCCTTCGTACGAGCGGCCGGCACGGGTTGCGGCAATCTGTCGTCCGCGGATTTGGCCTTGGTCAATGCCGGCGACAGGGAATCGACCTAAGTGCCTGAGATGGTGCTGCAATCGGGGCGAGCCTCGCTTGCGAGTGCAATGCAAAAGAAAAATGAACTCACCGCGCCGTCAGTCAGCCGAAAGACCAGCAACCATGCATCTTAGACGAAATGCTGCAGTGCATTAGTTGCTTTGATGCAACGGCGAAATATCGGAGCGAAAGGTGCCTATATCGAGCCATATTTCGATGATTGATCGGCTGTCCACTTGAGCGGGGCAAAAGTAAGAATATGTGAAAACTGTGTGATTTCTGCTCGTGCGCAACGGGGCGGATCACCATATCTTCAGTAAACGCTGTGTAGACGAGCCGGCTTGCTGTCGGCCTCGAGTGTTGAGACAGGAGCGCCCCTGCCCCGGCGCAAGCGAAAGGAGAAGAGGGTTACGGTATGACCGACCAAATGCAGAGCGAGATTGCCGAGCTCAATATCAAGCTCGAAGAGATCGACGATCCGCGCCGGAGCTACGCGCTCGTCAAGGAGCGCATCCGCCAGTTCCGTCTCCGCGGGTGGGACATTCCCGATGACCTCGAGCGCATCGAGCGCCGACTGGCGACCGAGTGCCTGATCGAGTTCGCAAGGGCGCTGAGAGCCTCCAGGCTCCTCCTCGGGCAAGCGGTGCCGATCATTGCCTGACCCAGCCGTCCCGAGTGCGGACGGCTATGGCGTAAGAGGCAAGGCGCGCGTCGCCGTTCTCAGAAAAACTCACCGGCCCTAGAGCAGTCGTCGGCGCGTCGAGCCTTGCAAGCGCGTCGGCGACTCGCGCCGCCTCGAGCGTGCCCGCGGCCTCTGCCGCGAGCGCCCAAGCCTCGAGCGCCGCGCGCGTGCGCGCAATGAGGGGATGGGCGGCACCGCCATCGGCGGGCACGAGCGCATAGACGGGGCTTGCGCGCGGATCGAGCCCGGCGGCGAGCTCGGGCGTCGCGATGGTATCGGAGACGAGAACCGGGACTCCCGGCGCGGTGCGGTCCAACGCGGCGACGATCAGGCCCGCTTCCGTCGGATAGCCGGCGAAGAACAGGGCTTTCGTGCCAAGGTCCGCGAGCTTGGCGGCGACGGCCGTGTAATCCTTGCCGCCGGCGGCGATGGGAATGACGGTCACGCCGGAGCGGCCCGCGGCCGCCAGCGCATCGAGCGCGTCCTTGGTGGCGGCGCGTGCGTAGGCCGTCCGATCGTGGACGATGGCAATCGCGCCCTCCGGGGCTTCCTTCACGAGCCACGCCGCGGCGGCGCCGCCTTGGCGGTCGTCGCGCCCGGCAAGGCGAAAGATCGTCGGGCCCGCTCGCCTGGTCGTGAGCGCGGGATGGCGGGCGCCGGGTGAAATGAGGATGAGACCGGCCGCGGCATAGACCGGGGCCGCGGCGATGGCGGCGCTCGAGCACGAATGGCCGATAACGACGGCCGGTCTCGCCTCGGCAAGCTTCGTGGCCGCGGCCGCCCCCGAGACCTGACTGCAGCCGTCGTCCTCGACCGCGAGGCTCAGATGTGTGCCGAGCACGCCGCCCTTCGCGTTGAGCGCGGCCACGGCCTCGGCGAGCGCGTCGCGCATTGCCGCGCCCGCCGCCTGCTGCGGCCCCGAGAGCGGGAGGCCCGCTGCGACGACGGCTTCGGCGGCGCCCGCGGGTCCTACCTCGGCGATCAAAGCCGCAAGGATGAGGAGGGGCCCGGCGAGCCGGCCGCGCATGGGCGTGGCATCAATTCTGGACGTAGGTGACCTTCCCGTCCGGCTGCTTTTTCCACGTGTAGATGATGTAGTCGATGCGCGTCACATCGCCCTTGTTGTCGAACGCGAGGTCGCCGATCACCGTCTTATAGGTCTTGCCCGACCGGATCTCCTCGGCGACCTTCTTCGGGTCGAGCGACTTGACCGCTTCCGCGGCCTGCTTGATGACCTCGAGGGCGGCGTAGCTGTAGAGCGTATAGGCTTCGGGCTTGAAGTTGCGCTTCTCGAACTTCTTCAAGACCTCTTGCGCCTCGGGGCGCAGCTGCGGATCGGGGCCGAAGGTCATCAGCGTTCCCTCGACGCCGGGCCCGGCGAGGGCGGCGAACTCGTTGCTGGCAATGCCGTCGCCGCTCATCATCACGGCCTCGACGCCGGCGGCCCGCATCTGACGCAGGATGCTGCCGCCCTCGGTGTGCACGCCGCCCCAGTACACCATGTCGGCGCCCGAGGCCTTGATCTTCGAGACGAGGGCCGAGAAGTCGCGCTCGCCCGAGTTCACGCCCTCGTAGAGAACCTCGGTCACGCCGCCGGCATTCATGGTCTTTTTCGTTTCGTCGGCGAGGCCCTTGCCGTAGGTGGTCTTGTCGTGGGCGATGGCGATCTTCTTGTCCTTGAAGTTGGCCACGATGAACTCGCCCGCGATCTTACCCTGCTGATCATCGCGCCCGCAGGTGCGGAACACGTTCCACAAGCCGCGGTCGGTGATCTTCGGATTGGTCGAGCCGGGCGTGATCATGAGGATGCCGTTCTCGGCGTAGACGTCGGAGGCGGGTTCGGAAACGCCCGAGTTGAAGTGGCCGACGACGAAGGAGACGCCCTCGCCGACGAAGTTGTTGGCGACCGAGCGGCCCTGCTTGGGATCGGCGGCGTCATCGCCGATTACGAGCTCGATCTTCTGGCCGTTGATGCCGCCGGCAGCGTTGATGTCCTCGGCCGCCTGCTCGGCACCGTTTCTAAGCTGGGCACCGAAGACGGCGTCCTTTCCCGTCAGCGGTCCGGCAAGGCCGACCTTGAGCTTGCTCTCGCTCGAGCAGGAGGCGACGAGCGCCGCACAGAGAGCCGCCATCGCCAACTTGAAGATCCGCATCGTTCTCTCTCCTGAGGGGCGCCGGTCCCCCTGGCGCCTCATGATCATTGTTTTCGGCCGAAACGGCGCAAAAGTCACGCCGCCTGCCCGGCTCCCTTACGCCGGCGCCAGCCGAACGGGCCCACGCGCATGAACAGCCACGGGTACTGCTCGCACATATGGCGCGCGCGCCTCACGCGGTGGGCCAAAAGGGCGATGACCGACAGGATCGCGAAATCGACGCCGAAATAGGGCAGCGACAGAAGCGGTCCGCCGAACAGGGCGAAGTGCAGGAAGCGGATCGCCGCGGCGAGGAGGGCGGTGTAGGCGATGACCGGCCACAGCTCGCCCCAGCCCTCGGCCACCGCCTGCCCGGTGCGCCAGGCTGCTCCGCCCCCGATCAGGAGCGTAAGCAGGACGAAGGTCCAGAAGTCGTTGTCTTGCAGAGCGTCGGTGATCATCGCGGCCTCCCTCGCCTCAATGCCGTCCGCCTTCGAGGTAGGCCTGGCGTATCTCGGGGCGCGTGAGCAGCTCCCGCCCGGTGCCGCTCATCGTGATCTCGCCGTTGCACATGACGTAGGCTCGATGCGCGAGGCTCAGCGCATAAAACGCATTCTGCTCGACGAGAAAGATGGTCATGCCCTGGGCGTTCAAGTCGGCGATGGTGGAGAAGATCTGCTTGACGATCAAGGGGGCGAGGCCGAGGGAGGGCTCGTCCAGCATCAGGAGCTTCGGCCGGCTCATGAGCGCGCGCGCTATCGCCAGCATCTGCTGCTCGCCGCCCGAGAGCGTGCCGCCGCGCTGATCGAGCCGCTCTCGCAACCTTGGAAAGAGCGCCGTCACGCGGGCGAAGTCCTCCTCGAACGTGTCGGCCCTGCAGACGGCCGCCCCCATCTGCAGGTTCTCGAGCACCGTCATGCGCTGGAAGATGCGCCGCCCCTCCGGCACCTGGGCAATCCTGAGCCGCGCAATCTCGTGGGTCGCGAGGCCCGTGATGTCAACGCCTTCGAAGAGGATGCGTCCGGTGCGGGCGCGCGGCGCCCCGAACACCGTCATCATGAGCGTGGATTTGCCGGCGCCGTTGGCGCCGATCAGGGTAGCGATCTCGCCGGCGCGAACGTCGAGGCTCACGTTCTCGAGCGCGCTGATCGCGCCGTAATAGGCAGAGACGCCTTCGACGGAGAGCATGGGCGCGCTCATCCGCGCCTCCGTCCGGTCGCGGCACTCAACTCCGAGTCGTCGACGCCGAGATAGGCCGCGATGACCCTGGGGTCGTTTCTGACGGCCTCGCGCGTGCCGTCTGCGATCTTGATGCCGTACTCGATGACGACGATGTGGTCGGAGATGTCCATGACGACCGACATGTCGTGCTCAATGAGAAGGATCGAGACGCCGGTCTCCGAGCGGATCGCGCGCAAGAGCCTGGTCAGGTCCCCGCTCTCGCGCGTGTTGAGGCCGGCCGCCGGCTCGTCGAGGCAGAGGAGCACCGGGTCGGTGCACATGGCGCGCGCGATCTCGAGGCGGCGCTGGGCGCCGTAGGGCAGCTCGCCCGCGGGCCGGTCCGCGCGGTCGGCGAGGCCGACGACCTCGAGCCAGCCCTTGGCGCGCCGCAGCGCCTGGTTCTCGGCGGCGCGAAAGCTTGCCGCGCCTATGAGGCCGAGGAGGCTTAGCCCCGAGGCGCGCATCAGCTCCTTGTGCTGGGCGACAACGAGGTTCTCGAGCACGGTCATGCCGGGAAAGAGGCGGATGTTCTGGAACGTGCGCGCGACGCGGGCGCGCGCGGCGATCTCGTGGTCCGGCATGCGCTCGAGGAGGAAGACGCCACCCTTGGCGCCTTGGAGGTGGCGTCCGTCGGAGGCGGTCAGCGCATCGACCTCGAGGGGAGACGCCGCGCCGCCGTGGGCAAGCGCGATCCGCCCTCCGGTCGGCCGGTAGAAACCGGTGATGCAGTTGAAGACGGTCGTCTTGCCGGCGCCGTTGGGGCCGATCAGCGCCGTGATGTCGCCGCGCCCGGCGGTGAAGGAGAGGTCGTTCACGGCGACGAGGCCGCCGAAGCGCATGCTCAGATGATCGACGGTGAGTATTGCATCCGAGAGCCAGCGCATCGCGCGTCACCTTCGCATCGGAGCGGGGGCCGTGGCCTCGGTCCCAAGACGGATCGAGGGCTCGCGCGTCGTGATGAGGCCGCGCGGACGCCAGACCATCACCACGACCATGGCAAGCCCGAAGATGAGCATGCGGTATTGCTGGGGGTCGAAGCCCGGCCCGAACACGGCCTTCAAGACGTCGAGCTCGCGCAGGAGCTCGGTGCCGCCGATGAGGACGACCGCGGCGATCGCGGTTCCGAGCTGGCTGCCGAGCCCGCCGAGCACGACGATCGCGACGATCGTCGCGCTCTCCATGAAGACGAAGCTCTCGGGGCTGATGAAGCCCTGGTGCGCGGCGAAGAAGGCACCCGCGATGCCGCCGAAGAAGGCGCCGGCGGCAAACGCCGAGAGCTTGGTCGTCACCGTATTGATGCCGAGCGAGCGACAGGCGATCTCGTCCTCGCGCATCGCCTCCCAGGCCCGTCCGATCGGGAGCGCGCGCAGCCGCATCGTCACCCAGTTGGCGATGAGGGCCAGCGCCAGCACCAGGTAGAAGAAGAAGAACAGGCGATAGAGGGGCGATGGCGGCAGGCCGAGCACGGTGGCGAAGTTGTCGGGGCCGGCCGTGAATGTGAGCCCGAACAGCGTCGGGCGGGGGATGTTCGAGATTCCGGCATAGCCGCCGGTCACCGGCACCCAGTTGATGAGGACGAGGCGGACGATCTCCGCGAACGCCAGCGTCACGATGGCGAGATAGTCGCCGCGCAGACGCAGCACGGGAAGGCCGATCAGAAGCCCCCAGAAGGCGGCGAGGATGCCGGCGAGCGGCAGGCAGATCCAGAACGAGAGCCCGAAGGTGAGGGCGAGGAGCGCGGACGAATAGGCGCCGACGGCATAGAACGCGACGTAGCCGAGGTCGAGCAGCCCGGCGAGGCCAACCGTGATGTTCAAGCCCCAGCCGAGCAGGATGTAGATCAGGATCTGGATGCCGAAATTGTCGATCCACTTGATGGCACCGGTCTGTCCGGCGACGGCGACGGCGAGGAAGGGATAGGCGAGGAGAAGGACAAGTCCTGCCCGCGCAATGTAGGGGGAGAGGTGCGCAAGCTTCCCGCGCGCGGCGCCGCCGGCCTCGAGGAGGCGCCGCGCGGGCAGCCTGGCCGCCTTCTCAGCGCTCTCGCGCGTGAGGAAGAGGCCGCGCAAGAACGCGATCGCCGCTGCGATCGCGATGGCCGAGAAGAAAAGCCAGGGGCGCGGCAGGAGGACGAGCTTGTTGTCGAGGTCCTGCTCGGTGGCGAAGTAGAGGATCGGCCAGGCGAGCCCGGCGCTCACGGCTGCGGCGAGAAGTGCACACCTCAAGGCTAGCCCGATCTGCGACGCAAGAGCTGCGGGAGCGCGGGCCGGCGACGCCATGGCCGTCACACCTTCTCTACGTCGGGCCGGCCCATGAGGCCCGAGGGCAGGAAGATGAGAACGATGGCGAGAATGGAGAAGGCGGCCACGTCCTTGTAGTCGATCGAGAAGTAGGCCGACCAGAGCGTCTCGATGAGGCCGATGAGCAACCCGCCGAGGACGGCGCCCGGCAGCGAGCCGATGCCGCCGAGGACGGCGGCCGTGAACGCTTTGACGCCGGGCACGAAGCCGTCCGAGAAGCTGATCACGCCGTAGTTGACGAGCCAGAGAAGGCCGGCGACGGAGGCGAGCGCCGCGCCCATGACGAAGGTGAGCGAAATCGTGCGGTCGACGTCGACGCCGAGGAGCGCCGCCATCTTGCGGTCCTGCTCGCAGGCGCGCTGGGCACGGCCGAGCCGCGTCTTCTGCACGACGAACCACAGCGCGAGCAGGAGAAGCGCGGTCGTGGCCATGATCAGGATCTGCTTGACCGCGATGCTGACCGATCCCGCGCCGATCGGTACCTCGATCACACCCGTCAGCATGGGATCGAGCGCCTTGTTGCGGGGCCCCTGCGCGACCTGGACGAAGTTCGACAGGAAGATCGACATGCCGATGGCCGAGATGAGGGGTGCCAGCCGAAACGAGCCGCGCAGCGGCCGGTAGGCGACGCGCTCGATCACCCAGTTCCAGAGGCTCGTCAGCCCCATTCCGACGACGAGCACGACGAGGATGGCGAGGCCGAAAGATGCAACTCCGAGGATCTGCGTCAGCGCCAGGTAGAGGATGAGCGCGATGAAGGCGGATAGCATGAACACGTCGCCGTGGGCGAAATTGACCATGCCGATGATGCCGAACACGATCGTGTAGCCGATGGCGATGAGCCCATAGATGGACCCGAGCGTCAGTCCATTGACGAGCTGCTGGATGAAGTAGTCCATGTCGCCAGACCCCCCGGTTGGCATCGGCACTCTAAGCTGTTTAGAGCGCTGGCCCCTTCGAAGGAAACAGCTTTTTGCGTGCGCGTGCACGTCTTTCGGCGGAAAACTGCCCAAACGCCATGCAGTCCGAGAGGCTGAGAGCCCGCTCAGATCATATTGTGGGTGCCGTCGCAGTACGGTTCGTCGTCGGTTGCCTTGCAGCCGCAGATGTTGAACATGCCCGTGGACGGCGCGACGAAGCGCAGCGGCTCGAGGCCGGTGTCCTTGTGCGCGCCGTCGCAGAACGGCTGCTTCCGCGAGCGCCCGCAGCGGCACCAGAAATAGGCCTGCCCTTCCTTGAGCTCGACCTGGTAAGGGCCCTTCTGCGCGGGGATCGGGTCTGCCATCTTACGAGCCTTCAATCTGGCGAACGGGCTTAACTGAAGCACACGGGGATCACGCCTAGCGGCTTCGGCGACACCCGGCAAGGGACAGCTTGCCCTGTTGCTCTGCGCCAGATCGCGATCGTTCTTGATGGAGACGCTTCGCGTCCATCAAGAACGTGAATCGCGATCTAAATTCAATGTGTAGAGCACGATTCACGCCTGACATGGATCGCAGGAGCGATTCCATGTCAGTCGATCGGGCTCTAGGTCAGACGATGTTCAAGGGCGCGGTCTCGACCGTCGTCCCGCCCTCGTCGTCGATCCAGGTCAGCTCGAGGACGCCCGGCCCCGGGACCTTGAGAAAGAAGGCGACATAGGGGTTGGCCGAGATGCCGGAGCCGAAATCGGCCTTGAACACGAGATTGCCGGCGTAGGAGGCGCTTAACGTGTGAATGATGTTGCGGGGAATGCGATTGCCGCTCGCATCCTTGCGGTTGCCCGTTTCCATCACATGGTTGATGAGCGCCTTGATCTCGATCACCTCGCCCACCGTGGCGCTTTCGGGAAGCTTGATCCTGGGTTTGGTCGCCATGGGCATGGGCTCCTTACTCCGTCCCGCATCCGCCGATCGTCACCTCGATGCTGCGGCGGGTCTCGAGGAGCGTGTTGGTGTTGGTGAGCGCGATGACGACCACATCCTGGGTCTTGGCGAGCCGCATGCGCCCAGCGACGGCAGCCTTGCCCGACTGCGGCGTGAAATGGAAGGTTGCGACCGAGGGTTGCGGGTTCGCCGTCGACAGCAAGTGAACGCGGGCGATGTAGTCGTCCTCGGTCATCGGGCTCTCGACCTCGATCTTGTAGGGCACGATGTTGCCGTTCTCGGCGATCTCCGGCAGCTCGAGGGTGACCCGCTCCTGGAGCGGAAAGCCGGAGCCGACGACCTTGGCGAGCGCCTCCTCGAACTGGGGCGAATAGGGGCTTACGGGCTCGACTGCGGCAAGCGACTGCGAGCGGGTCCCGAGGAGGCCCGCGGCCGCGGCGGTCATCGCGCCTCCGGCGAGCAGCACGGCCCGGCGGTCGATCGGAAATCGATGCGTTCTCTGGTGCTTATCGTCCACAATCGTCTCGCAGAACATCCAAAAGGTAGGAGCTCGGCTTCGAGGCGCCAACCCCTGTCGAACCTATTCCCGGCAATGGGTGACTGCTAGCATGAGACAAAATCATGGTGCAAATGGACCTGCGCGGCAATGGATCGGACCGTGAAGAACCGTGAGCGCCACTCGGAAAGGCCGGTATGGCAAAATGCGCGCGGGGAGGGGCCGAGTGGGAGCGATTGATAGGCGCCAATTCGGGGCGGGGCTCGCCTCGGCGGCGGTCTCCGGCGTCGGTCTCCCGCGATGTGCCGTGGCGGTCAGTCCGGCCAAGGTCGTCGTCATCGGCGGAGGGCCTGGCGGCGCCACGGTCGCGGGGCAGCTCGCACGCGCCGGCCTCAGGCTCGACGTCACGCTCGTCGAGCTCCAGAAGCGCTATACGAGCTGCTTCTTCTCGAACCATTACATCGGCGGCTTTCGCACGTTCGCGAGCATCACCAACGGCTACGACGGTCTCGCCGACCTCGGCGTGCGGGTCGTCTACGAGACGGCGAGCGAGATCGACACAGCCAAGAAGCATGTGCGCCTCGGGTCCGGGCGCAGCCTCGCCTACGATCGCCTCGTCGTCGCGCCGGGCATCGATTTCAAATTCGGCGCCATCGAGGGCTATACGCCGGAGACCGCCGAGATCATGCCGCACGCCTGGAAGGGCGGCTGGCAGTCGCGGCTCCTGCGCCGCAAGCTCGAGGCGATGCCCGACGGCGGCGTGGTCGTGGTGGCGCCCCCGCGCAATCCCTACCGCTGTCCGCCCGCCCCCTACGAGCGCGCGTGCGTGATCGCCAACTACCTCAAGACGGCCAAGCCCAAGTCCAAGCTCATCATCGTCGATCCGAAGATGAGCTTCTCGAAGCAGCCGGTCTTCGAGGAGGCCTTCGGGCGCTACTACAAGGATATCGTCGAGCTCAATCTCACGAACGACATCGATGACATGAGCCTCGCCCGCGTCGATCCCAAGGCGGGGCTCGTCGTGACGAAATCCGGCATGTCGATCACCGCCGCGGTCGCCAACATCGTGCCCGATCAGCGCGCCGGCAACATTGCCGCCCTCTCGGGCCTCGTCGAGGGCGACTGGTGCCCGGTGCATCTCGAGACGTTCAAATCGACGAAAGCGGCCGACGTCTACATCGTCGGCGATGCAACGATCGCCCAGGAGATGCCGAAGTCGGCATTCTCCGCCAACAACCAGGCCAAAGCCGTCACCGCCAACATCCTTGCCGAGCTCTCGGGCAAGGAGCTCCCCGCGGCTCACTACCGCAACACCTGCTGGTCGATGCTCGCTCCCGACGACAGCGTCAAGATCGGCGCCAACTACGCGCCCGGCGAGGTAAGGGGCAAGCCCGTGCTCGTGCCGTCCGAGAGCTTCGTATCGCAGCCGGGAGAGAGCGCAGCCGTGCGCAAGGCGAACTACGAGGACAGCCTCGCCTGGTACGCGAGGATCACGACGGAAGTGTTCGCCAAGGCGCCCGAGGCGCATGGCCAGCAGCGCGGGACGAACCGCGGCTGAGGCGAGGCTGCGGCCGTAAGGAGTTCTTTCATATCTCTCTGTAAGTTAGCGGCACTGACGCATTTTTCGTGCTGCTTGTCGTTTGTATGGCGGCGGGCGAAGGATGCGCTCGGGATAGACCGAATTTCCACCGAGGCCGGCGCAATCCGCTCGCGTCGCGGTGAAAGCGTCTATAAAAGTCCGTCCCTAGAGCACGATCGTCCGACATGGAATCGCTTCCTAGATCCATGTCGGACGTGAATCGTGCTCTACACTTTGGGTTTAGATCGCGATTCACATTCTTGATGGACGCGAAGCGTCTCCATCAAGAACGATCGCGATCTAGCGTGCGGCGTCGGCAGCGTTCATTGTCGGAACGCCCGATCCTTGCCGGTTTGCGGAACTGAGACCGAAAAGCTCGGCGCAGGCGGTCCCGGCAGAAATCGGACGCGTCTTGCGAGGCGCGTGGCGTTTTTTCGACCCCGTGCAGCGGAGGCTTGAGTCATGGCGACGCTCCTCTTCATCGTTCTCGTGCTCGCGGGCGCGATCGGCCTCGGCATGTACCGGGCCACGGCCTGGCAGTGGGCACTGGCGCTCGGCGCGGCCGTCCTCGCTTGGCAGACCGGCTTGGTTCACGGCCGCCTCCACATGCCGGCCCCCGGCTTCCTCGGCCTCCTCGCGTGGCTGCCGCCGCTCGCGCTCGCGGTGCTCTCCTTCGACGGCATCCGCCGCAAGGTCCTGATCGAGCCGATCTTCAAGCGCATCAAAGGCGTCCTGCCGACGGTCTCCGACACCGAGCAGCAGGCGCTCGACGCGGGCACCGTCGGGTTCGATGCGGAGATCTTCAGCGGCACGCCCGACTGGACGAAGCTCAGGGCCATCCCCCCGATCGTGCTCACTCCCGAGGAGCAAGCCTTCCTCGACGGGCCAACGGCCGAGCTCTGCCGCCGGATCGATCATTGGGACATCCGCCACAACCAGCGCGAGATCCCCGAGGAGATCTGGGACTTCGTCAAGGAGGCTGGCTTCCTCGGCATGCTGATCTCGAAGGAGCACGGCGGGCTCGGCTTCTCGGCTCAGGCCCAGTCGCTCATTCTCGGCAAGATCGCATCGCGCTCGCCCGACGTGGTGACGATCGTCATGGTGCCGAACTCGCTAGGCCCCGGCGAGCTCATCGAGAAGTACGGCACCGAGCAGCAGAAGCATCATTTCCTGCCGCGCCTCGCCAAGGGCCTCGAGGTGCCCTGCTTCTCGCTCACCGGGCCGACCTCGGGCTCGGACGCGGCCACCATGCGCGACATCGGCTACGTTGCGCGCGGCACGCACGACGGGCGCGAGACGGTCGGCATCCGCCTCTCGTGGGACAAGCGCTACATCACGCTCGGCCCCGTGGCGACGCTGGTCGGCCTCGCCTTCCGCCTGTTCGATCCGGAGAACATTCTTGGCCGCGGCGAGGACGTCGGCATCACGGTCGCCCTCATCCCGGCCACCCACCCCGGCGTCAATATCGGACGGCGTCATTTGCCGTCGGGCGCCGCGTTCCCCAACGGACCCAACTGGGGGAAGGACGTCTTCATCCCCATCGATTGGGTGATCGGCGGGGAGAAGATGGTCGGGCAGGGCTGGCGGATGCTGATGGAGTGCCTGGCCGCGGGCCGCGCCATCTCGCTTCCGTCCTCGGCGACGGCGGGCGCCAAGGCGATGCTGCGCGTCTCGACGGCGTACGCGCGCATCCGCCGCCAGTTCGGGCTGCCGATCTCGCGCATGGAGGGCATCGAGGAGCCGCTCGCGCGCCTCGTCGAGGCCGCCTATGTCAACGAGGCCGCGCGCTCGGTGACGGCGGCGATGGTCTCGCGCGGCGAGCGCCCCTCGGTTATTTCCGCGCTAATGAAGTATCAGACGACCGAGAAGCTGAGGCGCGCCGTCAACGATGCCTTCGACATTCACGGCGGGCGCGCCATCTGCGACGGACCCTCGAACTACCTGCAGGCGGCCTACCAGCTCGTCCCCGTCGGCATCACGGTCGAAGGGGCGAACATCCTGACGCGGACGCTGATCACCTTCGCGCAGGGCGCGCTCAGGTCCCACCCCTATCTCTACAAGGAGGTGCAGGCGCTTCAGGACCAGGACCGCGAGCGCGGGCTCGACACCTTCGATGACGCGTTCTGCGGCCACGTCGCCTTCTCGATCGCGAACATCACCGGCGCGCTCTTCCACAACTTGACGCTCGGGCGCTTCGGACATGCGCCGGGACGATCCGAAGGCACGGAAGCGATCTACAGGCAGCTCTGGCGGGCGAGCCGCAATTTCGCGCTCGTCGCCGATCTCACTGTGGCGATGCTCGGCGGCGGGCTCAAGGTGAAGCAGAAGCTCACGGGCCGCCTCGCCGACGCGCTCTCCGAGCTCTATCTCCTCTGCTGCGTCTTGAAGCGCTTCGAGGACGACGGGCGTCCGGCCGCCGACCGTCCGATCGTCGCGCTCGCCGCCGCCAACGGCCTCGCCCGCTTCGACGAGGCGATGCGCGGCACCATCGACAATTTCCCCAGTGCGCCCGTGCGCGCGCTCCTCCGCGTCATCGTATTTCCGTTCGGACGGCACTATTATCCGGCGCGCGACAAGCTCGCGGCTCAGGCCGTGCGGGCAGCCCTCGAGCCCGGTCCGGTGCGCGACCGGCTCACGCGCGACATCTACCTTTCGGAGGACCCGGACGACCCGGCCGGCGTCCTCGAGGTGACCTTGGGCAAGGTCATCGCCGCCGAGGAGGCGGAGAAGAAGATCGAGCGCGCTGTCCGCTCCGGCGCGATCCGCCGCTATCACGGCATCGACTGGATCGGGGACGCGGCGAAGAAGGGGATCGTGACCGAGAGCGAAGCCGGGCTCTTGAAGGAGGTCGAGGGGCTAGTCGCCCGCGTGATTGCCGTCGACCACTTCGACCCCGCCGAGCTCAAGCCGCACTACGCGAGCGCGGAGACCCGACTGGGTCACAATTCACGGTCGCCGGGAACTGCGGCGGCCGAGTAGATCTGGAGACTAGCGATGGCTCAAGACGTGCGGGACTTGCGGCAGCCGGAGCTGCACGATTGGCATTTCTCGGTCGATCAGGAAGGGATCGCGTGGGCGATCTTCGACCGGGAAGGGGCGAGCGCCAACGCGCTCGGGAAACGACCGCTCGAGGAGCTGTCGGCGATCGTGGCCAAGGTCGAGGAGGGGGCGCGGGCGCGCACGGTGCGCGGCCTCGTTCTCCTCTCGGGCAAGGAAAAGGGCTTCATTGTCGGCGCCGACATCAACGAGTTCGAAGGCTTTGCGACCGAGAGCGAGGTCACCGAGCGCCTGCGCCTCGTGCTCGCCCTCTTCGACCGCATCGAGCGGCTCCCGGTCCCGGTTGTTGCCGGCATCCACGGGGTGTGTGTCGGCGGCGGCCTCGAGCTCGTGCTCGCCTGCCACTGGCGCATCGCAACACGTGACGAGCAGACCCGCGTCGGGTTCCCCGAGGTGAAGCTCGGCATCTTCCCGGGCTGGAACGGCACGGCGCGCTCGATCCGCCAGGCAGGACCGCTCGCCGCCATGGAGGCGATGCTGACCGGCTCCATGATCAGCGCCTCGCGGGCGCGGGCGATGGGGCTCATCGACGAGCTCGTCGCGAGCCGCGGCGCACTGCGCTGGGCGGCGCGGCGCGCGGTGTTGAAGAAGAAGAAGTCGAAGCCCGCGGGACTGGCGAAGCTGCTTCTCGCCAAGTGGCCGATGCGCGGGCTCCTTGCCAAGAAGATGCGCGAGGAGACGAAGAAGAAGGCGCGCGAGGCCCATTACCCGGCGCCGTTCCGGCTCATCGACCTGTTCGAGGCCCACGGCGGCGACCTCGAGGCGCTGAAGGCGGCCGAGACCCGCTATTTCACGCCGCTTCTCGTCTCGGACCAGTCGCGCAACCTGAGACGGGTATTCAAGCTATCCGAGCAGCTCAAGGCCCAGGCGCCCAAGGACCTCGACTGGAAGCCGCTGCGCGTCCACGTCGTCGGCGCCGGCACCATGGGCGCCGACATCGCCGGCTGGTGCGTCGTCTCCGGCATGGAGGTCACGTTGCAGGACCTCTCGGCCGAGCAGATCGAGCGGGGCATCAAGGCGCAGGGCAAGCTTTTTTCTCGCAAGTTCAAGACCAAGGCGCTGCGCGAGGCGGCGAAGGCGCGTCTCATCGCCGATCCCGCCGGCAACGGCGCCTCGCGCGCCGACGTGGTGATCGAGGCGATCGTCGAGAAGCTCGACGTGAAGCAGAAACTCTTTCTGTCGCTCGAAGGCAAGCTCAAGCCCGGCGCGGTGCTCGCGACCAACACATCCTCACTGGAAGTCGAGGAGATCGCGCGCCCGCTTGCCGATCCCGGACGCTTGATCGGCCTCCACTTCTTCAATCCCGTCGCGCAGATGCCGCTCGTCGAGGTCGTGCGCGGGGCCTCGAGCCGCGAGGAGGAGGTGAGGAAGGGCTGCGCCTTCGTCACCGCCATCGGCAAGTTCCCGCTCGTCACCAAGAGCGTGCCGGGATTTCTCGTCAACCGCGTGCTCGCGCCCTACATGATGGCCGCCATGGCCCGCCTCGACAAAGGCGAGGAGAAGGAGAAGATCGACGAGGCCGCGCGCACCTTCGGCATGCCGATGGGGCCGATCGAGCTCGCCGACACGGTCGGCCTCGACGTGTGCCTGCACGTGGGCAGGATCCTGGGCCTCGCCCCCGAAGGCTCGCGCCTCGCCCTCCTGGTCGAGAGCGGCCGGCTCGGCAAGAAGACGGGGGCCGGCTTCTACACCTGGAAGGACGGCAAGCCCGACCGCGGCGACAAGACATGGAGCGCCCGCGAGCTCGAGAAGCTCGGGCGCGAGCTCGTCGATTCCCTGATTGTCGAAAGCCAGCGCGCGCTTGACGAACGCGTCGTCGAGAGCGCGGACCTGGTCGATGCCGGCGTCATCTTCGGCACCGGGTTTGCCCCGTTCAGGGGCGGGCCCCTGCACTTCAAGGCGAGCGAGGGCAAAGGCCATCTCAAGGTCGCCGCCGAATAAAGCTATTCCCCCTCTCCCCATCGCAATTGCGATGGGGAGAGGGTTGGGGTGAGGGGCAGGGTCTCGCACCTTCACCAGATTTTGCCCCTCACCCTAGCCCTCTCCCCGCGCGCGGGGAGAGGGGACCTGACCGAAGGAGAACCGCATGAGCCAGACTATCCGCCGCGCCGGCATCGTCGGCGGCGTCCGCATCCCCTTCTGCCGGTCGAACACGCTCTACGCCGACCTGTCGAACCTCGACATGCTCACGGCCGTCCTCAACGGGCTCGTCGATCGCTACAAGCTCAAGGGCGCGCATATCGATGAGGTCGTGGGCGGCGCG
Organism: uncultured Alphaproteobacteria bacterium; assembly: GCA_963840415.1. Classification (GTDB taxonomy): domain Bacteria; phylum Pseudomonadota; class Alphaproteobacteria; order Rhizobiales; family Hyphomicrobiaceae; genus Hyphomicrobium_C. Next base: position 260,165 of record CAWIYX010000004.1, on the reverse strand, counting down.
GTCGTCACGCATTCCAAGGATTGGAATATCGCGCGCGAAGCCGTGCTCTCCACCAAGCTCGCGCCCTCGACGCCTGGCATCACGATGATCCAGGCCTGCGGCACGAGCCTCCAGGGGGCGCTCGGGATCGCGGCCAAGATCGCGGCGGGCGAGATCGAGTGCGGCATCGCCATGGGCTCGGACACCACCTCCGACGCGCCGATCGTGTTCTCGAAGAAGTTCGCGAGCCGGCTGACGCAGATCCCCCAGCAGAAGACCACGCTCGACAAGCTCAAGGTGTTCAAGGGCTTCTCGCCGGCCGAGCTCGCGCCGCAGCCGCCCAGCGTCGCCGAGCCGCGCACCGGGCTATCCATGGGCCAGCACGCCGAGCTCATGGCCCAGGAGTGGAAGATCACGCGCCAGGAGCAGGACCGGTTCGCCTTCGACAGCCACCAGAAGGCCGCGGCGGCCTACCGCTCGGGCTACATGGACGACCTCATCGTGCCGTGCGCCGGCGTCTTCCGCGACAACAACCTGCGCGAGGACATCAACCTCGACAAGCTCGGGAGCCTCAGGACCGCGTTCGAGCGCTCCGAGCGCGGCACGCTCACGGCCGCCAACTCGACCCCGCTCACCGACGGGGCGGCGTCCGTGCTCATCGCCTCCGAGGAGTGGGCGGCCAAGCGCGGGCTCGCGATCCAGGCCTTCCTTACGCACTCGCAAACGGCGGCCAACGATTTCGTCGCGGGCGAGGGCCTCCTCATGGCGCCGACGATTGCCGTCGCGCGGCTTCTCGATCGCGTCGGCCTCAAGCTGCAGGACTTCGACCTCTACGAGATCCACGAGGCGTTCGCGGCCCAGGTCCTGGCCACCCTCAAGGCGTGGGAGGACCCCGTCTATTGCAAGACGCGCCTCGGCAGGGACCAGCCGCTCGGCTCGATCGACCGGGCGAAGATCAACATCAAGGGCTCCTCGCTCGCCGTCGGACACCCCTTCGCGGCGACCGGCGCGCGCATCCTCGCAAACCTCGCCAAGCTGCTCTCGATCCAGGGCGGTCGCGGGCTCATCTCGATTTGCACGGCGGGGGGCATGGGCGTCGCCGCGATCCTCGAGGGCAATAGGGCCGCGCAGGCGCGTAAGGCGGCGTAGGGGTGCCTAACGGCCGATAGTGATCCGGAGCTGTCCTGACGTGGTCAATCATTGCGGATTGAGTTGGCTGTCGGCTTTAAGCTCGATGAAAGGGACATTGGCGGCGGAAAAGGCGTTAGAGTCGGAATGCTAGTTATCGAGCACTCGCCGGACCGCTATCGCCGCGGTCAAGCCGCTCTCGATGGCTCCGTCAACCATGCTCGTCCATCCCCGCGCCAGATCGGCTCCCGCGAACACGAGTTGGCCTTCCGGCATCCTGGCGGCCGGGACCGATCCGGTCAGCTGTCCCGGCCGATACATCGACCAGGTTCCCCTCGAGAACTCGTCACCCTCCCAGTCGTGACCGATCACGTCGAGGATGTCGAGGCCCGGAATCGCCGTGTCAAACGCCGCCCTGACGGCGGCGTCATCGGTCGGCGACAACACGGCACCATCAGGCCCGAACGCTACGAAGATCGTTTCGGTCTCGTCGAGGAACTCGGGCTGGATCCAGGTGAGCGGATACGACTCGGGAAGCGCAACGCTCAGGTCGTGGCGTCCGCGAACCCTGACGATGACCTTCAGCCCGTGACCGGCGTGCCCGCGGGCGGCCAGCTCCCGCTTGGCCTCGGACAGCGGAGGGTCGAAGGTGATCGATGACCACGTTTGCAGCGGCGCGGCCACGACTACAGCGCGCGCCTGTAGCGCTTGGCCGTCGCGAAGGACGACCGTGACGCCCGAACCCGTCTGCTCCACTCGGGTGACGGGGGCCTTCAGTCGGATCTCGGGTGATCCGTCAGCCGCGATGGCGCTCGACAGGCGCTTCATCCCGCCATCGACCTTGTACGTGTAGACGCACTCAGCCAGGAGCCGCGCGTCGAAGCCGGACAACGCGTACCAGGCGAACGCCGATGCGGCGCTCACATCGGCGCATCTCGACGAGCAGTTCGTTGCCCATTCCACCTCGCTGAGCATCCGGAACTCCGCGTCGCCATCGAGCGCGTCGATGAACTGACGTACTGAAAGGGTATCTAGCCGAGAGATCTCATTCCCGGAGATGTGGTGCGGGTTCGGGAACCAAGATCTGGCATCGGCGCAGATGGCCTCCACAGCCTTCGCCATCCGTTCGTCGAGCTCGGTGTAGGAAGACTCTCGGCGCTCATCACCGACCACCCAGGCCGCGCGCGCCGGCGTGCGGCTCGGCGTCACGCCGATGCCGTACCGGGTGAGCTCCGCCCATACATGGGGCTGATGCCAATGCACCCACGTCCCACCCAACTCGACGGTGTGCCCGGACATCTCGGCCGTCCTCGTGCGCCCGCCGATCCGCTCGCGCGCCTCGAGCAGTAGGACGTCGAGTCCTGCGTGGCGCAACTCTCGGGCGGCCGTGAGACCTGCGAACCCTCCGCCGATGACAACGACGTCACGAACGCTCATGACCTTCGCTCCCGCATGTTTGGCCCCCCGGCAACTGAGATGCCAACAAGGAGCCTAGCACCGCCGATGGTCATAGCCGACGGTATGCGCGATCTGCCTTCGATTTTCTCCAGGCGCGGAGCTGCAATTTGGCCGTTTGCAGACGCCAGAGGGTCAGTCGGCGGAAGGGCGGCCTTGCGGAGCATTTTCGCCTGGGATATCTGGGGTCTCGAACGCCGAGGGCGCCCAGAGCACGCCGATATTGGCGAGCAGCCATAAACTATGCTCCACTTCTGAGTTGGGGGGAGCGGCATGGACGAGGCGGAGAAGCTCTCGGCGCTCATCGGCGGCGTGTACGACGCGACGCTCGATCCATCGCTTTGGCCGGGGGTGCTGCGCAAGAGCGCTGAGTTCGTTCGCGGTCATGCGGCTTCGCTGTTCGCGAAGGACGTCGCGAGAAAGACCGCCGAGCTCCACTTTACCGATGGCGCGATCGACCCCTACTATGACCAGCTCTATTTCGAGAAGTACGTCAAGCTCGACCCGCTAGCGACCGGCCACTTCTTCGCCGAAGTCGGAGAACCGATCTCCGCGTTCGACCTCATGCCTTACGAGGAATTGACCGAAAGCCGGATCTACAAGGAGTGGGCGCAGCCGCAAGACCTCGTCGATCTAGCCAGTGTGGTGCTCGACAAGACGACAACGAGCGCCGCGCTGTTCGGCGTGTTTCGCCACAAGCGCGACGGACTTGTCGATCAAGAGATGCGCCGGCGGCTGCGCATCATCGCTCCGCATCTGCGCCGTGCGGTGCTGATCTCGAGGGTCATCGAGCTGAAGACCACGCAGGCCGACACCTTCGCCGAGATGCTCGACGGCCTCTCGGCAGGAATGTTCCTCGTCGATGCAACCGGCCGCATCGTCCACGCCAATGCCGCCGGCCTCGCCATGCTCACGGAGGGCAGCTTCCTTCGCGCCGTCAGCGGGCGGCTTGCTCCGATCGATCCGAGCGCTGATCGCACGCTGCGCGATGTCTTCGCTGCGTCAGGCTTCAACGACAATGCCGTTGGCACGAACGGCATCTCGGTGCCGCTCGCGACGCGTGACGGAGATCAGCTTTTGGCCCATGCTTTGCCGCTCACCTCTGGCATGCGGCGCGACACGGGCAATGCCTACAAGGCTGCGGCGGCGCTGTTCGTCCACAAGGCGCCGCTCGATGCACCCGCCCCGCCCGAGGCGATCGCCAAGGCCTTCAAGTTGACCCCGACGGAATTGCGCGTGCTCCTCGCCATCGTCGAGGTGGGGGGTGTGCCGGAGGTGGCTGAGGCGCTCGGCGTGGCCGAAAGCACGGTCAACACCCACGTCAAGCGCCTATATCAGAAGACCGGCGTCAATCGGCGCGCGGAGCTTATCAAGCTGGTGGCCAGGTTCTCCAGCCCGCTTGTCGCCTAAATCGGCCGATTTACGCGCAATCCCGGACCCGCCCTCATCCCCTGATTAGGGGACGCGGACCCTCTCGGCTCGCCCCTATATCGGGCCTCCAGCGACCAACAGGCTCGCATCACAGGAGTGCCCCCCAATGTCTTTTCACTTCACAACCGGAAACTTGTACAGCGCCTATTCCGACACCGGCCCCGGCGACATCGTCGTCGATGCTCTGGCGACCGTTCGCGGGGCAAATGTCAGCGCGCTGACCCTTGCCTCCGGCGCATGGCATGTCACCGTCAACGGCAAAGTTGCGGCCGACAATGGACACGCCATTAACCTCAAGGATGCAGGCAACTATTATTCGGAGGTCATCGTCGGACCCGTCGCCGAAATTACTGCCAGTGGCCCTTCCAGCATTGGCATCAATGCGGCACATCATACGAATGTCACCAATAGCGGCTTGATCAAGGGCGGCTCCGTCGGCATCGCCGAGTTGGGCGACGGCGGTTTCCTCATCGCCAACACCGAGGAGGGTGTGATCGAGGGCGGGCGCTACGGGATTCATGCCTCCTTCTCAGGGGAACACCTCATCCGCAATGCCGGGACCATCAGCGGCGGTGACTTCGCAATCGTTGGCGAAGACGGCGAGGAGCATGTCCTCAATGTCGGAACGTTGAAGGGGAGCGTGCATCTGGGTGACGGCGACGACACGTTCGTGAATTTTTTCAAGGAAGAAGGCCCGCAGCAGGATGGGGTCGTGACCGGAACGATCTTCCTTGGCCGTGGCAATGACACCTTCCTGGGCGGAAACAACAAGGAAGTGGTCAAAGACAGTGACGGCAAGGACGAGATCTCCTTCGGCGGTGGCAACGATCATTGCCTCGGCTTCCTGGCGGGAGGCGACGACGGCGTAGATATCGTCAACGGCGGCGTTGGCTTCGATACCTACGATGCGAGCGAGTCAGGCGCTATCGGCGTCGCCATCAATCTCGACAATACCGCCCAGGGCGGGTTTGCCGCCGGCTCGGCGAACGACTTCAATCCGATGACGTCCGCCGACTCCATCTCTGCCTTCGAGAACGCTATCGGCACTCGAGGCCAGGATTTCATCTTCGGCACCGGCGGCCAGAACACGCTCCGCGGCGGCGATGGCGATGACACGCTCGTCGGCGGCCACGGCAACGACATCCTCGATGGCGGCAACGGCAGCGACACATTCCGGATCGCCGGCAGCACCGGCCTGGGCGACAGCTTCGCCGGCGGCACCGGCACCGACAAGATTGAGGTGCTGGGCACAACGGCCGTCAGCCTCGCCGGCTTCAAGGCCGCCTCCTCTTCGGTGGAGCAGTGGCTGGGCAACGGCATGGGCGTGCTTGGCACGGGTGCAGCCGATACCTTCGACTTTTCGGCGCTGACCGCGGCATCAAAGCTTGGGACTGTCGATGGTGCCGCCGGCAATGACAGGGTCATTGGCTCGAGTGCCGCCGACGGGCTGGCCGGAGGCGCCGGCAAGGACGTCTTGGACGGTCGCGCCGGCAACGATCTCCTGACGGGAGGGCTCGGCAAGGATTTTCTCGCCGGCGGTGCCGGCAAGGACGTTTTCGATTTCAATTCGCTCGCCGAGAGCGTGGTCGGGTCGAACCGCGATTTCATCAGTGACTTCGCCATCGGCGACGACATCGACCTCCGTACCATCGATGCCAAATCCGGCGTCAACGGCAACCAGGGCTTCAAGTTTATCGGCACGCAATCCTTCCACAACGTGAAGGGGGAGCTGCACTACAAGGACCTCGGCGCATCCTGTCTCGTGCAGGGCGATGTAAACGGCGACGGCAAGGCCGATTTCGAGATCCTGGTCAAAGCAGCCTCGCTCGGCGCGGGCGACTTCCTGCTCTAGAAGAGAGACCCACGCGGCTCCGTCAGGGAACGGAGCCGCGGCCGGAAGCTCGGGCTTGGTGCGAGAGATTTTCACGCCAGTGATGGCAGAGCGCTATTGAAGATTTCTGTTGAGAACCGCGAGGATCGTGAGCTTGGCGAATCGAGTTTGATATTCTGCACGTCTGGGGTGGCGATCACACACAAGAGGGATGCCTTTTGGAGGTTGCTATGCCGGGTGGTTGGATTGTGGAGCTCAGGGGCCGGCGGCCCTGCCAGACACTGGTGCTATGCGAGCGCTTCGCCGTCGCTATTGAGGAGCAGGCGGCCGCTGTCAGTGCGGTCGTGCCCTTCAGCGAGGACATGTTGGACGTCCGCATCACCGCAGAGAGGTCAATCTCCGAGAGCGCGCTCAAAGATCTGAGGATCGCGCCTGGTGGCGTGCGTCGCCACTAGATCGGCGCGGTCGATCGAGACGCTCGGACTTGAATCCGCTCCGTCCTGCCGGACGGCCGGAGAGCCACATCGAGCATTGAGAGAGGTTCCATCGCATGGACCGGCTTCGGGAACGAGTGGAGCAGGTGCTGGACGCCGCTATGGCCGATGGTCGGCCGATCAGCGATCTCAAGCTGACTCAGCAGCTCGCCCGCGAATTCTCGTCCGCGTGCGGACAAGCAGATGTCCGAGCCGCAGTCATTGCCGCGATGGATAGAAGGCGAGACCGCGCTCGCCCGCCCGCCGATTTGCCGCGCTGAGGTCCCGCCCGGGGGCCACCGAATGAGGCGGATCGGCGCCGCCGCGCTCACGCGCTCCCCGCGCGGCACTTCACCTCTTCGGCGTTGAGCCCCCTTCGTCGAGAGCTTGCCGATCTTTGATTCGACCCTATTTTCACGCGTTCCCGGAAGCCGCGACCGGAACCGAGGTCTGGTTGGTCGCTCGACATGGGGCCGCCACCGCATCAGCTTCGCGTGGCGTTGGCAGAAATTCTCCATGGAGATCAGGCGCTCCGCGCCGGGATCGCGGCCCGCTCAACGGATGCGGGTCGCGGCGCTCGAAGGCCCGCACATTGGTCCGTCATGAGATTGTCTGGACAGGTTTGTTAAGCAGAATACTCTGGTCCGAAAAGAGGCCAGGCGGAAAACATAACGTCCGATCACCCCATATTTTCGCCGAGGAATCCATGGCTCTCGTGTTCAGCGCGGACGACGGCGGCCCCTTTGGCAACGAGCTCTGGATCGCCATGCCGGACGCCGCAGCGTTCACGCATTCCTCGCGCGGCGCGCCATCTCCTCGGCCTTGAGCTCCTTCTTCGAGAGCTTGCCGATCATCGTCTTGGGGAGGGCATCGCGGAACTCGATCTCGGCCGGCAATTCGAGCTTCGACAGCTTGGGATCGAGGTGGTGCATGATGTCGTGGCCCGTCGCCGACATGCCCTGCTTGAGCTTGATGAAGGCCTTCGGGACCTCGCCGCGGTACTTGTCGGGGATGCCGATCACGGTCACCTCCTGAACGGCGGGGTGCTCGTAGATCGCCTCCTCGATGCGGCGCGGGTAGACGTTGTAGCCCGAGCAGATGATGAGGTCCTTGATGCGGTCGACGATGAAGAAGAAGCCCCCTTCGTCCATGACGCCGACGTCTCCGGTCCTGAGATAGGGGCCGACGAACTGGGCCGCTGTCTCTGCCGGCTTCTTCCAATAGCCGCGCATGACCTGGGGGCCGGCAACGCAGATCTCGCCGCGCTCGCCCTGGGCCACCTCCTTCGCGGGATCGGCGACATCGCGGAGCGAGACGATGGTGCCGGGGAGCGGCAGGCCGATCGAGCCGTTCCGCCCTTGGCCCTCGAGCAGATTGCAGGTGACGCTCGGGGAGGCCTCCGAGAGGCCGTAGCCCTCGACGAGAGAGCACCCCGTCGCGGCCTCGAAGTTCTGCTTGACCTCGAGCGGAAGCGGCGCCCCGCCCGACAGGCAGAACTTGAGGCTCGAGAGGTCGAAGCTCTTGACCTTGGGATGGTTCATGATGGCGTTGTAGAGGGTCGGCACGCCGGGCATGATCGTCGGGCGCATCTTGTCGATGAGCTTCAACGCATCAGCCAGGACGAAGCGGGGCATGATGATGATCTCGGCCGCCATGGCAACGCCGAGGTTCATGACCACCGTCATGGCGAACACGTGGAAGAACGGGAGCGCGCCGAGGACCCTCTCGGTGCCGTAGTCGAGGTCGGGGGCCCACGCCCTCACCTGGTGCACGTTCACGTAGACGTTGGCGTGCGTCAGCATGGCCCCCTTGGGCGTGCCGGTCGTGCCGCCGGTGTATTGGAGCACCGCGAGGTCTTCCTTGGGGTCGATGCCGACGGGCTCGAGACGGCCTGCGCCCGCGAGCATATGGCCCTCGAGTATGATCTTGTCGCGCTCCGGCGAGGCGAGGGGGCGCGCCAGCTCCTTGGACTTCAGGAGGTTGAAGAGGATCGCCTTGGTCGCCGGCAGCAGGCCGGCGAACGAGGCGACGACGGCGCGGCGCAGAACGCCGCTCGCGAGCAGGCCCTCGACCTTGTCGAACAGGATCTTGAGGTCGAGCGTCACCATGAGTTCGGTCTCGCTGTCCTTCACCTGGAACGACAGCTCCTCGAGCGTGTAGAGTGGGTTGTAATTGACGACGATCCCGCCCGCCTTGAGGATCGCGAAATAGTAGACGATGAACGTCGGGCTGTTGGGAAGAAACAGGCCGACCTTGGTGCCCTTCCGGACCCCGATCGACTGGAGGCCGGCCGCCGCGCGGTCGACGAGGGCGGCCATTTCTGCGTATGTGAGGATCTTGCCGAGGAAGATGGTGCAGGGGCGGGTCGGGCATCTTCGTGCCGCCTCGTCCATGAGGTGGAAGAGGGGCGCCGCCTTGAGCGGCATCGTCCAGTCTACCTTCTCCGGGTAGCTCTTGAGCCAGGCATGATGTACCGCCGCGCGGGGCGCGTCAGCTAGTCCCATGGGTCACCCTCCCGGGGCCTGCCGCTTCATCGGCATGCGGCATTGTGGCGGGAGCTGCCGGCATGAAGCGCGCCCATTGTTTGCGCAAGCCCCAGAACCCGCTCGTGTATTCAACACGGTTTTGCATCACCCGACTAGAGGTGTAAGCAATAAGTCGGCTCAAGATCATCCTGTTACTAGAGGAACATCATTAAGAAAGAGCGTGTGGCACATCTCCTGCTGCCGGCGTGAGCCGGGGGCCGCTTTGGGCCAAGTTTGCTGGACTTGCCCGAGGTTTAAGGATATGTGACGGCCTAGCTTGTGACAAAAGCGGCGCTAAACTAGTGGAATGAAGTAACGAGGGTCCCTGCGGGTAATGTTGCGCGGGGTTTGGAGAGCGAGATGGACGAAGTCGCAACCAAGATCATCGACATTCTTAAGAAGCACATGAAGGAGCCGAGGGATGACATCTCTCTCTCGACCGCCCTCACGGATCTCAAGATTGAATCCCTCGATCTTGCGATGATCGTCTTCGACATCGAGGATACGTTCGGGATCGAGATCCCCTACAACGCCAACGAGGACGTGCAGGATTTCAAGACGGTCGGCTCGGTCGTCGACAAGGTCAAATCTCTCATGGCGGCAGGTCCGGCGGCGGCAGCGGGGGCCAAGGCATAGTCGAGGGCTAGTTCGCGCCGGAATTGCTACTCCATGCCGCCGTTATCGGCGGCGCGGGCAGAAGGCGCTCGGCCTCGCGCAGGTCCACTCAAGGGAACGATCACAGTCATGGCACATGCAAGCGGCACACGTCGTGTCGTCGTCACGGGTCTCGGCGTCATCACCCCGATCGGCGAGAACGTCGACGAGTTCTGGGCGGGTATGAAGGAGGGGAAATCGGGGGTGAGCCCGCTCGGCGGCTTTCCCCTCGACGATCTAAAGATCCTGATCGCCGCCCAGATCAAGAACTTCGATCCCAAGGAGCGCCTCAAGGGCTACCAGCGCGACAAGATCATCACCCACGCCGACCGCTACTCCTGGTTTGCGGGCGTGGCGGCGGAGGAGGCCGTCAAGCATTCGGGCCTCACGTTTCCGATCGAAAATCCCTATCGCGCCGCGTGCATTATCGGGTCGGGCGCCGGCGGGCTCACGACCTTCGAGAACGCCTATCGCAACCTCTTCATCGAGAACAAGCGCGCGACCAACCCGTTGACGCTGCTGCGTATCATCGGCTCGTCCGCCTCCGCCCACGTCGGCATCGAGTACGGCGTCAAGGGTCCGACGTTCGCCACCTGCAGTGCCTGCTCGACGGCAACCCACGCCATCGGGATAGCCCGCGACTACATCTCCCACAACCTCGTCGACGTCGCCATCGCCGGCGCGTCCGAGGCGGTAATCAACTATGGGACCATGAAGGCCTGGCAGGCCCTCCACGTGCTCTCGCCCCAGGGCTGCTTCCCGTTCAATAAGAAGCGCAACGGCACGGTGCTCGCCGAAGGGGCGGGCATCCTCGTCCTCGAGGAGCTCGAGCACGCCAAGCGCCGTGGCGCCAAGATCCTGGCCGAGATCGTCGGCTACGGCATGACCTCGGACTCCAAGGACATGGTCAATCCCGACATCGAGGGTCCGCGCGAGGCCATGCGCCTTGCGCTGCAGGACGCCAAGGTGCCGCCGATGAAGATCGACTACTTGAACGCCCACGGCACGGCGACGACCATCAACGACAAGAACGAGACCAACGCCATCAAGGACCTGTTCGGCAAGCACGCCTACAAGGTCGCGATCTCCTCGACCAAGTCCATGCACGGCCATCCGCTGGGCGCCGGCGGCGGCATCGAGGCGGTGGCCTGCATCAAGGCGATGCAGGAGCAGTGGGTCCCCCCGACGATCGGGCTCGACGAGCCCGATCCCGAGTGCGACCTCGACTATGTGCCCAACGTCGGGCGCAACATGAAAGTCGGCTACACGATGTCGAACTCGTTCGCGTTCGGCGGCCTGAACGCCGTCCTCGTGTTCGGCCCCTCGCCCGCCTGACGACTGGGCGCGCCCGCCTTGATTGAGGACGGGGCTCCGGCTTTACTCCGACGATGCCGACGAACATCCTTCGCAAGCGGGGCACGGCGGTTTCGCGCCGGGGAGAGGCGCAAGCCGCGCCGGCCGCGCCGCGGCGCATCGTCCTCATCAAGGTGGGCCACGTCGCGATCCGCGCCGAGCTGCTCGCGACCCAGACGGCCGAGCGCATCTGGACGGCGCTGCCCCTCTATTCGACCGCCGAGACCTGGGGCCAATCGGTGCACTTCGAGACCCCGGTCGAGACCGGGCGCGAGCGGGTCGCGCGCGCGACCGTGGAGGCCGGCGACATCTGCTATTGGAGCGAGGACGACCGCATCATCATCGTTTTCGGGCCGACCCCGCTCGCGCGCCACGGCGAGCTGCGCCTACCAAGACCATGTAACCTCTGGGCAAAAGCACTCGATGATGTTGCCCTCTTGAAGACTGTCGTGCCCGGTGAGAAGGTATCCGTTACGGCAAAGTAGCGGCGCCTTGGGCTCGGGAGGCTTTCGTGCGCGAAGTTCTGATCAAGGCGGGGAAGGTCGCCATCCGCGCACGGCTCCTGGACACGCCGACGGCGGACAGGATCTGGAAGGCGTTGCCGATCTATGCCGAGGCGCAGACGTGGGGCAAGGAGGTCTACTTCCGAGCCCCTTTTTCACATGATCGGGAGCCCGGCGCGCGCGAGGTCGTGAGCAAGGGCGAGATCGCCTATTGGCCGGACGGCCATTCCATCGCCATCGGGTTCGGGCCGACGCCGCTGTCGAAGCGCGGCGAGATCCGCTGCGCGGGCCCGTGCAATGTGTGGGCGATGGCGCTCGACGACGTGGACCAGCTCAAGGCCGTCTACGCCGGCGAGAACGTCGCCGTGCTCGAAGCCGACAGCTGATCTCAGGCGCGGGGAAAGAGGGCGGGGAGCTTCTCGGCGAGGATTGCCGCGAGCAGGTCGAGCGGATGTTCGTCGAGCGGCCTCAAGCGTGCGATCTCGGCGCCAACACCTTCAGGCGTCAGCTCGGCGATCGGCAGTGCCGCGGCCCAGCCGTTCCCCGCGAGGTAATCCCGGTAACCCTGCTCGCTCTCCGGAAGAACCGAGGTTTGCGGCGAGATCGCTATAACGGGCCGGCGTACCCACACCGCCTCCGAGACCATCGAGCTGCTGTCGACCGTGACGAGCACGGCTTCCGCTCGCTCGAAAAGCTGGACAAGCGTCCCCGGCCCGGCGCTGCGCACGTCGATGAAGGAGAGGATCGGGCTCGCCTCCTCGAGCGCGAGCGCGGCCAACGCCTCGGTTGCCTCGCGCGGCGTCCGGCGCGAGTTCGATACGAGCCAGCGCGCGCCCGTCTCGGCGGTCATGGCGCGGACGAAGGCAATGACGCGCTCCCAGTCGGCGGGCTTGAAGCGCACGGTCTCGGTGTCCCCGCCGACGAGGAGGCCGAGCGTGGCGGGGGCGCCTTGGTCGTGCCGAGCGGCCGGCGGGATCGAGTTCGGGATCGATGGCGCTGGGCTTCAAGGTGACGACATGGCGCGGGCGGTTGCGAAAGCGGGCATGCGAGGTGAGCACGAGGGCGAAATCCTCGGGGCGGAACTGGCGCAGCGAGCCATAGAAGATGTTGGGCGCGCCGAGCAAGCGCGCCGCCGCGGCGTTGGCGGCGAGCGTGTCGCCGCCCGCCGAGACGACGAGATCCGCGCGCGGCAAGGCTCTCGCGTCGATCCCGTAGCCGAGGGTGAAGAGGCGGACCGGCGCGAGGCCGCCCTCGATCAGGGCCGCGAGCACGCGCCCCGGCGTCCAGCGGTGGCGGCGGACCTCGAGGCGCCGGATCTCGACGGGGCGCAGCCGTGCGGCGGCGGCGACGATGCCGTCCGACAGGTGATAGTGGCCGGGGCGGCCGTCGGAGATGAGAAGGATCGTGAGGGGTGGCATGCGACCGGACGCTAGATGATGCTCCCGCTGGCATTTCAGAAGCCCTTGCGCGCGTCAACAGGGGTTGGCGAAGGACAGCCGGGTGCGCGCTCGACTGCGCTTCGTGAAGAAATCCCATGCGGTTCTGCAAAGGTTGTCGTCCGCCGGGGGTTGGCGATCAACTCGGCCTCTGCCAATAGCAGGCCGTCACGCTCGAGACCTGATCGAGAGCCATGAAGCATCTGATCTTTTTTGCGGCCAGCGCAGTCGCAATCGGTATTGCGCTTGCGGAAGATGGTGGGGCTTCGTCAACCGCCCTCCCCAAGCGCAAGGCCGGGCACTGGGAGATCACCACCGTGTCGGCGGCTACCGGCATGGCGATGACTCAGGCTTGTGTCGGCGCCGACGACGATCTCGCCGTGCCGGCCGGAAGCGGCGACTGCTCGGAGCCCAAGGTGACGCCCGCGGGCGCGGAGCTCATCGTCGACGTGGTCTGCACCACGCCCGGCGGTAAGGAGACGATGAGCACGGTCTATAGCGGCGACTTCAACTCGCGGTATCGGGCGGTGATGAAGATGACGTTCGACCCGCCCGGGCCGCTCGGGCGCACGCTCGGCGTCACCATCGACGGCAGGTACGTCGGCCCCGACTGCCCCGGCGCGGCTAATTGAAAAAGTGCGGTCGGGTATTGAAAAACGTGGTGGGCCCGCCAGGATTCGAACCTGGAACCAGACGGTTATGAGCCGCCAGCTCTAACCATTGAGCTACGGGCCCACGCGCCGTCGCTATAGCACTGTTCGCGTTAAGCAAGAACGCCCGCCCCACGCCCACATTCGACCCGAAACGGATGGTGAGATGGCGTCTCAACTCTAGAGGAGACCCTCCATGCCTGCCCCGTCGACGGCTATAGGTTCACTGGCGCTCTGCGCCGCAGCGTTTTTGATGGCCGGTCCGGGGCGGGCGGCAGCCGAGGAGAAGCCTGTGCAGCGATTGGTGACGGTCACGGCGACGGGGCAGGTCTCGGCCGAGCCCGACATGGCGCGGATCACGAGCGGCGTGCTGACCGACGGGGCGACCGCGCGCGAGGCATTGACCCGCAACTCGGAGGCGATGCGGAAGCTCATCGAGGGCCTTCAGGCGAACGGCATCGAGGCGAAGGACATCCAGACCTCGGGGCTCAGGATCGACCCCCGCTACACCAATCCGCGCGAGGGCGAGGCGCCCGTCATCAGCGGCTACCAGGTGTCGAACGAGGTCCAGGTCACCGCGCGCGATCTCGACAAGCTCGGCGAGGTGCTCGATGCGCTCGTGACCCTCGGCGCCAATCAGATGAACGGGCTCACTTTCGAGGTGAGCAAGGCCGAGACCTTGAAGGACGAGGCGCGCAAGGAGGCGATTGCCAACGCCTTGCGCCGCGCCAAGCTCTACGCCGCCGCCGCGGGCGCCGAGGTTGGCGAGGTCGTCTCGATCTCCGAGGACACAATCGTCGACGGGCCCCGCCCGATCCCGATGGCACGCGCCATGAAGGCGGAAGCGGTGCCGATCGAGCGCGGCACGCAAACGCTCGAAGCCCGCGTCACCGTCACCTGGGCGCTGAAGTAAATTCTCACACGAGCGAGACGACCTCGACCGTGTGCACGAGCGGCTCGGCGCCGGGCTGGGACGGCCAGTCGGCGTAGTTGCGCATTTCCCCCGACGTGCGCAGGCGCCGGAGTGCGGCGAGATCGATCTCGGCCGCGACCCATTGGGGAGCGTTCAGCGCGCCCTCGGCCAGCGCGCCCGTATCGGCGACGCCCTGCTCCGAGGGGACGAAGATGCCGGCCGCGCCCGCGTTGCGGTCGACGGCGGGCGACCACAGCGCGTCGCCGACGGTGGGGCTCATGACCGTCGCGATCGTGTTCTCGAGTGCGCGCGCCATGGCGCCCGTGCGCACGCGGTAGTAGCCCGAGACGCGCTCGGTGCAGGAGGGCACCAGCACGATCTCGGTGCCGGCTTCGGTGAGCGCGCGGGCAATGAGCGGGAACTCGCTGTCGTAGCAGATGGCGATGCCGATGCGCCCGAGCGCCGTCTCGAAGGCGCGCAAGGGCGCGCCCGGCGAGACGCCCCAGTCGCGCTCGAACGGCGTCATGATGAGCTTCTCCTGCTCGCCGACGCGCCCCTCGGGAGTCACGAGCTGGGCGGCGTTGACGAAGCGCCCGTCGCTCTTTCTGACCGGCCCCGAGCCGACGAGGATGTGGACGCCGTGCGCCATGGCGAGCTCGGCGTGGAACGCAACGCGCTCGGGCGCGAGTTCCGCGACCTTCTTAAGTGTGGTGGCGAGGTCGGAGTAGACGGCAGGGCCGAAGCAGGCGGCCTGCTCGATCGCGGCATACTCGGGGAAGACGAGGAGCTCCGCGCCCGTCGCCTCACCCTCGGCGACCCAACGCGCGATTTTCTCCTTCCACTCGTCGAGGGAGGCGGGCTGGTCGATCGGGTATTGCGCGGCGGCAACCTTGAGGGACGTGCGCGAGGGCATGGACGATTGCTTCCGATTTTCCCCTCTCCCCGCTCTTGCGGGGAGAGGGTTAGGGTGAGGGGCAGGATCTTGCGGATAAGGGCGATGAGGAGAGGGGGCTCAGAGCGCCTTCATCCAGAACTGCATCTCGTGGTCGGTCTCGTCGGGCCGGTCGATGTCCTTCCACTTGTAGGTCGCGACGAGGCCTTCGACCGGCTCGTAGCCGCGTTTCCTCCAGAAGCCGTCGAGGGGCACGTAGTCCTCGGGCTTGAGCGGATGGTCGGCGGGACGCACGACGCGGCAGAACGTCGAGTGAGTAAACCCGCCGAGCTTCTTAGCCTGCGCCTCGCGGTGGTCGAAGAAGGCGTGCCCGAGGCCGTGGCCGCGGTGGCTCTTCAAGAGCACGGACTCGCCGCAATAGAAGATCTTCGCAATGTCGTAGCCGGCACGTCTGAACGGCTCGCCGAACTCATCCGCGTGCTCGATCATCGGCGCGGCCGTCGACGCGCCGACCACCTCGTCCCCGTCGCGCGCAACGACGACCACGGCGCCCTTCGCCTTGGCGAGCTTCGCGAGATAGCCTTCCTCGTACTCGAGCGTGCCGTCGTAGAGATAGGGCCAGTCGCGGAAGACGACGATGCGCAGGCGTGCCAGCTCGGGAAGCACCGGCTTGATCTCGTCCCCGGTCAGGGAGCGCACGTCGATGGCCATGAGGCAAGCCTCCTTCCTTCCTCGCGGGCGAGAGAGGCCCGCTCAGCCTCTATACCGCGCTTCGGGCCCGGAACCAGGGTCGTAGTGGGGATGCTACCGGCCGTCAGGCCACCTGGGCGATCCAGTCGGTCAGATTGTAGTAGGTGGTGACGCGGGCGATTTTGCCGTCGCGGATGGCGAAGAACGTGCCGGCGGGCAGAACATAGGTTTGCCCCTTGGCCGGGGGAAGACCCTCGTCCGTGTTGAGGTATTTCCCATGCACGTTGAACTCCGCGGCGGCGCGGGCCCCGTCCTTGGAGACGAGCACGACGATATCGCGCAATTCCTCCTTGTAGTGATGGGTCATGCGCGCGTTGAAGGCGCGGAACTTATCCTTGCCCTGGCGGCGCTCGCCTTGGTTCACGTCGTGGATCACGTCGTCGGTGAGGAAGGAGAGCATGACCTCGCTGTCGCCGGCATTGAAGGCGTCGTAGTAGCGGCGGATCAGCTTGGCGGTCTCGATGCGTGCGTGGCTCTCGGCGTCGCTGTCGCTCATGTCTCTCTCCCTGCCCGGCTCTTCTGTTTCGCGGCGCCTCCTTAGCAGGTCGGAGGGTCCGCGGCCATGCGCCAAAGCAGGGGGCGGACGCGACAAAGGGCGCCCGAAGAGGACGCCCTTTGCTCAGAGTTAACGCGGCCTCGCGCTATTTTTTCTTCTCCTTGCGCACGCCCTTGAACGGCTTGGGGTCGGCCTTCACGTCCATGAACTTGCCGCTCTTGTCGTCGCGCTTGGTCCAGGTGCCGGTGAGAGGGTTCGGGGTCTGCGACCGGGTCTTGACCGCGCCGACGCGCCGATCGTCACCCGGTGTCTTGTTCTTCGCCATGGGGCTCTCCTTGTTGCGACGGGCCCGGACCCTAGGCTGATTCGGATAATCCGTGGCCGCCGCCGTCGAAAATACACCCAACCGCGTCCCCGGTCAGTCGCCGATCAGATGTAGGACGATGCGCCGTGCGTGGGGCGCATGCCGGTGCTCGAAGAGATAGAGCCCCTGCCAGGTGCCGAGCGCGAGCCGGCCGCCGGCGACCGGGATCGTGATCGATGTTTGCGTGAGCGCCGCCTTGACATGGGCCGGCATGTCGTCGGGGCCTTCTACTCTATGGACGAACAAGGGATCGCCGTCGGGGACGAGGCGGCGGAAGAATGCCTCGAGGTCGCGCTGGACGTCCGGGTCGGCGTTCTCCTGGACGAGGAGGGAGGCCGAGGTGTGGCGGCAGAAGACCGTGAGGAGCCCGGTCGTGATGCCGCTCTGCGCGACGGCCGCCTGCGCCTTGTCGGTGAACTCGACGAGGCCCGCCCCTCGCGTCGCAATCGAGATCTCGCTTTGGTGCTGGCGCATCGGTTTAGCCGGTTCCGGTATCATTTTGCTGCGAAAGCCGTATATTACCGCGATGAGCAGAGCATTCGTCAAAGAGCACGAGGACGAGGTCGCGGAGCTTCCCGACCGGCTGATCTCGCCCCATCCCAATCTCGTGACCCGCAACGGTCTCGCGCTGATCGAGGCCGAGCTCGAGCGGGCGGAGGCGGCGCACGCGGAGGCGGTCGCCGGCGGCGACCGGCAGGCCATTGCAGCGGCGGCCCGGGACCTGCGCTATTGGAGCGCGCGACGGGCCTCCGCCGAGGTCATCGAGCCGCCCGCGGATGCGCGCGAGGTGCATTTCGGCGCGAGCGTGACGATTGCGCGCAAGGACGGGCGGCGCCAGACCTACCGCATCGTCGGCGAGGACGAGGCCGACCCGGCCCAGGGGACGCTGTCCTACGTAGCGCCGCTCGCGCGTGCCCTCATGGGCAAGTCGGTCGGGGACGTGGTGCCGGTCGGAGCCGGCGAGGTCGAAATCGTCGCGGTGAGCGGATAGTGCGAGCGGCGATGTTGCGAAGCGGTCGCGAGACGGCTTAGCATTCGCGAGGCGGGGCCGAATCGGGAACCAAGGCATGATTGGACTGAAGCGCGCGTGCGGGCTGGCTTGGGCTGCCGCCCTCGGGATGCTCATCGCGGCCTTTCCGCCCTATGCCGTATCGAGGAGCCAGGTCGTCGAGGTGAAGGTCGGCATCACCACGCTCACGCGCTCCCAGCAGGTGGACCTGTGGCGGCGCGTCGAGGAATACGCCACCGTCGACGCGCTCGAGGAGTTCTGCGGCCGCCAGCTCAGCCTCGTGAAGCGCACTTGGGCGGCGATCAGCCCCTGCGTCGAGACCTCGTCGCTAAAGAAGGTGGCGGGCGTGTTCCGGTCCAAGAAGAAGACCTACTTGCAGGCCTGGGAAAAGGCGCACGGCGATCCCGAGAAGAAGAAGGCGCTCTGCCAGAGCTGGTCGGCGAAGCTCAACGAGTATTCGAGGATCATCGACAGCCACATCGCCGAAGCGCGCGGCATGTGCGACGCCTGCCTCTTCTGCTGACGCGGGACGGGGGCTGGCTTTCCCGCTTCCTTGCGCCTACCTACCGCTAGAGGCCCCGAGGGGCCGGTGGGAACGCGCATGAGCTGGCAGCCGACCGAGGACCCCACACCTGGCGACGCGCGCTCCTGCGATGCGATCGAGCAGGTGATCGTGCCGCGAGCCCGCGACCTCGGCGGCTTCGAGGTGCGCCGTGC
This sequence comes from uncultured Alphaproteobacteria bacterium, assembly GCA_963840415.1. Taxonomy (GTDB): domain Bacteria; phylum Pseudomonadota; class Alphaproteobacteria; order Rhizobiales; family Hyphomicrobiaceae; genus Hyphomicrobium_C. The sequence continues at coordinate 241,606 of CAWIYX010000004.1, read as the reverse complement.
GCTCCCGGCGGCGGGACGGCAGATGGTCGGCCCGTTCATATTCTTCGACCAGATGGGGCCGTCCGAGTTCCTGCTCGGCACCGGCCTCGACGTGCGCCCGCACCCGCACATCGGCCTTGCGACGGTGACCTATCTCTTCGACGGCGAGGTCGTCCACCGCGACAGCCTCGGCACGGAGCTCGCGATCCGCCCCGGCGAGCTCAACCTCATGACGGCAGGGTCCGGCATCGTCCATTCGGAGCGCACCGGCGCCGAGGAGCGCGCCAAGGGATCGCGCCTCTTCGGCATCCAGGCGTGGGCGGCGCTCCCCAAGTCGCACGAGGAAGGGGCCCCCGCATTCGTCCACCACGGACGCGACGAGCTGCCGCGCGTCGCGGCGGACGGCAAGACGGTGCGCGTGGTCATGGGCGCGCTTTACGGCGCGCGCTCGCCGGTCGAGTTTCCCCATGAGAGCTTCTACGCGGAGGCCGTGCTCGCCCCTGGTGCGGTGCTCCCCCTCGATCCCGACTACGAGGAGCGCGCGGTCTTTCTCGTCTCGGGCGAGGTCGACATCGCGGGGGCGACGTTCGGCGCCGGCCGGCTCCTCGTCTTCCGCCCCGGCGACCGCATCTCTATCCTCGCCCTCACGCAGGCGCGCCTCATGCTGCTCGGCGGCGAGCCCATGGACGGGCCGCGCCACATCTGGTGGAACTTCGTGTCGTCGTCGAAGGACCGTATCGACGCGGCCCAGGCCGACTGGAAGGCGCGCCGCTTCGCGCCCGTCCCCGGCGACGCGGACGAGTTCATCCCGCTCCCGGAGTGAGTTGCGGGCCTGGCGCAAAAAGGCCTCAAATGAGCGCTTGCTACCGAGGCGGGTCCGACGTCCTTCGCCTCCAAGAATGCACAAGGGTCTCCCCATGACCTACAGGAAAATCCTCCCTGCCCTCGTCTCCGCCCTCCTATTCGCGCTCACGATCGCGGCGCCCCCGAGCCTCGCCGCCTCGCGCGAGGAGATCGACATCGATGTGCGCGCCGCGCTCGCCCGCTTTCGCGAGGACGTCGGAGGCTCCGGCGAGCTCCTCGCGCGCGCTTCCGCCGTGCTCATCTTTCCCTCGGTCGTGAAGGCCGGCTTCGGCTTCGGCGGTGAGTACGGCGAAGGCGCGCTATTGAGGCGCGACCACACGGAGGGCTATTACAACACGGTGTCGGCGTCGTTTGGCTTCCAGCTCGGCTTGCAGGCGAAGACCGTCATCATCGTCTTCATGACGGAGGATGCGCTCGCGAGCTTCAAGCAAAAATACGGGTGGAAGGTCGGCGTCGACGGCTCGGTGGCGCTGGTGACGGTCGGCGCCGGCGGGTCGATCGACACCAATCAGATCACGCAACCGGTTGTGGGCTTCATCCTCGACCAGAAGGGCCTCATGTACAATCTCACGCTCGAGGGCTCGAAGATTACGCGCATCAGCAGATAGCCGAGCGGCTCGCGCACTCAGCGCTCCTTGGCGTACGTACCCATGAGAGCAGCCGAGGCGAGCACTTGGCCGTTCATGGCGCGCTCGACGTCGGCCTTGACCGGTCGTTTCAGGTTGAGCTCGGTGTCGAGCGCATAGAGCTTGAAGAAATAGCGATGCCGTCCGATCGGCGGGCACGGGCCTCCATAGTCGGCCCGCTGCCAGTCGTTGAGCCCCGCGTGGGCTCCGGCGGGGAGCGAGACAATCCCTTCCGCAAGCGCCGTCGTGCTTGGAGGAAGATTGTAGAGAACCCAATGCACCCAGGTCATGCGCGGCGCCTTGGGGTCCGGCGCGTCCGGGTCGTCGACGATGAGGGCGAAGCTCCTGGTCGCGGCGGGCGCGCCTTTCCAAGCGAGCGGGGGCGAGAGATCGTCCCCCTCGCACGTGTATTTCCTCGGGATCGAGGCTCCGTCGCCGAAGGCGGGAGAGGTGAGCTCTAGCGTCATCGAAGGGCCAGGGTCGAGGAGTGCTGCCCATGAATGCCAAGGGAGGCACAAAGCTAGCGCCGTGGCGGCGCGCGACGCAAGGCCGGCCGGGGCTTACGCTTCGATTGAGTATACCTAGCACGCCGCGGACCATGAGCCGCGCCCGCCACACCGGGGCCTTTTCAACCACCTAAGCCCAATGCTGCCATCGTAGGCTGCTACAAGGAATGCCTCGGGGACTTCCGGCGGCAACGGACGCAGAGGGTGGGGGTAGTGTTCACGTGCACCTAGACGGCTTATTCCTGCGGCTGGTCGATACGGTCAAGTCGAGCGCGCTCATCCTGATCTTGGCTGCCGGCGCGGTTCCGGCCTATTTCATTCACGTGTCGGCCTTGACCGATCGCCGGACGGAGGGCGAGGGGGCTGCTCTCGTCGCTTTACAGGCGTTTCGCCCGGTTGCCGCTCCGGTGGCGGCGGCCCCGGACGAGAATTCGATACCGCTCGACAATCCCGTGGCGCTCATCCGCGAGCTACAGAGAGAGCTGAAGCGGGTCGGCTGCTATGACGGCCGCACCAACGGCACGTGGACGGCCGAGACGCGGCGCGCCATGAAGGACTTCACGGGGCGCGCCAATGCCATGCTGCCGGTCGAGAAGCCTGACCCGGTCCTGCTCGCCCTGGTCAAGTCCCATGAGGACGGCATGTGTGACGCGGACCCGGCCCCCGATCCGGCCCGCCAGCTCCAGGACGCCTCTCCCCGGCAGGAGGGGACAGTCACCGGCGCGCTGCCGGCGGTCGCTCCGCAGCCGAGTGCGCCCCTAGAAACTCAGGAGGCTCGCGCCCCTGAGACGTCTGCCGTGTCCGCGCCCGAAGAAAGTACGCAAGGCGAGCCTGCCGTGGCGGCGGACGCGCCGGTCGAGCCCGCTGCGGCTCAGCCGGACGGCTTTGCACCGGCCGCGATCCACGGCGAGCGCAGGGCGCGCCGCTCCGGACAGTCGAAGTCGCCCGCGGACGACCTTTCGCGCTCCGTGACCAAGGGGTTCAAGAACCTCGAGCGTGCGCTCAATTCAATATTCAATTAGCCGGCCGCAAGCTATCGTCGGGAGGCGAGCCCAGAGCACGATCGCCTGACATGGAATCGCTACTGCGATCCATGTCAGACGTGAATCGTGCTCTACACTTTGAATTTGGATCGCGATTCACGTTCTTGATGGACGCGAAGCGTCTCCATCAAGAACGATCGCGATCTTGGCGGAGCGGCACTATGATCGTCATCGAGAGGAACGGACAACGCAGCGTTATCACCGGCTGGCGGGCCTGGCTCCTCGGCGCCGCGCTCTTCGTTGGGCTCACCGCACTCTTCGCCGTGCTCGCCGTCGTCGTCCTCGGCGTAGCCCTTACCGTCGGCGCGCTCCTGCTCATCGCAATCCCGGTCGCGATCGCCGTGGCATTCCTCGCCTCGCTCCTGAGCAAACGGTAGTCGCCGCCTTGGCCGGCCGGAGCGGCTGGCATGGGTCAGATCATGGACGAAGAGAATGGGACTGCCCGTCGCCGGCCACTGGTTCGAGAGAGAGCGGATCAGTGACGACATCACGCTGATCTACGAGCCGCATGTCGTCCCGCTCATGCGCTGCAACATCTGGCACGTTCGCGGCCGCGATCGTGACCTGATGATCGACACCGGCATGGGGATCGCGAGCCTCAGGGCGTTTGCCGAGGAATTCCTCGACAAGCCCGTCACCGCGGTCGCGACCCATGTCCATGCCGATCACATCGGCTCCCATCACGAGTTCGGCGAATGCCTGGTGCACGAGGCCGAGCTCGATGGGCTCTTGAGACCGAGCGGTGGCTACAACCTGATCGACGAGAGTTTCGATGTGGACGATCTCGCGACGATGCTGCTGCCTCCACTCGACGGTTACGAGGTCACGGGGCCGCTGATCACCGCTCTGCCGCATGCAGGCTACGATCGCGCGAGCTTCCGCATCCGCCCCGCGCCGGGAGCCCGCGCCGTCAGGGAAGGCGATACTGTCGATCTCGGCGACCGCGTGTTCGAGATCCTGCATCTCCCCGGCCATTCTCCGGGCAGCATCGGGCTCTGGGAAAAAGGGACCGGCACCCTGTTTTCCGGGGACGCGATCTATGACGGCCCGCTCATCGACAATCTCCCGCATTCCGATGTCGCGGACTACATACGCACGCTCGAGCGGCTCCGCGCGCTGCCGGTCTCCGTGGTTCATGCGGGCCACGATCCGAGCTTCGGCGGCGAACGATTGCAGGCGATAGCGGAAAGCTATCTGCGGACTTGGTCCTCGAAATAGACGGGGCCCCCGTCGCGATCTCGGCTCGCCCTTCACCAAGCCGCGCCGTCTCGCCACCTTGCCGAGCGCGCTCGTTCCTGCCTAGGAGTTTGAGATAGGGTACGGGGCGGGGAGATCTCATGACGCTGCTGCAGGCGCAAAGCCTTGTCGGGCTCGCAGTCCTCCCTGCGATCGCCTGGCTCCTCTCCGAGCGCCGCGGCGCGTTCGATGGACGGCGTCTCGCGCGCGTGCTCGCGGCCGGCGTCGGGCTTCAGCTCGCGATCGCGGCCGTGATGCTCGCCGTTCCCGCCTCGCGCCTCGTCTTCGACTGGCTGGGCGGGCTGGTCGCCGCGCTGCAGGAGGCGACCAACGGCGGCACCCGCCTCGTCTTCGGCTACCTCGCGGGCGGCCCGGCGCCGTTCGAGACCGTGCGGCCCGAGAACAGCTTCGTGCTGGCCCTGCAGGCGCTGCCCCTCGTCCTCGTCATCAGCGCGCTGTCGCGGCTCCTCTATCACTGGGGCATCCTGCAGCGCCTCGTCGGCGCGATCGGCTCGCTGCTCGAGCGCTCGTTCGGCGTCTCGGGCCCGGTCGGGACGTCGGCAGCGGCAAACATCTTCGTCGGCATGGTCGAGGCCCCCCTCCTCATCCGCCCCTATCTCGCGGGGATGAGCCGCGCCGGTCTCTTCGCCACCATGACGGTCGGCATGGCGACGATCGCCGGCACGGTGCTGGCGCTCTATGCGACGATCTTGGCGCCCGTGCTGCCGGGCGCGGCCGGCCATCTCATGGTCGCCTCCGTCATCAGCGCGCCGGCGGCCCTCATGATGGCGGCGCTGATGGTGCCGGACGAGGCGGGACCCTCCACTGCCGATCCTACGGCCGAGATCGTCGACGACCCGACGCGATCGAGCATGGACGCCATAGCGCGGGGGACGCGCGAGGGCATCGAGCTCCTCGTCAACATCACGGCGATGCTGATCGTCATCGTGGCGCTCGTGGCGCTTGTGAACCAGCTCCTCGCCTTCGCCGCCGCTCCCTTCGGCGCGGCCCTCACGTTCGAGGGCATCATGGGCGTCCTCTTCGCTCCGCTTGCCTGGCTCATCGGCGTGCCGTGGAGCGAGTGCGGGGAGGCGGGCACGCTGCTCGGCATCAAGACGGTGCTGAACGAGCTCATCGCCTACTTGAAGCTCGCGGCGCTGCCGCAAGGCGCGCTCTCCGAGCGCTCGCGGCTGCTCCTCACCTATGCGCTCGCCGGCTTCGCCAACTTCGGCAGCCTCGGCATCATGATCGGGGGCATGGTGGCGATGGTGCCGGAGCGGCGCGCGGAGATCGTGGCGCTGGGAGCCAAGACGATCGTCGTCCCGGGACGCTTGCGACGCTGATGACGGCCGCCGTCGTCGGCGTACTAACGCCTGGGTAGCGCTCCCGCGCAGCAGGGCTCAGGCCGCCTGGCGTTCCGACCAGGACGGGGCGTGATGCTCGGCGAGGAAGGCGGCGAAGCGGTCGATCGTGAGCGGGCGCGAGATCAGGTAGCCCTGGACGTAGTCGACCTGGTGCGTCTCGCGCAGGAGCTCGAGGCGCGCCCTGTTCTCGAGGCCCTCGACGACGAGCGCGCGCCCCGCCGTCTTCACCATGCCGAGCGCGTGGACGAGCATCTTGGCCATCATGCTGCCTTCCGGCGCCATGGCGAAGCTGCGGTCGAGCTTCACGCCGTGGACGGGAAGGGAGGCGAGGTTGTGAATGTTGGAGTAGCCGGCGCCGAAGTCGTCGATGTAGGTCTTGAGGCCGGCCCGGCTCAGGAGCTCGATCTCGCGCTGGGCGCCGTCGAGGGATAAGGCGTCGCTCTCGACGATCTCGACGACGACGTCGAAGCGGTCTGCCGCACCGCGAAATTGCGCGAAGACCTCGGAGAGGAAGGCGCTGTCGAGATCCGAGGGGAACACGTTGAAGTTGACCTGCAGGCGGACGCCGGCCGGGACCGAGGCCGAGAGCTCGCGGAAGGCGGTGTCGGCCACCATTTTCGTGAACTTGCGGGTCAAGTGGGCCTTTTCGACGATGGGGATGAACTTGTCGGGCGAGACGATGTCGCCGTTCAAGTCGCGCCAGCGCGCGAGCACCTCGCAGGCCGAGATCGCCCCGGTTCTCATGTCCATAATCGGCTGGTAGGCGCAGACGACGGACTGAGGCGTGAGGTAGCGACAGAAGCGCTGCTCGAGCGACCAGTAGCGCAGGAGGGCGGCGCGCGCCCAGGAGGCGAGCCAGGCTGCCAGGATGGCGGCGAGCGCGACGGCAACGGCGATCGGCGACGACCAAGCACTCGAAACATCCGCGAGCGTCGTCTCCGCCGCGACGCAGTGGAACCCGTCCTTGTCGCAGACGATGCCGCGAAAGTCTCCCCAGCTCTCGCCCTTGGGCGCGCTCGAGGCGCGCTCGAAGATGCCCGCGCCGCCGCTGCGGTGCCAGCGGCGGCCGTCGGGACCGACGATGACCAGCTCCTTGCGCACCCATCCCGAATAGCGGTCGTGGATCTTCTGCGGCGGGATGACGATGGCGAACGGCTCGGCGTGCACGATGGTGGCGGTCAGACCCTTGAGGCCGATCGCATCGAGGCTCCTGTCGATCCAGAGGGCGGTGCCGAAACGGGTTTCGCCGGAAATGTCGGGGCGTCCGAGATCCACGTATCCCTCGAACTCCTCGCGGCTGGTCGAGCAGCGCACCAGGCCGCCCGGGGCGTAGATGAACTCGTTCAAGCCGTCCGGCTCGAAGGCGACCCGGCGCAACTGGCGATGAAACTCGACCGTGCAGGGCTCGGCCGTAACTTCCTTCTCGAGCATGGCGAACGCCGCGCTGACGTTCCCCCTGAGCTTCTCGAGCTGGACGATATTCTGGGCCGCGTCCCCGCGCATGGCCTCGCGCACCTGATGGGCGCCGAAGACGTAGAGGACGCCGAGAAGGGCCGCGAATATGCCGAGCCACAGAGCGGAGCCGAGCAGCCGCTGGTGCGTGCCTGAAATGAGGCAGTTGAGGAGGCGCTTCATCCGCCCTTCGCAATGGTCAAAAGAGACTTTCGCTTAGCGGATGCTAGCCAAGGGACGTTGAGAGTTTGAAAAGCGATGAGGTTAACGAATTCGTTTGCGCGGCCCAATACGGGTCAGCGCCGCGCCTCTCGCCCATGGAACACCCGCAACATGACCAATCGCTTGCCGTCGAAGCGATATTGGAAGACGTAGGCCGCATTGAGAATTTTCAAGACGATTTGCCGATACTCGTCGCGGACGCCGATTGGCCTGCCAGCCTTCGGATGACGCGCCGATAGCTCCGCCTTCTCGATGATCTCCTGCGCAATCAGCGGCGCGAGAGACGGATAACGTTCGTGAAGAAAGGCTGCAAACCGGTCGAGGTCGGCGAGTGCGTCTGCCGACCACTCGACCTTCATGGGTTACGCCAGGGCCGAAAGCCGGACGTGCCCCAGGTCTCGAGCCAGCGCACGACCTTCTCGTTGGCGACGGCCTCGGCGCCGTCCTCGACGCGCTGCCAGCGCCGCTCGAGCTCTTGAAGCTGGCCGGAGAAGTCGGCTTCGGTCGTCTGCTCGGCGGCCGCGAACTCGGCCAAGAGCTGTGAAACGCTGATGCCGAGCTCGGCCGCGCGCGCCTCCAGGGCCTCGGCTGTGGTCTCATCGACCTCGATCATGCGGGGTTTCGTTTTCATTCAAATAGTCTAACCCAGCTCCCTCGACAGACAAGGCTGACCTTCACTCCTTGTCCTTCCCGCTCTCGACGTGGAAGCGGTGGAGCAGGCGATGGTAGAGGGGCGCGAGAATGAAGCCCGTGGCAATGATAATGACGAGGCCGGAGAACATCGCGTAGCAGCCGGCGAAGATCTTGCCGGCCGTCGTGTGCAACTCCTGGATCGGGCCCATGCCGGAGAGGATCATGGCGGCGTTGACGAAGGCGTCGGCGGGCCCCATGCCCTCGGTCACCGAATAGCCGATCATGCCGATGACGAGGCCGCCGGCCGTGAGCGCGAGCCAGATGCCGAGCGCGCGCGCCATGCGCTCCACGAAGGCGCGGCGGGGGATGACCTTCTGGGTCCGATGCTCGAAGTGGGTGAAGGTGGGCATGGAGTATGAAGCCCGTGCTTTTCCGATCCTCTCGGCGGCGCCTTGGGCTCGATCTGGCGGACGCCCTTAGGCCATGGCCTCGCGGGTCAATCCGCCGGCCGACTTGATCTCCTGATGGAGCCAACCAGGCGCCACGTCGAAACCATTGGGCCAAGTCGGGGCGCCGAACTCGAGGTAGACGCGCTTGAAGAACGCAACATCTCTCAAGGGCTCGATCATTGGACCGGTCTCGGCGACCAGTGCCGCAAAGTCGTAGTCGCCGACCGTGTCGTCCCTGAAATGAAAGCGGAGGCGGTGCCCGCCGAGCCAGTCAATCTTCGATACCTTGATCATCGCGCCCGACTTAGTTGTCCAAGAAGCTCCGGAGCTTCCGGCTCCGGCTCGGGTGCTTCAATTTCCGCAGCGCCTTGGCCTCGATCTGGCGGATGCGCTCGCGCGTGACCGAGAACTGCTGGCCGACCTCTTCCAGCGTGTGGTCGGTGTTCATGCCGATGCCGAAGCGCATCCTGAGCACGCGCTCCTCGCGCGGCGTCAGCGAAGCCAGCACCCGCGTCGTCGTCTCGCGCAGGTTCGACTGGATCGCGGCGTCGATCGGCAGCACGGCGTTCCTGTCCTCGATGAAGTCGCCCAGGTGTGAATCCTCCTCGTCGCCGATCGGCGTCTCGAGGCTGATCGGCTCCTTGGCGATCTTCAACACCTTGCGCACCTTCTCGAGCGGCATCGCGAGCTTCTCGGCGAGCTCCTCGGGGTAGGCTCGCGGCCGATCTCGTGCAGCATCTGGCGGCTCGTGCGCACGATCTTGTTGATGGTCTCGATCATGTGCACGGGGATGCGGATCGTCCGCGCCTGATCGGCGATCGAGCGCGTGATCGCCTGCCTGATCCACCACGTGGCGTAGGTCGAGAACTTGTAGCCGCGGCGGTACTCGAACTTGTCGACCGCCTTCATGAGGCCGATGTTGCCCTCCTGGATCAGGTCCAGGAACTGCAGCCCGCGGTTCGTGTACTTCTTGGCGATCGAGATGACGAGGCGGAGGTTGGCTTCCACCATCTCCTTCTTGGCCTGGCGCGCCTCGCGCTCGCCCTTCTGCACCGCCTTGACGATGCGGCGGAACTCGGTGATCTCGAGGCCGGTCTCGGACGCGAGCTCGTGGATGTCGCGGCGGATGAACTCGATCGACTTCCGCTCGTGGCGGACGAGCTGCGCCCACTTCTTGCCGCTCTCGGTGATGCGGTCGAGCCAGGTCTGGTCGAGCTCGTTGCCGAAGTACTCGTCGATGAAGGTCTGGCGCGGCACGCCGTAGCTGTCGGCAAGGCGCATGAGGCGCCCTTCGAGGCCGACGAGGCGGCGGTTGATCGAATAAAGCTGCTCGACGAGGCTCTCGATGCGCGCGTTGTTGAGCGAGAGGCTCTTCACGTCGGAGATGATCTCCTCGCGCAGCTTGTCGTAGGCCTTCTGCTGCTGGCGCGAGCCCTGCTCGCCCGCGACCTGCTGCTCGAGCTTCTTGTCCTGCTGCTTCCTGAGCTTCTTGTAGGTGCCGGCGATGCGGTCGAAGGTCTCGAGCACTTTCGGCTTGAGCTCGGCCTCCATCGCGGCGAGCGACAGCGCGTTCTCGAACTCGTCCTCGTCGTCGATCTCGCCCTCGGGCGGCGTCTCGCCGTCGGGGCCAGGGGCGGCCGCCGGCTGCGCCTCGGGTGCCGCACCCTCGGGGAGCGCGGGCGCGACAGGGAGCGGCGGCGGGGGCACTTTCGCCTCGGGCCCCTCGTAGGTCGCCTCGAGATCGATGATGTCGCGGAGCAGGATCTTGCCGTCGTTGAGCTCGTCGCGCCAGATGATGATGGCCTGGAACGTCAGCGGGCTCTCGCAGAGCCCGGCGATCATCGCCTCGCGGCCCGCCTCGATGCGCTTGGCGATCGCGATCTCGCCCTCGCGCGAGAGAAGCTCGACCGAGCCCATCTCGCGCAGGTACATGCGCACGGGGTCGTCCGTACGCTCGGTCGGCTCGGAGCGCGTCTCGGCGCGCGCCGGCACCGACGCCTGGGTGACGGCGCGGGTTTCCTCCTCGTCGGCAGTTTGGTCGTCGGTCGCCGCTTCGGCGGGGTGCTCCTCGCCCTCCTCGGTCTCGACGACGTTGATGCCCATGTCGGACAGCATCGCCATCGTGTCCTCGATCTGGTCTGGGGAGACCTCTTCCGAGGGGAGCACGGAGTTGAGCTGGTCGAGCGTGACGTAGCCGCGCGCCTTGGCGCTCTTCAGGAGCTTCTTGACGGACTGATCCGAGAGGTCGAGGAGGGGGCTATCGCGCTCCGTGGTCTCGGCCGCGGGTGCCTGTTCCTCGTTCTTTGCTGGATTTGCCATTTGTCTCAACCATCGCCGATTAATGGATAATAGGGCACCGCCGCACGACGCACGGCGTGTGCGCGCTCATGGCGTCGGGCCCGTCGCATGTCGCAGAGATCGCGGACGTTTTGCGTCCCCCCTGTTCAGTCATGGCCGAGGATCGTCCTCGGCCCCACCAGCGGAAGTCTCTGCCCCGATCAGGCGTTCAAGTTGACCTTGAAGCTCGCAGATCCGGGCAAAGGCCTCCTCGCTGCGATCTTCGTGCCAAGTCCGCTCGGCCGCCTCGAGCGACCGTTTCAACCCGACATGCCGCTCATGCAGCGCGAGGGCGTGGCGCCAGCCATCCTCCACCTCGGTGCGTTCGGCGTCAGGTTCGGCGAACCTGTCACACTTATGCGAAATCGAGCGCTCGACCAAGGTCAGAACCCGGCCGACGCCCGTTTTGCTCAAGTGGGATCGAAGAATTCCCGTGTCAAGAGAATTGTCAAGGGCGTGCGCCGAAAGAATGGCGTCGCGTAACCGGGAAAGCGCAGGGGAGACGAGCTCGAGCCCGGCGATGGTCTCGGCGTGCTCCATCATGCTGCCTGATCTCCGGTTAACGCCGACTGGGCGATGACGCGGGGGGCGGCTAGGGCTACAGAAGGGATTTTCAATTTGTAGGTGCGGCGGACCTCGGCTGCAACCTCCTCAAGCTCATGCTCACGATGTCGAACGGCCTCTCTACGCGCGGTGACTGAGCGGCTGAGGCTCAAGAGCCGGGACTCATTCATCTCGGTCATGGCCAGCTCATATTCATGCAGAGCCACCTTTAACTCAAACTCCTCGCAACGGAGCGATAGCAGGTCAATGAACAGCAACATGTACTGCTCCGCAAAATCCACCGGGGGTTGCCTTTTGAGAATTGGACATAGCTCATATAGACGATGACCGCGCTCCAACTGCTTTTCTGGAACATTCTCGCCGTGCACCTGGTTCAAGGCGAGAAAGAATTTTGGATCTAGTCGCTGGTATATCGAGCTAACATCGCATATTTCGTAGGTGAGGATTAGATCAATCAAGGCGTCGCGAAATATAGAATGCACCTCATTCATGGGCAAAGTGCGAAACGACTCCCAATGTTTTTCGCAAAGTTCAGGATACTCAACCGCCATCCCAAGGATCGCTCGAGCAAGTTTTGTCTCATCGGGAGTGCCTAGTTTGTGCGGAGCCGATTTGTCGCGTCTGCGAGAACGATCGTGCTCCCAGAAGAGATTGCTGAGCCGCACTCGCACCGACAGTTGATAATGTCTCCGCACAGTTGCGTCAGCGACTGCATCGAAGAGCCTGCGAAAGCTACGCTCGAGTGCTGCTCTGCCTTCAGGCGTGTCAATTTTGGCAGACCGAACCTCGCGGTTCCACACCACATCGCTGAGGGGTTGTGCAGCAGCGAGCACCCGATCAAATGCAGCTCTCCCTTCCTCTTTGATCAACTCGTCCGGGTCTTTGTCCTTTTCCAGGACAGCGAAGCGGATGCTTCGACCATCGACCAGCTTGGGCAAGAACTCGATCAACAGTGCGGTACGCCGCCTCCTCGCCGGCCTTATCGCCGTCAAAGCAAATAATCGGGGTCGGTGCGAGCCGCCAAAGAAGGTCGATTTGCTGTTCGGTTAGAGCGGTCCCGAGGTTAGCAACGACATGCTTGATTCCCGATTGAAAAACCGTGATGGCGTCGAGGTAACCTTCCACGACTACAGCAGCACCGCTGTCATGGGCAGGTTGTCGCGCCCGGTGGAAGTTGAACAGAATAGAACCCTTGTGAAACAGAGGAGTTTCGGGACTATTGAGGTATTTTGGCTGTGCTTCGGGGTCGATCGCCCTTCCACCAAAGGCAATTACGCGTCCCTTGTAATCGTGTATTGGTATCATAATTCGATCACGAAAACGGTCGTACGATTCCCCACCGCTGTCGGGATTGATGAGGAGCCCGCACTCAATAAGCAGAGCCTCGCTAAACCCCTTGCGAGCCAGAGTTGATTTGAGGGTGAATCGCGTGCGAGGTGCGTAGCCTATCCCGAATTCTTTGATCGTATCGGGGTTCATTCCACGCTTCGTTAGATAGGCGCGCGCCTGGGCGCCTCCAGATTCGGCGAGCTGTTGCTGAAAGAACTCGGCCGCCGCTGCCATCACGTCATGAAGCGATGCGGCTTCTTTGCTCCGCTTCTCATGGGCAGGGTCAACGCGTGGGAGCTGTAACGCCCGCCTCTTGCGCGAGCCGCTCGACGGCCTCGGGAAAGGCGAGCCCCTCGGTCTTCATCAGGAACGTGAAGATGTCGCCGTGCTCGCCGGAAGCAAAGCAGTGGTAGAAGCCCTTCTGGTCGTTGACGAAAAACGAGGGCGTCTTCTCGACCTTGAACGGCGAGAGGCCCGAATACTCGCGCCCCTTCTTCTTGAGCGCGACCTTGCGCCCGACGACCTGGCTCACGGGGAGCCGGGAGCGGATCTCGTCGAGGAAAGCATGAGAGAAGCGCATGAACTCTCCTCCACGTCAGCCACGAGAACACAACAAGAACTCGGCGTTGGTTAGACCTATCCTGATTCGCGAACTCTCGACACCTCATTCGATTCGTGGAGGTCTACCCAGCGATAAGGTGCCGGGCCTGTTAATTTCGCCCGCTATCCACAAGCGCGGCCCTAAAGCCACGGCGCTTGCCGGTAACATCGCCTTCTGCCCGATGCCCGCTGCCTATTTCAGAAGATCCTTCACCATCGCGCTCGCTTTGCCGAAGTCCATGGTGCCGGCGAAGCGCTGCTTGAGAGCCCCCATGACGCGGCCCATGTCCTTGGGGCCGGCGGCGCCGAGTTCCTCGATCAGAGCCTCGATCGCGGCCCTGGTTTCCGCCTCGCCCATCTGCTTCGGCAGGAACTCCTCGATCACGGCGATCTCGGCCTTCTCCTTGTCCGCGAGGTCGTTGCGGCCCGCGCCCTCGTAGGTCGCAATGCTTTCGCGACGTTGCTTGACCATCTTCTGCAGGAGCGCCTGGAGGTCCGTGTCCGAGACCTTCTCGCCGGCCTCGGCCGACGCGCCGGCGCCGATGCCGAGGTCGCGGTCCTTGATCGCCGCGTTCATGAGCCGGAGCGTCGAAAGGCGGGCCTTGTCGCCCGACTTCATGGCCGCCTTCACCGCCTCGTTGATGCGCTCGCGCATGGCTTGATCCTCCTGAGATGCCGCCCATTTAGGCCGAGGGGGCTGCCGCGGCAAGCGTGCCGGGCAACTCGTTTGACCCGTGGCCTCTCCTCGCTTAGTTTCCGCGCGGCCGAAACCTCACGTCGCACCGGGCTCTCTCGCGCTCCTTGGCGCAGTGCACCTCCCTGCGCCGACCATCGGGACCGAAACGGCATGGCAACCACTGCGCCTGCGCCCTGGACCGAAACCGCGCCGACCGCGCGCCTCGTGCTCGACGACGGCACCGTCATCTCGGGCGTCGGTCTCGGCGCGACCGGCCAGGCAGTCGGCGAGGTCTGCTTCAACACGGCGATGACGGGCTACCAGGAGATCCTGACCGATCCCTCCTACGCGGGGCAGATCATCACCTTCACGTTCCCGCATATCGGCAATATCGGCACCAACAACGAGGACACGGAGACCTCGAACCTCGCGGCGCGCTCGGGCGTGCGGGGCTGCGTGCTGAGAGCCGCTGTCACCGATCCCTCGAACTACCGGGCGACCGAGCACTTCGACCAGTGGCTCAAATCCCGCGGCATTATCGCGATCACCGGCGTCGACACCCGCGCGCTGACGGCGCGCATCCGCGAGAAGGGCATGCCGAACGGAGTGATCGCCCACGATCCCAACGGGCGCTTCGACATCGAGGCCCTCAAGGCCGAGGCCAAGGCGTGGCCGGGGCTCTTGGGGCTCGATCTCGTCCCCGAGGTGACGAGCGGGCAGAGCTACACCTGGGACGAGACGCGCTGGGCGTGGGGCAAGGGGTACGGGCGCCAGGAGGCGCCCGAGTTCCACGTCGTCGCCGTCGACTATGGCCTGAAGCGCAACATCCTGCGCTGCCTCGCCTCGGCAGGCTGCAAGGTGACGGTCGTGCCGGCCAAGACCACGGCCGAGGACATCCTCGAGAGGAAGCCCGACGGCGTGTTCCTGTCGAACGGCCCCGGCGATCCCGCGGCGACGGGCGAATACGCCGTGCCCGAGATCAAGAAGCTCATAGACTCGGGGCTGCCGATGTTCGGCATCTGCCTCGGCCACCAGATGCTCGGCATCGCCGTCGGCGGCAAGACCAAGAAAATGCACCAGGGCCACCACGGCGCGAACCATCCGGTGAAGGACTTCACCACCGAGAAGGTCGAGATCACCTCGATGAACCACGGGTTCACGGTCGACCGCGAGACGCTGCCCGAGGATGTGCTCGAGACCCACGTCTCCTTGTTCGACGGCACCAACTGCGGGCTCGAGCTCAAGGGCCGCCCCGTGTTCTCGGTCCAGTACCACCCGGAGGCCTCGCCCGGGCCGCAGGACAGCCATTATCTTTTCACGCGTTTCGTCAACAAGATGCGCGAGAGGAAAGGGCTGCCGCCGAAGCCCGAGCGCTGATGGGGCGAACTGCCGTGACCAAATACCCATCGTCATGCCGGCGGAGGCCGACATCCAGGACACGCCTCAGTTTCTCCAATCAAGCTTGTCTGGATCCCGACCTTCGTCGGGATGACGGTAAGTGAAAAGCCGAGAATCCGAGGTTGCTTTTCGGCGGGCATTACAGCGGCGTAACTCGCCATTCGCAGAGACCCCGGCTAGTGTTCTGATGCAGCGTGAACCGCCCACTCACGTCATGCCCGCGCAGGCGGGCATCCGTCCAAACGTCAAGCTTGGACAGACCCCCGCCTCCGCGGGGGTGACGTTGAGGTGAGACATACGAATGAGCTGGAACCGAAGGTATTCGTCGGCAAGACCCATGAAAATGCGAAAGTTCAAGCGCGTGCTTCCAATTCTTCTCGTCGTCGCGGGCGGAGAGGGCGCGCTCGCGTGCGACAGCAAGGCCGAGATCGAGGCGGCCTTCACGAAGCAGCAGAAGGCCCCCGCCTGGCGCACCGTCATCACGTCGGAGACCGAGGCCGGCAAGCAGGAGCAGACGTTCGAGTACATTCCGCCGGACAAAGTGTACCGCAAGGTCCTCATTATCGGACAGGAGCCCCCGATCGAGACGATTGGCATCGGCCAGTGGGCCTGGAGCAATCAGGGTAGCGGGTGGGGCGAGCTGCAGCCGCCGATCGCGAAACTGATCTCCGAGCAGACCAAGCAAACAATCGAGCGTCCGCCCGAGGTCTCGGCGAGCTTCTCCTGCCTCGGCAAAGTGACCTACGAGGGCAAGGAGTATCTCGGATATCAGACGGCGCCGGAGAAGGGACCAGATGGCGTCGAGCTCGCGCGCACCATCTACGTTGATCCGGCGAGCGGACTGCCCGCGTTCAACGTCATTGCGCCCGTCCAAGACGCCGGGGCCGCGATCCGCAAGGAGGCCTTCACGTACCCCGCCGACATCGTGATCGAAAAGCCGTTCTGAGGGCTTCCCTGCATGCCAGAGAGAAAAGGAGATGGTGACATGCGTCGATGCCTCGCGGCTGGCGCCTTCGTCGTCGGCGCCGCGCTCGCCGCCCCGGCCCTTGCCGACTGCTCGACGGAGGTCGCGCTGGCGGTCCAAGCCATGGGCAAGCAGAAATTTCTGCACAAGGAAACGCTGGCCATCGGCGAGAGCGGCCCGTTCAAGATGACGGTCGAATACCAGTTGCCCGACCGCATGCGCCAAGTGCTGACGCCGCTGACCGAGGGCAAGGAGGTCGAGGCGATCGTGGTCGGCGACAAGGCGTGGACGAACAACGGCGAGGGGTGGACGGAGTTGCCGCCGGCCGAAGCCCAGCAGCTCGTCACGTACATGATCAAGAGCAGCTCGCAGATCTACCAGGAGGTCGGCAAGTTCGAGTGCCTCGGCGCCGAGACGGTCGAGGGGCGCAAGCTCAGAGCCTATCGCGGCCTCGACGACACTCCGAAGGTTCCGGGCAAGGAGGGAACGACGTCGACGGAGGCACAAAAGAACGAGGCCGTGCGCATCTTCTACCTCGATGCGGAATCGGGCCTGCCGGCGCGGAGCATCTTTGCGCGCCGGGACATGCTCGACAAGCCGCTCTTCAAGGAGGTCTACACCTACCCCGCCGACATCAAGATCGAGCCGCCGGAGGCGAAGAAGTGAGGCGGCCATCAATTCGCGCTTTGCCCGCGCGCTAGCCACCGGCCGGTCGTCTACCGAGGCGCGGCGACGTCCCGACCGCGACCAGCTGCCCTTGCGGCCGCTATAGCCAAGCGCGGCCTCATAAGATAAAGGCGTGCCTCGGCATGCCGAAACGCACAGACATCAACTCCATCCTCATCATCGGCGCAGGGCCCATTGTCATCGGGCAGGCCTGCGAGTTCGACTATTCGGGCACCCAGGCCTGCAAGGCGCTCAAGGCCGAGGGCTACCGCATCGTGCTCGTCAACTCGAACCCGGCGACGATCATGACCGACCCCGAGCTCGCCGACGCCACCTACGTCGAGCCGATCACGCCGGAGATCGTCGCCAAGATCATCGCCGCCGAGCGCCAGGCCCACCCCGAGGAAAAGCTCGTGCTGCTGCCCACCATGGGCGGGCAGACGGCGCTCAACACCTCGCTCGCCCTCCACAAGCAGGGCGTGCTCTCGGCACTCGGCGTCGAGCTGATCGGCGCCAAGGCGGAGGCGATCGACAAGGCCGAGGACCGACTCCTCTTCCGCGAGGCGATGAGGAAGATCGGCCTCGAGACGCCGCGCTCCATGATGGCGCACAATCGGGCGGACGCCGCTGCCGCGCTCGAGTTCGTCGGGCTGCCGGCGATCATCCGCCCCTCGTTCACGCTGGGCGGCACGGGCGGCGGCGCGGCCTTCAACCGCGAGGAGTTCTTCGAGATCGTCGAGCGCGGCCTCGACGCCTCGCCCATCGGTCAGGTTCTGATCGAGGAGAGCGTGCTCGGCTGGAAGGAGTTCGAGATGGAGGTGGTCCGCGACAAGGCGGACAACTGCATCATCGTCTGCTCGATCGAGAACGTCGACCCGATGGGCGTCCATACCGGCGACAGCATCACGGTCGCCCCGGCACTCACGCTCACCGACAAGGAATACCAGATGATGCGTGACGCCTCGATCGCGGTCCTGCGCGAGATCGGGGTGGAGACCGGGGGCTCGAACGTGCAGTTCGCGGTCAATCCCGCGGACGGCCGGCTGGTCGTCATCGAGATGAACCCGCGCGTCTCGCGCTCCTCCGCGCTCGCCTCGAAGGCGACCGGCTTCCCCATCGCCAAGGTCGCGGCGCGCCTCGCGGTCGGCTACACGCTCGACGAGCTCGAGAACGACATCACGGGGGGCGCGACGCCCGCCTCCTTCGAGCCGACCATCGACTACGTCGTCACGAAAATTCCGCGCTTCGCCTTCGAGAAGTTTCCGGGCGCCGACCCGACGCTCACGACGGCCATGAAGTCGGTGGGCGAGGTGATGGCGATCGGCCGCACGTTCGCCGAGAGCCTGCAGAAGGCCTTGCGCTCGATGGAGACGGGTCTCTCAGGCCTCGACGAGATCACGCTCGAGGGGCTCGGCGCCGGCGACGACAAGAACGTGATCCGCGCCGCGCTCGGCAGCCCGTCGCCGGACCGGATCCTCAAGGTGGCGCAGGCGCTGAGGCTGGGCCTCGACGCCGAGCAGGTGCATGCCTCGTGCAGGATCGACCCTTGGTTCATCCAGCGCATCAAGGAGATCGTCGAGGAGGAGAGGCGCGTTGCCGTCCACGGGCTGCCGCCCACGGCTGGCGCCATGCGCTCTCTCAAGGCCAAGGGGTTCTCGGACGCGCGCCTCGCCAAGCTCGCCGGCCTGACCGAGGGCGAGGTGCGCGCCAAACGCAAGGCGCTTAGCGTCGAGCCGGTGTTCAAGCGCATCGACACCTGCGCGGCCGAGTTCGCCTCCCCCACCGCCTACATGTACTCGACCTACGAGGCCGGCCTCTCGGGGGACCCGGTGTGCGAGGCGGCGCCTACCGCGCGCGAGAAGATCGTCATCCTCGGCGGCGGGCCGAACCGCATCGGCCAGGGCATCGAGTTCGACTATTGCTGCTGCCATGCCTGCTTCGCGCTGACGAAGGCGGGCTTCGAGACCATCATGATCAACTGCAACCCGGAGACCGTCTCGACCGACTACGACACGTCCGACCGGCTCTATTTCGAGCCGCTGACGGCCGAGGACGTGCTCGAGATCATCCGGACGGAGCAGGCGAGCGGCACAGTGAAGGGGGTCATCGTGCAGTTCGGCGGCCAGACGCCGCTCAAGCTCGCCGGGCCGCTCGCGGAGGCCGGCGTGCCGATCCTCGGCACCTCGCCCGACGCCATCGACCTCGCCGAGGACCGCGACCGCTTCAAGGCGCTGATCGACCGGCTCGGCTTGCGCCAGCCGGCGAGCGGCATCGCGCGCAAGCCGTCGAAGGCCAGCGCGGTGGCCGAGAAGCTCGGCTATCCGGTCGTCATCCGCCCCTCCTACGTGCTCGGCGGGCGCGCCATGGAGATCGTCTACGACAGCGCCGAGATCGACCGCTACATCGTGCGGCTCTCGGCGACGCTCGACAGGCCGTCCGAGCTGGTCGTCTCGGACAAGCGGCCGCTGCTCATCGACCGCTACCTCGCCGACGCGATCGAGGTCGACGTCGACTGCCTCGCCGACGGGCGCGATACGTTCATCGCCGGCATCATGGAGCACATCGAGCAGGCGGGCATCCACTCGGGCGATTCGGCGTGCTCGCTGCCGCCCCATTCGCTTCCCCCTGATATTATCGCCGAGCTCGGGCGGCAGGCGCGCGAGCTTGCGCTGGCGCTCGGCGTCGTCGGCCTCATGAACGTCCAGTTCGCGATCAAGGACGGCGAGGTCTACGTGCTCGAGGTCAACCCGCGCGCCTCGCGCACGGTGCCGTTCGTCGCCAAGGTGATCGGCCTACCGGTCGCGGCAATAGCGGCCGAGATCATGGCCGGCAAGCCGCTCGCGAGCTTCGGGCTCAAGCCCGCGAGCCTCGGCCACATCGCCGTCAAGGAGGCCGTGTTTCCGTTCGCGCGCTTCCCCGGCGTCGACCCGATCCTCGGCCCCGAGATGCGCTCGACGGGCGAGGTGATGGGTCTCGACCGCGACTTCGCCGTCGCCTTCGCCAAGAGCCAGCTCGGCGCCGGCCAGGCCCTCCCCATGAGCGGCACGGTTTTCGTGTCGGTCAAGGACAGCGACAAGGACGGCGTGGTCGCTCCGTTGAAGGAGCTTATGGCCATGGGGTTCGACGTCATTGCCACGCGCGGCACGAAGCGGCACCTGGAATCGAACGGTGTTCAGTGCGAGCATGTCAACAAGGTGCTGGAAGGGCGCCCTCATATCGTCGACGCGATCAAAAACGGCGATATCGCCCTCGTTTTCAACACCACGGAGGGCGCCAAGGCGGTCGCCGACAGCAAGGACATCCGGCGCACGGCCTTGCTTCACCACATTCCCTACTATACTACTTTGGCGGGAGCGGTCGCGGTGACCCGGGCCATCAAGGCCTTGAAGGCCGATATCCTAAAAGTGGCTCCGCTGCAGGCGTACGTCGGCCGCCCGTCTTGATTTGAGGGATCCGTCCGGGGAGCGGCGCCGGTACGGTCCTGTCCGCAATCAGTCCCATCCGAGTGAAAGGGATTCGAATTTTGTGGTTCTGGCATCCGGCCAGGCCGACTGGGAGACGTTAGCGATGTCGATGGAACGCGTTCCGATGACGATCGAGGGCTATAAAAGGCTCGAGGCCGAGCTGCATCGGCTGAAATCGGAGGAGCGCCCGCGCATCATTCAGTTGATCGCGGAGGCGCGTACGCACGGGGATCTCTCGGAGAACGCCGAGTATCACGCCGCCAAGGAGGCGCAGGGCTTGAACGAGGCCAAGGTCGCCGAGCTCGAGGACAAGATCTCGCGCGCCGACGTGGTCGACACGGCAACGCTCTCGGGCGCGACCGTCAAGTTCGGCGCGACCGTGACGCTCGTCGACGAGGACACCGACGAGAAGGTCAAGTACAAGATCGTCGGCGACATGGAGGCTTCCGTCCGCGACGGCAAGATCTCGATCTCGAGCCCCATCGCGCGCGCGCTCATCGGCAAGTCGAAGGGCGACTCGGCGGAGGTGCTGACGCCGAAGGGGGCCCGCTCCTACGAGGTCCTGAAGGTCGAGTGGAAGTGACGAGGCGCGCGCCTCGGATTTCACGGGCCCTGGGCCAATTGGATCTCATTGACCCAGTTCCAGAACGGGTCCTCCGAGCGGGCGCCGTCGATGGAGTCGGGATGCTTCACGATCTCGGACGCCGTCTTCGGGATCTTGACCTTGAAGGTCTTTTTTACCCAGGTCTGAAAGGCCTTGTTGGGAAGCGTGCACGGCGCGTCCTCCTCGGTACGGGCATTGGGCGGCGCGTCGAAATCGCCGCCCCAGCAGAGCTCCCCGTAGCCGATCGCGATGAGCCGCAGGAAGTCGACGGGGTTTTCGGCGAGCACGCACACCATCGTCGAGCCCGACCCGGACCCGAGGTGGACGATCTTCTGAGTCCCGTCGGGGGCGAGCCAGAAGGCGGCCATCGAGCCCTCCCCGCCCGTGCGGGCAAAGACCGAGACGCGGTCGGCAGCGTCGGCGCCGAACCAACCCGCCATGTGGGTCGTTCCTTCCGGCATGAGAGCGATATTGGTGCCGCCGGGGATGTCCGCATCGGGGTCGTCGGCGGGCGACGCATGGGCTTCGTGCATGAAGCCGACGCGGACGCCGTTCCACGTGTCGGTATGCCCGTGCTCCTCTATCCAATCGCAGAGCAGGGCAATCTCTTCGGGGAACTTCATGGCCGGCGGCAGGCTCGCCGCCATCTCGTCTCTGAACCGCATCGACGCATCTTCTCTTCAATGCTTGGCAATTGAATACTCTGCAGTGTAGCGGCGAAGACCGATGCAACGAAGGGAACAGGTAGTGGACGTGAACTCCGACGTCGCCGGGGAGGCTTCGCCCTCCGCGTTCCGCTACCGCCGCTTCTCGCTCTACTGGTCGGCGCGCTTCCTCGCCGCGTTTTCGATCCAGATCGTGTCGGTGGCGGTCGGCTGGCAGCTCTACGACCAGACGCGCGATCCGTTTCTGCTCGGCCTCGTCGGCCTCGTGCAGTTCGCGCCGTCCCTGATCCTCGTTCTCGTCACCGGAGCCGCGGCCGACCGGTTCAACCGGCGCCGCATCATGGCCGCCTGCATCGGCGTCGAGGCGGCCTGCGCGGCGGCGCTCCTCGCCCTCGTGCTCGTCGGGTCGAAGGCCGTGTGGCCGGTGTTCGTCGTACTTCTCATGTTCGGGATCGCGCGGGCGTTCTTCTCGCCCGCCATGCAGTCGCTGCTTGCCAACCTCGTGCCTCGCCATGTGTTTGCCAACGCGGTCGCCTGGAACGCGTCTTCTTGGCAGACGGCGACGATCCTGGGCCCCGTCGCCGGCGGCCTTCTCTACGGGGTCGCCGCGGAAGCCGCCTACGGCACGGCAACCCTCATGTTCGCCACTGCTGCGACGCTGACCCTCATGATCGAGAAGCCCGAGCAGAGGACCAGCCCTCAGCCGGCGAGCTGGGACACGCTGCTCGCGGGCTTTCGCTATATCGCGAGCCAGCCCGTGGTGCTCGGCGCGATCTCGCTCGACCTCTTCGCGGTCATCCTCGGCGGGGCCACCGCGCTGCTCCCCGTCTTTGCCCGCGATATCCTCGACGTCGGCCCGTGGGGGCTCGGCCTCCTCAGGTCGGGGCCGGGCATCGGCGCGGTCGCGATGGGGCTCTGGCTCATCCGCAATCCGATCCGCGAGGCAGCCGGGCACATCATGTTTGCCGCCGTGGCCGTGTTCGGCGTGTTCACGATCGTGTTCGGTGTCTCGACGACCGTCTGGCTGTCGATTGCGGCGCTCATCATCATGGGCGCCGCCGACATGGTGAGCGTCTACGTGCGCTCGACCCTCATTCAGCTCAGGACGCCGGACGAGGTGCGCGGCCGGGTCAACTCGGTCAATACGCTCTTCATCGGCGCGTCCAACGAGCTCGGCGAGTTTCGCGCCGGCACCATGGCGGCCCTCATCGGCGCCGTGCCGGCGGTGATCGTCGGCGGCGCGGGCACGCTCCTCGTCGCGGCGCTGTGGGCGCGCTGGTTCCCCGAGCTGCGCGAGACGCGCCGCCTCGATCGGTAATCAGCCTCTGCCCGCCCGTGACGGCCCGACGG
The DNA here is from genome assembly GCA_963840415.1 of uncultured Alphaproteobacteria bacterium. Taxonomy (GTDB): domain Bacteria; phylum Pseudomonadota; class Alphaproteobacteria; order Rhizobiales; family Hyphomicrobiaceae; genus Hyphomicrobium_C. The sequence goes on along the minus strand of CAWIYX010000004.1, from coordinate 218,615 downwards.
CGCCTCAGGAGAGGAAGTCGCCCGCCGTAAGCGTGAGGGTGCCGAGCAGCACGATCTGAGACTCGGGTTGAGGACTGCCGTCGACGTCAAGGCTGACAAGCGTGATGCCAGACGTGTGCGTGTAGCTGATCTCGGGCCCGGCGCTGGTGAAAGGCCCGTCGAAACCCCTGAACGCGAATGCTCCGTACGGAAGGTCGGTGAGATCGATCTTGTCGACGCCAGGTGCGAAGTCGGTGATTGTGTCGCTCGCTCCGACAGCAAAAGGCCCCGTTTCGAATTCGCTTCCGTAATTGAAGAAGTCCGCGCCGCCGTTGCCGGTCATGACGTCGGCACCGGCATTGCCCACGATGACGTTGGACTCGTTGTTGCCGATCAGCGTGTCGCCGGCGTTGAAATTAAAGGAGCCGAGAATATTCTCGATGCCGCTGTAGGTATCGCCCGCGGCCTCTCCCCCGGCCCCGACCCCGGTGAGCAGACTGACTGACACGGCCTCGCCGGAATCGCCGTAGTCGGCCGTGTCGATTCCCGCGCCGCCGATCAGTTTATCGGCGCCCTCCTCGCCCCTGAGCTCGTCGTTCCCTGCGCCGCCATTGAGCGTGTCGTTGCCCTGGCCGCCCTCGAGCTCGTCGTTGCCGCCGCCGCCGAGCAAGGTGTCGGCGCCGCCCTGTCCCTCGAGATTGTCGTTGCCGCCAAGACCGTTGAGCACATTGGCCGCGCCCGAGCCCGAAACCTCGTCGTCGAAACGGCTTCCGATGAGGCTTTCGATGCCTTGCAGGACGTCGGCCGTGCTCCCGGCAATGGCAAAGCCCGTCAGGATGCCGAGGTCGGGCGCGCCGAGCGTGGCGAAGACGCGCGCACTCGCGTTCGCGTAGCTGACCGTGTCGATGCCCGCGCCGCCGAAGAGCACGTTGATCCCGGGGCCTCCTATCAGCGTATCGTTGCCGCCTCCGCCATTGAGAATGTCGGTTCCGACGCCGCCGTCGAGGACGTCGGCCCCCGCGCCGCCGGACAGGCGATCGTCGCCCGCGTCTCCGAAGAGCCTGTCATTGCCGGAGCCTCCGTCGAGGCTATCGAGACCGACTCCTCCCCGAGCGGTATCGTTTCCGGCGGCGCCGAGAAGAGTGTCGTTTCCGGCATCGCCGAACAGCACATCATTGCCGAGGCCGCCGTTCGCCGTGTCGTTGCCACCACCGCCGCGCAGGACATCGAGGCCAGCGGCGCCGAGCAGCGTATCGTCGCCGGCCTCCCCGAAGAGAACGTCGTTGCCCGCTCCCCCGTCGACAGCATCGTCGCCGCCGAGCCCGCGAAGGACGTCGGCCGCACCGAGGCCGGAAATGATGTCCGAGAGATTGGTCCCGAGCAGAATGTCCTTAAGCGCGGTTCCCTTGATGACGGCCATGACGCAAACCCCCAATATGACTCCACCCAACTTGGGGGTCTTAGCAGGCCGTCACGATTGTAATATTACAGTCTGGAGTCAGCCGGGCTGGCCGGAGATCGGAACTCCGGGCGCGAGCTTCGCGCGGCGTATGGCGAGGCTCGTCTTCACGCTCGACACATTGGGCGCGGCCGTGAGCTGGTTCAGAACAAAGTCCTGAAAAGACGGGAGATCCGGGGCGACGCACTTCAGGATGTAATCGCTCTCGCCCGCGAGCATGTAGGCCTCGCGCACGACCGGCCAGCCGAGCACCCGGTTCTCGAACGCGCGCAGATCCGGCTCGGCCTGGCTGTGGAGCCCGACGAGCGCGAACGCGGTCAACTCGAAGCCCAGCATCTTCTCGTCGACGAGGGCCGTATAGCCGGTGATGACGCCCGCCTGCTCGAGGGCGCGCACGCGCCTCAGGCACGGCGGCGCCGAGAGGCCCACGCGGCTTGCCAGCGCCACGTTGGTCAGCGCGCCGTCGGCAATCAGCTCTTTCAGGATGCGCCGGTCTGTAGCGTCGAGACGCAAGGGCAAGGGGCTAGCTCCGGCAGGTGAGAAGAGGACGCCGTGTGATAGCGCCGACGCTCGGCCTGAGCAATAACTGGAACGTAGCGCTCGGATTTTAGCTAAGTAAATTTCGTGTGTTAAGGCGCCCGCGGCCTCGACAAGCGCGGTCGGACCGGAGAGAAGTCAGGCCATGCAGCACAACCGCGATCCTTTCGAGTCCCGTCCCCTGGCCGGCGCCCGCGGCTGGGTCATTACCGACGGCAAGGCCGGGATGGACGTGCAGGCGCGCGGCGTGGCCGACGCCTTGGGGCTCGACTACGAGATGAAGCGGGTCGTGCCGAGGGGGATCTTCGGGCTGTCGGCGCCGTGGGGTCCCGTGGACCCGCGCGAGCGGTTCGGCCTCGAGGGCAGCCTCTTTGCCCCGCCCTGGCCCGACATCGCCATCGCCACGGGGCGCGCGAGCATTCCCTACATCCGGGCGCTGCGCCGCAAGGCCGGCATGCGCACGTTCACCGTCGTGCTCCAGGATCCGAAGACCGGGCCGGCCACCGCCGACCTCATCTGGGTACCCGAGCACGACCGCCGGCGCGGGGCCAACGTCGTCACGACGCCGACCGCGCCCCACAGCTTCTCGGCCGAGCGGCTCGCGGCGCTGCGGGCCGTCACGGACCCTGCGATCGCCGCGCTCCCCGCCCCGCGCATTGCAGTGATGCTCGGGGGCAAGAATGCCGTGTACAAATTCAAGGACGCCGACGACGACCGACTTGCCGGCGCGCTCCATTCGCTGGGCCTGCTCGGCGCGAGCTTCATGGTGACGCCGTCCCGGCGCACGCACCGGCGGCTGATCGCCATCGTTGACGCCGCGACGCGGGAGTTTCCGCGCGTCATATGGGACGGCAGCGGCGACAATCCTTACGCGAGCTTCCTCGCCCACGCCGACGCGCTCGTCGTCACGGCCGACAGCGTCAATATGACCGGCGAGGCCTGCGCGACGGGAAAACCCGTCTACGTCTTCGAGCCGTCGGCAGGATCGGCCAAATTCCGCCGCTTTCACGAGGCCCTGAGAGCGCTGGGTGCGACGCGGCCGCTGCCTGAGCGCGTCACGGCGCTCCCGAGCTGGGACTACCCGGCGCTCGATTCGGCCCGTATCATCGCGGCCGAGATCGAGCGGAGGTGGCTGCGGCGCTCGCGCATGCTATCTGGACTGATGAGCGACGGCACGGGCGATCGGCACGCCGGGCCAAAACCCTGACGAGGACCTTTTCTCCCATGGCGCACCTCAACATCGACAAGCTCAAAGCCGCAAAGCTCGAGAGCGAGCCCTACGCCTATACGATCGTGCCGGGATTTCTTTCGCCCGAGACGGTGGCCCGCATCAACGCCACCTATCCCAAGATCGAGAAGGGCGGCTCCTATCCGATCGAGAGCCTCGAGGCCAACATGGCGATCAAGGAGGTCATCGACGAGCTCGCACGCGCCGAGTTCGAGACGGCGATCGCGGAGAAGTTCGGGGTCGATCTCTCGGGCCGCCCGAAGATGTACTCGCTGCGCGGCTACACGCGCGCCAAGGACGGTCAGATCCACACCGATTCCAAGGACAAGATCATCACCGTGCTCCTCTACCTCAACGAGAACTGGCAGCAGCCGGGCGGGCGCCTGCGCATCCTGAAGAACGGGCACGATGTCGACGACTACGCCGCCGAGGTCCCCCCGGACAACGGGACGCTGCTCGTCTTCAAGCGCTCCGACAGCTCCTGGCACGGCCACCATCCGTTCGAAGGCCCGCGCCGGTCGCTGCAGATGAACTGGATGACGAGCGAGGGATCGCTCGGCTGGCACAAAGTGCGCCACACCATCTCCGCCGCGGTCAAGAAGCTCACGGCCGCCGAGTAGCGCCGGCCGGGAGACCTTAATGATCGATCGCGGCCAACGCCCCCGCGCCACGTCATGCCCGCGCAGGCGGGCATCCGTCCAAGCAAGCATTCTATCTTCAACCCTGGACGGATCCGCGCCTTCGCGGGGATGACGCTGAGGATGGAGGAACCAGTCTACACTGTTGCGCGACGGGAGGAGCGGTTGGTCACGCCGCGGCTGCTCGCGGCCGGCGGCACGATCGCGAGCGCGCCCGCGAGCCCGTGAGAAGAGCCTGGCTCGCCCTCGAGCTCGCGGCGATTTTCGGCCTGATGCCGCTCGCCGTGCACTGGGCGGTCCAGGGCGAGCGCATTCCGATCTTCGTCGCGCTGCTTCCGGTGCTCGTGGTCGCGCTCGTCATGCTCGCGGCCGACCCGAGTTTCGCTCTCCGGGGCGAGTTCACGCGCGGCTTCAGCTGGCTGACGCTCGCGTCGATCCTGGCACTCTTCGCCGCGGGCGGCGCGGCGACCGTGTGGTGGATCACGCAAAATCATCCGAGCTGGTTTCTCGAGTTTCCGCGCAACCGGCCGGAAACCTACAAGCGCATCATGCTGCTCTATCCCCTGTTCTCGGTCGCGGCCCAGGAGCTCGTCTACCGGACGTTCTATTTCCACCGCTATGGGCCGCTGTTCGGCAATCAGTGGTGGCTCGCGATCCTCGTCAACGCCATGCTCTTCGGCTTCGCCCATGTCGTGGTCGGCTCGACGTTCGCAATCGTCTCGACCGGGATCGGCGGGCTCGTGCTCGCGGCGCGCTATGCGGTGACGCGCTCCTATTGGGCCGTGTTCATCGAGCACACGCTGTGGGGCTGGCTCGTCTTCACCGTGGGGCTCGGACGGTTCTTCTTTACCGGCGTGTCGAACCTAAATTAGATCTCGAGCATCAATGCGAAGGGCAAGGACGCATGCACGTCGGCCACGGAAACGCCCTCGGGCATCCGAAAAATCATGGCGAGAGCCTCAAGCCCGCCTATGACCGCACGTTTGCGGTCGCGACCGCCCTCAACGTGGCGATCGTCGTCCTCGAGCTCGTGTTCGGGGTGCTCGCGGGCTCGATGGCGCTCATCGCCGACGCCGTCCACAATGCCTCCGACGTCGCGTCCCTGTTGATCGCGTGGGGAGCGTTCCGCCTCGGACGGCGCGCGCCGACATGGTCGAAGACGTACGGCTACGGCAGCGCCTCGGTGCTCGCGGCGCTGGCCAACGCCGCCCTCCTCCTCGTCGCGCTCGGCGCCATCGCCATCGAGTCCGTTCGCCGCCTGTGGGAGCCCACGCCCATCGAGAGCGGGACTGTCGTCTGGGTGGCGTTGGCGGCGATCGTGATCAACGGCGCGACCGCGCTCCTCTTCTGGCGCGGACGGAGCAGCGACCTCAACATTCGCGGCGCGTTTCTGCACATGGCGACGGACGCTGCAGTCTCGGCAGGCGTCGTCGCGGGCGCGCTCCTCATCGGCTGGACGGGCTGGCTGTGGATCGACCCGGTGCTGAGCCTCGCCATCGTCGCCCTCATTTTCGTGGGCGCGTGGGGACTGATGAGGGAAGCAGCCGATCTCGCCATGCACGCAGTGCCGCCGAACGTCGACCGGAGCGCGGTCGAGCGCTACCTTGCGGGTCTGCCCGGAGTGACTGACGTGCACGATGTCCACATCTGGGCGCTCTCGACGACGGAGACGGCGCTGACCGCCCACCTCGTACGCCCAGAGGCCGGGCTCGACGATGCGCTCCTCGCCGAGGCGGCGGCCGAGCTCAAGGCCCACTACGCCATCGCCCACACGACGCTGCAGATCGAGTGCGGGGCGAGCGAGTGCGATTGCGCGCTCGTCTCACGCACCCACGGTGCGTCCTGACGTCCGCGCATGCTACCGCCCGCCCGGCTTAGATCGTTGGGCTAGCTCGTCCGCTCTTGTACCAAGGGCAGACAAAATGCTCGAGTGCCGAGCGCGTCGACTTCGGGCCAGGAGCCGACTTTGCTGCCCAACCGCCTCAGCTTCAGAAGCTGGCACCTCGTGAGAAGGACCAGACGGCTGAGACGATGCCGACGTCGTCGATCCAGACCGCGAGAAGTCTGAGCTCTCTATCCTCGCTCACAATCCTCGCTCACAGGGCCGGCGTGGCTTCTACTTTGCACTTCGTCACGTCGTCGCCCTTGACCTTGCAGCGGATCTCGCGGTCAAGCGCGGTCGACCAGCGGGCGTAGACCCCGCAGTCCTCCAGCACCTCCCGCTTCCAATCGGCAATCGCGGCGTGGGTCGCGGCACGGGCGGCCTCCGGGCCGACGCCAGGCACGCGGGCCTTGCCGTCCTTATCGCCACGGCAACTGCGGGCCGTGGCATCGGCGAATGGAATCAGCATCGTGCCGGCGGCAATGACCAGGGTGGCGAAGGCTGCACACGCAAACTTCTTGTTCATGACGAATCTCCTTTTACTCGTTCTTTCGCCACGCGGCATTTTGGTGCGACGCGGCCTTCAAGCCGTTCCAGTCTAAGGCTCGGTACCACTCGGGGGTTCATTGAGAATTGATTTAAGTCTATTTCCCGAGATGATCGAATACCGCCACACCGGCCACAAATAAGAGATTACACGCGCGCCGTCATGCGCGACGATGCAAGAGGACGGCTGAACAGAAGAAAAGTCCCAAAGTTCGAGCTTCCGAGATGCGGCGTCCTGTCCGGTGCAACGGGTGCCCGCGGCTCGCACCGACCTCTCGACTGCAGCCGCGTTGAGGTTCGCAGTGTTTATTGGAGCTGATTGTGACTGAGTAAGCTGCCTGTATTCGGTTGCTGTGCAGAGCCCTAAGGGAGAGAGAATCGGTATGGTTCGCCAATTTCTGATGGGCGGTGCCATCAGCATTTGCAACATCATGATCCATGCTCTGGTCATGACGGTAGTGGTGCGGACGTCGCAAGCGACTGCCGCTGTGATTGCGCTTCGGCCGAACCTGTTGTTGATTGCCGTGATGGTTGCGACGGTTTCTGTATTGATGGCCGCGCACACGTGCGAGATCATCGTCTGGTCGCTCGCTTACGGGCTTGTCGATGCGGCCCCCCCCGAGGCGCCTCATTTGTACTTCGCCTTCGTCAATTACACGACGCTTGGCTACGGCGACGTTCTTCCGGTGGAGCGATGGCAGTTGCTTGGGCCGATGACCGCCATGAACGGAATACTGCTGTTCGGTTGGTCGACCGCCGTCATTTTCGAGGTTCTGCGGAAAGCAATGGAGGGTAACGCCCCGAGGTGATGAATGAAGGCGCTCTTGGGCGAGGTAATGCTGAACAATGGCCGCTGACAAGCATAGGAACCCTAGTCCGGCGGCGCTGACCACCGAAACCGTCGACGTAGCGATACGCTTCGGCCTCATCGCCCTGCTTGCCTATTGGTCGTGGGGGATCATCGCTCCGTTCCTGACAATCGTGTTGTGGAGCGCAATACTGGCGGTCGCACTCTATCCGCTCTTTGATCGGCTCTCTCAGTGGCTGGGCCGCCCCTGGCTGGCTGCAGCGCTGGTGACGCTGCTTTGTTTGTTGGTTGTTGTTGCGCCGGTGACGTGGCTCGGCTTGGGCATGATCAATGGCGTCAAGTTCATGGCGAGCGAAATCGACGCCGGCCTGCCGTCAATTCCGTTGCCCAACGACTCTGTGAAGGACTGGCCGATTGTAGGCGAGCAAATCTATGCGCTCTGGAGTCGTGCCGTCACCGACATCAAGGCACAACTGGTCGAGTTGGCACCACTGATCAAACCTGTGGGCGCTAGGCTGCTCGACATCGCGACGAACACGATGTTCGGGCTTCTCAAGTTCCTCGTCTCCATAATCGTTGCGGGCTTCTTGTTCTGTCCAGGTCCGCTTCTGGTGGGCGGTCTTGCCCAATTCATGGAGCGAGTCTTTCGCCCCCGCGGATTGGAGATGGTGCAATTGGCCGGCGCTACCATACGTAACGTGTCGCGCGGCGTGATTGGAATTGCACTGCTTCAATCGTTCCTGGCGGGGGCCGGGTTTCTGGCCGCAGGCATTCCAGGCGCCGGCTTCTTGGCCTTCCTTTCGCTGCTGCTAGGGGTTCTCCAGATCGGACCAGCTATCGTGTTCTTGCCAATCATCATCTGGAGCTGGACTGCCATGGAGACCGCGAACGCCTTGATGTTCACCGCCTACATGATCCCGGTTGGCCTTCTCGACAATCTCCTCAAGCCCATGCTGATGGCGCGCGGGCTGTCTACGCCAATGCCGGTGATCATCGTTGGAGTGATTGGGGGAACGATAGCGTACGGAATTATCGGCCTATTTTTGGGTCCGATCGTTCTCGCCGTCGTTTGGGAGCTGATAACGGCCTGGCTCCATGCAGCTGATCGAGGATCCGGGAGACAAGATACGAAGTGACGGACGCGCGATATAACTGAACGCAATTGCAACGGAAACGGGCATCCGCGTTGGTCTGCCATTCAGTTCAGTTCGCATTTCGACTGCATGCTGACGTGGGCCAGAAGCTATCCCTTGGTCCAAGTCACAGACCTCGGCAAAGGAGTATAATGAAAAATTTATCGAGCCAAAAAAACAAGCGGAGGTAGCCAAACATGACAAAGGTGGTTCGAGAACGAGGAGGACTGTCTACGTCGGCGAGATCGGGACTGGCATTGACCTTGATGGTCGGGATGGCGACATTCTCAGTCGCGAGAGCTGACGAAAAGGAGGCCAAGAGCTTGCTCAAGGCAATGTCCGACTACATGGCCGCTCAGCAAGCCATATCGTTCGATTATGATGCCAACTTGGAGATCGTCACCACGGACAAGCAGAAACTCGCGCTGGCGAGCTCGGGTACGGTCGCTCTCGCCCGGCCCGACAAGATCCGCGCCATGCGATCCGGCGGGTTTGCCAATGTCGAGACTGTTTTTGACGGAAAGACGCTGACGGTGCTCGGCAAGAACAAGAACGTCTATGCTCAGGCCGACATTCCCGGCACCATCGATCATCTGGTCGACGAGTTGAAGGACAAATACGATCGACCCCTTCCTGCTGCAGACTTGCTTCTATCCAACGCCTACGAACAGTTGATGCCGGATGTGGTCGACGCAAAGGATCTTGGCAGCGGTGTGATCGGCGGCGTGGAATGCGATCATCTCGCCTTTCGAAACAAGGACGTCGATTGGCAGATCTGGATCGCCCAAGGCGACAAGCCCTATCCCTGCCGGTACGTCATTACGTCCAAGCTGGTAGCCGATGGTCCGCAATACAGTGTCCAGGTCAGGAACTGGAAAACCGGTGGTGAGGTCGCGTCTGACGACTTCAGCTTCAAGGCTCCGGCAGACGCCAAGAAAATGGACCTGAAAGAGCTCAAGACGGTCAAGAATATGGATGAATTGCCGAGCAACTTTATCAAGGGAGCCACCCAATGAGGACGTTAAAAAGATCGGCCTTCTTGCTGCTGTTAGGCATGGTCTGGCTTGGTGGACTCGAGACTGTTAAACAATTGTCGATCCCTGGCGTTGGTAGTTTCGTCTCGACTGCCAAGGCCGAGGTCGGACGTCCACTCACGCCTGTCAGTGTCGCCGGGGTAGCGCGACGGTCCGCGCGTCGTTGAACGTCCGGCGTATCTAGTACCTAGCAAACTCTAGTCACACGAGAGCTATGCGCACCAGTGTGTGCTTTCCTGGGGGCGCATGGTCTCGTGGCGGGGGGCAAAGTGACCTGGAGCCAGTGGTACGCACTCCGGAGCTATCTCAGATCCTCGCTCTGGGTCGTGCCGCTCATCGCACTTCTCTTCGAGCAAGTGGCATTGCAAGCGGTGTTTGCAATCGACGCACGAGTCGATTGGATTCCCGCGTGGCCCTTGGAAAAGCCTGGAACCAAGGCGGCAGTTGAGACGATCATCACGCTTGCGCTGTCATTCATCGTATTCACCTTTGGCTCGATGCTTGTCGCGATTCAGGTGGCAAGCGGGCAATTGACGCCGCGGATCATCGCGACAACATTGCTGCGCGATAACGTAATCCGCTTCACCGTGGGTCTCTTCGTTTTCACGATGCTGTACGCGATCGGCGTGGTGTCGCGGATCGAAGCGACCACGCGCGGCCTGCCTATCTGGGTGGCAGCGGCCCTTGGTCTCGGCTCGATCGCGGCTTTCCTTTACCTCATTGATTATGCCGCGCGCCTGTTGCGTCCGGCCAGCATCGTATGGCGGGTGGCGGAGGAGGGCCTCGCCGTTATCGAGAGCGTCTATCCGGATCCGTTCAAGGACACAGGCGTCCCCCCTCCTCAGCGCCCGCACTTTGATTCCCCCGCCCAGATCATTCGCCACGAGGGCAGCTCCGCCATCTTGCTTGCCGTGGACTTGAGATCGCTGGTAGCAGAAGCGCAGCGTATCGACGGAGTGATCGAATTCGTCCCCCGCGTCGGGGATTTCGTTTCCACGGGCGAACCGGTTTTTCTGCTCCATGATGGTGCCGGGGCGATCGGCAAGCACACGTTGCAGGGGGCGATTGCATTCGGGCCGGAGCGCACCATCGAGCAGGACTCGACGTTTGCGTTCCGTGTGATCGTGGATATTGGGATCAAGGCCTTGTCCAAGGCGATCAATGATCCGACGACCGCTGTGCTCGCCATCGACCAGCTTCACCGCCTGCTGCGAAGCGTCGGCAAGAGGGATCTGCGAAATGAGCAAATCGTCGATGAGGCTGGCCGGCTGCGCGTAATTTTCCCGACGCCGAACTGGGAGGATTTTGTCCAGCTCTCGTTCCGGGAGGTTCGCCTCTACGGCGCGGAGAACTTTCAGATTGCACGGCGCCTGCGCGCGATGATCGACAATCTCATGGAAACACTGCCGGAGCGTCGCCGGCCCCCCTTGCTTCAGGAGCTCGACCTGCTCGATCGCACGATCGAGAAGCTCTACGCTTTCCCGGAGGACGCGGCGCTTGCCCGGATTCCGGACACTCAGGGAATGGGCGGAGCATCGCACACGTAGCTGGCCATGGCGCTGTGAAATGAAAACGGTCGAAATCACCTACCGGTATGAGGCGCGAAGCACGCTCGCGAGACCTCGGCCACCGGATAGCGATGCAGCGCTACTGCGGCTGAACGCCGGCAATCGGGATTTCGCCGCGCTCCTTGACAGCCTAACGAGCGAGAACACCTTGGCGCAGCGGATCGTTGAGGTCGATGCGCGCGATCTGGGCCTCTTGCCGAAGGACATAGCGACCGATACGAGGCTGCCTGAGCACCGACCGTTTGCCGCCATTCTCGGCTGTTCGGATGCCCGGGTACCGGTCGAGCTCATCTTCAACGAAGGGCCGAATGATCTCTTTGTGATCCGCGTCGCCGGCAATGGGCTAGGCTCGGAGGTGCTTGGCAGCCTGAAATATGCCGTTGAGCACTTGGGCGGCAGCCTGAAGCTGATCGTCGTTCTGGGACATAGTGGATGCGGCGCGGTAACGGCGGCCGTCGATGTGTTCCTCAACCCGGCCGATTACCTGCCGCTCGCCACCACGCACTCCCTTCGCAATATTCTGGATCGATTGCTTGTTGTCGTTCAGGCATCCGCAAGGAGGATACTGGATGTCTTTGGTCCTGATAGCACGCGGCGGCCCGGATACCGGCAGGCGCTGATCGAGTCGTCGATCGCGACCAACGCTGCGCTTGCCGCCTATTCGATACAGGAGGAAATTCGGACAAGCGATCCAGCCGACTTGCGCGCGGCTTACGGCGTGTACCTGCTCGAGACCCGTCAAGTCTGGACGCCAGGGTTCGGGAAATCGAAGGCGGTGGGATTGGCTGCGCCGCCCCGCGACCTCGCTGGATTTGTCGAGCTGGGTAATGCCTTGGTGCAGTCAGACCGAATCGCGTCACTGATCAAGTCGGAAGGGACTCGATGCGACTAGGAATGCGGAGATGGCGAAAGAAAACGCTCTGACCGGTGTAGGTCTAAGAACGCCAAAGGCTGCCGCTATAGCGGGCATCATCTTCTCTATCCTTCTGATCATCATATTCTGGCTGTTGCGAAGTTCTGTGCCGGCCGATCCTCTGGAACCCGGTGCGTGGCTCAATACGAGCTCGAGAACGATCGTCATCGCTTTGAACCTGGTCCCGTTTGCCGGCATCGCCTTCCTCTGGTTCCTCGGTGCGCTGCGCGACCGGCTTGGCCAGCTGGAAGATCGGTTCTTCGCCACTGTATTCTTCGGGAGCGGTCTCTTGTTCCTGGCCATGTTATTTGCTGCGGCCGCGATATTGGGCGCACTCGTCCTAGCTTTTGCCGCCCAGCCAGATGAGCTGATAAACTCCACGACCTTTTATTTCGCCCGTGCCGTCGCCTACAACATCATGAACGTCTATGCGATCAAGATGGCGGCGGTGTTCATGATTTCCACGTCGACCGTCGTGATCTACACCGGGATCGCGCCACGCTGGATTGCGGTGCTCGGTTATGCGCTGGCGCTGACTCTTTTGCTTGGCAGCTATTTCATCGGCTGGAGCTTTTTCGTGTTGCCCCTTTGGGTCTTCCTGATCAGCGTTTACATCCTGATCGCCAATTTTAGCCAACCGATTGAGGCGTCCCCAGACAGCGACGGGTAACTTGTTACGGACGAGTACCAAACAGAGTGAGGTCACGCTGGGGGGTGAGCGGGAACTACTCGCTCGAGCACAGGTCCAGGCCCTCTCGTTGACGTTCTCCCGCCTGTCGTGCAAGTTTTCTCCTTGTCGCCGTGCATCGTGTGCCACGGCTAAATAGGGGGATTGCAAATGAAAGTCGCTCGTATCGCTCTCTCGTCCATGGCACTGGCCTTCGCGCTCAGCGTTACGACTGCCTCTGCGCAGTGCGTCACCAAGGGCGCCGTGGCGACCGCCGAATCCGAGAAGTCGGCGAAGTGGTATGCCCTCGAGACGATGGTGCAGTCGGTGAGCTGGGGCCTTTGGCCCGGCTTCCTCGCGAACGGCAAGGTCGCGGGCTACCAGGTCAAGGACGAACGCTACTCGTGCAAGTCGGATGGGGCCGGCGTCACGTGCCGCGGACGCGCGACATTTTGCAAGCATTAGGCGCGCCGGCTGTCGAGCGCCCCGAGTTGGGGCGCTGACGCGAAACTCGAACCGTCGGTCTCCGCGCCAGCGCGTCGACGCGACGGGCGCGTCCGGCATGCCCTCCGTCGCCAAGCGATCGGTTAGAGTTGCGAGTCGATCGGCAGGAGCTTCAACAGGTCGGCGACGAAGCGCCGGCGGAAGCCGGTGTCGGGCTCGTCCCGGTAGCGCACCCTCTGGCCGTCCCTCACCGTCTCCCAGACGATCTCGCCATTCGGGTCGAGGAGGACGTGGTAGCTGTTGGCGGGCACGACGCCCGTCGCCATGTAGTCCCTCAGCTTTTCGGCAAGCTCCGGGCTCTCGATATAGAGGCCGGCTTCGGTGTTGATCGCCGCAGAGCGCGGGTCGAGGTTGAAACTGCCGATGAACACGGCTTCGCGGTCGAAGGCCATGGCCTTGGTATGCAAGGCCGCTCGCGACCCCCCGGAGCGGAGCGACCAGCCCGGCCGGAAGGCGTCGGTATCCGGGCGCAGCTCGTACAGCTCCATGCCGTTCTCGAGCAGCCGCCTGCGGGTCTTGGCATAGCCTGAATGCGCCGGCAGCATGTCGTTCGAAGCGAGCGAGTTGGTCAGCATGCGCACCCGGACATTGCGCTCGTGCAGCGCCTTGACGGTTGCTTGCGCACGGGCGGGTAGGACGGAATAGGGCGACTCGACGAGCAACTCCTCTTTCAGCTGGGCGACCCGCTCGCGGATGAAATCGACCACGTCGTCGCTCTCCTTCCCGTGGGTGATGGCTTCCGGGTCGTCGGCGATGACCCGGCCGTGTGCCCACACGAGACTGTCGCGAACCTCGGCGCCCCGGGCCGCCAGCTCGTCCAGGTCCTGGTCGATCGGATACGGGTAGTCGGCCGCGGCGATCTCCTCGTGCAAGCGATGCAGAATGGAATCGAGATCGGCAGCGCCATAGGCGCGATCGACGATGGCCGCGATCGGCACGGTCGAGGGGCTGTTCCAGTATCGGTCGAATACCCCCGACAGATCGCGGACGACGGGCCCTACCGCCAACACATCGAGATCGCGATAATTGGCGGTGGTGTTCACGCCATAATAGATGTCACCGATATTGCGGCCGCCGACGATCGCCGCCGCATTGTCAGCAACCATCAACTTGTTGTGCATGCGGCGGTTGACGCGGCCGAAGTCGACAATGAAGTCAAGAGCGGACCAGCTCCGGTTGGTGAGCGGGTTGAACAGACGGATCTCGACATTGGGGTGGGCATCGAGGGCGGCTTTAACGGGATCGCTGGACTTGTAGTAGGGATCGTCGACGAGCAGCCGCACCCTGACCCCGCGCTCGGCCGCCTTCATCACGCGGTCGACGATGATCCGGCCGGTCGTATCGCCGTCCCAGACGTAGTACTGCATGTCGAGGCTTCGCTCGGCCAAGTCGGCCAGCGCCAGACGGACGATGAAGGCCTCGCGCCCGTGGCTCAAGAGGTTGAAGCCGGAGAGGCCCGGATGCTCGGCGGCCGCCGGGCCGAAGAATTGGCCCAGCCTAGTCGACGCGGGGTCCTCGAACGCCTTCGATACCGTGCGCGCATGGTCGGGCCGGGGGCGGGTGGCGCGGCCGGTGAGAACCTGGGCAAGCCATGTCAGGACCGTGCGTGAGTGTCCGCGACCGGCCAGTGCCCGAGACTCGGCCGAACCCGCAGAGCTGCTGGCTCGTTGCGTGTCGGCGCGCATCGGGCGGCGGTCTGCAACATGGTAGGGCGTTCCTTGGCGCATGGCGCTCTCCAACCCCCCCACGACCAGCAGGCAAGCGCGCAACGGCAATCCGGTCAAGCGCAAAATCGAGCCCCACCGACAGTGCCGGGAAGGTCGTCTTAGAGGCCGTCGACCCAGGAGGCGACGAGCTCGCGGTCGGTCGTGGCGTGTGCCCGAGGCGACGAGGATCGAGGCCCCGATTATCTCGCTTTCGCGTTCTTTGCGCTGATCCTGCTGCATGTCGCGGCAGCGCTGTTTCACGCGCTCGTCCGACGTGACGGCGTTTTCGGGTCCATGGCGCCCGTACCTCCTCATGGCGAGGTCGTGCCTGCCGAGTGAGTAAGATAAGGAGCGCACCCGTGTCCAAGAGCATCTCATTGAGCAAGGCATTGCGGTAAAGGGTGCCACTACGCTCAGTCGCATGAATCAGCGGACGGGCTTTGACCGCCCGGGCGGTGCGTGGCCGGCAAGCGGCGGTTGCGACTTCCGCTACCGCCGCCGGTCCTGCATGATCTCCAATTGGAGCTGCTGGATCTCGGCGAGGCGCTGCCACTGCTTGTTGATCAGGTGGTCGATCTTCTCGTGAAGGTGGCGGATCTCGAGCTCGGCCTTGAGGTTCACCTGGTAGTCGTTCAGCGAGCGCAGGCGGTCCTTCGCCTCCTGGCGCTTCTGGCTCATCATGATGATCGGCGCCTGGATGGCGGCGATGGCAGGAGAGGATGAGATTGAGCAGGATGAAGGGATAGGGATCGAAGGCGCTCGTCGCTGCCCTCGCCATGTTGAAGGCCGATCCAGACGGCGAGCAGATACGCCGAAGATGATGAGGAAGCTCCAGCTGCCGCCGAAGCTCGCGAGGTGGTCGGAGAGCCGCTCGCCGAACGTGCGCTTCTCCTCGTATTCCGCTCCTCGACGTTCTCGGCGAGCGTCTCGTGCGTCGCGAGGCTCTCGGCGACCTTGCGCTCGATCTCGGAAAGATCGCCGCTTTCGTCGCTGGAGCAGCTCCTCGACGTAGAGCGAGCGGTAGCGCGCGAGCTCGGGGCGGCCAATGAGCGCGTCTTGCGCCAGGTCCGGGTGGTCACGGCGGATGCGCTCGGCGAGGCTGGGGCGGATCGTCTCCAGGTTGACGAGCTGCCGGCGCGGCCATTCGCGGCCCGAGATGGCGCAGGGCGTCTTGTCGGTCTTGGTCGAGTTGACACGGTTGGACATGGCACGGCCTCGGGAGAGCTCAGGCCGTGAGGTGGAGCGGGCTCGAGGATTCGGCAATGCCAGCGTGGCTTAACTATCGGTAATTCGGCCAATCGCGACGATTGAGCTTGGCGGCCCGATCGGATAGAACGCGCTTCAATTCCCGAATCCCTTGAAACGAGGCGCCCGAATGGCCGCAGCCCACCAGTACGTCTACCACATGCACAAGCTGTCCAAGACCTATCCCGGGGGGAAGCAGGTTCTAAAGGACATCTCGCTCTCGTTCCTGCCCGGCGCCAAGATCGGCGTCGTGGGCTTGAACGGCGCCGGCAAGTCGACACTTCTGAGGATCATGGCCGGCGAGATGTCCGACTTCGTCGGCGAGGCGTGGGCGGCCGACGGCATCAGGGTCGGCTACCTGCCCCAGGAGCCCGAGCTCGACGCGCAAAAGGACGTGCTCGGCAACGCCATGGAGGGCGTCGCCGACAAGAAGGCGATCCTCGACCGCTACAACGAGATCGCGGCCAACTATTCCGAGGAGACCGCCGACGAGATGACGGCGCTCCAGGACCAGATCGACGCGGGAAACCTCTGGGACTTGGACACGCAAGTCGAGCAGGCGCTCGACGCCTTACGCTGCCCGCCCGGCGATGCCGACGTGGCCAAGCTCTCGGGCGGCGAGAAGCGGCGCGTCGCGCTGACGCGGCTCCTCCTCTCCAAGCCCGACATCCTGCTCCTCGACGAGCCGACCAACCACCTCGACGCCGAGAGCGTCGCCTGGCTCGAGCGCTACCTCAAGGACTACGCGGGCTGCGTCATCCTCGTCACCCACGACCGCTATTTCCTCGACAACCTGACCGACTGGACGCTCGAGCTCGACCGCGGCCAGGGCGTGCCGTGGAAGGGCAACTATTCGAGCTGGCTCGAGCAGAAGGCCAAGCGCGCCGAGGTCGAGAAGGCGCAGGAGGAGGGGCGGCAGAAGACGATCGCGCGCGAGCTCGAATGGATCAGGGCCTCTCCCAAGGCGCGCCAGGCCAAGTCCAAGGCGCGCATCACCGCCTACGAGCGCCTGGTCGAGGAATCGGGGCGCGAGCAGACGGGGCGGGCTACCATCCAGCTCGCGCCGCCCCCGCGCCTCGGCGGCGTCGTCGTCGAGGCCGAGGGCCTCTCGAAAGGCTTCGGCGACCGGCTCCTGATCGACAATCTCTCGTTCCAGCTGCCGCCCGGCGGCATCGTCGGCGTCATCGGCCCGAACGGCGCCGGCAAGACGACGCTGTTCAAGATGCTGACCGGGGCCGAGAAGCCGGACAAGGGCTCGATCCGGCTCGGCGACACGGTGAAGCTCTCCTACGTCGACCAGAGCCGCGATCACTTGGACGACAAGAAGACCGTGTGGGAGGAGGTCTCGGGCGGCCTCGACATCATGAAGCTCGGCGACAAGAAGGAGGTGAACTCCAGAGCCTACTGCGGCTGGTTCAACTTCAAGGGCCCCGATCAGCAGAAGAAGGTCGGGCTGCTCTCGGGCGGCGAGAGGAACCGCGTCCACCTCGCCAAGATGCTGAAGGAGGGGGGCAACCTCCTGCTCCTCGACGAGCCGACCAACGACCTCGACACCGAGACGCTCGGCGCCCTCGAAGCGGCGCTCGAGGACTTCCCGGGCTGCGCCGTCGTCATCAGCCACGACCGCTTCTTCCTCGACCGGCTGGCAACCCACATCCTTGCCTTTGAAGGGGACAGCCACGTCGAGTGGTTCGAGGGCAACTTCGAGGCCTACGAGGAGGACAAGAAGCGCCGCCTGGGCGATGCGGCGATCGAGCCGCACCGCATCAAGTTCAAGCGCTTCGAGAGGAAGTAAGAGCTTCGCTCTCTCCGTTCTTACGGGGAGAGGGGGAGGCCGCCGCAGTCGAACCCCGAACTGCCTTCCGCTCGGACCTAGCGTGGCTCCGGCAGGGGGTTCCGCCGCTGTGTCGTGTTGAGCCATGCCTCGCTCTTCGACCAGATATGCTCCTTTCCGCATGCCGGGCACGTCATCGACGCGGGGGTGTTCGGCAAGCGATCGAAGCTAACCTGGTCAGTGTCGATCCCCACCGGCACATCCCGACCGGTCGTCGGGCACTTGATCATGATGTCGGTCATCGTTCGACCTCCCCTTGATGAAGTCGAGGAAACGAAAGTTCATCCGACCAAATAGCACCTTCGTGAGACGCGATAGAGGACTGTGGATAGGTATGGTGAAGCCTATCCCCCAGCATTCTGGGTGCATGCAGGGCTTGTGATCGTCCGCTTGGCCCGAACTTGAGGTCGCAAGGAACGGGAACCCTCACCACTGCCCCGGCGTTTTCCTCCCAAAACCTACCAGGGAGGTTCGCCATGGCCACCCATGATCACGACTACGAACGATCCGATTGGCGCCACAATGTTCGCGAGGCCTCGATTGCGCTCTCTCTCGCAGTGATCGCCGGTCTCATTATCTTCGTCGTGGCCATTTCGCTGCACCCTTTGCCACGGTTCCTGTCTGACGAAGGGGCGAAGGCGCCAAGCGTGAGGGTCGAACCATCGCCGCGAACCATGCCTTCGCAATGATGGAGCGTTCCCCCATGAAGCTCACCGATTATTCGAGGGAAGAGCTGAACGTCTTCGCGAGCGTGTTGGACGCCGCTTCAAATGAAGCCGCCTTGAAAGGCATCGAGCTGCCAGTCGGAATAATGGCGCGGCGGCTCTTCGATGCCGCCGACAAGGGAGAGCGCGATCCGCACAAGCTGCGCGCAGCGATATTCCGCGAGGGTCTGCCAGCGGGTTGATGCCCCAATCTCGCAGGCTCGAGCGACCAACCCGGGCTCCGAGGTGCCCGGCGCTTTTCCTTGGCGGGAGCACATGCGAGTCCCCGAGGCCACACACGATCTTGCTTTGCGCTTGCCCCTGGATTGAGCGTTGGACTTCGCTGTGATGGCGAGCGCAAGCTCAACAAACGCGAACGGGAAAGTCGCGCCATGAGGTCAATAGCTGCTCTGGTCACGGTCGCCGTTGCCATCGCGCTGACGTCGGTCGCTGCACAAGCGCATGACCGCACCCGGCTCAGGACTGCCGCGGTAGGTGGCGTTGTCGGCGCAGTCGTCGCCGGTCCGGTCGGCTTGGTTGTGGGCGGTGTCGTCGGCTACGCAGCCGGCCCCGAAATCGCCTGCGGCGTCGGCGTCAGGCGATGCTACCGCCATCGGCATTACCGCTACCGCGCGAGGGCCTATCGTTCGTCGCGGCGAGATAGCTTCTCCAATTACTGATAGAACCCATCGCCGCCTGCCGAGCTTGGCCGATGGTGCCGCCGGGCCGTGCGCGCTTCAGCAGCGCTCTCTCAGGGGCGCCGGCCTACTCCTCATCTCGAGAAGGCGTCGCGGCGTCCATCACTTGTCGGTGGCGACGAACCGCTTCAGCGCCTTGCATTCGTAGCGCACAACCTGCATGTCGGTCGTGTGACGGCGCCATTGCGTGACGAAGTCCTCGCAAGCCGTGACGCTCGGGAAGTGCTTTGAAGCCTCCCGCTCCTTCCCCTGAAACATGACGATCATGTAGAGCGTTGCTGCGTCCATGGACCTATCTCCCTTCAGTATCAGTATCGGCCAGCTTCCGTACCCGCCGCGTCCATGATTCCCTTGGCATCCGAGGTCGCAAGAAACTGTGACGATTTTTCGTTGTGCTCTCAATACGTCGTGCGGCTTTACTAATTTCCGACTTTCAATCAGCCGGGGTACAAGCCGGTGCTTCGCCATCCGCTGGTTGCGCCTTGATTGGCCAGCCCCGTCTTGGGGACGGGCACGTCAGCCGATCGACTGCCACTGCGCTCGGTCTAGGCCGTCGCCTCCATAGGTAACTCACGGCTCGGATGGCGCTTTCCAGGTCATCCTTGGTCCAGAGTCGCCGGCCAATCCCAAAATTGAGCCTATGTTGGAACCGTCAACCGGTTTGGGGGTTGTCGCTGCGAGGCCCAGGGTCGACAGGCGGCCGTCATTGGCGGCCAGAAGGGGACAGCCGATGGCCGATATCATCATCATCAATCCCCGCTTCGACGTATCCTTCTGGGGTATGGAGAAGTGCATGGGCCTGCTGGGCAAGCGCGCAAATCTGCCGGTGGCCTGCCTCGCTCTGCTGGCCGCTCTTGTTCCCGACCATCACAACGTGACCGTCATCGACGAAAACGTTGACGACATCGATTTCGAGCGACTGGGACAGGCCGACATGGTCTGTCTCACGGGTATGAGCGTCCAAGGGCGAAGGATGCTTGAAATCATCGAGGCCCTGCGCGGGAGAGGGGTTTTCACCGTTGTCGGCGGACCGATGGCAACCGTTGAGCCGGAGGAGCTCGAAGGGCTTGTCGACGTTATTTTCATCGGCGAGGCGGATCTAACCTGGCCCCGGTTCCTCCTCGAATGGGAGGAAGGGCGTCACGCGAGGCGCTACGTCCAGGACGAAAAGACCGATCTCACCCAACTTCCATTGCCACGTATCGACCTCCTCAAGACGCAACACTACATGTTCGGCAGCTTACAGATTTCGCGCGGCTGCCCGTACACTTGTGAGTTTTGCGACATCATTGTCACATTTGGTCGCAAGCCCCGGCTCAAGAGCAGCGAGCAAGTGTTAGCTGAGTTCGACGCCTATGATCGCGCTGGGCTGAAGGTCCTATTTGTCGTCGACGACAATCTGATCGGCAACAAAAGGGCGATCAAACCGATCTTGAAAGACATCGTCCGCTGGCAAGAGGAACGGGGCTATCCCCTGACGCTCTTCACTGAGGCGTCGCTTGATCTGGCCGAGGACGACGAGTTGATGGAGCTCATGGGACGTGCGGGCTTTCAAAGCGTTTTCATCGGCATCGAAAGCCCAAACGAAGACTCTCTTCGGGAGACCAAGAAGCTTCAGAACGTCCGCCCCAAGGCGGGAACGCTTCTTGAGCGTGTTCATCGCATTCAGGGCAAAGGGCTCGACGTTTGGTGTGGCATGATCGTTGGCTTCGATCATGACAATGCATCCGTCTTCGGTGCGGTTCCGGGATTCCTCGTCGACGCCCGTATCGCCAATGCTCTCGTCGGGCTGTTACACGCTATTCCCACGACGCCGCTCTACGACCGCCTGAAAAGCGAGGGTCGGCTCAACGACAGCGTCGATAGCGCCCTATTCGGGACGAACGTCGTGCCGCTCGGCATGAGCCGCGAAGAGCTTCGGCGAGGGTTTGTAGACCTCATGCTGCAAGTTTATTCGCCCGACGATTACTTCCGGCGGCTCGATGCGCTGTTCACGGCGGCTCGGTTTCGATTTGCGGTTCATCATCTTTCGTATTGGGAGAGCCACCACTGGGCGTGGGCAAAAAGGTTTGTAGGCAACTACATCAAATTCCTCGCCCTCACCACGCGCCTCCTGCGGAATGTCGATGACGAAGATTTACTGGCTAGATATCGCGCACAGCTCTGGCGCATCGTTCGCGCCCGTGCGTTGGAGCCCCATATTCTTTTCATTTATTCCGTCAAAACTGCAATGCACTATCACTATGCGTCGATCGTTGACGAGTTGGCCCATTGCGAAAACACGGCCCTACCTGAAGCAGCGCGATCCTTCTCGCGTTCCACCAGCCGCGCTCGTGTACCTGCCGAGTGAGTTCCTCCCTAAGCTACGCTCACAGCTGAGTATACGGTGTTAATGAGCGCGGCCTAGTGGCCTTCAAGAAAGATGAAGTTCTGCCAGCTCCGCATGCGGAGGAGAATGCGCCGGATGATGGCGAAGTGGTGCGCGTAAGGCGTGTAGAGGGCGACCTGGGCCGCCGATCCACCCGGGAGGTTGAAGGCGGACACGTCGTCCTCGACGTCGATGACGGCAACTGCGCGGCCCCCCGGCAAGCGCTCTCCCATGTCCTGCAGAGCCCCGGTCGGCTGCAATTGTCCGGGGGCGACCGCATCGAGAACGCTCTTCACCTTGCCCTTAAAAATCTGCCCCGGCAGGGCGTCGAAAGCCACCTCGGCCTCGTCGCCTTCCCGGACCCTCTGCAAGGCGTTCTGCAGGAATCCTGCCGCCAACACGCGATCGTCGTGGTGGACGAAAACCATAACCGGCCGAAACGGCACGGAAAGGGCATACATGCCCGGCCGCAGAGCAACTTGAGTGACAAAGCCAGGACCCGGCGCGCGGACTGTTGTCGTGTCGAGGTTGAATTCAGCGTCCTGGAGTTCGGCGCGCAGGCGTGCGACCGACGTGTGCACGCCGCCGATCTGTGACGAGTAGGCGAGGCGCGCCTCCTCGACCTTGCTAGATGCAGCCTTCAACGCGCCTTCGGCTGCGAGGTACGTCTGGCGGCGGTTCTCCACCTGAGCTTCGGAGAAGGGCGGCGCATTTCCGGCCCGCCGCGCGTTCTCATTGCCCAGGTTGTAGCGCTCGAACTCCTGCTTGGTGCGATCCAGCTGCGCCTGCGATTCTTCCGCCGAGGCCTGCGCGGTATCGAGAGCCGCCTTGAGTTGCTCCACGCTTTGCTCGGCCTCTGCGAGCGCGGCGCGGCGCTTCTCGACCTCGAATTGGTAGGGGGTCGGGTCGATGCGGAAAAGGACGTCGCCTTTCTCTAGCGGCACGTTGGACTTCACCGGGACCTCGATCACCCGGCCCCTGACGTCGGGAAAGATCGGCGTGGTTGCAAAATAAATGCGAGCGTTATTGGTGAAGGGGTGGTTGTAGTTCATCACCAGCAGAATGAAACCTATGATGAAGATACCCCCAAGGACAGCCGTCGGCAGGGTCCATTTGTTGACGGGAATGTTGAAGATCTTGAAAATCGCGACGCAGATCGCCGCGTATGTGAGCATGAGCAGGAGTTCCATCAGCGGGCCTCCTTCTCCAGTCGCTTCTCCAGCGCAGCCAGCCGTCGGTACAGCTCGTCGAGATCGCCGGACCTACTCGCAGCCGCTGAACTCGTCGCAGGCGCGTCCTTGAAGCCCCAGCCGCGCTGGGGACGGTAGAGCATCGCCCAGATCCAAAGGAACGGCCATAGCGCGTGAAGCGTGAAGAGGCTCACCCAGCCCGCCGCGTGGATGGCATCCTGGTGCGGATGGTCGCGGTGCTTGGCGATTTCGTAGGGCACGTCGTGGATGGCGATGATCAGATAGAAGAGCGTGACGAAGACGAAAATTAAGAGGCCCAGAGCGAAGTAGTTGAGGAACGTGTCGAAGTCCACGTTGCTCGTGAGAAGGAGGGCGATTCCGAAGATGAGGACCAGTACAAGAACGGCCGCGGCGGCGACCCACTTGCTGATCCAGAACCTGCTCTCGCTCAATTGACGGATGTAATCGCGCAGCCTTGCGCTGCTCGACCTTGCCTGTACGCCGCCTTCTTGCACGTGCGGGCCCTCCTCCGATGGCAAGGAAACGCTGTCGCGGGGTCTTCTCCCGCTGCCCCTTGGCGACGTCGCGAGCGATACCAGCCGAGGGGTCAGTCAAATTGACACCAATCAACCGGTCGCACGAGTGTCTCACACTCTATCTTTGCGCGGCAAGAAACAATACAGTGTTTTGGAATTCTGTTTCTCTTCTCTCGACGCTTGACCGTGGTCAATGCCGAAGTATCGTCAAGCATGTCTATGCGAGGTTGGGATCCCGTCTGAGAGTGAACCGCCTCATGGCAATGCCCTACTCCCCAAGCAGTGCTAAGCCGAGCGCCGCACCTTCCGGTCTTAATCCGATTGAGGATGCCTGGTCCTATTGGGTCGATGCGTGCCAGCGCACGGTTCTTTTCCTCGATGTCCTCCAGCAGCGCGGCCAGCGCTACGAGGAGCATGCCGCGAAGACCGCGCCGCATGTGCTGAAGTTCGGCTGCGAGCTCATCATGGACGGGCGCAAGCTCAAGCGGCCGGTGAACTACGCTCTTGTGCGCATCACGCCGCCCGACGGCGTCGAGGTGGACGAGCGCAAGCGGCCCTTCGTCATCGTCGACCCACGCGCCGGCCATGGCCCCGGCATCGGCGGATTCAAGCCTCAAAGCGAGATCGGCGTGGCCTTCAAGGCCGGTCATCCCTGCTACTTCATCGGCTTCCTGCCCGAGCCGGTCCCCGGGCAGACGATCGAGGACATCGCACGCGCCGAGGCGGCGTTTCTCGAGTGCGTGAACGCCCTTCACCCGGACGCGGATGGCAAGCCCGCGGTCGTCGGCAACTGCCAGGCCGGCTGGGCGGTCATGCTGCTCGCGGCAATGAGGCCCGAGCTTTTCGGCCCGATCATCGTGGCCGGCTCGCCGCTCGCCTATTGGGCAGGCGTCCACGGCGAGAACCCCATGCGCTATTCCGGAGGCCTGCTCGGCGGCAGCTGGCTCACCGCGCTCACGGGCGACCTTGGCAACGGCAAGTTCGACGGCGCCTGGCTCGTCACGAACTTCGAGAGCATGAACCCTGCCAACACGCTCTGGACCAAGCAGTACAATCTCTATGCGAAGATCGACAGCGAGGCGCCTCGCTACCTGGAGTTCGAGCAGTGGTGGGGCGGCCACGTGGTGCTCAATGCCGAGGAGATGCAGTTCATTGCCGATCAGCTGTTCATTGGAAACAAGCTCGCGGCGGGGGAGATGGTCACATCCGACGGCTCCCGCATCGATCTGCGCAACATCACCTCGCCGATCATCGTCTTCTGCTCGAAAGCCGACAACATCACGCCGCCGCCCCAGGCGCTGGACTGGATCCTCGATCTCTACGACAGCGTCGACGATATCCGGGCGCATGGGCAGACCATCGTCTACGCCGTCCACGAGTCGATCGGCCACCTCGGGATCTTCGTGTCGGGGTCCGTGGCGAAGAAAGAGCACGACCAGTTCGCCAGCAACATCGATCTCATCGACGTGCTCCCGCCGGGCCTCTACGAGGCGGTGATGACGCCGAAAAGGCCGGACGATCCGACCGCCGACCTGATCGTCGGCGACTATCTCGTCCGCTTCGAAGCGAGAACGCTCGACGACATTCGCGCGCTCGGGTGCAACGACGAGGAGGATGACCTGAAATTCGCCGCGGTCGCGAGGGTGTCCGAGATCAATCTCGGGCTCTATCGCACGTTCTTCCAGCCCTGGCTCCACCTCTGGGCCAATGAAGGCTTCGCGGAGTTCTTGCGCCGGTTCCACCCGTTGCGCCTGCAGTACGAGATGTTCTCGCCAACGAATCCGGCGATGCGCCTGCTGTCGTCCACGGCGGAAGCGATCCGCAACGACCGCCAGCCGGTCCCGAAGGACAACGTTTTCTGGACGACCCAGGAGTGGGTCTCGGACTGGATCGAGACATCGCTCGACGCCTATCGCGACGTGCGCGACCATACGTCGGAGGCGGCGTTCCATGCGATCTACGGTTCACCCCTTCTGCAGGCCCTCGTCGGCCTCAAGGCATCGGACGCCGGTCCGCGCCGCGGACCCGGCAAGGACCCGGCCTATCTCGCCCGGCTTGCGAAGCGAATTGACGAGCTGAAAAAGGGCATTGCCGACGGCGGCCCTCGCGAGGCGGCAATTCGGGCCCTCCTCTATATCCGCATGCCGGAAGGTGCCGTCGACGAGCGAAGCTTCAATCTCCTTCGGCGCATGCGGGAGGAAGCCGGGCGAGGGCTCACGCTTGCCGAGTTCAAGAAGCTCCTGCGCGAGCAGTTCTTCATGCTCCTTCTCGACGAGCGCCGAGCGGTCGAGGCAATTCCGGGGATGCTCGCCAAGGACCGTGAGCTTGCCTCGCGCATGACCGGCAGTCTGCGGCAGATGATCGGCGTGGTCGGGCTGCAGAGCCCCATGGCAAAGGCGCGTCTTGCCGAGGTCGAAGGTCTCCTCGAACGCAGCGGTCAACGCGAGGCTTCAAGGCTTGCGGAGGAAGAGGCCTCACCCTTGGACACCGTTCGCTCCGTGCGAGCCCACACCGCTAGAGGCTCCAAGCATTCATAAAGGCAAACACAAACGAACGAGCGACGAGAATGGCTGGTCTCCTACGCCCCGACGATCTCAATCAAATCTCCTCCGATGCCGAGATGGAGAAGATGGATGAGGAGCGTCGGCTCAAGGAAAGGAAAGAGCGCCAGGAGCTCGAGCTGCGCGAGGCGTTCATGTCGCGCGAGATACATCCTCAAGCCATCGATCGCATCAACAACGCCGTCCGCGTCGCCGCCAAGCAGGGCCAGCACCAGCTCCAGGTGGTGACGTTTCCCTGCAAGTTTTGCAGCGATGGCGGCAGGCGGATCAACATCGGGGATCCCGAGTGGCCGAGCACGCTCGATGGTTTCGCCAAGCAAGCCTACGAGTTCTACCTCAAGGAGCTGCGCCCTCTCGGGTACAAGTTTCACGCCGAGATCATCAGCTTCCCCGGCGGCATGCCTGGAGACGTCGGGCTCTTCCTCAAGTGGTGAAGAAGGCAGGCGGCGCGGCGCGCAGGCCTAGAGATTGGGAATAGCGTCATGACCAAGAAGGCCGTGGTTGCCCAGCTGCGCCAACATGAGAAGTACGAACGGCTCATCGCGGCGACAAAAGGCTTGGCCGCGCTCGCCACGGCCGTCGCGCATCCCTGCGACGAGACTTCGCTCCGCGGCGCGCTTGAAGCCGCTGACGCAGGAATGATCGCTCCAATTCTGGTCGGGCCGAAGGAGAAGATTCGCAGCCTCGCAAAGTCGCTGAGCCTCGATATCGCAGGGATCGAGCTTATCGACGTCCCTCACAGCCAGGCGGCCGCCGACAAGGCGGTCGAGCTCGTTCGCACGGGCAAGGCCGAGCTCCTGATGAAAGGGAGCCTCCATTCCGATGAGCTCTTGGGCGCGGTGACGAAGCGGGAGACGGGGCTCCGGACAGGCCGGCGCATCAGCCACGTCTTCGTCATGGACGTTCCGACCCATCCCGAGACCTTGTTCATCACCGATGCGGCCGTCAACATCGCGCCCGATCTCATGGCCAAGCGCGACATCATCCAGAACGCCATCGACCTCTATGCGGGGCTCGGGCTCGGCACGCCGAAGGTCGCCATTCTGTCCGCCGTCGAGACGGTGACCCCGAACATTCCCTCGACCATCGACGCGGCAGCTCTCTGCAAGATGGCGGATCGCGGTCAAATCACCGGCGGGGTGCTCGACGGTCCGCTCGCCTTCGACAACGCCATCAGTCCGGAGGCGGCGCGCATCAAGGGTATCAAGTCACCCGTTGCAGGTCAGGCAGAGATTCTGGTCGTGCCCGACCTCGAGGCCGGCAACATGCTCGCCAAGAACCTGTCGTTTCTCTCCAATGCCGATGCAGCCGGCATCGTGCTCGGAGCGCGGGTGCCGGTCATATTGACGTCGCGCGCCGACAATGTGCGAACGCGCATGGCGTCCTGCGCCGTCGCCATGCTTCTCGCCCACAGCCGAAGGGCGAAGGAGCCGATTCGGGCCTGAGCCATGACCGAAACCATCCTCGTGGTCAACGCCGGCAGCTCGAGCATCAAGTTTCAGCTGTTCGCGGTCGGGGTCGATGATCAGCTCGAGCGCCGCTTTCGAGGACAGATAGAGGGCATCGGTACACGGCCGCATTTGGTGGCCAAGGACGTTAGTGGGCAAACGCTCGTCGATGAAACGTGGCCGGCGGCGGAGGTGAGCGACGTGCCGGCGGCGCTCGACAGGGTCATCGCCTTCTTGCGCGGGCAGATCGGCGGCAAGCTGCCGACGGCAATCGGTCATCGCGTCGTCCACGGCGGCCCCGAATATAGCGAGCCGACCGTCGTCAGCGGGAGAGTGCTCGAGCGGCTCGAGCGCTTCGTCCCGCTCGCCCCCCTCCACCAGCCGAATAACCTGGCGCCGATCCGCGCGGTTCTCGAGCGCCAACCCCACCTCTTGCAGGTCGCCTGCTTCGATACGGCCTTCCACAGAAGCCATCCGGAGGTTGCCGATCGCTTTGCGATCCCCGACGAGCTCTACGTCGAGGGCGTGCGCCGCTACGGGTTCCACGGCCTCTCCTACGAGTACATTGCGGGACGGCTTGGCGAGGTCGCGCCCGAGATCGCCAAGGGCCGGGTCGTCGTCGCTCATCTCGGCAGCGGCGCCTCCATGTGCGCCATCTCGGGGGGCAAAAGCCTCGAAAGCACGATGGGCTTCACGGCCCTCGACGGGCTGCCCATGGGCACGCGGCCGGGACAGCTCGATGCCGGCATCGTGCTCTACCTCATGACCGAGAAGGCGATGAGCGCGAAGGCGATCGAGCACTTTCTCTACAACGATTGCGGCCTCAAGGGCATTTCGGGCATCAGCAACGACGTACGGGACCTGCTCGCGAGCGCCGATCCGCGCGCCAAGCTGGCGCTCGATTACTTCACCTACCGGATTGCGCTCTTTGCGGGAATGCTCGCCGCCGCCATGGGCGGCATCGACGGCTTCGTCTTCACGGCGGGGATTGGCGAGAACGCGCCGGCCATCCGCGAAGCTGTGGTGCGGCGCCTCGCGTGGCTCGGTCTCGACCTCGCCGTTCAGGCGAATGCAAAGAACGAGCTCCTGATCTCGCGCAAGCGCTCGCGGGTTGCCTGTTACGTCATTCCGACCGACGAGGAGCTGATGATCGCGAGACACACGCTCGGTGTCCTGCGCGAGCATGCCTCGGCCCAGACCAAGGAGAAGCGCGCATGATCGATGTCTCGTCGTTGGCCTTTCTCAAGGGAAAGAAGGCGCTGGTGACCGGTATTGCCAACGATCAATCGATAGCGTGGGGCTGCGCCAAGGCCTTTAGCGCGTTCGGCGCCGATCTCGCAATCACCTACCTCAACGAAAAGACGAAGCGCTATGTCGACCCGCTGGCCAAGGAAGCCGAGGCGTCGATCTACATGCCCCTCGACCTAAAGAAACCGGGGGAGCTGGAGGCCGTATTCGACACTATCAAGAAGAAGTGGGGCAAGCTCGATATCGTCTTGCATTCGATCGCCTTCGCGCCCAAGGACGATCTGCAAGGGCGCGTCGTCGATTGCTCCAAGGACGGGTTTCTGACGGCAATGGAGCTCTCGTGCTGGTCCTTCATCCGCATGGCGAAGCTCGCCGAGCCGCTCATGAAGGACGGCGGGACGCTCTTCACCATGACCTACTACGGCTCGCAGATGGTGGTCGAGAACTACAACATCATGGGCCCGGTCAAGGCGGCGCTCGAGTCGGCGACCCGCTATATGGCCGCCGAGCTCGGGCCAAAGGGCATCCGCGTGCACGCGATTTCGCCCGGGCCGCTCAAGACCCGCGCCGCCTCGGGCATCAGCGACTTCGACAAGCTGCTGCAGAAGGCGCAATCGAAGGCGCCGACCCGCAGCCTCGTCTCGATCGACGACGTCGGAGTTGCCGTCGCCTTCCTCGCCATGAACGGAGCCAAGCTGATCACCGGCGAGACGCTCTATATCGACGGCGGCTATCACATCATCGACTGACGTGCGGTGTTGGCTGCACCCGTTTCAGTGGACTTCCGGAATCCACTTGAATGCCTGCTCGACGTCCTCGCGGGTCGCCTTCACGTCCCGCTTGGGCAGCTTCACCTTCTCGCGCGGCACATCCTTATAGGGAATCTTGCTCAGGAGATGCTCGATGATGTTGAGCCGCGCGCGCCTCTTGTCGTCGGAGCGCGCAACGTACCAGGGCGCCCACGATGTGTCCGTCGCCTGGAACATGGCATCGCGCGCCTTCGTATAGTCGTCCCAGCGGGTGTACGACTTCAAGTCCATCGGCGAGAGCTTCCAGATCTTGCGTCCGTCGTCGATGCGGGCTTCGAGCCGTTTCGTCTGCTCCTCCGGGCTCACCTCGAGCCAATACTTGAGCAGGGTCACACCTGTCTCGACGATGGCCCTTTCGACATAGGGAGCCATGTCGAGAAAGCGTTTCGCCTGGTCTTCGCTGCAGAAGCCCATGACCCGCTCGACGCCGGCGCGATTGTACCAGCTGCGGTCGAAGATCACGATCTCTCCACCGGCGGGTAAGTGGGGGATGTACCTCTGCATATACATCTGCGATTTCTCGCGCTCGGTCGGGGCCGGAAGGGCAATCACTCGGAAGATGCGGGGGCTGACGCGGGCCGTCATAGCCTTGATGGTTCCTCCCTTGCCGGCGCCATCGCGCCCTTCGAAGACGATGCAGATCTTCTGACCCTCGTGGCGGACCCACTCCTGGAGCTTGACCAGTTCCACGTGCAGCTTGCGCAGCTCGGCTTCATAATCCTTGCGCTTGAGCGTCCCGTTGTCGTTCTGCGCAGGCATTTCCCCGCGAGCCTCCAGCGACTCCTCCTCTCGATTGTGCTTTTTGTCGTTCTCTTGCTTCTGCTTCTTGCGACGCTTCTTGTCTCCCATGTGGGTCTTCCTTCTTTCTTGCCGGCCTGCCGCCAAAGACCGCTCCAACGTTACTCCTGTTCAGCGCCCCGCAAACCTCGGCCTGCGCTTTTCCTTAAATGCCCGAATGCCCTCCTCATAGTCATCGCTATCATAGACGATGCGCCTCAGTCCTTGGACGCGCTCGAAGCGCCGCGGGCTTATGGGATGGGCGCCCGCAAGCATGCGCAGCTGCTCTTTCATGACCGAGATCGAGAGCGGAGCGTTTTCTGCGATTTCACGGGCGAGCGCGTACGTGAATGCCTCGAGCTTCTCCGCCGGCACCATGTGATTGACGATGCCGAGGCGCTCGGCCCGTTCTGCCGAGATCGGCTTTGCCGTAAACACCATTTCCTTCACGATGCGCAGCGAGCACGCATTGAGGAACGTCAGCATGCCCGACACGTTGTAGGGAACGCCGAGCCTCGCAGGCGTCACCGCAAAGGTAGCCGTAGGTGCGGCGACGATGAGATCGCAGGCAAAGACCACCTCGCACGCCCCTCCCCAGACGCCGCCCTCGACCATCGCAATGACCGGGGCGGGGAGCTCCTCGATGGCGCGCACGAGATAGCGCAAAGGGTCGTCCCAACCCAGGGGATCGCGGCCGATATGGGGAAGCTCGCCGACATCGTGACCCGCGGACCAGACCTTCGCGCCGGGCCCTGCCCGCAACACGACGCCGCGAATCTCGGCACGCGAGAACTCGGTCAACGCCTCGACCACGGCGTCGATCAGAGACTTTGAGAGAGCGTTGCGCTTTTCGGGGTTGTCTAGAGTGATTGTCCCAATCGCGCCGTCGACTTTTGTTTCAATCAGTGCCACCTTCCCCCTCCGATCGTTTCTACCTGCCACGCGTGCCATTGATATGCCCTCGGTTCCGGTCGATCGACACCACAAAATCAGTGTAACTCGTCCGGCAAATATTGTTGGGACTCAATCTCCCGACCGGGCGGGTGATCGGCGAAGAGCGGTCGCGGCGCCGCAGCCCAGTTTCAGCTCGGAACGGCGAGGCTGAACAGTGGTCGAAGCGCGAAACTATATTGCCGCGGAAACGCTGAGTGACGGGACCCCTGTCACCATCCGGGCGATCCGCCCCGATGACGGCGCCGGGATCCTCGCGGCATTCAAGAGCCTGGCTCGGGAATCGGTCTTCACGCGCTTCTTCACCTATAAGAAGAGCCTCACGGACGCGGAGCTGAGGCAGGTCACCGATGTCGATTTTGACCACGTGGTCGCCCTTGTGGTTACGACGAAAGCCGGAGACGGAGAGAAGGTGATCGGTGGCGGACGGTATTTCTCCGAGAGCGCGGGCCGGGTGTCTCGCAACGCGGAATTAGCCTTTATCACCGCAGACGATTACCGCGGCCGAGGCATTGCGAGCCTCCTCTTGAAACACCTATTCCGGATAGCGCGCCAGCAAGGCGTCGGGCAATTCGAAGCGGACGTGCTCGCTCAAAACCCGGCGATGCTTGCCGTATTCCGTCGCAGCGGATTGCCGATGACGCACCGGCTCGAAGGCAACGTCGTTCACGTGACGCTTTCTCTGGAGGCAGACCCGTCCTCCGCACGGTGATTTGTCCCTAATCTTTGTCCGCAATCAATGCTACGTTTCGGCGATTGCGGCACTGGACGATTGCCCTCTCGCGCCGCGCGGGGCGGCTTCTCTTTCCGAAGGGCCGGCGATGAAGACCATTCCCCTGAACCAGGCCGTCGCCATGATCCCCGATGGGGCTCGCCTGATGATCGGCGGCTTCATGGGGGTCGGCACGCCCGAGCGCCTCGTCGACGAGATCGTCCGCCAAGGGAAGCGCAATCTCACCGTGATCGCCAATGACACCGCCAAGCCCGGCACCGGCATCGGCAAGCTTGTCAGCGCCAAGCTGGTGCGCACGGCGATCGTGAGCCACATCGGGCTCAACGCCGAGACCCAGAAGCAAATGATTACGGGCGAGATGGAGGTCGAGCTGGTCCCGCAGGGCACGCTCGTCGAGCGGATCAGGGCCGGCGGCTACGGCCTTGGCGGGGTCCTGACGCCAACCGGCGTCGGCACCGTAGTCGAGGAAGGCAAGCGCAAGATCGACGTCGACGGGACGGAATACCTTCTTGAGAAGCCGCTTCGCGCCGAGTTTGCGCTCGTCCACGCCTTTCTCGCCGACTATCTCGGCAATCTCGCCTACGCGCTGACGGCGCGAAACTTCAATCCGCTCTTGGCTATGGCGGGTGCGACCGTAATCGCCGTCGCCGAGAACATCGTCCCCGTCGGAGTGATCGCCCCCGACCACGTCGTCACGCCGGCGCCGCTGGTCGACTACATCGTCACGAATGTGTGACCGCCATGGACGCTCAAACGATTATTGCCAAGCGCATTGCCCGCGAGTTGCGGTCCGGCATGCTGGTCAATCTCGGGATAGGCATCCCGACGCTGGTTGCCAACTACGTGCCGGGGGACGTCCACGTATTCTTCCAGTCGGAGAACGGACTGATCGGGACAGGCCCCATTCCCGAGGAGGGCATGGCGCACCCGACACTGACGGACGCCGGTGGACGGCCGGTCACGGCGCTGCCGGGTGCCTCGACGTTCGACAGCGCCATGTCCTTCGGACTGATCCGGGGCGGCCACGTCGACATGACGGTGCTCGGCGGCCTGCAGGTCGATCAAACGGGTCTTTTGGCCAACTGGACGATCCCCGGAAAGATGGTCCCAGGCATGGGCGGGGCGATGGACCTCGTGACCGGCGCCAAACGCGTCGTGATCGCGATGCAGCACAGCGCAAAGGGCAAATCCAAGATCGTGAAGAAATGCACGCTGCCGCTCACCTCGGCGCGCCCGATCGACTTGGTCGTCACCGAGCTCGCGGTGATAACCTTTGCCGGCGGTCGCGCCACGCTCGCAGAAACGGCCCCTGGCGTCACAACCGCTCAAGTCATCGAGGCGACCGAGGCGGAGCTTGTCGTATCGCCCGACGTGCGGGAGATGCAGCTCTGATATCAGTTGCGCGGCCTCATCCTCCGAGCGCAATCGTCACCGCGACCAGGATCGCGCCGAAGCAGGCAACCGCCAAGCCGATTGCCCATGGACGATGCCAGCCCATGTAGCGGCCAAGTCCCGTCCCGACCAGGAACAGGAGAATGACCGCAATCGCATTGGAGATGCGAAGCGCGAGCCCCACGTCGCCGATCAGCAGGAAGGGCAAGGCGACGGGAAACGTCGACAGGAAAACGAGAAGGAATATGGCCGCCGCCCCGCGAAGGTCGTCGCGCGTCGGCACCATGCTGTGCGGGGAGAGCGGCAAGGCGCGGATCCCCTTCGCCACACGGTCGAGGTCCTCCGGCGTGAGCAGACGCTCGGCTCCGTCGGGCAGGTTCTCCAGGACCATCCGCCTCGCGTCGGCGGGCGATGCATCGCGTATCGCCTCGGTAAGGCTCCGCCTGCGCCCTCGCGTCACGAGCTCGCCGAGGACATGCATTGCGCTGTCGACGAGGCCCCAGGCGACGTTGCAGGCGAGCGCGGCGGCGAGCATCGTCGCGACATCGTTGCGCGTGCTCGACACGACGCTGACCGTGCACGTGAAGGTGAGCGCCATGATCAAGCCGAACAAGATCTCGGACGAGCGCTCGAGAGGATCGAGCACATCTCTCGATGAGGATGGCGGGCTCGCGCCGCGCGCACTATCGTCTTGATTCTTCATATAAATTACTCGCGAGAAAGCTCACGGACCGCTTGGCGCAATGTCGGAAAAAAGCGTATGCGCCGACTATCGAACCCTCTCTTGTCGGCCCAGTGGTGCCATTCGGTCGCGCGGCCCGCAGCGTTCAAGCCAATGCCGCGCGCCTCGAGCGCCGTCGTCAAATCATTGACCGTCAGGAGCCCCGTCGCGTCGATGGTCGCCACGGGAAGCAGGTCGATGACGACGTGGCGCAGGCCCGGGCCCGCTTCGTCGACAGCCCGCATGAGCTCGCGCTTGAAGTAGGGGGCATTGAAGAACGTGATCGGCGCATTGAAGCGAAACAGGAGCAGGCCGGGAATGCTCTCCCCGCGCTCATGGCGCTCGAGCGAGTGCAGGCCGGGAAAGCCCTCCACCTTGCCGAGGATCTCGATAGGCGGCCGCGACATCAGCTTGATGAAGCGCAACAGAGCCAAGACGACCGCGACCAGGATGGCATTGACCGGCCCCACAGCGACGACGCCGAGCGTGGCAAGCACCGAGAGCAGCGCTTCGGTGGGATCGATACGATAGATGAGGCGGAGGCTCGCGATATCGATCAGCGCGAGGCCCGCCACGACGAGAACGGCGCCGAGAGCGGCCAGCGGCACGTATTGCAGGGGGGCCGTGAAGAACAGCAGCACGAGCGCCACCGCGGCGGCGGCGACGAGCCCGACGGCGTGCGTCCGTCCTCCCGCCGCATCGCTCACCGCGGTCCGCGAGCTCGCTCCGCTGACGGCAAAGCCCTGGGACAACGCGGACGCTACATTGGCCGCGCCGAGCGCCGCGAAGTCCTGATCGGGGTCGACGTCGTAGCCGTTCTTCGCGGCGAAGCTGCGCGCCGTCAGCATCATGCTCGAGAAGGTCACGAGAGCGAGGCCCGCCGCCTCGGCCAAGAGCGAGGAGAGGAGCGCCGGATCGGCGTACGGCAGCTTGAACGCGGGCAGGCCGCCCGGCACCGCGCCGATCGTCTTCACGCCGGCGGCCGCCAATCCTAGGAGCGGCACGGCAGCGCCCGCGAGCGCCATGCCGACGAGGGCCGACGGCAGCCACGGCACTAGGCGGGGCACGATCGCCATCACGAGAAACGTTCCGGCGGCAACGGCGAGCGTTACCCAGTGGGTCTCGCCGAGCTTGCCGATGATCTCGAACAGGCGGGGCAGGATGCCGGACTCGTGGACCGGAAAGCCGAAGATCTTGTCGGCCTGCCCCAGAATGATCGACAGCGCCACGCCGTTGAGAAAACCGACCAGGATCGGCCGCGACAGGAAGTCCGCCAGCACGCCGAGACGCAGAAAGCTCGCCCCGATGCAGATGAGGCCCGTGAGCAGGGCGAGCGTCGCCGAGAGGGAGGCATAGACGGCCGCGTCGCCTGCCGCGAGCGGGGCCACCGCTGCCGCGACCACGGCGCAGGTTGCCGCGTCCGGCCCGATGATCAATTGGCGCGAGGTGCCGAAGATCGCATAGGCCACGAGCGGCAGGATGGTCGAATAGAGCCCGACCTCCGGCCCGAACCCGGCCAACACGGCATAGGCGATGCCGACCGGAACGGCGACGGCCGCAACCGCGAGGCCTGCATTGAGGTCGGCCGGCGCATCCGCAAGGCTGTAGTGGCGCAGCGCTGTGAGCCCAGGGGCGAGGCGGTCGATCAGTGGCATCGTCGAGTTATATGACGGTTTCAGCGCAGGAGCATGCTGGCGCACAACCCTGGACGTACCGACTTAAGTCGTACCTGATGAGCCGCCGTCGAGCCCCACCGCTGCGGTTCGAGAGGAAGTGGGCGGGCGCACGAGCGACGCTTAATCCCCTCTCCCCGCGTGCGGGGAGAGGGGTCCAAGCGGAGCTTGGCATCGCCAAGACGGTGAGGGGCGTGAACTGGCGCCGCGGCGTGCGGCTGCCCCTCACCCCAACCCTCTCCCCATTCGCTGCGCTTCATGGGGAGAGGGGGAAGAGGTGTCGAGCCCGTTGCCGAGCCTTTCAAGTGTCATCCTCGGGCTTGTCCCTTAAGTATTGAACTACGCACCGCACGCTTCAGATGGGCGTCCGACTGGACGAACGCCACGGACACCATCCACCCGCCAACGAGAACCCTCCCAGCCCACCGACGCCGACGCGATGCGCGTCGAGATTCTCCTGAGGCAGCTTGCTGCGCAATGCCCCGATCCGCGCCGCTGCCGGCGCATCAGATGCCGCCGCTCCGGCCGATGCATCGAGATTGCCAAGGCAAAGCGCGAGTTTGCGCATGTTCTCCGAGGCAAGGGGGCGGCGTGAGGCCGCGACCGTCCCCTGAAGTGAGGGGTGCTTCTCGCTTCCGCCTAGCGGATCCAAAGCAGGCGCCGTAGCGTACGCTGGGCGGTGCAACCCATTGCCGAGGAGGACTTCGTGTGAAGCTCGCCCACGCGCTGTT
The DNA here is from genome assembly GCA_963840415.1 of uncultured Alphaproteobacteria bacterium. Lineage (GTDB taxonomy): Bacteria > Pseudomonadota > Alphaproteobacteria > Rhizobiales > Hyphomicrobiaceae > Hyphomicrobium_C. The sequence goes on along the minus strand of CAWIYX010000004.1, from coordinate 182,394 downwards.
GAGCGCGCTCAAGGACTACGGGGCCTGCGAGATCTTCGGCATCCCCGGCGATTTCGCGCTCCCGTTCTTCCGCGAGATCGAGCGCAGCAACATCCTGCCGCTCATTACGCTCTCGCACGAGCCGGCCGTCGGCTTTGCGGCGGATGCCGCCGCGCGCTACCGCTCGGCCCCGTCCGTCGCCGCAGTGACCTACGGCGCCGGCGGCCTCAACATGGTCAATGCCGTGGCCCAGGCCTATGCGGAGAAATCCCCCGTCGTGGTCGTGTCCGGGGCGCCGGGCGCCGACGAGGGGACGCTGGGCCTGGGTCTTCATCACCAGGTGAAGCATCTCGGCACCCAGCACCTGGTCTACACGGAGGTGACGTGCGCGCAGGCGATCCTCGACGACGCGGGGAAGGCCCCGTCAGAGATCGCGCGCGTGCTGACGGCGGCGCGCGAGCTCTCCCGCCCGGTCTACATCGAGCTGCCGCGCGACATGGTCGATAAGGAGGTCGCGCCCGTCCCGGGGCCCGATGGTCATGGGCACGACCCCGACGCGGCGCGCGCGGCCGCGGCCGAAATCCTCGAGCGCCTCGAGGCCGCCCGCGCGCCGGCCCTCCTTCTCTGCGTCGAGGTGCGCCGCTATGGGCTCGAGCGAAAGGTCGCCGAGCTCGCGCGCCGTCTCGGCATCCCCGCGGCAACGACCTTTCTCGCCCGCGGTCTCCTCGCCGGCGACGACGCCCCGCTCATCGGCACCTACCTCGGCCTTGCCGGCGACGCGGCAGTGCGCGCGGCGATCGAAGGCTCGGACGCGCTCCTCATGCTCGGCGTCGTCCTTTGCGACATGAATTTCGGCGTGTCCGAGAAGCTCATCGACCGGCGCGCGATCATGCTCGCCTGCGACCGCACGGTGTCGCTCGGCCATCACGTTTATCCCGAGGTGCCGCTTTCGGCCCTCGTCGATGCGCTCCTCGAGCAGGCAAAGCCCATCGGCCATGCGGCGGGCCGGCGCGCGGCCTATCCCACGGGGCTTTCGCGCGACGAGAGCCCGATCGTGCCGCAGGACATCGCCTGTGCGGTGAACGATCTCTTCGCGAGGGAAGGGAAGATGCCGATCGCCTGCGACGTCGGCGATTGCCTGTTCACGGCCATGGACATCGTCGACACCGAGCTCGTCGCGCCGGCCTACTACGCCACCATGGGCCCCGGCGTGCCCATGGGGCTCGGCGTGCAATTGGCGAGCGGGAAGCGGCCGATCATTCTCGTCGGCGACGGCGCCTTTCAGATGACCGGCTGGGAGCTCGGCAATGCGAAACGGCTCGGCCTGAACCCGATCGTGCTCCTCTTCAACAACGCGGCGTGGGGCATGCTCAAGGTCCTGCAGTCGGATACGCGCTACAACGATCTCACCGACTGGCGCTTCGTCGACATTGCGGCGTCACTCGGCGGCAAGTCGTGCCGGGTCGCGACGCGGCGCGAGCTCGCGGAGGCGCTCGACCGCGCGCATCGGGACAAGGGAAATTGGCATCTGATCGAGATCATGCTGCCGCGCGACGCCTATAGCCCGACCTTGCGCCGCTTCGCCGAGGCGATCCGAAAAAAGAGCGTCCTCGCCAAAGGATAACGCGGGAGGCGGCAGATGGCTGAGACATTCGACTACCGGCAGAACGTGCCGCTCGAGACCCAGGATATCATCCGCGTGCTCGTCTCCTCGAGGATCAGGCGCCCGACTGACGACCCCGCGCGCATCGCGCGCATGTTCGCCAATTCGAACCTCGTGCTTTCGGCTTGGCGCGGCGACCGCCTCGTCGGCGTGGCGCGCGCGATCACCGATTTCGCCTACTGCTGCTATCTCTCGGACCTCGCGGTCGAGCGGGAGTTCCAGGGGCAGGGCATCGGGCGCGAGCTCATCGCGCGGGTCGCCGCCGCCATCGGGGACGAGGTCTCGCTCATGCTGCTCGCGGCGCCAGAGGCCGAGAGCTACTACCCGCCGCTCGGGTTCGTGAGGCTCGACAATGCGTTTCGCATCCCGCGCAAGCGTTGAGCGCCACTTCCCCTCTCCCCATTCCGCTACGCTCGATGGGGAGAGGGGGAAAGCGACGCCACGTCCGCGCCCAATTTTCCCGCCCTGATGAGGCCGGAGATCGCAGGCGTAGGGGGGAATCGCATGAGCTGGCGCGGCCGACCGGCAGGGGTTGCGGAAACCGCGGAGATCGCCACGCAAACGGCGACCGGCGCGATCGGCGGGACGCTCGCGGCGATCCTGTCCGCGGTCGCGCTGGCGTTCTCCGGCTACAGCCTCTGGGACACGTCCCTCAAGCAGGCGGACATGCGCGTGTTCGTCCCGTCCGTCATCTACTACGCGGCGCCCTATCAGAACTCCAATTTCGAAATGATCTCGATCCCGGTCACCCTCACCAACGAGGGCGCCCGGACCGGCACCGCGCTCCAGATGGACCTCGCCGTCACCGACCCCAAGACGAAAGCGACCAAGCACTTCTACTCGGCGGAATTCGGCGTCTGGTCGATGGAGCGCACGCGCGCCCGCGCCTATACGGGCTTCGCGCCGATCTCGCTCGAAGGCCGCTCGAGCCGCACCGAGCAGATCCTGTTCTACACGCGCGGCGCCGAGGAGAAGCCCGATCAGCTGATCCGCGAGCCCGGCCCCTATTCGTTCACGCTCACCGTGACGCCGGCCGAGGGCGAAGGGGGATGGCTCGGAAGCGCGGGGCGCCCGAAGCCGATCTCGGTCTCGTTCGAGCGCGTTTTGCCGTTCTACGATGCGCGCGCCTTCAACGACGGCGCGATCTTCATGCACGCCAAGGACTGGAACACTTCGTCGAACCAATGAGCGCGCGCCTTACTGCAGCCCTCTTGTCACCCGCTCGCGGTGGAAGAGGTAGATGCCGGACCCGACGATCACGGCCGAGCCCGCGAGCGTCCACATGTCGGGCACGTCGGCGAACACGGCGTAGCCGAAGGCGATCATGGTCAGGAGCTGGAGATAGAGGAACGGGGCCACCGTCGAGGCCGGCGCGAGCCGATAGGCATGAATGAAGAGATAGTGGCCCGCGCCGCCGAGTGCGCCGAGAACGCAGAGGAGCACCCAGGACAGGAGATCGGGCGGCGCCGCCCAGCCGGCGATCGCAACCGGCGCGAGGAGGGCGGCTCCGGCAAACATGGAATAGAAGAGCGTAACGAGCGGCGGGTCGAAGTGGGCCATGTAGCGTGTCAGCAGGATGAATAGCGCATAGGTGAGCATCGCGAGGAACGCATAGATCACGGCGGGCGGCACGCCGGTCACGCCCGGGCGCACGGCGATCAGAACTCCTCCAAATCCGACGGCGATCGCCACCGCGCGCCGCCAGCCCACCCACTCGCCGAGAATCGGCCCGGCGAGGGCCGCCACGACGAGGGGAGCGAGAAACACGATGGTGATCGTCTGGTCGAGGCGGAGGTGCTCGAGGGCGAGGAAATTGAAGGCGGTGGTGCCCACCATCAGCATCGAGCGCAGCAGTTGGAGCCGGAGCCGGCTCGTCGTGAACAGCGCCTTGGCGCTCATCACGCCCAAGGCTGGCACGAGGACGAGGATGAGGGCGAACTGGCCGATGAAGCGGGCCCAGACGACCTCGATCACCGGCAGGCCGCTCCGCGTCACCAGGTACTTGGCGGCGGCATCGAGCCCGGAGAAGAGCGCCACGGCGCCGACCATGAGCGCGATGGCGCGCATGCGGTCGGCCGCGTGGTCCGGCTCGGCGGTGAGTGTCGGTCTTTGCATGAGGGGCGCTGGGGCGGGCTCAGGGGGTCGGATGTCGAAGCGGCCCGCTCTCATACATCATTAGCCACGGCAGGGGAGGCTCGAATGTAAGGGGGCGCGCGGCTGCGGGGGCGCATGGCGGGGGCCGGGCCCGCGGCGTCATCTTGACCGCGGCCCTCGGCGCCGCTTATGAACCACGCCAACTCCCTCGGCAGGGCCCGTAGCTCAGCGGTAGAGCATCTGACTTTTAATCAGAGGGTCGTTGGTTCGAACTCCAACCGGGCTCACCAGGGGTTTCAAGAGGTTGCCTGATCCGCCGGATGCAGACGCAACTACTTGAAGAGAGAGGTGAGGGAGAACGAGGAGGCGATGACGACAGGGGGGCTTTCGGCGACCTGCGGATAGGGCTCGTCGATATAGACATTGACGCCTGTCGCGCGCGTCTCCTTGATCAGCGAAGCGACATAGGCCCAGCCCTTCGGCTCCAATCCGATGCAGGCCTCCGACATCTCGCCCTTCAGGCGCATATGAATGGCGATGTTGCCCCGCGCCAGGATGGCGGCGGTTTGCTCAGGGCTGAACCTGTCCTTGTTCCATAATTTCCTCAGATAGATGCCGGCCACGTGCCGCTTGGTTCTCGGTCCCCAGCTCACGCGTCGATCCTTTTCCGCTGCGAAGGAATATTCTCCCGGAGGCAAGGGGCCCACGGCTCTTGCAGCGAGGCAATCGGGATCGGGATTGTTCCTGCAGACATCTCTGCCGGAAATCGCCCAGGCGATGGTGTGGCCGTTGACCTGAGGGTCGTCGGCAATGACAAAAAGGCGACCGGTCTTGATCGTGTAGCCCAGGCGGAAGCTTTGCAAGGTTCCGGGAACCTCGCGCACGACATCCTCGTAGGGATTGCAGATTTCGCCACCCGTCAGCTTTCTCTCATAGCCGTTGAGGTGAACGGTGACGTAGTCGACGCCTGGCGCGCAGTCCCACTGAGCGAGACCTTTTTTGCCGATGAGAGCGATGGCAGGGGCCTGCGGCTCAGGCGGCGGTTTGGGCGCGGCCACGATGGCGGGCTTCTTCGGGACCGAGAGCGTGGTCTCCCAGCTCGAGGGAAGAGATTCCGGCGAACGCCTGACCTGCTCGCATTTCTCCGACAGCTTGGGCGGCTGTATCTGTGTCGCGGCGAGCCGTCTTGCAGCCGAGCTGCTGGCCCCCTGCTCAATGTAGGCCTGGGTGAGGGCGTACTGAACCTCGACCTGCTCTTGCGAGAGCTCGAAGATGCATTCCTCGTAGATCTGATCGCCGACCTTGCTGAAAATATCGGCAATTTCGCTCGCGGCCGTTGCGGCTCCGGCGTCGACTTGTGTCGATTGCTGCGTAAGACCGGGATCAGAATTGAACACCAGAAGGCTCGTCAGCGATGCGAGCGCCGCCCTTCCGATCCTGTTTCTGTGCGTTCTTCGAGACACTTGATGCCCTAACCGAGGTTTAAGGGGCCATCCGCAAACGCTGCCAACGAAACCGCAGGGTGCTTCGTAACCCACGAGTCGGGGCGAGAGAAAGGCTGCGCTCGCTTGCTTATCTCGATTCTCGAGCAAAGGCGGGCAGGGCAGGAAGGGACGTGCCGCGAGGCTTGACCGTCCGGCGGCCTTGCTGGCGAATATCGCCGCCATGCCTCCCCTGCAAAATCGTCGGTCGGTGTTGGCACGTCTCCGACGCTGGATGGAGCAATGTCAGGCACAATCACGGTCGAAACGGTATCACCCCGCATCCTTGCGGCTGTCCGTCGCCGTGTGAGGGTTGCGGAGATTCCAGCCGCTTTTGCTCCCGCCCTGGACGAGGTGTGGGCCTTCTTGCGCAACCATCCTGGCCTGCGCACAGACGGCCACAACGTCTTCCTCTACGATCACGCCTCCGGCGATCCCGAGCACGGCATGGACGTCCACTTTGGCGTCGAGGTCACGCGCCATTTCCCGGCGGCCGGCGAAGTCACCTGCGTCGAGACCCCAAACGGCCGCGCGGTCGTCTCCATTCACCGCGGCGCCTATCGCGACATCCCGGCCGCCCACGTAGCGCTCCACCACTGGATCAGGGACAATGGCCACAGGATGGGTCCGTGGAGCTGGGAGATTTACGGCGACCCGTCCGATGACGAGAGCGAGCTCGAGACGACGATCATCTACGCGCTTGCCTAGCCGGAATTCAGTCGCGGCGAGCTGAGCTGTCAGTGTTCGACTTCGAGAGAGCTCAGGTTATGGCTTTGAAGAGCTCGCTCGCGCTCTTTGCGCTCCGCAGCTTGGCCAGAACCTGGGGATCGCGCAACTTGCGCGCGACGGCGGCGAGCGCGTTGAGCTGATCGAGCTGCGAGGAGGCCGGCAGCAAGAGCAGGAACACGAGGTCGACCGGCTGGCTATCGATGGCCTGGAATTCAATGGGATGCTTGAGGCGCACGAGCAAGCCATAGGGCTTCTTCACCTCGCGGAAGCGCGCGTGCGGAATGGAGACGCCGCCGCCGATGCCGGTCGAGCCAAGCTCGTCGCGCTTCTCGAGCTCGTTCGACACCGCCGCCACCGGCAGGGAAAGCGCGGCCGCCGCGCGCGTACCGAGATGCCTGAGCAGGCCGGACTTGTCGCTGCTCACAACATCGATCTCGACCGACTCGGGCCGGAGAAAGTCTTTTATCTGCATTGAAGCTCCTGGTCGGTACTCTGACAGGGGGCAAGGGAACGACGATCAGTCCGGCGACCGCAGCCGGTAGCCGATGCCGGTCTCGGTTAGCAGATATTGCGGCCGTTCGGGATCGCTTTCGACTTTTCGTCGCAGCTGGCGCATGAGCACGCGCAGGTATTGCGTATCGGTCGCCTCGTCCCAAAGCTCGTCGAGCAGGAACTTGTGGGTCAGCACCTTGCCCGCGTGCTGCACGAGGAGCCGGAGGAGATCGTATTCCTTCGGCGAGAGCTTGATCTCGCTGTCACCGACCTTGACGATGCGCCTGACGAGGTCGACCGAGAGGTCTCCGGCACGGAACACCGGCCGCTCGCCCTGGACCTGCAACTGATGGCGGACGGCAGCCCGCATGCGAGCCAGCAGCTCCTCCATGCCGAACGGCTTGGTGACGTAGTCGTCCGCGCCGTGGTCGAGCGCCTCGACCTTGCCCTTCTCGTCGCTGCGGCTCGACAGGACGACAATGGGGACGCGCTCGCTGCGCGTGCGCAGAACCCTGAGCAGCTCGAGCCCTTGCATATCCGGAAGGCCGAGGTCGAGAATTATGAGGTCGGGATTCTCGGCCAAGAGCTCGAGCCCCATCTTCCCGTTGGTGGCTTCAATGATCTCGTAGCCTTGCGTGCTGAGCCCCATGCGCAGCAGCTTGCGGATTGGCGGCTCGTCGTCGATGACCAGCACACGGACAGGCGCGGAGCTCATGAGCCGGCGTCCCGATGGCTGCCCTCGGCGGGGATCGGCAGTCTGATCGTGAACACGGCGCCGGTGCGGTCAGTCCTGTTTGCCGCCGAGATCGTGCCGCCCATCGCCTCGATGAAGCCGCGCGAGATGGCGAGCCCGAGGCCGGTGCCCGGCCGCACATGGTCGCCTTTGCGTGCCCGAAAGAACTTGTCGAAGATGTGCTCGAGGTCCTGAGGCGGAATACCCTCGCCCTCGTCCAGGATCTCGATCGCAATCCAATCGCTCTCCTGGCGGCCTCGAATGCGTATCGTCGTCCCGGAGGGCGCGTACTTCGAGGCATTGTCGAGGAGATTGAAGAGCACCTGCTCGAAGAGCACGGCGTCGACCGCGAGCATCGGGAGATCGGCGGCCAGGTCCACCTCCACCTCGTGGCGCGCGAGGATTGGGGCCGCGCGGCGAAGCGCGCTGCCGACGATCTCGCCGAGGTCGTGCGGCGACAGGTTGGCGACCACCGCCCCCGATTCGAGCTTCGTCATGTCGAGGAGGTTGGCGATGAACCGGTTGAGGCGCTCGGACTCCTCGATGATGGTCGCGAGAAGGTCCGCCTTTTGCGAGTCGCTGAGATTGGTGGAGAGGTCGCGCAAGGTCCCCGCCGCGCCCAAGACCGCCGACAGAGGCGTCTTGAGGTCGTGCGAAATCGAGGTCAGCAAGGCGGAGCGCAAGCGGTCCGTCTCGACCGTGCGTCGCACCCGGTCCATATCCTCGACGAGATGCACGCGCTCGATGGCGAGGGCCGCCTGATCGATGAGAGCGTCGAGCAACCGGCGCTGATCGGGAGTGAGCAGCGGCCCCGGCTTGTCGCTGTCGATGCCGATCACGCCGATCGCCCCGCGCCCGGTGCGCATCGGCAGGAAAAGCCGCTGGGCGCCCGGGAGGGTATCGGCGCCGCGGCCGGCCGCACGGTCGTTCTTCCAGGCCCACGAAGCCGCCGCAAGGTCGGACGGCTCGAGCCTGTCCTCCGGCGGATAGCCCGCCTGCACGGCGATCGAGCCGTTCTCGGGCAGCATCAGCACGACGCGCACCTTGAGCATGGAGGCGATCTGGAATGCGGTCGCCCACAGCACGTCATCGAGCGTGCCCGTGCCCCCGAGCTTGCGGCTGAAGGCGTAGAGCTGCTCGGTGGTGCTCGCGCGGCTGACGGCGATCACCGCCTGGCTGCGCATGCGCGCGGCGACGTTGGAGACGATGACGGCGACGATCGTGAACGAGACGAACGCGGCAACGTTCGTCGGGTCCGCGATCGTGAAGGTGAATATGGGAGGGAGAAAGAAGAAATTGTAGGAGAGAGAGGCGGCGACGCTTGCGACGAGCGACGGCAAGAGGCCAAAGCGAACCGCAATGCCGACAATCGCCGTCAGGAAGATGAGATCGACGCTTTCGATTCCGATCCACGACTGCAACAGCCAGCCTGCGGCCAGAGCCGCCCCGACCAACAGCAGCGCCCACACGTAGGGGATGGCATCGAACGACGCCTGCTCCTGCGCGGCACGCACGGTCTTCTTCGGGATCGGCTCGGCAGCGAGCCCCTCTCCAGACATGACCTGCACGCTGATCCCACCGCTTTTGCGGAGAAGGTCATGCACGACGGAGCCGTTGAGGATCTCGAACCACCTTGACCGCTCGGACTTGCCGATGATGACTTGCGTCACGTTGTTGGCGCGCGCGAACGCGATGATGTCGTCCGCTACATGCCGCGAGCTTCCCGGCACGGTGAGCGACTCCCCGCCGAGCCGCTCGGCGAGACGAAGCGTGTCGGCCACGCGATCGCGCTCCTCGTCGCTCAATCGCAGGGAGCGGCTGGTCTCGACGTTGAGCGCCATCCAGGGAGCGTGCAGCCGATCCGCCACGCGCTTGGCGTAGCGCACGAGTCCGACCGCGCGCGGGTCCTCGCTGATGCAGACGAGCACGCGCTCGCAGGCCGCCCACGGCCCGGGAATGGCGCGGGCCTGCATCTCGGTCAGCAACTGCTCGTCGACGCGCTCGGCAGTGCGCCGCAAGGCAAGCTCGCGAAGGGCCGTCAGATTGGCCGGCGAGAAGAAGTGCTCGAGCGCCCGCTCGGCCTGCTCGGGAATGTAGACCTTGCCGTCCTTCAGCCGTTGGATGAGGTCGTCAGGCGTGAGATCGACGAGCTCGACGGCGTCCGCCCGGTCGAAGATCGAGTCCGGCACGGTCTCGCTGACGCGAACGCGCGTGATCTGGGCGACGACGTCGTTCAGGCTGTCGATGTGCTGGATGTTGACGGTCGTGTAGACGTCGATGCCGTGATTCAAGCAGCTCCTCGACGTCGAGATAGCGCTTGGGATGACGGCTCCCCGGCGCATTGGTGTGGGCGAGCTCGTCGACGAGCACGATCTGCGGCCGCCGGGCGATGACCGCATCGAGGTCCATTTCCTCGAGCTGACGCCCCTTGTACTCGACGATGCGGCGCGGAATGACTTCGAGACCCTTGAGCAGGGCTTTCGTTTCTTTGCGTCCGTGCGTCTCGACGACGCCTACGACGATATCGTAGCCGTCCTTCTTTCGGGCGCGCGCCGTCTGCAGCATCTCGTAGGTCTTGCCGACCCCGGGCGCCGCTCCCACGAATATTCTGAGCTTGCCGACGCGGCTCTCCTCCCGGCGCGCGGCCTCGAGCAAGGCTTCCGGAGAAGGCCGCCGCTCCATGTTTTGGACTTGGTCTGCCATCGCGACCCATGTTGCGTGCCATCAACGCTGGATCAAGAGGTCAATGCGCTGACAGGCTATCGAGGGCTAAATTCAACGATAGCACGTTGACGCGCGGCTCGCCCAGCAAGCCGAGCGTGCGGCCTTCCACATGGTCGGCGACGAGCTGTTTCAGGCGCTCCTCGCTCAAACTCCGCGCCTTGGCAATACTCGGCACCTGGAATAGGGCCGCTTCCGGCGAGATGTGGGGGTCAAGGCCACTGCCGGAGGCGGTCACTAGGTCCGTCGGAACCGCGGCATTCGGATTCTCGCTCTTGAGCTTCTCGACGTCGGCCTGGATGCGGTCGATGAGGGCCTTGCTGGTCGGGCCGCGGTTCGAGCCGGCGGAGTTCGCGGCATTGTAGGGGAGATCGATTGTCTTGGTCGGGTCGTTCGGATCCGGACCGACTGTCGCCGAAGGCCGCCCGTGGAAGTAGCGGTCGCTCGAGAAGTACTGGCCCATCAGCTCCGATCCGATCACCTTGCCGTCCTTGACGACCAGGCTCCCGTTGGCCTGATGCGGGAAGACGACCTGGGCGATGCCGGTCATGACGAACGGGTAAATCAGCCCGGTAATGATCGTAAAGAGTACGATCAGGACCAGAGCGGGACGAAGTTCCTTAAGCATGGTGAATTCTCCTCACGCAAGCCCCAGCGCGTTGACCAGCAGGTCAATGGCCTTGATGCCGATAAACGGAACGATGAGGCCGCCGAGGCCGTAGATCAGCAGGTTGCGGCGCAAGCAGCGGGCCCGCACCGATCGGGCGGTAGGCGACACCCTTCAGCGCCAACGGAATGAGCGCGACGATGATCAGGGCATTGAAGATGATCGCCGACAGGATCGCGCTCTCTGGCGTCGCGAGGTTCATGACGTTGAGCGCCTGCAATTGCGGGTAGAAGGCGAGGAACATCGCTGGGATGATGGCAAAGTATTTTGCCACGTCATTCGCGATGGAGAACGTGGTCAGCGCGCCGCGCGTCATCAGCAGCTGCTTGCCGATCTCGACGATCTCGATCAGCTTGGTCGGATTCGAAGTCGAGGTCGACCATGTTGCCCGCCTCGCGCGCCGCCTGCGTGCCGGTGTTCATGGCGACGCCCACATCAGCCTGGGCTAAGGCAGGTGCGTCGTTGGTGCCATCGCCGCACATGGCCACCAGCTTGCCGTTCGCCTGCTCATTGCGGATGAGCTTGAGCTTGTCCTCGGGCGTGGCTTGGGCAAGGAAGTCGTCGACGCCGGCCTCCGCCGCTATCGCAGTCGCCGTCATCGGATTGTCGCCGGTGATCATGACCGTGCGGATGCCCATGCGTCGCAACTCGGCGAAGCGCTCGCGGATGCCGCCTTTGACGATGTCCTTCAAGTGAACCACGCCGAGGAGCTTGCCATCCTTGGCGACGGCGAGCGGCGTGCCGCCCGACTTCGCGATCGCATCGGCGATCGCATTGATCTCGCGCACGGCCTCTGCGCTGACCGCCGGCTGAAGAGCCTGGGCGGTCGCGCCTGAACCCGCGAGCGGCGGCGAGGCGAGAAATTTCAGGATGGCATCGACCGCGCCTTTGCGGACCCAGGACCCGCCGACCTCGACGCCACTCATGCGGCTCTGCGCCGTGAAGGGAACGAAGTGAGCGTTGAGCTGGCCCAGGTCGCGGCCGCGAATGCCATATCTCTCCTTGGCAAGGACGACGATGGAACGCCCTTCCGGGGTTTCATCGGCCAGAGAGGCCAGTTGGGCGGCGTCCGCCAGTTCCTGCTCTGGGACGTTGCGCAACGGCTTGAACTCTGTTGCCTGCCGGTTGCCGAGGGTGATCGTGCCGGTCTTGTCGAGCAGGAGCGTGTCGACATCGCCTGAGGCTTCTACCGCACGCCCCGACATGGCCAGCACGTTGAAATCGTACGAGCCGATCCATGCCGGCGATGCCGATAGCCGACAGCAGCGCGCCGATTGTGGTCGGAATGAGCGTAACGAAGAGTGCGACCACCACGACGATCGGCACAGCGCCGCCCGCGTAGTGAGCGAAGCTCGGAATGGTCGCGGTCGCGAATACGAAGATAATGGTCATAGCCGACGAGCAGAATATTGAGGGCGATCTCATTCGGCGTCTTTTGTCTCTCGGCGCCTTCGACAAGTCTGATCATGCGATCGAGGAACGTCGAGCCGGGCGACGCCGTGATGCGCACGCGAATCCAGTCGGAAAGCACTTGAGTACCTCCCGTGACCGCAGAGCGATCGCCGCCCGACTCGCGGATGACCGGGGCCGACTTACCCGTAATTGCCGCCTCGTTGACAGAGGCAATTCCCTCGATCACGTCGCCGTCGGAAGGAATTGTGTCGCCAGCCTCGACGAGCACGATGTCGCCGACCTTGAGGCCAGTGCTGGGGACGAGCCTGAAGTTCTTCGTGTCCGTACTGCTCAAGAGCTTCGCCGGCGTCTCGGTGCGCTGGCGGCGTAACGTTGCCGCCTGAGCTTTGCCGCGGCCCTCGGCGATTGCCTCGGAGAAATTGGCAAACAGGACGGTAACCCACAGCCATACAATGATCTGGAAGGTAAAGCCGAGGTTCTCGGCGCCAATGACGAGGTCGCGGATCAGTATGATCGTCGTGAGCGCCGCCACAACCTCGACGACGAACATCACGGGGTTCTTTATCAGCGTCCGCGGATCTAGTTTGCGAAACGCGGCGCCGATCGCTGGGACAACGATCTTAGGATCGGTCAGGGCCGATACCGGCATCCGCTTGCGCGATTTGGAGGTTTCCATCGAAGTCACTCCGAGGTGGATTTAATCAGAAGAGCGTGTGCGCCTGCATGGCGAACTGCTCGACGATCGGCCCGAGGGCGAGGGCCGGGAAGAACGTCAGGCCGCCGATGATGACGATCACGCCGACGAGCAAGCCGACGAAGAGCCCACCGTGGTCGGGAAAGTCCCGGCCGACGCCGGTACCGTCTTCTTGGCGACCAGCGAGCCCGCGACCGCCATCATCGGGATGATGACGAAGTAGCGACCGATCAGCATCGCGAGCCCGCCGGTGGTGTTGTACCAGAGCGTGTTGCCGGTGAAGCCGGCGAAGGCCGAGCCATTGTTGGCGGTCTGCGACGTGTAGAGATAGAGGACCTCGCTGAAGCCGTGCGGACCGGGGTCCTGGATGCTGGAGGCAATGGCCGACGGGATGACTGAGACCGCCGTGAAGGCAAGCATCGATAGCGGCAGGATCAGGATGGCAAGCATCGCCATCTTGACTTCCTTCGCTTCGATCTTCTTGCCGAGGTATTCCGGCGTGCGCCCGACCATCAGGCCGGCGACGAACACGGCGACGATGACGATCAGCAGCATCCCGTAGAGACCCGAGCCGACGCCGCCGTAGATGATCTCGCCGAGCTCCATCATGATGATCGGGATCATCCCGCCGAGCGGCGTGAAGCTGTCATGCATGGAGTTGACGGAGCCGTTGGAGGCTGCGGTAGTCGCGGTCGCCCACAGGCTCGAATTGGCGAGACCAAAACGGACCTCCTTGCCCTCCATGTTGGCCGGGTCGAGCCCGAGCGCAGCGAAGTTCGGATTGCCGGCCCCTTCGGCCCAATAGCAGACGGCGAGGCCGGCGAGGAAGATGCACGGCCATGGCGGCGTAGAGCGCCCACCCTTGCCGCTCATCCTTGACCATGCGCCCGAACGTGTGCGTGAGTGCCGCCGAGATCAGCAGGATGTAGAGCACTTCGAGGAAATTGCGACCGGAGTCGGATTTTCGTAGGGACGCGACGAGTTCGCGTTCCAGAAGCCGCCGCCGTTGGTGCCGAGCTGCTTGATCGCGATCTGCGAGGCGACCGGCCCCTGGCTGATGACCTGCTTGGCGCCTTCCAGCGTCGTCGCATCGACATAGGGCCCATGTGTCTGCGGCACGCCTTGCCACACCAGGAAGAGTGCACCGAGGAACGCAAACGGGGAGCAGGACGTAGAGCGTGGAGCGCGTGAGATCGACCCAGAAATTGCCGACGGTCTTGGCGGATGCGCGCGCGAAGCCGCGGATGAGGGCGATGAGGAGGGCGATGCCGGTCGCGGCCGACACGAAATTCTGCGTCGTGAGCGCGGCCATCTGCGTGAGATAGCTCATCGTGCTCTCGCCGCCGTAGTTCTGCCAGTTCGTGTTGGTCGTGAAGCTGACGGCCGTGTTGAAGGAAAGGTCGGGAGCCACGGCCGACATGCCGGCCGGATTGAGCGGCAACACCGCTTGGAACCGCTGCAGCAAGTAGACCAGAGAAAATCCGGCCGCGTTGAAGAGCAGCATGGCGATCGTGTAAGTGATCCAGTGCTGCTCGCGCTTCTCGTCGACGCCGGCGGCCCGATAGAGGCCGACTTCGACGGGACGTAGCACGGGCGACAGGAATGTGCGCTCGCCTTCGAATACGCGCGCCATGAAGCGTCCGAGCGGAACGACGAGGGCGGTGAGGACCGCGAAATAGATCACGATCTGAATCCAGCCGTTGATGGTCATGATTTAAGTACCTCTTCAGAAGCGCTCGGGCCGCAGCAGAGCGTAGGTGAGGTAGACGAGCAGCCCCGCCGTAACGAGGCCCGCGAGCCAGTAGTCGAAGATCATCGCCGTCCTCCCTTAGAGCCGGTCGCAAACATATGCGTAGCCGACCGACAGGGCGAAAAAGCCGAGCCCGCCGGCCAGCAGGATCAGGTCCAACATGGTATTGCTCCTCGAGGTCTCATCAGCCATCTGACTGCAAACGTGCGCGGACGGTCGTGACCTAAGTCAAGAGGGACATGCGCCTCCTCGTGAGGCGCGGCATACTTGCTGTCGCCGCCATAAGAAATCGAGACCGGCCTAACGGCCTTGTTATAAGAATCTCATAATGGCCGCTCGAGCCCTCCCGCGACGATGTGCGCGCCGACGTACTTCCCATTGCGCTTATGAGAAGGCGATTGCGCCCGTCTCGATTTCTTATGCGTCGATGGTGATCTTGGTCCCTCAGAGAAAAACTCTCGAAAGGGAAAGGGTGCCATGATTTCGTTGGCTGCATCGCAGGCAAGGGCGACACGTGATGCGAGCCCTTGCGATCCGATCGGTTCCGGTGAGACGAGTACGCCGGAAGCCTTTGACGCGTTGGCAATATCTCGTCTGCGGCGGGCTGAAATCGATATAGAGCAGCATCGCCGCTTACGGGAAGAAATCCACAGGTTGAGTGCCGGGCAGCAGACACAGGCGGATCGCGCGGCGTCCTCATCGGCTCTGCGCTTCCTGATCGGCAGGAATAGTCGCGGAAAATGGGTTGCGCGAGATGAGCAGGGCCGCCGCGGCGGGCTCTTCAACGCGTTCGCGGAAGCCGTGCGCTTCGCACTTCGGGAAATAGGCAAGGCGCAGGGCAATATTGTCCTGGTGCCCCATGTCGTCGAGCTCTTCGGCTCACCGAGCGTTCGCGCGAATGCACCGGCGACGCGAGCAGCGCGTCAATTCGCCTCTGCCGGGAAACGCTGAAAATGAACCGGCTTAATCCGCGAGTGCTCGCACTCCTCTGGTGCGTCTCCGAGCTTGGCGTCGCGCTCATCGCTGCGATCGCCTTTGGCGCGATGCTCGTCTCCCTCTCAACGTGACCCAAGGCGTTTCCGACGACAGGCGATGAACGGCGTGTCTTACGCCATGAAAGAGCTCCAATTCTTATAAGCCCTTTATGCGGCCGGCTCATTCGCCCTCTCGTTTTTTTACGCCCCGAAGCCGATCTATCTCACAAGGTTGAAAACGGGTTTGGCGAATGGAGATTGGTCATGTCCACGATGACGCTTGGTCAGTTGCGAGGTCAGCCGCGACGGGCCGAACGAGCGGAGGGGAGGCCGAAGGCGCTACGGCTGGCCATATTGCTTGGCACGCTCATCTTGATGGCTGTCACGGTGAACGCGCTCATCATCGCGGCCGACAGTAAATTCCGTCAACGGACTCCCGTCTCGCCGCCGCCGGTGGAAAGCTTGGGCTGAGGCGCCGGCTTCACCTTGCGGCCCGGCACCGGAGCACAGCCGGGCGCGGCGCTTGTGGCGCCTATGCGGAACCGATTCCTCCCCTCTCGAATTTTTATGGCGAGGTGGTGTTCCTGGTCGCGACGTCGCTGCCTCGGATCGACGATGTCTCGCAGCTTGGCAATTCGGTCAGACAAATAGGAGGACGTAGGTCATGCCGCTTGCTTCCATAAGCCGCGATAAGCCTATCGAGTATTCGATGATTCATTCCGCGAGGTCCGCTGGCCCGGCTATCGGCACTTACGCGGGCCAGGAGATTTACGAGTTTATCGTCGACGAATTCGGACGGCTCTTTTACTTCACCGGCATCGCGCCACGGCGTCTCAATGGCGGATTTGCGGCCGAGGCACTCAAGCCTGGCGAGTTCATCCTACAGCCGGGACTCGTCTACCGCCTTGCAGAGTATCTCGAGCGCGCCGCAGCATAGGCGGGCGTGGGCGGACTATTCGATCCGCGCGAACTGCCCATTCGCATTTCTCGGCATTCTCTCTTCATGCGTTTCGCGCGAGGATCATGGCCGACCCTGACGCAGAGCGGGGCGATGCGACAGCCAGCATGGGAGAGGAGCGTCCATGGCCGAGTTCATTCGCAGCGGAATAATTGTTCTCATGGGCCTTACCGTGATGTCGGCCGGCCTGTTCGTCGTTCTCTATTCCTGACGCCGAGTTTTCCGCGCTGGGACGCGCTCCCAATGCTCCGCGCTGCTTTGCCCCGGTCAAATGCTCTCGGTCGCGCGACGGAGACGGCGGGCGAGGAGCCGCATCACCTCGAGCCCGAAGTCGGGATGCTCGCGGATGAGGGAGAGGAAGGCGCGCCGATCGACGGCGGCGACCTCGGTCGGCTCGGCGGCGACCGCATTGGCGCTTCTCGGCTCGCCGTCGATCACCGCCATCTCGCCGAAGATGCCGTTCTCACCCACGGTCTCGAGCACGATGCCGGCGGAGATGATCTTCACTTTTCCCGAGCGAACGAGGAACAGGGTCGAGCCGGGGTCGTCCGCGACGAAGATCTTGGCGCCGGTCTCGTAGCGGGTGGTCGGAAGCCCGGCCTCGAACAGGCGGCTCATGTCAAACGCGCTCGTGGTCATGGGAATGAAGGCTAACCGCGCCTTCAACCGCAAACAAGCGCGCTGGTGTAAGCTTGCCGGCTAGGGATTCGGGTTCGGGCTATCATAGATGACTTTGGGCACGAGGCAAGGAGCGCCCTGCTCGCCGGCGCACTCATGCTGCTCGCCGCGCTCGCCAGCTCCGCGGCCGCGAGCGAAAAGACCGTCACCGAGAGGATCGAGATCGCCGGCCTTTCGGCCGTGGTCTGGCGGCCGCGACGGGCAGCCCCTATCCGCTCCTCGTCTTCTCGCACGGCTTCACCGCCTGCGCCGATCAGGCGCCCCTCTTGGGCGAGCTCATCGCCGCGGCGGGCTACGTGTCGCCGCGCCCGAGCACCGCGATTCCCCGTGCGCCGGGGGAGGCTATGCGCCCCCCGAGGCGCCGTTCGGCAAGCCCGCGCAATGGACCGAGAAGACCTACCGTGCCCGTGGCCAGGACATCGCGAGGCTGATCGACGCGCTCGAGGCCTCCCCCGAGTGGGCCGCGCGCCTCGATTTCTCACATATTGGACTGATGGGCCATTCCCTTGGAGGGCACGTCGTGCTCGCGCTCGCCGGAGCCTTCCCCTCCTGGCGCCGCGACGACGTGCGCGCCGTGATCGCCATGGCGCCGCTGATCGGTCCGCTCCTCGCCAAGGGCAAGCTCGAGGAAATCCGCGCGCCCGTCATGTACCAGGTGGGATCGCGCGACGCGGGGACGACGGCCCTCGTCAAGAGGAAAGGCGGCGCCTACGAGCGAACGAGATCGGCCTATCTCGTCGAGATCAAGGGGGCCGATCATTTCGCCTGGGCCGCGGGCGATGCTGCATTGCAGCGCAATATCGCGGCACTTTCAATTGCATTTCTGAACGCTGAATTGAAAGGCATGGCATTCGCGCGCCCGGGCGCCGCAGCGGCTGCGATTTTCAGGAAGAAATGACAGCGCTCGCTGCCGTAAATCAGAATCGGGCGATTTTGCGTTTGCAGTTTGAAACGTATAGTCGTCCTGGGGCGCCCCAATTTTTGCTGCGGGTGGGGCGAAGTGTGTGTGTTGTGCGGGTTGAGTATTTTTTTGTTGCGTTGCGTAATGTTTCCGATCGCGGGCATCAGGGCGTTAGCCCCGATTTTTCCTCGCGAGGAGCTTGGTTATCCCATTCCGGCTGCCACAAGCCGGCAATGGCCGCCAAATTTGGGCTCTCTCCCGCTCGAACAGCCGTCTCGCTCCTCCCAGGGCGGGCGAAAAAGCCGTGGAACCGCCTTGGACGGGGCAGCCGCCGCGGACCATCACTCAAGTCGAAATCTCATCGTCGCAATGGTCACGCCGCAATCCCGTGCGGCGCGCCGGAGCGCGTCGCGTCTAACAGGAGGCTCAAATGGCAAGCTTATCGGTTTCTGGCGGTTCAACCCCTTTCACGTCGATTCAAGCGGCAATCGACGCAGCATCGGACGGCGACACCATAGTCGTTTTCGAGGGTGTCTATGAGGAAGACCTGATCATCAATAAGGCCGTCACCATCGTCGGCGCGCAGCACGGAAATGAGGGCACAGACGGCGACCGCAGCCCCGAGTTCGGCTTCCAGGAGACGACGATCAAGGGGAACTGCGACATCACGGCCGCCGGCGCGGTCACCATCGACGGCATCCGGTTCTTGAACAATGGCGGCGGCCCCTCGAACCCGACCCTCCATATCTTCTCCGCCGCCGATCACGTCATAACGAACTGCATCTTCTATTCCGAGGGGGCCGGCGCCGCTACCGACGACAGGGCAATCTCGATCTCACCGGCCGCGACCGGCGAGTTCACAATTTCTGACTGCTACTTTACCGGCGCCTCGGAGGGGCTGTTCTCGGACGCCTCCTGGGGCCGCGCCATCTGGTTCGACGGCGGCGGGGCCGATCTTACGGTGACCGGCAACACGATCGAGTTCAGCCGGACCGCCCTAAATTTGGACATGTCGGGCACGTCGGAAGCAACTATCGAAAACAACACCCTCCGATCGGATGGCTCCGGCATTTCCGTCGGCTTCAATAGCGACGGCCTGTCGGTCTCCGACAATTCCTTCCAGAATGTCGGCACCGATTTCAATTTCCGCAATCTCACGACCGACACCACGTTCGACGCTGCGACCGCTATCGGCAATCTGATTCCGGCTGTTCCGGCCAATCCCGGAAACGATGCAGTCCTGATTCTGGGCGGCGCCGGCGAGGACACGCTCTCCGGAACCAGCGGCGTCGACGTCATCGACGGCAACAACATCCCGCTTGGGTTGAATACAGACGCCGATACGCTCGAGGGGCGCGGCGGAAACGACTTTCTGTTTGGGCGCGGTGGAATCGACACTGCGAAATACTCGGGGGCGATCACGACGGCCGACCTGACCGCGGTCGCCGACGCCGATCCAATTGCAGGCGGCCCCCAGCCGGGCTGGCAGGTCGCGGCCGGGGCCGAGGGCACCGACAGCATCACCGGCATCGAGGTCATCGAAAGCGCTGCGGGCAACATCCTGCTCGTGGGCTCCGGCGGCTTCGCCACCATTCAGGAGGCGATCGACGCGGCGTCGGACGGCGATACGATCCTGATCGCGGCGGGCACCTACAACGAGAACCTTACGATCACCAAGGAGCTAACGATCGTCGGCTCCGGTGACGACACGATCATCCAAGGCACGTTCGAGACCGACAACGGCATCGTCGGCGACGTCTCGGAGTTCCTGCATACGGCGCCGCCAGGCTTTGACACGTCGGCGGGAACCGGCATCAACATTTCCGCCAGCAACGTGACCATCAAAAGCCTCGCGATCGACAGCTTCAACTCCGCCATCAATATGAGCGGCGGCGTGGGCACGATCTCGAACATCACCATCGAGGACGTCGACATCTCCAACTCGATCACCGGCATCCGCAAGGCCGATGGTAAGGCGGTGACGAACCTCGACATCCTCGGCGGCAGCATTACCGGCAGCTACATCGGCATCTACCTATCGAACGGCACGCCGGTGCTGCCGGGCGACGTCCAGCACGCGACCGACGTGACGGTCGACGGCATGACGTTCACCGACCTCACCGAGAAGGGCATTTACGCCGAGACGCTGCAGGGCACGACGCTCTTCACCGATCTCACGATGACCAACGTCGGCGTGCTCGGTCGCGGGGTCTCCTTCGGCGGCACACACGGCGGCTTCGGCAACGGCATCGACGTCAACCTGAAGTTCGGCGTCTACGTCGGAACAATCACGATCGAAGATTTCGACTTCAATGACGTCGGCAGCTCCAATACGGTAGATGCAACGGGGCACGCCTTCGGAGCTGCCATCGCCATCAAGGGCCGCGACGACCCCCCGACCTACAGCCTGAACCCGGCCGACGTAAGTGACCTGAGTGTTATCGTGCAGGACGGCTCGATCGACGGCACGTCGACGGGCGTCCGTCTGGGAGAGCCCGCCAAGGCCAACTCCGGCCTAAACGTCACCGGGCCGAACGTCACCGTCACCAACGTGGCGATCCTGAACAATCTCGAGAACGCCAAGCACGCCGACATCGACAACGTCTCGAAGTCGACGCTGACGGTCAATCTGACGGGCGGCGCCGATACGATCGTGGCGGCGGCCACCCTGACATCCACGGGTGCCATCGTCATCAATGCCCTGGCTGGGGCCGACACGGTCTTGACGAGTGCCGGCGACGACACCGTGTCGGGAGGGGCGGGCGACGATGATCTGGATGGGTCCGCCGGCACCGACACGGCCGTCTACTCCGGCAGCTGGGCCGACTATACGATCACCGGTGCCGGCACGGATTTCGAGCTCGAGGATCGCCGCGGCGGCGCTCCGGACGGGCACGATGAGACTGAGAACTTCGAGAACTTCCAGTTCTCGAACGGCACCTTCGCCGCCGCCACCGTGCTCAACGTGGATCCGACCGACATCGGCCTCGCCGGCACGAGCGTGGCCGAGAACTCGGCCAACGGCGCTGTCGTTGGCGACCTCTCGGGGACCGACGCCGACACGAGCCGCGGCGACGTGCTCGCGTTCACGCTCCTCGACAACGCGGGGGGAAGGTTCGCAGTCGCGGGCACTCAGCTCGTGGTCGCCAACGGCAGCCTTCTCGACTTCGAGGCCACTGCGTCGCACCAGGTGACCGTGCGGGTCACCGACCTCGCCGGGGCGACGCACGACGAGACCTTCACCATCTCGGTCGGCGACGTGGCCGGCATCGAGGTCAATGACGACAACACGGGCCACACGATCAACGGCACCCTCGAGGCCGATACCCTTCGCGGCCTCGGTGGCAACGATACGATCAACGCTCTCGGCGGCAACGACTTACTCGTCGGCGGTGAGGGCAAGGATAGACTTACCGGTGGCGCCGGGGCCGACACGTTCCGGTTCACCGGGCCCTTCGAGACTAAGGCGCCCAACAACGACTTGATCGTCGACTTCCAGCACGGGCTCGACAAGGTCTTGTTGACTCCGATGGATGCCAATACGCTTGTCTCCGGCAATCAGGCATTCACCTTTGCCGCCGCCTTCAACGGTAACGCTGGGCAGCTCATCACGACGAGGACCGCCACGGGTGTGCTCGTTTCGGGCGATGTCAACGGCGACAAGGCCGCCGACTTCACGATTGCCTTCCATGGGGCGGGGCTTACCCTCACTCAGAGCGACTTCATCCTCTGACGCGTGACGGGTGCGGGCTTCTCGCGGAGCCCGCACTCTCTTTTGCCCACCGATTGTTTCCCCACCGATTGCGATCGGCCTCCGGCATCGCCCGCGAGGCCGCGGCAGTTTCGCGCCCGGCGCGCGCCCCGTGAGGCTTGCGGGCGCCGTGGGCCGCCATTAGGGTGTCGCCCGCGCGCGGGGCCTGCGGGCGCTGATCGAGCGTGACGGCCCGGTTTCCGGCGGAGTTGAGACTATTCGAGCGCGGTCGGGGCCGGCCGTGGCCGCGCGAAGCCGCGTCATCGCGGGCGGCCCCGAGACAAGGAGGATCACGTGGCAGTGAGCGCGAAGAACTGGATCGTCGAGACGGAGTGGCTCGCCGCCCATCTCGATGCCCCCGACCTCATCGTGTTCGACGCCTCCTGGCACCTGCCGACCGCGGGCCGCGACCCCAAGGCCGAGTATCTCGCCGAGCACATCCCGGGCGCGCTCTTCTTCGACATCGACGACCTCGTCGACGAGACGTCGCCGCTGCCGCACATGCTTCCCTCGACCGTCAAGTTTGCTTCCCGCATGAAGAAGATGGGCGTCGGCGACGGCATGCGCATCGTCGTCTACGACACGCTCGGGCTCTTCTCGGCGGCGCGCGCCTGGTGGACGTTTCGCGCCATGGGTCATCAGGACGTCGCCGTCTTGAACGGCGGGCTCAAGAAGTGGAAGGCGGAGGGGCGCCCGCTCGAGGACGGGCCGCCGGTTCCGCGCACGGCGCGCCACTTCACGCCGATGCTCAACGGCTCGCTCGTGCGCGACATCGACGACATGAAGGCCTACGTCGCCAAGGGCGATATGCAGATCGTCGACGCGCGCCCCAAGGGCCGCTTCGAGGGGACGGAGCCCGAGCCGCGGCCGGGCCTGCGCGGCGGGCACATTCCGGGCGCGAAGAACGTGCCGTCGGCGGCGATCCTCAACTCAGACGGGACGCTCAAATCAAAGGGCGAGCTCGAGAAGATCTTCCGCGATGCCGGGATCGATCCGCAGGAGCCGGTGGTGACGACGTGCGGCTCGGGCGTCACCGCCTCGATGCTCTCCCTCGCGCTCGCCGTGGTCGGGCAGACGAACGCCGCCGTCTACGACGGATCGTGGGCCGAGTGGGGGCAGAGAGAGCGCGACACGCCGGTCGAAGCCGGCCCGGCGCAAAACTAGCCGGCGCGTCTGCGCCGCCTCGCGCGAGAGTTGGCGACGGGAACTTGAGGCGCGCGGCTGGTGCACTACAGCGCCAATTGGTAGGAATGGTCCATGAGCAGCAAAATCGCAGAAGCCCTGAGCGAACTTGCGAAATTGCCTCTGTCCGAGCAAGAGCGCGCGGCCGAGGCAATTCTGGACTTCGCTCGTCGGGACGGCAGAGCAACGTTGACCGACGAGCAAGCGGACGAAGTCCGCCAGCGCCTCGCCGACCCAAACCCGACCTTTCTGACGCTCGCTGAGGTAAAGGCGCGGCTCTCTCGGCCGGAGGCATGAGGGTCGTCATCCGCGAAGTTGCCTATGGCGATTTGGAGCGGATCGCCGCTTGGATCGCAAAGGACAGCCCGGAAGCAGCACGGTCGGTCACCTCTCGCATCTTTGATGCCATAGACCGACTCGCCGAATTCCCCGGCCTCGGGCATCGCGGCAAGGTAGAGGGAACCCGCGAGTGGCCAGTTCGCGGTCTTCCCTACATCATCGTTTACACACTCGATCAGGAGCATGGCGGAGAAGCCCCACCACAGCTGCTGACCGTCATTGGCGTGTTTCATGGTGCGCAGGACCGAGGGTGACGTTTGTCCCTCGCCACTGGATACTCACGTGTCCGGAAAGTACTGATAGACCCAGGTCTCGGTCAGCGCCGTGTCGCCCCGTTTGAGGTAGGCGCGCATGTCGACGACCTCGGGGCCCGCGACATCGAGATCGAAAAGGGCCCGCCAGCGCTCGCGCTGATCGACGACGGGGTGGGTGTAGGCATTTGATACCTCGCCGCGCGAATTCGTGACGACGACCTCGACGCCGTCGTCGCGCCCGAGCCCGTCGAGCACGGCCCCCTGGAAATCGATGACGAACTTGCGCAACCCGCTCGGACGGCGCGCGCCGGGACGCCCGCCGCGGCCGGTCCACGTGGCGGTGGCGCGCGCGAGATTGGAGGGGAACGGGATCGTGTCCAGCCACGACAGGCGATAGCTGTAGCGGCGCGAAGCGCCGGCCTTGAACGGCTCGCTCGGGCACCAGTAGGCGGCGATGTTGTCGTGGATCTCGTCGTCGGTCGGTATTTCGAGAAGGTGCACGGCGCCCTCGCCCCACGGCTCGGCCGGCTCGACCCACACCGAGGGGCGGCGCTCGTAGAAGACGCCGTCGTCGAGGTAGTGCACGAAATCGCGGTCGCGCTGGAGGAGGCCGAACCCCTTCACGTCGCGGTCGACGAAAGTGTTGGTCATCACGCGCGGAGGATTGTTGAGGGGGCGCCAGATGCGCTCGCCTGCGCCCGTCCAGAGCGCAAGCCCGTCCGAATCGTGGATCTCGGGCCTCCAGTCGAGCGCCTGGCGCGCGCCCGTCTCCCCGTACCAGAACATGCTCGAGAACGGCGCGATGCCGAGCCGCGCAATGTCGCGGCGGGCGAACAGCTCGGCCTCGATCTCCATGACGATCCGCGGCACGTCGTTTCCGTCGCTCGCGCGACGGGCCGTCATCCTATAGGCGCCGGCCACGCTCGGGCTGTCGAGGAGGGCATAGAGAGAGAAAGGCGCCCCCGCGTCTTGCGGCTCCTCGAGCCAGAAGGTCGTGAAGCGGGGGAACTCCTCGGGTGTCGCGAGGCCGGTGTCGATGGCGAGGGCGCGCGCAGAGAGGCCGTACTGATTGAAGGGGCCCGACGTGCGGAAATACGAGGCGCCGAGAAACGACAGCCAGTCGGTCTTGACATCACGGTCCATGACGCGGAAGCCGGCAAATCCGATGCCGTCCGGGAGCTCGCGCGCCGGGTGGTCGGGGGGCGTGTCGAAGAGCGCGGCGCTGTAGATCACCTCGCGCGCGAGCTCTCGCTCGACGAGGTGGATGCGTACTGGATCGCGGAAAGTGTCGCTCAGATGGAAGAGCTGCACTGGGTAGCTTTCGGCGCCCAGCATCAGCGTGGCATCGCTGCTGAAGCGGATTTGCTGGTAGGCGTCGTAGTCGATGCGCGACAAAGGCTCGAGGCCGGCGCGGTCGGCGGGGCGCCAGGGCGAGCCCGCCAGCGATTGGGCCGTCTGCCTGAGCTTGTCGAATGAGAACGGCTCCGGCTCGCCGAGCGCGGCGCGCATCGGCGCGAGGGCCGCGCTCCTTGCTGCCGTTGCAGGGATTAGCCCTCCGGCGATCATGCTGCCCGCGAGGCGCTTCAAGAGTTCCCGCCGATCGAGCCCGGCCATTGCACGCATTTCCAAGGTCCTTGCAGACTTGGGCAAATAGTCCGAAATATTGAACTGCGCAACGGAGCCGGAGAAGATCGTCCGACATGGGATCGCCACATTTGACTTGCCGTCCCGGCAGGCCCTTGTGCGGCGGTCCGGACCTGTGCCATTAACCTCAAATGCTTATGAAAAACGCTCCCTCGACACGGTCTTGCGCGCGGCCTCGAGCTGCCGCGATGGCCTCGCTTGCGCTATGCCTCTCTGCGGGTGCGGCGGCCGCACAGGCGCCCCCGCCGCCGCCCGTGACCGTTGCCCAGCCGATCGCCAAGCGCATCACGACCTGGGACGAGTTCTCGGGTCATTTCGAAGCGATCGAGGCCGTCGAGGTACGGCCGCGCGTCTCGGGTTTCATCGAGGAGGTCCGATTCAAGGACGGGGAGATCGTGAAGGTCGGCCAGCCGCTGTTCACCCTCGATCAACGCGCCTTCAAGCTCGCCGTGGAAGTTGCGCAAGCCGAGGTCGCGCGCACCAAAGCCCAGGTCGCCTTCCAGGAGACGGAAGTCGACCGCGCCGCCCCCCTCGTCAAGTCGGGAGCGGTGACGGAGCGCGACTATACGCAGCGGGCCGCCAACCTCGCCATCGCGCAAGCCCAGCAGCAGTCGGCCGAGGCCGCCCTCAGGACGGCTGAGCTCAATCTCGAGTGGACCGTCGTCACGGCCCCCGTCGAGGGGCGAATCTCCGACAAGAAAGTCGATCCCGGCAACCTGGTGGTGGCGAGCGAGACGGTGCTCACCACGATCGTGTCGCTCGATCCCATCCACTTCGTGTTCGATGCTTCGGAGGCCGACTACTTGCGCTACGCGCGCCTCTATAAGAGCGGCGCGCGGCCCTCCTCGCGCGAGGTTGCCAACCCGGTGCGCGTCAAGCTCGCCGACGAGGATACCTTCAGCCACGAGGGGCGGATGGACTTTGTCGACAATCAGATGAACGGGCGGTCCGGCACGATGCGCGGACGCGCCATCCTCGACAACAAGGACCAGCTGCTGGTTCCTGGCGTGTTCGGGCGACTGCAGCTATTCGGCGGCGACGTCGACGCGCTTCTGATCCCCGACACGGCCATCATGTCCGATCAGATGCGAAAGATCGTTCTGACCGTGGACGCAGACGGGAAGGTCGTCGCCAAGCGGGTGACGTTGGGACCTCTCGACGACGGACTTCGCGTCGTGAGCGCGGGGCTCGACAAGGACGACAAAGTCATCATCGACGGAATTGCAAATCCCATGGTGCGGCCCGGAGTGATGGTCGCGTCCGAGCCCGGCGAGATCAGAGCGGTCGCCGCTGCTCAGTGACGCGGCGGCAACCGGCACAAGGCACCACCGATGCGCTTTCCGCACTTCTTCATCGACCATCCGATCTTTGCCTCCGTCCTGTCGCTGATCATCCTCATTGTCGGCGCCATTGCGGGCCTTACGCTGCCGATTGCCGAATATCCCGAGATCGCGCCGCCCACGGTGAACATCAGCGCCACCTATCCGGGCGCCTCCGCGCAGGTGATCGCCGAGACCGTCGCCACCCCGATCGAGCAGGAGGTGAACGGCGTCGACGACATGCTCTACATCACCTCGCAGTCGACGGGCGACGGGCGGCTCTCGATCAACGTCGTGTTCAAGCCCGGCACCGACATCGATCAGGCGCAGGTGCTCGTGCAGAACCGCGTTCAGGTCGCCGAGCCTCGCCTCCCCGAGCAGGTTCGCGCGCTGGGACTCGTCGTACGCAAGGCCTCGCCCGATCTGATGATGGTCGTGCACATGATCTCGCCCGACGGGACGCGCGATCAGCAATACATTTCGAACTATGCGACGCTCTATGTGAAGGACGTGATCGCGCGCGTCGACGGGGTCGGCGACGTGCGCGTCTTCGGCGCACGCGACTATTCGATGCGCATCTGGCTCGATCCCGACAAGCTCGCGGCGCGCTCGCTCACGGCCTCCGACGCGGTGGCGGCGGTGAGAGCGGCCAATCTGCAGGTGGCGGCGGGCGCTATCAACCAGCCGCCGGCGAAGTCGCCGGGAGCATTCCAGTTGACGGTGAAGACGCTCGGGCGGCTGACCGACACCGAGCAGTTCGAGAACATCGTCGTGCGCGCGGAGCCGAACGGCTCGTTCATCCGCATCCGCGACATTGCCCGCGTCGAGCTCGGGTCGCAGGACTACACCGTCAATGCCTACCTCAACAACAAGGTGGCGACGGCGCTCGTCATCTATCAGCGGCCCGGCTCCAACGCCTTGGCGACGGCGGCTGCCGTCAAGCAGACCATGGCGGAGCTCGCCAAGGATTTCCCGCCGGGCGTCGCCTATACGATCGTCTACAACCCGACCGAGTTCATCCAGTTCTCGATCGACGCCGTCGTGCACACGCTGTTCGAGGCGATGGGTCTCGTCGTGATCGTCGTGATCGTGTTCCTGCAGACGTGGCGGGCCGCGATCATCCCCATTCTCGCCATCCCCGTCTCTCTCATCGGCTCGTTCGCGATCATGGGCGCGGCCGGGATCTCGCTCAACACGCTGTCGCTGTTCGGCCTCGTGCTGGCCATCGGCATCGTGGTCGACGACGCCATTGTCGTCGTCGAGAACGTCGAGCGCTACCTCGCCCAGGGCCTCTCGCCGAAAGAGGCCGCCCACAAGACGATGGACGAGGTCGGCGGCGCGCTGATCGCGATCTCGCTGGTGCTGATCGGCGTGTTCTTGCCCACGGCATTCATTTCGGGACTGCAGGGCTCGTTCTACCGGCAATTCGCCATTACCATCGCCGGGTCGACGGCGATCTCGTGCTTCGTGTCGCTGACCCTGTCGCCCGCCATGGCCGCCCTGCTCTTGAAGCCGCACACCGAGCAGAAGAAGCGCGGGATCCTCTATGTCTTGACGGCGCCGGTGCGCGGCTTCTTCGCCGGCTTCAATCTGGCCTTCTCCGGTCTCTCCCACGGCTATGCCTGGCTCACCGGCCGGCTCATTCGCATGGTCACGATCCTGCTCGTCGTCTATGCGGGCCTTCTGTTTCTCACCTACGGGCGTCTCGCCGCGACCCCGACCGGCCTCATCCCGCAGCTCGACCGCACCTACTTCATCGTCGCCTTCCAGCTCCCGCCGGGATCCGCGCTCGACCGTACGGACGCGGTGGTGCGCAAGGCGGCCGACATCCTCAGGGGCCGCCCCGGCGTCCAGGACGCGGTCCAGTTCGTCGGCTTCGACGGTGCGACGTTCACCAATGCACCGAACGGCGCCGTCATCTTCGTGCGCTTGAAGTCGTTCGAGGAGCGAGAGCACGAAGGGCTCACCAAGGATCAGATCCTGGCCGACCTGCGCCAGCAGATGTCCACGCTCCGCGAGGCGTTCGTGCTCGTCATCGAGCCACCCTCGGTGCCGGGCATCGGCACCGGCGGCGGCCTCAAGGGCTACGTGCAGGATCGCAGCGGGCGCGGCCTGCCGGCGCTCGAGGGGTCTGCGTGGACGGTCGCCGGGACGGCGGCGCAGACACCGGGCATCGTGCAGGCGTTTACGCTGTTCAATACCAAGACGCCGGAGATCTATGCCGATATCGACCGCACGAAGGCCGAGCAGTTCGGCGTTCCGATCGGCCGCGTGTTCGAGACGCTGCAGATCTACATGGGCTCCGACTACATCAACGATTTCAACGTGCTCGGGCGCACATACCGCGTCACCGCCCAGGCCGACAACCCCTATCGCCTGACGCTCAGGGACGTGGCCAACCTGCGCACCGTCAACAACGACGGCCACATGGTGCCGATCGGCTCCGTCGCCACCTTCCAGGACACATCCGGCCCCTACCGCGTGCCCCGCTACAACCTCTACCCGGCGGCCGAGGTCCAGGTGGCGCTGGCGCGAGGGTTTTCGTCCGGACAGGGGATCGCCGCAATCGAGCAGATCGCCGACAGCAAGCTCCCGACCGGCTTCGGATTCGAGTGGACCGAGATCGCCCTGCAGGAGAAGCTCGCGGGAAATACGGCCGCGATCGCCTTCGGGCTGGCGGTCGTCTTCGTCTTCTTGCTGCTCGCCGCGCTTTACGAGAGCTGGCTGCTGCCGCTCGCCGTCATCCTCATCGTGCCGATGTGCATCTATGCCTCAATGATCGGCGTGAACTTCCGCGGCCTCGACCGCAACATCCTGGTCGAGATCGGTCTGGTCGTGCTGGTCGGCCTTGCGGCAAAGAACGCGATCCTCATTGTCGAGTTCGCCAAGCAGGGCGAGGAGCAGCACGGCCTCAACCGCTTCGAGGCCGCCGTCGAGGCCGCGCGCACACGCTTGCGGCCTATTCTCATGACGTCGCTCGCCTTCATTCTCGGCGTCGTGCCGCTCCTCCTGGCAACGGGCGCCGGCGCCGAGATGCGCCAATCCCTCGGCACGGCGGTCTTTGCCGGCATGATCGGCGTCACGCTGTTCGGGCTCGTGTTCACCCCGGTGTTCTATGTGCTCGTGCGCGGCTTTTCGGGCCGGGGCGCCGCTGCCGCGCCTGGCCCCGAGCCCGCGCCAGAAAGTCCGCCCGCCTGAACGGCTTGCGGATAGAGACGATCAGCCCATATTGCGATTGATCTCGGCAAAGCCCCCCGAGTATATGTCGCAGTCCTGCGCCGACCGAGCGCCACCAGCCGGCGGGGGTGGCCAGCGGACGTGGTGAAATTGGTAGACACGCGAGATTTAGGTTCTCGTGGCCAAAAGCCGTGGGGGTTCAAGTCCCTCCGTCCGCACCAGTTCCTCGAGGGGCGGGCGAGAGACGGCGGGGACCGAGACAGAGAGGCATGGAAATTGGATGCAAGTCTTTGAAACGAGCGCTGAAGGCTTGAAGCGCAAGCTCAAGGTCGTGGTCGGCGCCGACGAGCTCGGCGAGCGCTTCACGACGCACCTCGGCAAGATGAAGGACCAGGTCCAGATCAAGGGCTTCCGCAAAGGCAAGGTTCCGGTCGCCCATATCAAGAAGGTGTTCGGGCGCTCGCTCATGAGCAACGTGCTCGAGGAGGCGATCCGCGAGACGAGCTCGAAGGCGATTGCCGAGCGCAAGGAGCGCCCCGCCATGCAGCCGGCGATCGCCCTGGCCGAGGGACAGGGCGACATCGAGCAGGTGTTCGAGGGCAAGGCGGATCTCGCCTACGAGATGAGCTTCGAGGTGCTCCCCGAGGTGAAGATCGCCGACTTCGCGTCGCTGAAGCTCGAGCGCCTCGTCGCCGACGTCGACGAGGAGGCCGTCGCGACCGCGCTCGCGGGGCTCGCCGATCGCAACCAGACGTTCCATCCCGAAGAGGGCCGCGAGGCCGGCGAGGGCGACCGCGTCACGATCGACTTCGAGGGGACCATCGACGGCAAGCCTTTCGACGGAGGAAAGGGCGAGGGACTGAGTTCGTCATCGGCAATGCCAACTTCATCCCCGGCTTCGAAGACGGCCTCAAGGGGGCGAAGAAGGGCGAGCGGCGCGACATCAAGGGAACATTCCCGGCGAACTATCCCGTCGAGGCGCTCGCCAGCCAGGAGGCGGTCTTCGACGTGACCGTGAAGGAGGTCGAGAAGCCGGTGACGCCGGCGATCGACGACGAGTTCGCCAAGCAGATGGGGACCGAGAGCCTCGATCACTTGAGGAAGCTCATCTCCGAGGGCCTGAAGCGCGAATATGATCAGGCGGCCCGGCTCAAGATGAAGCGCGAGCTCTTGGATGCGCTCGAGAAGGCGCACGACTTCGAGCTGCCGCCGACTCTCGTCGAGCGCGAGTTCGAGGCCATCTGGAAGCAGCTCAACGACAGCCTCAAGTCCCAGAGCAAGACCTTCGCCGACGAGGGCAAGACGGAGGAGGAGGCGCGCGCCGAGTACCAGAGGTTTGCGGAACGGCGCGTGCGCCTGGGGCTGGTCGTCGGCGAGATCGGCGACAAGAACAAGATCGAGGTCACGCAGGACGAGATGCGCCGCGCCCTCATGGAGCAGGCGCGCCGGCTCCCGGGCAAGGAGAAGCTGGTCTACGAGTACTTCGAGAAGACGCCCGGGGCCATTCAGGAGCTCAGAGCGCCGATTTTCGAGGACAAGGTCATCGACTTCATTATCGCGGCCGTAAAGCCCGTCGAGCGCAAGGTGTCGCGCGAGGAGCTGATGAAGCGGGTGGAGGAGACGACGAACGCGTGAAGAGGCGAAATTGCGCGCGGGCGCACAAGCTTAAGGCATGGTTCGCACGCAATACTTGCTGCTGATTGCGTCGCACGCGAGCGCGAAGGGGCGCCGCGAGCCGCATGGGGTCTTGACGCGGGCCGCCTCAATGCTGATCTCTTCGCCTCAGGCTTTGAGCCGGGCAATCCTTCTCGGGGTGGCAAGACCGGTCGCCGGAGCCGCCAGCAGACAAAAGCAAGTGAGACGCTAATGCGCGATCCCGTCGCAACGTTGACGAATACCTTCTGGCCGATGGTCGTGGAGCAGACCGCCCGCGGCGAGCGCGGCTATGACCTGCCGTCCCGCCTCCTCAAGGAGCGGATCATTTTCGTCACCGGGCCGATCGAGGACCACATGGCCGCGTCGATCTGCATGCAGCTCCTGTTCCTCGAGGCCGAGAACCCCAAGAAGGAAATCTCGATGTACATCAACTCGCCGGGAGGCGTGGTGACGTCGGGAATGGCGATTTACGACACCATGCAGTTCGTTAAGCCGCCGATTGCGACGCTGTGCATCGGCCAGGCGGCGTCGATGGGGTCGCTCCTCCTGTGCGCCGGCGAGAAGGGTATGCGCTATGCGCTTACCAACGCCCGCGTCATGGTCCACCAGCCTTCGGGAGGGTTCTCGGGCCAGGCGTCGGATATCGAACGGCACGCGGAAGACATCATTAAGATGAAGCGGCGGCTGAACGAAGTTTACGTCAAGCATACCTCGCAACCCTATGAAGTCATCGAGAAGACGCTAGATCGCGATTACTTCATGACTGCCGAGCAAGCGCGCGATTTCGGCATCGTCGACCGTGTGCTGACGCAGC
Organism: uncultured Alphaproteobacteria bacterium; assembly: GCA_963840415.1. Lineage (GTDB taxonomy): Bacteria > Pseudomonadota > Alphaproteobacteria > Rhizobiales > Hyphomicrobiaceae > Hyphomicrobium_C. Next base: position 150,331 of record CAWIYX010000004.1, on the reverse strand, counting down.
GCGAGGAGGTCGAGGCCAGAGCCGGCGAGTTGAAACCGGTTTGAGCCTTCCGCAGGGGTGTCCCTTGACCCTGCCCAGCCCTTGGGGCAGGCGGGGATCCGCAGGCGGCGCGACAGGTGGCGGGTGCTGGCCCCGTTCTTGCTGGTGTCCCCGAAGGCTCGTTAAGCGTGTTGTCGGTGATCCGGCGGCCCGCGACAGCCTTAAATGTGTTGTAATCGTGACGCCGGAAATCCCTGGGAGTGGGAGAGACGTTAATCGAATCTTGATCTTGAGAAGGCTAGCGTGCTCAGATTGGGCTTAGAGGATTGAGTGCCCCGCGGCGGGCATGGCCGCGCGCTCCGTAGGTAGCAGTTGTGAGGTCCGAACCGGAATGCCGGGCGCGCCCCTGACCACGGGTGAGAGAACATAATGGCTCAGGAAAAGAACACCCTCTATTGCTCGTTCTGCGGCAAGAGCCAGCATGAGGTGCGAAAGCTCATCGCCGGACCGACGGTGTTCATCTGCGACGAGTGCGTCGAGCTGTGCATGGACATCATCCGCGAGGAGAACAAGAACACCCTCGTCAAGTCGCGCGACGGCGTCCCGACGCCCCAGGAGATCTGCTCGGTCCTCGATTCGTACGTGATCGGCCAGGACCACGCCAAGCGCGTGCTGTCGGTCGCCGTCCACAACCATTACAAGCGCCTGAACCACGCCGCCAAGAACAACGACGTGGAGCTTGCCAAGTCGAACATCCTGCTCGTCGGTCCGACGGGGTGCGGCAAGACGCTGCTCGCCCAGACGCTCGCGCGCATTCTCGACGTGCCCTTCACGATGGCCGACGCGACGACGCTCACCGAAGCGGGCTACGTCGGCGAGGATGTCGAGAACATCATCCTGAAGCTCCTGCAGAACGCCGACTACAACGTCGAGCGGGCGCAGCGCGGCATCGTCTACATCGACGAGGTCGACAAGATATCGAGGAAGTCCGACAACCCGTCGATCACCCGCGACGTGTCGGGCGAGGGCGTGCAGCAGGCGCTTCTCAAGATCATGGAGGGCACGGTCGCAAGCGTGCCCCCGCAGGGTGGACGCAAGCATCCGCAGCAGGAGTTTCTGCAGGTCGACACGACCAACATCCTCTTCATCTGCGGCGGAGCGTTCGCCGGGCTCGAGAAGATCATCTCGCGGCGCGGCAAGGGCACCGCGATCGGATTTAGCGCGCGCGTCATGGGACCGGACGAGCGGCGCATGGGAGATGTGCTGCGCGAGGTCGAGCCCGAGGATCTCCTCAAGTTCGGGCTCATCCCGGAATTCATCGGCCGCTTACCGGTGATCGCAACGCTCGAGGATCTGGACGAGGCGGCTCTGGTGCAGATCCTGACCGAGCCGAAGAACGCGCTGGTCAAGCAGTACCAGCGCCTCTTCGAGATGGAGGACGTGAAGCTCACGATCACGACCGAGGCGCTCAAGGCGATCTCGCGCAAGGCGATCGAGCGGCGCACCGGCGCGCGCGGCCTGCGCTCCATCATGGAAGGGATCCTGCTCGATACGATGTTCGACCTGCCGGCGCTCAAGGGCGTCGAGGAGGTCGTGATCGGACCCGAGGTAGTCGAGGGAGGCGCACGTCCACTCAGGATCTACTCCGATCGCGCCGAGGAGAAGGGGTCGACGGCCTCTTGAGACCAAGGCCGGCGGCAGCTTGCGGAGGCGGCGTCCACGATCCGTGCTCTTGATACGCCCCGGCGTCTTCCCATGTTTTCTCTAGAAAAGGGCCGTGTCGGACATCAGTCGGTTGCAGTTGGACGGCACGATCTCAATTTGAGGCGGATGGCGAAATGAGCGAAGAAAAACAGACCCGTGATCGCGGCGGAGCAAAAGATATCTACCCGGTTCTGCCGCTGCGAGACATTGTGGTCTTTCCCTACATGATCGTGCCGCTGTTCGTCGGCCGCGAGAAGTCGATCAACGCGCTCGAGGAGGTCATGCGCGCGGACAAGCAGATTCTGCTTGCCGCGCAGAAGAACGCCGGCGACGACGATCCGGCGAACGATGCGATCTACCAGGTCGGAACGCTCGCCTCCGTGCTCCAGCTTCTGAAGCTCCCCGACGGAACGGTGAAGGTTCTGGTCGAGGGGACGGCGCGCGCCCGCATCCTGCGCTACACCGCGAATACCGCCTACTTCGAGGCGGAGGTCGAGCGCGTCGCCGAGACGGTTGGCTCGAAGGAGGAGATCGAGGCGCTCGCGCGCTCGGCCGTCTCCCAGTTCGAGAGCTACGTCAAGCTCAACAAGAAGATCTCGCCCGAGGTGCTCGGCACCATGGCGCAGATCGAGGACTATTCGAAGCTCGCCGACACGATCGCCTCACACCTCGCGATCAAGATCGCCGACAAGCAGGACGTGCTCGAGACGGCGGTGATCTCCGAGCGGCTCGAGAAGGTCTATACCCTCATGGAGAGCGAGATCTCCGTGCTCCAGGTCGAGCGCAAGATCCGCTCGCGCGTCAAGCGCCAGATGGAGAAGACGCAGCGCGAGTACTACCTGAATGAGCAGATGAAGGCCATTCAGAAGGAGCTCGGCGACACGGACGAGCGCGACGACATCGCCGAGTTCGAGGAGAAGATCGAGAACACGAAGCTCTCCAAGGAGGCCAAGGACAAGGCTCTCGCCGAGCTCAAGAAGCTCAAGCAGATGAGCCCGATGTCGGCCGAGGCCACCGTGGTGCGCAACTATCTCGACTGGCTGCTCTCGATCCCGTGGGGAATCAAGGGCAAAGTCAAGAAGGACCTCGACGAGGCGCAGCAGGTTCTCGACGCCGAGCACTACGGCCTCGAGAAGGTGAAGGAGCGGATCGTCGAGTATCTCGCCGTGCAGGCGCGCACCAACAAGCTCAAGGGGCCCATCCTCTGCCTCGTCGGCCCGCCCGGCGTAGGCAAGACCTCGCTCGGCAAGTCGATGGCGAACGCGACGGGCCGCGAGTTCGTGCGCATGAGCCTCGGCGGCGTGCGCGACGAAGCCGAGATCCGCGGCCACCGGCGCACCTACATCGGCTCGATGCCCGGCAAGGTCATCCAGTCGATGAAGAAGGCCAAGCGCGTCAACCCGCTGTTCCTCTTGGACGAGATCGACAAGATGGGACAGGATTTCCGCGGCGATCCGGCGGCGGCCCTGCTCGAGGTGCTAGATCCCGAGCAGAACGCCACGTTCAACGACCATTACCTCGAGGTCGACTACGACCTGTCGAACGTCATGTTCGTCACGACGGCGAATACGCTCAACATTCCGCCGGCACTCATGGACCGCATGGAGATCATTCGGCTCGCCGGCTACACCGAGGACGAGAAGGTCGAGATCGCCAAGCGCCACTTGATCCCCGGCCAGCAGCAGGCTCACGGCCTCGAGCCGGGTGAGTGGACGATCAGCGACGACGCGCTCCTCGAGATGATCCGCCGCTACACGCGGGAAGCCGGCGTGCGCTCGCTCGAGCGCGAGATCGCCAAGCTCGCGAGGAAGGCGGTGAAGGAGATACTCACCGGCGCCAAGAAGACGGTGAAGGTCACGGCCGCCAACGTGAACGACTACCTCGGCGTGCAGAAGTTCCGCTACGGCGAGGCCGAGCTCGAGGATCAGGTCGGCATCGTGACGGGTCTCGCCTGGACCGAGGTCGGCGGCGAGCTGCTCACGATCGAAGGCGTCATGATGCCCGGCAAGGGCAAGATGACGGTCACCGGAAACCTGCGCGACGTGATGAAGGAGAGCATTCAGGCGGCCAACGCCTACGTGCGCTCGCGCTCCGTCGAGTTCGGCATTCCCCCGTCGCTGTTCGAGAAGAAGGACATCCACGTGCACGTGCCCGAAGGCGCGACGCCGAAGGATGGCCCCTCCGCCGGCGTGGCGATGGCGACCGCCATCATCTCCGTGCTCACCGGCATCCCCGTCCGCAAGGACGTTGCCATGACGGGCGAGATTACGCTGCGCGGGCGCGTGCTGCCGATCGGCGGCCTGAAGGAAAAGCTGCTCGCGGCGCTGAGGGGCGGCATCAAGACGGTGCTGATCCCGGAGGAGAACGTGAAAGACCTCGCGGAGATTCCCGACGAGGTGAAGAAGAAGCTCGAGCTCGTTCCCGTGGCGCGCATGGAGGATGTCGTGAAGTCGGGCCTCGTGCGGACGCCGGAGGCGATCACGTGGGACGAGACCCCGGCCGAGGCGCCCGTTCCCGAGGATGGGTCCGGCGAGCCGCGGGTGACCGCGCACTAGCGAGCGAACATTTCGGATCGACGGAACCAACGATCCGAATCTTGCGCTGAACTGTTATCGCGTCGGGCCGATGAGGTCCGACGCGATCATTTTATAGTGCTCGCGACGCGCGAGTCCACGTCAGGAAAGCATTAGGAAACCCGCCAAATTTGCCCCAAAAGCGCGGATTTGCCCCTTGACGGGGCCGATTTTTCGGCGCTTTTGTGCGGTCTCCGCTGCCTAAGCAGCACATCATGCGCGTCGGCCGGCGGCCAATTCTGCCTGTGCTCAGCGCCAATCACAGTCATCCGAGAATTCCAGTCACGAGGACGGAGAGAGATGAGTAAGAAAGATTTGATCGACGCCGTCGCCAGAGAGTGCGAGCTCACAAAGGAGAAGGCAGGGACGGCAGTCGATGCAATGCTCGCCCATATCAGGACCTCGATGAAGAACGGCGACGAGGTTCGCATTCCGGATTTCGGCACGTTCAAGGTTGCCAAGCGCAAGGCGCGCGAGGGCCGCAACCCGGCGACCGGTGCGACGATCAAGATCCCGGCCTCACGCGTTCCCAAGTTCTCGCCGTCCAAGGGCCTGAAGGACGCCCTCAACTGAGGCCCGGTTTCTGGCCAATTCGCGCGCCGTGGGGGTAGCCTGCGGCGCGTCTTCATTTCGTCACGTGCTCGTCCCGGCCGCCTGCGGCGCGCTCCGCGGGGGCGTCTCGCCGCCATGTCAGGGACATGCTTCGGCATGACCCGCCTTGCGGTCACGGACCTTCGGTCCGATGATGCATGACGTTGGTGCGGGCGGTTAGCTCAGCGGTAGAGCGCCTCGTTTACACCGAGGATGTCGGAGGTTCGATCCCTTCACCGCCCACCATTTGCGCGCTTCGCCCGCACGGCGCTTGGCGTATCGCCGAAGCGCGCGCGAAACAGCCGATTGAAATGGGAGACGTCGGAGAACCCGGCCTCGAGGGCGATGTCGGAGATGCGCCGTGAAGCGCGCCGCGGGTCGGCCAAGAGCTCATAAGCCCGAGCTCGTTCAAGTGCTCGGTGAAGCGAACTCCGTTTGCGCTGTCCTTGAGCTGCGATTTCCGCCCGAGAACCTTATTTTTGAGGGAAGCATAAGTCCTCGCGCACTTGTCGAATTGCGCACTGCCTCGCGCGGCGCGAGTTCGCAGGAGTCCAAGACATCGCAGCGACGGGACAGCTACCTTCGGCCCCGCGGCCGAAACAATCCTTGGGCAATCCTCGGCGCTGGGCGAAGCCCGTGGGTGGCGACGACCCGACGTTTCCAAGATGACATGTAAGCTGAGTAACATTGCACGTTCGGTTGTTCATAGTTTTCAGGGGGTGCTATGCCACAATTTCCAGCTGCGATCGATCTCTCAACGCTCTCGGGCAGCAGCGGAGCCAATCCCGGCGTCCGGCTCGATGGGATCGCCATAAGCGATTTCAGCGGCCGCTCCGTCGCCTCGGCCGGCGACGTCAACGGCGATGGCTTCGCCGATGTCATTATTGGGGCCTTTGGCGCCGACCCCGGCGGGGACAACTATGCCGGCGAGAGCTACGTCGTGTTCGGCAAGGCCTCAGGCTTCGCGCCGAGCCTCGACCTTTTCGCGCTCGACGGCACGAACGGCTTCCGCCTCGACGGTATCGATCCCAATGACTTTAGCGGCCGCTCCGTCGCCTCGGCCGGCGACGTCAACGGCGACGGCTTCGACGACGTCATCATTGGCGCCGATGGCGGCGACCCGGGCGGGGACAACTATGCCGGCGAGAGCTACGTCGTGTTCGGCAAGGCTTCAGGCTTCGCGCCGAGCCTCGACCTCGCGACGCTCAACGGCACCAACGGCTTCCGCCTCGACGGCATCGATGCGGCCGACTTTAGCGGCGTTTCCGTCGCCTCGGCAGGCGACGTCAACGGCGACGGCTTCGGCGACCTCATCGTCGGTGCCTATGGTGGCGACCCCGGCGGGGACAGCACCGCGGGCGAGAGCTACGTCGTGTTCGGCAAGGCGTCGGGGTTCGCGGCGAGCCTCGACCTTGCGACGCTCAACGGCTCGAACGGCTTCCGCCTCGACGGTATCGATGCATCTGACTTTAGCGGCTATTCGGTCGCCTCGGCCGGCGACATCAACGGCGACGGCTTCGACGACCTCATTATTGGCGCCTCCCGTGCCGACCCCGGTGGGGACAACTATGCGGGCGAGAGCTATGTCGTGTTCGGCAAGGCGTCGGGGTTCCCGTCTGCCTTCGATCTTGCGACCCTCAACGGCACGAACGGCTTCCGCCTCGACGGCATCGATGTCGGTGACCAGAGCGGCCTCTCCGTCGCCTCGGCGGGCGACGTCAACGGCGACGGCTTCGCCGATTTCGTTATCGGTGCGGGCTTCGCCGACCCCGGCGGGGACACCTCTGCGGGCGAGAGCTACGTCGTGTTCGGCAAGGCGTCGGGGTTCGCGGCGAGCCTCGACCTCTCCACCCTCAACGGCTCGAACGGCTTCCGCCTCGACGGCATCGATGTCGGTGACCAGAGCGGCCGCTCGGTCGCCTCGGCCGGCGACGTCAACGGCGACGGCTTCGACGACCTCATTATTGGCGCGCGTTACGGCGACCCTGGCGGGGACAGCGCCGCCGGCGAGAGCTACGTCGTGTTCGGCCAGGCGTCGGGGTTCGCGGCGAGTCTCGATCTTGCGGCGCTCAACGGCACGAACGGCTTCCGCCTCGACGGTATCGATGGGTCCGACTATAGCGGTCGTTCCGTCGCCTCGGCCGGCGACGTCAATGGCGACGGCTTCGCCGACCTTGTCATCGGCGCCCCCAACGCCGACGCCCTGGGCGACAGCAATGCGGGCGAGAGCTATATCGTGTTCGGCCGCAAGCCAGACACGGCCGTCAACCGCGCCGGCACGGTGGCGAGCCAGACGCTGGCCGGCGGCGATTTCGGCGACGCGCTCGCTGGCCTCGGCGGCAACGATGCGCTTTGGGGGCACGGCGGCAACGACACGCTCGACGGCGGGGCCGGCATCGACACGATGCGCGGCGGGGCGGGCGACGACACCTATGTCGTCGACAGCCTGAGCGACCTCGTCCTCGAGTTCGCCGGCCAGGGAACTGACACGGTGGTGAGCTCGATCTTGAGCGTGCTGCCGGCCAACGTCGAGGTCCTGATCTTCACCGGTGCGGGCAACGTCAACGTGACCGGCAATGCGGACGCGAATACGCTGACAGGCAATGCGGGCCGGAATGTTCTCGCCGGCAAGGCCGGCAACGACATCCTGTCCGGTCTCGGCGGCAACGACATCCTCGACGGCGGACTCGGCGCCGATACGATGAAAGGCGGCCTCGGCAACGACACCTACTTCGTCGACAGCCCCGGCGACGTCGTGAGCGAGATCGGCGGCGGCGGCATCGACACGGTCAAATCTATGAGGACGTTCAGCCTCGCCGATCCGGTGCATGCGAAGGGGATCATCGAGAACCTCACGCTGCTCGGCTTCGCGAAGGGCAACGCCACCGGCAATGCGGCGGCCAATGTCATCACCGGCAACGCGGCTCAGAACATTCTCGACGGCGGAGCCAGCAAGGACGCGCTGAATGGCGGTGGCGGCAACGATGTCGTGATCGGCGGCTTGGGCCGCGATCAACTGACCGGCGGGCTCGGTGCCGACGATTTCAAGTTCAAGTCGCTCTCCGAGATCGGCAAGGGTCTCACCCGCGATGTGATCAAGGACTTCCAGCGGGGCATCGACGATATCGATCTAAGGTCCATCGACACCAAAGCCGGCTTGGCGGGCGATCAGGCTTTCGTCTTCCTTCCTGCCAAAGGCGCGGCGTTCACGGGTACCAAGGGCGAGCTGCGCTGGTTCCAAATCGAACTCGCCAAACAAAGCGTTGGACAAGACCATGGTCGAGGGCGACATCAACGGCGACAAGGTGGCTGATTTCCAAATCGAGCTCACGGGGCTGAAGGCGCTGACAAAGGGTGATTTCATCCTCTGACCGGTCTCATTTACATCAAGATTAGGAGCGTTTCAGGGTGCTCAAAATCGGCAATGCGAAGAAGAACGCGCTGACCGGTACGGCGCTCGCCGACCAGCTGTTCGGCCTCGGCGCCGACGATGTACTGTTCGGCCTCGCCGGGGCCGATCTGCTCGATGGCGGCCTTGGCCGCGACACGATGCGCGGCGGGCTCGGCAACGACATCTACGTCGTCAGCCAGTCGAACGACAGGGTGATCGAGCTCGCCAATCAAGGCATCGATCTCGTGCGCTCGACGGTCTCCTTCACGCTCGGGGCCAACGTGGAGAAGCTGGCGCTCTTCGGCACCGGCAATCTCAACGGGATCGGGAATGCGCTCCACAACACGCTGACAGGCAATTCGGGCAAGAACACCCTCAACGGCGGCTTGGGCAACGATACGCTCGACGGGAGGCTCGGCGCCGATACGCTGAGCGGCGGCGCCGGGTTCGACAAGCTCTTTGGCGGCGCTGGTAACGACATTCTGTTCGGCGGTCCCGCTAATGACCTGTTGGTCGGTGGCGCCGGCGCGGACCTGCTCGCGGGCGGGAGCGGCATTGATACGGCAAGCTACTCGGGGTCGACAGGGTCCATCTTCTACTTCGAGGGCAATACCGGCTTGGGCTCCGGCGACGTGCGAGGAGACGGTTTGATCGGTATCGAGATTGTCGTCGGCACCAATTTCGCCGACACCATGGTCGGCGATAGCGACGTCAACGCGCCTGGCGTGACGTTTCGCGGGCTCGCCGGCAAGGATACCATGTCTGGGGGTGGCGGCAGCGATACTCTGGAGGGCGGGGCGGGCGACGACATTCTCAATGGAGGGAGCGGCAACGACGTGCTGCGTGGGGCAGCCGGCAACGACCTCTTCTTCGCTGAGGGAGGAGCCGATGTTCTCGCGGGTGGTGCGGGGGTGGATCGATACGTCTATTTCCTCAGCAACGACGCGGGCCTCGGCGCGGGAGCCCGCGATGTCATCACCGATTTCGTTCCGGGCGAGGACAGAATCGACCTTAGGGGGATCGACGGCAACCTCGATTCATCCGGCGATCAATCGTTCGCCTTCGTCGGTGCCTCGGCGGCATCCGGCGGTCAGTTGGGGTACCAAAAAATCGACAATCCCGGCACGGCGAACGATGTGACTGTCATTCAAGGGCAGCTCCTGTTCAGCGGGACGGGGATTTTGCCATTCGAGATTGAGCTCAGAGGGCTTTTCGACCTGACCGGCGCCGACTTCCTGCTCTGAGCAGATGTCGTCACGATCGGAACTCGCTGCCAGACACGCTCGTTCTTGACATTGGCTTGTGATAGGACGCCAGCTGCGCCCGCCAGGCGGGCCGGTGTCACGCGATCCCAAAGGTTCCCCATGGCTCTCTCCATGTACGCCGCCTCGGTCCCCGTGTTCACGAGGCAACTCAAGGCGCTCGATGCCATCCTCGGCAAGGCGGCCGCCTATGCGGAAGCCCGCAAGTTCGATCCCGCGGTCCTCCTCACCGCGCGCCTCTATCCAGACATGTTCACGATGACTCGTCAGGTGCAGATCGCAACGGACTCCGCCAAGGGCGCCGCGGCACGGCTCGCCGGCCTTCCCGTTCCGAGCTTTCCCGACACGGAGGCGACGTTTCCCGAGCTCAAGGCCCGCATCGCCAAGACGCTCGACTTCATCGGCAGCGTGAGGCCCGACCAGATCGACGGCTCGGAGGGGCGCGAGGTCAAGCTCAAGGTGGGGCCGCCGGACCGCGCCGAGGAGCTTGTCTTCAACGGCCAGGACTATCTTCTCAGCTTCGTGCTGCCGAACTTCTTTTTCCATGTGACGACAGCCTATGTGATCCTACGCCACAACGGCCTGGATATCGGCAAGCGGGATTTCTTGGGGGCGTAAGCCGATAGAGCGACCCGGGGAGGCGCCCCGTTCCCTTGACTTGGGAGGGGCGAACACGTATCTCGGAACCTCTTGAGACGGCGCGCCCGCGAGGCGCGCCGCCCGGGAATGCGGGAGTAGCTCAGTTGGTTAGAGCGCCGCCCTGTCACGGCGGAGGCCGCGGGTTCAAGTCCCGTCTCTCGCGCCAACTTTTCTGCCGACACAAGCTGGGGGAAGCTTCACTCAAGGCACGCGGTGCTTTGTGGATGGCCGGCGCAGTCCATGCGGAGCATGGCTTCGCCATGAGCGCCGGGGGCGCAGTCGCGCCCCGCGGCCTGGGCGCTTCGCGCCGCTTCCTCTACGGGCTTTCCGTTGCCGCACGTGTGATCTACGCCGAGGAGCAGTTGCGGAGCAGTTGCGCGCGCCTTGCCTCTGCGATAACAGGAGCTTACCTGATTACCAGACTCGGGCCCCGTCCTCCCCGCCGCGCGGCACGCGATAAGGACCCCGAATGAACGAGCTGTTCAACGCCTATCTTCCGCTCGCCGTCTTCATCGGCGTGGCGCTGGCCATCGGCTCGGCCCTCATGCTGGCGCCGTTTCTCGTCGCCGTGCGCAATCCCGACCCCGAGAAGGTCTCGGCCTACGAGTGCGGCTTCAACGCCTTCGACGACGCGCGTATGAAGTTCGACGTGCGCTTCTACCTGGTCTCGATCCTGTTCATCATCTTCGACCTCGAGATCGCCTTTCTCTTCCCCTGGGCGGTCGCGTTCAAGGACATCGGCCTCTACGGCTTCTGGTCGATGATGATCTTCCTTGGCGTCCTCACCGTCGGCTTCATCTACGAGTGGAAGACGGGAGCGCTCGAATGGGATTGATCGCACCGGGAGCGGCCGCCCTGGAGCGGCCCAAGGAAGGGGAGGGAGGGCGAGGCGGCACAGGTCTCGTGAAGCCCGGCGACGCAGCCTTTACCGAGATCTCGAACGAGCTCGCAGACAAAGGCTTTCTCGTCACGTCGACTGACGACCTCATCAACTGGGCGCGCACGGGCTCGCTCATGTGGATGACGTTCGGACTCGCCTGCTGCGCGGTCGAGATGATGCAGGCCTCGATGCCGCGCTACGATCTCGAGCGCTTCGGCTTCGCCCCGCGCGGCTCTCCGCGCCAATCGGACGTGATGATCGTCGCCGGCACGCTCACCAACAAAATGGCGCCCGCGCTGCGCAAGGTCTACGACCAGATGCCGGAGCCCCGCTACGTGATCTCCATGGGAAGCTGTGCCAACGGCGGCGGCTACTACCACTACTCCTACGCGGTTGTGCGCGGCTGCGACCGCATCGTGCCGGTCGACATCTACGTGCCCGGCTGCCCGCCGACGGCGGAAGCGCTTGTCTACGGCGTGCTGCTTCTGCAACGCAAGATTCGCCGCACGGGGACGATCGAGCGCTGACCATGGGAGAGACCTCAGCCGCGCTCAAGGAGCACGTCGCCGCGACCCTCGGCCGATCTCTCTTGTCCTCGCACATCTCCCACGGCGAGCTCACGCTCACGGTGGAGCGCGATGCCATCGTCTCCGTGCTCACGACGCTGCGCGACGATCCCCGCTGCCGCTTCGAGGTTCTGATCGACATCTGCGGCGTCGACTGGCCCGAGCGCGAGCGGCGGTTCGACGTCGTCTACCATCTGCTCTCGCCGCGCTTGAACCAGCGCATCCGCGTGAAGCTCGAGACCGACGAGGAGGCGCCAGTCCCGTCCGTGATCGAGGTCTTTCCGGCGGCAAACTGGTACGAGCGCGAGGCCTATGACATGTTTGGCATCCTGTTCTCCGGCCATCCCGACCTGCGCCGGCTGCTCACCGACTACGGCTTCCAGGGCTATCCGCTGCGCAAGGACTTTCCGCTGACCGGCTACGTCGAGGTCCGCTACGACGACGCGGCCAAGAGGGTCGTCTACGAGCCGGTGAAGCTCACGGCCGAGTTCCGCACGTTCGACTTCGAAAGCCCGTGGGAGGGTCCGCATTATCCTCTGCCGGGCGACGAGAAGGCGAGCGGACCCGATACGCCATCCAAGGCATGATCGCATGCCCTCAAAGCTCGCTCCCGGTGCAAAGATCACGTTCCGCTTCACGGTCCCCGACACCAAGACGGTGCCGCACCTCTATCCCGAATCGGAGGACTTCAGGGCGATGCCGGGCGTGTTCGCGACCGGCTTCATGGTCGGCCTCATGGAGTGGGCATGCCTCGAATTGCTGAAGCCATATCTCGCCGAAGGCGAGGGTTCGCTCGGCATTCACATCAACGTATCCCACATCGCCGCGACGCTACCCGGACAGACGGTCTCGGTCGAAGCGCAATGCACGAAGGTCGAGGGGCGGCGGGTCACGTTCTCGGTTCGGGCTCACGATGGAGTGGAACGGATCGGCGAGGGGACGCACGAGCGCGTGATCGTGCCGTGGGACGTGTTCAAGTCGCGCGTTGCGGCCAAGGCGAAGGCCGCTGGCGTCGCGCCGCTCGGGTGAGGGGCTCATGACTGAAACAGAGATCCGGCCGTTCAATATCAATTTCGGGCCACAGCACCCGGCGGCGCACGGGGTCTTGCGCCTCGTGCTCGAGCTCGACGGGGAGGTCGTCGAGCGGGTCGACCCGCATATCGGCCTCCTGCACCGCGGCACCGAGAAGCTGATCGAGCACAAGACCTACCTGCAGGCGATCGGCTACTTCGACCGGCTCGACTATGTCGCGCCGATGAACCAGGAGCACGCGTTCTGCTTAGCCGCCGAGAAGCTGCTCGGCATCACGGTCCCGCGCCGCGCCCAGCTCATCCGCGTCCTCTATTCGGAGATCGGCCGCCATCTCTCCCACCTTCTCAACGTCACGACCCAGGCCATGGACGTCGGTGCGCTCACCCCGCCGCTGTGGGGCTTCGAGGAACGCGAGAAGCTCATGGTGTTCTACGAGCGCGCGTCCGGCTCGCGCATGCATGCAAAATACTTCCGCATCGGCGGCGTGCACGAGGACCTGCCGCCGGCCCTCATCGACGACATTTACGACTGGTGCGACCCGTTTCTCGGCGTCCTCGATGATATCGAGGGGCTCTTGACCGAGAACCGCATCTTCAAGCAGAGGAACGTCGACATCGGCGTCGTCAAGCTCGACGACGCCTTCGCCTGGGGCTTCTCGGGCGTGATGGTGCGCGGCTCTGGCGCCGCCTGGGACCTGCGCAAGGCGCAGCCCTACGAATGCTATAGCGAGCTCGATTTCGATATTCCGATTGGCAAGAACGGCGACTGCTACGACCGCTACCTCGTACGCATGGCCGAGATGCGCGAAGCCGTGAAGATCATGAAGCAGTGCTGCGAGGCGCTGCGGCGGCCGTCGGGCGAGGGGCCAGTCACGGCGGCGAACCCCAGGGTCGTGCCGCCTCGGCGCGCCGAGATGAAGCGCTCGATGGAGGCGCTGATCAACCACTTCAAGCTCTACACCGAGGGCTTTCACGTGCCGGCAGGCGAGGTGTACGCCGCCGTCGAGGCGCCCAAGGGCGAGTTCGGCGTCTATCTCGTCGCCGACGGCTCGAACAAGCCCTACCGGTGCAAGATCCGCGCGCCGGGGTTCCCGCATCTTCAAGCAATGGACTTCTTGAACCGCGGCCACATGCTGGCCGACGTGTCGGCGATCCTCGGCTCGATTGACATCGTGTTCGGCGAGATCGACCGGTAGCTCGCCCCTAGAGCAGGAACCAGCTCGCATCGGGGGCGCCGCCGCGTTCGGTCACGATCTTCATTTCCGCGACCGGGTCGGCGTCCATGTTGACGTAGATGACGGTCGATACCGTGCCGACGATATACCCGACCTCGCCGACGACCAGGCCCGGAAACCCGCCGATCCTGATGTCTCCAACGAAGGTGAATGCCTGGTCGCCGGGAGCCGTCGGATCGGCGTCGATGCCTTGCAGATCGATCCTGTCGCCCTCGCCTGCGCTGAAGTCGATGATATGGTCGACAAAGTCCGTGTTCGTGGAGTCCTCTCCTTCGAAAATATCGCCCCACACAAAGGTGTCGGCGCCCGCGCGCCCCGTCAGGCGGTCGATGCCTTCCATGCCGCGCAAGGTGTTGTTGCCGATATTGCCCTCGAGCTTATTGTTCCCGCCGTTGCCGATTGCGGAAAAGCCGCTCGCCCCGAGCAAGGTCAGCCCCTCGACCTCGTTCGGCAGCGTATAGGTCACCGTGCTCAGCACCAGATCGTGCGCGCTGGCGTTCGCAATGGGATGGCTATCGATTTCGAAGATCGCATCGCGAGCATTGTCGACGTAGTATGTATCATCACCGCGGCCGCCGAGCATGCTGTCTGCTCCGCTTCCGCCGTCGAGCGTGTCGTCGGCGGCGCCCCCGAACAACTTGTCGCTGCCCCCGAGGCCGTAGAGCTTTACCTGCCAATGAAAGCTGACGGCGGTCTGCCGGCCATCAATGATGTTGGCGAGCCCATTGCCGCGGTAGACGTTCTGCGAGCCGTCCGTATCGAGCACGGTGAGGTTCTCGATACCCGCAGTGAGGGTGTAGCCGGAACGCTCCGAGACGCGGACAGTATCGGTTCCGCCGCCGGGGAAGCCCTCTCGCACGATGTCGCCCGCCGGCCCGACGTAATAGATGTCGTTGCCGAGGCCGCCGATCATGAGGTCGGAGCCGTCGCCGCCATCGAGCCGGTCGTTGCCGAGCCCGCCCTTCAGCGTGTCGTTTCCATCTTGGCCAAAGAGCCAATCATGGCCTGCTCCGCCGTCCAAGATATCGCCCTGTGTGCCACCAGTCATGTAGTCGGCGCCGCCGAGACCGAAGAGCGCGTCGAAGCCGCCGAGGCCGAACAGCCTGTCCGCAAGCATTGTGCCCCGAAGCACATCTCTGCCGTTGGTGCCTAGCTTCCTAGCCATAGACATTCCCCTGTTCCCAGCCCATGCCGCCCGGCATGCTAGGCATCGAATATGACACTTCGCTCTGGGTTCTCTGATGCGTACGCACTATTCTCAAATGGTAGTGCGAATCCCAACCGAACAGGCACGTAGGGTTGGAGGGTCAACGGGCTCTAAACGGGTGATTTTGGCTACCTCATCCCGATCACGAGCCGGGGCGCATTGGCGCGGCCTGGGATGCGGTAGGTGCCGTCGGAGCTCAACACATATGTCCGCCCCTCGCCGGTCGCCTTGATGCGTGCGACGAGGCGGCGCGCGCCCGGGTGGACGTGCGTGATGATCGCCCCACGCCTGCCGTCCGGCCCGATCTCGGTCGAGACAAGTCCTATCATGGGCGGCGGCTCATTGAAGTCGAGCGCGAGATTGGGGACGCGCGAGCGAAGACCCTGGCCGCGGATCGAACGCCGGCGCCGTCGAACCTTAGATGCGGGACGGCGAGGGGCAGTGGAGCTTGTGGAAGACGAGACGCGCGCGGCAGGCTGAGGCCTCGCCGCCGGTGTGGAGGGTGCCGGCGCGGTAGCAGGCGCCGATGGCGCCGGCGCGGCCTGAGCTGCGGGCTTCTTGCGCTTCAGCCATCCGAACATCGACCCCCTCCCTCGGTTCAGACCGCGAGCAATCTAATGGACTCGTTCGAAATTTCACAGGCTGAGCTTTCGGCATATTGCCTGATGATTGGGCATTTCCGCGGAGCGACCCGCGAGCCGCTGCGCGACCGCTTAACCTCGCGCGGGCGCCACCCTGGCGAACCCCCTGAAATCTTGCGAAAAGGAAGGGTCCGGGCGTGGCGGCGCCACAGGACGGCGAGGCGCGGGCGGAATGCCCCGCCAACGGGAGGCTCAAGACATGATCGACAATCTCTTTCTCTTGGCGGTCGGCGCACTGGGCTGGGGGCTCTCGCTCGTGAGCTATCGCTTTTTCGCCATCCGCCTGGGCTGGCCGATGGGCGCGCTGCATATCGACTTCCCGGCCGTGCCACTATTGCTCGGGCTCGTCTCGGTTGCCTTCGGATCTTGGGTCGCGGTGGTCCGCGGCCCCGACGGCGGCGGTTGGATCATCGCGCTCTTCGGCGTTCTGCTCGCCGCCTTCTGGATCGGCTTCCTCAGAGTGGGCTCGCAGATCTCGCTCATCCTTGCGCCGCTCGCGACCATCCTCTTGATCGTCGTCTGGCTCGCCGAGCCGATCTCCAGGGAGCGGTCGGATTCGAACGCTCTCCCGGGGCACGCGACGGCGCATCTCGACAGCGGAATGGCTGGGCCGTCGCCCGATCCGGTGCCGGGCGGCTGAGCCGTTGACACAGCTGCGAGCTCGCAATTTTTGGTGCAACTTTATTGTGATGCGTCAGCCTATTTAGCGACCGTGCTCATATTTTAGATGGCCGTTGCAGCGGCGTGTCGCACGCCCCACATAAGTGCGGGCTAGTCTTTTTGCAGGCGCGAAGCCCGCTTGCTTTGCGGCGGGGATCGCCGTAGTTGAACTCGGTGATTATCGCCGGGTGATCCTGGGGCTGTCGCTTCTCGCTGCCTGAGCGTTCCGTGTTGTGCCGGGCCCGTCGCCAGTCCCGCGGCCCTCGAGGCAATCACGTCAAGTGGGAGCCATTGATGGCCGTCCGCCGCCTTCATCCCGATCAGCCGCCGTCGTTCGCGTTCACTCCCGAGAATCTCGCCTGGGCAAAGGCTGCGATCGCCAAGTACCCGCCGGGAAAGCAGGCGTCCGCCGTCCTCCCCGTGTTGTGGCGCGCGCAGGAGCAGGAGGGCTGGCTCACCGAGCCCGCGATCCGAGCGGTCGCGGACATGCTCGGCATGGCGCATATCAGGGTCTACGAGATCGCGACATTCTACACGATGTTCCTGCTCGCCCCGGTCGGCCGCAAGGCGCATGTGCAGGTGTGCGGCACGACGCCCTGCATGCTGCGCGGGGCCGGCGCCCTCATCGATCTTTGCCACCGGCGCATCGCCGAGCACGCCCATGAGCTTTCGGCAAACGGCGACTTCTCCTGGGAGGAGGTCGAGTGCCTGGGCTCGTGCGCCAATGCGCCTTTGGTGCAGATCGGCAAGGACACCTACGAGGACTTGACGCCGGCACTGCTCGACAAGGTGCTCGACGGCTATGCCAAGGGGGCGCCGCCCAAGCCCGGGTCCCAAATCGGGCGGCAGGCCTCCTGCCCGGCAGGCGGTCCGACGACCCTCAAGGATCCTGCCCTTTACGACGGCTCCGTCGTGGGCGCCTGGCGCAAGCGCTTCGCCGAGCTTGCCGACGCCGGCCCGCCCGAGAAGCGAAAAGGATGAGCGCCGTCATGCTGCTCGAGGACAAGGACCGCATCTTCCGCAATCTCTACGGCTTCCACGACTGGAGCCTCAAGGGTGCGAAGCTGCGCGGGTCTTGGGACGGCACCAAGTTCTTCATCGACAAGGGGCACGACTGGATCATCGGCGAGGTGAAGGCCTCCGGCCTGCGCGGGCGCGGCGGGGCGGGCTTTCCCACGGGGCTCAAGTGGTCGTTCATGCCGAAGAGCGATCCCAGACCCTCCTATCTTGTCATCAACGCGGACGAGAGCGAGCCGGGCTCCTGCAAGGACCGGGAGATCATGCGCCATGATCCCCACCTTCTGATCGAAGGGGCGCTGCTCGCGTCCTTCGCCATGCGCGCCCACACCGCCTACATCTACGTGCGCGGCGAGTTCATCCGCGAGCGCGAGCGCCTGCAAGCGGCGATCGACGAAGCCTACGCGGCCAAGCTCATCGGCAAAGGCAACGTGCACGGCTGGGACTTCGACGTCTACGTCCACCACGGGGCGGGGGCCTACATCTGCGGCGAGGAGACGGCGCTGCTCGAGAGCCTCGAGGGCAAGAAGGGCCAGCCGCGCTTGAAGCCGCCGTTTCCGGCGAACGTCGGCCTCTACGGCGCGCCGACGACGGTCAACAACGTGGAAAGCATTGCCGTCGTTCCCGACATCGTGCGCCGCGGCGCGAGCTGGTTCGCGAGCCTCGGCCTGCCGAACAATACCGGCACCAAGCTCTTTCAGATCTCGGGCCACGTTGAGCGCCCCTGCGTCGTCGAGGAGGAGATGGGCATTCCTTTGCGCCAGCTCATCGACGAGCACGCGGGCGGAGTGCGCGGCGGATGGAAGAACCTGCTGGCGGTCATTCCGGGCGGCTCCTCGATGCCGCTCGTCCCCGCGGCCCAGTGCGAGGACCTGACGATGGACTTCGACAGTCTCGTCAAGGCCAAGAGCGCCCTCGGCACGGCAGCCATCATCGTCATGGACAAGTCGACCGACGTCGTGCGTGCGATCGCCCGCATCGCCTATTTCTACAAGCACGAGAGCTGCGGCCAGTGCACGCCGTGCCGGGAAGGGACGGGCTGGATGTGGCGCGTGCTCGAGCGCATGGCGAAGGGCGAGGCCGAGAAGCGCGAGATCGATCTCCTGTTCGACGTCTCGAAGCAGATCGAGGGGCACACCATCTGCGCGCTGGGAGACGCTGCCGCCTGGCCCGTGCAGGGGCTCTTGCGCAACTTCCGCCCCGAGATCGAGCGGCGCATCGACGAGTACCACGCGACGCACCGCGAAGCGGCGGAGTGAGCAACCACATGCCGAAGCAACTCATCATCGACGGCAAGCAGATCGAGGTCGAGGATGGCATCACGCTGCTCCAGGCCTGCGAGCAGGCCGGCGCCGAAATCCCGCGCTTCTGCTACCACGAGCGCCTGTCGATCGCCGGCAACTGCCGCATGTGCCTAGTCGAGGTGCAGGGCTCGCCGAAGCCCATCGCGTCGTGCGCCATGGGCGTCAACGACCTGCCGCCGAACAAGGACAACTCGCCGAAGCAGATCAGCACGACGAGCGCGCTCGTGAAGAAGGCGCGCGAGGGGGTCATGGAGTTCCTCCTGATCAACCACCCGCTCGACTGCCCGATCTGCGACCAGGGCGGAGAATGCGATCTTCAGGACCAGGCGCTGGTCTACGGTATGGGCGGCTCGCGCTACCACGAGCAGAAGCGCGCGGTCGAGGAGAAGTACCTCGGGCCGCTCATCAAGACCGCCATGAACCGGTGCATCCACTGCACGCGCTGCGTGCGCTTCATGACGGAGGTTGCCGGCGTCGAGGAGCTGGGGCTCATCGGCCGCGGCGAGGACGCCGAGATCACCACCTATCTCGAGCGCGGGCTGCTTTCGGAGCTGTCGGCGAACGTCAACGATCTCTGCCCGGTGGGCGCGCTGACGCACCGGCCGTGGGCCCACAACGCGCGCCCCTGGGAGCTCAAGAAGACCGAGAGCATCGACGTCATGGACGCCGTCGGCTCGGCGATCCGCGTCGATTCGCGCGGCCGCGAGGTGATGCGCATCCTGCCGCGCAACAACGATGCGGTGAACGAGGAGTGGATCTCGGACAAGACGCGCCATGTGGCGGACGGGCTCAGGACCCAGCGGCTCGACCGTCCGTATGTGCGCAAGAACGGTCTGCTCGTTGCCGCGACATGGCCCGAGGCGCTCGCCGCCATTGCCGAGAAGGTCAAGGCGACGCCGGCCGGGCGGATCGCCGCCATCGCCGGGGATCTCGCGGGTGCCGAGGAGATGTTTGCGCTCAAGGACTTGTTCCAGCGGCTCGGCTCCAAGAACATCGATTGCCGTCAGGACGGCGCGCGTCTCGACCCGGCGCTCGGGCGCGCGAGCTACCTCTTCAACACGACGATCGAAGGGCTCGAGCAGGCCGACGCCATCCTGCTCGTGGGGACGAACCCGCGCGTCGAGGCCGCCCTCCTCAATGCACGCATCAGGAAGCGCTGGCGCCAGGGCGGCCTCTCCGTCGCCCTCATCGGCGAGGGCGCCAATCTTACCTATCCCTACGATCACCTCGGCAAGACGCCACAGGCTCTCGCCGCGGTAGCGGAGGGCACGAGCCCATTCGCAGGCGTCCTGCGCTCGGCACGCCATCCCGTGGTCATCGTCGGCGCCGGAGCGGCGGCGCGCGACGATGGGCGCGCGCTTCTCGGCACGGCGGCCCGCATCGCGCTCCAGGCGATGGAGGGGAAGGACACGGCCTGGCAGAGCTTCAATGTGCTGCATACGGCCGCCTCGCGCGTTGTCGGGCTCGATCTCGGGTTCGTGCCGCAAGACGGCGGCCTCGACGTGCGCGGAATGCTCAATGCCACCGGCAATGGCGCATTGGACCTCGTCTGGTTGCTCGGCGCCGACGAGATCGACATGAACCGGCTGGGGCAAGCCTTCGTCGTCTACCAGGGAAGCCACGGCGACGCGGGGGCACATCGCGCCGACGTGATCCTGCCCGGCGCCGCCTACACGGAGAAGAACGCGACCTTCGCCAATACGGAGGGGCGCGTGCAGATGACGAAGCGTGCCGTATTCCCGCCGGGCGAGGCCAAGGAAGATTGGACGATCCTGCGCGCGCTTTCGCCGCTCGTCGGACACACGCTTCCCTACGACACGCTTCCGGCGCTGCGATCCGCCATGTACAAGCAGGCGCCGGTCCTCGCGCGCCTCGACGAGATTGTCCCGGCCGGCGGAAAGGGGATTGATGCCCTCGCCAAGGCGGCGGGCGCGATGAAAGAGGAGCCGCTGCGCTCGGGCGTCAGTGACTTCTACCTCACCAACGCAGTGGCGCGCGCTTCCGCGGTGATGGCCGAGATGAGCGCACTAAAGAAGGTGGCGGGAGAGGGCGCGAGCCTTTTGGCCGCCGAATGAGAGGCATGCGCGGGAGGACCACGGGGCAGGGAGCGCCGGGGCACCTATAGCGGAGTTTTCGGCGGGGCTTGATGTCGGACGAGACATGGCGATTGCTGGTTGATTACGGCTGGTGGCTCCTGGTCACCGTGGCCGCGAGCGTGTTCGTGCTCGTGGCACTCCTCGTCTGCATCGCGTTTCTCCTGCTCATGGATCGCAAGGTGTGGGCCGCGGTCCAGATGCGGCGCGGTCCTAATGTCGTCGGTCCCTTCGGGCTCTTCCAATCGTTCGCCGACCTCTTGAAGTTCGTGTTCAAGGAGCCTGTGATCCCGGCCGGCGCCGACAAGGGCGTCTTCCTGCTCGCGCCGCTCGCCACCGCGACGTTCTCGCTCGCCGCCTGGGCCGTGATCCCGATGAACGAGGACTCCTGGGGCAAATGGGTCATTTCCGATCTCAACGTCGGCGTGCTCTATCTGCTGGCGATCTCCTCACTCGGCGTCTACGGCATCATCATGGGCGGCTGGGCCTCGAACTCGAAGTATCCCTTCATGGGCAGCTTGCGCTCGGCGGCGCAGATGGTGTCCTACGAGGTCTCGCTCGGCTTCATCATCATTACGGTCCTCCTGGTCGTGGGCTCGCTCAACCTGACGGCGATCGTCAACTCGCAGCACACCGGCCTCGGCACCAGATTTGGGCTCCCGGCCTCGGCACTCGACTGGTACTGGCTGCCGCTCTTTCCCATGTTCATCATGTTCTTCATCTCGGCGCTGGCCGAGACCAACCGGCCCCCATTCGACCTCGTGGAGGCCGAATCCGAGCTCGTCGCCGGCTTCATGGTCGAATACTCCTCGACTCCCTATCTTCTATTCATGCTCGGCGAGTACGTGGCGATCACGACGATGTGCGCGCTGACGACGATCCTGTTCCTCGGCGGCTGGCTGCCGCCGCTCGACGTCTGGCCGCTGAACGCGATCCCCGGCATCTTCTGGTTCGCGGGTAAGGTCATCCTTGTGTTCTTCATGTTCGCCATGGCCAAGGCGATGGTCCCGCGCTATCGCTATGACCAGCTCATGCGGCTCGGGTGGAAAGTGTTCCTGCCGCTGTCGCTGGCGATGGTCGTGGTCGTCGCGGCCGTGCTGCAGTACTCGAGAGCGGCGTGAAAGGATGATCCCATGGCGAGCGCTCAGGCCGTGAAATCGCTGTTCCTCGCCGAGTTCGTCTCGGCGTTCTTCCTCGCCATGCGCTACTTCTTTTCGCCGAAGAAGACGCTCAATTACCCGTTCGAGAAGGGGCCGCTCTCTCCGCGCTTTCGCGGCGAGCACGCGCTGCGCCGTTATCCGAACGGGGAAGAGCGCTGCATCGCCTGCAAGCTCTGCGAGGCAATCTGCCCGGCGCAGGCCATCACCATCGAGGCGGGGCCGCGGCGCAACGACGGCACGCGGCGCACGACGCGCTACGACATCGACATGGTGAAGTGCATCTATTGCGGGCTGTGCCAGGAGGCGTGCCCCGTCGATGCGATCGTCGAGGGCCCGAATTTCGAGTTCGCGACCGAGACGCGCGAGGAGCTCTATTACGATAAGGCGCGCCTCCTTGCGAACGGCGACCGCTGGGAGCGCGAGATCGCGACCAACCTCGCGCTCGACGCGCCGTATAGGTGAAAGACGGGGCTCATGGCACTGACGGCGTTCTTTTTCTACCTGTTTGCCGTGTTGGCGCTCGCGTCGGGGACGATGGTGATCGTCGCCAAGAACCCGGTGCACGCCGTGCTGTTCCTGATCTTGGCCTTCTTCAACGGCGCGGGCCTCTTCATTCTGCTCGGCGCCGAGTTCCTCGCCATGCTGCTGATCATCGTCTACGTGGGCGCGGTCGCCGTGCTGTTCCTCTTCGTCGTCATGATGCTCGACGTCGACTTCGCCGAGCTCAAGGCCGGCTTCATCAAGAACGCGCCGGCGGGGCTCCTGGTCGGCGGCGTCGTGCTGGCCGAGCTGATCCTGCTGTTTCTCGCGCGCGGGTTCGGGGTTGCGGGCGCCACGGCGCCGGCGGCGGCGATCCCGCAGGATCTCAGCAACACCGAGGCGCTGGGGCGCATCCTCTACACGAAATACGCCTATTTCTTTCAGGGCGCGGGCCTTGTGCTGCTCGTCGCCATGATCGGCGCGATCGTGCTGACCCTGCGCCACAAGACGGGCGTCAAGCGTCAGTCGATCGCCGCGCAGGTGGCGCGCGGGCCGGCGACAGGCGTCGCACTGGTCAAGGTCGCGCCTGGCAGCGCGATCATCCCCGACGTGAAGAGCTGAGGGCCGGGCGAGGGAGAGCGGGGATAGAATGGACATCGGGCTTGGCCACTATCTGACTGTTGCGGCGTGCCTGTTCACGCTCGGCATGCTCGGCATCTTCCTCAACCGCAAGAACGTCATCGTCATCCTGATGTCGGTCGAGCTGATGCTGCTCGCCGTCAATATCAACTTGGTCTCGTTCTCGCATTTCCTCGGCGACCTCGTCGGCCAGGTGTTCGCCCTCTTCGTGCTGACGGTTGCTGCGGCCGAGGCGGCGATCGGCCTCGCGATCGTCGTCGTCTACTACCGCAACCGCGGCTCGATTGCGGTCGAGGACATCAACATGATGAAGGGATGAGGGCGCCGGCATGATCTACACGGCGATCGTCCTCCTGCCGCTTCTGGGCGCGGCCATCGCGGGGCTCCTCGGCCGCGTGATCGGCGCGCGCGCCTCCGAGCTCATTACGACCGCGCTCCTGATGGTGTCGGCGGTCCTCTCCTGGATCGTGTTCGTGCGCGTCGGCTTCGGGGGGGAGACGGACCACGCAGCGGTCGTCAGGTGGATCACGTCGGGCGAGCTCGACACCGCCTGGGGCTACAAGATCGACACGCTGACGGCGGTGATGCTGATCGTGGTGACGACGGTGTCGGCACTCGTCCACCTCTACTCCATCGGCTACATGGCCGATGACGACAGCCGGCCCCGCTTCTTCTCCTATCTGTCGCTGTTCACGTTCGCCATGCTGGCGCTCGTGACCTCCGACAATCTCGTGCAGATGTTCTTCGGCTGGGAGGGGGTCGGCCTCGCCTCCTATCTGCTGATCGGCTTCTGGTACAAGAAGCCCGAGGCGAACGCCGCCGCCATCAAGGCGTTCATCGTCAACCGCGTCGGCGACTTCGGCTTTGCGCTGGGCATTTTCGGCCTCTTCGCCACCTTCCAGACCGTCAGCCTCGACGCCATCTTCGCCGCCGCCCCGGGCGTCGTCGGCAAGTCCATGAGCTTCCTCGGCTACGAGGTCGACACGCTCACGCTCCTCTGCCTCCTGCTCTTCATGGGGGCCATGGGCAAGTCGGCGCAGTTCCTGCTCCATACCTGGCTGCCCGACGCCATGGAGGGACCGACCCCGGTCTCGGCGCTGATCCACGCCGCGACCATGGTGACGGCGGGCGTGTTCATGGTCGCGCGCCTCTCGCCTCTGTTCGAGCTCGCGCCGACGGCGCTCGAAATCGTGACGCTGATCGGCGCCGTCACCGCCTTCTTCGCCGCGACCGTCGGCCTCGTGCAGAACGACATCAAGCGCGTCATCGCCTATTCGACGTGCTCGCAGCTCGGCTACATGTTCGTCGGCTGCGGGGTCGGCGCCTATGCGGCCGGCATCTTCCACCTCTTCACGCACGCCTCCTTCAAGGCGCTTCTGTTCCTCGGCGCGGGGTCGGTGATCCACGCCATGCACCACGAGCAGGACATGCGCCGCATGGGCGGGCTCAGAGAGAAGCTCCCCATCACCTGGCTCGTGATGCTGATCGGAACGCTCGCCCTGACCGGCGTCGGCATCCCGCACGTCGGCGGGTTTGCCGGCTTCCACTCCAAGGACGCCATCGTCGAGGCGGCCTACGCCGCACACACACCGTCCGACTACGCCTTCTGGCTCTTGGTCGTCGCCGCGTTCATGACGTCGTTCTACTCATGGCGGCTTATGTTCATGACATTCCACGGGAAATCGCGTGCCGACCACCATACCTACGAGCATGCTCACGAGAGCCCGCCGACGATGCTGGTGCCCCTCGCGCTGCTCGCCCTCGGCTCGGTTCTGTCGGGCTTGCTCTTTCAGGGCTACTTCATCGGCGAGGAGCGCGGCGCGTTCTGGGGCCAGGCGCTTTACGAGGCGCCGGGCAAGGACATCCTCCATCATGCGCACGATGTTCCGCCGTGGGTCGCGCTGTCGCCGACGATCGCCATGGTCGTGGGCTTCCTGCTCGCCTATCTCTACTACATCCTCGCGCCGGGCCTTCCCGCCGCGACCGCGCGCGCCTTCCGGCCGATCTACCTCTTCCTCCTCAACAAGTGGTACTTCGACGAGCTCTACGACTGGCTGTTCGTTCGCCCGACGCTATGGCTCGGACGCTTCCTCTGGAAGGAGGGCGACGGCGCCATCATCGACGGGGCGATCGACGGCACGGCGCGCGCGGTGGGCTGGACGACCGGGCGGGTCGTGCGGCTGCAGACCGGATACGTCTATACCTACGCCTTCGCCATGCTGATCGGCGTGGCCGCCCTCCTCACCTACTTCATGTTCGCGGGGGGAGTGCAGCAATGAATCTCGGCTCGGCGCCCATTCTCTCGATCGTGACGTTCCTGCCGTTGGCGGGGGCGGCCTTCATCGCCGCCCTGCCGAAGGATGCACTCCAGAACATCCGCTTCGTCGCGCTGTGGACGACGCTGATCACCTTTGCCGTCTCGCTTCTGATCTGGCTCGAGTTCGATCCCGCATTGCCGGGCTTCCAGTTCTTGGAAGAGCGCGATTGGCTCGGGGCCATCAAGTACAAGATGGGCGTCGACGGCATCTCGATGCTGTTCATCGTGCTGACGGCCTTCCTGATGCCGCTCTGCATCCTCGCCTCCTGGGAGAGCATCGAGGTCCGCGTCAAGGAGTACATGATCGCTTTCCTCGTGCTCGAGACGCTGATGCTCGGCGTCTTCTCGGCGCTCGACCTCGTCCTCTTCTATCTTTTCTTCGAGGGCGGGCTCATCCCGATGTTCCTCATCATCGGCATCTGGGGCGGCCCGCGTCGGGTCTACGCGAGCTTCAAGTTCTTCCTCTACACGTTCCTCGGCTCGGTCCTCATGCTGCTCGCCATGATGGCCATGTACTGGCAGGGCGGCACCACCGACATCCCGACACTGATGAGCGTGAAGTTCCCGCCCGAGACCCAGTGGTGGATGTGGCTCGCCTTCTTCGCCTCCTTTGCGGTGAAGCTCCCGATGTGGCCCGTGCACACGTGGTTGCCGGACGCCCACGTCGAGGCGCCGACCGCGGGCTCGGTCGTCCTCGCCGCCATTCTCCTGAAGATGGGCGGCTACGGGTTCCTGCGCTTCTCGCTTCCGATGCTTCCCGACGCGAGCGCCACCTTCGCGCCCTTCGTGTTCGCGCTGTCCGTCATCGCCATCATCTACACGTCGCTCGTGGCGCTCGCCCAGGAGGATTTGAAGAAGCTCATCGCCTATTCGTCGGTCGCCCACATGGGCTTCGTGACCATGGGCATCTTCAGCTTCACCCAGCAGGGCGTCGACGGCGCGATTTTTCAGATGCTGTCGCACGGGCTCGTCTCGGCCGCCCTCTTCCTCTGCGTCGGCGTCGTCTACGACCGCACCCACACGCGCGAGATCGCTGCCTACGGCGGGCTCGCCGACTGCATGCCGATCTACGCCGCCTGCTTCATGGTGTTCACGCTCGCCAATGTCGGGCTGCCGGGGACCTCGGCCTTCGTCGGCGAGTTCCTGACGCTGCTCGCTGCCTTCAAGGTCTCGACGCAGGTCGCCTTCTTCGCGACCACGGGTGTCATCCTGTCGGCGGCTTATGCGCTATGGCTCTACCGGCGCATGATCTTCGGCGCGCTCGAGAAGCCGGCGATGAAGGCGCTCGCCGACTTGAGCCCGCGCGAGATCGCGTTCCTTGCTCCGCTCGTGATCCTCACCATTTTCTTCGGTTTTTATCCGGCCCCGGTGCTCGACGTGACGGCGCTTTCCGTCAAGAAGCTCGTCTCGGGCTTCGAGTCGTCGCTTGCGGAGGCGGCGCGGCCGCCGGCGGGACCATGAGGGGGCGCAGCGATGACAGAGCTTGAAAGCCTCGCACCCGCCTACCCCGAGATCGTGCTGGCGATCGGCGCGATGGCGCTCCTCATGCTCGGCGCGTTTCGGGACGAGGACGGGCGCAGCAGCGAGGCGCCGGGCTGGCTCGCAATCCTGATCCTTGCCGCCGCCGCTTACCTCGTCGCCCAGCAAGGTCCCGAGACCGAGCGGCTCTTTGCCGGCGCATTCATCGTCGACGGCTTCGGTCGGTTCATGAAGCTTCTGATCCTCGGCGGCTCGGCAGCCTCGATCCTGCTGTCGTTCGAGTATCTCAAGCAAAAGCGGATGCAGCGCTTCGAGTTCCCCGTGCTCGTCTTGCTCGCCGCCGTCGGCATGATGATGATGGTCTCTGCGAGCGACCTCATCGCGCTCTACCTCGGCCTCGAGCTGCAGAGCCTGTCGCTCTACGTGCTGGCCGCGATCCGGCGCGACGATACGCGCTCGAGCGAGGCGGGCCTCAAGTACTTCGTGCTCGGCGCGCTGTCGTCGGGGATGCTGCTGTACGGGGCCTCCCTTCTCTACGGGACGACCGGTGCTACGGGTTTCACCGAGATTGCCGCCGCAGTCGCGCGTGAAGGAGCGGGCAACCTCGGGCTCACCGTCGGGCTCGTCTTTCTCCTGGTCGGGCTTGCCTTCAAGGTCTCCGCCGTGCCCTTCCACATGTGGACGCCCGACGTCTACGAGGGGGCGCCCACGCCGGTCACCGCCTTCTTCGCCGCGGCGCCGAAGCTCGCCGCCATGGCGCTCCTCACCCGCGTCGTGGCCGGCGCATTCGGCGGAGCCGCCGATCAGTGGCGCCAGATCATCATCTTCCTCTCGATCGCGTCGATGCTGTTGGGCGCATTCGCCGCCATCGGCCAGACCAACATCAAGCGGCTCATGGCCTATTCGTCGATTGGCCATGTCGGGTACGCCCTCGTCGGGCTCGCCGCCGGCGGCGAGCAGGGGCTCGAGGCCCTCCTTGTCTATCTCGCGATCTACCTCGTGATGACGCTCGGCACATTCGCCTGCATCCTCGCCATGCGCCGCGGCGACGGAACGGTCGAGGACATCTCTTCGCTCTCAGGGCTCGCCGAGACGAACCTTCCGCTGGCGTTCGTGCTGGCGATGCTGCTCTTCTCGCTCGCCGGCGTGCCGCCGCTCGCCGGCTTCTTCGCGAAGTTCTATGTCTTTGCCGCAGCCATCAAAGCCGGGCTCTACCCGCTCGCGGTCATCGGCGTATTGGCCAGCGTGGTCGCCGCCTTCTATTACTTGCGCATCGTCAAGGTGATGTTCTTCGACGCGCCGGCCCCCGCGTTTCAGGCGGTCGAGCCCTACACGCGCTTCGTGATGGTGCTCGCCGGCGTTTTCGTGCTTTTCTACGCGGTGTACCCGTCGGCCCTCGTCGATGCGGCATCAGCGGCCGCAAAATCGCTTGCGTTCTGACCTCGCGTGATGCCGCCTTCCTCCGAGACACGCCCCGCCGCGCACAACGTCGTGACGTTCCCGATCCTCGACTCGACCAACGCGGAAGCCATGCGCCGCGCGCTCGCGGGCGAGAAGGGGCCGCTCTGGATCGTGGCGGAGCGCCAGACCGGAGGGCGCGGGCGCTCGGGCCGCTCCTGGGTCTCGGAGCCGGGCAGTCTCCATGCGAGCCTGCTCACGGTCCTTCCGGTCTCAGCCTCCGAGGCCGCTCAGCTCTCGCTCGTCGCGGGCGTCGGCGCGATCGATGCGATCCGCGCGGCGATGTCGCTCGAGGAGGATTCGGCGCTGCGGCTCAAGTGGCCGAACGACGTTTTGATCGGGCGCGCGAAGACGGGGGGCATTCTGGTCGAGAGCAGTGTCGTCGCGGGCGGTCTCGCGGCAGTGATCGGGATCGGCATCAATATCGCGAGCCACCCAGGCGGTCTCGACCAGCCGGCGACCCATCTCGGCGCCCATGGGTCCGCCCCGGATCCCGCAATGCTCCGGAGGTGCTTGGCCGATCATCTCGCGCACTGGCTCGCGGTCTGGGACGCAGGCCGGGGGTTCGGCGCAGTCCGGGCGGCCTGGCTCGAGCGGGCCCACCCCTTGGGCGAGCGGCTAAGCATCAATACCGGGCAAGGGCCGGTCGAGGGCCTCTTCCGCGGACTAGCCGCCGACGGCGCGCTGCTGATCAGCGACCAGAGCGGGGCGGAGCAGCGCTACAGCTTTGGAGACGTGACGCTCCCGGCTTGATCGTCTATGTGACAGTCTGCCGAGGATCAAGGAAGGGGCGCACACGCCGATGGTTCACGAGAGGGAACGGCGGGGGCGTCAGTCCACGGACAAGGAGCTGGTCTTTCTGGGCCTCGGCGGTCTCGGCGAGATCGGCATGAATTCCTACCTCTATGGGATTGGCCCGCCCGACCAGCGAACGTGGCTGATGGTCGATCTCGGCATCACCTTTCCCGAGGGCGAGTTCGACCCGGGGATCGACGTGATCCTGCCCGACCTGCGCTTCATCGAGGCCGAGCGCAGCGCGCTCGCGGGGATCGTGATCACGCACGCGCACGAGGACCACATCGGCGCCGTGATCGATCTGTGGCCGCGCCTCAAGGTCCCCGTGTACGCGACCCCGTTCACGGCCGGGATGCTGAAATCGAAGCTCGCCGAGTACGGCGCGCGGCTGGAAATTCCGATCGTCGAGGTGCCGCTCGGCGGTCGCTTCGACGTCGGGCCCTTCAACGTCGAGCTGGTGACGCTGACCCATTCCATTCCCGAGATGAGCGCGCTCGTCATTCGTACCGAGCTCGGCCTCGTGTTTCACACAGGCGACTGGAAGTTCGATGCGACGCCGACCATCGGCGAGCCCGCAGACGAGGAGAAGCTCAAGGCGCTGGGCGAGGAGGGGGTGCTGGCGCTCATCGGCGATTCCACCAATGCCATGCGGGAGGGGCGCTCGCCGTCGGAAGCGGACGTCGCGAAATCGCTTGCCGACATCGTCAAGGCGGCAAAGGGGAGGGTCGCGGTGACGACGTTCGCCTCGAACGTCGCGCGCATCAGGGCGGTGTCGCACGCCGCCCGCGCGGCGGGTCGCACGCTCGTCGTGGCGGGCCGGGCGCTCCACCGGGTGATCGAGGTCGCCATCGATACCGGCTACCTGCCGCAAGGGTTCTCCTACCTCGATCAGCAGGAGTTCTCGTCGCTCCCGCGCGACAAGATCGTGTGCCTGTGCACGGGCAGCCAAGGCGAGCCGCGCGCTGCCATGGCGCGCGTCGCCGACAACGATCATCCCGACATTTCCCTCGACAAGGGCGATCTCGCGATCTTCTCCTCGCGTACGATCCCGGGCAACGAGAAGGCAGTGGAGCGCATCCAGAACAGCCTCGTGCGCATGGGATGCGAGCTCTTGACCGACAGCGACGCGCTGGTTCACGTGACCGGCCATCCGCGGCGCGAGGAGTTGAAGCAGATGTACGCTTGGATGCGCCCCAAGATTGTCGTGCCGATGCACGGCGAGGCGCGCCATCTCAAGGCACATGGCGATCTCGCCAAGGCGGCGGGGGCCGAGGTTCAGCCTGCCTTCAACGGCGAGATCGTGCGGCTCGCGCCAGGCCCGGTGCGCATTGTCGACGATGCGCCGGTCGGGCGCCTCTTCCGCGACGGCTATCTGATCGTCCCCTCTGACGAGGGACCGGTACGCGAGCGTCGCAAGCTCGCTAGCGTCGGGATTGTCGCCGTTGCCCTCGTCGTGTCGAGGCGGGGCGAGCTTCTAGCCGAGCCTCAGGTGGTGCTAGACGGCGTGCCGGGAGAGGCGGCAGACGGAGAGCCGATGGCCGAAATCGTGCTCGGCGCGGTCGAGGGAACGCTCAGGAGCATTCCGCCGCCGCGCCGGCGCGATCTCGATGTGCTGGCCGAGGCCGTGCGCCGCGCCGTGCGCGGGGCCGTCGCCGACGCCTGGGGCAAGAAGCCCATTGCCAAGGTGCTCTTGAGCGTGGTGGATGCTAAGAGATAGCCCCGCGCAGGGCTCGCACCGGCAAGCCGGATTTAAGGCAGTCTCGCGCTCAGGAACCAAGTTCGCAATGATCGGTCGTCTCAATCACGTTGCCATCGCCGTCAAGGATCTCGCGGCTGCCTCGGCCGTGTACAAGAACGCGCTCGGCGCCAAGGTGACGGACCCGCTCCCGCAGCCCGAGCACGGCGTGACCGTCGTGTTCATCGAGCTGCCGAATACGAAGATCGAGCTTCTCGAGCCCTTGGGTCCTGCTTCGCCCATCGCCAAGTTCCTCGAGAAGAGCCCGGACGGGGGCATCCATCACGTCTGCTATGAGGTCGACGATATTCTGGCGGCGCGCGACTTGCTCAAGTCGCAAGGCGCGCGCGTTCTCGGCGACGGCAACCCGAAGATCGGCGCACACGGGAAACCGGTTCTCTTTCTGCACCCCAAGGATTTCTGCGGGACGTTGACCGAGCTCGAGCAGGCCTAAGGGGGGCAATGGGGCAATAGGCAATAGCCTCATGTTCCTATTGCCCACTGCCGATTGCCTATTGCCAAATTCGGATCAGCGGGGCCGCATCAGAGAATGACGTTCGTTTTTGGTCTCGCGCTCTACGCCATGATCTGGTGGATCGTGCTGTTCGCGGTCCTCCCCTTCGGCGTGCGCACGCAGGCAGAGGCAGGCGAAGTGGTTCCGGGAACGCCCGAGAGTGCGCCGGCGAAGCCGCAGCTCGGGAGAGTGTTTCTCGCGACGACCCTTATTGCTGCGATCGTATTCGCGCTCGTCTGGGGGACCATCACCTACGATTGGCTAGGTCTCTATCCCCACGCGCCGTCCTCCCCGGTCCCATAGACCAGCGGGCAAATACAAATGCAAAGAGCAAGGCTAAGGCCTTGCTCTTGCTGTTTCAGAGGCTTTTCTCTGGCGAGGCGGCGCATCGTCGACGCCGTCCCCTCCGCGGTTTTCTGGCCGCTTTTGCTCGAACGTCGAGGTCCGGGCTATTTAAGCGACGGTTTTCTCCCTAGACTTGGGCTCCCAGCCATTGTCGTCATTGGCTACGCACCCCTGTCACTTGACGGCGGCACCATAACCGAAGGGCGGCGCTATGTCACGGGGGGCCGCGACAAAAAAAGGCCGCTGCCTAAGGAATTTGCAGCCGCAAGCCAATGTGGACAACTTCGCGGCGCAAACGTGTGCTGACGACGGCCGTCCACACACTTCTCAGTCTCGGCGCCGGACAGATTGCCCTTGTCCTCAATCCTGGCTATTGACGCGCAAACAGGCAGAGGCCAAGCGCGTCGCGCACGCCGTGCATGGCAGTTTTGTATACATGGGCTGCGGCACCACCGGGGCGTGAGCCTCCAGTGATGACGGCTTATCGGGGCGACATGCACCTCTCCCGCTATTTCCTGCCGGTCCTGCGTGAAACGCCGAAAGAGGCGGAAATCGTCTCCCATCAGCTGATGCTGCGCGCGGGCATGATTCGCCAATCCTCGGCCGGCATCTACACATGGCTGCCGCTCGGGCTCCGGGTGCTCAAGAAGATCGAGGGAATTGTCCGCGAGGAGCAGAACCGAGCCGGCGCGATCGAGCTCTTGATGCCGACCATCCAGTCGGCGGACCTGTGGCGCGAGAGCGGGCGCTACGAGGCCTATGGCAAGGAGATGCTGCGCATCAAGGATCGCCACGAGCGCGACATGCTGTTTGGTCCGACCGCGGAGGAGGTCATTACGACGATCGTCCGCGATTGCGTGAAGAGCTACAAGGACCTGCCGAAAAACCTCTACAACATTCAGTGGAAGTTCCGCGACGAGATCCGCCCCCGCTTCGGCGTCATGCGCGGGCGCGAGTTCCTGATGAAGGACGCCTACTCCTTCGATCTCGACAAGGAAGGCGCACGCAAGACCTACCAGCGCATGTTCGTCTCCTATCTGCGCACCTTTGCGCGCATGGGGCTGCGTGCGATCCCGATGAAGGCCGACACCGGTCCCATCGGGGGCGATCTCTCCCACGAGTTCATCATCCTCGCCGAGACCGGCGAGAGCCAGGTCTACTGCCATCGGGATCTGATCGAGAGGGAGGTGCCCCCGGCGGACACCGATTTCGACGGCGATCTCAGTCCCATCGTCACGGCCTGGACCAGCCGCTACGCGGCGACGGACGAGATCCACGATGAGGCGCGCTTCGAGGCCGAGGTGCCCCCCGACCAGCGCGTATCGGCGCGCGGCATCGAGGTCGGTCATATTTTCTACTTCGGCACGAAATATTCCGAGGCCATGGGCTGCCGCGTCCAGGGGCCCGACGGTCAGCAGGTGGCGGTCGAGATGGGCTCGTACGGGATCGGCGTATCGCGCCTTGCAGGCGCCATTATCGAGGCCAGCCATGACGAGGCGGGCATTCAGTGGCCTGTGCCGGTCGCGCCGTTCGAGGTGGCGCTCGTCAACTTGAAGCCCGGGGATGCCGCGACCGACACGGCCGCGGCCGATCTCTACGGCAAGCTGGCCAATGCCGGCCTCGACGTTCTCTACGACGACACCGACGAGCGCGCTGGCGCCAAGTTCGCGACCATGGACCTGATCGGGCTGCCGCTCCAACTCATCGTCGGGCCGAAGGGTGTCAAGTCGGGAGAGGTCGAGGTCAAGGCGCGCAAGTCAGGCGCGCGCGAGACGCTAGGTCTCGAGGCGGGATTGCAACGCGTGATCGAGCAAGTGAGGAACGAGCGCACGTTGGCGTGATGGGAAGATGCCTCTGCCGTTGAGGGAGAGGGGAAGGAAAGCAATCGGGGCATGACAGTAGCGACGGATACGAGACCCTTCGCACCGTTCGAATGGCTGCTCGCCACGCGCTATCTGCGCGCCCGCCGCAAGGAGGGGCTGGTCTCGGTTACGGCGGTCGTCTCCTTTCTCGGCATCATGCTCGGGGTCGCGACGCTCATCATCGTGATGGCGGTGATGAACGGCTTCCGCAAGGACCTCTTCGCGAAGATTCTCGGGCTCAACGGTCACATCGTCGTCTACCGGGTGGGGCAGAACTTCACCGACTACCCGGAAATCGGCGCCACGCTGTCGGCGGTGCCCGGCGTCAAGCGGGCCATGCCGGTCATCGAGGGACAGGTGCTCGTAACATCGCCGGTCCAATCGCTCGGCGCGCTCGTGCGAGGCATCGAGGAGGAGAGCCTCAAGGCGCTGCCGCTCGTCGCCAGCAACATCCGCTACGGAACGATCGACGGCTTCGACAGCCAGGCGGGAATTGCCATCGGCATGCGGCTTGCGAATGCGCTGCGCATCAACGTCGGCGACAAGATCACGATCGTCACGCCGAAGGGCGCCCCGACGCCGTTCGGCATCGCGCCGCGAGCCAAGCCCTATGCCGTCTCCGCCATCTTCGAGCTCGGCATGTCGGAATACGACAAGTCGATGATCTTCATGCCGCTCGGGGAGGCGCAGCGATATTTCTCCAAGCCCGGCGAGGTCGACGTGATCGAGGTCGTCGTCGACGATCCCGAGAGGGTCGACTCCTACTCCGACGATCTCAGAGCCGCAGGCGGCGGCGCCGTCGTCGTCACCGACTGGCGCCAGCGCAACGAGACCTTCTTCACCGTGCTCGAGGTCGAGCGCAACGTCATGTTCATCATCCTGTCGCTGATCGTTCTGGTCGCGACGCTCAACATCATCTCTGGCCTTCTGATGCTGGTGAAGGACAAGGGGCGCGATATTGCCATCCTGCGTACTATGGGGGCGTCGAAAGGCGCGGTGATGCGCATCTTCCTCATCACGGGAGCGACGATCGGCGTGCTCGGCACCTTCGCCGGGCTCATTCTGGGCGTGGTCTTCTGCTGGAGAATCGAGCAAATCCGCCAGTTCGTCTCGTGGATTTCCGGCACCAAGCTCTTCGACCCGAACGTCTACTACCTCACCAAGCTCCCGGCCTACGTCAATCCCGCCGAGACGACCTTCATCGTCGTGATGGCGCTCCTGCTCTCGGTCCTGGCGACGCTTTATCCCTCGTGGCGAGCCTCGCGGCTCGATCCCGTCGAGGCGCTGCGCTACGAATGAGCATGAGGGATGCTGCGAACATCAACGGACCGGTTCTGAGGCTCGACGGCCTCCGTCGCAGCTTTCGCCAGGGCTCGCGCGAGATCCACGTGCTGATGGGGGCGTGCGCGGAGCTATATGCCGGAGAGTCGGTCGCTCTTGTCGGACCGTCGGGGGCCGGAAAGTCCACGCTCCTCCACATCGCTGGCCTGCTCGAGACGCCGGACGCGGGCCACGTCTTCATCAACGGGCGCGATTGCGCCAAGCTCGACGATTACGGGCGCACGCGGGTGCGCCGCGCCGAGATGGGCTTCATCTATCAGTTCCATCAGCTCCTGCCCGAGTTTTCCGCGGAGGAGAACGTCGTCATTCCGCAGATGATCCTGGGCCGGAGCCGCACGGCAGCGGCGCGGCGTGCGCGCGATCTCCTGTGTGCGGTCGGGCTTGCCGACCGCCTCGATCATCGCCCGGCGCACCTTTCCGGCGGCGAGCAGCAGCGCACGGCAATTTGCCGTGCGCTCGCCAACAATCCGAGGCTCATCCTCGCCGACGAGCCGACCGGCAACCTCGACCCGCGCACCTCCGAAGTGGTGTTTCACGAGCTGATCAGCCTCTTCCGCCACCAGGGTGTGGCAGCGCTGATTGCGACCCATAACCTCGACTTGGCTTCGCGTATGGATCGCGTGCTGCGCCTCGAGAACGGGCTCTTGGTCGAGGTCGGCCCGGTCGGTGTGGCGCTGCGCTGAGGCTAGCTCAGGCGTGGTGCCTGCGGGGGCGTTCAGTTGTGTCGCCGGGCTCTGCGCCCTCTTCCTCGGGCAAAGAAAACCCGCGGTCGGCCGGGAGAATTCCGAGGAACGACCGCCAGAAGTGGTGCTTCGAGGCACCCTCCTCTGAGCTTGTCTTGTTTTTGGTGACAGTGATAATGCCGAGACGTGCAAATGCTGACATGGCTTCGAGCCTCCTCGCGCAACGTCGATGTGGCCGTCCACGCACACGGCTTCCTGATCAAGACTAGGACATGCACCCCGGACGCGCTGTTACCGCGGGAACAAGCGGCTTTGCCGCAGCGCTGTGGAAATTGACCTGCGGGGACATAAACGCCTCGCGGGATGAGAGCCGTTTGTCCTAGATTTGCGGCAATGAACGCATCGATTCCAACTGGACTGAAGTCTATCCGCACGACCCCAAAGCCACCGGGCTTTGTGCACCTCAAGGTGCACTCGTCCTACTCTCTGCTCGAGGGTGCGCTGCCGATCGCCAAGCTGGCGAAGCTCGCGGAGGCGTACGGTTTCCCCGCCCTGGGGCTCACCGATACGGGCAACCTGTTCGGTGCGCTCGAGTTTTCGGAAAAGCTTGCCGGCGCAGGCGTGCAGCCGATTGTCGGCGTTTCGCTTGCGATCGATTTCGCGGACGTCCCCTCTACGGCGAGCGCCCTCGCGGCTCCAGCGCCCGTTCCAAAGCCGGCGGGCAGCGATGGTTATCTCACGCTCTTCGCCATGAGCGCGGAGGGCTACGCCAATCTCATGAAGCTCGTAACGTCGGCGCACCTTGACGTCGCCCTTTCGGATGAGCCTCACATTGCGATCGAGGCCCTCACGCGCCACACGGCGGGCCTGATCTGCCTGACCGGTGGACCCGGAGGCCCGATCGACGCCGTGCTGCCGATGGCCCCGGCCAAGGCTCGCGAGCGCCTCACGCGGCTTGGCCAGCTCTTCGGCGACCGCCTCTATGTCGAAATCCAGCGCCACGGGCTTCCCCGAGAGGCCGAGGTGGAGCCGGAACTGCTTGCACTCGCCTACACGCTCGAGCTTCCGCTCGTCGCGACCAACGAGGTCTGTTTCGCCACCCCCGACGACCACGAGGCGCACGATGCGCTCCTCTGCATCGCCGAGGGCAGCCTCGTCTCCGAGGACAAGCGCCGGCGCGTCTCGCCCGAGCATTATTTCAAGAGTGTGGAGCAGATGGCTACGCTGTTCGCCGATCTGCCGGAGGCGGTGACGAACACGATCGAGATCGCGCGCCGGTGCGCGTTCAGGCCCACGAGCCGCGCACCGATCCTGCCGCGCTTCGTAAAGGCAAGCCCCGGCGCCTCCGGCTCAGACCAGCTCGCGGCCGAATCCGCCGAATTGCGCCGACAGGCCGAGGAGGGACTAAGAGCGCGCCTCGCGGCGCAGAGGCCGGCGGAGGGCTTCGGCGAGGACGACTACTGGCGCCGGCTCGCCTTCGAGATCGAAATCATCTCCAAGATGAAGTTTCCCGGCTACTTCCTGATCGTCGCCGACTTCATCAAATGGGCGAAGGCCCACTCGATCCCCGTCGGGCCGGGGCGCGGCTCCGGTGCGGGCTCGGTCGTTGCCTGGGCGCTCACCATCACCGACCTCGATCCCTTGCGCTTCGGGCTCCTCTTCGAGCGCTTCCTCAACCCCGAGCGCGTGTCGATGCCCGATTTCGATATCGACTTCTGTCAGGAGCGGCGCGACGAGGTGATCCGCTACGTGCAGGAGAAGTACGGCGCCGACCGCGTCGCGCAGATCATCACCCACGGCAAATTGCAGGCACGCGCCGTGCTGCGCGACGTGGGGCGCGTGCTCGAGATGCCCTACGGGCAGGTCGACCGGCTCTGCAAGCTCATTCCCAACAATCCGGCGAACCCGGTGACGCTCGCCGACGCTATCGCCGGCGAGCCCAAGCTGCAGGAAGCCCGCGACGCCGAGCCGCTGGTGGCGCGCCTGTTCGCCATTGCCGGCAAGCTCGAAGGGCTCTACCGGCACGCCTCCACGCACGCGGCCGGCATCGTCATCGCCGACCGGCCGCTCGACGAGCTGGTGCCGCTTTACCGCGATCCCAAGTCGGCGACGCCCGTCACGCAGTTCAACTGGAAGATGGTCGAGGCGGCGGGCCTCGTGAAGTTCGACTTCCTCGGCCTCAAGACTCTCACCGTCCTCGAAAAAGCCGTGAAGCTCGCGCACCGCGGCCGCGGCATCGCGATCGATCTCGCGGCGCTTCCCCTCGACGACAAGGCCTCCTTCGATCTCCTCGCAAAGGCCGATACCGTCGGCGTGTTCCAGCTCGAAAGCACGGGCATGCGCGAAAGCCTGAAACGGCTCAAGCCCGACCGCTTCGAGGACATCATCGCCATGGTGGCGCTCTATCGCCCCGGCCCGATGGACAACATCCCGACCTACATCAATCGCAAGCACAAGGAAGAGCCGGTCGACTACCTCCACCCGATGCTCGAGCCGATCCTGCGCGAGACCTACGGCGTCATCATCTACCAGGAGCAGGTGATGCAGATCGCCCAGGTGATGGCGGGCTACAGCCTGGGCGACGCCGATCTCCTGCGCCGCGCCATGGGCAAGAAGGACAAGGCCGAGATGGCCAAGCAGCAGGCGCGCTTCGTCGAGGGTGCCATGCGCAACGGCGTCGGGCGCGACGACGCCGTCTACATCTTCGAGCTTGTCGACAAGTTTGCGGGCTACGGCTTCAACAAGAGCCACGCGGCGGCCTACGCGCTCGTCAGCTACCAGACGGCCTACATGAAAGCGAACTTCCGCGAAGAGTTCCTCGCCGCCTCCATGACGCTCGACATGGGGAACACCGACAAGCTCGCCATGTTCGTGGCGGAGGCGCGCCGCAGCGGGATTGCCGTGCTGCCGCCGTCGGTCAACGAGTCCGAGGTCGATTTCCTCGCCGAACCGCCGCTTTCTCTCTCTCCCCCCCTAAACGGGGAGAGGGAAAAAGTGGCCCGTGGCGCCATCCGCTATTCGCTGGCCGCCCTCAAGAACATCGGCGCGACGGCGGTTGCGACCGTGGTGGAGGCGCGCAAGGAGAAGGGGCCGTTCTCCTCGCTCGGGGACTTTGCGGCCCGCCTCAACACGAAGGCGTTGAACAAGCGCGGCCTCGAGACGCTCGCGGCCGCGGGCGCTTTCGACGCGCTCGAGCCAAGCCGGGCCCTCGTCCACGCCAATGTCGACAGCATGCTGGCGCTGGCCACGCGGGTCTCCGACGACGCGGCGCTGGGGACGGCCGACCTTTTCGGGGGCTTCGCGCCTCCGGGTGCGCCGCCTACCGCCGGCACGACGCGGGCGCCGCTCGATCTGCGCCAGGCCAAGCCGTGGACGCCGATGGAGCGGCTGCAACACGAGTTCGAGGCGGTGGGCTTTTTCCTCTCCGGCCACCCGCTCGATGCCTACGAGAAGGCCTTGAAGAAGCTCGGCGTGCGCCCCTACGCCGAGTTCGAGGCCTCGATCGATCGCGGCGCGGGCGCCGGGCGGCTCGCGGCGATCGTGCTCTCGGCGCGCGAGCGCCGTTCGCAGAAGGGCAACAAGTTCGCCTTCGCCATGTTCTCGGACGCGACGGGACAGTTCGAGGCCGTGATCTTCTCCGACACGCTCGCCCAGTGCCGCGAGCTGCTCGAGCCGGGCACGCCCGTGCTCCTGACGGTCGAGGCCGAGCGCGACGGGGAGAACTTGAAGATGCGCGTGCAGGCGATCGAGGCGCTCGACAAGGCGGCCGGCAGCCTCGAGCAGGGCCTCGGCATCGTGCTCGACGAGGCGCTTCTCGCGGTGCGCAAGGCGGCGCTAGAGGACCTGAAGTCGGAGCTGCGCCCGGCCGCGGGCAACGGCCGCAAGGGCGGGGAGGTGCGCCTCCTCCTCAGGCTTCCCGACCGGGGACGTACGATCGAGATCGCGCTTCCCGGCCGTTACGACGTGTCGCCTGCGGCCGCCGGGCGGCTTTCCATGGTGCCGGGGGTGCTCGACATCGTCGAGGCGTGAGGCGCGTAGGGCCTTATTTCCAAAAGCGGTCGTAGAGGCCGAGCACGACCTCGAGCATGATGAGGGCGATGATGTACCACTCGAGGCGGTGGCTCGTCCTCGTCGCGATGAGGTCGGTGATGGTATCGGCGGTCTCGCGGATCACCTCGAGCTTGCGCGCGATGACCTTGCTGCGGGAGGTGAGGTCGTACTCGTCGACGAGCTTGGCCCAGAAGCGCTCGAGGCGGGGGTGATCCCAGAGCACGTCCGGCTTTTCCTCGAGGTCGATGCGGCCCGCGAGCCGGTGCTGGATGGCGAGCGCCTCCCCGATACGCTCGAGGAGTTCGGCCTGGGGGCCCGGCGGCAGGCGGCGCTGCTTCAGGCTCTCGGCGAGCTGGCCGATGCGGTCGAAGGCAGTGGCGATGCGCCGTTCGTCCCAGGCGAGCGAGACGCTCTGGGCGAGGGCGGCGGCAACCAGCAGCAGGCGATCCTGGTCGGCGCTCTTGAGCTGCAGGGCCCCGGAAGGCCCGACAAGCTCCTCCTCGTCGGGCTTGACGACGAGGCGCGCCGTCTCGCTTTCGCGCTCGGCGAGGGGGCTTGCGATGCGGTCTCCGAGGCTCCGGATGAGGTCCTCCTCCTCGAGCGGGGTCATGTTGAAGAAGACGGCGGCCCCCGACCGGAACAGCGCGACCGTGCCGCCCGAGCGGGTGCGGAAGGCGAGCGGGCTCGAGGAAAAGGTGTCCTCGCGCTCGAGGCCCTTGATGTCGATGCGCTCGCCGAGCTGCAGCGCGCGCACATGCGTTCCCGTATTGTCCATGAGTGCCTATCCGGCGGCGGGGCCTCGAGAAAAGCTATTCGGGCGAGGGCGAAGGACGCTTGTCAAGGCCGGAGAATAAAGCTAGAAGCCCCCCATCTCACACGCGGACCTTTGCGCCCGGCGGATTGAAAGCCCCGCTACGCGCTCCGGTGGATGGCTCAGCCATTCTCTCACGGGTCCGCGGAGGCATGAACCGGAAAAGGAAGCTCTGCACATGACCGTGCCGGCGTTCAACATGCGCCAGCTGTTAGAGGCTGGCGTTCACTTCGGCCACCAGTCCCACCGCTGGAACCCCAAGATGGCGCCCTTCATCTACGGTGCCAGGAACAACATCCACATCCTCGATCTGACCCAGACGACGCCGATGCTGCATCAGGCGCTGACCAAGGTCTCCGACACTGTCGCCGGCGGCGGGCGCGTGCTCTTCGTCGCGACCAAGCGCCAGGCCTCGGATTCGATTGCGGACGCCGCCAAGCGCTCGGCCCAGTACTACATCAACCACCGCTGGCTCGGCGGCACCCTGACGAACTGGAAGACGATCTCGGCCTCGATCCGCCGTCTGCGCCAGCTCGAGGACATCCTCGCCGACCCGCAGGGCCGCACCAAGAAGGAAGTGCTCAACATCACGCGCGAGCGCGACAAGCTCAACCAGGCCCTCGGCGGCATCAAGGACATGGGCGGCGTGCCCGACCTCCTGTTCGTCATCGACACGAACAAGGAGAGCATCGCCATCAAGGAGGCGCGCAAGCTCTCGATTCCGATCGTCGCCGTGGTCGACACCAACTGCGATCCCGACGGCATCGATTTCCCCATTCCGGGGAACGACGACGCCGGACGCGCCATCACGCTCTATTGCGACCTCGTTGCGCGCGCGGCGATCGACGGCCTCGAGCGGAGCCAGTCCGCGGCCGGCGTCGATATCGGATCATCCGAAGCTCCGCCCGCCGAGGTCGTCAAGGCGTTCCGCGGCATCGACGCCCCGCGCGGCGAGGCCGACGACTTGAAGCGCATCACCGGGATTACGCCCAAGCTCGAGCAGAGGCTCAACGACGCCGGCGTTTTCCACTTCTGGCAGATCGCCGATCTCGACGCCGAGAACCTCGCTCTCCTGGACCGACTGCTCCGCACCAAGGGCCAGATCGAAAAGGAAGAATGGGTCGGCCAGGCGAAGAAGCTGGTCGAGGCGTCTGCCGTATAGGCGGGCTCCAGGCCGTGCCGCTAGCGCGAACGCTCGTCATCAATTTCCGGATAGGCTTTGCCTTTGTCCGCCAGCAAGTGAGGTCGCAATGACCACGATTTCGGCAACGATGGTTAAGGAGCTGCGCGACAAGACGGGCGCCGGCATGATGGACTGCAAGCAGGCCTTGACGGAGACCGGCGGCGACTTGGACGCGGCCGTCGACTGGCTGCGCTCGAAGGGCCTGTCGAAAGCCGCCAAGAAATCCGATCGCATCGCGGCGCAAGGCCTCATTGGCGTCGTCTCGGACGGCACGTCGGGCGCGCTCGTCGAGGTAAACTCGGAAACCGATTTCGTCGCCAGGAACAGCCAGTTCCAGGACATGGTGCGCGAGATCGCCAAGCTCGCACCCAAGGCCAAGGGCGACCTCGCGGCGCTTCTCAAGGCCTCCTATCCTGGCACGCCGGAGACGGTCGATACGCACGTAAAGGAGGCGGTCGCGACCATCGGCGAGAACATGGGCGTGCGCCGCACCGCCGCGCTCGCCGTCAAGGAGGGCGTGGTCGCCGATTACGTGCACAACAAGGCCGCCGACGGGCTCGGCAAGATCGGCGTGCTCGTCGCGCTCGAGAGCAAGGGAGACAAGGCGAAGCTCATGGAGCTCGGCCGCCAGCTCGCCATGCATGTCGCCGCCGCAAGCCCGCTCGCGGTGACGCCCGAGGAGCTCGACAAGGCCGCGATCGACAAGGAGCGCGCGATCTACCTCGAGCAGGCGGAAGCCTCGGGCAAGCCCAAGGAGATCGTGGAGAAGATGGTCGAGGGACGGCTTCGCAAGGAGTACTTCGGCCAGGTGACGCTCATGAACCAGGTATTCGTCATCGACGGCAAGGCGACTGTGGCGGAGGCGCTCAAGGCGGCCGAAAAGACCGTCGGCGCACCGATCAAGGTCGGGGGCTTCCTCCGCTACGCTCTGGGAGAGGGGATCGAGAAGAAGCAGGAGGACTT
This sequence comes from uncultured Alphaproteobacteria bacterium, assembly GCA_963840415.1. Classification (GTDB taxonomy): domain Bacteria; phylum Pseudomonadota; class Alphaproteobacteria; order Rhizobiales; family Hyphomicrobiaceae; genus Hyphomicrobium_C. The sequence continues at coordinate 107,743 of CAWIYX010000004.1, read as the reverse complement.
CGCCGCCGAGGTGGCGAAGGCCGCGGGCGCGGCGAAGAAGTAGCTAGGCGCCTCCCCGAGATTGAGCAAGAGCTCTTCGGCTGGGGCATACGCCGAGCGGTACCTGCCGACGACTTGCACTCTCCGGACTGCGCTGCAATGCTCACGAATCGTTGCCCCGACGCCACCGAATGGGTCGGGGCAGGCCGCGTTTGAGCGGGAAGGAAGCGCACATGACCGCCGGCGAAGGTCTCAAATACAAGCGCCTGCTCTTGAAGCTCTCGGGCGAGGCGCTGATGGGCGCCAATGCCTACGGCATCGACATGGGGGTGGTCGACCGGCTCGCACGCGACGTCGGCGAGGCTCAGGCCGCCGGCTGCCAGCTCGGCCTCGTCATCGGCGGCGGCAACATCTTCCGCGGGCTCCAGGGCGCGGCCAAGGGCATGGACCGCGCCACGGCCGACTACATGGGCATGCTCGCCACCGTCATGAATGCCCTCGCCTTCCAGGGCGCGCTCGAGAAGATTGGGACGCCCACGCGCGTCCTCTCCGCGATCCCGATGCCGACCGTGTGCGAGGCCTTCACGCGTCCGCGTGCACTGCATCATCTCGAATCGGGGCGCGTGGTTATCTTCGCCGCCGGCACGGGGAATCCCTTCTTCACCACCGACACGGCGGCGACCCTGCGAGCGATCGAGATGAATTGCGATTGCGTCGCCAAGGCAACTCGGGTCGACGGCGTTTACTCTGCCGACCCGAAAATGGACGCAACCGCGGTGCGCTACGATCGGTTAACCTATTCGGAGGTGCTCTCGCGCGACCTCAAGGTGATGGATGGCGCGGCAATCGCCCTTGCCCGGGACAATCGACTTCCGGTAATTGTGTTCTCGATTGAGGGAGCGGGTAACCTTCTCAAGGTCTTGCGCGGCACTGCGCGCGCAACCGTCATCGAGAATGGTGCGTAGCGATGCTCCTCGTTCGGGGAGGTGAACGAGGGCGGGCGGCGCCAGCGAGGTATTACGACATGTCAGCGCTCAACGCTTATGACATCAAGGAGATCGAGAAACGCATGCGAGGCTCGCTCGAGGGGTTGAAGCGCGAGCTTGCCGGCTTGAGGACGGGGCGCGCGAGCGCCAACCTGCTCGACCCGGTTCACGTAACCGTCTATGGCGCGAAAATGCCGATCAACCAGGTCGCGACCATCACCGTGCCGGAGCCGCGCATGATCACGGTGCAGGTCTGGGACCGCAGCAACGTGCAGGCCGTCGACAAGGCGATCCGCGAGGCCAATCTCGGGGTCAACCCGATCGTCGACGGGGCGATACTTCGCCTCCCCATTCCGGCTCCCACGGCGGAGCGGCGCCAGGAGCTGGTCAAGCAGGCGCACAAGTACACCGAGAACCACCGCGTGGCGGTGCGCAATGTGCGCCGCGATGCGATGGAGCTTCTCAAGAAGCTCGAAAAGGACGGCAAGATGAGTCAGGACGAGCACCATAAGAATTCTGCCAAGGTGCAGGAAATCACCGATAGGCTCATAAAAGAGATCGATCAGACGCTGGCCGCGAAGGAAGCCGAGATCCAGAAAGTTTGAGTGCGCTTAAGCGTGCGTACGCTCACGAAGTACGGCGGCGCGCGGGCCCGGTCCCGCCTCAGCCTTTGGACAGAGAGCTAGAGACTTCCCTTGGCCGACCAGAGACACACCTTCGAACGGGCGGGCGCGGCGCGGACAACGCCGCGCCACATTGCAATCATCATGGACGGCAATGGCCGCTGGGCGGCCGAGCGCGGGCTGCCGCGATCGCTCGGACACCGGTCCGGGGTCGAGGCTGTGCGCCGCACGGTCAAGGCAGCGGTCGAGCTCGGCGTGCCGTTTCTCACGCTCTACAGCTTCTCATCCGAGAACTGGTCTCGCCCTGCCGACGAGATCGACGATCTCATGGGGCTCATGAAGCGCTTCATCCGGTGCGACCTCGCCGAGCTGCACCAGAACAACGTACGCCTCCGCGTGATCGGGGAGCGCGACAACGTCGAGCCGGAGATGATGACGCTGATCGACGAGGCGCGCGACCTGACCCGGGAGAATACCGGCCTCACGCTCGTCATCGCCTTCAACTATGGAGCGAGAGCCGAGATCGCCAAAGCGGCCCGCCGCCTTGCCGCGGACGCGGCGGCGGGAAGGCTCGATCCGGCGCAGGTTACACCCGAGCGTTTCGAGGCCGCCCTCGACACGCACGGCATTCCCGATCCCGACATCCTGATCCGCACCAGCGGAGAGATGCGTCTGTCGAACTTCCTCCTGTGGCAGGCGGCGTACGCCGAGCTCGTCTTCTTTGATGCCTACTGGCCGGACTTCGGGCTCGAATTGCTCGAGGAAGCGATCGCCCAATACCACGCGCGCGAGCGCCGCTTCGGCGGTCTCTCGAAGCGCTCGAGCGCGTGAGACGCGTGTGATGATCGATCTCAGTCGCAGGAGTATCATAGGTTTGCCGGCGTCCCATGGCTCGCGATGCTCGACAAGAGCTCGCCGCGAAGGTGGACGAACCTCGCGATCGGGACACTAGCGTATGGAGGAGCAGATTTCCGTCGAGCCGCCGCCGGCAGAGGATTGGCACCCGCCCTCTCCCGACCTTGCCGCGCGCCTCGTCTCGGCGGTCGTCTTTGCTGTTGTCGCCATAGGCTTCGCCTGGGCCGGCCAGAAGCCCTTTGCCGTTCTCGTGCTCGCCGTCGTGCTCATCATGAGCTGGGAGTGGGGACGGATCGTTCGGAGGACCGAGAGAGACCTGACGCTCCTCGTCCACGGCCTGGCCGTCGCCGCCGCGACGATCCTGACGGCGCTCGGGTATGCGGCCATGGGGCTCGCCGTGCTCGTCATCGGCGCCATCATCGTTCTCGCTCTCGAGTTCGGCGCCCACCCGATGATCTCGGCGGCCGGCGTCCTCTACACGGGGCTACCGGCGGTTGCGCTGCTCTGGATCCGCGGCGACGAGCCGATGGGGTTCCTTGCGGTCCTGTTCATCCTGATCGTCGTTTGGACCAGCGACACGGCGGCCTTCATTGTCGGACGGGGGATCGGCGGACCGCGGCTCGCGCCCCGCATCTCGCCGAACAAGACCTGGGCGGGGCTTGTGGGGGGGATCGCGGCGAGCGCGCTGGCAGCCTTCGTGTTCGGCCTTGTGGCCGGGCTGCCTCTGGCTAGGATCGCCCTTTCCGGCCTCCTCATGGGACTGATTGCACAGGGCGGCGACCTCATGGAATCGGCTTTGAAGCGTGCCTTTGGCGTCAAGGACGCGAGCAACCTCATTCCGGGTCACGGCGGGTTCATGGACCGCATGGATGGCGTCGTGGCGGCTGCCATTGCAGCGGCCCTCGTAGGCTTGTGGGTCGATGCTTCGGCGCCCGCGAGCGCGCTATTTTCGTGGCTCTAGACCGCATTCGTATCAGAGCCTATCAATTCGGGGCCAGGCTCGGGCTCCGCCATTGCAGGCTCGAGCGTGCAATGCGCGCGGCGGGGGCCGCCGACGATCACGATTATCGGGGGTCCGGGAAGCCATGACGCGCTCCGCTGCTGCCGCCAAAGTCGGACCCAAAGCGATGCGCGAGCGAGCGCTTGCGCCTAAACGCCTGTCGATCCTCGGCGCGACCGGCTCGATCGGCGAGAGCACGCTCGACCTCGTCGGGCGGACGCCCGAAGCTTTCGAGATCGTGGCGTTGACGGCGCAGAGCAATGCGGCGCGCCTCGCCGAGCTTGCCATTCGCCACGGCGCCCGCCTCGCCGTCGTCGGCGAGGAGAGCCGATACGAGGAGCTCAAGGAGCGCCTTGCCGGCACGGGGATCCGCGCCGGAGCGGGCGAGGCGGCCCTTATTGAAGCCGCGACCGAGCCTGCCGACTGCGTGATGGCCTCTATCGTCGGAGCAGCGGGCTTGAAGCCGACGTTTGCCGCTGCCCGCCAGGGGCGGCGCGTTGCGCTCGCCAACAAGGAGTGCCTTGTCTCGGCAGGAGAGGTATTCCTGTCCGAGATCGAGCGGGCCGGCGCCGAGCTCATTCCCGTCGATAGCGAGCACTCGGCGGCCTTTCAGGCGCTCGGCGCCAACCCGCCCGCCGGGATCGAGAAGATCACTCTGACCGCCTCGGGCGGTCCATTCCGCGCATGGGACAAGGAGCGGATCGCGCGTGCGACGCCGGAGGAGGCGCTGCGCCATCCCAACTGGTCGATGGGGGCGAAGATCACCATCAACTCGGCGACGCTCATGAACAAGGGCCTCGAGCTGATCGAGGCCTATCACTTGTTCCCGGTCGAGCCCGACCAGCTCGATGTCGTCGTGCACCCTCAGTCGATCGTGCATTGCCTCGTCGCGCTGCGCGATGGCTCGGTGCTCGCCCAGCTCTCGCCGCCCGACATGCGCACGCCGATCGCGCTGGCGCTGGCCTGGCCCGGCCGCATGGCTTCTCCGACCGCGCGTCTCGATCTCGTCGCGTTGAAGAGCCTGACCTTCGAGGCGCCTGACGAGGACCGATTTCCGGCCCTCGCCATCGCCCGCGCCGCACTCGCGCGCGGCGAGACGGCGCCCGCCGTTCTCAATGCCGCGAACGAGATCGCCGTCGAGGCCTTCCTCAACAAGCGGATCGGCTTCCTTGATATCGCCGCAACGGTCGAGTCCTGTCTCGAGGTGGCCGAGGGCCGCGGCCTCATCCGCCAGGCGTACACTCTCGACGACGTGCTTCTCGTCGACCGGGAGGCCCGCCTTCTGGCGGGGACGCTCGTTTCGCGCTAGGTCCACCTGGCATTATGGCGTGGCCGCACTAAGTATTACCCAGCGTTTTCGGCGCTCCCGTCCGATCGCGTCGAGTTGATCTTCTGTTTCGGCCAGAGATCATGATAGGGAACGTCGCCCGGCCTTGCGGCAGCATCGGGCTCGTTGGGACAAGGGAAGAGCAGACCATGATCGAAGGCGTCATATTCGGCTTGGGCAACCTTCTCTTTACCGCCGCCGTGTTCCTCGGTGTGCTGACGCTCGTCGTCTTCGTCCACGAGATGGGCCATTTTCTGGTCGCCCGCTGGTGCGGGGTCGCGGTGACCACCTTCTCGATCGGCTTCGGCAAGGAGCTGTGGGGATTTGATGACCGGCGGGGAACGCGCTGGCGGTTCGCGGCAATCCCGATCGGCGGCTATGTCAAGTTCATGGACGACGAGAACGCCGCGAGCCAGCCGTCCGCTGGACCGCCGCCCGGGGGATGCCGCGCCGGAGGGCTCCTTCCACGACAAGCCCGTGTGGCAGCGCGCGCTAGTAGTTGCGGCGGGTCCGTTCGCCAATTTCCTTTTCGCTGCCGTTATCTACACGGTCTTGAACCTCACGGTCGGCGTGCGGACGGTCTCGGCGCGCATCGATCAGGTCGTGCCGGGCATGCCCGCCGCGGTGGCAGGACTGCAGGCAGGCGACGTGATCACCGCGGTCGACGGATGGTCGATCGAGGGGCTGGACGACGTCATGCGCATCGTCGGCACGAATGGGGGCAGGGCGCTCGAGATCGAAGTCGATCGGCAAGGCCAGCGCGTCACGACAAGCGTGACCCCGGTCGTCAAGGAACAGCGCGACGACCTCGGAGTGACGCTGAGAGTGGGCGACATCGGCATCCGCCGCGAGGTGCCGGCGCGCGTGGGCGAGGTAGTGACCGACATGCCGGCCGCGCGGGCCGGGCTCCAGTCCGGCGATCTCATCACGGCAATTGACGGCCAGCCGATCAAGAGCTTCGAAGATATCGTCCAGATTGTCGGCGCCTCAGCTGATAAGGACCTCCTCATAACGATTATCCGCGGCGGGGAGACGCGCGAGGTGCGTGTGACACCGGCACGCGTTCAGCAGAAGGACGCGAGCGGAAAGCTCGTCATGCGCGGCAAGATCGGGGTTGCGCCCGAGCCTCCCCAGCCGCATCCCGTCGGCCCGTTCTCGGCCGTGCGCCTCGGCGTGAAGGAGACGGTGGGCGTCATCACGCAAACGTTCTTTGGCATCACCGATCTGTTCCGGGGGCGCCAAGGGCTGGACCAGGTCGGCGGCCCGATCATGATGGCCGAGGTGACCGCGCGCGTCCTCGACCATGGCCTCGAGTGGGTCCTGCGGCTCATGGCGTTTTTCTCCGCCAATATCGGGCTGTTGAACCTGCTGCCGATCCCTGTCCTCGACGGCGGCCACCTTATGTTCTACGGGATCGAGGCAATCCGGCGTCGCCCCTTGAGCCCGCGCGCCCAGGAGATAGGCTTTCGCATCGGCATGGCCGTCGTGCTGACACTCATGCTGTTTGCGACGTCCAATGATCTCTTCCGGGTCGGAAAGAGGCTTTTTGGTGGCGGCTAGAAACCCAAATTCCTGACGTATTCTTGCCACTTCCCAACAGCTTATTGAATCGTTAAGAACCCTACTGAGCGACTGTTCACTCCGTGATTCGCGGCGCCTCGACTTTCAGGGGGTTGAGGGGACGAGAAGACGTTCGACGGGCTCGGCCCGAGACCTTCAAGCCGATGGGTCTCGAGTCACTGGGGGAATCGGCAATCAAAAAACGAGGGCAGATCCGCGGATGCCGCAGGTTCGGATCATGTCGAGGGGGGCCGCGCGCCTTTGGCATTGGCTGGCCACTGTCAGCCTCGTCTTGTGCTTCTCCCAGGCTTTTCTGCTTCCGAGCCAGGCGTACGCGCAGGGCGTCGTGGGCGAGATCCGCGTCGAAGGCAACAAGCGCGTCGAGCCGGAGACAGTGCGCTCCTATCTCCAATTCTCGCCGGGCGACGCCTATGACCCCGGCAAGGTCGACAGCTCGCTGCAGGCGCTGTTCGCGACCGGACTCTTCGCCGACGTCAGCATCGATCGCGTCGGCCAGGACGTCGTGGTGACCGTCGTCGAGAACCCGGTCATCAATCAGGTCGCGTTCGAGGGCAACAGCGAGGTCGACACCGAAACGCTCAAGGCAGAGGTGCAGCTCAAGCCCCGCTCGGTGTTCACCCGAGCCAAGGTGCAGGGCGACGTGCAGCGCATCCTCGACGTGTACCGGCGCCAGGGCCGCTATGCCGCCTCCGTCGAGCCCAAGATCATCGAGCTCGAGCAGAGCCGCGTGAACCTCATATTCGAGATCGACGAGGGCAATGCGACGAAGGTGAAGGGCATCAATTTCACCGGCAACCATGCCTTCAACGACAGCCAATTGCGCGACATCGTCTCGACGACGCAGTCAGGCTGGCTCGACTTCCTCAAAGGCACGAGCGTCTACGATCCCGACCGCATGAGCCTCGACCGGGAGCTTCTGCGCCAATTCTACCTCAAGAACGGCTACGCCGACGTGCGCGTGGTGGCGGCGACCGCCGAGCTCGATCGCGACGGCTCCGGCTTCTTCGTCAATTTCGCGATCGAGGAGGGCGAGCTCTACACGTTCGGTAGCGTGACCGTCGAGAGCGCGCTGCCCGGGCTCGATCCCAACAGCCTGCGAGGAGAGGTCCTTACCGACGAGGGCGATACCTACAACGGCTCCGATGTCGAGAAGTCGGTCGAACGGCTTACCCTGGTCACGTCGGAGCAAGGCTTCCCGTTTGCCCGCGTGCGCCCGCGCGCGGCGCCCGACGTCGCCAGCCGGACCATCTCGCTCGTCTATGCGATCGACGAAGGCCCGCGGATCTACATCGAGCGCATCAACATCATCGGCAACACGCGCACCAAGGACTACGTGATCCGGCGCGAGTTCCGCTTAGCGGAGGGCGACGCCTACAATCCGCTCATGGTCGATCGCGCCAAGAAGCGTCTTCAATCGCTGGGATTCTTCAAGTCGGTCGAGATCAAGCGCCGGCCGGGCTCGGCTCCCGACCGCGTGATCCTCGATGTCGAGCTCGAGGAGCAGTCGACGGGCGAGCTGTCGTTCGGCGCGGGCTACTCGACCTCGGAGGGCGTTATCGGCGACGTGAGCATCACCGAGCGTAACCTGCTCGGCAACGGCCAGTTTCTGCGGCTCGGTGTGTCGGGGTCGTTCGAGCGACTCCAGGCTCAGCTGTCGTTCACCGAGCCCCGCTTCCTCGACCGCAACCTGGCGGCCGGCTTCGACATCTTCCACAAGGACGTCGATCAGACGCGAGAATTCGGGCTTTGCGAGCCGGCGAACCGGCGCAACGCTGAGATTGGGCTTCCCCCTGTCCGAGAACCTCTGGGTTCAGAACGGGCTACACGTTTGACTATTCGAGCATCTACGACGTGAACGAAAACAATAACAACGTCTCGTTGCTCGTGAGGGAGACGTTCGAGCGTTTTCCTGACAACACCACATCGGCGTTCAGCACCGGGCTCACCTACGATAAGCGCAATATCCCGAAGAACCCGACCAGTGGTTATTATCTGCAGCTGACGGGCGACTTCGCGGGCGCGGGCGGCGACGTCCAGTACGGGCGCCTCAACACCGAGGGGCGCGCCTACTACCCGATCACCGAGAAGATCACGTTCGTCGGACGCGCGGTCGGTGGCCAGATCGAGGGCTGGGGCGGCGACGACGTACTTATCACGGACCTCTACTTCAAGGGCGGCGAGACCATCCGCGGTTTCGAGCGCTCCGGCTACGGCCCGCGCGACCTCAACACCCAAGATGCGCTGGGCGGCAAGACCTACTGGGCGACGACGGCCGAGATCCGCTTCCCGCTGCCGTTCCTGCCCGACGACCTGGGGCTCTAGCGGCGCCGTGTTCGCCGACGCCGGCTCGCTGTTCGACGCCAACGATCTGGCCAAGGAATTGAACGCAGAGCTGCGTCCGGGGCAACAAGAACACGCTCTGCCTCGCCGACGAAAGCTCGATCCGCTCCTCTGTCGGCGCCAGCATCATGTGGGCCTCGCCGGTCGGGCCCATCCGCATGGACTTTGCCAAGGCGCTCACCAAGGAAGACTTCGACAAGGAAGCAGTTCTTCCGCTTCGGCGCCGCGACGAAGTTCTAATCGCCGTCGAGCCGATCGGGCCTGTCCGTGCCCTGCTGCCTGTGGGCGGAGGGTGCTTGGGCCGCTTGGCACCCTCGCCACCGCGAAGTTCGTGATACATGAGATTGAGGGCCGCTGGGCGGCCCTGCCGGCGGAGGCGTCAGAGCCCGGCGGGCGGAGGTGATCGACGCAATGGAACATCCCGGTTTCTTCAAAAAGGCCGGGCCCTTTACTGTGGCCGAGGTGGCCCGCGCCGCCGGTGCCGAGCTGGCTTCGGGCGCCGACGGGGCGCGCGCGCTCCTGGGCGTGGCGCCGCTCGCGGAGGCGGGGCCCGGCGAGGTCTCATTCCTCGACAACCGGAAGTATCTCCCTCATCTCAAGGCAACCCAAGCAGGAGCCTGCCTCGTCGCTCCGGCCCTTGCCGACCGCGTGCCGGCGGGCACCGTCGCGCTCGTCACCAAAACGCCCTACCGGGGTTTCGCGCTGGCGCTGGCGCTCTACTACCCGGACGCCTTCTTCCCCATGGCGGCGTCCGCCGACCCGTGCCCGCCCGTCGATCCGACGGCGGTCCTCGAGGAGGGCGTCGTGATAGAGGCCGGCGCGATCATCGGACCCGAGGCGAGGATTGGACGCGGCACGCGCGTCGCCGCCGGCGCCGTTGTCGGCTATCGTGTGACGATCGGGCGCGGCTGCTACGTGGGGCCGCTCGCCACCGTCACCCATGCCCTTGTCGGCGACCGTGTCGTTCTCCACTCCGGCGTACGCATTGGCCAGGACGGGTTCGGCTTTGCGATGGGGCGCGAAGGGCACCTCAAGGTGCCCCAGGTCGGCCGGGTCATTATCCAAGACGACGTCGAGATCGGCGCCAACACGACGATCGACCGCGGCGCCCTTAAGGATACGATCATCGGCGAGGGCACCAAAATTGATAATCTGGTGCAAATCGGGCACAACGTGGTTATTGGACGGCACTGCGTGATCGTGGCCCATACGGGAATTTCGGGCTCCACCGAGCTCGGCGATTTCGTCGTCATGGGAGGCCAGTCCGGAACGGTCGGCCACATCAAGATCGGCAGCGGCGCTCAGGTGGCGGGGGCTTCCCATCCCAAGGACGACGTTCCCGCGGGAACGAGTGTCGGGGGGACGCCGGCGCGCCCGCTCAAGCAATGGGCGCGCGAGCTTGCCATCCTGCAGCGCCTTGCCGCAGCCAAGGGGCTGCCGCCGGAGGGCGGAGAGTCCCCCTAGAGACAGCTCGGGACGGCAGAAGCGCCCCAGATGGGGCTTCCCGCAACGAGTCGACGGAGCGTAGAGGCAATGGACGAGCAAACGAAGAGAGAAGTCGTTGAAGACGGCGGACATTGTCCGCGTCATGAAGCTGTTGCCTCACCGCTATCCGTTCCTGCTACTCGACCGCATCTACGATATGAACGGCGACGAAAGCTGCGTGGGCGTCAAGAACGTCACCATCAACGAGCCGTTCTTCCAGGGCCATTTCCCGCAATATCCGGTCATGCCGGGCGTGCTCATCATCGAGGGCCTGGCGCAGACGGCGGGCGCGCTGTGCGTGAGCAGCCTCGCCGAGGACTACAAGGCCGAGCTCGTTTATTTTATGGGGATCGATCGCGCCAAGTTCCGCAAGCCCGTGCTTCCCGGCGACCAGCTCCACTATCACGTGCGCAAGATCCGCAATCGCGGTCGCGTCTGGCGCTTCTACGGCGAGGCCAAGGTCGAAGGCCAGATCGTGGCGGAGGCCGAGATCAGCGCCATGCTCGCCGACACTGCCGAGGCGCGGGCATTTGCGGCCTCCAAAAGCGGCTCGTGAGCAGCGAGAGCGCCGCATGAGCAACGTCCACCCGACCGCCATCGTCGAGGAAGGAGCAAAGCTCGGCGAAGGCGTCCGGATCGGTCCATTTTGCGTCGTGGGTGGGGAGGTGTCGCTCGGCGACGGCGTCGAGCTCTTGAGCCACGTTGTCGTCACGGGGCGCACGACGGTCGGCGCGAGAACACGCATCTTTCCCTTCGCCTCCGTCGGACACCAGCCCCAGGACCTCAAGTACAAGGGTGAGCGATCGACGCTAGAGGTCGGCGCCGAGTGCATCATCCGCGAGGGGGTCACCCTCAATCCCGGCACCGAGGGCGGCGGCATGAAGACCGCCATCGGCGACCGGTGCGCGTTTCTCGCCAACTCGCACGTGGGTCACGATTGCCGCGTCGGCAACGGCGTCATCTTCTCGAACAACGTGATGCTCGCCGGACATTGCTCGGTCGGAGACTTTGCCATCCTGGGCGGCGGGGCGGCGGTCATCCAGTTCGCGCGCATCGGGGCACACTCGTTCTTGGGCGGCATGTCCGGCCTCGAGCATGATCTCATCCCCTACGGCATGGCACTCGGCAATCGCGCGCACCTCTCGGGGCTCAACATCGTGGGCCTCCAGCGGCGCGGCTTCTCGCGCTCGGACATCCACGACTTGCGCCGTGCCTACCGTTTGCTGTTTGCCGACGAAGGCACACTGCTCGAGCGCGTCGAGGATGTCGCCGTCGAGTTCAAGGCACATCCGATCGTGATCGAGATCGTCGAGTTCATCCGCGCGGGCGGCAAGAGATCCATTTGCACCCCGCGCGAGACCGCGGACGCGTGAGCGCGATGCCGCCACGCCCGGGCCAGATCGGCATCCTAGCGGGCGGCGGGAGCTTACCGCGCGAGATCGCCGAGGCGGCGGCCCGGCGCGGTCTCGGAGTGCATATCGTTGCGATCGACAGCGAGGCCGGCTCGGACTTCGGATCGTTTCCGGTGTCACGGGTGGGCTTCGGCGAAGTGGGCGCAATGGTACGGGCGCTGAAGGCGGCCGGCGTCGAGCGTCTCGTCATCGTCGGGCGGGCGCGCCGGCCGGACCTCTCGCGGCTCAAGACCGATCTCGGCTTCTGGCTCGCGATCCCCCGGATTCTCGGCTTGATCGCGGCGGGCGGCGATGACAGCGTTCTCAGAGGCGTCGTTGCGTTTTTCGAGAGCCGGGGGCTCGCCGTCGTCGGTCCTGCCGAGGTCGCGCCTGAGCTCGTCGTCGGAGAGGGTCCACTTGGAGCGCTCGGCCCGTCGGCGGCCGACGCGGAGGACATTGCTCTCGGCTTTCGCCGTCGTCGGCGCACTTGGGTCATTCGACATCGGGCAGGGTGCCGTGGTTGCAAATGGCGAGGTCGAGGCGATCGAGGGCGCGGAGGGTACCGACGCCATGCTCGCGCGGGTCGCAGAGCGGCGCAGAGGGAGCGGCGCGCCGGCGGTTGGCGTGCTCGTCAAGCGGTCGAAGCCGGGTCAGGAGCTTAGGGTCGACATGCCGGCGATCGGCCCCGATACGATTGCCGCCGCGGCCGCGGCAGGTCTCAAGGGCGTAGCCGTCGAGGCAGGGCGCGTGCTGGTTGCGGACCGTGACGCGCTCGTCGCGCGCGCCGGCGAGGCTGGTCTCTTTGTCGTGGGGACGTCCGGACGGGCGGCACCTGGGTCGCGTGCGGCTCCCGGTGCCGGCGGCGGTGTCCGAAAGTACCGCGCCCTGACGCGGCGCGGTCCCGGCAGGAGTGTTGTGCGCGATATCGAGATCGGGGCCGCCCTGCTCGAGGCCCTTGCGCCGCTTGCGCGCGCCCGCGCCGCCGCGGTGGCGCGCCGTCATGTTCTCGCAATCGAGACAGGAGAGGGGGTTGCGGCCGCGATCGGGCGTGCCGCACGGCTGCGCCAATGGGGCCGACGTGGCTCCGGACGCAGCGGCGTTATCGTGCTCGCCGACGCGGCCGGTTTGACCGAGGCCGCGCTCGAGGCGGCAGGCAAGTCGCGGCTCGGCGGGCTTGCCGTGCTGGCTCCCTTGCCGCCCAGCACCGCCCTCGACGGGCTTGCTGCGCGCGCCGAGACCCTCGGCCTCTTTGTCGCTGCGGTCGAGGGCGCGGGGGAAAGGCCGTGAGAGCGACGAGGCAGCCACGCACCGAGTTCCGCCTATTCCTCATCGCGGGTGAGCACTCGGGCGACGCGCTCGGCGGCAAGCTCATGGCGGTGATCAACCGCCGCCACAAAGGACGCGTGCGCTATCTCGGCGTCGGCGGCGAAGCCATGGAACGCGAGGGGCTCATCTCGCAGGTCCCCCTTTCCGACATCGCCGTCATGGGGCCGCTCTCGATCCTGCCGCGCCTTCCACGCATCGCGCGCCGCATCTTTGCAACGGTCGGCGCCGCCATCGCCGCCGAGCCTGACGCGGTCGTCATCATCGACAGTCCCGAGTTCACCCATCCGATCGCCAAGCGAATCCGCAAGCGCCGGCCCGATCTGCCGATCATCGACTACGTGAGCCCGAGTGTCTGGGCGTGGCGGCCGGGCCGTGCCCGCAAGATGCGCCGCTACGTCGACCACGTGCTGGCGCTCCTACCGTTCGAGCCGGAGGCGCACCGGCGCCTCGGCGGTCCGCCCTGCACCTACGTCGGCCACCCGCTTGTCGAGCGGCTCGACTGGCTGCGCGGCCTCGATCCGGAGCCGCTGAGCGCGCGCCTTGGCCTCTCGCGGGACCGGCCGATCCTCGTGGTGCTGCCGGGCAGCCGTCCGTCCGAGGTCACGCGGCTCATAGAGCCGTTTGGCGACGCCTTGCGTCTCCTATTCGAGCGCGGGGTGAAGCCGGAGGTCATCGTGCCGTCGGTTCCGTCGGTGCGCGCGCTGATCGACGCCGGACGCAAGACCTGGCCGCTGCGGCCGCACATCGTCGATGGCGAGGAGGACAAGTTTCGCGCCTTCAAACTGGCGCGCGCCGCCCTCGCAGCGTCCGGCACCGTGACCCTCGAGCTTGCAGTCGCCGGGACGCCGATGGTCGTGGCCTACAAGGTCGATGCATTAGCCGCGCGGCTGCGCTTCCTGCTCAAGGTTCCCTCGATCGTGCTTGCAAATCTCGTCTTGGGTCGGAACGTCTTCCCGGAGTTTATCCAGGAGGCGTGCACGGGCGAGGCGCTCGCGAGCGCGCTAGCGCCGCTCATCGGCGACGGCCCCGAGCGGGCCGCGCAGCTCGCAGGCCTCGCCGAAATTTCAGGTCGCATGGCGACGGACGGCACGGCGCCGAGCGAGCGGGCCGCAGACATCGTGCTCGGCTATGCCGCCTTCGGGCGGAGCTGGGACCCCGAGGACGAAGAGGCTCTTCGCGACGAGCTGCGATCGCCGTCTCAGCCGCCGGGCTTCGGGAACTCGCGGCGCACCGGGCCTACGTAGAGCTGCCGCGGACGGCCGATGCGCTGCTCCGGGTCCTCGATCATCTCCTTCCACTGGGCGATCCAGCCCACGGTGCGGGCGACCGCGAACAGCACCGTGAACATGTCGACCGGGAAGCCGATCGCGCGCAGCGTGATGCCGGAGTAGAAGTCGATGTTGGGGTAGAGCCGCTTCTCGATGAAATAGTCGTCCTGCAGCGCGATGCGCTCGAGCTCCATCGCCACCTTGAGGAGAGGCTCGTCGCGCTTGTCGAGGGCGTCGAGCACCTGATGGCAAGTCTTCTGCATCACCTTCGCGCGCGGATCGTAGTTCTTGTAGACGCGATGTCCGAAGCCCATGAGGCGGAAGCCTGAGCGTCTTGTCCTTCGCCTTCTTGATGTACTCGGGAATGCGGTCGACGGTGCCGATCTCCTCGAGCATGTTGAGAGCGGCCTCGTTGGCGCCGCCGTGCGCCGGGCCCCAGAGACAGGCGATGCCGGCCGCGATGCAGGCGAAGGGATTGGCTCCCGACGAGCCTGCGAGGCGCACGGTCGAGGTCGAGGCGTTCTGCTCGTGGTCGGCGTGCAGGATGAAGATGCGGTCGAGCGCGCGCGCCACGATCGGGTTGACGATATAAGGCTCGCACGGGACGGCGAAGCACATCTGCAGGAAGTTCGACGTGTAGTCGAGGTCGTTGCGCGGATAGATGAAGGGCTGGCCGATCGAGTACTTGTAGGCCATGGCGGCGATCGTCGGCATCTTGGCGACCATGCGGTGAGAGGCCGTCTCGCGCTGCTTGGGATCAGTGATGTCGGTACTGTCGTGATAGAAGGCCGAGAGCGCGCCGACGACGCCGACCATGACCGCCATCGGATGCGCGTCGCGGCGGAACCCGGTGTAGAAGCGCGTCATCTGCTCGTGCACCATCGTGTGGCGCGTGATGGTGTGGCGGAACGCCTTGAACTCGTCGTTGGTCGGCAGCTCGCCGTAGAGCAGCAGATAGCAGACGGCGAGGAAGTTCGAATTTTGCGCTAGCTCGTCGATCGAATAGCCGCGATAGAGAAGCTCGCCCTTGTCGCCGTCGATGAAGGTGATCCTCGACGAGCAGTTGGCGGTCGAGGTGAAGCCCGGATCGTAGGTGAAGCAGCCCGTGTCGCGGTAGACCTTGGCGATATCGATCACGTCGGGGCCGATCGTGCCGCTGCGGACCGGGAGCTCGGTCGATGTTCCGTTATGGACGAGGGTCGCGTTGCGGGTGTCGGCTGCCTGCGGCACGCCGCCGAGCTGAGTGCCGATCTGAATGCTCATGCTTGCTCTCCTTGAGGCAACGCGCTTCGGCTCGAATACGCGGTCGACAACAGCCGGCCAGCCCGCATGTTGCGGTGCAACTTGAGCATAGCGCAGACGCAGCAGATTGGCCATGAGTTCCAAACGGGGAAAGCACGGAAATTGGGCAGGCCGATACGCGATCAGCGCTGATCCCTCAATCGCGCCAGGCTTTCGTCGCGGCCGAGGACGGCCATCACGTCGAAGACCGGGGGGGACACCGAGCGGCCGGTCAGCGCGGCGCGAACCGGTTGGGCGACCTTGCCGAGCTTCAGCCCAGCCTCTTCCGCATAGGCGCGCACGGCCCCCTCTAGTGTTGGGGCCGTCCAGTCGTCGACGGCCTCGAGCCGTGGAATGAGCGCCGCGAGCGCTGCCCGCCCCTCCGCGTCGAGGAGCTTTGCGGCCTTCTCGTCGGGCGCAATGGGGCGATCGGCGTAAAGGTAATGGGCGCCGTCGATCAGCTCGCGTAGCGTCTTCGCCCGTTCCTTGAGGCCCCCCATGGCCGCCCCGAGACGCGCCCAGCCGCCGGCCTCGTCGAGCTTCGCCTTGATGGCGGGCCCCCCCTCGATCAGCGGCAGGAGATCGGCGATGCGGGCCATGAGCTCGGCGTCGGAGGCGGCGCGAATGTAATGGCCGTTCAGGTCCTCGAGCTTCTTGAAGTCGAAGCGGGCGGGGCTCTTGTTGATGCCGTCGAGATCGAACCATTCGACGAGCTGCGCCGTCGAGATGATCTCGTCGTCACCGTGGCTCCAGCCGAGGCGCACGAGATAGTTGCGCAGCGCCTCCGGCAGATAGCCCATCTCGCGGTAGGCCTCGACGCCGAGCGCGCCGTGGCGCTTGGAGAGCTTGGCTCCGTCGGGCCCGTGGATCAGCGGCACATGCGCCCACACCGGCACGTCCCAGCCCATGGCCAGATAGATTTGCGTTTGGCGCGCCGCATTCGTCAGGTGATCGACGCCGCGGATGACGTGAGTGATCCCCATGTCGTGGTCGTCGACGACGACGGCGAGATTGTAGGTGGGATTGCCGTCGCTCCTCAGGATGATGAGGTCGTCGAGATCCTTGTTGTTGAACACGACGCGGCCCTGCACGCGATCGTCGACGACGGTCTCGCCCTCGCGCGGCGCTCTCAAGCGCACAGCAAATGGCGCGCCGGCCGGCGCGGCGGCAGGATCACGATCGCGCCACGGCGAGCGGATGGTGAGCGGGCGCTTCTCGGCTTCGGCCGTTTTGCGCATCTCGTCGAGCTCTTGCAGGCGTGAGATAGCAGCGATAGGCGTTTCCGGCAGCGAGCATCGCCTCGGCGATCTCGCGGTGGCGGGAAGCGCGCGCGAACTGCGAGACCGGCTCGCCCTCCCAATCGAGCTCGAGCCAGGTGAGCCCGTCGAGGATCGCGGCGACCGCCTCCGGATTGTTACGCTCGCGATCGGTGTCCTCGATGCGCAACAGGAAGCGCCCGCCCTTGGCCTTGGCGTAGAGCCAGTTGAAGAGCGCGGTGCGCGCCCCGCCGATATGCAGATAGCCGGTGGGCGACGGCGCGAAGCGAACGACGGGTTTCCCGCCGCCCGGCCGTTTGATGTCAGCCATTGAACTTCCGCTCTCGGAGTGAGTGGGGGACGCGTGCGAGGCGTGTAGCACGAGCCGTCCCGGGCGGTAAGGGTGCAGGGGGAGGCGCGCGGCTCATGACGGTCGGGGCCGAGACCTATGGGCGCACGCGAGGGCGGCTCGCTGCCGTCTTGAGCGCGCTCGCGGGGGCGCTGCCTCGGGGACTTGGATCGAGCTTCGAAGCCGAGCAAGCGCGCTGGTTCGTGTGGCTGCCGGTCCTGTTCGGCGCTGGCATTGTCGCCTATTTCCACCTTCCCGCCGAGCCGCCGCTCACCGCGGCGCTCGCAGCTCCGGTCGTCGCGGGAGCGCTCGCCTTCGCCTGGCGCGGAGGCGCGAAGCGGGCAGCCGTGGTCGGGAGCCTTGTCGCCGCCGCGCTCGGTTTCGCAGCCGCCAAGGTGCGCAGCGATCTCGTGCGCGCGCCCGTGCTCGAGCGCGAGATACGCGCCACCGGCGTCGAGGGCTGGGTCGAGCTTGCCGAGCCGCGCGCCGCCCGCGGCGTGCGGCTCACGCTGCGGCTGACCGTGGTCGAGGGCCTCGACGAGGAGGCGGTCCCGAAGCGGGCGCGGATCGGCGTGCGGCGCGGGGCCGAGGACTTGAAGCCCGGCGATTTCGTGTCGCTCAGCGCGCGCCTCTCGCCGCCCGCTCCGCCGTCGCTTCCGGGCGACTACGACTTTGCGCGCTGGGCCTGGTTCCAGGGGCTCGGCGCCGTCGGCTTCGCGGTCGCGACCCCGCGACTTGCCGAGCCGCCCGGACCGGTGCCGGCTTCGCTCGCGCTCGCGGCCGCGATCGAGCGCGTGCGCCTCGCGATCGGCGCGCGCATTCGCTCGGCACTCCCGGGCGAGACCGGTGCCATCGCCAATGCCCTCATCACGGGCGATCGGGGCGGCATCTCGGCGGAGACGACGGACGCGTTTCGCGACTCGGGCCTCCTCCACATCATGTCGATCTCCGGCCTGCACATGGCGGTGATGGCGGGCGCGGTGTTCGCACTTCTGCGCACAGCTCTCGCGGCCTTCCCCGCGCTCGCGCTCCGCTATCCGACGAAGAAGTGGGCAGCTGCGGCGGCGGCGATCGCGGCCTTCGCCTATCTCCTCATCTCGGGGGCGGAGAGCCCGACGGTGCGCGCCTTTCTCATGATCGCCATCATGTTTCTCGCCGTGCTCGCCGACCGCCCCGCGCTCGCCATGCGCAACGTCGCGATTGCCGCCCTCGTCATCCTCGGCCTCTGGCCCGAGAGCGTCCTCGACGTGGGCTTCCAGATGTCGTTTGCCGCCGTAGTCTCGCTCGTCGCCGTCTACGAGGCGGTGCGCGAGCGGATCGAGACGGGCGAGCGGCGCGGCGTCGTTGTCCGCCTTGCGGCGTTCTTCGGCGGCATCGTGCTCTCGACCCTGGTCGCGAGCCTCGCCGTCGCGCCGTTCGCGGCCTATCACTTCCACAAGAGCCAGCAGTTCGCGATCCTAGCCAACCTCCTCGCCATTCCGATCTGCAACCTTGTCGTGATGCCGGCCGGCCTCGCGACGCTGGTGGCGATGCCGTTCGGCCTCGAAGCGGTCCCGCTCGCAATCATGGCGTGGGGCATCGAGGCCATGACCTGGGCGGCGAGGACGGTCGCGGCGCTGCCGGGCGCGGTCGGGCGCATTCCGGCCATCTCCGACTGGGCGTTCGGCCTCATGGCCGCGGGCGGGATCTGGCTCGCGCTGTGGCGCACGCGCTGGCGGGCGCTGGGCCTCGGCGCGGCGGGATGCGGGCTCGCGCTCGCGCCGCTGCTCGAGCGCCCCGACATGCTGGTCGGACACGGCGGCGAGCTCGTCGCCGTGCGCACGGCCGATGGTGCGCTCGCTGCGCTTCCCGGTCGCCGCTTCGGCTTCGATTTGAAGCGCTGGCTCGAGCACGACGGCGACGCGAGGAGTGCGCGGGAGGCGGCGCGGGGAGACGCTTTTGCGTGCGACGGCTCGGGGTGCACCGGCTTCGTGAAGGGCGTGCGCGTCGCGGTCGCGACGCATCCCTCGGCGCTCGCCGACGACTGCAAATCGGCAGGCATTCTCGTCGCGACGGTGACGGTGCCGGACGGCTGCAAGGGGCCGCGCGTCGTTCTCGATTGGAGAACGGTGAAGCGCGAGGGCACGCACGCGCTCTACGTCGAGCCCACGGGCGAGATCCGCGTCGTGACGGTAGCCCAGACCCGCGGCGACCGCCCCTGGGCCCCGCGTACGACAAAGTTCCGTCCTTCCGGCTCTCGCTCGAGCGACCGCTCGCTCGGCGGGAATGACGGGCTTGCGATCAATAGCGGCGGATGAGGCCGACGAGGCGGCCCTGGATGTCGATCTGGTCGGGGCCGAAGATGCGCGTCTTGTACTCGGGGTTGGCCGCCTCGAGCGCGATCGTCGAGCCCTTCTTGCGCAGGCGCTTCAAGGTCGCTTCCTCGCCCTCGACGAGGGCGACGACGATATCGCCGTTCTCGGCCGTGTCGCAGCGGCGCACGATCACCGTGTCGCCGTCGTGGATGCCCGCTTCGATCATCGAGTCGCCCTTGACCTCGAGCGCGAAGTGCTCGCCGTTGGTGAGGATGTCGGGCGGACAGGCGATGTCGTGGGTGTGGTTCTGGATTGCCGAGATCGGCACGCCGGCCGCAATTCGCCCCATGACGGGGACCGACACCGTGCGGGCGTCGATGACGTGGGAGGGCGGAAGGCCGAGATCGCGGCTCCGCGTCTTCGAGCCCTCGATGACGCTTGGCTGGAAGCCGCCGCGCCGCTGGGCCTCGCCGTTGCCGCCCTCGGGCAGCTTCAAGACCTCGATGGCGCGCGCCCGGTGGGGCAGGCGGCGGATGAATCCGCGCTCGACGAGGGCGGTGATGAGGCGGTGGATGCCCGACTTCGACTTGAGGTCGAGGGCGTCCTTCATCTCGTCGAAGGAGGGCGGCACGCCGTCCGCCTGCATGCGGGCGTTGATAAAGAGCAGGAGCTCTTTCTGCTTCTGGGTCAGCATGTCGGCGTCGCGCCCCCCTCGGCTGTCCTCTCGGCCGGGCCGCGACCGGGCCCTGCGCCGTTGCATAAACAAAGCATGAACGTACACTACCCGTTCTCGCCGTGTTCCGCAAGGGGGAGGGGAGTGCCATCCGAAATCACGCGATCTGCACGAGTTCGCCGCGCTTGAGGCGATGCCTCGTGTAGACGGAGCTCCGCGACAGCATCTCGACGGCCTTGACGGTGGCCTCGGGCGCTACCCGCACGCGCCGGCGCACGGTTGCCACCGCTTCCAGGCGGTTCGGCTCGGCTACGAGGTAGCGCCGGACTTTTCCCCGCTCGCCGTTCCCGGCCGGGCTCGACACCTCGACGACCCAACCGAAGGCTTGCTGGTGCATGCCACATCGTACCACGGCGGAGGATTCGGCTGCGGCTGTCTTTGACAGAGCTCCAAATCGCCTGTTCACCTCGCTTCCTGGCGTCCAGTCCGGATTTCAAGGGGCCGCTACTTCACGATTTTTTGCGCGCCGGCATTGTTGCACTGCAACCCCGGCCGGCAGTCGCGCGTTATGGCCCCCGAGCAGGCAGCGGGCCTGCGCTGCAGTAAGGTGTAACAATGCGTACGCTGATCAAGATCGTGAGGGATCGTGACCAATCCGTCCTCGAGCAGGATGTGGCCGAGGTCGCCGACGGGAGCGCCGTCGGCCGGGCCATCGGCGATCTGCTCGCGCGCATCCGCAGCGCGCATCCCGAGACGGACTTGAGCGCCTTCACGGTCAAAGTGAGCAACGAGGCCGGCACGTTCGCGTAACGGCCGCGTCCGTGAGAAAGCCCCGGCCGCACGCCGGGGCTTTTTCTTATGTGCGACCCTCGTGCTGCAGCGCATCGAAGTCTGCAGCATATAGCCGCGCCGGCGCGTCAAACTCTCATCACGAATAGCCCGCACGGTTCCCGCGTACCGGTCGATCGAGAAAGAAAAGCTGAAGGGAACAGCCAAATGCGCAACCTCGATCGGGCACCACTCGTGCTCGGGTCACTGCCCAAGCCGGACTTCGACTGCTCGGCCGAGCCGCTCCCCGACAACATGCGCGTGCTCTTGTGGGTCATCGACGGCTCGGAGCGGCGCCAGCGCCTCACGCAGGATTGGACTGGCGCGCAGCCCGGCCTCGTGCGCTCTGCGCCGCCCAGGAAGCAGCGCCGCCCCAGCTAGCGCAATGCGGCGATTGCCGCCATAGTCGCGCGATGAAGGCGATCGAGGGACTGGGCGCGTCTATGATCTCGGCGGTCTACGCCTTGCCGTGGGCGTGGCTCGTCTCGTTCGCTCTCTTCACCGCCGCCGTGACGCTCGCGACCGGACATTTCCCGAGCTACGGCAACCCGGACCCGAAGAGCGTCGACGACCTCAATCTCCTCTACACGCTGACGGTTGAGCTCCTGTTGCTGGCCGTCGTGTCGCCGGTCCTCGTTGGGGTGCACGTCGCCTGGCGCGCCCTCGAGCGTCACCCGGTCGAGCCTCAAAGGCTCATCGCCTTCGGAACAGGCGTGGCGCTCTCGGCGGCCGTGCTCCTCGGCGATGCGTTCGGGCTCGGCAGCTGGCTGTTCGATTGACGGGTCGGCTCAGAAGCGAATCCGCTCGATCTCGACCGCCGCACCCGCGGAGAGAGGCGCGGCATCGGGTGCGCGCAGAATGAGGCAATCGGCTCTGGCAAGCGCGGACATGAGCGAGCTGTCCTGCGAGGGAAGCGCGGTCACGCGCAGCGCCCCCGCCGCGTCGCGCGAGAGGTTGGCGCGCATGAAATGGAAGCGCGGGCCGTTCCTCTCGAGCGCATGGGTCAGAAGCGCCGTCTCGCGCGCCGCGGACCGGTCCCTCCGCCCGAGCAGCGCGTCGATGAGCGGCACGAGGAACACGCGTGCGCACACGTAGGCCGAGACGGGATTGCCCGGAAGCCCCAGCACGCGCGTTGCGCCGAGCCGGCCGAACAGCAGGGGCTTCCCCGGCCGCATCGCGACCTTCCAGAAATCGATCGCCGTGCCGCGCGCCTTCAAGGCCGGCGCGACGAGGTCGTGATCGCCGACCGAGGCCCCGCCGATCGTAACCAGCACGTCGGCGCCTTCGGCCTCAGCGATGCGCGCGGCGATCTCACCCTCGTCGTCGCGCGCGATGCCGAGGTGGCGTGGCGCGCCGCCGGCCTCGACGACGAGCGCCGCGAGACCCACGGGGTTCGCCGAGACGATCTGATCGGGGCCTGGCCGCGTGCCTGGGGGCACGAGCTCGCTGCCGGTGGCGAGGATCGCGACCGTCGGGCGCCTGCGCACGGAGAGTTCGCCGTGCCCCATGGCGGCGGCGAGCATGAGGGCGGCCGCGTCGAGGCGCCGCCCGGCGGCGAGCAGCACCTCGCCCTCCTCAAAGTCGATGCCCCGGCCGCGCACGTTCGCGCCCTTCTCGACGCCCTCGCGGATGAGAATCGCGTCGCCGTCGCGCTCGGCGCTCTCCTGGATGACGACGGTGTCGGCGCCCTCCGGCAGCGCCGCACCCGTGAAGATGCGCACGACCTCGCCGCGGCCGAGAGTGCCGGCGAAGCCCTGCCCGGCCGCCGACTGGCCGATCACGGTGAGACGCTGAGGCAGGCTCGCCAGATCCGCCGCGCCGAGCGCATAGCCGTCCATGGCGGACGCGGCAAAAGGCGGCTGCGTGAGTCTCGCGGCGAGATCGGCGGCGAGGACGCGGCCGCCGGCCTCGTGCACGGGGACGGTCTCGGCGGGCGTCGGCGCGACGCCGGCGAGGATGCGTCCGAGCGCCTCGGCGACGGGGAGGAGCGCCATCCTACGCTCTCGGCTTCTCTGGCGACGCGCGATACCTGCCCGAGCGGCCGCCGGTCTTCTCGACGAGGTGGATGGTCTCGATGCGCATGCCGCGGTCGGCGGCCTTCAGCATGTCGTAGAGGGTGAGCGCTGCGATCGCGACCGCCGTCAGCGCCTCCATCTCGACGCCGGTCTGGCCGGCGACCTTGACCTCGGCGCGGATTCGAATGCCGGCGGGCGCGCGCGAGATCTCAAAGTCGACCGTCGCCTTCGTGATCGCGAGCGGATGGCAGAGCGGGATCAGCTCGTGCGTGCGCTTGGCGGCCATGATGCCGGCGATGCGCGCGGCGGCGAGCACGTCGCCCTTCTTGGCTTCGCCCGTTTCCACTAGGGCGAGCGTCTCGGGCGCCATGGCGACGAAGCCTTCAGCGGCGGCCGTGCGGTGCGTCACGGCCTTCTCCGACACGTCGACCATGCGCGCCGCGCCTGCTTCATCGAGGTGCGAGAGCTTCCCCATCACACTGTCACCCGGGAAAGAAGCGCGCGGGTGGCGGCGGCGACGTTGGCTTGGCGCATCAGGCTCTCGCCGACGAGGAACGCACGCACGCCCGCCTTGGAAAGGCGGGCGATGTCAGCGGCCGTGAATATCCCGGACTCGCTCACCACGATGCGGTCCGCAGGGACCCGCGGGGCAAGCCGCTCGGTCGTGCCGAGCGTCGTCTCGAACGTCTTCAAGTTGCGATTGTTGATGCCGACGAGGCGGGCCTCGAGGCTCAGCGCCCGCTCGAGCTCGGCTTCGTCGTGGACCTCGACGAGCGCGTCCATGTGCCAGTCGCGGGCGGCCGAGACGAGCTCGGCAGCGAGCCCGTCGTCGACCTCGGCCATGATGACGAGGATGCAATCGGCGCCCCACGCACGCGCTTCCACCACCTGGTAGGTGTCGATCATGAAGTCCTTGCGCAGCGCCGGAAGGGACACCGCCGCGCGGGCCTTGGTGAGAAAGTCGGGCGCGCCTTGGAACGAGGGTCCGTCGGTGAGGACGGAGAGGCACGTCGCGCCTCCCGCCTCGTAGGCGCGCGCGAGCGCTGGCGGATCGAAGTCGGCCCGGATGAGGCCCTTCGACGGCGAGGCCTTCTTGATCTCCGCTATGAGCGCCGACGCGCCCGCCTTGATCTTGGCCTCGATCGCGCCCGCAAACGGGCGCACGCGCGGGGCAGAGCGCGCATACTCCGCCATGACCTGGAGCGGGCGCTTGGCCTTTGCGGCCGCGACCTCCTCGCGCTTGTAGCGGGTGATTTTCTCCAGGATATCGGCCATGAGCGAAAGAATACGACGGGGGCGGAGCCGTTGCTACCGGCTCGATCCCATAGGGTCAATCGGGGATTCCAGTTGATGGTATGCGCCCCGTCCCGCGCGAGCCATTGTTGCGGGGGCCGAATCGCCCGTTTCTTGCGCCTTGAAGACCGGCGTGCCGCATTGGAAGCCCGGCGAGCATCGAAATGAGCCTCCTCTTTCGCATCGTCCATGCCACCTACGCCAAGGGGACCCATCACAAGCTCGCCCTCGACGCGCTGGGCTATCTGCGCGGCGACGACGCCGAAGGCTGGCGGCGGCTCGCTCTGAAGCATGTCGAGCTCTATCTCCGCGGCGCCAAGGCGCCCGACGACGAGTTCAAGGATTTCAAGAACCATGTGCTGCACCCCCGCGACGGCTTCTGGGGCGGGGCAGCGGAGAAGGTCGAGAGCTGGTATCGGGACCTCGTTGCCGCGCTCTATGCGCAGAAGTGGTCGGAGGCCATCTGGTGCGCGGGCGTGCTCAGCCACTACTACGCCGATCCGCTCATGCCCTTTCACACCGGCCAGTCGGAAGCCGAGAGCAGCATTCATCGGGCTGCCGAGTGGAGCATCAGCCGTGCCTACGACGGGCTCAGGGCCGAGGCGCTCGCCAACAATGGGGTTCCCACGATCTCGATTGGGGACGGTCCGCGCGCGCTCGGCGATCTCGTCCGCGCCAATGCAACGCATGCAAACCGCTACTACGAGAAGCTGCTCGCGCACTACGACATCAACAAGGGCGTCGTCGATCCGCCGGCGGGGCTCGATCCTGTGTCGCGGCGGGTCACGGGCGAGCTCCTGGTCGTGGCGGCGGCTGGTTTCGGCGCTGTCCTAAACCGAGCGATCCGCGCGGCGGGCGTCGCTCCGCCGGAGGTGACGCTCTCGGTCGAGACGATGCTCGCAACCCTCAAGATCCCGGTCAATGTCCTGGCCAAGCGGCTTGCCGACGCCGACGACCGCCGCATCGTCACGGCGATCCACGACGAGCTAATGGCCAAGGGCACGGTCGAGGTGAACCTGCCCGAGGACGACCGCACCGTGCGCGATCTCCATGCAGCCGAGGTCGGAGTAAGAATTCCACGCGCCCCGCGGGCGCGGGCGGCCGTGCGCACGCCGGCGGTAAAGCCCGAGGCTCGCGTGGTGACGGAAGCGCCGCGATTGCGGCTCATGGCATCGGACGATCTCGAGCGAGCCCCCTCGATCGGTCCGAAGACGGCCGAGCGCTTCGCCGCGATCGGGATCAAGACGGTCGCGGACCTCCTCGCCGCCGACCCCGGCGAAACGACCGCGAGAACTCGACGCGAGCCACATCGCGGCCGATGTGATCGCAGCCTGGCAGGCGCAGGCCCGCCTTGTCATGGCCATCGCGGGGCTCGCCGGAACGCACGCCCAGCTTCTCACGGGAGCCGGGTTTGCGACGGCGGATGAGATTGCGTCGGCCGAGCCGGCCTCGCTTTGCGCGGCCGTCCTTGCCTATGCGGCAACGAGCGAAGGCCAACGCATCCTTCGCGACGGGCCGCCACCCGATGTCGAGAAGATCCGGGGGTGGATCGACAGGGCCGCGGCCAAGGCCGCCTAGGGCGATCTATTCGGGCGAGGCCGTAATGGCGATGAGGCGCTCGAGGGCGCGCGAAGCCGCACCCGAGTCGATAGCGCGCGCGGCTCTCTCGACTCCCTCGGAGAGGCTTGCCGCCTTGCCGCCGACGATCAAGGCCGCGGCCGCGTTGAGCAGCACGATGTCGCGATAGGGGCCGGCCTTGCCGGCCAGGACCTCGCGCAGCGCGCGGGCGTTCGCCTCCGCGTCGCCGCCCTTGAGATCGGCGAGGCTCGCGCGTAATAGGCCCGCGTCCTCGGGAACCACATCGTAAAGGGTAATGTCCCGGTCGTTGAGCTCGGCGACCGTCGTTGCCCCCGTCGTCGTGAGCTCGTCGAGCCCGTCGTGGCCGTGGACGACGAGCGCGTGCACCGAGCCCAGATTGAGCAGCACCTCCGCGATCGGCTCGACGAGGCGGCGGTCGTAGACGCCGATGACTTGGCGCTTGACCCCCGCGGGATTCGAAAGCGGCCCGAGCAGGTTGAAGATCGTTCGGATGCCGAGCTCGGCGCGCACGGGCGCGAACGCCTTCATGGCGGGGTGATGGAGGGGCGCCCACAGGAAGCCGATGCCCGCCTCGCGGATGGCGCGCGCCGCCGTCTCGGGCGGCACGTCGAGATTGACGCCGAGCGCGGAAAGGACGTCGGAGGCCCCCGACAGCGACGACACCGAGCGATTGCCGTGCTTGGCGACGTTGAGCCCGGCGCCCGCGGCGACGAAGGCGGCGCAGGTCGAGACGTTATAGGTCGCGTGACCGTCGCCGCCGGTGCCGACGATGTCGATCGCGTCATCAGGGGCCGCGACCGGGCGCATTTTGGCGCGCAGGAAGCGCGCGGCGCCGGTGATCTCGGCAACGGTCTCGCCGCGCACGCGCAGCGCCATCAGGAAGGCGCCCATCTGCGCGGGCGTCGCGGCACCTGAGACCATCGCGTCGAGGGCCTCGCCGATCTCGCTCTCGGAAAGGCTTTGGCCGCCCGCGACCTTGCCGATGAGTTGCTTCAGGAGCGTCGCGGACATGAGGCCTCTTCTCGGGCCATCTCAGGCGGCGTCGCGGGGGCGCGGGGCGTTGCGGCGGCGCGGAGAGAAGCCGGCGATCTCGAGGAAGTTGGCGAGCAGCGCGTGTCCCTGCTCGGAGGCGATGCTCTCGGGATGGAACTGCACGCCGTGGACGGGGTGCGTTTTGTGCTGAAGTCCCATGATGAGACCGTCCGCGGTCTCGGCGGTGATCTCGAGGGACGCCGGCAGGCTCGCGCGCTCGACGATGAGCGAGTGATAGCGCGTCACCTCGAAGCGCTCGGGCAGGCCCTTGAATACGCCCTTGCCTGCGTGGCGGATGGTCGAGAGCTTGCCGTGCATGGGGACGGGGGCGCGGATCACCTTGCCGCCGTAGACTTGGCCGATCGCCTGATGGCCGAGGCATACGCCGAGGAGCGGCACCCTGGGGCCCGCCTTGGCGATGAGATCGAGGCAGACGCCGGCCTCGTTCGGAGTGCAGGGGCCGGGCGAGAGGACGATCGCCTGGGGCTTCTTCTTTAAGACCTCGTCGGCCGAGATCTTGTCGTTGCGGATGACCTCGCATTCCGCGCCGAGCTCGCCCAGGAAGTGGACGAGGTTATAGGTGAAGCTATCGTAGTTATCGATGAGGATCAGCATGGGCCTAGGGTGTAGGGAGGGGGAGGCCGGGCGTCAAGCGACGCCCTAATTGTCCTCAGGGAAGAGCGTGCGCCGCGCCGCTCCTTTGATCTCCACCTTCACTGACTCGGGCTGGGCCTCAATGGCTGCGGCGAAGGCCCTGAGCGAATGGCGAGCCCGGTGCAGCTGGTCGATCAGCGATAGAATGATAGGCAGGCTTTCCTGGCCGACGCCCATGTCGAAAGAAAGATCGCACACGAGGTTGACGCGCGCGACATCCATCTCGTCGAAGATATAGCCGGCCTCGCCGCGCTGGGGCGTGACGAGGCCCATGTCGATCCACTCATGCAGCACGCGCACCTCGAGGCGCCGCGTGACGGCGATGAGCTCGGTTTCGTCGATCATCGAGAGCCTCCCTTGGTGCGAGGGTCATAGGGGTGCGCGCCCTCCCATTCGGCGACGAGGCGCTCGAGGTCCGGGTCGGGCCTCTCGGGGAGCATGACGCGCAGCTCGAGGTGGTGGTCGCCGCGCGTGCCGCCCTTGGCGTCGGCCACGCCCTTGCCGCGCAAGCGCAGCTTGGTGCCCGTGTTCGCGCCCTTGGGGATCCTGACGTCGACGGCGCCGTCGATCGTGTCCGCCCGCACCTTTCCTCCCGAGAGCGCTTCATTGAGCGTGATCGGGAGAACCGAGTGTATGTCGTTGCCTTCGCGGGTGAAGCGCGGATGAGGCAGGATCTGGACCTCGACGAGGGCGTCCCCGGGCGGGCCGCCGCCGATGCCCGGCTGGCCCTCGCCCTTCAATCGCAACACCTGGCCGTCGCGGATGCCGGCCGGAATCTTGATGTCGAGCGTCTTGCCGTCGCCCATGCGCACGGTCTTGCTCGCCCCGTTGGCGGCGTCGAGGAAGTCGACCGGCAGTGTGTACTGAATGTCGCCGCCGGGCATGCGAAAGCCCTCGCCGCGCCGGCCGCGCTGGAACTCGGCGAAGATGTCGCCGAGGTCGCCGAAGTCGGCCTCGGGTGAGCCCTGGCTGCGGCCGTAGCGGAAGCCAGGGTCCGCCTCCGCATACTCCCGGTAGTAGCGCCGCTCGGGCCGCTCGGCGCCCTGCTCGTCGATCTCGCCCGCATCGAAGCGCTTGCGCTTCTCCTCGTCGCCGAGGATGTCGTAGGCCCCGGAGATCTCCTTGAAGCGCGCCTCGGCGGCCTTGTTGCCAGGGTTGAGGTCGGGGTGGTTTTCCTTGGCGAGCTTGCGGTAGGCCTTGCGGATGTCGTCTTGCGAGGCCCCTTTCGGGACGCCCAGGATTGCATAGGGGTCAGCCATAATGTGCCGTGCCTCGCCGGAACCGCTTGCAGAGTGGGGGCGAATTTACGACTCGGAGCCTAATGCCCCTTACACAGGGGTCAATGCCGGGTAAGATCGGGCGAGATTGGAGGATCGTCCCCATGAAGCTCACTAAAGGGCATTGCCTCTGCGGCGCCATCAAGTACGAGTTCGAGGGCAAGCCCGATTGGGTCGCCTACTGCCACTGCGACAGCTGCCGGCGCCACACGTCGTCCTCGGTCGCGACCATGCTCGGCGTCAAGGTGGGGCAGTTCCGCTATCTTGAGGGCACGCCAGCCTCCTACCAGTCGTCGCCGGGCGTTTGGCGGTATTTTTGCCCGTCGTGCGGATCGCCGATGGCCTATACCAACGACGACATGTGGCCGGGAGAGGTGCATCTCTATATCGGTACGCTCGAGCACCCCGAGAAGTTCGTGCCGACGGGGCATGTCCACACGGGCGAGCAGCTGCCGTGGTTCGAGATCCAGGACGAGCTGCCGCGGTTTGCCAAGTTCAGCGAGCAGCAGAAGCCGGTTCGCCACGGACCGAAGCGCACATGACGTCCCACGGCCCGCTGAAGCCCGAGGCCCGCGTCACGGTCGGCGCGGCGTCCTTCGCCAACGACTTCCCGCTCGCGGTCATCGCCGGCCCATGCCAGATGGAGAGCCGGGCACACGCGCTCGAGACGGCAGCCGCCTTGAAGGAGATCGCCGGCCGGCTCGGCATCGGCCTCGTCTACAAGTCCTCCTTCGACAAGGCGAACCGCACCTCCCTTGGAGGAAAGCGAGGGCTCGGCCTCGCCGCGGCGCTACCGGTGTTCGCCGAGATTCGCTCGGCTCTCGGCTTGCCGGTGTTGACGGATGTCCACGAGGCCGGCCAGTGCGCGCCGGTCGCCGAGGCCGTCGACGTGCTCCAGATCCCGGCCTTCCTCTGCCGACAGACCGATCTTCTGATCGCGGCGGCGCGGACCGGCAAGGTGATCAACGTCAAGAAGGGGCAGTTCCTCGCGCCCTGGGACATGAAGAACGTCGTGGCGAAGGTCGTGGGCTCGGGGAACGCGAATGTGCTCGTCACGGAGCGCGGCGTCTCGTTCGGCTACAACACGCTCGTCGCCGACATGCGTGCCCTGCCCCTCCTCGCCGAGACCGGCGCGCCGGTGATCTTCGATGCCACTCACGCCGTGCAGGCGCCGGGAGGAAAGGGCGAGAGCTCGGGCGGAGATCGGCGCTTCGTTCCCGTCCTGGCGCGCGCAGCCGTGGCGGTCGGTGTGGCCGGGCTCTTCATCGAGACCCACGAGGACCCCGACCGGGCGCCCTCGGACGGCCCGAACATGGTGCCGCTCGCCGACTTCGAGGGGCTGATGCGCGAGCTGATCGAGATCGACGCGCTCGTCAAGCGCGGAAAGAGCGCGTCCCATTGAGGGAGCGCTCCTCAATCCAGTCGCGCGCCGGCGCGAGACCGGTCAGAGATTTCCTGCGAACATGATGACCGAATGCACAAGCGTGGGCTCGGGCATTGGCGCGGCCTGGGTCGCGGCCATGCGGCACGCCCGGTCGCCGCAAGGCGAGCCGGCAGTAGCTCCCGCCGCGTTGAGCGCCGCGGTGCTCATGACGGAGACGAAAAGGCCGACCGTATAGATGCAGACCAGCGTCCCAATCGCTTTGAGGATGACGTCGATGGACATGGGATTGATCCTCGCAGGACTTCGAATTTCGCTCCCACAAGGATATCGAAACCCCGGTTAAGGGGCCCTTAAGGTTAGCGAACGCTGAACTAGATTTCTCGGCGCGCAGCGCCGGCGATAAGCTAGACGCCGATGAAGGGCTGCATGAGGCGTGCGAGCAGCCCCTTGAAGCGCGCCTTCCTCTCGTTCGCGATGAGGCAGATGCAGCCTTCGACCTCGTCCGCGATCGGGTGGTGCTCGGCATCGGTGTCGAGATCGGCCACGTCGCCGCTGCGGAAGGTGCCGAACTCGTCGCGGTAGCTGCCGCGCAAGAGGAGAGTGAGCTCCTCGCCCCCGTGGCCGTGCTCCGGGATCTCCTTGCCCGGCGCGACCTTGATCAGCCGCAGGTCCCCCCTTCCTCCCTTGAGCGGAACGCGGTGCTGCCACATGCCGGGCGCGATGCGCTTCCAGGGAATGTCGTCGAGCCGCGGGCCTACGCGGGCCGCAATCGGCGCCGGGACGTCGCCGCCGGGCGCCGTCCCGTTGACGGTCTCGCTCTCCGCCTCGAGCGCGCGCAGTGCGGCGACCGGGGCGTCTCGGGTGACGGCAGCGGGCTCGAGGCCCGCGAACAGCGCGACGCCGATCTCCTGCATGTGCGCGATCTCAGCCGCGCACGTCGGGCACATGGAGATGTGGGAGGCGACGACGGCCGCGAGCGCCTCGGGCTGGCTGCCGGCCGCGCAGCTCATCAAGGTTGAAACGTCGGGATGATGCGTAATCGTCATCTATCTCAAGTCCTCGAGATCGGCACGTATCTTTTGGTAGGCAAGACGCATCCTCGACTTCACGGTTCCCAGCGGGAGGCCGAGGCGCTCGGCGATCTCGCTGTGCGACAATCCCTCGATATACGAGAGCACGACGACTTCGGACTGATCCGCAGGTAACTCGGCGAGCGTCTTTTGCACCCTCTCACGCCGCTCGCGCTCGGAAACCTCCTCGTCGGGGGTCGGGTCCGACGAGGCTTCCTCCTCCACCCCCTCGGGCAAGGGCTGCCACGCCACCTCCTTACGCAGCCGGTCGATGCGCAGATTACGCGCGATCGTAAAAATCCAGGTCGTGGCGCTGCCCTTGTCTCCCGAGTAGAGCGCGGCCTTGCGCCACACCGTGAGCAGCGTTTCCTGCGCAAGCTCTTCCGCCGTGTTCGAGTCTGCGCCCTGGCGCATCATGTAGGACTTGACGCGCGGACCATAGGCCTGAAACAGTTTGCGGAAAGCCTCGATGTCGCCCGTGGCGGCGACGCGTTGCAGAAGATCAGCCATGTATCTCGTGGGCGCGAGCTTCGATTGGCATCCATGCGCTGGGTGCGGGGGCCGACCATAGCCGAACCCGGCTCATGAGCCCAGAGACCTGTGAAGCGTAACGAGGGGGCCTGCCGCACTGCAGCACCCGCAAGCAGGAGGTAGCAGGTAGCAGGATGTCCCACGTTTCGCTGACCGTGGTCGCCGTTCTCCTCGCCGCCATGGCCATTGCCGCGCCGCTCGCGCGCTGGCTTGGCATCGGAACCGTGCTCGGCTACCTCGCGGCCGGAATCGTCCTCGGGCCGAACGGCGTGCGCCGGGTGTTCTCCCCGTCCGAGGCCAAGGAAATACTCGACATTGCCGAGTTCGGTATCGTGCTCCTCCTGTTTCTGATCGGACTGGAGCTGA
This sequence comes from uncultured Alphaproteobacteria bacterium, assembly GCA_963840415.1. Classification (GTDB taxonomy): domain Bacteria; phylum Pseudomonadota; class Alphaproteobacteria; order Rhizobiales; family Hyphomicrobiaceae; genus Hyphomicrobium_C. The sequence goes on along the minus strand of CAWIYX010000004.1, from coordinate 75,680 downwards.
GGCCGCGGCGGCTGTGGGCGCTGAGATCGTCGATCTTCTCGCTGGGCGGCGCCCAGGTCGTCGATCACCGCGCTTCTTCTCACGGTGCCTGCCATCGCCATGGGGCTCGCGTGGCAGACGGCGCTGTTCGTCGGTCTCGCGCTCTCGCTCTCGTCGACCGCCTTTGCGCTCCAGGTGCTCGAGGAGACCGGCGAGCTTCCCGCGCGCCATGGGCGCATGGCCTTCGCGGTGCTGCTGTTTCAGGACCTCGCCGCCATACCGTTGATCGCCCTTACGCCGGTGTTCGCCGTCTCCGCGGCGGGCGCCGCCGCCTCGATGGATCTCCTCGCCGCTCTGAAGGCACTCGCCGTCATCGCCGCCGTCGTCATCGTCGGGCACTACGCCCTCGATTTTGTCATTCGGCTCATCGCCCGCACGCGAGTTCGGGAGGCAATGACAGCGGCCGCGCTTCTCACCGTAGTCGGCGCCGCACTCGCCATGCAGCTTGCCGGCGTTTCCGCCGCGCTCGGCGCCTTCATCGCCGGAGCCCTCCTCGCCGAGAGCTCCTATCGCCACCAGCTCGAGGCCGACATTCAACCCTTCCAGGGCCTTCTGCTCGGTCTCTTCTTCACCGCCATCGGCATGTCGCTCGATGTCAATCTCATCATCGATTTGCCGCTCCTGGTATTCGGCCTGGCGTTGGCGCTGATCACCATAAAGGCCGTCGTGCTGGCCCGGCTCGGCGTGTGGTTCGGTCTCGAGGCCCGTCCTGCAAGACGCCTCGGATTGGCGCTCAGCCAGGGCGGCGAGTTCGCCTTCGTGCTGTTTGCGACCGGCGTTGCCGGCGGCGTCCTTTCGAGCGAGGTCGCCGATCTCCTGACCGTCGTGGTGACGATCTCGATGGCGGCGACGCCGCTGTTGCTCGCGCTCGAGCGGCTCCTCACACGCACGCGTGCGCGCGTGGAGCCCAGCTACGAGCTCCCGCCTGCCAACGACCGCCACGTCGTCATCGCCGGCTTCGGCCGCTACGGTCAGATCGTCGCGCGCGTGCTGCGCGGCAAGCGCATTCCCTTCACCGCCCTCGACATCTCGGCCGAGCAGGTCGAGCTCGTGCGCAAGTTCGGCTCGCAGGCCTTTTACGGAGACGCGAGCCGCATCGAGATTCTCGAGGCCGCCGAGACCGGCAAGGCGTGCGCCTTCGTCCTGGCGATCGACGACGTCGATGCCTCGCTGCGCGCCGCCGAGCTGGTGACGAGCCAGTATCCGGCCGTCCCGATCTACGCGCGGGCGCGCAACCGCAACCACGCGCACCGCCTGCTCGACCTCGGTGTCAAGATAATACAGCGCGAGACGTTTCTCTCGGCGCTCGAGACGACGCGCCAGCTCCTGCGCGGGCTCGGCTACAGTGAGCGCGATGCCGATCGCGTGATCCGGACCTTCAAGACCCATGATGAGCGGCGCTTGAGCGACGACTATCGTTATTACAGCGACGTGGAGAAGATGCAGGCCAAGGCGAAGAGCGACGCCGCGACGCTCGAGCAGCTCTTTGCCGAGGATGCGGCCGAGGAGGCCAAGATGGCCGCCGCCGAGCCGGCAGTGGAGCGCGTGCGGTGAAGGGGATCATCGTGATCGGTCATGCGGTCCTCGACCGCGTGTACCGCATTGCGGCTTTTCCGCCCGAGCCGACGAAGGTGCGCGCGCTCGAGATGATCGAGAGCGGCGGCGGGTCGGCGGCCAATGCCGCCGCAGCCATTGCCCGTCTCGGGGGGCGGGCGGAGCTCTGGGCAAGGGTCGGCGACGACGAGGCTGGTGCAAAAGTGCGCAGCTTCCTCGAGGCCGAGGGGGTCGACACCCGCTCGGTGAGAGCAATGCCGGCCGGACGCACCTCGACGTCGGCCGTCATCGTCGACGCTGAGGGCGAGCGCCTCATCGTCGGCGAGCGCGATCACGCGATGTCGCTCGATCCCTCGTGGCTTGCCCTCGACCGGATTGCCGAGGCGGGCGCCGTGCTCTCCGACCTGAAGTGGGTCGAGGCGACGCTCTTGGCCTTCGAGAGGGCAAGAGACGAAGGCGTGCCGACGGTGGCTGACGTCGACGTGGAAGCGCACGATCTTCTGCTCGCGATGCTCGGCCTCACCGACTACGCCATCTTTCCCGCTGCAGCCCTCGACGCGGCGTTCCCGGCGGGCACGCTCGAGGAGAAGCTCGGTCGCGTGCTGACTCTCGGTCCGCGTCATGCCGGCGTCACCGATGGGGGCAAGGGTTACACGTGGCGGAACCGGGCCGGGCAGTCTGGGCACCAGCCGGCATTTGCGACCGAGGTCATCGACACGACGGGGGCGGGCGACGCATTCCACGGTGCCTTTGCCTGGGCCCTGGTGCAGGGACGCGACGAACCGGCATGCGCCCGGGCCGCCGCGGCGGTGGCTGCGCTGAGCTGCCGCAAGCTCGGGGCCCGGGCCGCGCTCCCCACGCTGGGCGAGCTCGAAGCGTTCATGGGGGCATCGCGCCCATAGACGGCGCCTGATGCGGCCGCTAAATGTGCCCTTCCCTCGGACCGGGGTCGGAAGGACGAACAATGGCCAAGGCTCAAGAGAAATCCAAGGCGGCTCCGGCGCTTGACTACCGCGAGATGGCGAACGCGATCCGCGCGCTCGCCATGGACGCGGTCGAGAAGGCGAAGTCGGGCCATCCCGGCATGCCGATGGGCATGGCCGACGTGGCGACCGTGCTCTTTGCCGAAGCCCTGCGCTTCGACCCTCAGGACCCCGCCTGGCCGAACCGCGACCGCTTCGTGCTGTCGGCGGGCCACGGCTCGATGCTGCTTTACTCGCTGCTGTACCTCACCGGGTATCCGGAGATGGACAAGAGCGAGCTCGAGCGCTTCCGCCAGCTCGGCTCGAAGACGGCGGGACATCCCGAGTACGGTCACGCGCCAGGCATCGAGACGACGACCGGGCCGCTCGGGCAGGGGCTCGCGAACGCGGTCGGCATGGCGCTCGCCGAGCGGCTTCTCAATGCGCGCTTCGGGCCCGATCTCGTCGATCATCACACCTACTGCCTCGTCGGCGACGGCTGCCTCATGGAGGGCATCAGCCACGAGGCGATCTCGTTCGCGGGCCATTTGAAGCTCGGCAAGCTGATCGTGCTGTTCGACGACAACGGGATCTCGATCGACGGACCGACGAGCCTGTCCGTCTCCGACGATCAGGTCGCGCGCTTTGCCGCCTCGGGCTGGAACACGCTGCGCGTCGACGGTCATGATACGCGCGCCGTCTCCGCCGCACTTGCCAAGGCCAGGTCGGACGCGAGCGCGCCCTGGTTCATTGCCTGCAAGACCGTGATTGGCTTCGGCGCCCCGACGAAGGCCGGGAAGTCCTCGACCCACGGCGAGCCGCTCGGGGCCGAGGAGGTCAAGGGCGCGCGCGAGAAGCTCGGCTGGAGCTCGCCGCCCTTCGAGGTGCCGGCCGACATCCACGAGGCTTGGCGGGAGCTCGGCCGACGCCACACGAAGGAGCGCAAGGCCTGGACGGCCCGCTTCGAGAATGCGGGCGAGGCGGCGAAATCCGCGCTCGGCGTGCCGATCGCAGAGACGCGCGCGCCGGCCGTCTTCGCTGCCATCGAAGCGGCACGGAGCCAGTTTGCCGCGGACGCGACCAAGCGCGCGACGCGGGTTTGGTCGCAGATGACGCTCGAGCACCTCGTGCCGGCATTGCCAGAGTTGATCGGCGGCTCGGCCGACCTCACGCCGTCGAACGGCACGCGCACCAAGCACCACAGCGATGTCACGCCTGGAAATTTCGCGGGTAACTACATTCGCTACGGCGTGCGCGAGCATGCCATGGCGGCGGCCATGAACGGCATGGCGCTGCACGGCGGCGTCATTCCCTACGGTGCGACGTTCCTCGTCTTCACCGACTACTGCCGCCCGGCCATCCGCCTCTCGGCGATCATGCGCCAGCGCGTCATCTACGTGATGACCCACGACAGCATCGGCCTCGGCGAGGACGGGCCGACGCACCAGCCGATCGAGCACCTGGCGGCACTGCGCGCCATTCCCAATCTGCAGGTGCTGCGTCCCGCCGACGCCATCGAGACGGCCGAGTGCTGGACGGCGGCGCTTTCAGCCTGCAAGACGCCGACAATCCTCGCGCTGACGCGCCAGGCCGTACCGACGATGCTGCGCAGCGCGCTCGGGACCGAGAACCTGTCGCTCAAGGGCGGCTACGTCGTGCGCGAGCCGGAGGGCGGGCGCGACGTGACCTTGATCGCGACCGGGTCGGAAGTCGGGCTCGCGGCCGATGCGGCCGCTCTCCTCGACAAGGAGGGCGTGAAAGCAGCCGTCGTCTCGCTGCCGTCGTTCGAGCTCTTCCGCGCCCAGCCCGAAGCCTATCGCAACGACGTCCTCGGAAAGGCGCCACGCGTGGGCATTGAAGCGGGCGTCGAGCAGGGCTGGCGCGAGTGGCTGCGACGCAAGGACGCCTTTGTCGGTCTCTCGGACTTCGGCGCCTCGGCTCCGGGCGCGAAGGTATTCGAGCATTTCGGGCTTACGCCCGCGAAGGTGGCGGAAGCTGCGCGCGCGGCGATCAAGCGTGAGTAGTCGGGACGCTCACCGAATAAGCCGGTCATATTCGGAGTGAGAGCCGATCCAAACCGGAAGCCGTAGTCGCGCTCCACAGCCAGTGCCCGGTAGTGCGCTCCCACGCGGGCCGACCAATAGGGTCCGACCTTCTTGAACCGGAGCGATGGGTGTTTCGGGTTGTCTTTCAGCTGCTGAAAGCTCTTGCCAGCGAGATCACGAATGGGGGCCGGCAGTGCCTCGAAAGCGTCCCAGAAGTCATCGTTCGCGCGGTGACGCATCGGCCGTGGCCCCGCCACGGGATTCAAAGATCGCGGGTCCGGCCGGCCTTATCGTCTGCGATGGCCTTGGCCGCGAGGTCGTCGAGCTTGCCGGCCCTGGCGTCGCGTTCGATCTTTTCGTCGAAGAGCCGCTCCTGGAACTCGTCGAACCACGCGCGGAACGCTGCGAGCTCGTCAGGCGTGAGGTTCTCGACGGCCTTTTCAAGGTTCTCCAGCTTGGTCATGGCCGGATGTTTATCATGAACAAAGTCCCCGCGCGAGATCGGCGGCGCGATATCCTTTCCCGTCCCTTGCACTTCGCCCCTTTCCCAATTAGAGCCCGCGCAGCTGAATGGCTTGGAGCGTCATGGATCTCGGAAGACTGAAGCCCGCCTCGGAGGCCGATGTCCGCGGCAGGCGCGTGCTCGTGCGCGCCGATCTCAACGTGCCCACCAAGGATGGCCGCGTCACCGACGCGACCCGGCTCGAGCGGCTGGTCCCCGGCCTCAAGGACCTCATGGGCCGCGGCGCCCGCGTGATCGTCCTCTCCCACTTCGGCCGGCCCAAGGGCGGGCCCGACAAGGAAAATTCGTTGGCCCCTGTTGCTGCCGCGCTATCGGACCTGCTCGGGGCCCCCGTCGCGCTCGGGCCCGACTGCATCGGCGCGGCGGCCGAGGCGGCGGTGGCGGGCCTCGCGCCGGGGCATGTGGCCGTGCTCGAAAATACGCGCTTCCACAAGGGCGAGGAGAAGAACGATCCCGCGTTCGCGGCCGAGCTTGCAAAGCTCGGCGACATCTTCGTCAACGACGCTTTCTCTGCCGCCCACCGCGCGCACGCCTCGACCGAGGGCTTGACCCATCTGCTGCCGTCCTACGCCGGCCCGCTGATGATGGAAGAGATCGCGGCGTTGCGGGCCGCGCTCGAGGAGCCGCAGCGCCCGACGGCGGCTGTAGTCGGCGGCGCCAAGGTCTCGACCAAGATCCCGGTCCTCACCAATCTTGTGGCGAAGGTCGACAAGCTCATTGTCGGCGGCGGCATGGCGAATACGTTCTTCCTGGCCCAGGGTCTAGAGATCGGGCGCTCGCTCGCGGAGCCGGACATGGCGCGGACGGCGCTCGAGATCATGGCCATTGCGAAGGAGCGGAGCTGCGAGGTCGTGCTGCCCAAGGATGTTGTCGTCGCCGAAAGGCTCGAGGCGGGCGCGCCGACGCTCACCGTGCCCGTACTCGAGACGCCCTCGGATCAGATGATCCTCGACGTGGGACCGCAATCGGTCGCGCACTATGGGGAGGAACTCGGCCGCTGCCGCACGCTGCTCTGGAACGGCCCGCTCGGAGCATTCGAGATCGCGCCCTTCGGCGAGGGTACCTTCGCGGTCGCGCGCGAGGCCGCGCAGACTCACCAAGGCGGGCCGCCTCGTCTCGGTCGCGGGCGGGGGAGACACGGTCGCCGCGCTCAACGCCGCGGGCGTCGCCGGCGACTTCACCTACGTGTCGACGGCGGGCGGGGCCTTCCTCGAGTGGCTCGAGGGCCGGGAGCTGCCGGGTGTTGCCGCGCTTGCCCGGTGAATGAACTCGGCTTCACCCAAATCCAGGGCGGACCGTGCTACGTAGCTTGACCCGGCGGGTAGAGGCCCGTTGCGATCGGGAGACGAAACGTGTTCGGTGAAACCCATCTCTATCCTGGCGTGGCGCTCGCCGGCCTCGTGAGCTTCCTCTCGCCCTGCGTGCTTCCGCTCGTGCCGCCCTATCTCGTCTACCTCGGGGGCACGAGCCTCGAGCAGATGACGGAGTCGGAAGGGATCGACGGGCGCATTTGGCGGCGCATCGTGCTGGCGTCAGTCTTCTTCGTGCTTGGCTTCACCACGGTGTTCGTCTCCTTGGGTGCGAGCGCTTCCGTCCTCGGTCAGCTCATCCAGACCTATCGCGCCGAGCTCGGCATCGTCGCCGGGGTGATCATCATTCTCTTCGGGCTCCACTTCCTCGGCATCCTGCGCATTCCGCTCCTCTATAGCGAGGTGCGCTATCATGCGGACGCTACGGGTGCGAGTCTCGCGGGCGCCTACATCATCGGTCTTGCGTTCGCGTTCGGCTGGACGCCCTGCATCGGCCCGATCTTGGCTACCGTGCTTGCCGTTGCGGCCAATGAGGCGAGCTTGGGTGCCGGCGTGCGCCTCCTCACCGTCTATTCGCTCGGGCTCGGCGTGCCGTTCGTGCTGGCCGCCGTCGCGATCCGCCCGTTTCTCGCCTTCATGCAGCGGTTCCGCCCCTACCTCGGCACGGTCGAGAAGGTGATGGGCGTGCTGCTCGTGCTGACAGGCGTGCTCTTCCTCACCGGCTCCATCACCTGGCTCGGGCAGTGGCTCATCGAAACTTTTCCCGCGCTCGGCAGGATCGAGGCTCTGGTGACGCCGGCCGGCCTCGAGGACGAGCTTCTGCGCCAGACCAGCGGCGGCGCTGGCCCTCCACCATGACACGCCCCATTGCGCTGACGATTGCCGGGTCCGACAGCTCGGGGGGAGCCGGAATCCAGGCCGACCTCAAGACCTTCTCGGCGCTCGGCGTCTACGGGGCCTCCGTCATCACCGCGATCACGGCGCAGAACACGCTGGGCGTCGAGGCCGTCCACGCCGTGCCTCCCGACATGATTCTGCGGCAGATCGCGGCCGTTTTCTCGGACCTCAATGTCGGGGCGGTCAAGACGGGCATGCTCGGCGAGCGCGGGGCCGTGGAAGCGGTGGTAGAGGGGCTCAGGCGGGCCAAGCCCAAGGCGCTCGTCGTCGATCCTGTCATGGTCGCGACCAGCGGCGACCTCCTGATCGCGCCCGATGCCGTCGAGCTCGTGAGGACGGCGCTGCTGCCGCTTGCCGACGTCGTGACGCCCAATTTGGCCGAGGCCGCCCGCCTCCTCGGCGAGCCCCTCGCGGCGAGCGAATCGGACCAGGAGGCCCAGGCGCGGCGCCTCCTTGCGCTCGGCCCGAGGGCCGTGCTCCTCAAGGGCGGCCATGGCGAGGGGCCCGAAGCCGCCGATATACTCGCGATCGGTGCAACCGCGGTCCGCCTTGCGATGCCCCGCATCGACACCAAGAATACGCACGGGACCGGGTGCACCCTCTCGGCGGCGATCGCCGCCTTCCTGGCCCGGGGAGACGCGCTCGAAGCGGCCGTGCGCCGGGCCAAGGACTTCGTCTGGCAGGCGATTGCCGCCGGCCGAAGCCTCGAAATCGGTCGCGGGGCCGGGCCGGTCGACCACCTTCATGCCCTTAAGTCCTGCTGACAGCCAAGTGTTGCCAAGTTGCACCGGACTCTGAGCAAAAGCCTGTGGACGGGTTGCGCTCGAGCGAGGCTTCTGCAACTTTCACCTCGCTCTTGTTTCGCGGTTGGGGGATCGCGGAGGGGGGTTTTTCGGGGGGGTAGGTCGAAGGGCATCAGGGAAGCCCATTCGGTCTGGCTGAAGAACCGGTCCGGTCTTCCGGACCGGTTTTTTCTTTGCCGGCGCTTCGAGGGCCGTTCTCGGAGCCTGCCTTGCAGCCCCACGCGCCCGCCCCTAGCTAGTCGAGCGACAGCTAGGAGATGTGACCCATGGCGCGAAGAGCAGCTGCAGTTGTGACGCTCGCAGCCCTGAGCATGGCTTTTGACGCCGCACCTGTGCGCGCGGGCGAGAACGTCGCCTACAAGGTGGCCGGCGCCGATTACGAGGGCTATCGGGCCAAGGCCGAGGGAACGTCCAAGGGTCTCGTGGTCATTATCCATGACTGGGATGGGCTCAACGACTACGAGATGAAGCGGGCCGACATGCTGGCCAAGCTCGGCTACGATTCCTTCGCGGTCGATCTTTTCGGGAAAGGCAACCGTCCGGCGGACATGACGGCGAAGAAAGCCGCCACGCAGGCGCTCTACGACGACCGCGAGACATTCCGCGCGCGCATTCTTGGCGGGCTCGCCGCCGCGCGGCCCCAGACCTCCACTTCTGCCGTCGTGATGGGCTATTGCTTCGGCGGCGCGGCGGTCTTGGAGCTTGCCCGCTCGGGAAAAGCGGAGGACGTCAAGGGCTACGTCTCCTTCCATGGCGGCCTCACGACCCCGCCCGGCCAAAGCTATCCCGCGGACACGCCGCCGATCCTGATTGCCCACGGCGGCGCGGACACCTCGGTGAAGATGGAAGACGTAGCCAAGCTCAGCGCAGAGCTCGAGGCTGCGCACGCACCCTACGAAATCGAGGTGTACTCGGGCGCCCCCCATGCCTTCACAGTCTTCGGCTCCGACCGCTACCAGAAGCGGGCCGACGAGCTCTCGTGGGCCGCGTTCACTCGCTTTCTCGGCGAGCAATTGGGCAGCTAGCGGGAATTTGGGCGGCGGATGGTGGCGGCGACCGGTGGGTTAGTGCCTTTGTGCGGCCCAAACGCGGCTTCATACTGACGGGCAATGACAGGGAGGCTCCCTATGCTCAGAAAAATCCTTCTCGTGCTCATCGTCGCCGTCGGCGCCTTTGCAATCGTCGTCCACCTTCAACCCGCGGATTTCCGCGTCGAAAGGACCGCCACCGTCGCCGCCCCGGCGTCGGACGTCTTCACGCACGTGAACGACCTTCACAAGTGGGATGCCTGGTCGCCGTGGGCGAAGCTCGATCCCAACGCCAAGGTCGGCTTCGAGGGCGCGCCGGAGGGCAAGGGCGCCGTCTTCACGTGGTCAGGCAACGATCAGGTGGGCGAGGGGCGGATGACGGTCGCCGACAGTCGCCCGAACGAGCTCGTCAGCCTCAAGGTCGATTTCGTGCAAGCCGTTCGCCGGCTCGAGCGCGTCCGAGTTCACCTTCAAGCCCGAGGGTGAACAGACGGCGGTGACGTGGACGATGAGCGGAGAGCACGACAGCTTCATCGCCAAGGCGATGTGCCTCGTCATGAACGGGCAGAAGATGATGGGCGGCGAGATGGAGAAGGGGCTCGCGCAGCTCAAGGCCGTCGCCGAGAAGAAGACCTAGCCGCAATAGCCGCGCCCGCGCCGCGGGATGAGGTCGAGGTGGAAGTGGTTGCGGTGCGGGTCGTTGGCCTCTGGACCGAGGACGGTTGCGAACGTCTCGCAGGCGCCGCCGTGAATGGCGCGCAGGAATAGCCCTTCGCTGGTTGGCTTTGCCGGCGCCACGGGTTTCGTCTCGGGCAAGTCTTTCGTCGACGGCTTCGTCTCGGGCGAGGACGCCGTTGCGTACTTCTTCTGAAGCTCCGCTGATTTACCGGCTTCCTGCGACTTGGGAGACCTCGGCGATTTCAGGGAGTTCGGGCGATTTCAGCGCGGGGACCGTCAGTGACGCTTTCGTCACTTGTGGCGTCTGCTTGTCGGGACGGGTCGGCTTGAGGCTTGCGGCCTCATTGGATTGAGTTCGTGGGGCGGTTCCCTTCGCACGCGCGGCCTTCGCCTCTGCCTCGGCCTTCGCCTTGGCTGCCTTGATGTCGCGCACGGTCTGCCCCCAGTCCTTGACGACAGCGACGGTGCGACCGTTCGCGAGCGAGAAGCCGCCGATGTCGATCGCGTTGGCGAGGGCATGCTGGCTCAAGCGCGCATTCGGCAGATTGTAGATGTTGCGGCACGAGTAGCCGTAGGCGCCGTGGATGCGCACGACTGGAGATTTCAGCCGCTCGCGCGCGCTCGGTTGCACGGTCGTTTTCACCCATTTGCTGAGCGCCGCCACCATACGGCAATTGACGTCGACCGGCGGGTCGAACACGACCTTGGGAGAAGATCCGACGCTCTTCAGCCGCACGGGCGCCGGGAGACCGCACTCGGCGCTCTTGATCGGTGCCAGAGGCTCGACCTCGGCGGCAAATCCGGAGAGCGTGTGCATGCACTGCTCACGCGCGTGCATGATTTCGTCCGCGGCCCACTCGGCCCTTGGCGGCGCGATTGCGACGGCCGGCGACTGCTGGGGGAATGCCTCGGGCGCCAATGGGCCTGGGGCCTCGTGCCTGGCCGCATCCTGCGGTGGAAGGGCACGGTGAGCCCGAAGCGCGGGAAGCGCGACGGCGACCAGGAGGCCGGCCATCGCAAGATGCGACAGGACAGTCGACAGAATTGGGATTGGTTCTTCTCTAGGCGTCATGGCCCTGCCGCCGCCATTGCCGAAAAGATGCCACCGCCAGGCTGCGCTGCGACCGAGATAGTAGCACACAAACCGTCTAACATTCCCTTAGACCACATGAATAAGCCTTGGTTACGACAGCGTTGCCGGGGCCCGGCTCCTGCCGATTTTTCGATTTGACCGCAAGGACCGGAGTGCGGCGGGCTCGCGTCGGCACTAAGTTCACGTCAATAGCTGAATCTGATGCGAGCATAAGCCATGACCCGCGCGCTCGAAGCCGCACGATCGTTGAAGGCGCTGGCAAGACCCAGCAATGACGACGCCCGCTGGGCCAAATTCGTGGCGCGAGACAAGGCGACCGACGGCGCCTTCTACTGCGCCGTCACGACGACCGGCGTCTACTGCCGGCCGTCGTGCCCGGCGCGCCGCCCGAAACGGGAAAACGTGCGTTTCTACAAGACCTGCGCCGAAGCCGAGGCGGCGGGCTTCAGGCCCTGCAAGCGCTGCAGGCCGGACGAGCCCGCGCTCGCCGATCGGCACGCGGCGATGATCGCGGAGGCCTGCCGCCTCATCGAGGCGGCGGAGGAGCCGCCGGGCCTCGAGGTGTTGGCTCGTGCGGCGGGCCTCAGCCCCCATCACTTCCATCGTCTCTTCAAGGCCATCGTCGGCGTGACGCCAAAGGCCTATGCCGTCGCCCACCGCCGGAAGCGGGTCCGCGACAATCTCACAAGGAGCACGACCGTGACCGAAGCCATCCACGACGCCGGGTTCAATTCGAGCGGCCGGTTCTATGCCGACGCGTCGGAGATCCTCGGTATGACGCCGAGCGACTTTCGCGCCGGCGGCAAGAATGCCGAGCTTGAAGTTCGCAATCAGCGAATGCTCGCTTGGATTGGTCCTCGTTGCCGCGAGCGACAAGGGCATTGCCGCGATCCAGCTTGGCGATGATCCGGATGCGCTTGCACGCGACCTGCAGGACCGGTTTCCGCGCGCGCGGCTGATCGGCGCCGACCGCGCCTTCGAGCGCCTCGTTGCCAAAGTCGTCGCATTTGTCGAGGCGCCGAGGAAAGGCCTCGATCTGCCGCTCGACATTCAGGGCACCGCGTTTCAGCACCGCGTGTGGAAAGCGTTGCGCGCCATCCCGGCGGGCAAGACGGCAACCTACGCCGAGATCGCCAAGCGCATCGGCAGGCCCGCGGCTGTCCGCGCGGTCGCGAGCGCCTGCGCCGCCAACAAGATCGCCGTCGCGATCCCGTGCCACCGGGTGGTGAGGACCGACGGCAGCCTCTCGGGCTACCGCTGGGGCGTCGAGCGCAAGCGGCGCCTGCTCGAGCGCGAGGCCAAATCGTGAGCGTCTCGAGGGCGCTGGACGAAGTGCGCGGCGAGGGGCGCATCGAGCTCGGCCCCGGCGCCGTGCTGCTCCGCGGCTTCGCCCTCGAAAGCATGCCGGCGCTCCTTAAGGCTTTGGATCAGATCGTGGTATTTGCGCCGTTCCGGCATATGGTGACGCCGGGCGGGCATACCATGTCGGTCGCCATGACCAACTGCGGCGCGCTCGGCTGGGTGACCGACAGGCGCGGCTATCGCTACGACGCCTGCGATCCCGAAACCGGCCGTCCTTGGCCGCCGATGCCGGCGGACTTTGCCGATCTCGCGCGCCATGCCGCGTCCGCCGCGGGCTTCGATGGCTTTGCGCCGGATGCCTGTCTCATCAACCAGTATGTCCCTGGCGCTCGCCTGACGTTGCATCAGGACCGCAACGAGCGCGACTTTGCCGCGCCGATCGTCTCGGTCTCGCTCGGGCTTCCCGCAAAATTTCTGTTCGGCGGGCTTGCCCGGAGCGACCGGCCGCAGCGCATTCCCCTCGCGCATGGCGATGTCGTTGTCTGGGGCGGGCCGTCGCGGCTCGCCTTTCATGGCGTCGATGCGCTGAAGGAAGGCTCGCATCCTCTGCTCGGGCCCCGGCGCATCAATCTGACGCTGCGGCAAGCGGGGTGAGCGTGAGGCTATCTACCGCCGCCGCCAAAATGCTCCGGGACGCCGGCATCCATGCACGTGGTCTGCACGCGAATGTCCGAGAAGACGGTACGGCAGACCTCCTTCTTGAAGTTGGGGTTGTTGCGCAGTTGCGCGGCCGATGCCTTGACACCGTACTGACGCGCGACTTGTGCGAGGTACTCGTCCTGACAATAGGGCGTCGCGATCAACTGGCCCTGTACGCGCTGATAACCTTGGGTGCAATCGATCGCATCGGCGCCGGTCGCCGAGGAGACAACGGCGATCGCCGCTACGAGGGTCGAGCAAACTCGGGTGCGTGCAATCATGGCTGCACTCAGAGGATAAAATCTGCTGAAGCGCCATGCAACGTTTCAGTTCGTTGTCGCGCATCTGAGAATAACACATTTTCGTCCAAATAAAAAAACGAAACAGCTTCGTGAGTTATTCCATATTCGAATTATATTTTTGCATTTAGGATGCATTAAGCATGCCATCGACAATGTTGCCTGCCGGGATGCCGTCCCGCACAGGCGTCTCGGCGTATTGGGGAGGTGGTTCCAGGTCGTCCCCGCGTCTGGGGCCACCTCCTTCGCCGCTCGGGCGGTCTCGCGCCGAGGGCCGGCGCGTCAGGGAGGCGACCGGGCACGGGCGGAACACTTCGCGCCGCGGCTTCTCTTCGGATCTTCAGGCGGATTTCAAGAGGTCCGGCTTGATCGGCAGCTTGCGCAGGCGCACGCCGGTCGCCGCATAGACCGCGTTGAGCACGGCAGGCGCAAGCGCCGACGTGCCGGGCTCGCCAATGCCGCCCGGCGCCTCCGAGCTCTTGACGATCTCGACCTCGATCTTCGGCGCCTCGTTGATGCGCAGCATCCGGTAGGTGTCGAAGTTCGTCTGCTCGACGCGGCCGCCCTTGAGCGTGATCTCGCCCCACAGCGCCGCCGTGATGCCGAAAATGATGCCGCTCTGCATCTGCGCCACGATGGTGTCGGGATTGACGGCGACGCCGGTGTCGACGACGCACGACGACGCGGTCGACGTGCACCTCGCCGGATTTTCGACGACCGTGACCTCGGCGACCTGCGGCAGATAGCTACCAAACGTATTGTGCACGCACACGCCGCGGCCGCGCCGGCCGCCAAGCGGTTTGCCCCAGCCGGCAATTTCTGCCGCGCGGTTGAGCACGTGCAGGGCGCGCGGATTGTTGCCGAGCATCGCGCGGCGGTACTCGACGGGGTCCTTCTTCGCGCATCGCCGCCAGCTCGTCGATGAAGCTCTCGATCACATAGACGTTGTGCGTCGGGCCGACGCCGCGCCAGAAGGCGGTCGGAATGCCCGGCGGCTCCTCGCGCACGTAGTCGACGTGCTTGTTGGGAATGGCGTAGGCATGTCGATCGCGCCATCGACGGCGTCGGGATCGATGCCGTCCTTGAACAAGCGGTCGGGAAAAACCGCGCTATGATCGACGAGCCGACGATGCGATGGCTCCAGGCGATCGGCATGCCGTGCTCGTCGAGGCCGGCGCTGAAGCGATCGTAGTAGTACGGCCGGTACATGTCGTGCTGGATGTCCTCCTCGCGGCTCCAGACGACCTTAACCGGGTCCTTCGACTGCTTGGCGATCAGCGCCGCCTGGACGATGAAGTCGAACTCGAGCCGGCGCCCGAAGCCGCCGCCCAGCAGGTGATTGTGGATGCGCACCTGCTCCGGCTTCAGTCCGAGCGTCGTCGCCACGGCCTGTTGCGCGACGGTGGGGATCTGCGTGCCGACCCAGATGTCGCAGCCGTCCGGGCGTCACCTGCACGGTGCAGTTGATCGGCTCCATGGTCGCGTGGGCGAGGAACGGCGCCTCGTAGATGCGTCGACCTTGGTCGCGGCCTTGGCGAGAGCGCGTCGTCGCGTCGCCCTCGTTCTTGGCGACGGCGCCCTGCCGTTCCGAAGCCTTGGCCAGCGCCGCCACGACGTCGGCCGTGGTGAGCGAGGCGTGGGGCCCGTCGTCGAACTTGACGGCGGCGGCTTCGAGACCCTGCCGTGCAGCCCAGTAGTGGTCGGCGATCACGGCGACGGCGTTGTCCAGCTTTGCGACCTGATGCACGCCGGGCACCTTCAGCGCCGCCGCTTCGTCGAACGAGGCGACCGTGCCGCCGAACACCGGGGACGCGGCGACGGTGGCGATCTTCATGCCCGGCACTTTGACGTCGATGCCAAACATTGCCGTGCCGTTGACCTTGCCGGAAACATCGAGCCGCTTGGCCGGCGTGCCGATGATGCGGAAGGTGCTCGGGTCCTTGAGCTTGACGTTGGTGGGGACAGGCAGCTTCGCCGCGGCATCCGCCAGCTCGCCGTAGGTAATGCGCCGCCCGCTCTTGGCGTGCACGACTTGACCGGCCTCGGTCGTCAGCTCCGCCGCATCGACGCCGAGCTTGGCCGCCGCCGCCGCGATCAGCATCTGCCGCGCGGCGGCGCCGACCTGGCGCAGCGGCACGTAGAAGCCGCGGATCGAGGATGAATTGCCTGTGAGTCTGCACGCCGCCGAGAAAGGCGTTGCCGTAGAGCTTGTCGTTGGGCGGCGAATGCTCGACCACGACGTCGCTCATGTCGACGTCGAGCTCTTCCGCCACCAGCATCGGCAGCGACGTGTAGATGCCCTGCCCCATCTCGACCATTGGAGAGACGATGGTCACCTTGCCGGCCCGATCGATGCGTATGTAGGCGTTGGGAGCGAATGGGCTGCGCGCCATCCGGCGCGTCGGCCGCGTGCCCTTCCGGCACCCAGCCGATCATCAGGCCGCCGCCGATGGCCGCCCCCGCCTTGAGGAATACGCGGCGCGAGAAGGTTCGATCGTGGCGTTCGAGCGTGTGCTGCATCGTCAACCTCTCTGTCCGGCGACGGACTTCGCGGCCTGCTTGATGGCATCGCGGATACGCAAATAAGTCCCGCAGCGGCAGATATTACCTGCCATGGCCTGATCGATATCGCTGTCGCTGGGTGCGGGATTGGCGGCGAGCAGCGCCGTGGCCGACATGATCTGCCCGGACTGGCAGTAGCCGCACTGCACGACCTCGAGGTCGAGCCATGCCGCTTGGATCGCCTTGCCCTCGGGCGAGTCTCCCACCGCCTCGATCGTCGTCACCGACGCGTCGGCGACGTCGCTGACCGGGGTCACGCACGAGCGCCTGGGCTCGCCATCGACATGCACCGTGCAGGCGCCGCACTGGGCGATGCCGCACCCGAATTTTGTCCCCGTCATGCCGAGGATGTCGCGGAGCACCCACAGCAGCGGCATGTCGTCGGGGGCCGCTACGGAGAGCTTGCTGCCGTTGACGGTGAGACTGACCATGGTCCTCCTCCGTTGTGCAAGCAGGCCCGATCCTATTTCCGGATGCCGTCTCGACTCAAGGTCTTACTTAGGGCTCCCTTCGAGGTTCACAAGGTTGGGGACGCTGGCCGGGCGCCCAACTCCGCCGGCTCGCAACCACGCGGCCGCGCCATTGGGCGTGAAGTCCGTCGAAAAGGAGATGGCCGGCCTAATGGCCGGCCGACGCTGTGGCTGGAGGACAGTTATTGGGGCGCGTCTTTCGCCCAGAAGTCGGCGATGCAGGCGGCGTTATATTGCTTCGCGCCGATCCGCCGCTCTTGTTCGAGTAGACAACCACTCCCTTCCCGGCCATATCGTCGATAAAGCGCTTCGCCTCCTCGCCGCGCAGCAAGCCATCGTGGTCAATATCGTAGGCATTCCACGATTTCTCACAATCAGCCTGGGGAAGAGCAAACGCCGGGATCGCCGAGGAAACCAAGAGCAAAGAGGCTACAATCGCTTTACGCATTAAACTTCTCCTTTGGACGCTTTGAACGCTGCACTCAAACTTGCCTGGCATCGCTTTCGGATTGTGCGAAACCAAGTGCTAGCGCTTCAATAGGCCCCATGCGATGGATTGCGAATGCGCTAAAACCGAGCATACGCCATTTGCCTGGAGCAAAGAATTGATGGCGGCGCAGCCTCGCCGGCGCACCGCTCAAAGGCGGGCACCGCAGGCTCCTGTCTCGAGTTCGGTTCAGTCCCGATGCCTCGAAGGTCGTCACTGCTGGGCGCCCAATCAAGGAATATTTCCACGAGAAATGTCACCGTCCCGTGAATGTCGGCCCTTGTGGGTTGACCTCGGCCTCCGGCCTCCCCACACTCCGAGTCGTCACCGCAGTCTTGCGGAAGAGACCGGGAAATCTCCCGGCGCCGAAGGAGCAACCGCCCCGGAAACTCTCAGGCATCAAGGACCGCAAGACCACTGACGCTCTGGAAAGCGGCCGGGCTTCCCCCGGCCCACCGAAGAGGAAAGGCATCGACCACCAGCATTGCTGGGAACGACGCCTAATCTTTCAGGTCTCGCGACAGAGGGGGCTCGGACCTGCGCACGGCGTGCGCCGGAAGTGAGCCTATGGAGCCTCTGCATGAGCGCGGACGACGCCCGGACATCATCAAGGGTCCTGAAACGGACTCCGCTGCACGGCCTCCATGTGGAGCTCGGCGCCCGCATGGTGCCGTTTGCCGGCTATGAGATGCCCGTGCAGTTTGGCTTGGGCGTCCTCAAGGAGCACTTGCACACACGTGCTGCGGCAGGCCTGTTCGACGTATCGCACATGGGGCAGATCATGCTGCGCCCCAAGTCGGGCGCGGTTGGCGACGCGGCGCGTGCTCTCGAGCGGCTCGTTCCCGTCGATGTCCTTGGCCTCGAGCCGGGCCGGCAGCGCTATGCGCTCTTCACCGACGATGCCGGAGGCATTCTGGACGACTTGATGGTTGCCCACTGCGGTGACCATCTCCTTCTCATTGTCAATGCGGCGCGCAAGGAGGCGGACGAGGCGCACCTCAGGGCGCAGCTCGCGCCCGATTGCGATGTCGTGAGGCTCGACCGCGCGCTGATCGCTCTGCAAGGTCCAAAGGCCGAGGCAGCGCTCCAGCGCCTCGCTCCGGCCTGCGCCGCAATGCACTTCATGGACGTGCGCGAGATGCCCATCATGGGTGCGCCATGTGTGGTCGCGCGCTCGGGCTACACGGGGGAGGACGGCTTCGAGATTGCTACTCCTGCCGACGTTGCCCGCGAGGTCGCAGAGGGCTTGCTCGAGAACGCGGATGTCGCGCCGATCGGTCTCGGCGCGCGAGATTCGCTGAGACTCGAGGCAGGGCTCCCCCTTTACGGGGCCGACATCGACACAACGACCACGCCGATTGCGGCGGGCCTCGCGTGGGCAATCCAGAGATCGCGGCGCGAGGGAGGAGACCGCGCGGGCGGTTTCCCTGGCGCGGCGACCATTCTCGACGAGCTCGACAAAGGCTCCCCGCGCCGTCGCGTTGGTCTGCGCCCCGAGGGCCGCGCACCCGTGCGCGCCGGTGCCCCGCTCTTCACCGATCTCGAAGGTGGCGATCCCGTCGGCGCCGTCACCTCCGGGGGATTCGGTCCAAGCGTCGACGCCCCCATTGCAATGGGCTACGTGCCGTCGACGATGGCGGAGCCGGGTACGCGGCTTTTTGCCGAGGTGCGCGGCAAGCGCTTGCCGGTCGACGTCGCCATGCTCCCCTTCATTGCACCCCGCTACAAGCGCGGCTGAGCCGCTTTCCGTGAGGAGGATCCCTTGCTGAAGTTCACAGAAGAGCACGAATGGCTGAAGCTCGACGGAGATGTTGCGACGGTCGGCATCACCGAGCATGCAACGGAGCAACTTGGCGACCTCGTCTTCGTCCAACTGCCCGATATCGGCGCCAAGCTCGGCAAGGGCGATGGAGCCGCCGTCGTCGAATCGGTCAAGGCCGCTTCCGACGTCTTCGCGCCTCTGGCCGGCGAGGTCATCGAGATCAACGACGCGATCGTGAAAGATCCTTCGATCGTCAACTCCGATCCGCGAAATGCCGGGTGGTTCTTCAAATTGAAGCTCGCCGACGTGAAGTCGTTCGAGGGCCTCATGGACGAGGCCGCCTACAAGAGCCTCATCGGCTCATAGGAGGCGTCATGACCGCTTCGAAGAGTTACGAGCCTTACGACTTCGCCAATCGCCGCCACATCGGACCATCGCCCGAGGAGATGGCGGAGATGCTCAAGGTCGTGGGAGTGACAAGTCTCGATGGACTGATCGCTGAAACCGTGCCCGGAAGCATTCGCCAGGCCGAGCCGCTCGACTTCGGCAGGCCGCTGTCGGAGCGCGGCGCGCTCGACCGCATGCGCGAGACGGCCGACAAGAACCGGGTGCTGACCTCGCTCATCGGTCAGGGCTATCACGGCACAATCATGCCGCCCGCGATCCAGCGCAACATCCTGGAAAATCCGGCCTGGTACACGGCCTACACGCCCTACCAGCCTGAGATCAGCCAGGGGCGGCTCGAGGCATTGCTCAACTTTCAGACCATGGTGTCGGATCTGACGGCCCTCGACGTCGCCAACGCCTCGCTGCTCGATGAGGCGACCGCGGCCGCCGAGGCCATGGCGCTCGCGCATCGTGCGACGAAATCCAAGGCAGCGACCTTTTTCGTCGACGAGGAGTGCCTTCCGCAGACCATCGCCGTCGTGAGAACGCGCGCCGAGCCGCTGGGCTGGGAGATCAAGGTCGGCGATCCTTTCATGGATCTCGAGCCCGATAAGGTTTTCGGCGCTCTGTTGCAATATCCGGGCGTTTGCGGCGCGTTTCACGACTTCACGGAGATCATCGCCCGCCTCCACGCCGAGAAGGCGCTCGCCGTCGTGGCTGCCGATCCCCTCGCGCTTACCCTCTTGAAGCCGCCCGGAGAGATGGGAGCCGACATCGCGGTCGGGTCCATGCAGCGCTTCGGCATGCCGATGGGCTATGGCGGACCGCACGCGGCCTACATCGCCGTCAAGGATGCCTATAAGCGCGCCCTCCCCGGCCGTCTCGTCGGCGTATCGATCGACGCGCGCGGCAACCGCGCCTATCGCCTCGCGCTGCAGACCCGCGAGCAGCACATCCGCCGCGAGAGCGCGACCTCCAATATCTGCACGGCACAGGTCCTGCCCGCCGTCATCGCGTCCATGTACGCCGTGTTCCATGGACCCAAGGGGTTGAAGGCCATTGCCGAGCGCGTGCACCGCAAGGCGGCGCGGCTGGCCGACGGGCTCGCGTCGTTGGGTTTCGAGATCCGCCCCGAGGCATTCTTCGACACCATCACGGTGGGTGTCGGACCCTATCAGGGTCTCATCATGAAGAACGCCGTCGACAACGGCATCAACCTGCGCAAGGTCGGCGCCGACCGCATCGGCATCACGGTCGACGAGCGTACGCGCCCCGCGACGCTCGAGGCCGTCTGGCGCGCGTTCGGGGGCTATGATCTCGTCTATCGCGACGAGTATCCCGAGTATCGCCTGCCGAAGGCGCTGATCCGCCGTTCGGCCTATCTCACGCATCCCGTCTTCCACATGAACCGGGCGGAGAGCGAGATGACGCGCTACATGCGTCGCCTCGCCGACCGGGATCTCGCGCTCGATCGCGCCATGATCCCCTTGGGCTCATGCACCATGAAGCTCAATGCGACCGCCGAGATGCTGCCCATCACGTGGCCGGAGTTCGCCGAGATTCACCCCTTCGCGCCGGCCGATCAGGCCTTGGGCTATGCCGAGCTGATCGAGGATCTCTCCGACAAGCTGTGCCGGATCACCGGCTACGACGCTTTCTCGATGCAGCCCAACTCGGGCGCCCAAGGCGAGTATGCCGGCCTGCTCACGATTCGCGCCTATCACAAGAGCCGTGGCGAAGGGCATCGCAATATCTGTCTCATCCCGGCGTCGGCGCACGGCACCAATCCGGCGTCGGCGTCGATGTGCGGCCTCAAGGTCGTCGTCGTCGCGACGGACGCGAAAGGCAACATCGACCTCGACGATTTCCGCGCCAAGGCCGAGGCCAACGCCAAGAACCTGGCGGCGGCGATGATCACCTACCCATCGACCCACGGCGTGTTCGAGGAGACGGTCAAGGAGATCTGCGCCCTCACACATGACAACGGCGGGCAGGTCTATCTCGACGGCGCCAACCTCAACGCCCTCGTCGGCCTCGCGCGCCCCGCTGACGTTGGGGCCGATGTGGGTCACATCAACCTGCACAAGACCTTCTGCATCCCCCATGGCGGCGGTGGTCCCGGCATGGGACCGATCGGGGTCAAGGCGCATCTCGTACCGTTCCTGCCCGGCCATCCAGAGACCGGAGGCAATGCCATGACCGTCTCGGCGGCCCCTTACGGCTCGGCGTCGATCCTGCCGATCTCGTGGAGCTATTGCCTTATGATGGGCGGCACCGGCCTCACGCAGGCGACCCGCGTCGCCATTCTCAGCGCCAACTACATCGCCAAACGGCTCGAAGAGGCCTATCCCGTCCTCTATTCGGGCAAGCAGCGACGCGTCGCGCACGAATGCATCCTCGACACGCGTCCGCTTTATGAACGGGCCGGCGTCACCGTCGACGACATCGCAAAGCGGCTGATCGACTGTGGTTTTCATCCCCCCACCATGAGCTGGCCGGTTGCCGGCACGCTCATGGTTGAACCGACGGAATCGGAGACCAAGGCGGAGCTCGATCGCTTCTGCGACGCCATGCACGCAATCCACGAGGAGGCGCGCGCCATCGAGGAAGGGCGTGCGGACAAAGAGAATAATGCGCTCAAGAATGCACCCCATACCGTGGAGGACCTGATCGGCGAGTGGAACCGGCCCTACTCACGCGAGGCGGCCTGCTTCCCGGCCGGCGCCTTCCGGGTCGACAAGTATTGGCCGCCCGTCAACCGCGTCGACAACGTCTACGGCGACCGCAACCTCGTCTGCGCATGTCCACCAATGGAATCGTACATAAAAGCTGCGGAGTAGCTCCGCCGGCGGCCGGCCCGCTGCTAAACCAACATTGCAAGTGGACCACTCGAGGAAGGCCGCTCACTCTCGCTTCTCGCGGTCGGCGCAGCAGCGCTTTATCTGGGTCGGCCCGCTGCGCTGTGGACGGCATTATTCGGCGGACGTTCGCTACCCGAACAGCCGACCGTTGCTGTTCTGCCCTTCGAAGACCTAAGTGCCGGTGTGGGCCTAGTTATCGAGCACTTGCCGGACCGCGATCGCCGCGGTCAGGCCGCTCTCGATGGCTCCGTCAACCATGCCCGTCCATCCCCGGGCCAGATCGGCTCCCGCGAACACGAGCCGGCCTTCCGGCTTCCTAGCGGCTGGGACCGATCGGGTCAGCTGTCCCGGGCGATACATCGACCAGGTTCCCCTCGAGAACGGGTCACCCTCCCAGTCATGACCGAGCGCCTCGAGAATGTCGAGGCCCGGGATCGCCAACTCAAACGCCGCCCTGACGGCTGCGTCATCGGTCGGTGACAACGCGGCACCGTCCGGCCCGAATGCTACGAAGATCGTTTCGGTCTCGCTGAGGTACTCGAGCTGGATAAAGGTGAACAGAGACAACTCGGGAAGCGCAACGCTCAGGTCGTGGCGTCCGCGAACCCTGACGATGACCTTCAGCCCATGACCCGCGTGGCCGCGGGCGGCCAGCTCCCGCTTGACCTCGGATAGCGGGGGGTCGAAATCGATCGAGGTCCACGTGTTCAGCGGCGCGGCCACGACTGCCGCGCGCGCCCGCAGTGCTTCGCCGTCCCGAAGGACGACCGTGACGCCAGAACCCGTCTGCTCCACTCGGGTGACGGGGGCCTCGAGTTCGATCTCGGGTGATCCGTCCGCCGCGATGGCGCTCGACAGGAGGTTCATCCCGCCATCAACCTTGTAGGTGTAGGTGCACCAGCCTGGAGCCGCGCGTCGAAGCCGGACAACGCGTACCACCTGAACGCCGATGCGGCGCTCACATCAGCGCATTTTGACGAGCAGTCCGTTGCCCATTCCGACTTAATGAGCATCCGGAACTCCGCGTCGCCATCGAACGCGTCGATGCACTGACGTACCGAAAGGGTATCCAGGCGAGCGGCCTCATGCCCGGAGATGTCATGCGGGGTCGGGAACCAAGATCTGGCGTCGGCGCAGATGGCATCCAGAGCGTTCGCCGTCCGTTCGTCGAGCTCGGTGTAGGAGGACTTGGCGCCGACCACCGACCACCCAGACTGCGCGTGCTGGCCTGGGGCTCGGCGTCACGCCGATGCCGTACCGGGTGAGCCTGCCCATACATGGGGCTGATGCCAATGCACACACGTCCCACCCAAGTCGACAGTGTGCCCGGACATCTGGGTCGTCAGTGTGCGTCCGCCGAGCCGCTCCCGCGCCTCGAGCAGCAGGACGTCGAGTTCCTGCGTGGCGCAACTCTCGGGCGGCGGTGAGACCGGCGAACCCTCCACCGATGACAACGACATCACGAACGCTCATGACCCTTCGGCTCCGCGAACGCAGAGTTACAAACTTGGATTGTCAATCTTATCAGGCGCATACTAGACGACCAGGGTAGAAACAGTCCCCCCGCAACGCCGGCGGGGGATGCGCTCTGCGGCGCATCACGCATTTAGGCACTATCTGCTTCGAAACTTCCGAAGTTGGCCCGAACTCACCCTACCCCACGCGTGGTCGGCGCTTCCGCCTACTGGTGTCGACCGGTCGTGAGAGTTCGATGCCCAGACTTTTGACACAATGCCCAGACTTTTGAGCCAGTATGAACCGCGGGAAGGCCGTTGCAGCGTCTTGTCCTGCCATTTCGGTTTCGCCGTCTCAGTCTCTTTGGCTCATCTTCCACCAGGCCAGGTAATCTTCCACCAGGCCAGGTAGTCGGAGACGAAGCGGTTGATAAGCGCGTCGGTAACGTTTGGCATGACGATCGCGTGGGCTTCGCCCTTGCTGCAGGCGAGCTGATAGGTACGCACGACAGCTTCGCTGGGCTGGGGAAAAACCACAGTGAACGAAAAGGGATTGCGGAGCACGGGCACATCGGCGGCGCGCAACGCCGCAACCAACCGCTCGGTCCGGGCAAGGCACGCGCGCACGTCGGCCCGATAGCCGCTCGCGCCGTGACCGATCAGCCGCGACCAGACCGACAACACGGCATGACCGTTGCGCGACCCCATGAGCGTCGTGTCGCTCGATCGCAGATACGCTATCGCCGACGCGACACGGTCCACATGGCCCCGGCGGGCGATGAGCACGCCGCACGGCATCGGCGTTCCGATCATCTTGTGACCGGAGGTCGATATGCTGTCGATGCCATGACGGAAGCTCGGCTGGATCGCGAACGGCGCTTCGGCGACGAACGGGAGCACCATTGCGTTGAGGGCGCCGTCGACATGGACAAATCGCCGGTCCGGACCGAGCCCCGCCGCGTCGAGGCGGGCGATGACGGCCGCGATATCGTCATGAGCCCCCTTCACCGTAGTGCCGCAGGTGAGCGCCACGACGACGGGGCCTCCGTCGAATGCATCGAGCGCTTTCGCGAAAGCCTCGATGTCGATGGCGCCACCCGTCTCGCAATCGACCGCGATTGCCTCCATGCGCAGGATGCGCGCAGCCTTCGGAATCGAGTAGTGCGCCTCGCGGCTATAGAGCAGTTTCGCGGTCGGAAACGCTTCGCGCGCGAAATAGAGCGCCCAGATGTTGCCCTCGGTGCCGCTTGCGCCGACCGAGCCCCAGAACTTTTCGCGATCGTCGCACTGCCAAAGGTCCATCAGCCAGGCGACGGCCTCGCGTTCGAGATCGCAGGCATGCGAGGCATAGTGCGAGCCGGCATACGGATCGCCGAGATTGTTGACGAGATAATCGCCGAAGGATGCCGGAACCGGCGACTCGCCCACCAGATTATAGGGATATCCGAGATGGGTGGCGTGCGCCGCGCGCATCCGGTTTTCGGTTTGGCGCAAAACCACGTCGATCGTCGACGATTTTCGGGTGCGATGGGCCTCGCGTTCGAGTGTCAGGACACTGGTCATTTCTGGTCTCCGTGAGACGTCGCAGGCCGTGGCCGACCGCCGTCATGCGTTCGGGTGCGCAAGGCAGGTCAGCCCTCAAGTGGATGTTGATCTTCCGCCGCCAATTCCCCGGCAGTTCGTCAAACGGCCTTCGCCAAGGCGGACTGCACTGGCACCAGTGCCTTGCTCATGTCGAGCCACCGAAACGTGACGTCGGGGCACAACTCCGCTTCGCCGAAAGGACCGTCGGCGTAGCCGAGCGCGGTGAAGAACGCGACCGAATTCAGCGTCGCCATGAGGTCGGCTTGCCGGTGGCCGTTGACGGCCATGTCGCCCTCGATTGCGGTCAGTAGTCGCCGCCCAAATCCCCGCCTGGTCCAGGCTGGATCAATATAAAGCGCCCTTACCTCCGCATGCGGCGGAGGGAAGCGACGGTTGCAGTCAGCCAGGCGCGCGCAGACGCCCGCGCAGACCGAGCGCCCAGCCAACGAGCACCCCGCCGCACTCCTCGACGCAACAATGCTCGCGTGCAATCACCTCGTTGAGCAACGGGCTAACCTGGACGATGTGCGCCTCGATCGCAGCTGTCTCGTAGTAGGCGCCGCCTTGCGTCCGCAATGAATAATTCCGAATGGCCAACAGTCGACCGAAATCGGCCGATGTCGCACGGCGTATGGCAATCGGTATACTCATGATTCAACTCCAAGCTGGCTCCTAGTAATTCCGTCTTACGGGTTCAATCGATCAGTAGTTTGAAGACCTGGCAATCTGCTCGACCCGCTTGATGTTCATGGCCTGGGCATCAGAAGCGCAGGCGACTCGAGCGCGGTGCCGTTGGAAACGTAACGTGTCGAATTGCCGGGCTGGATCGCGGTTTCAAAGCGGGTCGCGGTAAAGCTCGCGCCATCATCCCAATTCGGTTGGCCTGCGTGCGTGATGACGAGGTTGCAGCGGCCGTTCTCGTCCGAGAAGTAGCTGACTGCCCGCTCTGATCCGATGTCGAAGCTTAAACCGCGGAGTGGCCTCATGGTGAGGTTCGAATTGTCGGCATGAGCCGGAGCGACCGCCAAAAGGCTCGAGATTGACGCCGCGACGGCAAGTAACTTGTTGGCGGTCATGGTGTGTCTCCGTGTGAGCCAAAGATTGCTTTCATCGGTGCATCGCGATGTGTCTCGATGCGATGGGAGGAACATGAGGGATCAGTGGAGAGAACGCTGTGAGATTTGCCACAGGCAAAATAATTGTGTGGGGCCCCGTGCTGAGATCGGCCGCGTATGACCGCCTCATAACCCTGACCGGTCCTTAGCGTCGCGCGACACTCCGAAATGGGAAGCTGCGCGCGCACGTGATCCAAGCGCGCCCCGCTTGCGGGAAGTCTCAGTATTTTCCCGTGAGGGCCTCTTTCAGGATCAGCTTGTCGAGCGCCAGCTCGGAGACCGCTTTCTTCAACCGGCCGTTCTCGCGCTCCAGCTCCTTCAGACGCTTCGCCTGGTCGAGCTTCAAGCCCCCGGTCCGAGGGTCGCCCCCGGGCTAATCGCCCTTGCAGTCGCGTAGCTGTGGGTCCAAAATAAAATTTCGCGGTTCGACCGAGCGCTTGCGATGAGTACCCGAGGCCGAGACTTCGATCGGAGTATCCCACCACCTTGGTCGGACGCGGCGAGCGCAAGCAACTCACTGTCCTGTACTACGACCTCGTCCAATCACTTACTTTGGCAAATCTCATCGATGATCCAGAGGCATTCCTGGAAATCGTGCGCTCGGTGCACGCAAATTTCGAGTCTCATCTGTCACACTACGGCGGCACCAAGTACCAGATGGAAGGTGACGGCGCATGGTACTTGTTCGGTTGGCCGGCCATCGAAGGGCAACCCAGCGGCACGGGCGGCTCATGCTGCGTTCGCCATCATGCAAGCCGCCAAAGGGCTCGAGCTGCCCGTTCCGGAAGGCTGGGCACTCCAATTCCGGGTGACCATCGCCTCCGACCTCATGGTGATCATGGCGACCGAGCATGAAGGCGAGGTAGAGGTCGCCGGCAAAGCCATCAATCTCGCGGCTCGCCTGAAGCGCGTTTGCCAGCCCGGCTCGATCGTCATTGATAGAGCGACCAGGGACCGATTGGGGCGCGCGTTCCACGTCGCTGCACTCGGACTCCAATCGTTCGAGGGGATCGAAGGTGAGGTCGAAGCGTTCGAACTCGGGGAGCCGCGCGCGGGGCTGACCACATTCGCGGCCCAGAAATACTGCGCGCTCGCAGCCGCTCGTCGGGCGAGATGCCGAAATGGCGGGTCTCAGCGAGCAGTGGGGGCTTGCGTGTGAGGGGCAGGGCCAAGTTGCCTTTCTCGTTGGCACCGCAGGCATTGGGAAATCGCGATTGTCGCTGGCTCTCAGTCAACTCGCGGCGGAGCAGCGCGGCATCGTCCTAAGCTACCAATGTTCGGAGCTCTACCAAAGCAGTGCTCTCTATCCGGTCTTGGACCGGCTGCGGCGGGACGCAGGGATACGCCATCTCGATCCGCCCGAGACCCAGATCGCAAAGCTGCGCAAGCTTCTCGGCGATGGGGCGGATGCTCCCGCTGCCAATAACGAGCTCTGCGAGTACATGCTCGATATTCAGGTCAGCCGGACCGCCGGAGGCAATCGCAAATCGGACGACCTGCAGGGAGAATACACTTCGGCTGATGATCGAGCAGTTGAAGCGCGTGGCCGCGGGTCGCCCCTGCCTGCTCGTGATCGAGGATCTTCAGTGGATCGATCCCACCTCGCGCGAGCTTCTCGAGGCCGTCATTCAACTGGCGGCAGAACTGTCTTTGTTCGTGCTGGTTACGTCGCGACCCAGTCCAGCCGAAGGAAGCCTTATCGCGGCTGTTGGAGACAAGTCGAATGTCGCGACATATCGTCTAGGACCACTCAGCGAGGAGCAGAGCTCAACGATCATTTTTAATGCTTTTGGAGGCGTGCAGTGCCCTCCCTCGATAGCCGCGGCGATCGTCAAGCGCACCGAGCCAGAGCGCCTTCCGTTCTATCTCGAGGAACTCGCCCACTTCGTCCGCGACAAGATGACAACTCAAGGAAGTCAATGGTGCGAGGACGACGCTCCGCAAATCGATCCATGGCGAGCAATCAATGCCCGTCAAACTCGAGATGTTCTTGCGCGAGACCTTGGATAGCCTCTCGCCTTCGGCCAAGGCTCTCGCGCAGATCGCCTCGGCAGTCGGCCCGGCGTTTTCACACGGCCTTTTGCAAAGCGTCTGCCGCTTCGAGCCTGAGCATTTCGAACCCGCCTTCGTCGAGCTTGTCGAATCCCGCTTTATCCGTGTGTCGAGTGCCGCCCAGTCGATCGAATATGGGTTCAGACACGAGTTGCTTCGGGATGCGGCCTACCAAAGCATGCTGCGGAGCACGCGCCGGCAACTCCACCGGCATATCGCCGACACCTTGTGCACATCGCATCCCGAGATGGCAGGCCAGATGCCTGAATTCGTCGCTCATCACTGGACTGAGGCGGGTGATGCCGAGCGGGCGATCGAATACTGGTCGGCTGCGGGCGAGCGCGCAACAGTACGGTCTGCCGTCAAGGAGGCTTTCGGCCATTTCCATCGAGCCATCGAGCTGCTTGATCAGATCAAGGATCGGCCGGCCGCCGCCAATACTGAGCTGACGCTGCGGGTGAGGGCGAGCGGCGTCGAAGCCGCGATCGAGGGCTGTTCGGCCCAGGAAAGTCAGCGCAACTACGCCCGGATACTCGAGCTGTCGACAATCCTGGATCGTACAAATGAGCAGTTTATGGCCCATTTGGGTCTTGCCAATTCTCTCTACGTCAATGGCAAGCTCGATGAAGCCATGGAGCATGGACGCGCATGCCTGGACATGGCGGAACGAACGAATTCCGCCGACCTATTCCTGCACGGTCATCGCATCCTGTCCGAGATCAGCTTTTATGTCGGCGCGTTCGCGGAATGCTGCGAGCACGCCAACGAGAGCATCGCGCTTTACAGAGTGGAAGACCACTATCGCCTGATCGGCGGAATTGGTGACGATCCAAAGGTCCTTTGCCTCATGTACCGCGCACTGGCGCATTGGATCTTGGGCAGGGCTGATCTGTCGCTGTCCGATTGCGAGCAGGCCCTTGCGCTCGCTGGCGAACTCGACCACGCCTATTCCTCGGCACAGGCGGAGTTCTACGCAAGCTGGCTCTATGCGCTGATGCGCGACGTTCCACGCGCCGAGCTCTTCTCCTCACGCGCCATCTCGAGCTGCGAGGAGGGCGGCTTCGACTTCTATGGCGGGCTGGCACTGGTAATCCACGGTTGGGCGACGAGCTTCAAATCCGACCCCGCCGCGGTCATCGCGGAGATGAAGCGGGGCATCGATCAGGTGGGCGCCCCCGGAGCGGACGTGTGCCTCAGCTGCTTTTTGCCTTGGATTGCGGACGTGCATTTGCGCTCCGGCAATGTCGACGAGGGGCTCGCAATCATGCGCCAGGCGCACGAGCTCGCCCAGGAGACATTTTACGCTGCTGAGCGATGGCGCATGGAAGGAGACCTGCGCGCGGCGGTCGATCCCTCCGGTGCGGCGGTCCTGCTATACGCGTGCACTGGAGACCGCACGCCATCAAGGCAGCATTGCGTTCGAATTGAGAGCGACACTAAGCATGTGCAAGAATAACCTCTGCAGCGTCGACGACCTTCGCCCCCTCTTGGAGCGGATGGTCGGCGCGAGCGAAGATCATGATTTTAGGGACGCTCGGAAATTGCTCGGTCTTGATTTCTAACCAGCTTGGATTTTTCTTTGGCTTGCGTGCCGTGCCTGTTGCCGTCTCAAGGTTGAGCTCGTCGAGACAAGGTGGTGCAAAGATGCGCCGCTTCACGCGTCGTTCGACCCTGCGCGCGTTGCTGACGATCGCGGTCGAGTACGCGATCATTGCCGGCGCGATCGCAACTGCCGTTGCCTTGCCGGCCAACGTCTGGCCAGTGACGGCACTTGCGATCCTGGTCATCGGTACGCGGCAATACGCACTCGGAGAGGCATTGTTGCACGAGGCGTCGCATTGGCATCTTTCCAGCTCGAAGCAAGTCAACGATCTGCTCGGAGCGATCCTGGCATGGCCGGCATTCACGTCTCTCGCTGCTTATCGCCGGTTCCACAACAAGCTGCACCACGAGCTCGATATTGCCGATACGGAGAACAGCATCTGGGAAGACTATGAGGGTTGGGGCCTGCCGGCTCCAAGCCAGAAGCTGGGTCGCGCTCGCGCGGTTCTGGCTTCTCGTCATCCGGCCCGTAATTGGCCTCACCGGCATCATGCATCTGTTCAAGACTGTGCGGGATTTCGGCTACGATTTCGATTTGCGAGAGACGCGCCTTATGCTGATTACCTGGGCGTTGGTCATCGCCGGCGCGGCCTATTTCTCCCTCTGGCGGGAATTAATCCTCTACTGGCTGGTCCCCCACGCATTCGTCTTTTCGACACTCAACTACTGGTCCGAGGTCGGAGACCACTTCAGGGTCAGCGGAGCGAAGACGCGCTCGGATTTGAACTGGTTTCTCAATACCTTCGTTACGCACAACATCGGCTACCATGCCTTGCATCACAAGTACTCCAGCATTCCGTGGTTCCGCCTTCCCGAGGCGTACCGCGCCCACAGGGGAGAAATCGTTGAGCAAGTAAGCCACGGATACTGGGAGACTTTCGCGCAGATCGTGGCCTATACGCCGCCGTCGCAGGGCAGGTCCAAGCCGCAAAGGACTGAGGTCGTTAGGACCGGGGCGGAGGTCGGGCCGTGAAGAGGCAATCTGCGATCGCAAGCGACGCTGTCGAGACGCCCGCATTCATCGTGAGGCCGGGAGCCATCGCGGCGAGCCGGGACGAGTTGGCCCGCCTGTGCGGGTTGGCGGGCTGCCGGGCGCTCTACTCGCTGAAGGCGCTCGGCCTTCCCGACGTTCTGCGCCTGATGGTGCCTCAGCTGGCGGGCTTTTCCGCAAGCTCGCTCTTCGAGGCGCTGCTCGTGCGCCATGTCGTGGGTCCGCGTGCCGAGGTGCAGGTGACCTCGCCCGGGTTGCGCGAGCGCGATTGCGTGGAGCTTGTCCGGCATTGCAACGCCATATCCTTCAACACTCTGTCACAAAGCGCCCGCCTCGCCTGCTACTTCTCTGGCACGC
The DNA here is from genome assembly GCA_963840415.1 of uncultured Alphaproteobacteria bacterium. Taxonomy (GTDB): domain Bacteria; phylum Pseudomonadota; class Alphaproteobacteria; order Rhizobiales; family Hyphomicrobiaceae; genus Hyphomicrobium_C. The sequence continues at coordinate 44,764 of CAWIYX010000004.1, read as the reverse complement.
GCACGGGCCTGCGCATCAATCCGGAGCTCTCGCGGATCGACGACGAACGTTATGATCCCTGCCGCAAGGGCTCGAAGCTCGGTGAGCCCATTAGCAATCTGAAACGGCTCAAGGCACTTCCCCCAGGCATTTCCGGGATCCACTTCCACAACAACTGCGAGGCGGATGATTTCTCCGGCCTAAAGGCAACGATTGAGCGGCTGCAATGTGAGATTCCTCACATCCTGGCGCAGATCAGCTGGATTAATCTGGGCGGCGGCTACGGATGGTGCTCCTCCGTCGCTGGGAGGCAACTCATCGAGGCAACCGCCATGCTGAGGTCAAACGGCATCCAGGACATTTATATTGAGCCTGGCGCGGCCCTCGTGCGCGATGGGGGGGCGTTTGTGGCGAGCGTGGTCGATCTCATCGATACGGACGGACGAACGGTGGCCGTGCTCGATACATCGGTCAACCACATGCCTGAGGTGTTCGAGTACAGCGATATGCCCGACATCGAGCCCGAAGTCCTGGGCCACCGCGACGACCTGCCGGCTGGCGAAGGCTTCAGCTACCTGCTCGCCGGCAACACCTGCCTCGCCGGCGATTTGTTCGGCAGCTACATGTTCGCCGAACCGCTGGCGATCAGCTCGCGTGTCGTATTCCCGGCCATGGGCGCCTATTCCTTGGTCAAGGCACATATGTTCAACGGCCAACCATTGCCGAACATCTATTTGGAAAGAAGCGACGGCAGTGTCGTGCTGCGCCGGGCTTCAACCTTCGCTGACTTCGCCAGCATCAATCACGTGGCCGACGACAACTCGATCGCTGCCATCTTGCCAGGCCGCGACAACAAAGAAGGATTAGCCGATGCGACTCTATGAGGAGCAGGTACGGATTCCCCTGCCAGCCCACAGCGATCGGCTCCTGTCGCATATCGCCACCTATGTCATCGACAACCTCGCCGCCGATGCGATGCCGTTGCGTTTCGCCGCCACCCGAACAGCCGAATCCCACATCGATTGCGAGATCGGAGTTCTGTCAGGCTTGGCGCAAAATCATCGGGCACGCTCGCGCTCGGTGATGGATTTCCGTCCCCGTACACATGAGAGCTGTGAGCACTTTACCACCGTGTTGCTCGTGCCGACTGGCATAGACGCCGATATCGGCGGACATGCGGGCGATGCCGGACCGGTAGCCCGCTTGCTCGCGGCAGCGAGCGATCGGCTGATCACACACCCCAATGTCGTCAACGGAGCCGACATCAACGAGATGCCGGAGAACACGCTCTATGTGGAGGGCAGCGTGCTCACGCGGCTGATGATGGGAACTGTTGGATTGGCGCCGGTCCGCGCCAACCGAGTTCTGCCGCTGGTTCAGGAGCATCCCGAGGCCGTGATCTGGCACACGCTCATCAATGCCGTCTCCGCCGCCTATGGTTCGGGCGGATTTCCTTGCCTTCCGGTCGTGCCGCTCCCTGTCGATCTCGTAATGACGCCGCACGTCTCCCCGGTCTCGGGGCGCGCGACGGGAGCAATCGAGGGCTTCGACGTCCTATGCGGGGCGATTGAAAGCGACTAGGCACCTTCGAGGCGCTTGCCATCTCGAGCGTCGTCGACGTGCCAGAAGACGTGCAGCGCGCCTACTTCATGGGGGACGAAGGCATCAATCCGTTCGGCGGGATCGAGGCGCTACTGACTCACGCGGTTTCGCTCCTCTACGACGTGCCGGCAGCACATGCGCCGATGTACGACACCTTCGAGATCATGAACGGCGACGAGGGCATCTATGAGCCGCGCAAGGCGGCCGAGGGCAGCTCGTTCGCCTGCATCCACAGCATCATCAAGGGGCTGTCGCGCAGCCCGCGCATAGTGACCGGAGCCGCCGCTCTCACCGGCCGGGGTGTAATCTCGGTCGAGGACGTCTCGTGCCTGGTGATCCCGGATGGCTGTCTTGGGTTGCCCACGCTCGCCGCGCTGCATCAGGGCATTCACGTCATCGCCGTGCGCGAAAATCGGAACCTGATGCGCAATGACCTCGCGTCCTTGTTTGCCGGCACAGGTCGCTACCATTGCGTCGAGAACTATTGGGAAGCGGCGGGTCTCATCATGGCGCTCAAAGCCGGCATCGCACCTGAGACCGTGCGGCGAAATGGAGATGGTGAGCTTGCCTCGATTGCCGAAGGGCTGTCGCGGCTGGAGCGCGGGGCACCGGCGGCGGCGCCGTCGCTGAGGGTGGTGAAGTAGATGTGAGTGGGGATGTACCTATCCTCATTATGGAGAAGGGAGAGCACGATGGCGCCAGCGCGGTGTTCAATTTAGCATGCGCGGGCCCCCCCGGATTGTCGTCGAACGCCCTGACCACGTCCCCGATAGCCCTCAATCTCGCGTCGCTTTCAAAGCTGTTAAACCGATCGAGAGACGAAGTTGTCAGTGCAAATGCGAAGGTGTCCACGCTCTTTTCGTCTCCTGCACCACTCGATGCGTCTCCCAAACCTCTCAGATTGGCCAGCACGTCTTTGCTCACCAGATGATCCGCGAAGTCGGCTATGCGCGGATCGCTCGATTCAAACAAGGCATTGCCCGGAGTGCTTTTGACCGTCGCCGGGACAATCTGGCTGCCGTATATCTTGAACTCTCTCAAGGTCCAAGTTGGCTTCCCATGAATTGGTTCGTCCGGATCTGACCGCTGTCAGGACCACCCGTGTAGTGGTTCACGTCGACCACTGGACCGATGTCTTTCTCCGGCAAGCCCGGAGCGATCTTGTCTTTCGGCAATCCCACGAGGAAAAAGTCGTGCAGAGCCTTACCGCGATCGGCGGTGCTCATCGCGTCCGAGAGGCTTCGCCAGAATTCGACGATCGGCCGGCATCCCTTGAGGTTAACAAAGGAGTCACCGGAGATCGGCTGCGGCTTCTCCGGACTTAGGGTTAGGGACCAGAGCTTCGAAGATGATGAGATTGCGCTCGTCTTCGCTGTTTCTGGCGAAGACGATCCGGTACTCGCCGCAATGCTTACCGTCATACACATCTGCCAGATCAAAGCGGTTGCTGAAGGCGATCGCGCTATACCCCTTTCTCCGACGTTTCGTCGGTGAAGGGATCTTGATTGGCCTGCTCGCCTTCAGCCTTTCTAGGGCAGTAATAGGGAAATTTGTTCTTGGTCGAGCGTCCGCTGCCTATAGAGAGTTCCTCGGATTCCGAATTGCAAAAGACGTTTGGAACCACGTCAGGATTTTTGCCCAGGGGCTTTGTTGGCCGTGTCCCACCAGGCGCGGAACAGCTTGAGTTTGTCCATTTCCCCATCAGGAGCCTGCTTCCGCATATCGGCGACTAGCTTATCCATGACCTCGGAAAACCTGATCGCCGATGTGGTGGCTTTATAGGTAACAATAATGGAAAGTCGTTCGTCAAGTTTATCGAGATCGTCTCTCGGAGGCACGGCTATCCGTGGACTAGCAGAAACTGCAGACCAACTCCGCCCGCTCCGGCGACCTGCTCAGCTCGTGAAGCTTTTCCGGCGACTTTCTCAGAAGCTCTTTAGCCGTTGCCGCAACTCCCATTAGCCCTGAAAGCAGCAGAGAAGTGGATAGAACAAGAGTAAACTTATTCGTTGCAGTTGATGCGAACGGACCGGACATCTTTGCCTCCAAAGGTTCCTAGCAACACTCATTGGAGCTCTTGCCAGCTATATCATATCATCGTGCACGCGCGCTACTCTGTTCGACTGAGGTCTGCGCTGTGCGAAATCCGCAGGGGAGGCGCATTTCAGCCGAGAGTTCTTTGCCGGTTCGAGACGGAAGCCGGCGGCGGCGCCTCCGAGATCGGCGATGTTGGAAACAATCAATAAAACCTCGAGCAGCAATTCACTTGCGCTCAAGGCGGAAAGCACTGTCCGCGAATAACCTTCCACGGCGGCGCAATCGGCGTGGCGGACAAGTTGTGGGGCGGCATTTTGCAATATCGCGCGCAGCATGCCACCAACCACCAATCCAATACCCTCTTCGCTAGTGCAGAGTCTCCAGGCGACGCCGTCCGAGCCAGTGGTCTACCTCACGCCCGAGAACCTGCGTCCGAAACAAAGAGAATGGAGAATGGGGGTAAGCTTCACGCCTTAAGCAGGGCGGGCAATTCCGGGGTGGGCGCTCAGCGCGAGAGCGCCTTTGCATTTGACGCGTGGTTGGCTCTGTTTGCGCATGACGTAGCTGCTTCCTATATCTGTCCTGGGCTTTGTGGGGAGGGACGTCATGAAGGGCGAAGAATTCCAGACGCTTATTGGTCAGCTTGGGGCGCTGTCTGAGGGGCAGCGGGCAGCGCTGTTGAAGGCTCTGTCGGGCGCGAAGAAGCCTGACGAGGTGATCCGCCTCATCGAAATGCAGTTCGACGCCAGCCCACGCTGCGGCCACTGCGGCTCGGCGCTGTTCAAGAGATGGGGCGTGAACGCGGGGTTGAAGCGTTACAAGTGCAAGGACTGCGATCGGACGTTCAACGCTCTGACCGGCACGCCGCTGATGAACTTGAAGCACCGCGACCGCTGGCTGGCCTACGCCAAGGCGCTGGTCGACGGCGTCAGTCTCAGGAAAGCGGCCAAGCGCGCTCGCATCGATCTGACGACCGCATTCCGCTGGCGGCACCGGTTCCTGCAAGTGCCCAAGACCACGAAGGCCGCCGCCGTCACAGGCATCGTGGAAGCCGACGAAGCGTTCTTTCTGAAATCGGCCAAGGGCTCGAAACGGCTCGTCGGAAGGGCGCCGAGAAAGCGCGGCGGCACGGCGAAGAAGAAGGGGCTCTCGCCGGACGAGCACACTCCGGTGCTCATCGTGCGCGATCGTCACGGCGCGACGACGGATGCGATGCTCCCCGATCTGCAAGGCGCCACAATAGCACGCGTGTTGCAACCGGTCGTTGCCAAGGATGCGCTGCTCGTCAGCGATGGTCGCGCCGCCTACGGCCAGTTCGCCGACGCCAGCGGGCTCCTCCACATCAAGCTCGTCACCAGCAAAGGCGAATACACGTACGGCAGCTATCACATCCAGAACGTCAACGCCTACATCAGCCGCCTCAAGCGCTGGATGCGCCGCTTCAACGGCGTCGCGACCCGCTACCTCGAAAACTACCTCGGATGGTGGCGCATGATCGACCGCATGGGCCAAACCCTCACGCCGCTCACATGCATCGCCGCTGCACTGCCTCAGGCCTCAACGTGAGATGCAAACAGAGCCGCGTGGTTAGAATGCAGGCTTGGACTGTTTAGTCTCAGTCGAAACTAACCTTCTTGCGCACAATGAAGTGCCGCTTCTCGAGCTCCGGGAAGTATGTCGCCGCCCGAAAGTATTCCTCGGGCGCGAACACCCCCGGGCGAAGCGGACTCGCCAGCATTAGCTGGGCCGCGATCGAGGCATTCATCGATGTCGCCGCGTCGACGTAGGGCTCGTACATCGGGTCCGGCGCTACGATGACGTCGTAGCGCGCAGTGGCTGGCCTGCCGTCTTGCGGCCGCGGCCGACCGCGAAATGGATCTCGTGGCCGTCCTGGCGCGGGGATGCGATCGCGATGGTGCTCGATGTGGCGGGCGATGACGGCGGTGAGGACGTCGAGCGGCTGGACCTTGGCAGCGCCGACCTGCACCGGGTCGTCGAAATCGCCGAAGCCGGCCTTGACCAGGCCGACCCACGCTTCGTGCTCGCGACGCGGCAGGTGCAGTTTCCAGGTGAACTCGCTGATGCCCTTCTCGCGGATGCCGTCGGCGAGCGGCACGGTGAGCTGCTCGGAGTGGGGCGAATACATGAACTCGCAGCGTCCCCACGGCTCCGCGAGATCGAGCATCTCGCGACCGGTGAGGGGAGCGCACTCCTCGGTGACGGCCATCGAGAAACTGAGTGCTCGGCCGCGCGTACTCGGCGAGCACGGTCGAGATCGTGTAGGGCGGCACCAGCACCGGGCTCTCGGGGCCGACGACCTCCGCCGCCCAGTATAGATTGATGCGGTCGATCGTGTCGAGCTCGTCCGCCACGGCTCGACAGATGACGTTGGACATGCCCGGATCGGCGCCGACGCCGATCACGGCCGTGACGCCAGCGTCGCGGAAGCGGTCGTGCATCGACTTCGCGCTGCCTCACCGTGAAGATGCCGAGGCCGCCGAGGTCCACGTAGGGGACGCGGGCGTCGCGAGGCGGCCTCGAAGATCCCCATCTGGTGGCCGACAAGCGTCGGCACCGAATTAATGAAGATGTCGGAGCCAGCGATGGCCTTGCGGACGCCGCCGCCGTCGGCAACGTCGAGCTCGACCGTACGCAGCCGCGGGTCGCGCGAGAACTCGGCTCTGAGCGCCTTGAAGTCTCTCGAGCGAGGAGTCGGGCACGGCTATCTCGTCGACCGAAATGATCGCGAACTCGGACAAGAGATCGCGGACGATGCCCTGGCCCATCATGCCGGCGCCGCCGAGGATCGTGATTTTCATCTCTTCTCTATTATCGCTTGACTTCTAAGGGCGTCCTCCTCAAGGATCCAGTTGAGCCCGTAGATGGCGGCCGTGCCTGCGCCGTCTAGCGTGATAGGTCAGCGATTACCAAGGCCGAGCCAGCATGCCTGCGGCCCCTTCGGTAGCGACCTTCATACGTCACCACACCGCTCGGAAGCCAACCGATACCGCGCACGTCGGTATCGGCGCAATGGCCACTTCCGACACCGCAACGGGAATCGTGTGCGATTTACTAAGTGGGCCGAGCCCCGACAGGAGTAGACCCCGGGGCATTTGATTTTACTCTCGCGTTTGGGGCGAGGGACTGAATACCTTCATCATATCGAGCGCGCAAAGAGGGGCGTCACGGGGCAGCTTCGCTTCGGCAGTAGCGTCCACGCCATAGCCGAGCCGCCTGAAGAACGCGATGGCGCTCATCGAGGCGACGAGGTTAGCCTGCCGGTGGCCTTGGCGGCCATGTCGTCCTCGATCGTGGTCAAAAGTCGCCGCGCAAAACCCCTTCTCAACCATGCCGGATCGACGTAGAGCGCCCTTACCTCGGCGTGGGGCGGTGGGAAGCGGAGGTTGGCGGCGAGCCACGAGCACTGAGACGTGCGGGCGGTCAAACCTCCCCCCCCAACCAGCGCGCCGCCGCAGTCGGCGATAAAGCAATGCTCGCGAGCGATCATCACGTCGAGCATCAGCCTGCTGGAGTTGCCAAGGATCGCGTCGATGAGCGCATCGAGGACCGCGCGATCGTAGAAATCCGCAAGGAGATTACGAAGTGAGGCGTCCTGAATTGCCAGCAGTCTGCTGCGATCGGCCGGCGAGGCGCGTCGAATGGCTATTGGCTTGCTCATATTCAACACTCTGAACTGATGCTGGTTGCCATGACGGGCTCCTGCCGAACGCGACCAGGTCGATTCGGCCGTGATCGAGCCCGATGTCGGCGAGGGTGCGGTCATCAATTGAATGGAGTTGCGTTGCGAGCGCATGCTGGGCGCGATATTGCAGAATGCTGTTCCACAACTTGTGCCCAATGCTGATTGCGCCGCCTCGGAGGGAGGTCTTGGCTATCAAAGCGTCCGGATCGAGAGAAATCGAAGCGCTGCTCATGGCAGGCCTCTGCCGGCGAATTCCTCGATCCTCGCCAAGACTTGAGCAATGTGCTTGTTTCTCTCTGTCGCCGACGTGCCGGTGAGTATGTGGCGGAGGAGAGCCTCTCGCTGTTCCGGTGGCACTGCGAGGAGAGCTGCAACGGTCTCGCTCGTGGGGTAATACAAGTCGATTAAGTCAAAGTTTTTCAATGAGTTCACGGTCGGGCTCCTTCGGAGGTGCCGCTTATGATTTTGCATCGTGCCTCGGTTCGTCCTGTCCCGATGCGATCTTGGATCATGGAGGAGCGTGCGTAGGGGCGCTGTGGCATTTGTCACAGCATCGCGGTGCTCGATGACGGTTGGCTTCGGGGTCGAGGCGGCCACCAGCATCTAGTACCGCAGGCGCCCATCATCGTGGGATAGGCGCTGGCATGGGGAGAACATGGTGGCTGTACGTTGCCGTCAGGACGGCCGGAAGGCGCTGCAAGCGTTCGACAGGCCGTATTGCGGTCTCTGCTCTTGATGTGGTGGATGGTGCCCGCTCCCGGCATCGAAGTGCCATAGGGTGATCGTTGAAAAGACGAATTACATGAGGGGGCCATCCACATGCACATTACCACCATCGGTTTGGATATCGCCAAGAACGTGTTCCAGGTTCATGGCATCGACGCGAGCGAGAAGGTCGTTGCCGAGGAGCAGCTCCGGCGCAGCCAGGTGATTGCGTTCTTCGAGGCCTTGCCTCCCTGTCTCGTCGGCATCGAGGCGTGTGCCACGGCCCACCACTGGGCTCGGGAATTGACGCGGCTCGGCCACCGGGTCCGGCTCATGCCGGCAAAGGACGTAAAGGCCTACGTCAAGCGCAACAAGAACGACGCGGCCGATGCCGAGGCGATTTGCGAGGCCGTGCGCCGACCCACCATGCGGTTCGTGACGATCAAGACGGTCGCGCAGCAGGGCCGGCTGATGCAGCACCGCACGCGGGACCTTCTGATGCGCAGCCGAACCCAATTGATCAACGCGTTGCGCGCGCACTTTGCCGAGCTCGGGATGGCGGCGCCACAAGGCCGCGAAGGGGTGAAGGACCTCCTCGCCGTCGTCGGCGATCAAAGTGATGAGCGTCTGCCACCCGATGCGCGAGCAAGCCTTATCGTACTGGCCGATCAGATCCTTGCGGTCCAGCGAGATCGCCCGGCTTGAGAAGCGGATCCTCGCGTGAGGCGTGCCCGGCAGCACCCGGCGAAATATCCTTGGCTCACGCAGCTCCTCGCGCGTCGGCCCGTCAAGGTCGTGGCGGTGGCGCTTGCCAACAAGATGGCGCGCATCGCTTGGGCGTTGCTGGCCAAGGGCGGAACCTATCAGCTGCCTCGACTCTCGGCAGCGTGAGAAAGGGCTCGAGGATCGCAGCTTCAGGTAGCGTTCAAGAATTGCAGGGGTGACGACGACGTTGATGCGAAACGGTCGAGACCGTCGATCTGGAGAACCCGTGATGGGCCACGCGAGGCAAGAGCGCGTGCTTTTGGTTGGGACCCGATCAGCGGATCACATCAGGGGCGGCAGCGGATAGCGGCCGCACAAACAGGCCGGATACATGGCTGCACCCGAACGTCTCGCTGAAACGTCAAATTCCTCTTGCAACGCGGGCGCTGTCCATACATGGCCCAACCCGTCAGCATCGAGCGCAACTTCCTTCCGCTGTTGAGCGGTAAGCTGACGCGGCTGGGCCCGCTTGATTATCACCCGAGAAGACGACACCCATGCCCACCATGACCGATCAGCGCCGCAAGCGCATCCAGGCGAGGCAGCGCAAGGCGCGGAACGCCTTGAAGCGCGAGGCGAAGGCGGCCAAGCGAGAGCGCAACGCCGCACGTCGTGCAAAAGGGCTAGGATCAGAGTGACGAAGCGCGCTCGCCTATCGCGACAACAGCACCTACCGACGGTGTCGGCCGCCCTTCCCCACATGATCGAGACCTCTGGCGAAGGTAGCGGATGGCTAGCCATTCTTCACACGTCAACCATGTGGTCTACGGCAAGCGAGACTCGGCAATCGCCAGCAATTGCGCTGGTGCGCGCGCCCCTCGCAACAGAATACGTGAACGGTGGAGACTTGCTGGCCGATACTACTTCGTTCTCATGCGGACTGCGATTTGGGCAACGCAGGGTGCTACTCCTGAACGCGAGGTAAGCCGCCACCGCTAGCACCTCCGCAGGAACTAGGAAAATGGCAAGCGCAATCACTTGTTCAATCAGCGAGGGGGAAAGTCGCTTCCGGTCGCGACTGTTCGCCCGACACGAACACGCTCAATCCGTCCGATAGGTGCTAACAGGGGACATCGTGGTGCAACCGCGCGGGAACGGCGCGGGGCCGCGTTCGGCCCTAAGGTCGAATCTCCTCACCACCGAAGTCCGCCGGGCTCTCTTCGGTGCTGCCGGATCCGGGTGCCAACGGTTGCGGTGCGTCTAAGGCATGAGACGCCGCCCAAAGCTTCTCCGCGCTCTTCAACGGTTCGAGCACGCCATGGCGGGCCCACCAGGCGCGCTCGTCTCCCGTCTTGTGAACCGTGTCATGGTGCGTATTGCAGAGCGGAACGGTGAACTCGTCGGACACCTTGAGGCCCATGGCACGCGGTTGGGCAAAGCGCAGATGGTGGGCGTGCGACGGCCGGCGCCCGCACACAAGACACGGTTGCGAAGCGACAAACTCGAGATGGGCTTTATCGCGAAGACGGCGCTCCTTGGGGAACGCCAGGCGCAGGGCTGGGGTGGGCCTGGTGGTGGCGACTCGTTCGCCGCCTTTCTCTCCCCGTTGGGTCGCGGAGACGTTTCCCAACTCACGGGCCTTGTTCTTCAGGGCGAAGACGATGCCTGCGACCGGCTCATCGGGCTGGTCCTTCGTCAGTCGGCGCAAGGCACGAAGGCTCGCGAGGTTCGCCTCCCAGAAGGCGTAGAGATCGTCAAGGGTGGACGCAGCGGCGATGGCGCTTCGCACAGCCTCCATAAACTCGTCTGTATCGGAGAAGTGATCCTCGCGACCGTCGCCGAGACGAAGCACCAGCACTTGAGAGTTGGACTCCGACGAGGGTGGCGAAGATTTAGAGAGCAGCTCGTCGTTTCGACCGGCGCGTGACCTGGCTTTGATCCTTGTCGTAGAGCGCGAGCCCAAACGAATTGCCAAAGGTGGCGAGGGCCCGCTTGGTGGCATCGGTCTCGGCCGCCTTGAGAGCGATCTCGTGCGCGACCTCGGGTGACGACGAGCGGCCGATCCCGGTGCCGATCCCTTCGCGCACCGTCACCGTTCCGCCAGCGCGCACCGTGATGCGGACCTTGGTCGAGTAACAGCAGATGAGCTGTCCGCGCAGCAGCTCGCTCCAGATGCAGCTGGGGCGACAGGGTCGGCCGGTCCCAGGCGTCATAGCCAAAGATGCGATTGGCCTCGGCAATGACATGCCAACCTTCGACGTAGGCAATCGTCGCCCCGTTGCTGGCCCTGGTCTTCACGTGCCGGTAGTTGAGCTTGGCCTTTAACGCTTGACTCTGCTGTTCGGTGAACGCCATTTCACTTGGTCCTCACACTGAGTTGCAGGGTTGGCGCGGCCAAGGCCACGCCGTCGATGTCGACGCCGTTTTTCAGCGCCGCGAGCAGGCCTTGGCGGTCGAGCTTTGCTGGCTGCGGCTTCCAATAGGCTGACCGGGATCTTGTCCTCGGCCACGACCTCGAGCGTCGGGGCGCCTTGGCGCAGCGAGGCGGTGAAGTCGGCCTCCTCGATCTTCTTGATCTCCGCCTCGGTCATCGCCTCGAGCGCGAGCTGGCGCTTGCGCTTGGCGCGGGCCTCGAGCCGCTCGAGACGGGCCTTCATGTCGGAAAGACGTGTGGAGAGAGCGCCGGCGAGGGCTTCATCCTCTAGTGCCGAGCGGACGAGCTCGGCTAGCATTTCCCGGAGGTCAGTGATTCCCTCGAGCGTGTCGGCGAGGGTGTCCTCGTCGAGGTCCGGCAATTCTGCCAGAAGCCGCGCGCGGAACGCGGAGTACCGCAAGACTTCTATTTGGATCTGGGGCCTAGCACCGTTGTTCATCTCGTGTGATCGCAAAACGATGTTACACGAGCGAAAAACTATCACGCAGATGAAATTTCGTCAAGCATAATTAGTGGTTCGAATGATCGAGCCTGCACAGATACGGGCGGCACGTGCCCTCCTTGATATGAGCCAAATTGAGCTGGCGCGACACGCAAAGATCGGGGTCGCTACAGTTAGGCGAATCGAGGGCAGTACCGACGAACTTCGGGTAATGGTGGACACACTGCAGCGCATTCATAGGGCCCTCGAGGCGGAGGGGATTGTGTTTATCGATCAGGATGACAAATACGGGCCCGGTGTGCGCTTGAAGAAGCGGCGGCCGCTACGTTGATTGAGAGGGCAAGTCGGGGATGAACGCGAGAATGATTCTGAGCGCATCGGAAGCGGGGAACAACCTGCAGGCTGCGCCAGAGCGCATGCAAAGAGGCGACTTCGAACGCGAGATTTCGTGGTCGGGCGAGGGCAAGCGGGGTGAGGGGTCGAGGTTGCACCAGAAGCTGGTTCACCTCCGGTACAAGGCCAAGCTGCAAGAGCACATTACGCTCGCGGTGATGCGAATTCGCGCGGAGAATGCTGCGGCAGGCGCAGGCAAGTAGGTTTGACTGGCGCTGCCGCCGATCTCGACACCGCCCGAGGCGACGGCGCAGGACGCGTGGCCCGCGGAAAATTGCATGCGAGAGATGCCATTGGCGCTGCTGGGGACCGTGGTGGAATTGGAGCGGCCGGCGGTGCCTTCGCTGCGAGTCAACATTGCGACCCGTCCGGCGGGGCCAGGTCTTTGCTCAGGGAGGGCGCCGCAAATCTCTACGGCTGAAGGGCGTCACTGCGAACCTCGCCGCCCGCAGACCGTGCCGCATCAGAGGTCTGCATCACGACCCGGCGCGTCGACGCTTGCTTCTTTTTCGTCGGATTGTCGCTCGAGACGCGGGGTGTCACAGCCTTCACCGTTTTCCGGCTGGATAGGCTGCGCGCGAGCTTGGCGATCTCTTCGGCCAGCTCCACCTGTTGCTTAACCAGCTTCTTCAACTGGCTTTTGATGGTTGCGACGTCCGACACGATCAAGTCGAGCTTCTTGCCCTTGCCGATGGATTTAGCCATGGATTTGAGCCTCCTTCACTTTGCCAAGGTAATGCTAGCAGAAGGTACGCCGTTGCCGGGAACAGAATACGGTGGAAGGTCAGGCTGGCAGAAGGCACGCGGTTGCCGGGAGCAAATCACTGTCGGCCAGCCGGCAGCGGATGTTCGACTGCCTGTGCCTAGACGTTTGGGGGAGACCTTAGCTGCGGGCTCAGGCTGCTCGTTCGCAAAAGGTACCTTGCATTAATTCGACCCACTGCGACGGTCCGCCTCGCGGCGACGATATCGATCGAGGTCATTCACCCAAACTCAGAAGGTCGGGTCCCCCGAATGTTGGCGCGACTCCATTTGACGAGTGCAACGATCGTTGGGCTGAGGGTTAGTCCCATTTCCGTAAGCCGGTAGGTGTGATCCGTTGGCCGGTCGGGACTGCGTATTTTGCGCGCCACGCCTGCCCTTTCGAAACTGCGCAATCGGCCTGCAAGAACCCGTCTCGGGATCTTTTCGCCAGCCTCAAGAAACTGTTCAATGCGAGAACATCCGAACAGAAGATCCCGCACGATGAGGAGGACCATGCATCGCCAACTATAACAAGCGCGCAGGCCTGGGGACAATCGGTCCCCGTCGGGTCTATTTGCCGGTGACGATCTTTGTCCACGCCCGCGTCACGGTGCGCTGCGTCTTCGCATCATAGGGCTTTACGACGTAGAGCCGGTCCATCGTCGCCGCGTCAGGATAGATCGACGTGTCGCCCTTGATGCCTTCGTCCAAAAATGCCTGGGACGCGAGATTGCCGCTCGCATAGTTGAGGTAATTTGAAGCTTTGGCAGCCACTTCCGGCTTCATGATGTAGTTGAGGAAGGCGTGCGCCTCCTCGACGTTCTTGGCGTCGGCCGGGATCGCCATCTGTCAAACCACATCTGCGCCCCTTCCTTGGGGATCGAAAGACGATGATCAGGCCCGTTCTTGGCTTCCTCGGCGAAGTTGCGCGCCTGCCGGCGTCGCCCGAGTAACCGATCGCGAGGCAGATGTCGCCGTTGGCGAGCGCATTGATGTATCTCCGACGTGGAACTTGCTGAACGTAGGGGCGGATGCTCTCCAACAGCGCGGCCCCTTCGCGATATCGTCGGATCGGTGCTGTCGGGATCATCCCCGATAAGCTCAGCGCGCGGGCATGATGTCGTCCGCCGAGTCGAGCACATGATCCCGCAATCGGTGAACTTCGAGATGATTCGGGTTCGAACACGAGCTCCCAGGAGTCGGTCGGGCGCGTCGGCCAGGCGCTCCTTGATCTTGGCGACGTTGAAGCCAATGGCCGGTCGTCCCCCACATGTAGATGATGGAATACGCGTTGCCGGGATCGTCGACGGCCGGCGCTTCTCCATCTTCGGGGCCGACATGTTCCAGGTTTGGAATCTTCGACTGGTCGAGCTGCTGGAACACGCCGGCCTTGATCTGCCGGTTGAGGAACGTAGCCCGACGGCACGACGAGTCGTAGCCGGAGCTGCCCGCGAGCAGTTTGGTCTCGAGCACCTCGTTGCTGTCGAAGACGTCGTAGACGACCCGGATGCCGGTCTCCTTGGTGAAGTCCTCGAGCACCTACTGGTCGATGTAGTCCGACCAGTTGTAGACGTGCACGACGCGGTCCGCGGCGAGTGCGGAAGCGGCAGAGATGAACGCCAAAATCGCGATGGTCGCGAGCGCGCGGTGCGCTTTCGAATTGATGGTGAAGCTCAGAGACGTCATGGGATCCTCCGTGGCCGCCCCTCCGTCGCAGGAGTAATATCAGCGCTCCGAGATTTTTGCTTCGCGTTGTCGTGAGATTAGAGTTTCCCAATTGCGGAATAGAGGGCTAGGGCCGCGCAAACGCGCGTCGAGTGCCAAGATGGACTGGGCGACCATCAGCCAGCTTGCGCTAGTTATCGCGGTGATCGCCACACAGTTGCCGACCGTGCGGCAGCAGTGGCTAGAGGATCGCGCCGGTGCCATCAAGACCCTGCGGCCACTGGCGTACTATTTCCTCTACGTCGGCGTGGGGCTCCTCGTCCTGCTCGGGATCATCCGGGAGGGTGGGGCGAGTGAAACCGAGGCACTGGCCGCAGTCGGCTTCATGCTGGGGTGGGTGCTGCTTGGCGTGAGCTGGCTGATCAAGGTCGTGCCCAAGCACCGGACGGTGCCAGCGTGGCTTCTGAAGCCGTTCGCGATCCTCGACGCTCTCGCGCTGGCAGTGATCGCCATCTCGCTCGTCGTCCTGTCAGCTGATGTCCAAGCAAACACGTCTTGTAGGCCCTCATCGGAAGTACGGGTCGAACCCAAGGGATGTTCGCCCTAGGGGAGGAATTGTTCGGCTTCGGAAGCAGCAGTCGTCGCCGAGACATCCGCTTTTTCGTTAACCCAAAACCCGGTGTGGAAAAACCACAGCGCCCCAGCGCACCATTCTTCATAATCCTCTCAATCGTAGCCTGGATCTGAAGGAGCGACCCAACACGCTTCCGCAAATCACGAAGCGTCGGCGCCTATGTCGGATTGACGACGCGGCGCTACGCATCCGGCGAGATTGACTCACGGGGCGCATCTCGAAATGCGGCGACGCGATTTTGCGATGCTAATTCATACGAAGCCGCCAACGTGCTGCTGACACGAATCGCCAAATGGTCGGCACTCAAGGCGTGGGGCCTCCGGATCGCCAAGCGAAGCGGGCTCCGCAAGTCCAAGGTCGCGGTCGCGCGAAAGCTCGCCGTCATCCTGCACCGCATGTGGATCGACGGCACGGACTTCAACTGGTCATCAAAGGAGGCCGCCGCCCAACCAGCGTAACACAAACCACCGAGTTCCCGCCTGATTGCGGGAGAAGACGTCCCTGCCGGGACGAAGGCGATGGCGAGTTCGTTCGATGTTTTGCGTGCACCCGCAAAGGTGACCGCGCTATCAACATTGATCCGCCAGCGTCATCTTACGCCATCATGCGGAGGGTACGTCCCTACCGCGGAGAGAACCCTGGACCCGGCAAGGATGATCGCGGAGAGCTTGACACCTAGTCCCGGAATTAGAGAACAGCATTGGCCCGACCCTGACGCAGTCGTATGCCCACTCTCACGGCGAGTTTCGAGGGAGCAGCAGACTGGGTACGGACATTGGCCGACTGCCGAGGTCGACCCGACAGCAACGGTCAATCTCACCTTGGTGGCGGCGCGTATCTCTCATTGAGCCTGTATCGCAGGTACAACTTAGGGCCGCTAAGGTGCCCAGCGTCATTTGAGATTGCGTGTCCCCACGCGTTAGAGAAGCGGGTCCAGTGGGCGTGACCAATCCTTTGGGTGGGGTCCTTGCCACGCGGTAGTTTTTTGTCCTGGTTTGGCCCCCTGTCTGGCCTCCGAACGGGACTGGCCTGCGCTTTTTTGATGCGGGCTCTACAACTTAACTGCCGGTAGGCGTGAAAATGGCTGACTTTTCAATGAGTATGGGGTTTTCTGCCGCCGAAGCGCGCAAGAGAAATTGAAACCCAGGTGAAGAACCAGGATGCCACCCTTATCGCGCAAGTTTTCGCCCGGCCGGCGACGGCTCCAACGCCTTCCTCATATCGAGCCCGCGAAGAGGTGGCCTCACAGGAGAGCTTCGCTTCGCCGACAGCGTCCGCGCCGTAGCCGAGCCGCCTGAAGAACGCGATTGAGCTCATAGTGGCGAAGACGCTAGCTTGCCGGTAACCGCTGGCGGCCATGTCGTCCTCGATCGCGGTCAAGAGCCGCCGACCAAATCCCCGTCTCAACCATGCCGGATCGACGTAGAGCGATCTTGTTTCGGCGTCGGGTGGCGGGTAGCAAAGTTTGGATGTGAGCCAGGCGCGCGCAGACGTGTGGGGGGTCCAACCTCCCCAGCCAACAAGCTCGCCACCGCAGTCGGCGATAAAGCAATGCTCGCGTGCGATCATCTCGTCCAGCATCGGACCGGAGTTGCCGATGGTCGCATCGATGATCGCATCGATGACGGCGGCATCGTAGTGGTCCGCAGCGAACTTATGAATTGCGGTGCTCTGGATCCCTAACAGTCGACCGCAATCAGCCGAGGTGGCGCGCCGGATGGCTATTGGCTTACTCATGTTCAACTCTCAGATCTGAAGCTGGCCCCTATGGCCGGTTCCTGCCAAACGCGACCGAGTCGATTTGGCCGCGATCGAGCCCGATGTCCGCGAGCGTACGATCATCAAGGGAATGCAGTTGCGTCGCGAGCGCGGGCTGGGCGCGATAGCGCAAGATGTCCCTCCACAACTTGTGCACAATGCCGATTGCGCCGCTTCGGAAGGGGTCCCTCGCGGTCAAAGCCTTCCGCCTCGAGGGCCATTGAATGGCTGTGCATGATCAAAGCTCTCTTGGTTGGGGCTCGCGATCGCCGGTCTCGGAGACGACTTGGCCGCTCCTTTCACGAACTGGCGACGAGCTCGCTCGATGTTATTGAGAGGCGCTTCTCGAGGGAGTTCGCGCTGCGCAGGTCGCCACAGCGCGAAGAGCCCGGGTTGAAAATTCGGCAGCAAGAGAAATGCGCCGAGGTATCCGATCTTCATGACCGACCTCCGCCGATGAATGCTTCTCGCTGCTCCGCTGGCACCGCTAGGGGGACTGCGACGGTCGAGTCCGCGAGATAATACGAGTCAATGTTCTTCGAGTTCATGGCCGGGCTTCCTTCCCACCTCGATGCGATCACGGATCATGAAAGAGCGAGCGAGCGGGGGCTATGGCATTTGTCACTGCCATCGCGGATCAACGAAATTGCTGGACGCCGCATCCGCTAAGGGCCATGAAGGCGCCCTGCCGGCGGCCGGCACAGGGTGAATTCGACAACTGCTCAGTGCGCTGCCTGGGCGCGCCGCAGTGTCGTGTCGAGCCGAATCCAATGCTTCGAGCAAGCTTGCGCCTGCCGGCACGCTTGGCATGCCATCAAGGGCTGATCGTTCGGCGAAGCTGGGAAGGTGGTTGGTCTTCTAGTCAACTTGCGGCCTGCATCCGGTCTGCCCTACGCTCCGCTCCGGCCGCGGCAGGCTAACGTCGGGAGAGATCGTCGATGGGCAAGATCAGCGAATTCATTCATCATCACTACCGGCACTTCAACGCCGCGGCGCTGGTCGACGCGGCCGATGGCTATGTGCGCCACCTCGACAAGGGCGGCCAGATGCTCGTCACGCTGGCTGGGGCCATGAGCACGGCCGAGCTCGGACTGTCGCTCGCCGAGATGATCCGCAAGGGGAAGGTTCACGCCATCTGCTGCACGGGCGCCAACCTGGAGGAGGACGTCTTCAACCTGGTGGCGCACGATCACTACGTGCGCATCCCGCACTACCGCGAACTCAGCGCCGCGGATGAGGAGAAGCTCCTGGCCCGACACCTCAACCGCGTCACCGACACCTGCATCCCCGAGGAAGAGGCCATCCGGCGCCTGGAAAAGTTCGTGCTCGAGGACTGGGTCGCCGCCGACCGGAAGGGCGAGGCTTGCTTCCCGCACGAATTCCTCTACCGGATGCTGCTCGCCGGCAAACTCAAAAAGCACTACCAGATTGACCCTAAGGACAGCTGGCTGCTGGCTGCAGCGGAGAAGAATCTGCCGGTCATCGTTCCCGGCTGGGAGGACTCGACGCTTGGCAACATATTCGCCAGCCACGTCATCAGCGGCGAAATCAAGAATGTTCACACGGTCCGCACCGGCATCGAGTACATGGTAGAGCTCGCCCGCTGGTACCAGGCAACGTGCCGGACCCATTCCATCGGGTTCTTCCAGATCGGGGGCGGCATCGCCGGGGATTTCCCCATCTGTGTCGTGCCCATGCTCGAGCAAGACCTGCAGATTTGCGATATCCCGCGTTGGGGTTATTTCTGCCAGATCAGCGACTCGACCACGAGCTATGGGTCCTACTCGGGAGCCGTTCCGAACGAGAAGATCACCTGGGGCAAGCTCTCGGCAGCAACGCCGAAGTACGTTATCGAGTCCGACGCAGCGATCGTGGCGCCCCTTATCTTCGCCTGCGTCTTGGACCAGTAGATTCCCTTAAAGATAGGAAGAATTCGTGCAATTGCAGCACCATAGATTCTGCGTGGCCCCGATGATGGAATGGACCGACCGGCATTGCCGCGTCTTCCATCGCCTTCTCACGCGCCATGCCCGCCTCTACACCGAGATGGTCACGGCTGACGCGGTGCTCCATGGCGACCGCGAGCGGCTTCTCGGCTTCTCGGCCGTCGAGCATCCAATCGCCCTTCAGCTCGGCGGCTCGGATCCCGCGAAGCTCGCCGCGGCCGCGGCCATCGGAGCATCGCTCGGCTACGACGAGATCAATCTCAATATCGGCTGCCCGTCGGACCGGGTGCAGGAGGGCCGTTTCGGTGCCTGTCTCATGGCGGAGCCGGACCTCGTCGCCTCCTGCGTCGCGGCAATGCGGGCGCGCGTGCCGGTTCCAGTCACCGTCAAGTGCCGCATCGGCATCGACGACCAGGACGCCGAGGCATCGCTCGACCGCTTCATAGGAACGGTGGCGGACGCGGGGTGCGCGGTCTTCATCGTCCACGCGCGCAAGGCCTGGCTCAAGGGCCTGTCGCCGAAGGAGAACCGTGAGGTGCCTCCGCTCGACTACGCGCGCGTGCATCGGCTCAAGGCCGCAAGACCCGGCCTCACAATCGTAGTCAATGGCGGCTTGACGAGCCTCGAGGAGGCAAGAGATCAGCTTCGGCATGTCGACGGCGTGATGCTCGGGCGCGCGGCCTACCAGGACCCCTACATTCTGGCGGGCGTCGACCGGGAATTCTTCGGCGCGCTAAAGCCCGTGCCGTCGCGCGAGGAGGTGCTCGAGGAGCTCGCGACGTATGCCGCGGCCCACATGGCACGCGGCGGCCGCCTCAACAACATCACGCGCCACATCCTCGGCCTCTATCACGGCCAGCCGCGCGCGCGCCGTTTCCGTCGGCACCTGAGCGAGCTGGCGGTCGGCCCCGACGCGAGCCTCGACGTGCTCCGCGATGCCATCGTCATTGTGCGGGGCGAGGGCGCGGACGCCTGCGAGGAGAAGGCGGCCTAAAGGGGCGGTTCTCCATGATCCTAGGGATGTCGGCGGGCGAGGTCGCCCTCATGGCTGCGGTCCTGCTCATCGGCGGGGCTGTGACCGGCTACCTCGCGGGCCTTTTCGGCATCGGCGGCGGCGGGGTCCTCGTTCCATTCCTCTACGAGGCGTTCTCGGCGCTGGGGGTCGAGGAGAGCGTGCTGATGCACATGGTGCTCGGCACGTCGTTCGCGGTCATGGTGCCGACCGCCTACCGCTCGTACCGCAAGCACCTCGCCACGGGCGCCGTCGACACGGGCCTGCTCAAGCGGCTGGGGCCGTGGGTCGTCGGCGGAGTTCTGGTCGGCAGTGTGCTGGCCTCGGTGGCAAGCGGAACGGCGCTCAAGTGGGTGTGGATCGTGTTCGCCGGCGCTCTCTCTATCAAGATGGCGCTCGGTCGCGACGACTGGCGTCTGGGAGAAGAGCTTCCGCAGGGCTGGGGGCTCGAGGCCGCGGCGTTCGCGATCGGCCTCATCTCGACGCTCATGAGCATCGGCGGCGGCATGTTCTTCGTGGCGCTTCTCACGCTCTATGGACGGCCGATCCTGAACGCCGTTGCGACGTCGGCAGGGTTCGGGCCGATGATCGCGCTGCCCGGAGTGTTGGGCTATGTCTGGGCCGGCTGGAACGCGCCCGACCTGCCGCCGCTCGCGCTCGGCTACGTGCACGTTCTTGCTGCGGCGATCGTCATACCGGCGAGCGTGCTTGCGGCGCCCTATGGCGTCGCAGCGGCCCATCGCATCTCGAAACGCAAGCTCGAGCTCGCTTTTGCTGCTTTTCTGGCGGTGGTCGCGCTCCGGCTTTTCATCAGCCTCGTCAGCTAGCATGGAACCATCGCACGCGCGGGGAAGTTGGACTCGGGAAGCTCTGCAGTTGGAGAGTGAGATGACGTTGAGGAACCTTTGCGCCGCGGCGGCCGCTTCGCTGATGGCGCTCGCGCTGATCGTGGCTGGCTCGCCGGAGGCGGAGGCGCGCAAAGGCGGGCGCTTTGCTGCCGGCCTGGCGCTCGGTCTCGCCGGCGCAGCCATCATCAACAGCTATCGGGAGCCCTACTACTACGGTGGCCCCTACTACTATGGCGGCTATCCCACGTACTATTACGACGATGACTATTACGAGGATTACTCGCCCCGTTACCGCTACGGTTACCGCGGCTACAACGGCAGCACGGCATTTCAGCGCAATCACCGCGGCGCTGCGAGCGACGAGGACTAAGCCACGATCTTCTGATTGTAGGCCCCGACTTCGGGATGGCGTGAGAGCACGCGATCGATGTCGGCGAAGATCGCCTTCATGTTCGCTTCCGAGGTCGGGCTCTCGACGACCACCACGAGCTCCGGCTTGTTGGAGGACGCGCGCACGAGCCCCCATGTGCCGTCGTCGAGCACGACGCGGACCCCGTTCACCGTGATGAGATCGCGGATCGGCTGGCCGGCGATCTTGGCGCCGTTGGCCGCAGCGCGCGTGTAGTGCTCGACCACGCGCTCGACGACCCCATACTTCTTCTCGTCGTCGCAGTGCGGCGACATCGTCGGCGACTGCCAGGTCTTGGGCAACGCGTTCTTCAACTCCGCCATGGTGCGCCCGGGATTGCGGTCGAGCATGTCGCAGACGGCGAGCGCGGAGACGAGGCCGTCGTCGTAGCCGCGCCCGAGCGGCGGGCTGAAGAAGAAGTGGCCGGACTTCTCGAAGCCGACGAGCGCCTTGGTCTCGTGGCTGAAGCGCTTGATGTAGGAGTGGCCCGTCTTCCAATAGGTCGTCGTCGCTCCGTTGGCGGCGAGCACGGGGTCGGTCATGAAGAGGCCCGTCGACTTCACGTCGACGACGAACTTGGCGTGGGGGTGAAGCGAAGAGATATCGCGCGCCAGCATGACGCCGACCTTGTCGGCGAAGATTTCCTCTCCCTCGTTGTCGACGATGCCGCAGCGGTCGCCGTCGCCGTCGAAGCCGAGTCCCACGTCGGCCTTGTGCTTCACCACCGCCTCGGCGATAGCGTGCAGCATCTTCATGTCCTCGGGATTGGGATTGTAACGGGGGAACGTGTAGTCGAGCTCGGTGTCGAGCGGCACCACCTCGCAGCCGATGGCCTCGAGAACTTTGGGCGCGAATGCGCCGGCCGTGCCGTTGCCGCACGCAGCCACGACCTTGAGCCGGCGCTTGAGCTTCGGCCGATCGGTGAGTGCCGCCATGTAGCGCTCGGCCATGTCGGGCACGAAGAGATAGCGCCCGCCGCCGCGCCCCTCGTAAGCGCCCGAGAGGACGATCTCCTTCAATGCCGTCATCTCGTCGGGTCCGAACGTGAGCGGCCGTTCGAGGCCCATCTTGATGCCGGTCCAGCCGTTGTCGTTGTGGGATGCGGTGACCATGGCTACGCCCTCGACGTCGAGAGCGAATTGCGCGAAGTAGGCCATGGGAGAGAGGGCGAGGCCGATGTCGTGGACCTCCGCGCCGCCGGCGAGGAGGCCGTTGATCAGCGCCTGCTTCACGGCGGCCGAGTAAGAGCGGAAGTCGTGGCCGACGACGACGCGCTTGGCGACCCCGCGCCGGTCGAACAGCGTCGCCAGCCCGAGACCCACCGCGGTGAGGCCCATGAGATTGATCTCGTTGGGGTAGAGCCAGCGCGCATCGTACTCGCGAAAACCGGTAGGTTTGACGAGGGGAAGCTGCTCGAAGGCCGCGGTGTTGGGCTTCAAGTCGGCGCGCGGGGCGGGAAACATGCGGTGACCCTCTCGATTGGTGAGGCGGAGCCTATGGCAAAGGCATGCCCACGCCAACGCTGGATTGGCCAACGTGGTTTCACGCCGCAGGCTCGGCTAGTCCTGGAGCAGCAGAACGCCCGCGCGCATGTCGACGCGCTCGAGGCGGCCGAGAAAGCTCATGCCGAGGAGCGTCATCTTGAGCCGCCCAGGCTCCGAGACCGAGGCGGCAACCGCGCGCACGGTGATATCGCCGATCGACACGCGATCCACCGTGACCGGGGCGACGCGGGCGATCCCGTTCGCGGTCGCGACGCTCTGCGTGAAGTCCGAGGCGCGAAGCAGGATTCCGGCGGTCTCGGCGTCCTCGTAGGTGAGGGCGAGCATCGTCGCGCCGGTATCGACGAGAACGGGGATGGAGCGTCCGTTGATCTCCGCCTCGGCGTGAAAATGCCCGCTCTCGCCGGCCCTGATCTCGACCACGCCGTGCGATCTCGTCGCCGGGGCGCTCGCCTCGGCCGCCCGGGGCTCCGCGTATCCGAGCGACCTCAGGGTTACGGCCTTGAAGTCGGAGTAGTAGACGAAACCCGCGACACAAATCGCGGCGGCGGCGAGCCAGCTCAGAGCCTCGCCCACGACGGCCCTGGTTCCGCTCGAGATGGTCATGGGGAGGAGCCCTGCAAAGACGTGCACGCGCCGTTCCTCAACCGCGAAGCGTGAGGAAATCTCCTGAAAACTCATACGAGCGCAAACGTCTTAAGAAACTCATACCGAGCAGGTTCTCTTTGAGATTCCCGGGCTGCGCGACGAGAGCCTCGACATCGTGAAGCTCGATCTGCCCGATCGCGACCGACTTCAAGCGTACCGGCGCGGCATATGTGGTTCCGTTGGCGGTCGAGACCGGCACGCCATAGGAGAGCGAGGAGGTGTCGATGCCGGCCCGCTCGGCGTCGGCCGGCTTGAGGACCACCGTCGAGGCTCCCGTATCGACGAGCATGCTGAGGCCGACGCCGTTGACTGTCGCGCGCGCGACGAAATGGCCGCCGTCCTGCCGCCTCAGGCGGACGGCGCGTTCGCCCGCTTCGCGGCTGTCGACGGCGATGCCTTGCCCGGCGGGAGCGACCTCGCCCACGACACGATAGGCGACCTCGGTGAGTTCGCCGCGATAGCTATAGCCGATGATGAGCGCCAACCCGAGCCCGAGCCAAACCGAAGCATGCCGCAGTGCCTCGAACGCGCGGCCGCGGTAGTCGCCCGACAGGAAGAACACATAAAGCGCCACCAGCGCCACGCCGCCGATCAGATAGGCGATGTCGTCTCCGCTGAGGCCCGTCAGCGCCGCGCCGCCTCCCGAAAGTACGTAGAAGAGCGCGATGAGGGCGCCCAGCAGCAGCATGAGCCAGGCCAGCATGCGACTACCTCGAAGCGACGGCGAGACGGCGCTCGCCGAGCTCGTCCATGATACGGCGGCGTTCCGCCGAGGTGAGCGAGGCCCAGCCGGCAATCTCGGCGATCGTGCGCCCGCACCCCTCGCAGAGCCCGGTTTCGGGGTTCATCACGCAGATGTCGACGCAGGGGGTTTCCATGGGACAGCGGACCGGCAGCGGTTGTAACGCATCGTGAAATCTAAGGAACGGCGACGACGAGCACAATGGCGCTGGCCGTCGTGGGCGCCTTCTGCGGCTAGGTCTGTGTCAGCGTTGCCTCGCGGGCACGGCCGCCGATGCCGGTTGCCCCTGCCTGCGGGCGCAGGCGCGGCTCGCGCTGTCTGCGGTGGGGCTCCCCTTCGGGGGCGCGGTGACGCTCCTCGCCGAGCGGCTGCAGCGGAGCCACCGTCGCGAGCACGCGCTGGCGCGGCACGACCATGATGACTTCGGTTCCGCGCCCGAGCTCGGAGCGCAGCTCGAAGCTGCCCCCGTGAAGCTCGATGAGGCTCTTCACGATCGGAAGCCCGAGGCCGGTACCGCCTTCCGCCGTCTCATGGGCGAGCGAGCCCTGGCCGAACGCCTGCATCACCTTCGGGATTTCCTCCTTCGGGATTCCGGGGCCCGTATCGCGTACTGAAAGGAACTGTCCGCCGTCCGGCGACGGCGCGAGCGTGACGGTGACGCGCCCGCCGCTTGGCGTGAATTTCAGCGCGTTCGACAGGAGATTGAGGCAGATCTGGCGCATGGCGCGCGGATCAACCCACACTTGCGGCAGATCGGGGGACACCTTGACGACGATGTCGAGACCCTTGTTTTCGGCGCGCAGCTTGAGGAGCCGATGGCACTCCTCGATGACTTCGGCTAGGTGGAGGCGCTCCTCGTGCAGCTCGTAGCGCTCGGCCTCGATGCGCGAGAGGTCGAGAATCTCGTTGATTAGCTCGAGTAGATGGCGGCCGCTCTCGTAGATATCGGCGGCGTAGTCGCGATAGACGGGATTGGCGTGCGGCCCCAGGATCTCGTCCTTCATGACCTCGGAGAAGCCCATGATGGCGTTGAGGGGCGTCCTCAGCTCGTGGCTCATGGTGGCGAGGAATCGCGACTTGGCCATGCTCGCTGCTTCCGCGCGCCGGCGCGCCTCGTCCGAGATGAGCTGCTGCTCCTCGAGCTCGGCGATGAGGAGGTCCTTCTGAACGCGCAGGTCGAGCATGGCGAGTGCATTCGACTGCAGGCCTCTGGCGATGAAGATGAAGTAGAGGTGCACGCCGATCGCCATCGAGGCCAGCGCGAAGTAGAAGGGCTCGTTCAAGGCGACGAGGCGCCCGACCACGGCCACCGTCATGGGAATCGTGCCTGCATAGAGGAGGCCCATGACCAGGGAGGCAAACGTCGTGCGGATCGCGAGCAGGACGATGAGCGCGGCGAAGATAAACACATGGGACGTGAAGAGCGCCCCGCTCGTCACGGCGTACTCGCTGCCGGCGCCGACGAGAGCGAAGCCGGCCCACGTCACGCCATTGAGCAGCTCGGCCAGAATGAAGCGGCGGCGCCAGACGGCGACATCGATTTCGGCGCGGTCGCTCGCGACGAAGCGCCGGCAGAGCTCGAGGAGAAGCACCTTCGAGACGATGACGAGAAGCAGCCAGAGGCACCCTTCGAACCACGGGGCCCAGAACATCGAGGCAAGCGCGAAGATCGCCGACAGCGCCCAGATCGTGACCGCGGCGCTGAGCTCGTTTCTCGCGAACATCGCGAGCAGCTCGTACTCGACCTCCGGCGTCATCGCGCCGTGCACGAGGCGGTCGCGGGTCGCTTTGAGCTCCGTCTGTGCGCGCTTGCGCGCGCTGTCGCGAGCCCTGAGCATGACCGGTGAATCGGTTTGCACGCTGTCCATGACGGTGCCGGCCTCGGCCGCTTCGCGAAAAGCGCAATCGGCTCTCCGTGGGCCGTGTCGAACCGACGGGAGCCAATTGCTCTAAGACTTCGTAATTTCACTGGAATTTGCTAAGGAGGGGTTTACCAACGTGCTTAATGGGGAGATGCAACACGATAGGCCGGGGCGTGGAGGCCCGCAGCGCCACCGCGTGCGGGTCCCATGAAGATCATAGAGACGAGAGGCGCGCCAAATCCGCGCCGGGTGCGCATCTTCCTGGCCGAGAAGGGTATCGAGATCGCCTTCGAGCATCGCGACATCCTGGCCGGCGACTTGAAATCCCCCGAGTTTACCGCGTTTAACCCTCTGCAGCGGGTGCCGGTGCTCGTGCTCGACGACGGGCACTGCCTGACCGAGACGGTGGCCATCTGCCGGTATTTCGAAGAGATTCAGCCGGCGCCTGCGCTGTTCGGGACCGGTGCGCTGGGCCGGGCGACGGTCGAGATGTGGCAGCGGCGCGTCGAATTGGGGCTGTTCGCCGAGGTGGCCGCCGTCTTTCGCCACCTGCACCCGAAAATGGCCGCAAACGAGGTGCCGCAGGTGCCGGAGTGGGGCGAGGCCAACAAGCCGAAAGTTATGGAATCATTGCGTTTTCTAAATGAGCGCTTGGCTGGGAGCCGTTTCATCGCCGGGGAACAATTCTCAATTGCCGACATTACCGCGCTCGTCGCGGTCGACTTCATGAAGCCGGCCAAGCTCGAGAGGCCGCAGGACCTTACCCATCTCGACCGCTGGCATGCGGACGTCTCGAGGCGGCCGAGCGCCGCCGCCTAGCCCGTGTTCCCTGGGGAACAGCCGGTGGCCCTAGGGCGCAGGAATGCTAGGCTCTTGGAATATTTAACTCGGGGAGCGCATGAGGCTCACGGTCATCGGCTCGAGCGATGCCTTCGGCGCAGGCGGCCGGTTGCAGACGTGCTTCCACGTCGCGCACGAGCACGGGGCGTTTCTGATCGATTGCGGCGTGACGACCCTGATCGGCCTCGCACGCCAGGGCCTCGATCCGACACGTATCTCGACCATCTTTGTCACGCACCTTCACGGCGATCATTTCGGCGGCCTCGTCTGGTGGTTGATCCACGCCAACCACGTCGCGAAGAGGAAGGTGCCGCTGACCGTCACCGGGCCCAGGGGCCTCGAGCAGCGGTTCCTCGCCACCGCCGAGGCTCTCTTCCCGGCCTCGACCGCCACGGTGCGCGCCTTCGATTTGTTGTTCATCGAGTATGCCGAGCGGGAGACGCTCGACGTTGATGGCATCCGCGTAACGCCGTTCGAGGTCTGTCATCCGTCTGGGGCGCCGCCCTATGCCCTTCGCATCGAGGTCGACGGCAAGGTGGTTGCGTTCTCCGGTGACACCGAATGGGTCGAGAGCCTCATTCCCGCCGCTGCCGGCGCCGACCTTTTCATCTCCGAATGCTTCGCCTTCGACGTCGAGGCGAGGTACCATTTGAACTGGCGCACGATCGAGAGGAACCTCGACCGGCTCGGCGCCAAGCGCATCCTTCTCACGCACATGGGCGAAACGATGCTCGCCAACCGCGCCGAGGTGAAGGACCCGCGCGTCATGCTCGCCGAGGACGGGCTGGTGCTCGACATTTGAGGGTGAGCGCATGAGGTCGGCTATCCCGGCATTGAGGGCACGTCGCGGAGAGCCTGTCTTGGAATGCGAGAGCCGCTCCACGCCGGTCGATTCCGACTTGGTACGGCTCGTCGCTGAGATCCGCGCCTGCCGGCTTTGTGTCGAGGCCCCCGACCGGCGGCCGCTCCCGCACGAGCCGCGTCCGGTGCTGCGCGTAAGCTCGAGCGCAAGGCTCGCCGTCGTCGGGCAGGCGCCGGGCACCCGCGTTCACGCGTCGGGCGTGCCGTTCTCCGATCCCTCGGGCGAGAGGCTTCGCGCGTGGATGGGCGTTTCTGCCGAGGAATTCTACGATGCGGCGCGGATCGCGATCGTGCCGATGGGCTTCTGCTTTCCGGGCCTCGACGCCAAGGGCGGCGACCTGCCGCCGCGGCGCGAATGCGCGAGGACCTGGCGCGCACGCCTCTTTGCGCGGCTGCCTCAAGTCGAGCTCCTGCTGCTCGTCGGCCAATACGGCCAGCGGTGGCATCTCGGAGCGGACGCCGGCGCGAGCCTCACCGACACGGTTCGCGACTGGCGGCGCATTCTTGCGCGAACGGGCATGCCGCGATGCCTGCCGCTGCCTCACCCGTCGTGGCGCAATAACGCCTGGCTGCGGGCGAACCCGTGGTTCTCGGACGAGCTTTTGCCGCGGCTGAGGATCGAGGTGCGGCGGCTCCTTGCCCGCGAGTAGATCGCAGCCGTATTAGGCGGCGGCCCGGCTGCCTTCCGGGAGAGAGACGGTCTCGTCCTCTCGCCGCTCGGGCGACATCCAGCGCAGCCGGTCTGCCTGGCTGTCGAGTTCGTCGCGGAGGAAGGCGAGCTCGAACCCCGCCTCCTCGAGCGCGTCCATGACCTCGGCAACGGGCCGGCTGCGAGCCCTCGCTGCAGCCCAGACGATCGCGGAGCGCTGCCCGGACTTGCAGTGCGCGAGCATCGGCCCCTCGGCTTCGGCGAGCGCCTGCGCCATGGCCGCCACGACGGGATCGGTGAAGAGGTCGAGCGAGGTTGCCGGGACGTGGCGATAGCCGAGACCATGCCGGCCGGCGCACGCGGCGCATTCGGCGCCCGACGGCTGGCCTGGCTCCTCCCCGTCCGGGCGGTTGCTGATCACGGTGCGGAAGCCGAGCCCTGCCACGGCCGCGAAGTCCTCGGGGCCAAGAGCGGACGTTACGGCGAATTCCGGCGTGATGAACGTAATGGGCTTCATGGATGGGAAGACTGAGTAATCGGCGCGAGACTGCCCTAGGCAGGTGGCCCGTACAAGCGGCTTCGGGACAGTTAATAGAAAAAAATGCTCAGAATCTCCTTGACTGGCGAACATCGCAAAATGATGCTCACATTTGCGGGTAAAAGTTGAAAACGAATTCCAGGCTCGAGGCGGGTGATGCTGGACGACATGGATGTGAAGATCCTGCAGATCCTGCAGGAGGACTGCACGCGGCCGGTCGCGGACATCGGCAAGGAGGTCGGCCTCTCGACGACCCCGTGCTGGCGGCGCATCCAGAAGCTCGAGGAGAACGGCGTCATTCGCCGGCGCGTGGCCGTGCTCGATCCGGAAAAGGTCAATGCCGGCGTGACGGTGTTCATCTCGATCAAGACCGACAAGCATAGCCTGGCGTGGCTCGAGAAGTTTCACTCGGCCGTCGCCGACTTTTCCGAGGTGGTCGAATTCTACCGGATGTCGGGCGAGGTCGATTATCTCCTGCGCGTCGCCGTGCCCGACATCGCCGCCTACGACGAGTTCTATAAAAAGCTCATCTCGCGGATCGAGATCGCGAAGGTCTCGTCGGCGTTCGCCATGGAGGAGATCAAGCACACGACGGCGCTGCCGCTCCAATTCGCGCGCAGGCCGGCGGAGCCTCGCGCAGCCAAAGGGTAAATCGCCGACCCGTTACACGATGAGCTGCACGCCGGCGAGCAGGAAGGCGAGGGCGGCGGCGATTCCGATGACGGTGAACGTCAGCATCATGCCGAGGACGCGCAGTCGCAAGATGTGCGGCGTCTGGGACAGGCCGTAGGCGTGAATGAGCCTTCCGGCGAGGAGCGCCAGTCCCAGTAGATGCAGAAAAAGCGAAGGGGCCTTGAGGCTCTCGGCAAGCGCCATCAGGAGGAGCGCGAAGGGCACGTACTCGGCGAAGTTGGCGTGGACGCGCATGCGCCGCAACAGCTGATAGCTGTCGCCATGGCCGATCTCCACGCGCGCCTCCCGGCGCTGGGCAATGACGCGCACCGAGAGAAGAATGAACAAGAGGGCCAGGAGGGCGGCGTAGAAGGCTGTGATCGGCATCGCGGGCCTCATGGGTAATGGGCAATAGAGATTGGGCAATAGGCAATGGAAGGATCACGCCCGATTGCCTATTGCCTATTCCCCACTGCCTCTCCTAGCTGGTCATTCGCCAATAATTTTGACGAGCACGCGCTTGCGACGCCGGCCGTCGAACTCGCCGTAGAAGATCTGCTCCCAAGGGCCGAAATCGAGCTTGCCGCGGGTTGCCGCGACCACGACCTCGCGCCCCATGATCTGCCGCTTCAAGTGGGCATCCGCGTTGTCCTCGCCCGTGTGATTATGCCGGTAGCGGTCGATGGGCTCATGGGGGGCGAGGTGCTCGAGCCACACGTCGTAGTCGTGGTGCAGGCCCTTCTCGTCGTCGTTAATGAACACCGATGCCGTGATGTGCATGGCATTGACGAGGACGAGACCCTCCTTGACGCCGCTTTCGGCGAGGCAGGCCTCGACCTCGGGCGTAATGTTGATGAAGGCGCGCCGCCCCGGCACCTCGAACCACAGCTCCTTGCGAAAGGATTTCATCGTCACGCCTCCGTCGGCCGCGGCGGGCCGAGCCGCGCAATGAGGCTCGAGGTGTCCCAGCGGCCGCCGCCCATCGTCTGCAGGTCGCCATAGTAGCCGTCGACCAAGGTCGCGACCGGGATCGTTGCGCCGTTGAGAGCGGCCTCCTCGAGGCAGATCCTGAGATCCTTCCGCATCCAATCGACGGCGAAGCCGAAATCGAACTTCCGCTCGTGCATCGTCTTCCAGCGGTTGTCCATCTGCCAGGATTGCGCGGCCCCTTTGGAGATCGTCTCCATGACGGCGGCGAGGTCGAGGCCCGCCTTCTCGGCGAAGGCGATCGCCTCGGCGAGACCCTGCAGGAGTCCCGCGATCGCGATCTGATTGACCATCTTTGTTAGCTGGCCCGAGCCCGCCGGGCCGATGAGGCGCACCATGCGGGCGTAGCTCTGCATCACCGGCTCGGCGCGCGCGAAGGGCTCCGGGTCGCCGCCGACCATGACGGTCAGAAGTCCCTTTTCGGCGCCGGCCTGTCCGCCCGAAACCGGCGCGTCGAGGAAGCCGAGACCTTTGTCGCGCGCGGCGCCGTGAAGCTCGCGCGCGATGGCGGCGGAAGCCGTGGTGTGGTCGACGAGGACGGCCCCCGGCTTCATGGCCGCGAGCGCGCCCCTCTCGCCCAGCGTGACCTCGGCCAGGTCGGCGTCGTTGCCGACGCAGGTCATGACGAAGTCGGCTCCCTCTGCGGCTTCGCCCGGGGTCGCGGCGATGCGCCCCCGGCCCATGGCGCGGGTCCAGGCCTCGGCCTTGGACGCGGTGCGATTGTAGACCGTGACATCGTAGACGCCCTTGGCCAGGACGTGGCCCGCCATCGGAAAGCCCATCACGCCGAGGCCGATCCATGCCACCTTCGCCATTGCCACTCTCCCGTGCGATCCTTATGGGGGAACCCCTTCTAGGATATTTTGGCCGCGACCAGAACCGTGGGCCCATTGCCTCGGCCGGGCGGCCGGGGCTAATGGCTCGATCGGGCCTTGGCCCGTCCGGGCAAGGAGCAAGCAGGATGTCTCAGATGGCGGCGCGGGGATCGGTGAGCCTCGGCGATATCGAGCGCGCGGCGCTCGCGATCGAGGGGGCGGTGAAAAAGACCGCGTGCACCGAGAGCCGGACCCTTTCCGCGCTTCTCGGCGCCGACATCTGGCTCAAGTTCGAGAACCTGCAGTTCACTGCCTCGTTCAAGGAGCGCGGAGCCTTGAACCGCATCCTGGCGCTCGGCCCCGACGAGAGGCGCCGCGGCGTGCTCGCCGTCTCCGCCGGCAATCATGCGCAAGGGGTCGCCTACCACGCTGCGCGGCTCGGCATCCCGGCGACCATTGTCATGCCGGCCACGACGCCGGCCGTCAAAGCCGAGAACACCAAGGCGCTCGGCGCGAGCGTCATCCTCACCGGCGCGACGCTCGAGGAGGCGGCGGAGTTCGCGCGAGAGCACTGCCGCGAGCAGAACCTCACCTTCATCCATCCATTCGAGGATCCCCTCGTCGTCGCCGGTCAGGGCACGCTCGCGCTCGAGATGCTGCACGCGGTCCCGGCCCTCGACGTTCTTGTCGTCCCGGTCGGGGGCGGGGGATTGATCGCGGGCATGGGGATTGCCGCCAAGGCTTTGAAGCCTTCGATCGAGATCATCGGCGTCGAAACGGCGCTCTACCCCTCGCTCTACAATGTCCTCAAGGGAACGACGCTGCCGTCGGGCGGCGACACGCTGGCCGAAGGCATCGCGGTGAAGGAGCCCGGGGCGCTCAACGTCGAGATCGCGCGCCGTGTCGTAGACGATGTCGTCCTCGTTGGCGAGGCGGCGATCGAGCGCGCCGTCGTCCTGCTGCTTTCGATCGAGAAGACGGTGGTCGAGGGCGCGGGCGCCGTTGGGCTCGCTGCCGTCGTCGCCGAGCCGGAGCGGTACCGGGGGCGAAATGTCGGGCTGCCTCTGACCGGCGGCAACATCGACGCGCGGCTCTTGGCCAGCGTGCTGACGCGCGAACTCGCTCGCGACGGCCGGCTCGCGCGCCTTGCGATCGACATCCCCGACCGCCCCGGCGAGCTTGCGCGTGTCGCGACGGCGATCGGCACGGCAGGCGCCAACATCGTCGAGGTCTACCACCAGCGCGTGTTCACCGAGCTGCCCGCGCGCGGCACCGAGCTCAACCTCGTCATCGAGACCCGCGACGAGGGCCACCTCGACGCCGTCGTCGAGGGCCTCAAGGGCGCCGGCTATGCGGTCCAGGTGAAGAGCGGCGTCGGCACGCGAAAATGAGCGCCCGCGCGGCCCCTTATTGACGGACCGGCTGGTTCGGATAGGCGAGCTGCTCGCGCGCGCGCCACTCGTTGGTCACGTAGTTGATGATGACCGACTTGCGCACCCCGTCGATCTTTCTGGGCTCGAAGCCGTGATAGGTGATGTTCGAGGGGATGAACACCATCGCCGCGTTCGGCTGAAACGGCGAGCGCCCGACGTGCTTCTTGTCGGCATCGTAGATGTCGGTGCCGAGGTCCTTGTGGCTCGGTTCGGGTGACATGTAGAGCAGCATGGTGAACAGCTTGACGCCGAGGTCGGTGTGCGGCTCGAGCCAGAAGCCGTCGGTGTCCTGGGCGAACTCGATGCGCAGATAGGTCCCGTCGAGATTGGTGCCGAAGTGGCTCGCGATCTTGCCGGTGACGCGGGTGTCCTGGAACGCTTCGTTCAAGGCCTTGCAGACCTCGAACTTGCCCATGTTTTCCTGATCGGAGTACTTGCGCGTCGCGTTATGGACCTCTCTTTTTCCCGATACGCCGCCGAGGTCGGGGGCAAGGAAGGGCAGCGCGAGGATCGCGTCGGCCGCGTCCTCGGGCAGGCACTTGGTGAGAATCCAGTGCTTATAGGGCTTGTCCGTCCGTTGGGAGGCATCGATGCTCGAGAGCATCGAGCTGACGATGGCTTCTGACTTTGTGGCCATGCAGTGATCATCCCCTTGTTCAAGGCAAGAGTTCGGCGAATGGCCGCCTGCCGGTCGCGGCCCACTACTCCGGCGCTCCCCCGCGCCGAAGGAGAATGCCGTGCTTGTGGCGGGCTAAGACCCCCCGCCGACTTCGCCCTCGTGTGCCCCCTTGGGCCCCCGGGAGGGCGATAGGCGCCCAACGTCTAGCCCTTTCGTTTCTGCGTTACCAGCCAGATCGTCGGCTGGTGGCTGGCCGCGCGGTGGGCCAAATGACGCTCCTGTTGCCCGCAATCGGCGATCGTGCCAGGAAGCCCGAAGAATCAACGGCAGATGAGCAGGTTAACCCGCCGTGCCCGCATCCTGGATCGAGACGCCGTGCGCCGGGCCGTCGGCCTCCCACACGGCCGCTGCCGAGGAGCGCCAGCGCCACCTCACCAAGCCCGCGGGCTCGCTTGGAGCGCTCGAGACGGCAGCGATTCGGCTCGCGGGTCTGCAGGCGACCGGGAGCCCGCGTGCCGAGCGCGCTCACATCATTTTGTTTGCCGGCGATCACGGCGTCACCGCGCAAGGCGTCTCGGCCTATCCGTCCGCGGTCACCGTCGAGATGCTGAAGAACTTCGCTGCCGGCGGCGCGGCGATCGCGGTGCTCGCACGCACCCTCGGGGTGCCGCTGACCGTCGTGGATGCCGGAACGCTTGCCGCCGAGCCGCCGGCGGGCGTGGTCTGCGACAAACCGCGGCGGGGGACCCGCGATTTCACGGTCGAAGCGGCGCTTACGCGAGAGGAGCTCGCGTTTGCCCTCGAAGCGGGAAAGCGCGCGGTCGCGCGCGCCGCGGACGGCGGCCCCGACCTCCTGCTCTTCGGCGAAATGGGGATCGGCAACACGACCTCCGCGGCTGCGATTGCGGCGGCGCTGCTCGCGCGGGCGCCTCAGGATCTCGCCGGCGCCGGAACCGGGCTCGAGGCCGACCGCGTTGCGCACAAGGCGGCCGTCATCGCCACGGGCTTGGAGCGCCACCGTCTCACGGGGGCGCGTTGCGACGCACTCGACGTCCTCTCGGCCGTCGGCGGGCTCGAGATCGCCGCCTTGACCGGGGCGATCATTGCGAGCGCGCAGGAGCGCATCCCCGTCCTCGTCGACGGTTTCATCGTCTCGGTTGCGGCGCTCGCCGCTGTCCGCCTCAATCCGACGTGCCATCCGTGGCTCCTCTTTTCGCATCGCTCGGCCGAGCGCGGACATGGGCTGGTGCTCGACGCGCTCGCCGCCGAGCCGCTCCTCGATCTCGGCCTGAGGCTCGGCGAGGGCTCTGGCGCTGCAATCGCCCTCGCCGTTGTCCGGCTCGCCTGCGCGCTCCACAATGACATGGCGACGTTTGCGGACGCCTCCGTCTCCGGTCCCAAGCCATGCCCCTGATCGACCTCTTGCGCCACGGCGCGACCGAGCGCCCCGACATCCTCGCCGGCAGCACGGATCATGCGCTCTCGCCGGAGGGCTGGCGGCAATTCGAGCGCCAGACGGAAGGCAAGAGCTGGTCTCGCATCGTCGCCTCGCCGTTGAGGCGTGCGCGGGAGGCCGCCGAGCGGCTTGGACAGCAGCGCGCCATCGCCGTCGAGATCGACCGCGACTGGCGCGAGATCGACCTCGGCGACTGGGAGGGCAGGACTTTCGCCGACCTCAAGGCGGATGCCGGCGCTGCGGCGCTGTTGGCCGAGTTCTACAGAGATCCCGAGCGCGCCGCGCCGCCGAACGGGGAGACATGGGTGAGCCTTGCCGCTCGCGTGAGAGCGGCCCTGGGGCGGCTCGCCGAAAGCGCAGACGACGTGCTTGTCGTGGCGCACGGGGGCTCGATCCGCACCGCGCTCACGCTCGCGACGAACATCCCCGTCAAGGCGCTCTGGGCGTTGAGGATCGAGCCGGCGACGCGCTTGACGCTGCGACTCGAGCGCGACGGGGCGCGCGGGCTCTGGGGAGAGATCGTCGAGGTCCGGCAGCCATGACGCTGCGCGAGCTTATTGTTGCCCTGCAGTTCCTGACGCGCTTGCCCGTGCCGCGGCTCGAGAACGTCGACGCCGACGAGCTCTCGCGAGGAGCCCTCTGGTTTCCGCTGGTCGGGGCGCTGATCGGCGCCCTCGTTGCGCTTGCTGTCGCGGTCGGGGGCTATTTCGACCCTTGGCTCGGGGCGTTGTTCGGTCTCCTGACCTGGGTGCTCGTCACCGGCGCGCTCCATCTCGACGGGCTCTCCGACGTGGCCGACGCGCTCGGCGCGGCCCACCGCTCCCGCGAGCGCTTCCTCGAGGTGCTGCGGGACCCGCACGTGGGGACGTTCGGGGTTACCGCCGTCGTGCTTGCGGTCGCGAGCAAGCTCGTCCTGCTCGCGGTTCTCGCCGAGAAACCGGCCTTCGTCGGCCTCATCCTCGTTACGGCATGGGCGCGTTGGGGGGTGCTCTATCTCGCGCTCGTTCTCAGGCCTTTGTCCCAAGGCATGGGCGCTCGCTTCGCGTCGCGCATCGATGTGCGAATGGTCGGGATCAGCGCAGCGGTCCTCACGCTTCTCAGCGCCTTTATCGCGCCCGTGCTGATCGGCGGGCTCGTCGCGGCCGTGCTGCTTGCCGTGTTCTGGCGCCTGGGCGTCGGCGGCTTCACCGGCGATTGTCTCGGCGCGAGCATCGAGGTGACGGAGATCGTGCTCCTCATCCTGCTCGTGATCGCGGGTTAGCCCCCGTGTTCGCCGCGCTCGCCCTCACAGCCCTGCTCATTGAAGCAGCGTTCGGCTATCCGGCCTGGCTTTACCGCCGACTCGGGCATCCCGTGACCTGGATGGGCGCTTTGATTACGTGCGGCGAGCGCGCCTGGAACCGGCCGGATCGCTCGGCAAACGTGCGCCGCGCTGCGGGCGTCGCGCTGATCGGCGTGTTCGCCCTCGTGACCGGCGCCCTGGCGCTCGGGGCACAACTGCTGATCGAAACCCTGCTGCTGCCGCTGCCCGCTGTCCTGGCCCTCGGCGTGATCGCGAGCCCCGCATTCGCGCAGCGGAGCCTCGACACCCACGTCGGCGCCGTCGCGTTCGCGCTGGAGGAGAAGGGGCTCGCCGCCGGCCGCAAGGCCGTGTCCGAGATCGTCGGCCGCGACCCCGAGGCGCTCGACGAGGCCGGCGTCTCGCGCGCCGCCATCGAGAGCCTCGCCGAGAACTTCTCGGACGGCGTGGTCGCGCCGCTCTTCTGGCTCCTCGCGGCGGGGCTGCCGGGGGCGGCCGTCTACAAGGCAATCAATACCGCCGACAGCATGATCGGCCACAAGTCCCAGCGCTATCGCGACTTCGGCTGGGCCGCGGCGAGGCTCGACGACGTCGTTAACCTGCCTGCTTCGCGCCTCGCCGCGCTTTGGCTCGTGGCGGCGGCCGCGGTCACGCCCGGCGCGTCGGCTCACGGCGCTCTTCGCGCGGTTGCTCGCGACGCCGGCCGCCACCGCTCGCCCAACGCCGGCTGGCCCGAATCTGCGATGGCGGGTGCGCTCGGCTACAGGCTCGCGGGCCCGCGCGCCTACGGCGGGACGATGGTCGAGGACCACTGGATGGGCGACGGCCGCGCCGATTTGACCGCTGGAGACATTCGTGCCGCGCTGCGCCTCTATCGCGTTGCCTGCGTCCTAGAGGCGTTGGCGGTCGCCGCCCTGGCTTTGGTCATTAGCCAAGTTTGATGTCCGGCGCGCGGGCGATCTCGAGCAGCCGCGCGCAGTCGATATGCCGCTCGAGATGGTCGGCGAGGGCATCGAGCGTGGCCTCGACCTCGCCCTCGTAGTCGAGCGCGGAGGAGGTCGCCCCGATGCGGGCGAGCCAGTGAGCGCGATAGCGGTCGTCGGTGAAAAGCCCATGGACATAGCAGCCGGAGACGCGGCCGTCGGCGCTGACCGCGCCGTCAGGGCGCCCGCCGGCGATGTTGAGCAGCGGCCGCTTGCAGCCCGGGCCAACGGACTCGCCGACGTGCATCTCGTAGCCCTTGAACGGCACCGCACCCTCCCAGCTCTCGCCCTCCACCTCGAATAGCGCCTTCTCGGCGAGCATCGTGGTCGCGACCTCGAGATAGCCGAGGCCCTCGACGATCGCGGGCGGGCCCTCGATGCCCTCGGGGTCGCTCACCGTGGCGCCGAGCATTTGATAGCCGCCACAGATGCCGAGCACATGCCCGCCGCGGCGCACGAGCGCTTGGAGATCCACGTCCCAACCCGCGGCGCGCAGCGCGGCGAGGTCGGCGATTGTCGCCTTCGAGCCCGGCAGGATGGCGAGGCGTGTTTCGGCGGGGATCGGCTCGCCCGGCCGCAGAAAGACGAGCTCGACACCGGGCTCGATGCGAAGCGCGTCGAAATCGTCGAAGTTCGAGATGCGCGGATAGGCGAGCACGGCGATAAGCGGCTTGCCGCCGCGGGGGGCCGCGCGCCGGTCGAGGGCGAGGGCGTCCTCGGCCGGAAGCTTCGCCGCCGCCTCGAAGTGGGGCACGAGGCCGAGCGGGGTCCATCCCGTCGCGCGCTCGATCGCCGTCATCCCCTCGGCAAAAAGCGCTGGATCGCCGCGGAACTTGTTGACGATGAAGCCCTGGATCATGGCCGCGTCGGCGGGGTCGATCACCGCCTTGGTGCCGGCCAAGCTCGCGATCACCCCGCCGCGGTCGATGTCGCCAACGACGACGACCGGTACGCCGGCGGCGCGGGCAAAACCGAGGTTGGCGATGTCGCCCGCCCGGAGATTGGTCTCGGAGGCCGAGCCCGCACCCTCGACGAGGACGAGGTCGGCCTCCCGGCAAAGCCTGCCGAAGCTGTCGAGCACGGCCCCCATCAGGGTGGGCTTCAGCGTCTGATATTCGCGCGCCGTCGCATTGCCCCTGACGGTTCCTTGCACGACGACTTGGGCGCCGATCTCGCTCTGCGGCTTCAAGAGCACCGGGTTCATGTGAACGGCGGCTGGAACGCCCGCCGCGCGCGCCTGCAATGCCTGGGCGCGGCCGATCTCGCCGCCGTCGGCGGTCACCGCCGCATTATTCGACATGTTCTGCGGCTTGAACGGGCGCACTCTGAGCCCGCGCCGGTGAAAGAGGCGCGCGAGGCCGGCGACAATCAGCGACTTGCCGACGTCGGATCCCGTGCCGGCAATCATGATCGCACGCGCGGCCACTTAGTACTCGATGCCCGGTTGGGCTTTGACCCCGGCCGCGAAGTGATGCTTGAGCGGGACCATCTCGGTGACGAGATCGGCCGCCTCGATCAGCTCGGGCTTGGCGTTGCGACCCGTGACGACGACATGCAGCATCGGCCGGCGCGCCGCGAGCCCGGCCAGCACGCGCTCGAGCGGCAGGTGATCGTAGCGCAGCGCAATGTTGAGCTCGTCCAGGATGACGAGGCCGATCGACGGGTCGGCCATGAGCTCCTCCGCCTTCGCCCACGCCCGTTCGGCCGCCGCCACGTCGCGCGCGCGGTCCTGCGTCTCCCAGGTAAAGCCTTCGCCGAGCGTGTGCCAAACGACCTGGTCGCCGAACCTGGCGATCGCCGTGCGCTCTCCCGTCTCCCAGGCGCCCTTGCCGAACTGGACGACGCCGACGCGCATTCCACGCCCGATCGCGCGCAACAGCAGGCCCCAGGCGGCCGTCGACTTGCCCTTGCCCTTGCCGGTGTGGATGATGAGCAGCCCCTTCTCGATGGTCTTCCCCGCAACCTCGGCGTCCTGCGCCGCCTTGCGCTTCTCCATTTTCGTCTTGTGGCGAAGGTCCTCGCTCGTGTCGGAGGTCATGGCGCGCGGGTCCGGTTCACATGGGCTTCAGTGTATGCGGCAGCCCCGCGGTCAGGAATACGACATGATCGGCGATCGCGGCTACCTCGGCATTGAGCCGACCCTGCCAGTCGCGGAAGCCGCGGGCGAGCGCATTGTCCGGGACGATGCCGAGCCCGACCTCGTTCGAGACGACGACGATGGGCCCGCCGGCGGTCTCGAGAACGGTAACCAGCCGGGCGATCTCGGCCTCGACCGGGCGCCCGGCGAGGAGGACGTTCGACAGCCACAGCGTCAGGCAATCGATCAGCAGAACTCCGCTCCCTCCGTGGTGGGCGATCGCCCCGGCAAGGTCGAGCGGCGCCTCGACCGTCGACCAGGGGCTCGTCCGCCGCTTCCTGTGGGCCGCGATCCGCTCGGCCATCTCGGCGTCGCCGGCTTCCGCGGTCGCCACATAGATCCAGGGCAGCGGGGCGCCCGTGACGAGGCGCTCGGCGTAGCGGCTCTTGCCGGAGCTTGCGCCGCCGAGCACGAAGGTCAGCCTGGGGA
Source organism: uncultured Alphaproteobacteria bacterium (assembly GCA_963840415.1). Classification (GTDB taxonomy): domain Bacteria; phylum Pseudomonadota; class Alphaproteobacteria; order Rhizobiales; family Hyphomicrobiaceae; genus Hyphomicrobium_C. The sequence continues at coordinate 5,275 of CAWIYX010000004.1, read as the reverse complement.
GCGGCATCGCCATGAGAATTGAACGTGCGGTTGAGATCGCACGGGGAGTGTTTGACAGGTCTTCCCCGGCAAGGCTATCTCAAAGGCGCGACGGTGCGCCGCAAGGCGCTCAATTGGGAATTCCGGTGCGAAGCGCCTGCCTCAACTCCGGAGCTGCCCCCGCAACTGTGAGCGGCGAGCCTGAACCTCAAACTGCCACTGGCGTGAAGCCGGGAAGGCGAGGCGAAGGCCAAGACCCGCGAGCCAGGAGACCTGCCGTCGCGTCTTCAACTCGAACGGCCGCCGGTGGGGTGGCCAAGGAGGAACTCTTGAATACTCAATCGCAGACCTCGACAACCGTTCGGGGGCAGGAGCGCTCCGAGGCGCTCGTTGCCGCCCTTGTGGCCTTGGTGCTCGGGATGGGGCTCGTCTTTACGACCGGCTTCTCGCATCCCTCGACGATCCACAACGCGGCGCACGACACGCGCCACGCGTTGAGCTTCCCCTGTCACTGAGGCACCCCCCATGATCATGCGAGTCGTTTCGACCGGCCTCCTGGCCGGGTTTCTTGCTGGCCTGGCAATTGCCACGCTGCAGACGTTCACCACGACGCCGATCATTCTCGAGGCCGAGGTCTACGAGAAGGCGGCCGAGAAGGCGGCGGCGCCCTCGCTTCCGACACCTGACCAGGCACGCGTCATTCTCGTCCATGCCGAGCACGAGCAGGGCGCCGCGGCCGAAGCAGAGGAATGGGAGCCTGGCGACGGGCTCGAGCGCACCCTCTATACGAGCATCGCTACCGTCGGGACGGCGATCGGGTTTGCGTTTCTGCTCGTCGGCGGCATGCTGGCCACGGGCGACCCCATCACCGAGAAGCGTGCCCTCGCCTGGGCGGCGGCGGGCTTCGTCGCGACCGGCCTGGCGCCGGCCGCCGGCCTCTCGCCCGAGGTTCCGGGCATGGCGGCGGCCGATCTCGCGAGCCGGCAGGCCTGGTGGTTCCTCACCGCGTCGATGACGGCGCTGGCGATTTGGCTGTTCCTGCGATCCGAGACGGCATGGGTGCGGGGTCTTGCAGTGCTCCTGCTGCTCGCGCCGCACATTGTCGGCGCGCCGCATCTCGCCGAGCCCGAGGCGAGCCGCGTGCCGCCCGATCTCGCGGCGCGCTTTGCCGCCATGTCGCTTGCCGTTCAGGCGTCGCTCTGGATCGCGACCGGGTTTGCAGTGGGTGTCCTGTGGCCGCGTCTTGGTCGTGCGACGAGCCGGGAGGCGGCCGAGCTCGGCTAGCCGCCCGGGCGGCGAGGCACGAGATGGCAGAGCGAGCCGCGACGATCTACGTGTGCGTCTCCTGCCGCCGTCCGCTCGACGGCGGCGGCGAGGCCTTGGATCAACCGGGGAGCCAGCTCGTGGCGGCCCTTGAGAAAGAGTGCAAGGAGCGTGGTGCGGCCGATATTTCGGTCGAGCCGGTAGAGTGCCTCGCGGTCTGCAAGCGCCCCTGCACCATCGCGGTGACCGCCAAGGGCAAGTGGTCGTACTTGATCGGCGACCTCGATCCGCTCGTGCACGCCCGCGAGATCGCCGACGCTGCGATCGCTTACGCTCTGTCCGACAACGGCATCGTCCCCTGGAAGGAGCGGCCCGCCTCTTTTCGCCGTGGAGTCGTCGCCCGCGTGCCGCCACTCGGCTTCAAGCAGCCCCTGCAGGAAGAGCTCATCCCCGGAGGCTCCATGACCTCGCTCGCTAAAGTCCCCTGCACCATCGTCACCGGCTTCCTCGGGGCCGGCAAGACGACGCTCGTGCGCCATGTCCTGCAGAACGCGAACGGGCGGCGCCTCGCCGTCATCGTCAACGAGTTCGGCGACATCGGGATCGACGGCGAGATCCTGAAGGGATGCGGCATCACCGACTGCCCCGAGGACCGCATTGTCGAGCTGTCCAACGGGTGCCTCTGCTGCACGGTCGCCGACGAGTTCGTGCCGGCGCTGTCCGCTCTCCTCGACCGCCCCGTGCCTCCAGAGCACATCGTTATCGAGACTTCCGGCCTCGCGTTGCCGAAGCCGCTCGTCCAGGCCTTCAACTGGCCGGAGATCGCCTCGCGCGTGACGGTCGACGGCGTCGTCGCGGTGATCGACGGGGCGGCCGTCGCCGAGGGCCGCTTTGCCGACGATCCAGAGGCGGTGGCGCGCCAGCGCGCGGCCGACGGGGCGCTCGAGCACGACAACCCGCTCGAGGAGGTCTACGAGGACCAGCTGCTTTGCGCCGATCTCATCGTGCTGAACAAGACTGACCTGATGACGGAGATGGAGCGCGAGGTGGTGGCGGAGAACATCCGCGGCGCAATCCCGCGCGCGGTCAAGATCGTCTCGACCGAGAGCGGGCAGATCGAGCCGGCAATCCTATTGGGCCTCGACGCCGCGGCGGAGAGCGATCTGCTGGCGCGCCCCTCGCATCACGATGCCGACGGCCAGCACGACCATGACGACTTCGAGAGCTTCGTCGTCGATCTGCCGGTGCTCAGCTCGGCCGAGGCGTTCGTCGAGAGGCTGAGCCGCGTTGCGTCAGAGCACGATGTCCTGCGCATGAAAGGCTTCGCCGAGGTCGAGGGGAAGCCCATGCGGCTCCTGGTGCAGGGTGTCGGCGCGCGCTTCACGCGGCAGTACGACCGGGCCTGGCGCCCCGGCGAGGACCGGAGAGGGCGTCTCGTCATCATCGGTGAGACCGGGCTCGACGCGGATGCCATCCGCGGGATGATCTTGGGATAGACGACGATGCATCTCCTCGCCACAGCGTCTGCGACACTGGAGGAGGCTTCGCCCGCCGTCGATCTCGGGCAGACGCCGGCCGAGGTCGTGATCCTCTCGTTCAGCGACAGCGACCTCTCGGCGCTGGCGGCGGCCTGGACTACCTCGCGCGCCGAGCTGCCGACGCTCCGGCTCGCGAGCTTGAAGCGTCTGCGCCATCCCATGTCGGTCGATCTCTATCTTGACACGGTCTTGAGCAAGGCCCGCGCCGTCGTCGTCCGCTGCCTCGGCGGCCTCGACTACTGGCGCTTTGGACTCGAGCGTCTGTCGGCCGCCGCCCGGGAGCGGGATATTCTGTTCATCGCGCTGCCGGGGGACGACCGTCCGGACCCGCGCCTTGCCCGTCTTTCCACCGCGGGGGCGGAGGCCATCGCCCACCTCGACAGGTTTTTCCGCGAGGGCGGGCCGGCGAATGCCGGCAACGCGCTGCGCTATGTCGCCCACCTTCTGGGCCGGCCGGTCTCTTGGCGCGCACCCGCTCCGATCGGAGCTGCCGTCGGCATGGACCGCGACGGAGCCCCTACCTCTTTGGAGGAGCTGGCGGCGCACGGCGCCGACAAGCCCGCCGCGCTCGTCGTATTCTACCGGGCAAGCCTGCTCGCCGCCGACACGGCGCCCATCACCGCGCTCATGAATGCGCTCGAACGTGAGGGGCTCGCGCCGCTCGCCGTCGCCGTGACGAGCCTCAAGGACCCGGAGGCCGGGCGCGGCCTCGAGGCTCTGATCAGCGCGCGCCGGCCGGCGATCATCCTCAACGCCACCGCCTTTTCGTCTTTGCGCGAGGACGGCACCTCCGTGCTCGATGGCGCCGACGTCCCGGTGCTGCAGGTTGTGCTCGCGGGTGCGACGCGCGAGGCCTGGGATGGCTCGCCGCGCGGTCTCGGCGCGACCGATCTTGCCATGAACGTCGTGCTGCCCGAGCTCGACGGGCGGATCGTCACGCGGGCGATTTCGTTCAAGGCCGAGCACGCGGTCGACGCGGACCTCGAATATGCTCCCGTTCGCCACGAGCCCGATCCCGGCCGCGTTGGCTATGTGGCGCGCCTTGCCGCCGCGTGGGCGCGCCTAGGCTGGAAGAAGCCAGACGAGCGGCGCCTTGCGCTGGTGCTCTCCGACTATCCGGCACGCGGCGGGCGCACAGGCTATGCGGTCGGCCTCGACACGGCCGAGAGCACGCTTGAGATCGTGTCGCTGCTCAAGGATGCCGGCTACGTAACCGGCGGTGCACTTTCCGCTTCTGCTCTCGCACTGCTCCTTGATGCTTCGGGACCGACGATCGACGTTCCGATTGCTTTCTATCGACGCTGGCTTGCCGCCATGCCTTCAGGGGTCGCGTATGCGATCACGGTCGCATGGGGCGAGTCGGAGGACGATCCAGCGTATCGCAACGGTGCGTTTCGCTTTCCGTGCGTGAGGGCTGGCAAGGTCGCGATCCTGGTCCAGCCGGACCGCGGCTCGAGGGAAGCGCGCAAGCAGGGCTATCACGACACCACGACGCCGCCGCGCCACGCCTACGTCGCGCTCTACGCCTGGCTGCGCGAGGCCGAGCGCATCGATGCCATGATCCACCTGGGCACGCACGGCACGCTCGAATGGCTGCCCGGCAAGGCGGTCGCGCTCGGGCCCGGCTGCCATCCCGAGGCCGTGCTTGGCCCGGTCCCCGTCATCTATCCGTTCATCGTCAACAATCCGGGAGAGGCGGTGCCGGCGAAGCGGCGCATCGGCGCGGTGACGATCGGCCATTTGACGCCGCCGCTCGCCGAGGCCGGCCTGCATGGGGGCCTCGCCGATCTCGAGTCGCTGATCGAGGAATATGCCGAGGCCGACGGGCTCGACCGCCGTCGCGTCGCCCTTCTCGAGAAGGAGATCCTCGAGCGGGCCTGGCGCTCGGGCCTCGCGCGCGAGTGCGGGGTCGCCGAGGACGACGCTCCGCGGGCCGCCATTGCCAAGCTCGACGCCCAGCTCTGCGACATCAAGGAGCTCGCCATCCGCGACCGCCTCCACGTGTTCGGGCGCGCACCGGAGGCGGAGGCCCAAAGGTCTCTGGCGGAAGCGGTAGCAAAGGCCGCAGGACGCAGCGGTCGAGAAGGTGGTGACATCGATGCGCGACTGCTCGGCTGCGCCGAGCGCGAGCGGGCGGCGCTGCTCGCGGCCCTCGCGGGACGGCGCGTTGCGCCGGGACCGGCGGGATCGCCGACGCGAGGACGCCTCGACGTCCTGCCTACCGGGCGCAACCTCACCACCGTCGACCCGCGCGCCATCCCGACCCGCACGGCGGCCGTGATCGGTGCGCGCGCGGCAGACGAGATCGTGCGCCGCTATCTCCAGGATCACGGCGAGCACCCGAAATCGCTCGTGCTCGACCTCTGGGCCTCGGCCTCGCTGCGCACCGGCGGCGACGACCTCGCGCAGGGGCTTGCCTATCTCGGCGTGCGCCCGGTCTGGGACGCGGGCTCGAGCCGCGTCACCGGCGTCGAGATCCTGCCGCTTGCCAAGCT
>CAWIYX010000003.1:0-262282 GCA_963840415.1 uncultured Alphaproteobacteria bacterium | reverse complement strand
CGAGGCGATGAACATCTGGGCGCGCTTCATCTACGGGCCGCTCCTCGACGACCGCGAGCGCACGATCGCCGACGGCACGAGCCCCTGGCTACTACGGGCGCAAGGAGGCGTTCGCAGTGCACAAGATCCTGCGCGAGAAGGGCCCCGTCACGGTGCCGCGCGAGTTCGTGTTCATGGACCGTGCCGCGATCGGCCTCGGCGGCGTGTTCTTGCATCTCGATGCGCGCCAGACCGGCATCGCCTGTTCAACGACATGATCGAAGGCTTTCGCATCGAGGACGTGTCGCTGCGCCAGGAGGTCGCATTCACGGCGGCCGGCGTGCCGTTGCCTCAATGAGTGCTGCCGAGCGGGCCACACGCGCCATGCCGGCGCGCCCTTGATTGAGGTCGTGGCATCGCCATCTACACTGAACCACATCTCCAACACGCGCGTTTAAAGGACTAATGTGGAAAGACGGCGGGCTCGTCCGCCGCCGGAGCGCGATTGTCGCGTTCGGCATGCGAAGACAAGTCGTCGCTCGATCCGGGCCGGGGATCGACCTCATGAGGAGACGATCACATGATCAAGGCTATCGCTCTTTGGCGCGGCAGCTGCCGCGCTGCTGCTCTCGCCACTGCTTGCGACGCATTCAGAAGCCCTCACCGAACTCAAGGCCACGGCAGACACCTCGCAAGGCGTGACGCTCGTGGCGCGCGGGCTTAGAGGCGGCGGGCTGCGCATGGGTGGGGTACGCATGGGTGGGGTACGCATGGGTGGGGTACGCATGGGTGGGGTACGCATGGGTGGGATACGTCACGGCGGCTTCGCCATGCGCCATGGCGGCAACCGGGCGTTTGCCATGCGCCATGGCGGTCACCGCGCGAATGCGTTCCGTCCCGGGCGCCACATCGGGAAGGACAATTCCGCCGCGGGTACGCGTGAGTTTCCCGGGAAGCAGTTCCGCCGTCATCACGGCAAGCACTTCCGCCCCTACCGGCGCTTCTACGCTGCACCCTACGTGGCCTACGGGGCGTACTCCTATTCCTACGGCAACTGCTATTGGTTGAGGGAGCGGGCCAGCGTCACCGGAAGCAGCTACTGGTGGCAGCGCTACGAGGCGTGCCGCGACTATTGGGATTGAGGAACCTCGAGCTTGGAAGTCCTGGGGCCGGACGATGTCCGGCCCCTTGCGTTTTTCGGCTATGGTTCCGCCATGGACGAGCGAAACGCTGCAGGGACAATCATTCGACGCTGGGTCGAGATCGCCGATCGCGCGCGTCTCCTTCCTGAGCTCGACGCGATCTTCTTCGAGGCGAGCGCCACCAAGTCGTTCGCGAGCGAAGCCGAGCGGGCGGCCTTCCGCGAGCGCTGGCTCGGACGCTATCTTTCCCACTATCCCGACGAGGCATTCGTCGCGCTGACCCCCGACGGGACGGTCGCGGGCTATCTCGTCGGCAGCCTCGACGATCCGGCCTCGACGCCCGCTCTTCTCCGACATCGGCTATTTCGCCGACCTCGCGCGCCTGACGGCTCGTTATCCCGCGCAGGTGCACGTGAACCTCGCTCAGCCCTGGCGCGGACGCGGATCGGCTCTCGCCTCGTCGCGGCGTTTGCCGACCACGCACGCCGCGCCGGCGCGCCCGGCGTCCACGCCGTGACGGGGCGAGCCATGCGCAATGTCGGCTTCTATCTCTCGAACGGCTTCGACGAAGCGGGCGCGGTCAAGACGCGAGACCTGGAGCTCGTGTTTCTCGCCCGAAGCCTCGTGGACTAGAGCACGATCGTCCGACATGGAATGCGTCCGCGATCCATGTCGGATGTAAATCGCGATCTAGGGCATCATACATTGCACCCGGCGTCGCCCCTCGGGCATACTCGCGTTTTCCGTCCGGGGAGAGAATGACGGCCGCCTCGCACCTTCGGGAACCGGCCTCGAGCGCCCTTCCGGCGATCGTCATGGAGGGCGTCGAGAAGCGGTTCGCCGATTTTCAGGTCTTGCGCAACATTAATCTCGAGGTGCGCCAGGGCGAGAAGATCGTGATCTGCGGACCGTCCGGGTCGGGCAAGTCGACGCTGATCCGCTGCATCAACGGCCTCGAGACCTACGACAAGGGCCGCGTCATCGTCGAGGGCGATCTCCTCACGCGCGACATTCGCCAGGTCGAAAAGATCCGCTCCGAGCTCGGCATGGTGTTTCAGAGCTTCAACCTCTTCCCGCACTTGACCGTGCTCGACAACGTGTGCCTCGCACCGAGCTGGGTGCGCCATCTCCGCGCGCCGGAGGCCAAGAAGCGCGCGCTTGGCCTGCTCGAGCGCGTGAGGATCAAGGAGCAGGCCGGCAAATACCCCGGCCAGCTCTCGGGCGGCCAGCAGCAGCGCGTCGCCATCGCCCGCGCGCTCGCCATGAACCCGCGCATCATGCTGTTCGACGAGCCGACGTCCGCGCTCGATCCCGAGATGGTGAAGGAGGTGCTCGACGTGATGACCGAGCTCGCGCGGGGTGGCATGACGATGCTGGTCGTGACCCACGAGATGGGATTTGCCCGCGCCGTCACCGACCGCGTGATCTTCATGGACAAGGGCGAGATCGTCGAGGAGGCGCCGCCCCAGACGTTCTTCGCTTCGCCCCGCGAAGCGCGCACGAAAGCCTTCCTGTCGCAGATCCTGAAGCACTGAGGAAGCTATGCGCCCGTTGTCGAGATCCCTGCGCATTCCGGTGCTGACACCTGGTTGCGACGGTGCCGGGCATGTCTCCGGAAACCCCCTCCCCCACCGCGGGGAGGGGAGTGCCGGCGAGCCAGCCGTGCGCTCCTCGCTTGCTTGGCAGCCGCTGCCGCACTGGCGAGCGCGGGAACAGCGGCGCAGGCAGGATCGCTCGAGACGGTGCGCGCGCGCGGCGTGCTCGCGTGCGGCGTCAACACGGGTCTCGCCGGCTTCAGCGCTCCCAACGACAAGGGCGAGTGGGCCGGCATCGACGCCGACTTCTGCCGCGCCATTGCCGCCGCCGTGCTCAAGGACCCGCGCAAGGTCCGCTTCGTCCCCCTCAACGCCAAGGAGCGGTTCACGGCGCTGCAGTCGGGAGAGATCGACGTCCTTTCGCGCAATACGACCTGGACGATGAGCCGCGACACGTCGCTCGGGCTCAACTTCACGGGTGTCATGTATTACGACGGGCAGGCCTTCATGGTGCGCAAGTCCCTGGGCTTGACGTCGGTGCGTGAGCTCGCCGGCGCCAGCATCTGCGTGCAGACCGGCACCACCAACGAGCAGAACCTCGCCGACTACTTCGCGACCACCGGGCTCTACGTACAAGCCCGTCGTCTTCGAGCGTCTCGTCGAGGTGGTCGCAGCCTACACGTCGGGCCGTTGCGACGCCTTCACGACCGACTCGTCCCAAGTCATCTCCGAGCGCACGCGTCTCCCCATCACACGCCCACGCAATCCTGCCCCGAGCTCTCTCGAAGGAGCCGCTCGGCCCGGCCGTGCGCCAGGGCGATGCGGCGTGGGCCAACGTCGTGCGCTGGGTCCACTTCGCCATGCTGAATGCCGAGGAACTTGGCGTCACGCAGAAGAACGTCGAGGAGATGCGGGCCTCGACCAATCCGGAAATCCGCCGGCTGCTCGGCGTCGAGGGCGAGTTCGGCAAAGGGATGGGCGTCGACGACCGACTGGGTGGTGGACGTCATCAAGGCCGTCGGCAACTACGGGGAGAGCTTCGAGCGCCAATCGCGGCCCGGCTCATCGGCAACGATCGAGCGCGGCAAGAACGCGCTTTGGAAGAACGGCCGGCTCATGTACGCCCCGCCGGTTCGATAGGGGCGGGATGAGCAGAAGCCGTGGCCGAATTCCGATCGATCCTGTACGCGGGCACGCCGGCCGCCGTGGGCGAACCTGCTCTACGATCCCAAGGCACGCGGGATTGCATTTCAGGCGCTGCTGCTCGCCGCGCTCGGGCTCCTTGCCTATACGATCGTCGCCAACACGGCGGCGAACCTCGAGAAGCAGAATATCGCCTCGGGTTTCGGCTTTCTCGCGCGCACCGCCGGATTCGACGTCTCCCAGTCGCTGATCGACTACAAGAGCACGAGCAGCTACGCGCGCGCCTTCCTCGTCGGGCTCACCAACACGGTGCTGGTCGCGGGGCTGGGCATCGTATTCGCGACCGTGCTCGGCTTCGCGCTCGGGATCGCGCGCCTTTCGCCCAACTGGCTCGTCTCGCGCTTGGCCCTTGCCTACGTCGAGATCGTGCGCAACGTGCCGCTCCTCCTGCAGCTGCTGGTCTGGTACGTGGCCGTCCTGCGCGCGCTGCCGATGCCGCACGAGGCGCTCGAGGGGGGTGGCATCTTTCTCGATACGCGCGGGTTTTCATGAGCACCGAGCCCCGTGCTCGGGCCGGGGGGAGGGTTCGCGCTCCTTCTGGGCTTGATCGTTGGGATCGGCGCGGCAATTGCGGTTGCGCACTGGGCGGCGCGGCGCCGGGAGGAGACGGGAGAGCCGTTTCCGTCGGTTGGACCGCGCTCGCGCTCGTGGTCGGGACGCCGCTTCTTGCTTTGCTGCTGGCGGGGTGGCCGCTCACGCTCGAGACGCCGCGTCTCGGTCGCTTCAACTTCGAGGGCGGTCTTACGGTATTGCCGGAGTTCCTCGCCCTCCTCGTCGGACTTGCCGTCTACACGGCCGCCTTCATCGCCGAGATCGTGAGAAGCGGAATAGCGGGCGTGCCTCGCGGGCAGTGGGAGGCGGCGACCGCGCTCGGCCTCAGGCGGGGCGCGATCCTGCGCCTGGTCGTCATCCCGCAGGCGCTGCGCATCATCATCCCGCCGCTCACCAACCAGTACCTGAACCTTACCAAGAACTCCTCGCTCGCGGTCGCCATCGGCTACCCCGATCTCGTCTCCGTGTTCGCGGGCACCGTGCTCAACCAGACCGGACAGGCAGTCGAGGTGATCCTCATCACCATGGGCGTCTATCTCGCCTTGAGCCTCGCCACCTCGCTCGCCATGAACTGGTTCAATGCGCGCTTCGCGCTCGTCGAGCGGTGAGGCGGGCGATGGATTGGCTGGCCAAGTTGAAAGAGGACGCGGCGCGGTTTGTAAGACCGCTCGAGCCGGCATTGGGCGACGCGGTTGCGTGGGCGCGCGCCAATCTCTTCTCGTCCTGGGGCAACGGTATCCTCACGCTCGCTGCCGCCTGGCTGCTGGTCGTGGTTGCGACGGCCTTCGTCGACTGGGCGCTCGTGCGCGCCGTGTTCGAGGGCGACGACGCTACGCCCTGCCGGGCGCCCGGCGCCGGCGCCTGCTGGCCCTTCATCACCCACAAGATGGGGCTCTTCATGTACGGGCGCTACCCGGAGGCCGAGCTTTGGCGCGTCAATCTCACCTATGTGCTGGGCCTCGCCGGCCTCGTCCCGCTCATGACGCCGCGGGTGCCGGGCAAGCTTTGGCTCGCGCTCTACATGCTTATCGTCTTTCCGCTGATCGCCTTCGTGCTTCTGCGCGGGGGGCTCCTCGGCTTGCCGCTGGTCGGCACGGAGCGTTGGGGTGGGCTCTTGCTCACCCTCGTCGTGGCGAGCGTGGGCATCGCCGCGTCGTTCCCGCTCGGCATTCTGCTGGCGCTCGGGCGCCGGTCAGAGCTTCCCCTCGTGCGCTGGGCGTCGGTCGGCGCCATCGAGCTCATCCGCGGCGTGCCGCTCGTGACCGTGCTCTTCATGGCTTCCGTGCATGCTGCCGCTGTTCCTGCCGCCCGACGTGACGATCGACAAGCTCGTGCGCGCGTCATCGGCGTCGCGATCTTCTCGGCCGCCTACCTCGCCGAGGTCATCCGCGGCGGGCTGCAGGCGATCCCGCGCGGCCAGTACGAGGCGGCAGACGCGCTCGGCCTCGGCTACTGGCAGAAGATGGGGCTGATCGTGCTGCCCCAGGCGCTGCGCCTTGTCATCCCGGGAATCGTCAACTCGTTCATCTCGCTCTTCAAGGATACGAGCCTTGTGCTCATCATCGGGCTTTTCGACCTTCTCGGCATCGTCGAGCAGGCCGTGCAGGCCGATGCCGAGATCCTCGCAGACCGCCGCGACCGGCTATCCCTTCGCCGGCGCAATCTTTTGGGCGTTCTGCTTTTCGATGTCGCGCTACTCGGCGGAGATCGAGCGCGATTTCGCGTGGCGCCGCCCGGTGATGCGCACGCGCGCTCAAAGCAGTCATGACAAATCCAGGATGCTGGTATACACACGTGCTGCCATCGCCAGAACGGTGGCGGGAAATAGGGGGAAGTCAATGTTCATGCCGCCAGACTACGCCTGGCTCGAGCCAGTGCTGATTGCTGCCGAAGTCGTGCTTCGTCGTCGATCTCATCGGCAACATGATCTCGTTCAGCAATCGATTCGTGAACGCGCTCGTGACGGCGCTCGTGTTCGCGGTCATTTTCGGCACGCTCTCCTACCTCGCGTACCAGGAAGGCGCCGTGCCCACGGTGACCATACCGGCGCCCGCACCCACGCCCAACTAGCAAGCCGAGAAGAGCCTCGACGCATCGCCCTCCCTCGCCTCAGCGCGGGGGAGCGGCGATTTCCTCTGGGCCGTCTGGCATGTTAGCCGGGTGGGGCTGGTCGACCCCACTGGACTGTGCCATGTTCGCCATATGTCCTTCTATGCCACTTTGTGTCCACAGGAGGGTGCGTCCAATTGAGTAAAATATATCAAAAGGAAAGCGCAACGCCCCAGAAAGCTATCCACATTTTCTGCACACTTGCAGAGTTCTCAGAACAAAAATAGAACAAATTTGCCGAATGAACTCTGGCACGCCTAGGCTCGTGCCGAACCCGAGGAGCTCATTATGGCCGGCGCGCAACCCTCCGTGCTCCACATTTCAGCCCCCGCACACACCGGGGGCGAGCGCTGTCCCTGGTGCGAGCAGCCGATCCCCCACGAGAAGTTCGCCGAGGTCCGCAGCAGGATCGCGGAGAAGGAGCGCGAGCGGTTCGCCGAGCGAGAAAGGGCGCTCAGGGAGGAGAGCGAGCGGGCGCGGGCCGACGCCGTGGCAAGCGCGCGCGAGGAGGAGCGGGCGACCGCTGCGGCGGCTCTCGCGTCCAAGCTCGCAACCCTTGAGACTGCGCGCCAGGCTGCGGAAACAAAGCTCACCGAGCAGCGCGAGGCGCTCGAAAAGGAGAAGACTACAGCTGTTCTCGCCGAGCGCGCGCATGCCTTCGACGAGCGCCAGAAGCTCATGGCGAAGGTCGACGCGCTGCAGAAGCAGCTCGAGAACAAGACCGCGCAGGAGATCGGCGAGGGGGCGGAAGCCGACCTCTACGAGCAAGCTCAAGGCCGCCTTCGAGGGCGACCGCATCCGCCGCGTGCTCAAGGGCACGCAAGGGGCGGACGTCATTCACGAGGTGATCCACAACGGCAAGGTGTGCGGGAAGATCATCTACGATTCGAAGAACCGCAACGCCTGGAAGAGCGAGTTCGTGACCAAGCTGCGCTCGGACCAGATGTCGGAGCGGGCCGAGCACGCGGTGCTCTCGACCAACAAGTTTCCCGCCGGCGTCCAGCAGCTCCACACCCAGGAGGGCGTGATCATCGCCCATCCCGCGCGCGTGCTGTCGCTGGTCGAGGTCCTGCGCCGCCACATCGTCCAGACCCACGAGCTGAGGCTCAGCAACGAGCAGCGCGACGAGAAGACGGCGGCGCTCTACGCCTTCATCACTTCCGACCGCTGCAAGCAGCTTTTCGAGCAGGTGTCGTCGCACACGGGCAAGCTCCTCGAGATCGACGCGGCCGAGGAGAAGTCGCACAGGCTGACGTGGGATCGTCGAGCCAAGCTCATCCACGCGGTGCAGCGCGTGCGTGACGATCTCGTCTTCGAGATCGAGCGTGTCCTCGGCACGGCCGACAACGGCCCGGAGGACGATCCCGGGGTACTCTGATCTAATCGCGGGTGCGGGAGCAGCTCCGGCCTCACTCGGCGGACGGCCTCGGCGGCTCGATCACCATGCCGGAGCCCGATGTCGCTTGCCCGCTCCGCTCCGACATCACCTGCTCGGGGCGCGCGCGGCCGGCAGTCGGATCGTCGGTCCGGCGCGATTTGCCCTCGAAGAAGGCGCCCTGCTCGATGGCGAGCGTGTGGTGATAGATGTCGCCCTCGACGTGGCCTTGGGTCTGCAACAGGACGCGCTTGCCGCGCACGGTGCCGAGCACATGGCCGCGGATGACGCATTCCTCGGCGACAATGCCGCCGGTGATCTTGGCCTTCTCGCCGATCACGACGTGCGTGCCGTGGATGTCGCCCTGGACCTCGCCCTCGATATGAACCTCGCCCTTCGAGACGAGATTGCCCTGGATGACGAGATCGGGCCCGATGACCGAGCTCGAGGCATGGGCCCCCGCTCTCAGCGGCGCGGCGGCAGGACGTGCGCCGAGCGAGGAGGCCTGCGGCTGGCCGAGCATCGGCGGGCTAGGCTTCACTCCATCGGTCTCGGACTTGCGATATTGGGGAAGCATCGGCAACCTCCGCGATTACTCTCGAGACTGCGCGCATCTCAAGTGATCGAAGTCTTCGGCGTTCGGGCGGGACGACGGCACGGCGAACGAAAGCAATTCGCCTCCGTCCATTCGAGGCTAGATCCCCCTGGCTCGCCCATCTGGGGCGTGACCTACCACGTTTCCCAAAGCGGGTCACCATTATAGCGTGAGTACGGACTGCCGTGCGATTGAGCAAGCTGCCCGTTGGCCGCACACAGGAATCTACGTAAGCCTCGGGGATTGTAGCGGGCGATGTCACCGCTTGAGAGAGCGCACCGCGCTCAAGACCTCCTCGGCGTGTCCGGGAACTTTTACCTTGCGCCACGAGCGCGCGATCCTCCCTGAGCCGTCGATGAGAAACGTCGAGCGCTCGACGCCCATGTACTTTCGCCCGTACATCGACTTTTCGACCCAGGTGCCGAACGCCTTGCACACGGACTTGTCCTCGTCGGCGGCCAGGCGGACCGAAAGGGAATGCTTCTCCTTGAAGGCGCGGTGACAGGACGCGCTATCCGGCGATATGCCGACGACAAGGGCCCCTTCGGCCTCGAATTGGCGGGCGAGCGCCGTGAAATCCTTGGCCTCGGCCGTGCAGCCCGAGGTGTCGTCCTTGGGATAGAAGTAGAGAACCACGGGACGCCTCCTCACGTCCTCGAGCGAAAGGGAGCCTCCGTCGTCGGCCGGAAGGGTGAAGTCGGGGGCGGCATCGCCATCGCTCAGCATGTTGAAAACGCCTTTCTTTCGTCGCTTTTCACAAATCCTCATCGGGTCTTACGGGCGACGCAAGACCCTGATTTAGTTGGCGCCTGATTCGAGGCTGGCAAGGAGGGGCGCGGTTGCTGGGGGCAGTCGGGCTTGGCCCCGGCGTGGAGTTTCGAGCGCTGGACTTAACTCGGAACAATCGATCGGGGATGATCCCCGCAAGAAGAGCTGATTCGCGGCGCGGGTGCTGGCAGGACCGATGCCCGCATCAGTCGTCCGACCAGGGGGCAACGGCTTGAGACGAATTCGCACATGACGACGCGAGCGACCGGCATTCCCCGCTCCCAGCCTGCGTCGAGGCCAGGGACAGGCGCGGCGCGCGTCATGGAGCGGCTGCGGCCCGAGCCGCAGCGCGCAAGCGGGGAGCCGAGGTTTGCCGCCGCCGCGCGCGTCGGCGTCAGGTTCCTGATGATTGTCGCCCCCGTCGTCCTGCTGACGCTGATCGCGGTCGGCATCGGCTATGTGCGGCTCAGCCACGGGCCCATCTCGCTCAAGGTCTTCGCGCCCCACATCGAGCGCGGCATCAGCGCCGAGCTCGCCCACCTCAAGGCCTCCATCGATGACGCCACATTGAGCCTAGCCGAAGACGGCGGCCTCGAGTTCCGTCTGATCAACCTCAGGCTCAGCGAGACGGATGGGGACCTCGTTGCCTCCGCTCCCCTCGCCGCCGTCGAGCTGAGCAGGAGCGCGCTTTGGCTTCTGCGCGCCGTGCCCGAGCGCGTCTACCTCATCGAGCCGCGCATTTCGCTCACCTATACCGAGGAGGGCGGCCTCGCGCTGCGCTTCTCGCAGGCCTCCGGCACGGGCTCCGCCGCAGACCCCGCCGCGACCCCGCCGCCTGCGGCGGCGGACCCGGGCACGAGCACGGTCGCAAAGTCGACCGGCGAAGCCGCCGCCCCGCCCGCATCCCCGCCCGCATCCTTTCACCGCATCGATCTCGCGCGCGTCATTGCCGAAAGCTCGGCGCGAGCGCGCGCCGGCCTCGACGCCACGTCGAGGCTGAGGGAGATCGGTGTGCGCAAGGCCACCGTCGCCTTCGAGCACCAGGGCCAGTCGAGCGAATGGAGCGTGACGGAGGCCGCGATAGACCTCGAGCATATGAAGCGGCGCAGCGTCATTTCGGGCGCCGCCAGGATCGACTCGCCGCGCGGACCCTGGGTGCTGTCGTTCCGCACCGAGGATTCAGAGAAGAGAAACTCCGTCACGGTCACCACCACCGTCCATGACCTCGTCCCGAGCACGCTGGCGAATGCCGCCCCGCAGCTGAGCCTGCTCGAGACCCTCGATTTGCCGGTGACGGGCGATGCCAAGCTCGAATTCACCGCGGCGGGCGAGCTCAAGTCGGCCAAGCTCGCGCTGGCCCTGAGCCGGGGCCAGATCCGCCTCCCCGCGCTCGCCGGCGCGCCGCTCACCGTCGACGGCGGGCAGTTCCTCTTCGACTACGATGCGCAGGCGCGCCGCCTCGCGCTGGCGCCCTCCACGCTCCAATGGGGCGACAGCCGCATGACGCTCGAAGGCTCGATCTCCGGTGCCACGGGCCGGGACGGAGACGAGTGGGGCTTCAAGCTCTCGGCCAAGGAGGGGCTGCTCGCGGCGGAGGAGTTCGGGGTCGCGGGGATTGCCGTCGATGCCTTCGTCGCCGGCGGCCGGCTGGTGCCGAGCCGGGGTCTCATCGAGCTCGCGGAGTTTTCGCTGGCGGCGGGCGGAGCCAAGGTGTCGGCGAACGGGGAGGTGATGACGGGGGCGGCGACGCCGAGCACGCGCATCGACGCGACGATGAGCCCGATGTCGCTCCCGACCCTCAAGGCGCTCTGGCCGCGCGCCGTCACCCCGGCGGCGCGCAAATGGGTCGGCCAGCACTTGACCCGCGGCACGCTCAAGTCCGGCACGTTCAGGCTGCTCACCGGCGACTTTCTCAAGAATGCCGACGTGAGCCCCGGCCGGACCGAGCGACTGTCCCTCGTCATCGAGGGTGGCGATCTCGAGATGGTCCCGTTTCCCGACGGGTTTCCGGTCGTGGCGCCGCAGGCGACGCTCCGTCTCGTGGACGATACCTTCGAGGTTAGCGTCCCCGAGGCGGCGCTCCTCGTAAGCCCGACCCGCCAGGTTCCGCTCAAGGGAGGCCGGTTCGCGATCGCGAGCGTGTCGAGCTCGTTTCCGCTGGCCGAGCTGTCGTTCCGGAGCGACACGCAGCTCGCGGCCCTTCTCGAGGCCGTCCACCGCTCGCGCCTGCCGTTGGCGGAGTTCGGGTCGCTGCCTGTCGAGGGCATCGACGGCAGGGTCGAGGGCGAGTTCAAGGTGACGATGCCGCTGATCCCGGGCACCGGCGCGGCAGTGAAGACGGAAGGCAAGGCGCGCATCAGCGAGATCAAGTCCAAGGGCCGAGTTGGCCCCTACGAGCTGCAGGGGGGCACGATCGACGTCGACGTGTCGGAGGCCGCCGTCAGCGCCAACGGGGAGCTGCTCTTCAACGGCGTGCTCGCGAAGCTCAATCTGCAGCACATCTTCGAGGCCCCGGACGATACGCAGCTGCCGCTGCGCATTACGGCGCGGCTCGACAACTCCGACCGCAACCAGCTCGAGCTCGACGTCAACCACCTCGTCCAGGGCGAGGTCCCGGTCGAGGTGTCGATCACGCGCGGCGCCGACGGCAAGCCACAGGTTCACGCGCAGGCCGATCTCACCAACGCCGAGCTCATCCTCTACGGCGTTGCCTGGCGCAAGCCTCAAGGCCGCCCCGCCTCGCTCGAGTTCGATCTCGTCCAGGCCGAGCCCCAGGGCTTTTCGCTCGAGAACTTCAAGGTGCAGGGCGACAACATCGCGATCGGCGGCAGAGTTGGGCTCGATGCCCGCAACCACGTGAGAGAGTTCGCGTTTCCGGATTTCTCCTTGAACGTCGTGTCGCGCCTCGACGTGCAAGGAGAGATCAACCCGCAAAGAATTTGGGTGATGAAGGCGAAGGGATCGACCTTTGACGCGACGGACCTTTTCCGCAGGTTCCTCGCCCTCGGGCAATCGGGCGAGACGGAGATCAAGCCGCGCTACCCCGCGGAGGGCATGGACTTCGAGGCCGAGATCGACACGGTGCTCGGCAACGGGGGCACCACCCTGCGCGGGTTAAAGATGAAGCTCACCCAGAAGGGCTATGACATCGCCTCGCTCGATGCGCGAGGCACGCTCGAGGGCAACAAGCCGCTCGCCCTGCTGCTCAAGAGGAACGCGAGCGGGGAGCGCGTCGTCTATGCCGACTCGACCGATGCCGGCCGGGCTTTCAAGCTGGTCGGGTTCTATCCGAACATGGAGGGCGGGCGCGTGCGGCTCGAGCTCAATCTCGACGGGCGCGGTGCGGCGGAGAGGACGGGCATCCTTTGGGTCGACAATTTCAAGGTGCTCGGCGACCCCATAGTCGCGGAAGTCTACTCGAGTGCGACAGTCAAGGGGACGGAGATCGACACGACGCCCTCCGGCCAGCGCCGCGTCGTGCGCGAGGTGTTCGAGTTCGACAACATGAAGGCGCCGTTCTCGGCCGGTCACGGCCAGTTCGTCCTCGACGAATCCTACATCAAGGGGCCTTTGCTCGGCGCCACCATCCGCGGCAAGGTCGATTTCGGAGCGAGGCGCGTGAACCTCGGCGGCACCTACGTGCCGCTGCAGGGCATCAACAGCGCGTTCTGCGACATCCCCCTCGTCGGCCCCCTCGTCTCGGGCCTCAAGTGCGAAGGCGTGTTCGGCCTCACCTACGCCATCCAGGGCTCGATGTCGGACCCGCAGGTCATCGTCAATCCGCTGTCGATGTTCACGCCCGGCATCCTGCGCGGCATCATGGAGATGACCAATCCCAATCCGACCGTCCTGCCGCGCGGCGGAGCCCCCAAGGCACCGGCCGAGGACCGCGTGCGCGCCTCGAGCTCGGGGGTCGCCGAGGGCGGAAATGCGAACCAGCCAATGCGCTCCGACACGGTCGACGGCTGGTCCTCGTCGACGGACAGCAAGCCGACGAAGAAGAACTGAGCGGTTTGCGGCGGGTGGGCGCGCAGTGAGTTGGTCAGTGCCGCTTTGCCCCTGATAGCGGCCAAATCGCCAGCGTGACGATTGGAACGCTTTGGGCCAATTGCTGACGTTTGATTGAGACACGTCTAGACGCCGTCCATCAGCTTAGCGATGTACCCATCGCGCTGAGCTACGCGGATAACGAGGTGGTCACCCAGCTAGCGCGTTGCTGATCGCAAGACTTGACGCGGATGAGATTGGGCATGTCCTTGAGCATGTCGGCGGGCACACAGGCCGGTAGACCGGCCTTGCGCGCGCCATCGACAAACAACTCGGCCTCCTTGTCCGCATAGCCGCCCGCTTCAATGAGATAGCGTTCCGCGATCCACGTGGGATCCAGCTTTTTGACGTTGGCGGCAGCTGCTTTTGCATCACCCGTTCGACCCAAGTACGCATAGGCCATGGCCAAGAAGGCATAATCGAGAGCAAGGGGCTCCTTCACGAGCAATCTGTATTTCACCGACTTGTCGTATTGCTCCCCGAAAAAGAACACCGTGCTGAGCCCTTGATTGTACCAGTCGGGATAAAGAGGGTTCAGAGTGAGCGCCCTTTCCGCCAGGCTCACGGCCCGTCCCGGTTCACCAAACTGGGGGATAACCCAAGCGATTAAGAGAAGCAGGCCTGCATCGGACGGCGCAAGAGTTTCAGCCCAGTGAAACTCGGCAAGAGCTTGCTCCCATTTGCCGTGATATGTGTAGGCGAGGCCGAGAGCATAGTGCGTTCTGCCATCGTGGGGATCCAGCTGCACCGCCTTCTCGCCCGCCTCCAACATCTTCGACAGCGCCTCCTCGACAGAGGGTGCAAAACCGTGGTCGATCAAATAAGATTGGACATCGGCAAGCAAGGCGTAAGCGCGTGCCAATTGCGGATCGAGTTGGAGAGCTTTACGAATCAGGCCTTCTGCTTCGATCAAGCCTGCCTTGGTCACCTTGTGTGCCCAGGTCGAGCCTTCGGCCAGCAAGTAGGTGTCGAAGGCAGATAGGTTCGCGGGGGACTTTCGCCTGAGAAGACTGCGCTCGGCCTCAGCAATCGCCCCCTCGTAGCCAGTCAGCGTGGCGGCGATCCTCTGCGCGACATCATTCTGCACCGCGAACAGGTCTTCGACAGGCCGGTCGTAACGCTCGGACCAGACGTGGCTGCCGGAGGCGGCTTCGATGAGCTGGGCGGTCACGCGAATCCGCTCGCCGATCGACTGGATGCTGCCCTCGAGAACATATTTCACGCTGAGGTCGCGACCGATTTGGCGGATGTCGACCGGCTTGCCCTTATAGACCGCGGTGGAACTGCCAGCGATGACGAGAAGGTCCTTGGAGTGGGCGAGATCGGCAATGATGTCTTCGGTGATCCCATCTGCGAGGCGCTGCCATTTGGGATCGTCCCCAATATTGACGAAGGGAAGGACCGCCAGTGTGGGCCGACCGTCCAATTGAGCAATCGACCCCGGTATGGAACCCAGGCGTCGATCTTGAGCAGTCGCCTCTGGTCGATCTGGCACACAGGCCGGTAGACCGGCCTTGCGCGCGCCATCGACAAACAACTCGGCCTCCTTTTCCGCATAGCCGCCTGCCGTGACTGAGATATCGTTCCGCGGTCCAGGTAGGATCCAGCTTCTTGACGTTGGCGGCAGCTGCCTTTGCATCACCCGTTCGACCCAAGTACGCATAAGCCATGGCCAAGAAGGCATAATCGAGGGCAAGGGGCTCCTTCACGAGCAATCTGTATTTCACCGACCTGTCGTATTGCTCCCCAAAAAAGAACACGAGACTGAGCCCTTGATTGTACCAGTCGGGATAATGAGGGTTCAGAGTGAGCGCCCTTTCCGCCAGGCTCACGGCCCGTGCCGAATCACCAAACTGGGGAAGAGACCAAGCGATTGAGAGAAGCAGGCCTGCATCGGACGGCGCAAGAGTTTCAGCCCTGTCAAACTCGACAAGAGCTTGCTCCCATTTCCCGTGATATGTGTAGGCGAGGCCGAGAGCATAGTGCGTTCTGCCATCGTCGGGATCCAGCTGCACCGCCTTCTCGCCCGCCTCCATCATCTTTGACAGTGCCTCCTCGACAGAGGGTGCCAATCCGAGGTCGATCAAATAGGAGTAGACATCGACCAGCCCGACGTAAGCGCTTGCCAATTGCGGATCGAGTTGGAGAGCTTTGCGAAACAGGCCTTCCGCTTCGATCAAGCTCTCCTTCGTCACCCTGTGTTTCGCCTCAATGCCTCCCAGCAAGTAGGTGTCGAAGGCGGATAGGTTCGCGGGTGGCTTACGCCTGAGAAGACTGCGTTCGGCCTCGGCGACCGCCCCTTGTCAGCCGCCGAGCGTGGCGGCGATTCTCTGCGTGACATCGTTCTGCACCGCGAACAGGTCATCGACAGGCCGGTCGTAACGCTCGGACCAGACGTGGCTGCCGGAGGCGGCTTCGATGAGCTGGGCGGTTACGCGAATCCGCTCGCCCATCGACTGGATGCTGCCCTCGAGAACATATTTCACGTTGAGGTCGCGACCGATTTGGCGGATGTCGACCGGCTTGCCCTTATAGACCGCGGTGGAATTGCCAGCGATGACGAGAAGGTCCTTGGAGTGGGCGAGATCGGCAATGATGTCCTCGGTGATCCCATCTGCGAGCCGCTGCCATTTGGGATCGTCCCCAATATTGACGAAGGGAAGGACCGCCAGTGTGGGCCGACCGTCCAATTGAGCAATCGACCCCGGTATGGAACCCAGGCGTCGATCTTGAGCAGTCGCCTCTGGTCGATCTCGCCGAGGATCACGCGTTGGCGCTTGTCGGAACTCGATGTGCGGTGTGTAGCTGCCCTTCGGCAGCTCGATGCGGATGGGATCGTCTCGGCCGTCAGCCTCGTAGTATTCCCGCAGCCGGTCCCGTAGTCGCGCTGCCTCGACGCGCACGATAGGGTCTACGCCGCCATTAAACCCTTCCGAGCGGCCGAGGACCTCGACAGCGATGTTGTAACCCTTGATCTGGTCGCCGCGCCCTGCGAGCATCTCACCGACAATATATTCCAGAAACCGCTGCCGTCGCCGCGACTGCTGGAACGGGCCGCTTTGCAGTATGCGGTCCAGTTGCTCGCGAACGGTCCTCTGATCGGCTTCGCTCCAGCCGATGCGTGTTACCTCCGTCACGCTCCACCTCCCAAGGGCGCCGAGAAAGTATCACCACTAGTCTCTGGGCGGGCGTACGTACCGTAACATACTTCGCACGACCGGCACGACCTGTCATCCTTATGCTTGGGTGGTCATCTCGGGTGGTCATGACGTGGTTGAGCCCTTAGCTCAGGGCGGAATGGCCCCTGCATTTGATCCTTAACGCGTGAACGCCGCGCACCCAGTGGCGCGCGGCAGCTGAAAATGCCGTTTAAAATCCACTAGTGTGGCGGAGGCGCCCATGAGAAAGCTAATCGTAGCATTGACCAGTCTGCAATTGCTGGCGGCTGGCGCTGCGCTCGCGCAAACACCAGCATTTGACGACGACGAGGACGTGCTGACACCGCGAGAGCGCATCTTGGCTCGTCAACCCCATTTGCATCCCGATTGGACGTGGATGAGCGAAAATCAGGCCATTCTGCTCCTCCAGGCCGCCGGATGCTCCGATGTCCTCAGTCTCGAACGATACGGAGCGTTCTGGCGCGGCAAGGCAACCGCCGGTGACGCGTCCTACCATGTGGCCGTCAATCGCTATGCCGAGATCGTCTCTCACATCGATCGCAAAAGTCTGATTGCCGCCATGGAGCGTCAGGAAGGCGCGGTGCCGGTTGTGAAGATCATGCTGGCGACGTTGAACGGCCCGATCGAAGCGCCAAAGACGCAGACGGCTCCGACCAGCCTTACCCGTAGGCCGGTTGCCACCGTCATGGGCGAGGTCGGCTGGACCTGGTTGAGAGACGACCAAGTCACCCGAATTTTGAAGAGCAAAGGCTATTCCAGCATCAGCCACCTTCGAAGAGACGAAGAGGGGATCTGGCGGGCCAAAGCCGTCAACGATGAGTTGGCAGCGGTCCGCGTTGCCCTCGACGTTTATGGCAATGTGGATACGCAGCCCGAGAGCACGGGCGGTGTGGCCCAAGCAGATCCAACAGAGTGAGGTGTAGGGCGGCCAGCGAGGGTTAGTGCGGGGTGCTGCGGCGCAGCGGTTGCGATCGCTGTGCCAGGCGCGCGGAACAGGATCACGCGCATCGCCTCTCGGCCGATGTGACGACCGGCAGCGAGGCGCGTGAACCTCGGCGGCACCTACGTGCCGTTGCAGGGCATCAACAGCGCGTTCTGCGACATCCCCCTCGTCGGCCCCCTCGTCTCGGGCCTCAAGTGCGAAGGCGTGTTCGGCCTCACCTACGCCATCCAGGGCTCGATGTCGGACCCGCAGGTCATCGTCAATCCGCTGTCGATGTTCACGCCCGGCATCCTGCGCGGCATCATGGAGATGACCAATCCCAATCCCACAGTTCTGCCGCGCGGCGGAGCCCCCAAGGCACCGGCCGAGGACCGCGTGCGCGCCTCGAGCTCGGGGGTCGCCGAGGGCGGAAATGCGAACCAGCCAATGCGCTCCGACACGGTCGACGGCTGGTCCTCGTCGACGGACAGCAAGCCGACGAAGAAGAACTGAGCTGTTTGCGGTGGGTGGGCGCGCAGTGAGTTGGTCAGTGCCCGCTTTGCCCCTGACAGCGGCCAAATCGCCAGCGTGACGATTGGAACGCTTTGGGCCAGAGGGAGAAGGAACATAACTCACGGCGAGGCCCGTGAAGTGAAGCTGAGCGGCTTCAGTGCGCCGACGCAGGAGATGTCGGGGGCGTCCGGATCGGCGAGGAATGAGACGATTACCGCCTGAGCGCAGGTAGACGCGGGGGATACAAAATGCCCGACGCCCGGGATGCTGATGATGGTTGCGTTGGATAGCTTCGCCGCCGCGGCCTTTGCCCCGGCGAGGGACGTCAGCGTATCGAAGCTGCCAGAGATGAGGAGCGTCGGGATGCTGCTCGCGACTGGCTGGTGCATGGCGTCCGGGGCGGCGGGAACCTTCCAGACCTCGCGGCAGTCTTCGTTGAAATACGCCCAGCCGCCGACACCCTCGCTTTGCACCGATGCCGGATAGTTGGGAAACGCCTCCCGCCCGGCCGCGGCGAGATCCTCCGGCGTTGCGAACGGGTAGCTTTCGCGACAGCTGACGCCAAAGGCGAGCCCGTAGCCGAGGGCAGGGACATCCGGACCGGTTGGCGGCGCCCGGCTTGCCCGATCCAGGGCGATCGCCTCGATGGCATCGGGGCGGCCGGCAGCGAGCCCATCGATCCGATCCGGCGCGGCTTGGAGCGTCGGCACGCCGTAGTTCTGGTTGCGCAGCCAGTCGACCAGCGCCCCGCCGTCGAGGACAACCTTGACGTCTTCGCCGGTTGCTGGGTCGCGGACGGTTGCCGTCAGCGGCTCGGCCTCGAGCTTGTTGACCAGTCCGGTGAAGGTTTCCTTGAGACGGGGGTGGGCCGCGTTGCAGGCCGCTTCCGCTGCACAGGCCTCGAAGATGTTGTCGAAGGCGTCGCGCGCGTTTAGCCAGTTTGCGGCGACGTTGTAGGTCGTGGGCAAGACCGAATCGAGGACGACGCTGCGGATGCCCTCCGGGTGGTCGCGCATGAGCGTCTGCGCAAGATAGGAGCCGTAGGACGTCCCGTAGACATTCCACGTTTCATAGCCGAGCGGCTTGCGGAGGTCGGCGAAATCGGCAGCGCTCTCGGTCGAATTGTAGGCGCTGAGGTCGGCGCCGGTGGCGGCGAGTTCGCGGTGGCAGGCCTCGGTCGCGGCCAAATGCGCGCGCTTCGTCGCCTCGGAGTAGAAGCGGATGCCAAGAAGCTCTCTGGCGAAGTCGTCGGAGGACACGCAAGTAAGCGCGGGCTCCGAGAACATGGTGCCGCGCTGACTCATCACCACGATGTCCCGGTCGCGGATGAAGTCGGCAGCGATAAGCCCATTGACCTCCAGGGGCGCGATGTCGCCCGGCCCGCCGGCCAGATAGACAACGGGCTCGGCCCGCTTCTCCGTTGAGCGCCCAGGGTATTTCGCGACCATCAGCCTGATGGTGCGACCGGTCGGCCGGTTGCGATTTTCCGGCACGACGAGGTAGCCGCAGCTCGCTTTGGCCAGCTCTTCGGCCCCCGGCAGCTTCGGGCACGGCGCCGGCTCGAAGCGGGGCACAGTTGCAGTTCCTTCGGAGGTCTGGGCGGCTCGCGCTACAGGGGGTGAAGCAAGTAGAAGGGCGAGCAGGAGGAGGTTCCTGCGGGTGACAACCATTTGCGGAGCCCTCCGTCTGAGATGTCGCGCTAGGGAAGCCTACGTAGATTGACGATAAAGCACGGTACGCGGGCTCAAAGCGGGCCCGGAGGCTATGTCCGCTCTACGGACGCCTTACCCCCGATAGCAGACGATCATGCGGTTGGGCGAGACTGGGCGGTCAGGGCCAGAAGCAGACCTTTCTATCGGGCACGCAAAGGCATCTAACTTCACGCTCACCTAGCGTGGCGAAATCGTCGGGGCGGCTACTGAATCCAACCCAGCTGCTTCTGGAAGCCGAGGCCGTCATACCAGTCGCCCTGATAGTCGATCTTGCCGTTCTCGAGCCGCATGAAGGTCACTCCGTTGAAGCTAAACGGCTTGCCGGTCGCCCGCGTGTCCGGCCCCCAGGCGCCCGTATTGGTGCCGGCGAAGGTAAATTCATACGCGATGCCATTCGCGCTTTCGATCGGCTCGCCCGTCATCTTCCAAGTGAGATCAGGCGCCGCCGTCACGAACAGCTTGATGACCTTGTCACGCGCTGCTTCACGCCCTTTCTGCGGCTCGCCGACGATGACGTCGAAATAGGTGACATCATCGGCCATGAGTGCAGCCGCGGCGTCGGCGTCGTGGGCGTTCCAAGCCGCCAAATAAGCCTCAGCCACCTGGCGCGGCGTCATATCTCTTGCCATTGGGTACTTCCTTTCCTTGCACGCGGGGAAAGCTCTGCCGCCATTTTCTGACTAAAGCTGAATTAGGGCAATTGGTTTCGAGGCCCATAGAGCGTCAACGGCGCTTTCACAGTGCGACTTAAAAGCGTGGTTAGACGATCTGAACTAGTCGTTCTTCCAGCGGAGACTGGGACTTGACTCGATCCCCGGTGAGAATTAAAAAAAATACTGTTCCGCTGCCCGGTCGACGTGCGCTCCGGCTGAAGGAGTGAGGGTTTGTCGACAAGGGCAGCGAGACGGGAATGCGACATTGTTTTTCGCTAGCCCGTTCGAAGACCTTGGTCATGGGCACCGCTTGAGTCCTCGTTGCTTCTGAGCAGCAGAGGAGAAGTGGGCTTGTCCCTGTTCGTCACAATCGTCGCACTTCCCCACTCAGCCGCTCGCACCGCGTTGAGTTCGGAGGTCTGTTGGCGTGCGCGCTCGACCTGCAAACCCACGTCGGCTTCGCAACCAAGCTCCGTGCCGTTGACACCCGGCACTGAACGGAGAGGCACACCATGGCGATCAAAATCTGCAGCACTAACTGTGGAGGAACAAAGCAATGAAAACACGAATGACGAGTTTCGCCTTGGCCGTCGCTTTGCTGGCCGCAAGCTACTCGGTGGCACCCGCGGCGTCCCTGAACTTAATGATCGGCACTGACATGGGACATACGGATCTTTATTTCTTCAATATGGACAAAAAATGTCCGCTGAAGTGAGAGCACAGGTTATCACTCGTCTTGCGCTTGGCGCATTGGCTGTCGCTCTCTTCACTGCGGCAGGGAGCGCGCAGACGGGACACGGCAAATATCATGATGGCTTCTACTCACGCTGGCTCACAAAACAGGGCTACTCGTGTTGCAGAAATAAAGATTGCCGCCGGATCTCCGCTGATCGCGTACGTGTACTGAGCGACAAAACGCAAGTCCAACTCGACGGAGAGTGGGTCGACGTAAGGCCAGACGCCATCCGCCCCTACGCAGCGCCAGACATGAGTTCGCACGTCTGCGCGATGGGCAAGTACATCGTCTGCTTTGTCTACGGAAGTGGAGCGTAAGGGCGTCTCTACAGGCATATGCTACTGACGCGGCAAGCTTATCACGTGCGCGATAAGCACCGGCGGCGCCTCCGGTTGGGGTCAGGAGCAGGCGTTGCCGCGACGTCCGCTCGTCGTCGGCTTAGCGCTCAACTGCGGACTTATCTCGGGCTCGACGTTGATTGCCTGTAAGGGTAAAAATCCTAAGCCCTCACTGCGCGCATTTCTCTTCCAGTCCATCTCGCATAGCTTGTCAGTCGAGTGCCCGGCGACTTCCCTCTTACACCGGCCTTGCGAGCACGTGCCTCTTCTTGCCGAGCGAGAGCTATGCACGAGGCTGAGCCCCCAAGGCACCGGCCGAGGACCGCGTCCGCGCCTCGAGCTCGGGGGTCGCCGAGGGCGGAAATGCGAACCAGCCAATGCGCTCCGATACGGTCGACGGCTGGTCCTCGTCGACGGACAGCAAGCCGACGAAGAAGAACTGAGCTGTTTGCGCCTGTCGTGCGCTTGAGCAGCACATTCGTGGGGCTTGGGGCCGGAGCCCAACCCGTGAGGCAAGCGCCAGCTAAAAGTCGGCCCCGAGCACCCGCGCGCAGTGGAGCGGAAAAAGCCGCAGCCCCGGGGGCACGAGGCTGCGGCTGTTACCGGGTGCGGGTAACCCGGGCTGGGAATTTGGCATCCAGCTGGAGCTACAGCTACCGTAGTGGGACCCCCGAGCGCTAGGCCCCCTACCAGAACAGTTTGGCGGAAAAAAATCGAGAAAGTGTTTGGTTCAATTGGCCTGGCGGATGTCCGCAGCCCAGATCGACACCGATCCCTAGTCGCCATTAGTATTGGTGTCTGCCTGTTCAACCGGAGCCACCGATGGCCGCTACCGGATCAGCTTCCACCCTGCATGAGTTCGACGCCGCCGAAATCGGCGCGCTGGCCCATCTTTATCGCGGCGAGGTGTACCGCAGCACAATCTGGCGGACGCGCCTTGACAATACGACGAACTGGGCTGTCGTGGCTTTGGGCCTTGCCGTCTCGGTCACGTTCTCCAGCCCCGAAGCCTCGCCCTTGCCACTGGTGCTTATTGGCATCCTCATCGTTGTGTTTCTGGTCTTCGAGGCGCGTCGCTACCGCTACTTCAATGTTTGGCGCGCCCGGGCGCGGTGGATGGAGACTTATTTTTATGCCCCCATGCTGCGCGGAGAGGGGGTGAGAGCTGGTAGCGGCTGGCCACTGGTTTTGGCGAACGACTATTGCGAGCCGCGCTACCACATCAGCCTGTTGCGCGCCATCGGACGGCGACTGCGCCGCAACTACATTTGGATCTTGGGTATCCAGGCGCTTGCCTATCTGGGAAAGATAGCCATTCACCCGGTACCGATTGCAAGCCTTGCCGAGCTCTCTAAGCGCGCTGCTGTAGGCCCGATCCCCGGCGAGTGGATGCTTGTCGGTGGCGTGCTCTTCATCGGCGGCTGGATCCTATTCGCGCTCGTCACGCTCTACCTCGACCGAAGCAAGCGCGCGCCAGGATCTCCCCGCGTCGCGATGGGTTAGACGAAAGCGAAGCGCTACAGTTTTCGAGGGTTGGCCGGAAGCATTGCAGTCGCAGGCCCGGCGACTTCCCTCTTACACCGGCCTTGCGAGCACGTGCTTCTTCTTGCCGAGCGAGAGCTTGATCGCCCCTTCCGCGGTGAGGTCGCCGAGCGTGAGGATGCACTTCTCGTCGGTGACGACCGTGTCGTTGACCCTGAGGCCGCCGCTCTGGATTTGACGCCGCGCCTCGCCGTTCGATTGAACGAGCCCCGCGCGGACGAAGGCGGTGAGGACGCCCAAGCCACCTTCGAGCTCGGCCGCGGGGATCTCGATCGTGGGAAGGCCCGCGGCGAGGCCGCCCTCCTCGAAGGTCTTGGCGGCGGTCGCGGCGGCAGCTTCCGCCTTCTCGCGCCCGTGCAGCAGCGCGGTCGCTTCCGTCGCGAGCACCTTCTTCGCCTCGTTGATTTCGGCGCCTTCGAGATCCGCGAGCCTCGCGATCGCGTCCATCGGCAGCGTCGTGAAGAGCTTGAGAAAGCGGCCGACGTCGGCGTCCTCGGTGTTGCGCCAGTACTGCCAGTAGTCGTAGGCCGAGAGCTGGTCCTCGTTGAGCCAGACGGCGCCGGCCGCGGTCTTGCCCATCTTGGCGCCCGATGCGGTGGTGAGCAGCGGGCACGTCAGCGCGTAGAGCTGGTGCGTCCCCATGCGCCGCCCGAGATCGATGCCGGTGACGATGTTGCCCCACTGGTCGGAGCCGCCCATCTGCAGGTTGACGCGATAGCGGCCGGCGAGCTCGACGAAGTCGTAGGCCTGGAGCAGCATGTAGTTGAACTCGATGAAGGAGAGCTCCTGCTCGCGCTCGAGGCGCAATTTCGCGCTGTCCATCGTCAGCATGCGGTTGACGGAGAAGTGCCGTCCGACGACGCGCAGGAACTCGATGTAGTTGAGCGGCGCGAGCCATTCCTCGTTGTCGGCCATGATGGCCCCGCGCGGGGCCGGGCCGAAGTCCAGGAACTTGGCGAAGACGGTGGCGATGTTCCTCTTGTTCGCTTCGATGTCGGCGATCGAGAGGATGCGCCGCGTCTCGTCGCGCCCCGAAGGGTCGCCGACGCGCGTCGTCCCCCCGCCCATCAGCACGACCGGCTTGCCCCCGCCCGAGTCCTGGAGCCAGCGGAGCATCATGATCGAGAGCAGCGAGCCGACATGCAGCGAGGGGGCCGTCAAGTCGTAGCCGACGTAGGCGACAACCTCGCCCTTCGCGGCCAGGGCATCGAGGCCGGCCGTGTCCGAGCACTGGTGGATAAAGCCGCGCTCGGCGAGAATGCGGAGGAAATCGCTCTTTGGCTCGGTCATGGCGACGGCTTATTCGGGATCGATCTGCTAAGAGACGGGACTGCCGCGAACGCGGGCGACCATGCACGAGGCTGATGTCGTGAGCAAGCAACCGGAGAAGCTGCTCCGGGCCGTGGAGGAGGGGCTCGTGAGGGCCCTCGGGCTCATGAGCGGGACCTCGCTCGACGGCATCGACGTGGCGCTGATCGAGACCAATGGCGAGGGGCTGGTCCGGCGCGGGCACGCGGCGACGTACGCCTATTCGGCGGCGTTTCGCGCGCAGCTGAGGGCCGGCCTCGAGGAGGCGGCCTCCCTCAAGCGCCGCGACGAGCGGCCCGGCCGGCTCAGGCTTCTCGAGCGCTACCTGACGGAGCTCCATGCCGAGGCCGTCGGCCACTACCTCAAGGATCATGGCGTCGAGGCCGATAGCGTCGACGTGATCGGCTTTCACGGGCAGACCGTGCTGCACCGGCCGGACATCGGCCTCACCGTCCAGCTCGGCGATGGCGCCCTGCTCGCGGCCGAGACCGGCATCGACGTCGTCTACGACCTCCGGGCCGCCGACGTCGCGGCCGGGGGGCAGGGGGCGCCGCTCGTCCCCGCCTATCACAAGGCCCTGGTCGGTCGGCTTCCGGGCGCGATCGCGGTCGTGAACATCGGCGGCGTCGCGAACGTCACCTGGGTCGGCGACGACAACGACGAGATCCGCCGCCCGCTCATCGCCTTCGACACCGGGCCAGGCAATGCGCTGATCGACGACTGGATGGGCCTGCGCACCGGCAAGGCCTGCGACGAGGCCGGGGCCTGCGCCGCAAGCGGCCGCGTCGACGAGGGACTGCTCGCCGAGCTGCTCGCCGATCGCTATTTCGCCGTTCCCCCGCCGAAATCGCTCGACCGCAACGCTTTCGCGCTCGACCGGCTCTCCGCCCTCTCGACCGAAGACGGCGCTGCGACGCTCACGGCATTCACGGCCGCCGCGATCGCCAAGGCGCGCTTCCACGTGCCGGAGGCGCCCCGGACCTGGATCGTCTCGGGCGGCGGACGGCGCAATGCCACTCTCATGAGGATGCTCGCCGAGCGGGTCGAGGGCGCCGTCGTCCCCGCCGAGGCCTTGACGCTCGACGGCGACGCGCTCGAGGCCGAGGCCTGGGCCTATCTCGCGGTCCGCTCTCTCAAAGGTCTGCCCATCACCTTTCCCGGCACGACAGGAGTGACTCGGCCCCTCACCGGCGGGGTGCTCGCCCGGGCAGTCGTGCAGTAGGCTTCTATCCGACTTCGTACGAATTTAAGCAGAGTTGCAACGGCGCAACAGTTTACTTGAGATGCTCCTGCTATCAATTGGCCGTCAGCTTAGTGCAGGGGCGGGTCAATGTTGTCATTCATTGCTTTGGTCGGCAGCGTAGCAATTCTCGTCGGAGCCCTCGGCGCTGCTTGCCTGGCCTACTCGGCCGCCGGATTGATCGAGTAGGACTTTCCTTTCCAATTCGAACTCGGCTACCGAGGCGTCGCCCCGCCGCTGCGGGCGATCCTTATCGCGCGAGGTCGCGCACCATCCCCTCGAGGCCCTTGGTAATGCGCGCGAGGCTTCCGTAGTCGACCTTGTCCGGCAGGTCCTCCGCAGTGTGATAGTAGGGGTTCCGGAACGGCGCCGTATCCGTGATCATGAGCGCGGGATAGCCCACGTGGTCGTAGGACCAGTGGTCCGAGTAATCGATGCCCTTGATGAATCCCGGCGCCACGCCACCGATCGAGGGAAATACCGCGTGGCGGCGGAACGCGCCGAGCGCCCGATGCACGAGGGCACGCGATCCCGGCAGACCGACGAAGGCGGCAAAGTTGCCCTTGTCGGCATAGACGAGGGCGAACGGGAAGGGAAACTTCTGGCTGCCGGGCGCCTCCGAGAAGAACCCCAGCGTCTCGAGGGAGATGGCGCCCACGACACGCTCTCCCTGCTCAGCGAGGTGGCGCGCGTGGCGCAGGCTTCCCATTTCGTCGGTCTTCGAAAACGGCTGTTCCTCGTTGACCCAGAAGACGAGGCGCAGGCGATGAGCGGGCGGGCGCCAGCCCGAAAAAAGCCGGGCGAGCTCGAGGAGGGCTCCGACGCCGGTCCCGTTGTCGTTGGCGCCGGGAGAGCGACCGGCGCTGTCGTAGTGCGCGCCTATCACATAGGTCTCGGCGCTGCTCGCGCGGGAGTTGGGCTCGATGACGGCTTCGATGTTGCGCACGTCGATGCCGCGCGCGGTGAAACCCTGAAGGATGGGCTCGTAGCCGAGCTGCCGCAGCGTTGCCTCGATGTAGCGGGCGGCAGCTTCGAGCTCCGCCGGATGGGCGACGTTGTGCGGCCGGCTCGCCACCGCCGTGACGTGCTGCTCGAGGCGGCGGGCGAGATCGCGCTCCTCTGCGCCTAGGGGCGGAAGGGCGCCGCGGACGGGTTGACGCGGAAAGACGATCGCATACCAGAGGGCCGCGGCGAGAAAGAGGCTGCTCAGGGCAAGACCGATGGCGAGGGCCTTCATCCCTTATGCCCAAGCCCGCGGCCGGGCCCTCCCTGACTATTCGTCCTCGGTCTCGTGCTCGGGCTCGGGCTCGAGTTCCGGCTCCGCCTCCGGCTCGGGGTCGCGCTCCCTTTCCCTATCCCTTTCCTTTTCTTTCTCCTTTTGCTTTTCGCGATCCATGGCCGCCTTCGCAAGGCGCATGTCGAGATAGCTTCCGACGACGGCCTCGAGCTCGGGGATCTTGCCTTCGAAGAAGTGGTTGGCGCCGGGGACGACCTCGTGATCGATCTTGATGCCGCGCTGGGTCTTGAGCTTGGCCGAGAGCTCGGCAACCGAGTTCGACGGGACGACGCGGTCCTTCTCGCCGTTGATCATCAGGCCCGAGGAGGGGCAGGGAGCGAGGAACGAGAAGTCGTAAAGGTTCGACGGTGGTGCCACGCAGATGAAGCCGTCGATCTCGGGGCGGCGCATCAGGAGCTGCATGGCGATCCAGGTGCCGAACGAGACCCCGGCGATCCAGCAGTACTTGGCGTCAGGCTTGACGATTTGCAGCCAGTCGAGGGCGGAAGCCGCATCGGCCAGCTCCCCGGGGCCGCCGTCCCAGAAGCCCTGGCTGCGCCCGACGCCGCGGAAATTGAAGCGCAGCACGGAGAAGCCGCGTTTGGCGAAGGTATAGTAAAGGCTGTAGACGACCTGGTTGTTCATCGTGCCCCCGAACTGCGGGTGGGGGTGCAGGATGAGGGCGATCGGGCTGTCGGTCTGCGGCTCGTGATGGTAGCGGGCTTCAAGGCGGCCGGCGGGCCCATTGATGATCAGCTCGGGCATGAGTTTTTTCGGTCTCTCGTTGAGGGCTTTTTCGACCGGGACGGCTGCTCCGGCTCGGTGCAGGCTTTCAGCTGCCGCCGGCTCTTCGGGTATTCACGACTTCGTGCCGAGAGAATGCTTGATTTCCCGGCTCGGAATTTTCATATTCCGGATACAAGTTTAGAACCGTTCGAAAGAGATGGTAGAACGTCTATAAAGAGCCGGCCCGGGCCGGTCTCTTAGCACAGGTGCGGGTGGGCGTTGCAAGTGGCCTTGAGGCCTCGCCCGTCGACGAGCGGTGGAGGCTGTTCATGGAACTCAACACCAAGGGCCGGTACGCGGTGATGGCGATGGCGGACATCGCCAAGTATGGCGGGGCCGAGCAGGTGCCCCTCTCGTCGATCGCCGAGCGCCAGCAGCTCTCCCTCGACTATCTCGAGCAGCTCTTCCTGCGCTTGCGCCGGGCCGGCCTCGTCGAGAGCACGCGCGGCCGCCTCGGCGGCTACCGGCTCGGGCGCCCGGCGTCCGAGATCAGGATTGGCGAGATCATGGCGGCCGTCGACGAGGAGACGCGCATGACGCGCTGCCTCGGCGGCGCGGCGCCGTGCTTCGGCGACGAGCGCTGCCTGACCCATGGCCTGTGGAGCGCGCTCGGCGACGCGATCTCGGCCTTCGTCTGGAGCGTCACGCTACAGGAGGTGCTCGAGGGCATTCCGGCCGAGAAGCTCGTCGAGCCGCCGGTGATTGTCGTTCACGGCGAGAACGCGGTCGGC
The DNA here is from genome assembly GCA_963840415.1 of uncultured Alphaproteobacteria bacterium. Lineage (GTDB taxonomy): Bacteria > Pseudomonadota > Alphaproteobacteria > Rhizobiales > Hyphomicrobiaceae > Hyphomicrobium_C. Next base: position 234,041 of record CAWIYX010000003.1, on the reverse strand, counting down.
AGCGGGAGCCATGGAAAGGGAATAGCCGCGGCATGACGGCCGAGCGGACATATCTCGACTACAACGCCTCGGCGCCGCTGCTGCCCGAAGCGCGTGCGGCCATGCTTGCCGCGCTCGAGGTCTGCGGCAATCCCTCCTCCGTTCACGCCGAGGGCCGGCACGCGCGCGCCATTGTCGAGGCCGCGCGCGAGGAGGTCGCCGCGCTGGTTAACGCGCGCCCTAGCGAGGTCGTGTTCACGAGCGGGGCGACGGAAGCGAACGCATGGGCGATGGGCGCGGGCTGGGACACGGTCGTGGTTTCCGGCCTCGAGCACGAGTCGGTACGCGCCCCTGCCGCGAGCTCCGGCGCGAGGCTTGTGCTATTTCCGGCGACCGCGGCGGGGATCGCGGACCTCGGCGCCGCGGGCGCGGTCTTGCCGGCGGGCGCCGAACGCGGCCGCGCCGTCCTCGCGCTGCAGATGGCGAACAACGAGACCGGCGTCGTGCAGCCCGTGGCCGCCGCCGCCGAGCTCGCGACGGCGAACGGTCTTGCGCTCCACTGCGATGCCGTCCAGGCCGTAGGCCGCATGCCCGTCGACTTCGCGGCGCTCGGCTGCGACACCATGAGCCTCTCCTCGCACAAGATCGGCGGGCCCAAGGGAGCCGGCGCGCTGGTCATTCGCGACGGCATGACGCTCGCGCCTCTCATCGCCGGCGGCGGCCAGGAGCGGCGCCGTCGCGCAGGCACCGAGAACGTCGCCGCGATTGCGGGCTTCGGCGCGGCGGCGCGAGCGGCCCGAGACCCATCTCGCCGAGATGGCGCGGATCGGCGCCCTGCGGGATCGCCTCGAGAGGGAGATCCTGCGCCTGACGCCGGGAGCGCGCATCATTGGCGCCGACGCGGAGCGCCTCGCCAACACGACCTGCGTCGCCTGGCCCGGCAAGTCGGCGGAGATGCTCGTCATCAAGCTCGATCTCGCGGGGATAGCGGTGAGCGCGGGGGCGGCGTGCTCGGCAGGCAAGGTCGGCGAGAGCCGCGTGCTCTCTGCCATGGGCCTCGAAGCGGGTCTCGCAAGAAGCGCGATCCGGCGTGAGCCTCGGGCCCGAGACGCAGGAAAAGGACATAGCGGCGTTTCTCGCCGCCTGGGAGGCGATCGGCGGCGGCGCGCGGATCGCAGCGTGAAGAGAGTTGAGATCAACGGCGGCCGCGGCGGGTCGCACGAGAGCAGGTGAAAGATGGCGGCAGTTCAAGAGACGATCGAGCAAGTCAAGAAGATCGACGTCGACCAGTACAAGTACGGCTTCGAGACGAAGATAGACACGGTGCGGGCGCCGAAGGGGCTCGACGAGAGCACCGTGCGCTTCATCTCGGCCAAGAAGGGCGAGCCGGAGTGGATGCTGAAACTGCGTCTCGAGGCCTTCACGCGCTGGCGCGCGATGACAGAGCCCACGTGGGCCAAGGTCCACTACCCGAAGATCGACTTCCAGGACCTCTACTACTACGCGGCGCCGAAGAGCACGGAAGCGCCGAAGTCGCTGGCCGAGGTCGATCCCGAGCTCCTGCGCACCTACGAGAAGCTCGGCATTCCGCTGCGCGAGCGCGAGATCCTGGCCGGCGTCGAAGGGGCGCGCGTCGCGGTCGACGCCGTCTTCGACAGCGTCTCGGTCGTCACCACCTTCAAGGACGAGCTGGCGAAGGCCGGCGTCATCTTCTGCTCGATCTCGGAGGCGATCCGCGAGCACCCCGAGCTCGTGAAGAAGTATCTGTTCTCGGTCGTGCCGCAGGGCGACAACTTCTACGCGGCGTTGAACTCGGCCGTGTTCTCCGACGGCTCGTTCGTCTACGTGCCGCCGGGCGTGCGCTGCCCGATGGAGCTTTCGACGTATTTCCGCATCAACGAGCGCGAGACGGGCCAGTTCGAGCGCACGCTCATCATCGCCGACAAGGGCGCCTACGTCTCCTATCTCGAGGGCTGCACGGCGCCGATGCGCGACGAGAACCAGCTGCACGCGGCCGTGGTCGAGCTCATCGCGCTCGACGACGCCGAGATCAAGTACTCGACCGTGCAGAACTGGTATCCCGGCGACAAGCAGGGCCGCGGCGGCATTTACAACTTCGTGACCAAGCGCGGCGACTGCCGCGGCCGCAATGCAAAGATCTCCTGGACCCAGGTCGAGACCGGCTCGGCGATCACATGGAAGTATCCGAGCTGCATCCTGCGCGGCGACAACAGCAGAGGCGAGTTCTACTCGATCGCCGTGTCGAACGGCTATCAGCAGGTCGACAGCGGCACCAAGATGATCCATCTCGGCCGCAACTCGTCGAGCCGCATCATCTCGAAGGGCATCGCTGCCGGGCGCTCGAACAACACCTACCGCGGCCTCGTCTCGGCGCACCGCAAGGCGACGGGAGCGCGCAACTTCACGAACTGCGACTCGCTCCTCATCGGCGACAAGTGCGGGGCGCATACCGTGCCCTACATCGAGGCCAAGACGTCGTCCGCTCACTTCGAGCACGAGGCGACGACGTCGAAGATCTCCGAGGACACGCTCTTCTATTGCATGCAGCGCGGGCTGTCGCAGGAGGAGGCAGTGGCGCTCGTCGTCAACGGCTTCGTGCGCGACGTGCTGCAGCAGCTGCCGATGGAGTTCATGGCGGAGACCCAGAAGCTCATCGGCGTCTCACTGGAGGGCTCGGTCGGATGACGACGCTTGCCCACTCAATGACGTCATCCCGGCGGAGGCCGGGATCCAGAGCACTTCGCCGCGCCATGCACCACACGTGTCTGGACCCCGACCTGCGTCGGGGTGACGGTGGGCGGAGGGCGCCGGCGCCTGAAGAGCTCATCGGCGTCTCGCTGGAAGGGAGCGTGGGATGACCGTCAAACCCGTCATCAACGTCGCGGATGTGGAGCTGCGCGAAGTCGGTAATGGCGCGGGCTTTGCCGCCAAGGTCGGTTCCTTCGGCGCGGCCATCGGCTCGCGAGGCTTGGGATGCATGCTGCACGTGGTGGAGCCGGGCAAGAAGGCGTTCCCCTTCCACGTGCACCATCAGATTCACGAGCTGTTCGTCGTGCTCGAAGGTGAGGGAACCTATCGCTTCGGCAGCGCGGAGTATCCGATCAAGGCCGGAGACGTTTGTGCGGCCCCGACCGGCGGCCCGGAGGTAGCTCACCAGATCACCAACACGGGCACCCGGACTCTCACCTATCTTGGCATCTCCACCGAGGGCGAGACAGAGGTCGTCGAATACCCCGAACTCCGGCAAGATTGGCGTCATGAGTCGGTTCGACTGGTCGACCATGAGCGGCGGTGTCCGTCACATGTTCAGGAAGTCGGATGCGCCGCTCGGCTATCACGACGGCGAGAGCTGAAGTTGCCTGCGAGAACTAGCGAAGAAGACTGCGGAGTAGGATTGGAATGCTCGAGATCAAGAACCTGCACGTGAAGCTCGCCGACGAGGATCGCGAGATCCTGAAAGGGCTCTCGCTCACACTCCCGAAAGGCGAGGTGCACGCGATCATGGGACCGAACGGGTCCGGCAAGTCGACGCTCGCCCACGTGCTCGCGGGGCGCGCCGGCTACGAGGTGACCGAAGGCGATATCCTCTGGGAGGGCGAGAGCCTGCTCGAGATGGAGCCCGACGAGCGCGCCGCGAAAGGCGTGTTCCTCGCCTTCCAATACCCCATGGAGATCCCCGGCGTCGCCGGATTGACGTTCATGCGCACGGCCGCCAACGCGATCCGCAAGAAGCGCGGGGAAGCGGAGCTGTCGACGCCCGAGTTCATGAAGCTCGTCCGCGACAAGGCGGAAAAGCTCGCGATCGACATGGAGATGCTGAAGCGGCCCGTGAACGTCGGCTTCTCGGGCGGCGAGAAGAAGCGCTCGGAGATCCTGCAGATGGCGGTTCTCGAGCCCACGCTCTGCGTCCTCGACGAGACCGATAGCGGCCTCGACATCGACGCGGTGCGCATCGTCGCCGACGGCGTCAATGCGCTGCGCTCGAAGGACCGGGCCATGCTGCTCATCACGCACTACCAGCGGCTCCTCGACTACATCGTGCCCGACCGCGTGCATGTGCTGGCTGGCGGCGTCATCCGCGAGTCGGGCGGCAAGGAGCTGGCCCAAGAGCTGGAGAGGTCCGGCTACGCCGAGTACCAGGACAAGGCGGCTTGACGATGAGCGGCAAGGGGGTGGCGGAGGAAAAGGACGCAAGACGACCGATGACCGTGCAGGTTCTGAGAACGAAGGCCGAGACCGCGCTCACCGAGGAGTTTGCGGCGAACGAGAGCCGCTTGCCCGGCGGCGCGTGGGTGAAGAAGATGCGGCGCGAGGCGATCGGCGCGTTCTCGGCGCTGGGACTCCCGCATCGGCGCCTCGAGGCGTGGAAGTACACGGACCTGCGCGGGGCACTCAAGGACGCCTTTCCGGTCGCGGCCGGCGAGGCGCTGCGCTCCGATCGCGCCGCCGCCGAGACGGCTGTCGCGGGGGCCCTTCCAGGCGCCGGACTCGAACGAAACTGGGCCGTGGTCGCCGACGGCGCGGGCTTCGCCCATGCCGGGCTCGTGTGCGGCCCTGAGGGAAGCGAGCCGTTTCTCTCGCGCATGCTCGAGGCCCCGCCGGCGTGGGTGAAGGAGGAAATCGAGCGCGCCAAATTCGCCGACGATGCAATGCTCGCCTTGAACGGCGCCTTCTTCACCGACGGCATCGTGCTCGACATCCCTGCCGGTGCCGAGCTCGCCGAGCCCCTTCTCCTGCTCGACACGAGCGCGAAGGGCGGCAAGGATGGCCGCAAGTCAGTCTTCCTGCGCAACGTCATACGCGTCGGCAACGGTGCCAAGGTCACCCTCGTCGAGGTCCACGCGGGGGCGAGCGCGCCACCGAGGCAGACGAACGTCGTGACGCACCTCATCGTCGGCGACGGCGCCGAGGTCGAGCACGTCCGCCGGCTCGAGGTGGGCGAGGGCTCGACACTCGTGGAGACGCGCCTAGTCACGCTCGGCAAGCAGTCGATTTACCGGCCGTGCGCGCTCGCGGAGGGAGAGGGGCTCGCCCGCGCCGAGCTGCGGCTTACATTCGCGGGCGAGGGGTCCGAGCTCGACCTTGCCGCCGCCGTTCTCGCCGACAGGACGGGCCATGTCGACACCACGCTCGTCATCGACCACGCGGTCCCCGGCTGCCGCAGCCGCGAGCTGTTCAAGGGCGTGCTCGACGGGGAGGCCCGCGCCGTGTTCCAGGGCAAGGTAATCGTGCGGCCCGGGGCGCAGAAGACCGACGGCAAGCAAATGGCGCAAGCGCTGTTGCTTTCGCCCTCAGCTGAGTTCGATTCGAAGCCCGAGCTCGAGATCTACGCCGACGACGTCGTGTGCGGGCATGGCAGCACGTCGTCCGATCTCGACGAGGATCTGCTCTTCTACTGCCGCTCGCGCGGGATACCGCTCAGCGAGGCGCGCGCGTTGCTCGTCGAATTGTTTATCGGTGAGGCGATCGACAAGGTCGCCCATGCGGCCGTGCGCGAGGCACTGATGGCGCTGGTGCGCCGCCGCCTCGCGGAGGGCGGGACCGCGCTCGCGGCTTGAAAGAGGTGCCCATGGCTGGAGCAGCGCAAAGCTTGGCAAGAAGGCCCGAGAGCGAGGCCGGCACCGGCTTCGACGTCGAGCGCGTCAGGACCGATTTCCCGATCCTGTTCCGCGAGGTCTACGGCAAGCCCCTCGTCTACCTCGACAACGCGGCGTCGGCCCAGAAGCCGCTTCCCGTGCTCGAGGCGATGGACCACGCCTACCGCTTCGAGTACGCGAACGTCCATCGCGGCCTGCATTTCCTCTCCAACACGGCGACGGCGCGCTTCGAGGAGGCGCGCGACACGGTGCGCCGGTTCCTCAATGCCGAGAGCACCGACGAGATCATCTTCACCCGCAACGCGACGGAGGCGATCAATCTCGTCGCGAGCTCCTTCGGAGGCATGGTGATCGGAGAGGGCGACGAGATCCTCCTCTCGATCATGGAGCACCACTCCAACATCGTGCCGTGGCACTTCCACCGCGAGCGGCGCGGCGCCGTGCTCAAGTGGGCGCCGATGTCGAATACAGGCGAGTTCCTGCTCGACGAGTTCGAGCGCCTGCTCACGCCCAAGACCAAGATGGTCGCCTTGACGCACATGTCGAACGTGCTCGGCACCGTCGTCCCGGTGAAGGAGGCGATCCGCCTCGCGCATGCGCGAGGAATTCCCGTCCTCATCGACGGCAGCCAGGCGGCGGTCCACCTGCCGGTCGACGTGCGCGACCTCGATGCGGATTTCTACGTGTTCACGGGCCACAAGGTGTACGGGCCGTCGGGCATCGGCGTGCTTTACGCGAAGAAGCGCCACCTCGACGCCATGCCGCCCTACCAAGGCGGCGGCGAGATGATCGACACGGTCGAGGTCGACCGCATCACCTACGGCAGGACGCCGCACAAGTTCGAGGCCGGGACGCCGGCGATCGTCGAGGCGGTTGGGCTCGGGGCCGCGCTCACCTATATGATGCAGCTGGGGCGCGAGCGAATTCTCCGCCACGAGGCCGAGATCCTGGCCCATGCGCATGGCCGGCTCGGCGACGTGCCGGGGCTCGTCATCCACGGGACCGCGCCCGGCAAGGGTTCGATTGTGGCCTTCAGCCTCGAGGGGCTTCACCCCCACGACGTCGCGACCATCGTCGACCGGTCGGGGATCGCCATTCGCGCCGGACACCACTGCGCGCAACCGCTGATGGAGCGCTTGGGCGTGACCGCGACGTGCCGGGCCTCGTTTGCCATGTATACGACCAAGGCGGAGATCGATGCCCTCGCCGCCGCGCTGATCAGGGCACGCGAGTTTTTTACGTGAGTTGAAGTCTCATGGACGGCAAAGCGCTCGAGCAAGACGTGACGAAGGAGAAGCCCGCGCCGGCAGCAGAGCTGCCCGCGACCGCCGCCGCTGCGTCCTCCGCGATTCCGGCCGAGGAGATCGAGCGGCTCACGCACGACATCGTCGCGGCGCTGAAGACGGTCTTCGACCCGGAGATCCCGGCCGACATCTACGAGCTCGGACTGATCTACAAGATCGACGTCAACGACAACCGCGAAGTCGCAATCGAGATGACCCTCACCGCTCCCGGCTGTCCCGTGGCGGGCGACATGCCGAAGTGGGTCGAGGACGCGGTCAACGCCGTGCCCGGCGTCTCGGGGACGACGGTGACGCTGACGTTCGACCCGCCGTGGGACCAGAGCCGCATGTCCGACGAGGCTCGCCTCGCCCTCAACATGTTTTGATTGCCCGGCGCTCAAGTCCTGGCCGGGGGCTACCCGCACCCGGCTGGCGCAACCGCGCTAGGAGACCGGCTCGCAAATCCCCCGATCCGCGCTATATTCGTCTTGACTCCCGGTTTTGGAAATGGACCTGCAACTCATGACCGAAATGACCACGCCGCGCCGCCCGAAGCCGAAGGTGATGACGCTGACGGAGGCCGCCGCGGCGCGCATCGAGGCGCTGATGGCCTCGAAGGGTCCCGAGATCCAGGGCCTCAAGATCGGCGTCAAGAAGGGCGGCTGCGCGGGCATGGAGTACACCTTGACCTGGGCGGACAAGATCGAGAAGTTCGACGAGGTGGTCGAGGCTGGGCGCGCGCGCGTCATCGTCGATCCCCAGGCAGTGCTCTATCTGCTCGGCACCGAGATGGACTTCAGGAGCGACAAGCTCGCGTCGGGGTTCGTGTTCAACAACCCGAACCAGAAGAGCGCCTGCGGTTGCGGCGAGAGCGTCAATCTCGAGCCCGCCGATAAGGACGGGCGCGAGTCCTCGGAGGCGTAAGGAAGACTGCCTACTCGGCCGCGGTGCGCACCGCGTCGGGACTAGCGGTCGCAATCGCCGCAATGGCGGCGGACCAGCGGCGCGCCTCCGCCTCGGCCGCGAGCTTCTGGCGGCGAAAGGCCTCCATCCACTCCCACACGATCAGCGGATTGGCCTCGGCGAGGGCGGCGAGGTCGGCGGGCGACTTCGAAAGCACGGCCCCTGCCAGTCGCGCGAGCTGCAGCTCCTCGATGGGATCGACCGTGCGGCCGGGCGGCTCGGCATTACGATCCTGCATGGCGCTGCTGTTCGGGGGTCTATCGACGACGCGGGTTCGACGCATGGGTGATTGCCTCCTCGCCCCAGCACTCTAGCCCCCGGATTGCCTCTGAATTAGGCGCAAGCCGCAATTACCCACAGTTCAGATTTGGTGCAGCGCGGAAAATGCTTGACATTCCGATTGTGCATTGCAGCTGCCGAGGCGATCGGTCCATGACTCGTTGCAATCCATGCGGCGGACCCCGAAGGTCTGAGAAATGACGGCCAGCACTGAGTTTATCGAGCTCGTGAAGGAGCTCCTGGCGCCGCTCGGACCCATCATGGTGCGGCGCATGTTCGGCGGCGCCGGCGTCTATTGCGATGCGGTCGTCTTCGCGTTCATCGACGACGACACCCTCTTCCTCAAGACGGACGAGGGGGCGCGCGCCGCCTTCGAATCCGAGGGCATGGGCCCGTTCACCTACTTGACGAAGGACGGTCCGGGCACGCTCATGAGCTACTGGCGTGCGCCCGACCGCCTTCTCGACGAGCCCGATGAGATTGTTCTCTGGGCGCGCCGCGCACTGGCGACGGCACGGCTCCAATCGCGGGCGAAGGCTTCGAAGAAGAAGCGCGCGCCACGTGGCGCGAAGCCGCGGTCCCGGACAAGGGTCAAGCGCAAGTCGCCGCGATAAGGCGCTGAGCGTCAGTCGCTCGCGACCTTGACCGGGCGCGCCGGCCTTCTGAGGAAGGCCGGAACATTGTCGGCAAAGCCCGCCGCGGGAGCTTGCGGCCCCGGCTCGCGCTCGCGAGCCCGCGGCTGGTCGGGCCGTGGCTGGCGCGGACGATCGGAAGCTTCTGCCTGCGGACGGCGCTGCTGCTCATGCGGACGTGATGTCTGCCTCGCGGCCTGCGGGGCGGGCTGAGGCGCAGGGCGATCCGCTTTCTCGCGCCGGGGCTGCCGGTCGGCTGGTGCGGGCCCGCGCGACGACGCCGGTCGCTGCCCGCGCTCGCCGTGACGTCCCGGACGCCCGGCGCCGCGGCCTGCGCCCTCGCGCGCCGAGCTGCCTCGCCCGCCGCGTCCGCGACGCCTCTTCCCGGCGCCGGCGAAGTCCTCCGCGGTCGGCGGCTCGCCGACCCAAACGGCACTCACGCCCAGCATCTTCTCGATGTCTTGGAGAGACTTGAGATCGTCGGGGGTCACGATCGAGGAGGCAGCCCCTTCCTTGCCGGCCCGCCCCGTGCGGCCGATGCGATGCACGTAGTCGTCGGAGTGCCAGGGGAGGTCGAAGTTGAAGATGTGGGAGACGTCGGGAATGTCGAGGCCGCGGGCTGCGACGTCGCTGGCCGCGAGGAACGTGATCTCGCCGGTGCGGAACTTCTCGAGCGTATCCATGCGGCTCTTCTGGTCCATGTCGCCATGCAGCGCGCCCGCGTTGAACCCGTGCTTCAGGAGCGATTTCAAGAGGATCGCGACGTCGCGCTTTCTGTTGCAGAAGATAATCGCGTTCCTCACGTCCTCCGCCTGGATCATCTGGCGCAGCATCTCGCGCTTGGCCCAGTCCTCGGTATCGGCGCAGAAGCGGAACCGCTGGGTGATGGTCGTCGCCGCCGTCGCCGGCTTCGTCACCTCGATGCGCACCGGGTCCTTCAGGAACTGGTTGACGAGGCGCGTGATCTCGGGAGGCATGGTCGCCGAGAAGAAGAGCGTCTGGCGCCGCGGCGGAAGCAGCTTGCAGATCTTCTCGATGTCCGGAATGAAGCCCATGTCGAGCATGCGGTCGGCTTCGTCGATGACGAGGATCTCGACCCCCATCAGCATGATGCGCCCGCGCTGAAAGTGATCGAGAAGCCGTCCCGGCGTGGCGATCAGCACGTCGACGCCGCGGTCGAGCTTGCGCACCTGGTCGTCCATCGACACGCCGCCGATGAGGAGGGCGACGTCGAGCTTGTGATTGATCCCGTACTTCTCGAAGCTCTGCGCGACCTGAGCGGCAAGCTCGCGGGTCGGAGCGAGGATGAGCGAGCGGGGCATGCGCGCCCGCGCGCGGCCCGTCTCGAGGCGGGTAATCATCGGCAGCACGAAAGAGGCCGTCTTGCCGGTGCCGGTTTGCGCTATTCCGAGCACATCGCGTCCTGAGACGGCGACGGGAATGGCGGCGGATTGAATGGGGGTCGGCGTCGTGTAGCCGGCCGCCACGATGGCGGCCTGCACTTTCTGGCTGAGCGGGAGCTCAGCGAAGGTCTTCGTTTCCAAAAACTATGTCTCCATCTGCGTCACGATTGTCCGGCGCGCTCAAACCCGAACGGCCCGGTTGGCCAGGGGCGGCAGCGCAGGACGACAGAGCGCAGGGGAATGGCACGCGATTAAGCGGCAAATCTATCGAGGGGTCATGCAAAGGGCTCAAAGAACCGAGTACCCCTGCGCTCGAGCCGGGCTCTCCCTCGCATACCCGGCGGGAAAAAGCAAGAAAAAGCAGGCCCTTCCGTGATGCTGAAATGACGCAGCAGCCCTGCATTCGAGTCGATGGCGGCGGCCCGGCACCGCCGGGTCCCGGCCATGATGGTCTCGGTTCTGAGCAATCGCGGGGCCTCTGCAACCCGAGCTCGGCTCAGGTCTCGTCGGCGAGCCACCGGTAGATCAGGGCGCCCGCCACCGCCCCGAGAATGGGCGCCACCCAGAACAGCCAGACCTGGCTCAGGGCCTCGCCGCCCGCGAACACGGCTGAGCCGAGGCTGCGGGCCGGATTGACGGACGCGTTCGAGACCGGGATCGCCATGATGTGGATTGCGGTGAGCGTCATGCCGATCGCGAGCGGAGCGAAGCCCGCCGGAGCGCCCTTGCGCGTCGAGCCCATGATGACGATGAGGAAGAATGCGGTGAGCACCGTCTCGAGGAGAAACACACTCGTCATAGGCGCCTTCGTCATCGAGAGATTGCCGAAGCCGTTGGCGGCGAACGAGGCCGGCGCGTTGCCGATCACGGCGAAAAGGGCGCATGCGGCGATGGCGCCCGCGCACTGGGCGACGATGTAGGCGAGCGCGCTGGAGACCTCGAACCTCCCGCCGGCGACGAGGCCCAGGGTGACGGCGGGATTGTAATGGCCGCCCGAGATGTGGCCGATCGAGCGGATCAGCGCCATGACGGTGAGGCCGATCGAGAACGCGACGCCCAGGATGCCGGCGGCACCGGCCGGAGCGCCGAACGAATAGAAGGCCGCCGCGAGGACGGACGACATGAGCATGAATGTGCCGACGAACTCGGCTCCGAGCGCCTTGATGTTCATGAGAAGCGTCTCCCTGGCCGCCATCCCTTTTGAGGCCGGGGGGTTGGTCCGAGCCTTGAGGTGCGCAAGCACCTGGCCGAGACCTCCCACGGCGCCGAATCGGGTTTTCCCGACTGCGGGATCATAGTAGCGGTCCGCTCCGGAGCGGGAAATGCTCCCTATGGCGCGTGCAAAATTAATCTCGCAGCGCGCCGGGACGTTGCGCGGCCGACGACCAGTCGACCTTGAGGGTGGTGAACATCACCGCGGCGAGGGCGGCAAATCCGAGCAGGGCCCCGGCCAGCAGCGCATAGTCCTCGAGCTTCAGGATCAGGTACAGGAACGCGTAGGCAACGATAAAGAGCGCGAGCATGAGGAGGCCGCGCCACGGGCTTTCGAGGACCTTGCCGACGTAGAGCGACAGCATGCCCCCGGTCGCGCCGGCAGCCGCCAGATAGGCAACCGTGAAGCCGATGTGCTCGGCGAGCGCAAGCAGGAGCACGTAGAAGAACACCATGGCGACGCCGACGAAGAGATATTGCACCGGGTGCACGCGCTTGCCCGAGAGCAGCTCGAGCACGAACACGCCCATGAAGGTGAGCGAAAGGAACAGGACGCCGTACTTCACCGCGCGCGTCATGAGGTCATAGAAGTCGACGGGATCGTAGAACGTGACGCCGAACAGGTAGGGGTGGAAGCGCCCGAGGTCCTGCTCGCCGAGCATCCAGGCGTTGGGCACGCTGCGGGCGAGGTGAGGGACGCGCCAGGAGGCGGAGAAGCCGGTGTCGGTAACGGAGCGCTCGGTCGGCAGGAATGCGCCCATGAAGCTCGGATGCGGCCAGTCGGAGGTGAGCGCGGCCTTGGTCTCGCGCGCGGCGGGGGCGAAGCTCAACGAAGTCGAGCCCGAGAAGACGAGGTCGGTGCGAAACGTGAACGCGCCGGGCGTGTCGCCGGTCTGATAGGCCGCGGCATCGGCGAGGCGGACGTGGATGCCGCTCAAGCTCGCGCCCGGAACGCCGACGCTCGGCGCGAAGGCCAGCTCCTCGGTGCCGTTGATCTTGATGGTCGAGGCTTCCTTGAGGCCGGCGACATCGGAGAGTGCGAGCACGAGCACCGCCTCGCGCCAGCGAACCGAGGTTGCATTCGGATCGACCTCCGCCATGTCGGGCTTGTCGAAGCCCCCTTCGAGCGAGAGCGTCGCCGTGTAGACCGGCACGTCGAAGATCGAGCGGTGGAGCACGCCCGACTTGGCGTTGCCCGTGACCGTGAGCGCATTGGGAAGAAACACCGCGCGCCGCTCGATCACGACTTCGATGACCTTGTCGCCCTCCTTGGTCTCGCTGCGCACCGTATAGGGGACGACGAGGAACGGGCCCGAAAGCTGCTGAGCGCCGCCCCAGGTGCGGGAAACGTCCGACCTCACCTCATTGGCGCGCCCCTCGCGCTCGAAAACGAGACCGACGACGAGCAGGAGCGGAATGAGCAGGAGCAGGATCAAGAAGCAGATGAGCACAAACTTGAAGGCGGGGCTCTGGGTTACGCGCCTCATCGACTGAGTGATCTCGGACATCTGCTCTCCCCTTGGGCTCGCGCTGCAAGTCCTTTTCGAGGAGGGGGCAAATGTGGGGCCGGAGAAGGGCAGACGACGGAGAGAAGGCGCAAGGCGGGATAGCTCGGCGCGCTAAGTCTTGCCGCTCGTTTCCGGAATTTGCGGGACGCCGGCCGAGCACGGAGAAGCAGCCCCCGGGGCGTGTCAGGCAGGCGCGCCCGTGATAGACTTGGAATCGAGGGGGAATGGGGTTGTCCTCATGACGAGACGAGCGGTCAGGATCGCGTGGGTGTCGGTCGGGATCTGCCTTGCACTCGGCATGATCGCCGGCCTCCTCACCTTCGTCGGTCCGCCGGACCAGCCCTGGCACAAGGCGATGCGCGAGGTGTCGACCCTCCTCGACGTCGCGGCCCTCCTGTTCTGGATCGCGATCTTCGCCATCTATTGGGCGCGCAAGCAGCGGCGCACAGATCGCGATCGCTCTTGATGGAGACGCGTGGCCGAGGCTCGGCTGAGGGCCCTCGAGCCGATGGTCACCGGGGGAACAGCGTCGGGCGCCACTCTGCGCAATTCTGAGCGGCGTTGGATTAACTCAGGACCGCCCATGTACCACGTCATCTCCGTCGGCATGAATTCCGACCTGCTCGGCAAGCTCGATGAGCTGCGCCAAGCCTTTCCGGGCGCGGCCGAGCGGCGTCAGATTGTGCAGCAGCTGATCCTCGAGGCCCATGCGCGGCTCGTGAGCCCGGGCCCGGCGGAGGCGGCGAGCAACGTTGTGCGTCTCGAGGCCCTGCGCCCCGCCGCTTAGAAGTCGGCAAAGCCACGCCGGCACTGGCGCACACCCGCAACGCTCAGACGTCCTCGAATCTACCCGAGGTGTGTTCTCTTCGCCACATCTGCGGGCTTCTTTCAGTACTCTTCCGTCCCCGAGCGCCTCGCGGCACCCGCCTGCGCGCCGGCCTAGAGTTGCGAACCGGCCGCACACCCCGGCTCCTTTGTGTCAGTGTGATAAAAGCTTCAATCGGATGGCGCACTATCCCCCGCCAAGGGGGAGTTTCGGACGGGGAACTTCCACAATTCGGTGTGCTGCAAACGCCAAACGCTTAGGCGTCCGCGTTCGCATTGTTGCGTGGGGAGGGAAGTATGACTGCGCCGACGAATATTCACTTATACGGACGGCAGCATTCACGAGGATGCGCCTGCCGGGACCCTGGTGGCTACTCTGTCGGGCTACCGACCCCGACGGCGGCGACATCCTAACGTTCTCGATCATCGGTGGCACTGGCGCTAGCCTGTTCGAGATCGTCGGCAACGAGCTGCGCGTCAAGGTAGGTGCCGTTTTCACTTTCGGTACGAACCCGACGGTCGACATCCAGGTGGCAGACACCACGGTGATCGAGGAACCATCGACACAGACCATCTGCTGATCACGATCTTTGTCGGCCATGACATCACCGGCACCAATAACGACGACATCAATACGATCGATGGCTCCGACGGCGACGACGTTATCGATGCATTGGGTGGCAACGACACGGTCGACGGCGGTCTCGGAGACGACACGATCGACGGCGGCATAGGAAACGACACGATCCACGGGGACGCAGGCGACGATGTGCTCGACGGCAACTTCGGCGCCGATGATCTCTTCGGCGATGCCGGAAACGATACGCTCACCGGCGGCTCGGGCGGCGATACGCTCGACGGCGGGTCCGGCGACGACATGCTCATCGCCGATGACGGCGGATCCGGACTGGCTAACACGCTTCTCGGCGGCGCCGACAACGATACCCTCGACAACAGCGACAGCCATTCCGCGGCCACGCTCGACGGCGGGACCGGCCACGACACCATCCATGCCTCGATATTTTCCGGGGTCGTGGACACGATAACGGGTGACACCGGCAACGATACGATCACCAACGTCGGCCTTAATTCGTCGGATTCCGTCGATGCCGGTGAGGGCGACGATACGGTCGAGTTCTATGGCCTCAACGCGTCTGGCTTCAACAGCACCATAACGCTGGGGATCGGAGAGGATACGGTGGGCTTCGGCCACGATCCCGACATCACCGTAAGTTACGCGACGATCACGGACTTCGCGACCGGCGCGGGCGGCGACAAGATCGATCTCGACCGGATCCTCAACAAGCTCACCGGCTACACCGGGGATGATCCGTTCACCAGCGGATTCCTGCGCCTGGTGCAGTTCGATTCCGATACTACGCTGCTGCAAGTGGATGGGGACGGCACGGCCAACGGCGGCACCTTCACCACCCTCTTCACCTTGGACAATACGATCGCCAGCAACTTCACATCCGCCAACTTCACGCCTTCGGGTTTTACGCCCTACGTCAACGTCGCCCCCACCTTGACGGCTCCGTCGAGCGTCAACGCCACCGAGCAGACGACGTTCGACCTGAAGACCGCCGGGATCACGGTCGCCGACACGGACGGCAACAACGTCACGTTGACGCTGACCATCACCGAAGGGAGCTTATCAGTAAGTCCCATCGCTAGCGGCGCGACCGTCACGACCGTCACGGACCCGGTCGACCCGACCATCATCACCTCGGTGACGATCAGCGGCACGGTGGCGCAGGTCAACGCGCTGCTCGCCAACAACGGGCAGGGCGTGCTGGGGTACATCCACAACAGCGACAATCCGCCCGCGAGCACCACGCTCTCGGTCGTCCTGAGCGATGGCGGCAACACGGACACCGACTCCGTGACTATCAATATCACGGCCGTCAATGACGCACCCGTCCTTGATAATCTCGGGTCCGCGCTCTTCACCGAGGGCGGAGCCGCCGTCGCGATCGTACCGTCTGCCACTGTGGCCGATCTCGATTCGGCTAATTTAAACGGCGGCACCCTCACGGTCAGCTTCACCGCCAACGGCACCACGGACGATCAGCTTACGATCGAGAACGAGGGGATCGGGGCCGGTGAGATCGGCGTCAGCGGAAACGACGTGACGTACGAGGGGCTCTCGATAGGGACCTTCAGTGGAGGAGCGAACGGCGCCGATCTCGTCGTGTCCTTCAACGTCAATGCGACGCCCCTGGCAGCGCAGGCCCTCGTCCGCCACATCCTCTTCTCGAACACCTCCGACAATCCCTCGACGCTGGTGCGGTCGCTGCAATTCCAGCTGACCGACGGCGACACCGGGACAGCGACCAGCAGCGCCACCGTCAATGTCGAGGCGGTCAACGACGCGCCGGTGCTCGCCGGCGGGAGCGTGACCCCCTACACGGAGAATGACGCGGCGACAGTGATCGACGCTACGCTGACCGTGAGCGACATCGACAGCGCCAATTTGACGGGCGCGACCGTCTCGATCACCGGCGGCTTCGCGTCCGGCGACGTTCTCGGCTTCGTCACTCAAAACGGCATCTCCGGAAGCTACAATGCAGGGACCGGCGTGCTGACGCTCTCCGGTACGGCGTCGCTCGCCAACTACCAGACGGCGCTGCGCTCGGTCACCTATTCGAGCACGAGCGACAACCCGTCCGTCACGCCGCGCACCGTGAGTTTCCAAATCAACGACGGATCGAGCGCCAACAACCTGAGCAACGTTGTGGACTCGACGGTGAACGTGACCCCGGCCAACGACGCGCCGACGCTCGATCTCAACGGACTGGGCGCTGGCACCGGCGCCACGCTCAACTACGGGGAGAACGATCCCGCCACGGCCGTCGCACCCGGCGCGACTGTCGTCGATCCCGATTTCGACCAATTTCGATGGTGGCACTCTGACCGTCGGCTTTACCGTCAACGGTACGGCGGACGATCAGCTTGCAATCCAGAACCAGGGGACGCTACCCGGCCAGATCGGCGTCAGCGGAAGCGACGTAACGTTCGGCGGAACGACCATAGGCACCTTCACTGGCGGGGCGAACGGCAGCGATCTCGTCGTGACCCTCGATGCCGATGCGACGCCTGCGGCGGTTCAGGCGCTCGTCCGCCACATCCTCTTTTCGAACTCGTCCAACACACCGTCGGCGGCGCCTCGGACGCTCGAATTCGAGCTGACCGACGGCGACGGCGGAACAACCAGCAGCAACGCCACGATCAATGTCGGCACGGCAAACGAGGCCCCCGTGGTCGCTGCCAACGGCGGCACGCTCGCCTACACGGAGAACGACGTTGCGGCGCCAATCAATTCCTTGCTCACCGTGGGCGACGCCGACAGCGTCAATATCACCAAGGCGACCGTAAAGATCACCGGCGGTTTCGCGATCGGCCAGGACATTCTTGGCTTTACCAATCAGAATGGCATCACGGGAAGCTACAATGCCGCGACCGGTGTGCTGACGCTCACGGGCGCCGCGACGGTCGCAAACTATCAGGCGGCGCTTCGCTCGGTCACCTATTCCAATTCGAGCGAAGATCCGTCGGCGACGCCGCGCATCCTGAGCTTCCAGGTGGACGACGGCCAGTCGCCGAGCAACGTGGCGACTTCGGTGGTGACCGTCACGCCCGTCGCCGACGGCGGAGGGGGCGCCGCGGACTTCTCGCTCGGGGGCACCTCGGTCAAGGAGTTCCGCGCCGACGGCACGGTCGTGGGCACGCTGTTGCCCGCTGGTGCGGGCACGACGTTCACCTACGAGCTTCTCGACGACGCCGGAGGGCGGTTTGCGATCGTCGGCAATCAGCTTCGCGTCGCGAACGGCCTCCTCCTCGACAAGGAGCAGGCGGGAAGCCACCAGGTTGCGATCAAGGCAACGGACCTGGGAGGCGTCGTCCACACCGGGACGTTCACGATCACCGTCCTCAACGTCGATCCCGAGTTGGTGGGCGGCAACAACGCCGCGAACAAGCTCGTCGGCGGCGCCTTTGCCGACACGTTCTCCGGCGACGGCGGCGCCGACACGCTGAGAGGCCAGGGCGGCAACGACAAGCTCTTCGGCGGCTCGGGCAACGACACGCTCCTCGGTGAGGGCGGCAACGACATCCTGTCCGGCGACGTTGGTGCCGACCGCCTGACGGGAGGCGCAGGCCGCAACTCGATGACGGGCGGCGCCAATCGCGACGTGTTCGATTTCAACGCGCTGGGCGAGATGGGGAAGAACTTCGCTACGCGCGACGTGGTCAGGGACTTCCAGCACTCCATCGACGACATCGATCTCTCGACCATCGACGCCATGAGCGGCCCCGGCAATCAGAAGTTCTCCTTCATCGGCACGAACGCGTTCACGGGCGTCAAAGGCCAGCTGCATTGGTTCCAGCAGAACTTCGCGGGCACCGCGAATGACAAGACGATCGTCGAGGGCGACGTCAACGGCGACGGCAAGGCCGACTTCCAGATCGAGATCACCGGCCTCAAGGTGTTGACGAAGGGAGATTTCATCCTCTGATCGATCGGTGCCCTAGGCACGTTGGCGGAAGACCGCTTCGATTGGAATCGCGGTGCCTAAGCCCATGACGGAGAGCACGATTTCACGCATCCGTTGAATCGCGAAAGCGGCCGCGTCTCTGTCGTCGCGCCTTGGGCGGGACGCGCCCTATTCTCGGGTGGGATATGTCTTTCCTCGAATTGAGGGATTGTAGGCCAATGGGGGCTCGGCTAATCGACATAGCGCGGGCAAGTAAAATATTGAGCGAAAAGCACTTTTTTCACCTTTCAGCCTATCGGGGGGACAGCCTTCAACAGGAGTGTCCCAATGTCGACGAATCTGGTTTCCGACATCACTCAAGTCCTCAGCTCCAATCTCGTCTCGCGGGTCGCATCCAGCCTCGGGCTCGGGAAGCCCCAGGTCGAGAGCGCGCTTCAGGCGGGCGTTCCGTCGCTTCTCGCCGCGCTGAGCTCGCTCGCCTCCACGCCCGGCGGCGCGTCAGCGCTCAACACGGCGGTCGCTCAACAGCAGCCCGGAGTGCTTTCGAACCTCGCCAGCATCGTCGGTAGCTCGGGGCAAAAGGGCCTCATCGATGGAGGGGCCAGCGTGCTCTCGTCGCTTCTCGGCGGCACGACCATGTCCTCGCTCGTCGACGCCATCGGACGGTTCGCGGGTGTCGGCGGCGGCGGCGCGAGAAGCCTCATGGGTTTACTTGGGCCGATCGTATTGGGCGTGCTGGGGCAGCGCCAGCGCGCGAGCGGTCTCGATGCATCGGGCCTTGCGGACTTCCTTGGCTCGCAGAAGGACAACATTGTCCGCGCGATTCCCCCCGGCTTCTCCAAGACGCTCGAGGAAACGGGCCTGCTCGACAGCCTTGGCGTTTCGAGCGATGTGCGCCGCACGACGACTGCGGCGAGGGACTATGACTCTCCGAGCCGATACGCGACCCCGCAGCCCAAGGCCGCCTCGCCGTCCAATTGGCTATTGCCGCTCCTTGCCGCTCTCGCCATCGGCGCCCTCGGCTGGTACCTCCTCTCGCGTCCGGGCCCGACGGAGACGGCTCGCGTCGAACCGCCGGCAAAGGTCGATGCGCCGGCAAAGGTCGATGCGCCGGCCAAGGTCGAGTCGTCGGCAAAGGTCGATGCGCCGGCAAAGGTCGACGAGCCGCTCACCACCGGGACACTTCCCGAGCAACCTTCGATCGACATTGCGGCGCTCGAGAGCCTGCGCGGCATCAAAGCGGGCGATGTCGACTTCGGCGCACAGGTGGCCGAGGCCGTGAAGAAGCTGCAGGGCTCGCTCGAGGGGATCACGGACGAAGCAACCGCCCAATCGGCGACGGCTCCGCTCAAGGACTCGGCCGACGAGTTCGGCAAGCTCACCGGGCTCCTCGGCCAGCTTTCGCCCGAGAACAGACAGGCGCTCGCCAAGGCCATCGCAGCGGCGAAGCCGACGCTCGATCGGCTCTTCGACAAGGCGTTGCAGATTCCGGGCGTGGCGGCGCTCCTCAAGCCTTCGATCGACAGCATCCGCTCCGGGATCGACACGCTCGCGACGGCCTGACCTCGCTCGAGGTTTCTCGGCTGAGCGCGGCCGATGCGGCCGTGCTCAGCCTCATCTCACTGCATCTCATTTGCCAATGGAGGATTGACCGTGGCTAACAAGCAAACCTTCACGCCCGAGGAATGGACGAAGATCATGGAGAGCGTGGCGCTCGCCGGCATGGCCGTCACCGCGGCCGACCCGAGCGGCCTGATCGGCTTGCTTCAGGAATCCTTCGCCAGCGCCGGCGCGCTCATCAAGGCGAAGGGCGACCCCGCAGCCAACGAGCTCGTGAAGTCCGTCGTCGCCGAGTTCGAGACCTCCGAAGGGCGGACCAAGATCCGCGAGGCCTTGAAGGCCCGGTTCGCCGGCGCGAAGCCGGCCGACGTCAGCCAGCGCTCGTTGGACGCCTTGCGCGAGGTGTCGCGGCTTCTCGACAGCAAGGCTCCGCAGGACGCGGCCGCCTTCAAGCAGCTGCTCAGCACGATCAGCAGCAAGGTCGCCGACGCGGCGAAGGAAGGGAGCGTGCTCGGCTTCGGCGGCCAGAAGGTCTCTGATGCCGAGAAGGCGACGCTCAGCCAGATTGCGCAGGCGCTCGGCGTCGCCGCGTAGCCGTAACCAAGCTTGCGGCGGCCGTGCAGAACCCGTATGCTTAGGCCAAGGAGCCGGCTCCCCCGCCCGAAGCGCCGCCGCTGCGTCGCCCGAAACCCGGAAGTTGCCCGCCGGGTTTCGAGGTAGGCCGTAGTGTCCGAGAGTTAGTACCCCTTCGGGCACCAGGATTCCGTGGAAGACTTACATGACACGGGGAAGGCCTTCACCATTTTTTCCGCCGCAGCCCATTCGTCCGCATCGACGCTGTTGTTGTTGTTCGCGTCCATCGCCGTAAAGGTCGGCACCGGATCGATCTTCAGCTTCCCTATGTTCGCATCATACTCCGTCTGGGCGACCGTGCCGCTGCCATCGGTGTCGACGGTTTTCATATCCCAGCTGCCGGCGACGGCGGCCGTTCCCGAAAGCAGCAGAACCGAAACGAAAGCGACCCATCTTTTGGTCATCGCGTCTTCTCCCTAATACGCAGTTCATCGGTCGTCGCCCATCGCGGGCAACGGCCATTGCGGGCAACGGTCATTCCGCCGTTTTTCCGCGGCCTCCCAAAGGGCGCCTTCTCTCGAAGCTAATCAATGGCAAACCTTCCGAATCCACCCGGGACACACTGGCAGGCGCGCCGGGGACGGCAGAGATCTGTTGAGTTCTGCTTTTGGCCCTTCTCTTCCGTTCGTTGCGACGCACCAAGTCGTCAGTGAGACCGGCCGTGCTGCTCATGTCATGCGATGGGCGGGTCATGACCCTTAGCGGTTGTCGGCGTCTTTCCGCCTGGCGGTTAAGCGGCAAAGGGTCCCGCTAGAACTGCTCTCGTTGGCCGTGGACCTCGAGTGACCTCGAGGGCTTGCCAGCCTAGTGCAACTGATAGTTTGGAAAGGCCTGCAGAATAAAACGGGCAAACTTGGCAGTGTACTCGTAAGGTCGAGGGAGCAGCGCTAGTTCTGCTCCCTCTAGGTGATCGTCTTACGAAAGCGCTAGTTGCGCATTAGGATTTGGGCAGGGGCTCGATCAACCGGGCGTCCATTCGCGTGCCTGCGGAATTGCACGAGAAATCCGCAGTCTGCCCCTCCGACGTATTGACCTGCAGCGAGCGCCCCGAGACGATCGGGACGACGATCTGCGTTTGAGGCCCGCTCCGTGCGGCATCGGCAAGGACAAGCTTGAGTTGGCACACCTCATCTTCGGCCTCGAAGACTGCGATCAGGCTCGTCGCGCCGAGCGTGTGGCTCAGTCCATTGGACGGGCTCATGATCCTCGTAGCGGCTTCCCTGCTCGCCGCTCATGCCGAAAGCGAGGCTGCGGTCTTCTGCCATTGCAGAAGTCGTTGCGGAAAAAAGGATAGCGGAGGCTAACGTCGCAATGATTTTCGTCTTCATCATATGGCTCCCTGATGGGTTCGGCGGCTTCACTTGCACGGTATCGCCGACAACATCGACGACGGCGATGCAATGGCGCGATGATGGAGGGCTGCTCCCGTTTCGTCTGTGGCATTCCCCACCAGCTTCCGCCTTGCAGCTCTCGGCCGCCGAACTCCGCCCCGACAGGGGGACGGAAACTTTTGACTGCGCGTTGATGTTCAGCTCGGGATACCGTCAACCATGCATCAGCTCTTGAAGGTTGCTCTCGCCGCCCTCCTCGCCGTGTCGGGAGCGCGGCCTGCTCAAAGCGCATGGACCGCGTACGACACGGCTAGGGTCGACGCTGCTTATCGAGAATTTCCGCACCGCCGGCTCGCCGTATGAGGCCCCTCGGGCCCCCGCGCTGAGCATCGCGGTCGGCGTCGATGGCGGGCTTGCGCTTGCAAGAGGTTACGGCGAGGCTCGGCCGGGCTATCTTGCGACGGAGCATAGCGTCTATCACATCGGCTCGCTCACGAAGCAGTTCACCGCTGCGGCAATCCTGAGCTTGATCGAGCGAGGAGCCAAGGCCCCCCATTCCGGCGAGCCGATGACGGTTCACTCTCCCATTCGCGATTTCTTTGCAGGGATAGAGAACTGGGAGGGCGATATGGGCCCGACGATCACGATCCGGGGCCTCCTCACCATGACCTCGACCCTGCCGAGCTTGGCGGACCATCCGCCTCCCGCCGCCGATCCGTGGGGAACGCATCACGGCGGGGCGCATGATGGAGCAACTGAAGAGGCTCGCGGCGCCGAAGCGGCGGAATGTATTCGAATACAGCAACATGAGCTACTTCCTGCTGGCGCAGATCATAGAGGCGGCCAACGGCGAGGACGCCGGCAGCTACAGGAGATTTCTGAGATCGGAGATCATCGAGAAAGCCGGGTTGAGACATACGGGGTTCATCGGCGATTACGCTCCCGGCACTGCCTTGGCGGTCGCGACGCCAACCTGGGGTCCAAACACGCCGGTCTCGAGAAAGCGGCCCGCCTTCGTCGAGCCGGATTGGCTCAAGGGAAGCGCCGACATGGCGAGCAGCGCCCTGGACCTCTTCATGTGGAACAAGGCGTTGATGGAGGACAGGATCGTGAGCCCGGCAAGCCGAAACCTGATGTTCTCCGACGCGGCCCGCGTGGCATTGTCACGCTACTATGGGATGGGCTGGTTCATTGAGCACGCCGAAGGATCGGATCGGTTCAGCCATACCGGCTACGTACCCGGCTTTTCCTCCTTGAACATGATCATGAGAAAGCACCGCGGCTCGTGGGTGAGCGTGTCCGTGCTTACCAACAGCGACGGCGTCGAAGGGCTGGACAAGCTTGCGGCCAACATCGCCCAGGTGGCCATGCATTAGAGCCCGATGGCCGGCGCTGCGGCGTGCTTTCAGCAGACGGCTACCGGGCTCCGCTGATGTAGCGCTCGAGCTGCTCGATCACGAACTCCTGGTCGCTGATAATGCTCTTGACCAGGTCGCCAATCGAGATGATGCCCACGACCTGCCCGTCATCGATCACCGGCAGGTGGCGCACCAACTTGGAGGTCATCAGCGCCATGCACTGCTCGACGGTGTGATCGGGGCTGACGCAGACGGCACTCGGCTCCATGATCTCTCTGACCCGCGTCTGGGGCGAGGTCCTGCCCTTCAAGACGACATTGCGGGCGTAGTGGCGCTCCGTGATGATGCCGGCAAGCCGGCCGCCTTCCATCACCACGAGGGATCCGACGTTCCTGTCGGCCATCGTCTTGATGGCATCGAAGACGCTATCGTCGGGATTGATCGACCAGATCTCGGCGCCCTTACCGGCCAGCAGATGACGC
Organism: uncultured Alphaproteobacteria bacterium; assembly: GCA_963840415.1. GTDB lineage: Bacteria > Pseudomonadota > Alphaproteobacteria > Rhizobiales > Hyphomicrobiaceae > Hyphomicrobium_C. The sequence goes on along the minus strand of CAWIYX010000003.1, from coordinate 210,482 downwards.
ACGGTCGTCATCCATCGCCTCCCATGCAGGATGGTGGCCCAGATCATTGATTTGGGCCCGGTCACGGGCCGTCGCAAGCGGATGCTTGGCCCATTTTGCAGCGGCGCCAACCCCATCGAGGGCATCCGCTAGCCGCTTCAGCGGGGTGGAACGCCCAGCTGCAAAGGACTATTGTTTGCGTGCATCGCCGAACTCCGGGCGGTATCAGATGGCCGAGATCGAGACCAGTCTTCAAGGCAAGGTCGCCATAGTGACCGGCGTGAGCCACGACGGTCAGGTGGGTCAAGCCGTTGCCAAAGCCCTGGCCGAAAGGGGCGCCGCGCTGGCGATTTGCGCGCGCGAGCAGGCCAACGTGGAGGCGCGCGCCGCAGAGCTGCGCAATGCCGGAGCCCGCGTCATTGCGATGGCCGGATCTCTGACGGATGAAAGCGCGGTCGCGCGCCTGATCGATGGTACGCTGAAGGAATACAAGAAGATCGACATCCTGGTTAACCTTGCGGGCGGCCTCACACGCTATAAGCCCGCAATCGAGCACAGCCTCGACGACTGGACCAGCGAGCTGAACAATAACCTTCTGAGCGCCTTTCTGACCTCGCGCGCCGTCTTTCCGCATATGCGGACCGCGGGCGGGGGTGTCATCGTCAACTTCGCGCGCTCGGGACAGCCTCAGGCCAACATGGTCGCCTACAACTGCGCCAAGGCGGGCATCGAGGCGCTGACGCGCACGTTTGCGCTCGAAGGACGAGACGCCGGCATCCGCGTCAACGCCGTCGCGCCGGGGCTCGTGGATACGGCCTCGAACGTTGCCGCGATGAAGCCCAAGGACTTGTCGCGCTGGGCAAAGCGCGACGATATCGCCGCAACCGTCGCGTTCCTCGCTTCCCCGGCTGCGGCCGGAATCACCGGCCAAGTGATCGCGGTGACGGGCTGGGGAATATAGTCTGGCACGATACCCTAGTGTGATCTGGGAAATCTGCGGTTCTCGCCGACGAGGCCTGCCGCGTTGCAGTATTCACCCGTCCGCTTTGCCCTCGATTTGCGGCGTAGAGAGGGAGGGCCGCGACAGGACTGCAGCCGGTCGGCGCGTGCCGAGCTCGCGCTATGCCGCAGCGGGGCGCTTCGCGACCCGCTTGACCTTGATTGCGTGCTCGCGGCGGCGCACCTCGGCAAGATCGAATGCCAGCTGCATCCGCATCAGGTGGTCCATCTTGGGACCGAAAGCCTTTTCGATCCTGAGCGCCATGTCCGCCGTGAGCGCGGTGCGCTCGTTCAAGAGATTAGACAGCGCCTGGCGCGTGACACCGAGGGCAGCGGCCGCCGCGGTCACCGAGAGCCCCAGCGGCTCAATGATCTGCCGGCGAATGAGGCCACCTGGGTGGGGAGGGTTTTTCATAGGCATTTTCTCTCCGTCAATGGTAGTCGACGAGATCGAGGTCGAAGGCATCTCCCTGTTCGAGCCGGAAGACGGCCGCCTGTTGCCTGCTCCATCGCAAGTCTCGAAATCGCCATGCATTGTTTAACCGGAACACGAGCCGCCAATTGCCGCTCACCGTCAGGCTCAAATAGCCCGCAAGATCACCCTTGAGGCGATGGAGCCGCCAGCCTGGGAAAAGCCCGATGTCCTCGATCGCAGCGGCGGCGTCGATGGCAGCGAGCATGTCTCTGAGCTTCGGGGCGAAGCCCGGCGGAACTCCACGGGAACTGTCGTCGCTGTAGAGACGCTTCAACCCCTTGTGGCGGAAGCTGCGGATCGCCATCCCCGCTCACGTAGACTGTCAAGCGACAATTGTCAATTGGCAGGAGGAGGTTGAAGGGAACCTCAAATATCCAAGTCCTTCGCAAATGCCGCTCGCTCCTGGATGAAGCGGAAGCGGGCCTCCGGCTTCGACCCCATCAGCGCGTTGACGGCCTCGCCGATCTCGCTCCGGTCGCCGTCGCCGATCTCGACGCGAAGGAGCGTGCGCCGCGCCGGGTCCATGGTCGTCTCCTTGAGTTGCGGAGCATTCATCTCGCCCAGGCCCTTGAAGCGGCTGATCTCGACTTTGGCGTTGTGGGCGAACTCCTTCTTCAAGAGCTCGTCCTTGTGCTTTTCGTCGCGCGCATAGACGGACTTGGCGCCGTGGGTCAGCTTGTAGAGCGGCGGCACCGCCAGGAACAGGTGTCCGTGAGTGATGAGCCCCGGCATCTCCTGGAAGAAGAACGTGATGAGAAGCGAGGCGATGTGCGCGCCGTCGACGTCGGCGTCCGTCATCACGATCACGCGCTCGTAGCGCAGGTCCTCGTCGCGGTACTTGCTCCCGGTGCCGACGCCGAGCGCCTGGATCAGGTCGGAGAGAAGCTGGTTCTGCGACAGCTTCTGCGAGGTGGCGTTGGCGACGTTCAGGATCTTGCCGCGCAGCGGCAGAATGGCCTGCGTCTCGCGGTTGCGCGCGCTCTTGGCCGAGCCGCCGGCCGAATCGCCTTCGACGATGAAGATCTCGGTGCCGGCCGCCTGCTGGATCGAGCAGTCGGCGAGCTTGCCGGGAAGGCGCAGCTTGCGTGTCGCCGACTGGCGCCCGACCTCCTTCTCGCGCTTCCTCTTGAGCCGGTCCTCCGCCTGCTCGATCGTCCATTCGAGGAGGCGCGTCGCCTGCGCCGGGCTGTCGGTGAGCCAGTGGTCGAACGCGTCCTTGACGGCGGCCTCGACGATGCGGGTCGCCTCTTGGGTCGCGAGCTTGTCCTTGGTCTGGCCCTGGAACTCGGGCTCGCGGATGAAGACGGAGAGCATGGCGGCGGCCGTGCCCATCACGTCGTCGGCCGTGACCTGCGCCGCCCGCCGGTTGCCGACCCGCTCGCCGAACTCGCGCAGGCTCTTCGACAGAGCCGAGCGCAGGCCGTTCTCGTGCGTGCCGCCTTCGGCCGTCGGGATCGTGTTGCAGTAGGAGCGGATGAAGCCGTCGTCGTCGGCGATCCAGGCGACCGCCCATTCGACCGAGCCGTGCTTGCCCTCGCGCTCGACCGAGCCCGCGAACAGCTCCTTGGTGACGAGCGTACGCCCGGCGATCTCGGACAAGAGATAATCCTTGAGACCGCCCGGGAAATGGAACACGGCCTCGGCCGGCGTCTCGTCCTTGATGAGGGAGGGGTCGCAGCTCCAGCGGATCTCGACGCCGCCGAACAGGTAGGCTTTCGAGCGCGCCATCTTGAAGAGGCGCGCCGGCTTGAAGTGGGCGCCCTTGCCGAAAATCTGCTCGTCCGGCTTGAAGCGCACGCGCGTGCCGCGCCGGTTCATGACGGGGCCGAGCTTTTCGAGCTTGCTGGTCGGGTGCCCGCGCGAGAAGGCCATGCGGTAGAGCTGCTGGGCGCGCGCGACCTCGACCTCGAGCTCCTCGGAGAGCGCGTTCACGACCGAGACGCCGACGCCGTGCAGGCCTCCCGACGTGTTGTAGGACTTGCCGTCGAATTTGCCGCCCGAGTGCAGCATGCACATGATGACCTCGAGCGCGCTCTTCTTCGGGTATTTGGGGTGCGGGTCGACGGGAATGCCGCGGCCGTTGTCGGTGACGGACAGGAAGCCGTCGGCGTCGAGGCGCACCTCGATCCAATTGGCGAAGCCCTCGACCGCCTCGTCCATGGCGTTGTCGATCACCTCCGCGAACAGGTGGTGCAGCGCCTTCTCGTCGGTGCCGCCGATGTACATCCCGGGGCGCCGGCGCACGGGCTCGAGGCCTTCCAACACCTCGATGTCGGCGGCCGTGTAGCTGTCGGAGGCATCGCCCGATTTCTTGGCGCGGGTGGTCTTGTCGCTCATGCCGAGTTTGAAGCTCGAGAACAGGTCGCGGATCGATTGAGCCATGCTGTGCCCCGGTTCCGAGGTCAAGACACGCACTTCCGGCGGGCTCTAGGGGGCCGCTGCCGGCGAATCTTACGCGGTTTCAGAGCCTCCGTCGCACGCCGACGCCGGGCTTGGCAAGCGCTCGGCCCTCAGCCGTGTGTGGGCGGCGCGCCACAGGCCCCGAGTGCCTTGGCTCCGCCGCGGCGCGGCCACGGTTTGATCAGCGCCGGGCCCAGATCGCCTGGCATGAGTAGGCGGGCCGGGCGAGGAGGTTCATTGCAAACATTGCGAGGGTGTCATGCTGAGCCAAAGCTCAACCGTTCTTCCGCTCATAGTTGCCGCCGCCGCGACGGCCGCCTTTGCGCTCGCGCGCGAGGCCAAGGCCGGCGGTGAGCGCATCTCTGGTCCCTACGCGCACGAGAACCTCACGATCTATCTCGTCCACGGCAACAGCGCCGACGGCCCGGTGCCGCTCACCCTAGACGAAGCGCTCGCGAAGGGGGCGGTCAAGGTCAACGAGACGGGCTCGGTCGGCGAGCTCGAGATCGAGAATGCCGGCTCCGAGGAGGTGTTCGTCCATGCCGGCGACATCGTCAAGGGCGGCCAGCAGGACCGGGTCGTGACCTCGAGCCTCATGTTGAAAGCGAAATCGGGGCGTGTGCCGCTCGCCGTGTTCTGCGTCGAGAGGGGGCGCTGGGCGGCGCGCGGGGAGGAGGACGTGAAGCAGTTTGCGAGCGCCTCCGAGATGCTCCCGACCCGCGAGGCCAAGCTCGCCATGCGGTCGCCCGTGACCACCGCTGCAACCTCTTCGCCGGCGCGCGGGGAGGCCTCCGCCGCCCGGCCGCCCGAGAACGAGCTCGAGCCGGCGCTGCCCGCGAACCGCATCCGCACCGAGGAGCAGCGGCAGATCTCGAGCGAGGAGGCGGGTCCCAATGCACAGTCGGAGGTCTGGCGTAGCGTCGCCAATATCCAGGCCGCGCTCGCCGGCAACCTCGGCGCCAAGGTCGCGTCGGAAAAGTCCGAGACGAGCCTCCAGCTCGCGCTCGAGAACGAGAAGCTCGAGGCGGCGCGCAAGGACTACGTCGCGGCCCTCGAGCCGGTCGCACTGAAGGAGAGTGACGTGGTGGGCTACGCGTTCGCCATCAACGGGCGGCTCAACAGCGCCGACATCTATGCCTCGAACGCTCTCTTCCGGAAGCTCTGGCCGCGCCTCCTCAAGGCAAGCGTGACGGAAGCTATCGGCGCCGAGAAGACGCTGCCGAAGGCGCTCGACCCGACGACGGCGAAAGTCGAGGCGTTCCTCAAGGACGCGGCCGACGGCAAGGCGAGCGAGCAGGCTTCGCTCGACGGCCAGAAGCTCGAGACGCGCGAAGCGGACGCGGCCTTCGACTTCGCTACGCGCACGGCCGCGGGCGTCGTCATGCACCGCAATGTGCTGGCGCGGCACTAGGGCTGGCGCTCTCCGGCGAGCCTTCTGCCCAACGAGAAACGCTTCATCCCGGTGGAGGCCGGGATGACGCCTTTTAGACCGCGACGTTGTCGATGAGCCGTGTCTTGCCGAGCCAGGCGGCGGCGAGCACGCGGCCGGGCCGGCCGGCGGCCCCATCGAAGCGGGCCAGCGTCTCGGCCTCGCGCACCTCGACATAGTCGATCTTGGCAAAGCCTGCGCGCTTCAGCGCACGCTTTGCGGCGCTCGTTGCCTTGGCCGTGGAGACGCCGGCCGTCACGTCGCGCGCGACGGCCGAGATGGCAGCAAAGAGCGCGGGTGCGATCGCGCGCTCCTCGGCCGTGAGGTAGGCGTTGCGGGAGGAGAGGGCGAGGCCGTCCCCCTCGCGCACCGTCGGGTGGGCGGCAATCGCGAGCGGCAGATGGAGGTCGCGCACCATCTGGCGGATGACGCAGAGCTGCTGGTAGTCCTTCTCGCCGAAGACGGCGATGTCCGGCGCGGCCGCCGTGAAGAGCTTGAGGCATACGGTTGCGACCCCGCCGAAATGGTGCGGGCGGAAGGCGCCCTCGAGCCCCTCGGCGGCTCCCCCCGGCTGGACCCGCGTCGCAAAGCCCGGCGGATAGATCTCGGGCGCATCCGGCGCCCAAACGAGATCGGCCCCGGCGCGGGCGAGCTTCGCCAGGTCGCCCGCCTCGTCGCGCGGATAGCGGGCGAGGTCCTCGTTGGGGGCGAACTGTGCCGGGTTGACGAAAATCGACACGACGGTGCGCCCCGCCTTCTTGCCCGCGTGCTCGACGAGGGCGACATGGCCGGCGTGCAGCGCCCCCATCGTCGGCACCAGCGCGACGCTCTCGCCGGCGGCCCGCCAGCGCGCTATCGTCTTGCGCAAGTCCTTGATCGTGCGGACGACCTTCGGCATCGCCTGATACTTTTCCGGCCCGGCTAAAGGAGCGGAAGTGAGGCGCTCCCGCACCTTGCGTCAAGCCCATTGTAGACGGGCAGGGGCCCGCCAATCTCTAAAGATGCATTAGGCGGGCGAATCATGTGTGCTTCCGGCGAACCCTCAGAGGATGGCATGGTTGCGCTCAGAAAGACGGACGTCGGCGAGGCCGTGCGCGAGCCCCCGCGCGACGAGATCGCGTCTCACCTGCTCATCGACGAAACACGCCTCGTCGGCGGACTGATCGAGCGCGCCGTCTACACAGAAGACGAGCGCCGCCGCGCGGCTGAGATGGCGCGCCGCCTCGTGCTCGCCGCCCGCACCGAGCGCCATCGCGCCGGCGTCGACGCCTTCATGCACGAGTACGGCCTCTCGAGCGAGGAGGGCATCATCCTGATGTGCCTCGCCGAGGCCCTCCTCAGGATCCCGGACGCCGAGACCGCCGACCGCTTCATCGCCGAGAAGATCTCGGGCGGCCATTGGGAGCGCCACCTCGGCCAGTCCGACAGCCTGTTCGTCAACGCCTCGACCTGGGGCCTGATGCTGACCGGTCAGCTCGTCAAGCTCAAGGATGCGCGCGGAGGAAAGCCGCTCGACGCGCTGAAACGCCTCGTTGCGCGCTCGGGCGAGCCCGTGATCCGCCAGGCGATCCGCCAGGCCGTGAAGCTCTTGGGCGATCAGTTCGTGCTCGGGCGCACGATCGGGGAAGCGATCGAGCGGGCCGCCGACTACGAGGCCAAGGGCTACCGCATCTCCTACGACATGCTGGGGGAGGCCGCGAAGACCGAGAAGGATGCCAGCCGCTATTTCGACCGCTACATGACGGCAATCGACGCGGTCAGCATCGCCGCGGGCCCGCCGCCTCCTCCCGGCCACACCGACACGCTCATCGTCCGGCCGAGCCTCTCCGTCAAGCTGTCGGCGATCCACCCCCGCTTCGAGGCGGGCAAGGAGGATCGCCTTGCCGCCGAGCTCGCCCCGCGCCTCGTCTCGCTCGTGCGCGCGGCAGCCGCGCGCGGTCTTCCCATAACGATCGACGCCGAGGAGCAGGACCGGCTCGAGCCGACGCTCACCCTGTTCGCCACGGCCTTCCGCGACCCGCATCTCGCGCACTGGTCCGGGCTCGGCATTGCAGTGCAGGCCTACGGCAAGCGGGCGATCCCGGTGCTGCGCTGGCTGCGCCGGCTTGCGGAGGGAAGCGGCAAGCGCATTCCGGTCCGCCTCGTCAAGGGCGCCTACTGGGACAGCGAGATCAAGTGGGCGCAGGAGCGCGGGCTCGCGGACTACCCGGTGCTGACGCGCAAGCTCCACACCGACGTCTCCTACCTCGCGTGCATGCGCCTCCTGCTCTCCGATCCGAACGCCTTCGTGCCGCAGCTCGCGACCCACAACGCGCACACGATTGCGGCCGCGTTCGTCAGCGCCGGCCAGGCCGAGTTCGAGTATCAGCGGCTGCACGGCATGGGAGAAGCGCTCTACGAGGAGGTCGTGGGGGCAGGCAAGTTCGCGCGCCCCTGCCGGATCTACGCCCCCGTCGGCGGGCATGAGGACCTCCTGTCCTATCTCGTGCGCCGCCTGCTCGAGAACGGAGCCAACACGAGCTTCGTGAACCGGCTTGCCGACGACGAGGCCCCTGTCTCCCAGATCATTCGCGATCCCGTCGAGACGGCCGAGCTCGAGCGGCGCGAGCCCGTCGCCGTCAAGGCGCTTCCCCGCCCGCGCGACATCTTCTGGCCCGAGCGCAAGAACTCTCTTGGCCCTCCCCTGTCGGACGCGGCGACGCGGCGCGCGCTCGTCGCGAGCATGGAGGGGGCGCTCTCCTCGCCGTTCGCGGTCGGCCCTATCGTTTCCGGCGAGGCGACGACCGGCGGGGAAGCGTCTCTCGTCTACTGCCCGCACGACAACCACCAGCACATCGGCTCGGTCAGGATCGCGACGCCGGCCCACGTCGACAAGGCGATCGCCGCAGCTGTCCGCGCGGCCCCGGCCTGGGACCGGATGGGGGCGCAGGCGCGCTCGCGGGTTCTGGACTTCGCCGCCGATTTGGTCGAGCGCGACCGGGCGAAGCTGATGGCGGTGCTCGTGCGCGAAGGCGGAAAGACGCTGCCCGCCGCGCTCGCGGAGGTGCGCGAGACCGCCGATCTCTTGCGCTACTATGCGATGGAAGCCCGCAGGCTCATGAGCGGCCCGGTCTCCCTGCGCGGGACGACGGGGGAGACGAGCACGCTCGAGCTCAGGTGCCGCGGGGCCTTTGCCTGCATCGCGCCCTGGAATTTTCCGCTCGCGATCTTCACCGGGCAAGTCGCCGCCGCCCTGGCCGCCGGCAATGCGGTCCTCGCCAAACCCGCCGAGCAGACGCCCGTGACGGGATTCCTCGCGACACAGATCCTGCACGAGGCGGGCGTGCCCAAGGACGTGCTCCATCTTCTGACCGGCGGCGCGCCCGTGGGGAGCGCCCTCGTGAAGGACCCGCGCGTCGCGGGCGTCGCCTTCACCGGCTCGAACGAGACCGCCTGGATAATCCAGAGGGCGCTTGCGGACCGGCGCGCCGCGATCGTGCCGTTCATTGCCGAGACCGGCGGGCCTCAACGCCATGATCGTCGACAGCAGCGCGCTTCCCGAGCAGGTCGTCCGTGACGCCGTCGCGTCCGCCTTCGACAGCGCAGGCCAGCGCTGCTCGGCGGCGCGGGTCCTGTTCGTCCAGGAGGACGTTGCGGGCCGGATCATCGACATGCTGGCCGGCGCCATCGGCACGCTCGATTTGGGCGATCCTTTCGATTACGCAACCGACATCGGTCCCGTCATAGACGAGGCGTCGCAGGACAGCCTCGAGGGGCACAAGCTCAAGATGCAAACCGCAGGGCGCGAGATCGCCGACCTCGCCGTGCCTCCCGCCTGCCGCGCCGGCACCTACGTGGGGCCGGCGGCCTACGAGATCGAGCGCATGGACCAGCTCGCGGGCGAGGTGTTCGGCCCCATCCTGCACGTCGTGCGCTTCGAGCGCGGGCACGTGGACAGGGTGGTCGCGGCGATCAATGCGTCGGGCTACGGGCTGACGCTCGGGCTGCACAGCCGCATCGGGGCGGTGGCGGATCTCGTCGCCGAGCGCGCGCGCGTCGGCAATTTCTACGTCAACCGCAACCAGATCGGCGCTGTCCCGGGCGTCCACCCGTTCGGTGGCGAAGGCCTCTCCGGCACCGGCCCCAAGGCGGGCGGCCCGAACTATCTCGTCCGCTTCGCGACCGAGCGCGTGCGCACGACCGACATCACGGCGACAGGGGGCAACGTCTCGCTCCTAATCCAGGACTGGCCGAGCGGGCGCACCTGAATTCGGGGCTAAAGGCCCATTGCGAGCCACCTGGCGACGGGCCATCTTGCTCGCATGGTGACGTCATGACGAGCCGCGACCCCATCCCATCCAAGCCCAAAGCGCCCGCCCCGCGCGAGGCGACGGAGCGTCCGGCACCCGCCTCGAGCGACCGCGAGGTTGCCGCCTTCGTCAACAAGATGAAGGCGCTCTCGCCGCAAGCCGGCGCCGGACGGGGGCGGCTGATCTTCGCCATGGACGCGACCATGAGCCGGGAGCCGACCTGGGACCTGGCCCTGGGGCTGCAGGGCGATATGTTCCACGCCGTGCGACAGGTGGGCGGCCTCGACGTGCAGCTCGTCTATTTTCGCGGCGCCGGAGAATGCCGGGCGTCGAAGTGGGTCTCGGACCCAGATGCGCTCGCCCGGCTGATGAGCCAAGTCCGGTGCCATGGCGGGTACACGCAGATCGGCAAAGTGCTTGCCCACGGGCGGAGGGAGGCGGAGGCGCGCAAGGTCAATGCGCTCGTCTACGTCGGCGACGCGGTCGAGGAAGAGATCGATGCTCTGGCCGGGAGGGCGGGGGAGCTGGCGCTGCTCGGCGTTCCGGTCTTTCTATTTCAGGAGGGGCACGATCCGGCGGTGGCGCGTGCCTTCGCCGAGATCGCGCGCCTCACCAACGGCGCCGCCCTGAGCTTCGACGCCGGCTCGGCGGCCCAACTCCGCGACCTGCTCTCGGCCGTCGCCGTGTACGCGGCCGGCGGGCAGAAGGCGCTTCTCGCTCTATCGTCGGAGCGCGGCGGCGGCGGGGCGCGGCTTCTCCTTTCCCGCTTGAAGCCCGCGGGCTGAGCGAACCATGCAGTACTTTCTTCTCGGTCTTGCGGCGCTCGTGCTGGTCCTCCTGGCTATCCAGGGTTTCACCAAGGCCAATCCTCAAGTCATGGCGCGGCAGCTGAGGCGCGCCTTCGGGGTCGCGGCGATCGCCGTGGCAGCCGTTCTCCTCGTGCGCGGGATGGCCGGCTCCGCCCTGCTCCTCGCGATCCTCGGGGCGTCGCTCCTCGGCTGGCGGGCGCTGGGCTCGTTGGGCGGCTTCGGCGGTCAATCAAAGTCGCCGGGCCAGGCCTCGCGCGTCACGACGGACCATCTCGAGGTCGCGCTCGATCATGATACGGGGGCCATCTCGGGGCGGGTGCTCAGGGGCCTCTTCGCGGGCCGGGATATCACCTCGCTCTCCCCGCACGACCTCGCGCTCCTTTGGCAGGATTGCCGCTTCAGCGATCCCCAGTCGGCGCAGATCATCGAGGCTTATCTCGATCGCGAGCACCCCGCATGGCGCGAGGACATGGCCAAGGGCGAGCGGGAGATGACGGGCGCGGACGGGCGCATCTCCGAGGAGGAGGCCTACGAGATCCTCGGCCTCGCTCCCGGCGCGAGCGAGGACGACATCCGCCGCGCGCACCGCGAGCTGATGATGAAGCTCCATCCCGATCGCGGCGGCTCGACCTATCTCGCGGCGAAGATCAACGCGGCGAAGGACGTGCTGCTCGGCAAGCTCGGCTAGTCGGCAGTTTCGGGATTATTCGGCTTTCATCACGAAGCAGTCGATGGCGAGGCGCCTCAGCTCGAGGCAGGCATTGGTCGCGGTCGCCTCGCTGAAGCCCGTGAAGCGGGCGCGGAAGACCTGACGATCGTTTTTCTGCACCGGGAGCGCCACCGGCTCGTGCCCGTCGAGGAGACCCGGTGCCCGCGCTTTCGCCGTGGCCATCTTGCGCTCGGCCTCGGCCGAGGACGCATAGGCGCCGATCTGGATCTCATAGCCGTCCCCGCGCGGGGCAGGATCGAAGCGGGCCGGCGTTGCCGTAGCCTGGGTCGACGTTTCTATCGCCGGCTGACCGGGAAACGCGGCTCCCGCGGCATCGGCCGAAGCAACCGCCAGCGCCTGCGCCTGAAGGTCCAGCGTCGAGGGCTCGCGGCCGCGTCCTGCGGCGGCTGACGGATTGGAAAGCAGCGCATCGATACTGGCCGGCGCGGCGGCGGCTTCTACCGGCGCCGCGCCCGATTGACCATTCGGCCCTTCCAGGATCGCCGCCCGCAGCGCGTTGAGATCGAGCTTGGGCACGATGACGGCCGCGGCTGCGGGAGGAGCGGGCGCCGCGCTCTCGTCGCCCTCCGCCGGCGCGGTCGCGCCGGGCGCGACACCGGCGATCAGCCGGTCGAGGTCCTTGGCGGCCGGTCGCGTCGCCGGCTCGGGCACCGGAGGAGCCGTCCGCTTGGCGGCCGTTGCAGGACGCGGGGCCGGAACACCGGTTCTCGCGGCTTCCTTCGTTTGCGCGCTCCAGGGGGCGCCGGCATCGGCAGTCTCGACGACGCCGGCCCCGGGCCCCGGCCGGGCGACGAGCTGAGGCCCGGGCTGGCGCGTCTTCTCGGTCGAGGCCTTTTCCAGGGCCCGATAGAGGAGGAGGCGCATGTGCGCGTTGCGGGCTGACGCGGTGGCGCCGCCGAACACGGCCGCGACAAGATGCTTGCCCCCGGTGCGCACCGACGAGACGAGATTGAAGCCGGACGCACGCGTATATCCCGTCTTGATGCCGTCCATGCCCGGGAAGCGGTGGAGCAGCGTGTTGTGCGTGCGGTAAGTCTTGCCGCGGTAGGTGAACGATTTCAGCGCGAACAGCTGGTAGTGGGTCGGGAAATCGTCTTGTAGGCGCAGCGCGAGCGTGGCCATGTCGCGGGCGGTCGTAATCTGCCGCAGATCGGGCAGGCCCGACGCATTGGTGAAGACGGTGGACTTCATCCCGAGCTCGCGGGCGCGCTCGTTCATGAGGCGGACGAAGCCGTATTGGGTGCCGCCGATACGCTCGGCGATGGCGACGGCCATATCGTTCGCCGACTTGGTGATGAGCGCCTTGATGGCGTCGATGAGCTCGATCTCCTCCCCCGCCTCGAGCTCGAGCTTGGAAGGGGCGACCGAGGCTGCAGCGGGACTTACAACTATCTTGGTTGAATTGCTGAGCCGTCCCTGCTCGATCTCCTCGAAGACAAGATAGAGCGTCATCATCTTGGTCAGCGACGCCGGGTGGCGCGGGGAGTTGGCCGACTGCTCGTGCAGCACCGCACCCGTATTGGCGTCGACGACGATGGACGCGGAGAGGACCTCGGCCTGCGACGGCGCCGCTGCAGCAAGGGCGATGCCGAGGAGCGCCCCGGCGGCGATCAGCGTCTTGAGCCCAATCCCTGCCAAAGGACTCCAACCCTCGTTGCCGGTCCATCCCCTCTTGGCGCGCAACCGGCCATCGAGGTCGAATTTGAGCCGCGCGGCTATCGGAACGGCCCCCGCTGCTCCATGCCAGCCCCCGCTTACGGGAGCGCAAGCGCATGTTAGCCCACGATTATTGGGCGGCTTTGGGGCGCGCCCGGCCGCCCGGCTTTCATGACCCGCGGCGGTCGAGCCTAACCTAGCCCGGCTGCCAAGTGGTTAAGGAAGTGCACCAAGGCGTTGTGCGTCGCAGCGACCACTTGAAAAAATTGTGCAGTGCGACTATTGGTAAACTCGCAAAGAACCCCTTGCGCACCCCCTCTCGTACAGCAACGATGCAGGCCTCATCATGATCAACAATTTCCAAGACTTCCAAAAGCTCGGCCAGGGCAACATGGATGCCGCCATGAAGGCGATCGGCGACTGGAACAAGGGTTGGCAGGCGATCGCCGCCGAAATGAGCGACTACTCGCGCCGCGCATTCGAGGACGGGACGTCGACGTTCGAGAAGCTTCTCGGCGCCAAGTCGCTCGAGCAGGCCTTCGAGATTCAGGCGAACTACGCCAAGCGCGCCTACGACGACTACATGCACCAGATGACGAAGATGGGCAGCATGTACACGAATCTCGCCAAAGACGCCTACAAGCCCGTGGAGCGGGCCATGCAGAACGGGCGTTGAGCGCCGCGAGCCGCGCACGAGCGAACGAGACAAGGCCCGGGCAAGGCCCCGGGCCTTTTTTGTGTCCCGATGCATCCTCATGTTGTGATTTGCCGCTCGTGTGGCAGCGTTGCGCGAAACGAGGTCGCACACGCCGACCAATGCCGGGCGGGGAATTGCAGGGCGCGCGTACTTGCGTAAAAATACCAGAACAGAATGGTCTCGCCGCGAGGGCGGAATGAGGCCTGTTCACACGGCGAAGGCCAGACCGGTCGGTGATGAGGGCGAAGGCGAACACGGGGCGATGACGGCGGACTTCACCATGGCTGGCAAGGGCACCCCCGGCGGCGACCGAGACGAAGACGGCAAGACGGGGCTCGTCACCAAGACGCGCCCGAAAACGAAGAAGCCGAGCCTCTACAAGGTCCTTCTCCTCAACGACGACTATACGCCGATGGAATTCGTCGTACTGGTGCTGGAGAAATATTTCAGCAAGGGGCGTGAGGAGGCGACGAGAATCATGCTGCATGTTCACCACAAGGGGGTCGGCATTTGTGGCGTCTACACCTACGAGGTCGCCGAGACCAAGGTGACGCAGGTCATGGACTTCTCGCGCCAGCATGGCCATCCTCTACAGTGCACCCTGGAGAAAGAGTAGGTCCCCGTGCCGTCATTCTCGAAGAGTCTCGAAACCGCCCTTCATCGCGCGCTTCAGTACGCGAACGAGCGCAGCCATGAGTTCGCGACGCTCGAGCATCTTCTCGTCGCCCTCATCGACGATCGCGACGCGGCTGCCGTCATGCGCGCCTGCAACGTCGATCTCGATCAGCTGCGCGCGCGCGTCACCGAGTATCTCGACGCCGAGCTTGCGAGCCTCGTCCACAAGGGCTCGGCCGAGGCCCAGCCGACCACCGGGTTCCAGCGCGTCATCCATCGCGCGGTCGTGCACGTGCAGTCCTCGGGGCGCGAGGAGGTGACGGGCGCCAACGTGCTCGTCGCGATCTTCGCCGAGCGCGAGAGCCACGCCGCCTTCTTCCTGCAGGAGCAGGAGATGACCCGCTTCGACGCGGTCCAGTACATCAGCCATGGCATCGCCAAGCGCCCCGGCATGTCCGAGCCGCGCCAGGTGCGCGGCATCGACGACGACCAGGCGACCGAGGCCGGCGAGGAGAAGAAGCCCGGCCAAGACGCGCTCAACACCTATTGCGTCAACCTGAACAAGAAGGCGCGCGACGGGCGCATCGACCCGCTGATCGGGCGCGAGCACGGAAGTGCTGCGCACGATCCAGGTGCTGTGCCGCCGCCAGAAGAACAATCCGCTGTTCGTCGGCGATCCGGGCGTGGGCAAGACGGCGATCGCCGAGGGGCTTGCGCGCAAGATCATCAAGGGCGAGGTGCCGGAGGTGTTGAAGGGCGCGACGATCTTCGCCCTCGACATGGGCGCGCTCCTTGCCGGCACGCGCTATCGCGGCGACTTCGAGGAGCGCCTCAAGGCCGTGATGAAGGAGATCGAGAACTATCCCGGCGCGATCCTGTTCATCGACGAGATCCACACCGTCATCGGCGCCGGCGCCACCTCGGGCGGCGCCATGGACGCCTCGAACTTGCTCAAGCCGGCGCTGCAGTCGGGCACCGTGCGCTGCATCGGCTCGACCACCTACAAGGAGTACCGCCAGCACTTCGAGAAGGACCGCGCGCTCGTGCGCCGGTTCCAGAAGATCGACATCAAGGAGCCGACCGTCGAGGATTCGATCGAGATCCTGCGCGGGCTCAAGCCCTACTTCGAGGAGTTCCACAAGCTCAAGTACACGGGCGAGGCCATCAAGGCCGCGGTCGAGCTCTCGGCCAAGTACATCCACGACCGCAAGCTCCCCGACAAGGCGATCGACGTGATCGACGAGACGGGCGCCTCGCAGATGCTTGTCCCCGAGGGCAAGCGCAAGAAGAAGATCACGGTGAAGGAGGTCGAGGCGACGGTCGCGACAATGGCGCGCATTCCGCCCAAGACCGTCACCAAGTCGGATGCCGAGGTGCTCGCCAACCTCGAGAAGGATCTGAAGCGGCTCGTGTTCGGCCAGGACAAGGCGATCGTGGCGCTGTCCGCGGCGATCAAGCTCGCCCGCGCGGGGCTGCGCGAGCCCGAGAAGCCGATCGGCTGCTATCTCTTCTCCGGGCCGACCGGCGTCGGCAAGACGGAGGTAGCCAAGCAGCTCGCGGCGCTCATGGGCGTCGAGCTCCTGCGCTTCGACATGTCGGAGTACATGGAGAAGCACACCGTCTCGCGGCTCATCGGCGCGCCTCCGGGCTATGTCGGCTTCGATCAGGGCGGGCTGCTCACCGACGGCGTCGACCAGCACCCCCACTGCGTGCTGCTGCTCGACGAGATCGAGAAGGCGCACCCGGATCTGTTCAACATCCTGTTGCAGGTGATGGACCACGGCAAGCTCACCGACCACAACGGCAAGTCGGTCGACTTCCGCAACGTCATCCTCATCATGACGACGAACGCGGGTGCCTCCGACATGACGAAGGCGCCCATGGGCTTCAACCGCGACAAGCGCGAGGGCGACGACACGGAAGCGATCAACCGCATGTTCACGCCCGAGTTCAGGAACCGGCTCGACGCGGTGATCGCCTTCGCCGGCCTGCCGCCGGAGGTCATCGCCTAGGTGGTCGAGAAGTTCATCTTCCAGCTCGAGGCTCAGCTTGCCGACCGCGGCGTGATGATCGAGCTGTCCGACGAGGCCATGAAGCTGGATCGGGAAAAGGGCTACGACGACAAGTTCGGCGCCCGGCCGCTGGCGCGCGTCATCCAGGAGCACGTCAAGAAGCCGCTCGCCGACGAGCTCCTGTTCGGCAAGCTCGAGAACGGCGGCACGGTCAAGGTCGTCGTCGAGGGGAAGGGTGCCGATCGCAAGCTCGCGTTCGAGTTCATCCCCACCGACCCGGCGAAGAGGCCGCGGTCCAAGGACGAGGACGACGACGAGGAGACGGAGACCGCGCTCGTCGAGGCCACCGTGAGGAAGGCGCTGCCCGGCCCCAAGGACAAGAAGGACAAGCCCGGCCGTCCCTCCGGCGCCGTGCCGAGCGTGCCGCGCCGCAAGGACGAGTAGGCGTTTGGCGCCGAGTTGCGGACTACCTGGCTGCAAATCTCCTATTTCTGCCCCTCTCCCCGTAAGGACGGGGAGAGGGGGTTCTGTTTCGGCCCGTCGCCGACGAGGTTGCCTCTTTCCCCCTCTCCCCATCGCCCTTGCGATGGGGAGAGGGTTGGGGGGTGAGGGGCATTCTCAGATTGGGCATCAGGCTCGGAGGGCGGCGACGAGGTCCTCGACCGGCATGCGCCGCCGATAGTCGGGATCGATGTAGCGCGCCTTGATGCGCCCGTCCTCGCCGACGACGAAGGTCGCCGGGATCGGCAGCGTCCAGAAGTCGTTGCCGTGGTAGGGCCCGATGTCCCAGCCGGCGGCCTTCATGTAGCGCTTCTTCTCCTCGCCGACCCAGAACGCGACGTTGATCGAGAGCGCATAGGCATTGTCCATGTCGGACAGCACCGGGAAATCGGCTTTCGCCCCGGCCTTGAGCTCGGCGTTGAAGCGCTCGCGATCGGGCGTGATGGCGATGAGGTCGGCGCCCGCCGCCTTGATTTCCGGATAGGCCTCGGCGAGCGCGCTCGCGGTGATGCGGCAATAAGGGCACCAGTTGCCGCGGTGAAAGGCGATGGCCACGGGGCCCTTCGCGACCAGCTCGTCGAGGCTGACGAGGCGGCCCGTCTGATCGGGAAGGAGAAAGTCCGGCATCTCCTCGCCGGGTTGCGGCGCGTCCTCGCCGGTGCCGCTTTCCCGCAAGCGCTCGACCATGCGGTCGACGACGGCAGCGAACTCGGCGTCGATCTTGCGCACGTCGTCGGCGAACGCCTGGAGGCGCTCGGCGAGCGGCGCATCCATGTTGCGGCACTTTATCTCGGATTCGAGCAGGAGCTCGGACAGCGACTTCTCGGCCATGAGGACCCGTGCGCCTCCCCTGGCGTGGATTATGGGTGGGATCGCCGCCCGAGACAACGGGGCGCGGTTACGGCTTCGGGCGTCGGCTATTTTTAGCGGAAACGGAAGCCCAGGACTTTATCCCTCCCACCCTAACGGACGTAGTGCGGATCGTTTGGAAGCTCTAGTCGCATAATGGACAAGGCGTCAATTCTATTGCCCTGCCCCAAAATGCCGGTGACATATCCGGACATCGACGAATCGAGCCCGTGATCGCAGGACGAATTCGGTGCAACGAGCGTGTACGAGCCAGGTGCGCTACATCATGGCTTCGAGCACGCGCGTCTCGCCGAGCGCCTCGACGATCCAGAAGATGTCGCCGCTTTTCCACTCGGCCGGCGCGACCCCCTGGCTCGAATTATGGGAGCGTTTCACCGCCGAGACAACCGGGGGCAGCGTGGCCGTTGTGAGCGCTATTGCCCCCTCTCCTTGCTTCAGCGGGGAGAGGGATAGGGTGAGGGGTCGCCGCGTGCTCTGTGGCTCGTCTGCCCCTCACCCTAACCCTCTCCCCATCGAAGTCGATGGGGAGAGGGGATGACGTTGGTGGGTGGGCTATTTGCCTCCCCCGCGGGCTACGCCACTCGGTCAAGCGTATTGGCGAGGTCGCGACCAGAGGTCCCGGGCGGAAGCGGCTTACCGTCCTCCTTGTAAAGGCGGATGGCCTCATCGACGATCCGGCACAGCTGGTCGAAAACCTGGCGTTCGTCGTCGCCATGACAGCCGCCGTAGATTAGGCCCGGTGCGCTGCCGACATAAGCTCGATCCTCCTCGGACCACTCGACGATCTTTACGTAGCGGTCGCTCTCCTTCATCGCTGCAACTCCTCGATTGCGCGGCGGACAGCCCTAATCTGGTACTTCTTCGCGTCGTCGCCAAGTTGACCCGAAATGGTTATAGGCTTGGCCAGTTGGGGATGGACAAAGTTTCTATGACTTCCTTTACCGCCACGGTCGCTAAAGCCGGCCGCCTCGAGGTCTGCAATCAGCTCTCTAACCTTTGGCGGCATAATGGCAAACGCGGGCGGTTGATACCTAAACGAGAGCTGATCGCAATGTCGGACGAGATGAAGAGCAGGCACGCGACCATGCGCATCCACCTACTCCGCCGCGGCGCGCGAATACCCGAGCTTCTCGTTGAGCTTCATGATGAGGTCGGCAGCGGCCTTGGGGATGTTGGTGCCCGGCCCGAAGATCGCCTTGGCGCCGGCGTCGTAGAGCTCCTGATAATCGTGCGGCGGGATCACGCCGCCGACGACGATCATGATGTCCTCGCGCCCTTCCTTGGCCAGTGCCGCCTTGAGATCTGGCACCAGCGTCAGGTGCCCCGCCGTCATCGTCGACACGCCGATCACGTGCACGTCGTTCTCGACCGCCTGGCGGGCGGCCTCGTCGGGGGTCGCGAACAGCGGCCCGATATCGACATCGAACCCGAGATCGGCAAAGGCCGACGCGATCACCTTCTGGCCGCGGTCGTGGCCATCCTGGCCCATCTTCGCGATCAGGATGCGCGGGCGGCGCCCGTCATTCCTTTCGAACTCGGCGGCAAGCTTGATAACGCTGCCCACGTCGTCGTTCATGGCCCCCGCCTCCGATCGGTAGACGCCAGAGATGGCGCGAATTTCCGCCCGATGGCGGGTGAACACCTTTTCCATCGCGTCCGACATCTCGCCGACGGTCGCCTTGGCGCGCGCCGCCTGGACGCAGAGGTCGAGCAGGTTTGCGTGCCCGGCCGCGCCGATCGTGAGCGCGCTGAGCGCCGCCTTGACCTCGGCCTCGTTGCGCTCGGCGCGAAGACGGTTCAATTTCGCGATCTGCTGCTCGCGCACGGAGCGGTTGTCGACCTTCAACAGCTCGATCTTGGCCTCGTCGCTGACGCGCAGCTTGTTCACGCCGACGATCGTCTGCTTGCCGGAATCGATGCGCGCTTGCGTGCGGGCGGAGGCCTCCTCGATGCGGATCTTCGGGATCCCCGCCGCGATCGCCTTCGCCATGCCGCCGAGCTTCTCGACCTCGTCGATGCGGGCCATCGCCTTCAACGCCAGGTCATAGGTGAGGCGCTCTATGAAGTGGCTGCCGCCCCACGGATCGATGGGCCGGCACGTGCCGCTCTCCTGCTGGATCAAGAGCTGCGTGTTGCGCGCGATGCGGGCCGAGAAGTCGGTCGGGAGCGCGATCGCCTCGTCGAGAGCATTGGTGTGCAGCGACTGCGTGTGCCCTTGCGTCGCCGCCATGGCCTCGATGCAGGTGCGCGTTACGTTGTTGAAGATGTCCTGGGCCGTGAGCGACCAGCCCGAGGTCTGGCAGTGGGTCCTGAGCGAGAGCGAGCGCGGATCCTTCGGGGCGAACTCGTCGCGGATGAGCTTCGCCCACAAGAGGCGCGCAGCCCGCATCTTGGCGATCTCCATGAAGAAGTTCATGCCGATCGCCCAGAAGAACGACAGTCTCGGCGCGAAGGTGTCGATGTCGAGGCCGGCCGCGACCCCGGCGCGCACGTACTCGAGGCCGTCGGCGATCGTGTAGCCGAGTTCGAGGTCGGCGGTCGCCCCGGCCTCCTGCATGTGGTAGCCCGAGATCGAGATCGAGTTGAACTTCGGCATGTTGGCCGAGGTATAGGCGAAGATGTCGGACACGATCCGCATCGAGGGCTCGGGCGGATAGATGTAGGTGTTCCTCACCATGAACTCTTTGAGGATGTCGTTCTGGATCGTGCCCGCGAGCTTGGCTGCCGGAACGCCATGCTCCTCGCCCGCGACGATGAACAGCGCGAGCACCGGCAGCACGGCGCCGTTCATGGTCATGGAGACGGTCATCTCCTGCAGCGGGATGCCGTCGAAGAGCGTGCGCATGTCGAGAATAGAATCGATCGCCACCCCCGCCATGCCGACGTCGCCGCGTACGCGCGGGTGGTCGAAGTCGTAGCCGCGGTGGGTCGCGAGGTCGAAGGCGACCGAGAGGCCTTTCTGGCCCGCCGCGATGTTGCGCCGGTAGAAGGCGTTGCTGTCCTCGGCCGTCGAGAAGCCCGCGTACTGGCGGATGGTCCAGGGGCTCGTGACGTACATGGTCGGGTAGGGCCCGCGCACGAACGGCGCGATGCCGGGCCAGGTGTCGAGGAAGTCGAGCCCGGCCGTGTCGGCGCCGGTATAGACGGGCTTGACCGCAATGCCTTCGGGCGTGGTCCAGAGCTCGAGCGCAGGCTCGCTCGCGGCAGGAATCGCGCTGCCGTGATGGGAGAACCCGTTGGCCTTGCTCTTGGTCTCGAGCGTGATCTGCGTGTAGTCGGGAATGCGGGTCATCAAGTCTCAGGTCTCTCGGGTCGGGGCCGCCCAGCCGCTCGGGGTATCATGATCGGGATGTTGGTAGCTGACAATGCGGTCGAGCTTCTCCGCGCCCGAGGATTGGTCCGTCGTCTTGCCCGGATAATGAGCAATGCTCACGGTCCAGCCGAGCTTCGATTCGATCCCGACCTCGACGGTGGGCACGACGCGGCTCGGCGCGTCGAAGCTTCCGGTGGTGAGCGAAATCAGCGATCCGCCGATCTCGCGATAGCCGAGCGGCGTTCCGCACTTGGCGCAGAAGTCGCGCTCGGCCAGCGAGGAGGAGCGAAACGCGAAGTCCTCGAGGCGCATGTCGACGAGCGACGCGAACGGTCCGCCGACCGCCTTCTGGCACATGCGGCAGTGGCAGATCGCGATGCCTTGGGGCTGATCGTAGCAGGCAAAACGCACGGCGCCGCACTGGCAGCCGCCGGTGAAAACGGGGGTGCGCGACTCAGCCATCGAGCGCTCCTTGCAGGCCCCTGAGGGTTGCGACCGCATCCTGGCCGGCGAAAAGGAACTGATCGACCCCGGCTGCCTTGAGCGCCGCCTCCCGCTCGCCGGGACGGCCCGCCATCAAGACGAGCCTCGCTCCGGCCGCCTTGAGCGCCCTCGCGGCCGCCTCGGCGTGCAGGACGTTGAGCGCGTCCGAGGAGCAAATGCAGGCCGCAGCCGCGCCCGAGGCCTCGAAAGCACGGGCCGCCTCGGCCGCGTCCTTGTAGCCGTCGCTCGAGAGCGTCTCGATGCCCCCGGCGGCAAGAAAGTTCTTGGTCCAGGTCGAGCGCGCCGTGTGATCGATGACGGCGCCGATCGAGGCAAGGAATACCTGATAGGGCTTGCCGTGCTTGGCCGCATGAGCGTCCGCGGCATCGCGCAACGCCTCGAAAGCCTCGCCCAGGCGGTGCGGCAAGAGCGGGCGCACGAGCGGCTTGCCGTTGAGCGGCGGGGCGGGGGGATAAGGCGCGACCTTGACGCCATCGTCGCCGAGCAAGGGAAACGCCGAGACGCCGGTAAGCTCGAACCGGCCCGTGGCGATGTCCTTCGCGCGCGCCGCCGCCGTCGTGGCAATTCTCTCCTGCATGAAGCCCGACCCGAGCGCGCCGATAATGCCGCCCTCCGCTTCGATCTCCTGAAAGAGGCCCCACGCCGTCTTCGCCAGCTCGTCGGTCGCCTTCTCGACGTACCAGGAGCCCCCAGCCGGGTCGAGCACGCGGCCGAGCGAGGATTCCTCCTGCAGCACGATCTGGACGTTGCGTGCGAGGCGGCGGGCGAACGCATAGGGAGCGCCGAGCGCCCAGGTGAACGGCAGCACCGTGGCCGCATCGGCTCCGCCGAGCGCCGCCCCGGCGCAGGCAAGCGTCGCGCGGAGGATGTTGGTCCACGGGTCGCGCTTGCTCATCATCCTCTGCGAGGTGACGGCGGTGAGATGAAGCTTGGCGGCGGCCGGTCCGGCGTGCGCCGCCTCGGCGATGCGCCAGACGAGCCGGCGCGCGGCGCGAAGCTTGGCGATCGTCATGAACTGGTCGGTGTCCGCGGCAAGGGCGAAAGCAATATGGGCCATCGCCTCCTCGGGGCCGGTGCCCGCCGCCTCGAATGTCCTGAGGTAGGCGACGAAGGTTGCCGCGAGCGCGGCCAGCTCCTCGGCCTCGCTCGCGCCGGCCTCGTGATAGATCGTGCCGTCGGCGCGCACGGTCCTCAGCCCCGGCTCGGCCGCTCCCCCCTCGACGGCGAGCGCCATAGCCTCGGCGAGCGACTCGTCGATCGGGGCCCGAAGCGTTCCGAAGCGCGCCATCGTGCCGATGGGATCGAGGTTGAGGAAGCCTCTCGCCTTGCCCTGGCGCGCGCCGGAGCGGCCCAAGGCGGCGAGGAAATGGCGCGCGGCGTCCGCACCGCCGAGCCCGGCCGCGAGCTGAACGGGCGCGAGCTCGAGCTCGATGCCGGAAAGAACGGCCGCCATGTCGTCGGCACTCCTCACGCGGGTGCCGGACTGACCCGGCGCCTCGAGCTTGAGGATGATCCCGTTGGCACCACCCTCGAGCTCGTTGAGCGCCATGCGGTTGGCCGCCGATGGGTCGCTGTCGCCGACGATCTGGTGGATCTCCCAGCCGAGGCCTTGGACGGCGTGCGTGGTCCCGCGCGCAAAGGGCGCCGATCCCGGGAGCGCGGTCGCCGCGCCGGCCAGCGCGTCGGCGCGCGTGTAGATCGGCTCGATGCGGATGCCGTCGGCCGTGTGCGCGGTCAGCACCTTGTCGAAATCGGCGCCATTCAGGACCTTGCCGACGAGCGCCAGCCACGCCTCGCGCGTTGCCGCCGGAAAGCCCGCGGCAAGCTTCTCGATCCCAGCGGTATCCTCTTTGGCGCCGGCCGTCATGCGCGTCCGTGACCCTCGTTGTCGCTGTCGTGAGCCTGCCGGATTCGAGTCCCGACAGTAGTGTTCCTATAGGGGGAAGATTGGGCGGGCGCACGCGAAAATGGCGCTTCGCGCTCGCGGCAGACCGACACGGCCGGCATTAAGGAAAGCTCCAGCCGCCCAAGGTCTTAGCCTCGTTGGAGGATTGGGGTATGCTCGCGCTGTCGGCCCCGCAGCTGCCGTTTGCAACCGAGGTCGGCGCATGCAATGACGGCCGCTGGTCGGATCGCGCGAGTCGGTCGACGGTTGAGGCGGCAATCCCGGAGCAGGTCATGACGCAGTCGGTGATGCAGGACGGAAGGATCTTCCTCGGCAAGAGTGTCAAGCCCGAATACCTCGACCTCAAGCTCGCCAACCGCCACGGCCTCGTCACGGGCGCGACCGGCACCGGCAAGACGGTGACGCTGCAGGTGCTGGCCGAGGGCTTCTCGGCCGCTGGCGTTCCGGTGTTCGCCGCCGACATCAAGGGCGACCTTTCGGGCATTGCCGCCGTCGGCGAGCCCAAGGACTTTCTCGTGAAGCGCGCCGAGGAGGTCGGGCTCGGCAGCGACTGGAAGCAGCGGGCCTATCCGACGATCTTCTGGGACGTGTTCGGCGAAGAGGGCCACCCGGTGCGGGCGACGGTCGAAGACATGGGGCCGCTCCTGCTCTCGCGCATGCTCGAGCTCAACGAGGTGCAAGAGGGCGTCTTGAACATCGCGTTCCGCGTCGCCGAGGACGATAAGCTGCCGGTCATAAACCTCGACGATTTGCGCTCGCTCATCACCTCGGTCTCCGAGCGCTCGAAGGAGCTCATGGCCAAGTACGGCAACGTGGCCGCGACCTCGGTCGCCTCGATCCAGCGCCGCCTGCTCGTGCTCGAGCAGCAGGGAGCCAAGCAATTTTTCGGCGAGCCCGCCCTCGACATCAAGGACCTCATGCGCACGGCCCCCGACGGGCGCGGCGTCGTCAGCATCCTCGCCGCCGACAAGCTTATGGAGAAACCGCGGCTCTACGCGACGTTCCTGCTCTGGATGCTGACCAAGCTGTGGCAGTCGCTGCCCGAGATCGGCGATCCGCCGAAGCCCAAGCTCGTCTTCTTCTTCGACGAGGCGCATCTCCTGTTCGACGACGCGCCGAAGGCGCTCTTCGAGCGCATCGAGCAGATCGCCCGCCTCGTGCGCTCGAAGGGCGTCGGCGTCTATTTCATCACGCAAAACCCCCTCGACGTGCCGAACTCGGTCTCGGCCCAGCTCGGCAACCGCATCCAGCATGCGCTGCGCGCCTTCACGCCGCAGGAGCAGAGGGCCGTGCGCACGGCGGCGGAGACGTTTCGCAAGAACCCCGCCCTCGACACCGAGCGCGTCATCATGGAGCTCAAGGTCGGCGAGGCCCTCGTCTCCACGCTCGAGAACAAGGGCGAGCCATCGATCGTGCAACGGACCTTGATCCGCCCGCCCGAGGGGCGCATCGGCCCGGTCACGGCGGACGAGCGCCAGAGCGTGATCGAGTACAGCCCCGTCTACGGCAAGTACGAGGAGGCGGTCGACCGCGACAGCGCGCACGAGATGCTTGCGAAGCGCGCGCAGGAAACGGCCGAGGAGGGCGACAGCGGGGGCGGGGGCTGGGGCGATGTCATCTTCGGCGGCGGATCATCGGCCGGCAAGGCGAAGGGCGGGCGTCCGCGCCAGGGCATGGGCGAGATGATCGGCCGCGACTTTCAGCGCTCGATCTCGCGCACGATCGCGACCACGATCAAGAACATCATCGTCAAGTCGCTCACCGGCCGCAGCCGTTAAATCGACTCCGGCTGCGTTTGATGCAGCACCGGCGTCGGACAGCACTTGGGTGATGGCGGCCTCAAATCCCGTCTCCCCATTCCGGTCACGGCATGGGGAGAGGCCTAGGGCAGGGGGGCAGGTAGCAACTTCCCGCGGGGTTTTTGGTCGCTATCCACCCGAAAGCAGGCTCGTTGCGATCACTTTGAGATCTTCTGGTCCTGTCGAGCTTGCGCGAACTGTCGAGATTGGCGACAAGTTCGGCGAGCTGGTTCTTATTCTGCGTGGCATCGGTCCTCTCCAAGCTTTGCAGCGCTTGCCTCGGCGCATGACGCTTGTGTCTGTTGGGAGCCACGGCCTATGAGCTCCCTTCGCCCGACCAGCGATCTCACCGCTCACGTGCATGCCCCTCGATGGAACCACGCTATTCGTGCGCCGGCTTCGAAACGCCCTTCCACTTTGTCTATCTGCCCGAGGAAGACGCGCATCTGTCCAGCAAAAGATGAAGCTCGAGGTACCACTACACGAACGAAGAGGCCGGCAAGACCCTGCGCCGCTACTGGACAAGCGCGTGCGGGAAGTGTGCGCTTAAACCTCAGTGCACAACGGGTCCCGAGCGGCGCATCACCCGCTGGGAGCACGAGCACGTGCTCGAGGAAGTGCAGCGGCGGCTCGACGAAAACCCGCAAGCCATGCGTGTTCGGCGCGAGACGGTCGAGCACCCTTTCGGCACGATCAAAGCGCGCATGGGCGCGACCCACTTCCTCATGAGGACGCTGCCGAAAGTCGCGACCGAGATGGCGCTCAGCGTGCTCGCCTACAATCTGACGCGGGTGATGAACATCGTCGGTGTTAGGCCGCTGATGGCGGCGATTGGGGCTTGATGGCTAGGCCCTCTCCCGTGATGATCCAGGGTCAGTCCAGATCGAGCGCTTGGAAAAAATTGCTCGAATCCGCGCCGCTACGCTACCATCACTTGGTCACGGGCCGTCGCAGATCGCTGCGCAGCGTTACCACGCAGCCAAGACCCGAAGCGGATGTTTTTCCATCTTCCGCCAGCGCGCCAGTTCGTCAAGCCGCCGTCGCCAAGGTGGATTGCACGGGCACCAGTACCTTGGTCATGTCGAGCCAGCGAAATGTGACGCTGGGGCGCAACTTCGCTTCGCCCAAAGCGCCGTCGGCATAGCCATGCGCCTTGAAGAACGGGACGGAGTTCAGCGTCGCGATGAGGTCGGCTTGCTGGTGACCGTTAGCGACCATGTCGTCCTCAATTGCGGTCAGAAGTCGCCGCCCAAATCCCCGCCTGGTCCATGCTGGATCGATATAGAGGGCCCTTAATTCCGCATACGGCGGGGGCACGCAAAGGTTGGAGGTCAACCAGGCGCGCGCAGACTCCCGCGCAGACCAAGCGCCCCAGCCAACGAGCACCCCGCCGCAATCCGCGACGAAGCCACGCTCGCGTGCGATGACCTCGTTAGGCAACGGGCTAACCTGGACGATGTGCTCCTCGATCGCGGCTCTCTCGTAGTGGGTGCCGGACAGCGTTCGCAATGAGGCATTCTGAATGGCCAACAGTCGACCGAAATCAGCCGATGTCGCACGCCGTATGGCAATCGGTATGGTCATGTTCAACTCCAAAATGGCTATTGGTAGTTCCGTTCTGCTGGTTCAGGCGATCAGTGGGTTGAAAGCCTGACAATGTCGGCGCATTCCCTCGATGCGATCGAGGATCATGACGAATTGGCGATGCCGCCGCTGTGGCATTTGTCACTGGGTGTTTTTGCTCAAGGTGAGAGTGAGAAATGGCAATTTCGACATGCGTGACAAGTGCTTTGGTCCAATCGGGCCAAACCGTCGCCGGCGCCAAGAAAAACTTTCGGTCCATTGCAACTTCCTTGTTATGTTCGTCGCGAGAATAATTTCAGCCAACCGGAGGTTCTTGGGCTGCTAGCCATCTCGGACCGCCGCCGCCGCGGCCACATCGAGAGTGTGGGCCAGCAGGACGACGAACAATGCCGAGCCTGCAAGTGTGAAGCAGAGCGAGAGGGACCACAGTCCAAGCCACCCGAGCAAAAGAGCGATCACAGCTACGCCGATCGTCGTAAGCCACTCCATGGTGAAGTCAGAATTGTCGTTGGAAAACATGAGAGTGCCTCCTGACCGACATGCGTTCAGCCAGTGGAGTTTGCACTTCAGCTGCCGCGCGCCACTGGGTGCGCGGCGTTCACGCGTAAAGGATCAGTGCAGGGGGCATTTTGAGCTAAGGGCTCAGCCACAAACGTCATGACCACCCGAGATGACTACTCCCGAAGCATGACAGGCCGTGCTGGTTGAGCGTAGTAATTGGCTAGTAGTGTAACTGTATCAAACAGCAGCGCATTTGGAGCTGGGTCGTGACCCTACTCAATTGCTGGAGCGAAACCGACCAGAAGGCTATTCGCGAGCAGCTTGACCGCATCCTTAACAGCGGCCCGTTCCTGCAGTCTCGGCGCCGGCAGCGGTTCTTGGAGTATCTCGTTAACGAGACGCTGGCCGGGCGCAGCGAACGGCTCAAGGGCTACACCATTGCCTTGGAGGTCTTCAGTCGTCCGGAGACGTTCGACCCGGTCGCCGATCCCACCGTTCGCATCGAGGCCGCGCGCCTGCGTGAAAAGCTTGACCAATATTATGAGGGCGCCGGGCGAAGCGATCCTATTCGCATTGATCTACCAAAGGGCACGTACACGCCGCACATCGAGTTTCGGCAAGCGCCAACGCTTGGATTGCAGCACTGGAACTCCGGTCCGCCCGACAAGCCGTCTGTGGCTGTCTTGCCCTTCGACTATATTGGGGACGATCCTCAATCGGCGCGGTTCGCAGACGGGATCACCGAGGACATCATCACCGATCTCTCCCACTCCAAGGACCTTCTCGTCATCGCTGGCAATTCCACCGCGGTTTACAAGGGCAAGCCGATCGACATCCGCCAAATAGGTCGCGACCTCAACGTGAAGTATGTTCTCGAGGGCAGCATCCAGTCGATGGGCGAGCGGATTCGCGTGACCGCCCAGCTCATCGAAACCGCCTCCGGCAGCCACGTCTGGTCCGAGCGCTATGACCGGCCAGCCGATGATCTCTTTGCGGTGCAGAACGATGTTACGCAGAGGATCGCCGCCACGCTCGGCGGCTGGCAAGGGGCGGTCGCCGAGGCCGAGCGCACTCTTGTCAGGCGCAAGCCGCCCGCGAACCTATCCGCCTTCGACACCTACTTGCTGGCCATGGGCTCAACATGTGTACACAAGGTGACCAAGGAAAGCTTGATCGAAGCAGAAGGCCTGTTTCGCAAAGCTCTTGAACTCGATCCGCAACTGGCACGCGCTTACGCCGGGCTCGCGGAGGTCTACTCCTGTTCGATCGAGCACGGTTTTGCACCCTCTGTCGAGGAGGCACTGTCAAAGATGATGGAGGCGGGCGAGAAGGCGGTGCAGCTCGATCCCAACGATGGCCAAACGCACTATGCTCTCGGCCTCGCCTACGCATGTCACGGGAAACCGCAGCAAGCTCTTGCCGAGTTTCACAGGGCTGAAACTCTTGCGCCGTCCGATGCAGACCTGCTCCTCTTAATTGCTTGGTCTCTTCCACAGTTTGGTGAATCGGGACGGGCCGTGAGCCTGGCGGAAAGGGCGCTCACTCTGAACCCTCATTACCCCGACTGGTACAATCAAGGGCTCAGCAGGGTGTTCTTTTTCGGGGAGCAATACGACAAGTCGGTGAAATACAGGTTGCTCGTGAAGGAGCCCCACGCCCTCGATTATGCCTACTTGGCCATGGCTTATGCGTACTTGGGTCACACGGGTGATGCAAAAGCAGCTGCCGCCAACGTCAAAAAGCTGGATCCCACATGGATCGCGGAACGCTATCTCATTGAAGCGGGCGGCTATGCGGACAAGGAGGCCGAGTTGTTTGTCGATGGCGCGCGCAAGGCCGGTCTACCGGCCTGTGTGCCCGCCGACAAGCTCAAGGACATGCCCAATTTGTGGCGTGCCAAGTCCTGCGACCAGCAACGCGCCAAGATAGCTGGGTGACCACCTCGTTATCCGCGTAGCTCAGCGCGATGGGGTACATCGCTAAGCTGATGGACGGCGTCTAGACGTGTCTCAATCAAACTTCAGCAATTGGCCCGAGGCAGACCTAAAGGAAGGTCTGCTTCGGCGTCCGATTTGCGGTGGAAGGCGGACGTGCACCACTTATGTGGACTTGGCCTAATCAGCCCATCATCTCGTCGACGTGGTCCCAGTTGACGAGGTTGTCGAACCAGGCCTCGAGATACTTCGGGCGCGCGTTGCGGTAGTCGATGTAGTAGCTGTGCTCCCACACGTCGCAGCCGAGAATGGGCTGGGCGCCGTGCATGAGCGGGTTCTCGCCGTTCGGCGTCTTGGCGACCTCGAGCTTGCCGTCCTTGAGCTGCAGCCAGGCCCAGCCCGAGCCGAATTGTGTTACGCCGGCGTTGATGAAATCGGCCCTCATCTTGTCGAAGCCGCCGTACTCGGTAACGAGCCGCTCGAGCGTGCCGGGGAGTTTCTTGCCGCCCCCGCCCTTCTTCATCCAGAGCCAAAACTGAATGTGATTGAAGTGCTGGCCGACGTTGTTCACGAGGCCCTGGTTCTTGCCGGCGTAGGCGGCTTTGCAGATCTCCTCGATCGACTTGCCCTCGAGCCCCGAGCCGACGATGAGCTTGTTGGCATTGTCGACGTAAGCCTGGTGATGCTTGTCGTGGTGAAACTGCAGCGTCTCCGCCGACATGTAGGGCTGGAGCGCATCGTAAGCATAGGTCAGAGGGGGGAGCTGGAATTGGGTCACGGGGGGCGTCTCCGGCGTCAGGGTTCAGGCTTGTGGGACAATGCCTTACCACTTGGGGAGTTCCGTTCAAGGCCCGATGCGGGGCCGAGCCGCCGGTCCTAGGCGCGGCCTAGACGAGCTTGCGCAATTGCCTGGCGACACCGGCCCGCAGGAGCCGCGCCAGGAGCGTTCATGAACGTGAAAAGAGGCCGGGCGAGTCTTGCCGGAGGCAAGCGCATGGAAAGCCGGAGGCAGGCAAAGAGAAAGGGGCCGAGCGACCCTGAGCGCTCGGCCCCCGTGGATCACGCCGGGGAAGATAGGATTTCAGGGTAAGGCCACCTTAGACGGCCGGCACTGAACCCACTCTGAATGGTCCATTCATGTCGCATTCATCAATGAGGCAACTCTGCGGCATAGGCTCGAGCGAGATGGCGGAAGGCCGGCTTCGATCCTAAATTCACGACGGAAGAGAGGGGAAACTGCGTTATGCCTCACGAGCTACCGCCGTTCCTTTTTGCCCCCTAGGGATTCCATGAACAAACTTACCGGCCGTCTCTTCACTCTTGCCATTCCGCTCGCCCTTGTCGGGCTCGTCGCGGCGTGGGTGATCACCGCCGCCGAGCGGGAGGGAACCGGGCTCGTCTATGATACGGCAACCGTCGCCAAGGGCCCCATCCGCAAGATCGTCTCGACCTCGGGGCCGGTCCGCGCGCTGGTCACAGTCAGCGTCGGCTCCCAGCTCTCCGGGCAGATCGAGGAGGTGAGGACCGACTTCAACGCCGAGGTCGCCCCCGGCGACATCCTCGCGACAATCGACGACAAGACTTTCGCCGCCCGTGTCGCCCAGGCCAAGGCGGATCTTGCCGCCGCAGAGGCGGCGCTCGCCAACCAGACTGCGTCCAAGGTCAAGGCCCTGGCCGTCCTCAAGGCCGCCGAGCGCACGACCGTCCGGCAGGAGGCGCTCGCGGCCAAGGGCTTCGCGGCCCAGGCCGCCCTCGATACCGCGATCCGCGACGCCGACGTGGCCCGCGCCGACATCACCGTCGCTGAGGCACAGATGGCGAGCGCCAAAGCGACGATCGAGCAGCGCAAGGCAGCGCTCAACCAGGCCGAGATCGACCTCGAGCGAACTCTGATCCGCTCGCCGATCGAAGGAACGGTGATCTCGCGCACCGTCGATCCCGGCCAGACGGTGGCGGCGAGCCTGCAGGCGCCCGAGCTGTTCAAGATTGCCCAGGACCTCTCCAGCATCCGCATCGAGGCCCAGGTGAGCGAAGCGGACGTCGGCGCGGTGGCCGAGGGCAATCCGGTCTCGTTCACCGTCGACGCCTATCCCGAGCGCCAGTTCGAGGGCCGCGTGACGCAAGTGCGGCTCGCGGCCACCGAGCTAAATAATGTCGTCACCTATACGGTCATCGTCGAGGCCTCGAACGAGGACCGCAAGCTGTTCCCGGGCATGACGGCCAACGTCTCGATCGAGTCCGCCAAGCGCGAGGACGTGCTGCGGGTGGTCAATGACGCCTTCCGCTTCAAGCCGCGCGCCGGCACGGCGGAGGAAAGCGAGCGGCGCGGCGACGGCGCCAATCGCAACGGGCGCATGATCGAGCGCCTCAAGACCGAGATCGGCCTGACCGAGGCCCAGGAAGCCGCGGTGAACGAGGCGCTCGAGAAGCTCTCCGCCGATGAGCGCGAAAGCACTCAGGGGCGTCTCATCTCCGGCCCCGCCGATCCCTCGGCGAGGCGCCAGCGCGTCGCCTCCCGCGTCGATCAGGCTCTCTCGCCCTTGCTCAGCGACGAGCAGCGGCCGCGCTACGAGCAGTGGAAGAAGGACAGGGACATCGTGCGGACGGCGACGTTATGGGTGCTCGGAGCGGACGGCACGCCCGAGCGCCGCTTCGTGCGCACCGGGCTCGCCGACGACCAGTTCACCGAGGTCCTCGGCGGCGTGAAGGAGGGGGAGATTGTCGTGCTGCGGGCGCGCGAGGCCAAGTCATGAGCGCGGCGCCGCTCGCCAGGATGCCGCTCATTCGCGCCGAGGGTGTGACGAAGACCTATCGCATGGGCGCCGAGGAGGTGCACGCGCTCGACGGCGTCTCGCTCGACATCGAGGCGGGCGAGTTCGTCGCCATCATGGGGCCGTCGGGGTCCGGCAAATCGACGATGATGAACCTCATCGGCGCGCTCGACGTGCCGACGGAGGGCCATCTCTTCATCGACGGGCGCGATATCTCGAGCCTCACGGGCGACGAGCTCGCGCACTTGCGCAACCGTACGATCGGCTTCGTGTTCCAGCAGTTCAATCTGCTCGCGCGCACGCCGGCACTGAAGCAGGTCATGCTGCCGCTGCTCTACGCCGATCCCAGGCCGAAGGATGCCGAGGCCCTTGCCCGCCGCCGCCTGGAGCAGGTCGGGCTCGCGAACCGGACCGATCACCATCCGCGCCAGCTCTCGGGCGGGCAGCAGCAGCGCGTCGCCATTGCCCGCGCACTCGTCAACAATCCCAAGATCCTCTTGGCCGACGAGCCCACGGGCGCGCTCGACTCGAAAACGTCCGACGACATCCTGCGGCTCTTCGCGAGCCTCAACGCCGAGGGCATCACCGTCGTTCTTGTCACCCACGACAGCGATATCGCCGGCTGGGCGCGCCGGCGCATCTCCTTCCGCGACGGGCGGATCGTCGACGATGTGCGCCAGCCGGGACTAGCGGAGGCCGCCGAATGACTCTGCTCGACAGCCTCCGCGTCGCCTTGACCGCGCTCGGCGCCAACCTGCTCCGCTCGGTGCTGACCACGCTCGGGATCGTCATCGGCGTCGCCTCCGTGATCATTCTCGTCGCCGTTGGCCAGGGAGCCTCGAGCGAGGTCGAGCGCCAGATCGCCGCCCTCGGAACCAACATGCTGGTCGTGAGCTCCGGCGCCAATCGCATGGGCGGGCGCTCGTCCGGGGCGGGCACCGACGTGCCACTTTCCGAGGCGGATCTCGCTGCCATTCGCGACAAGGTTGCAGGCGTCATCGGCATTTCGGGCCAGCTCAACGGGTCGGGACCGGTGGTGCGCGGAGCCGCCAACTGGACGACGCAGTTCTCCGGCGTGCACGCCGACTACACGGCGGTGCGCGACTGGACGACCGAGAGTGGCCGCGATCTGACGCCGAACGACGTGCGCGCCGCCGCCAAGGTCGCGCTCATCGGTAAGACGGTAGCGCGGGAGCTGTTTCCCGGCGAGGACCCGGTGGGGGCAATCATCCGCGTCAAGAATGTGCCGTTCGAGGTCGTCGGCGTGCTCGCAGCCAAAGGTCAGACGGCCATGGGGCGCGACCAGGACGACGTCGTGCTGCTGCCGATCACGACGGCGCGCGGGCGTGTCGTCGGCAAGAGCCAGGTCCAGAACGATCAGATCGGATCGGTGTTCGTGAAGTTCGATCCCGGTATCAACCTCGCCGACGCGCAAGAGGAAATCGAAACTTTGATGCGCGAGCGCCGCCGCGTGCGGCCGGGGGCCGAGGACACGTTCTCGGTGCGCAATCTGGCCGAGTTCATGCGCACCCGGAGCGAGGTTTTGACCACGCTCAGCTATCTTCTCGGGGCCACCTCGGTCATTTCGCTGGTGGTCGGCGGCATTGGCATCATGAACATAATGCTCGTCTCGGTTACCGAGCGCACGCGCGAGATCGGCCTCAGAATGGCGGTGGGCGCCCGCCGCCGAGACATTCTCCTGCAGTTTCTCGTCGAGGCTGTGACGTTGTGTCTCTTCGGCGGCATTATCGGAGTGGCAACCGGCCTATTCGCTTCGGCCGTGATTGCCTACGGGGCCGATTGGCCGGTCTACGTCGCGCCCTCCATTCTCGCCCTCGCCATGAGCGCGGCGGCGGCAACCGGCATTGTTTTCGGGTTCTTTCCCGCGCGCCGGGCCGCCTGGCTCAATCCCATCGAGGCGCTGAGAAGCGAGTAGCCGCTCGGTCCGGCGAGCGGTCGCGCATAAGGCCAATCAACAGGATAAATGGGGCGGCGCGCAATTTCTCGCCGAGGTTGCGCTTGACAGTTTGGCCAATAATTCTATTAACGCTTTCCCTTATCGACATCCGAAAGAAATGCGATGCAATCGCCGGGGGAAGTTCGTATAAAGGCCGATCGATTGCAGAGGTTGACCGCCGTGACTAAGAGAGGTTCCAAGCGTATGGCTAGCATCAACTATGACAAGATGTCTGTGAAGGAGCTCACGGATCATATTGCCCGCGCGCAAAAGGCTTTGGCGGCGGCCAAGGATCGCGAGCGCCACGAGGTGAAGCAGAAGATTGCATCGATGGTCGAGAATGCGGGCTTCTCCGTCAACGAGTTATTCGGCGGGCGGGGGCGGGGGCGCACGGCTGCGGTGAAATACATGAACCCTGACAATCGCTCCGAGACATGGACGGGGCGCGGCCGCAAGCCGAATTGGCTCGTGGCCAAGCTCAACAAAGGCGCGAAGATGACCGATTTCGTCCTCAAGGGCTGACGTTCGGCGCGAGAATTCTGATCTTTGCAACCACCCGTCCGGCCGCCGCCGCGGGTGTTGCGTCGTATCATCTGGCATTTGCAGGGAGCAGGCGATCGGCGCAGCGCGAAATTTCTCTGCCGACGCCACGAATTGACAGCTATGTTTCGCATGTCAATTCATCTTCTGTGCTTTATGCGCGGAATGGGCGGGCGGCTTTTTGGCTATAGCCGGACAATCCGGCATTCGCCGAACGCCATTCAGGTGCGCGCAGAGATGAACGGCAGCGGCGGGAACTTGCCGCCTTGAACGCAGACGAGCATATCCCGGCGCGGGCGGCGCCGACGGGAAATCGCAGGCGAAACGGCAACGAAACGCCGCGAATTGGCGGCAGCGATCTGCACAAAAAGCACGGCATTTTCACCTTGGCTTTACAGGTGCTGGCACTCAACCCTTGACACTGCTAGCAGCAGATCCCATAACACAGCCGCGGCGGCGGCCTCCGTTATCGGGACCGCGCCATGATTCTGGGAATCTGTCTGAAATCAAGAGGTTAGACATGAAGTTCCGTCCCTTGCATGACCGCGTCGTCGTGAAACGCATCGAAGAGGACACGAAGACGGCCGGGGGAATCATCATTCCCGACACCGCCAAGGAGAAGCCGCAGCAGGGCGAGGTCATCGCCGTCGGGCCCGGCGCCCGCGACGAAACCGGCAAGATTGTCCCCCTCGACCTGAAGGCCGGCGACCGGGTGCTGTTCGGCAAATGGAGCGGCACCGAGGTCAAGATCGATGGGCAAGAGCTGCTCATCATGAAGGAGAGCGACATCCTCGGCGTGCTCGAGGGGAAAGCCTCCGTCAAAGCCGCGGCGTGATTGCTCGGTTCCGTGAAAGTCTTATTCCCATCCAGCTAGGAGTCGGTTGACATGGCAGCCAAGGACGTCAAATTTTCACAAGATGCCCGCGAGCGAATGCTGCGCGGCGTCGACATTCTCGCCAACGCGGTGAAAGTGACGCTCGGCCCCAAGGGCCGCAACGTCGTGCTCGAGAAGTCGTTCGGCGCGCCCCGCGTCACCAAGGACGGCGTCACCGTCGCCAAGGACATCGAGCTCGAGGACAGGTTCGAGAACATGGGCGCGCAGATGCTGCGCGAGGTCGCCTCCAAGACCTCGGACATCGCCGGCGACGGCACCACGACGGCCACCGTGCTCGCCCAGGCCATCGTCAAGGAAGGCGCCAAGTCGGTCGCGGCCGGCGCCAATCCGATGGACTTGAAGCGCGGCATCGAAATGGCGGTCGCCAAGGTCGTCGACGAGCTCAAGAGAAAATCAACCAAGGTCACGTCGAACAATGAGATCGCCCAGGTCGGCACCATCTCGGCCAACGGCGACACCGAGATCGGCAAGAAGATCGCGGAGGCCATGGATAAAGTCGGCAACGAGGGCGTCATCACCGTCGAGGAGTCTAAGAGCCTCGAGACCGAGCTCGACGTGGTCGAGGGCATGCAGTTCGACCGCGGCTATCTCTCGCCCTACTTCATCACCAACGCCGACAAGATGGTGGCCGAGCTCGAGAGCCCCTACATCCTGATCCACGAGAAGAAGCTCTCGGGCCTGCAGGCCATGCTCCCCGTGCTCGAGGCCGTTGTGCAGGCGGGCAAGCCGCTCCTCATCATCGCCGAGGACGTGGAAGGGGAAGCGCTCGCGACCCTCGTCGTCAACAAGCTGCGCGGCGGCTTGAAGGTTGCGGCCGTCAAGGCGCCCGGCTTCGGCGATCGGCGCAAGGCCATGCTCGAGGACATCGCCATCCTGACCGGCGGCACGGTCATCAGCGAGGACCTCGGCATCAAGCTCGAGAGCGTGACGCTCGACATGCTGGGCAAGGCGAAGCGGGTCTCGATCGACAAGGACAACACGACCATAGTCGACGGGGGCGGCAAGAAGGCCGACATCGAGGCGCGCGTGAAGCAGATCAAGGCGCAGATCGAGGAGACGACCTCGGACTACGACCGCGAGAAGCTTCAGGAGCGGCTCGCCAAGCTTGCGGGCGGCGTTGCCGTGCTGAAGGTCGGCGGCGCGACCGAGGTCGAGGTGAAGGAGAGGAAGGACCGCGTCGAGGACGCGCTCCACGCAACGCGCGCGGCCGTCGAGGAGGGCATCGTGCCCGGCGGCGGCGTAGCGCTCCTGCGTGCGATCAAGGCGCTCGAGGCGCTGAAGGTCGACGACGAGGACCAGAAGGTCGGAATCACCATCGTGAGGAAGGCGCTCCAGGCCCCGGCGCGTCAGATCTTCCAGAACTCGGGCGAGGACGGCTCCGTCGTCGTCGGCAAGATCCTCGAGAACTCGAACTACAAGTTCGGGTTCAACGCCCAGACCGGCGCCTACGGCGATCTCGTCGCCGAGGGTGTCATCGACCCGACCAAGGTCGTGCGCTGCGCGCTCCAGGATGCGGCCTCGATCGCCGGCCTGCTCATCACGACCGAAGCCATGATCGCCGAGAAGCCGAAGAAGGAAGCCCCCGCCATGCCGATGGGCGGCGGAGGAATGGGCGGCATGGGCGGCATGGACTTCTAAGTCCGTCGCCCGCTACGTACGAAATCGGAGAAGCCCCGGCCCCGCGCCGGGGCTTTTTCGTTGCGACGTAGTGCTTCAACTGAACGCTTGCGCCGGCTCAATGCGCGGAACGCGAGGGCCCCCGTACCTTGCGTGCATCCTCGGAGGTCCCACATGGGCAAAAGGGGAGCAGTCGAGCCAAACGGAGGTCTCAGATGCGTGCCGTTGAAATTCAGGACCACGCCCGCAAGCTCATGGACGCGCATGGCATGAAGGCGCTGGCCGAGGCCGCGCAGAAGGCGCGCGCTTTCGAGCAGCAGGGCGATGTCGAGCAGGCCGACACGTGGCGCAAGATCGAGGCTGCGCTGCGCGAGTTGCAGGGACCCCGCCTGAGCTGAGCCAGATCTCCCTCTCCCCGCATGCGGGGAGAGGGTTAGGGTGAGGGGCGGCCTCTTGCCCAGCGCTCGTTGCTGCCCCTCACCCCGACCCTCTGCCCACTGAAGGAGTGGGGAGAGGGAATAAGAGCGGGCAGCCTCAGCCGAGGGTTTTGGCGAGCCTTGCGAGCTCGGCGGCGAGGAGCGCCGGGTCGGATGGAAACTCGTGCCTGATCCACCAGTCCTCGAACGCGTGCACCACGTGTCCGACGGCGGGACCTTCCGGCACGCCAAGCGCGACCACGTCGGCGCCGCGGATCGGCAGCTCGGGCGCCCGCCAGCGGTGGGGCAGCTCGGCGCGGCCCCGGCGCGGCTTGTCGTCGGGCGCATCGTCGCTTTTCGCCCACGCGACCAGCGCGCCGTCGGTGAAGGCTTCCGTGCCGTGGCGGTAGAGGAACTCCTTCGCCTCGCGCTCGGGCGCGGCGGGATCGAAGGCGCGGTCGGCGAGGCCGAGCCGGGCGAGGCGCTCGAACTCGGCCCCCGAGAGCCGCAGCCGGTCGCGCAGCTTGAGCGTGTCGCCGGGCCGCGCAGCGGTCAGCGCGCCGAGACGCAAGAGCGGGTCGGGCGCTCTATTCAAGGCCCGCTCGATGTCCGCTAGGCGCGCGAGGAGTGCCGGATCGCCGGCCTTGCCGAGCACGTGCGCAAGGATGCCGGCCCTGTCCATCTCGGCCACGGTCTCGACCGCGCGCGGAGCCGCAAGCAGCCGCAAGAGCTCGGCGCGCAGGCGCTCGCCGGAAAGGCGGTCGAGGCCGTCTCTGAGCTCGACGGCCGCGGCGAGCCCCGCGGGATCGGGAGGGCCTTTGGAGTACTCCGCCGTGAAGCGGAAGAAGCGCAGGATGCGCAGGAAATCCTCGCGGATGCGGTCGTGGGGGTCGCCGATGAAGCGCACGCGCCGCGCGTGGAGATCCCCGTAGCCGCCGAGCGGATCGAAGACCGTTCCGTCGAGTGCGCAATAGAGCGCGTTCATGGTGAAGTCGCGTCGCCGCGCATCTTCCGCCCAGTCGGTGGTGAAGGTCACCTTCGCGTGGCGCCCGTAAGTCTCGATGTCGCGACGCAGCGTCGTCACCTCGATCGGGGTGTGCTCGACGACGACCGTCACGGTTCCGTGCTCGATTCCCGTCGGGACCGCCCTCAAACCCGCCGCAGCGGCAAGGCGGACGACCTCCTCGGGCACTGCCGTCGTCGCGATGTCGATGTCCTTGACGCAGGTGCCGAGAAGCGCATTGCGCACGGCGCCGCCGACGACGCGGGCGTCATGGCCGCCGGCCGCAATCGCGCGGATGACGGCGGCCGGCTCTGGCCGCGCGAGCCAGGGAGCGCCCGCGAGGCTCGGCGCGCGCAAGCCTTGGTCATTGGAGGGCATAATGGGCGGAGCCTACTCGATGTGGCCGGGCTTGATCTTGCCGTCCTCGAGGGACGGCGGCTCGTAGTGTTGCCCGGGCTTGCCGCCTGTGGTCGAGCCGAAAGCGACGAGCGTGACTATGACGAGGAGAGCGCCCGCCCCGAATAGCCACAGCAGCGGCGCGTCGTCGAGCACGCCCGCCGTCTCCGCCTTGTCGCCCGCCTCGCCCGCCTGCGCGCGCGACAGCAGCACGTAGCCGACGTAAAGCAGCGTCGGCAGCAGGAACAAGAGCACGTTCTCGACGATGACGCGGATCATGTCCGGAAAAGCCTCTCGTGCATGTTCTTCAGGATGCCGGCGGTCGCGCCCCAGATGAAGCGCTCGCCGTAGGGCATGGCGTGGAAGCGGCGCTCGCGCCCGGCGATGACGCGCCCGTGCGTTTGATGATTGCGCGTGTCCATGAGAAACGCTAGCGGGACCTCGAATGCGTCGACGACCTCGTCGCGGTTGAGGGAAAGCGTGAACCCCGGCTCGACGAGGGCGACCACCGGCGTGATCAGGTAGCCCGTGCCCGTGCGATAGGGGTCGAGCAGCCCGAGCGGCTCGACGAGCGCCGGGTCGAGGCCAATCTCCTCATGAGCTTCGCGCAGGGCCGTCGCGACCGGGCCGTCGTCCCCATCTTCCATCTTTCCGCCGGGGAACGCGATCTGCCCTGCGTGCGCGGGCAGGTGGTCGGTGCGCTGGGTGAAGAGGAGCGTGACGTCTCCCCGCGCGATGACGGGAACCAGGACCGCCGCGGGCCGTCCGGCGAGAGCGTGCGGGCGAAGCTCGGGGTTGAGGTCGAAATCGCTCGGACCTGACGGCGCGGGTGCGTCCGTTTCCGGCGAGGCGAGCGCAATCAGGCGCCGGGCCGCCGTGCGGAAACCGTCGGGGTCAAGGGGTGTTTCGAACTCATGCGGGACCGTGAGCTGCATACATAGAAATATAGCATCGGGGGCTTGTTCAGGGCATACCTTCGTCGCTGAACGGCCGCGCGAGAGCGAACATGCCTAAGAATCGTGGTCGGCTTCTTATAGCCGATCGCCTGCGCGACCGGTCCGCCATGTTTATGCTCGGCACCGATGCTACCGGAGGCCGGACGAAAGCAGGCTGGGGGTTTGGCTTTGCCGCGTAAGGCAGGCAAGAGAATTAGGCAGCTCGGCTGGGCCCTCGCGTTTGCGATCGCGGCTCTGGCAACGGCCGCGCCGTCCGTATCGGCGGCGCGCGGGGCCAAGGAGTTCGCGGTCACGCTTGCCGCGCCCGAGCGCAAGGCCTTCGAGGAGTACATTGCGGCGCGTGCCGCCTATGACGCGAAGCTCGACGGCTATTGGCGCGCCGTCTCCGACAAGCGGAGCCTGCGCCGAGGGAAGAAGGCGCGCGGCGAGCCGCTCGGACCCGACGATTATGTGCTGACGTTTCCTCCGGTCTACGACGGTCCCGAGCTCTCGGAAGAGCTCGCCAAGCGCTGGGCCGTCTTTCAGGCGAAGCTGGAGGAGAAGCGCAAGGAGCCGCGGCGCGAGCTTCCGGGGCTCGCGGATTTCATCGCCAACGCCAAGGCCCATTACAACTTCGAGCCCGAGCGCATCCCCGAGCGCGAGTTCAAGCTCCGCTATGCCCGCGAGGCCCTTGCGCTGGGCCTCACCAAGGATCAGGTCCTGCGCGTCTATGCGCTCGAGACGAGCGGGCTCGGCACGGCCGACATGGTGTCAGGCATTCACCCGATCAAGAAGACCGGCAAGCCGATCTCGAGCGCGCTCGGCTACGCGCAGCTGCTTGCCGCCAACTCGTCCGACGAGCTGGTTCAGCACGGCAGCCGCTTTCTCGAGCGCCTCGCGGTCATGCGTAAGGCGCCTGACCTCGACCCGGCGCGCGCCGCGTCTCTCGACGCGAAGGTCGCCGCTCTGCGCAAGATGCTGGCCGCGGCGCGGTCGGTGCCGCACAAGTGGGACGATCACGTCGCCTTCGCGCGGACCGGGCGCGGGCTCGGTATCCACACGCTGAACCTCGACGGCGACATCGGACCGTGGCTGCAGGTCGTGAAGCTCAAGGGGCTCAAGGAGATGGCGGACCGCGCAGGAGTGCGCGAGATGAC
This sequence comes from uncultured Alphaproteobacteria bacterium, assembly GCA_963840415.1. Taxonomy (GTDB): domain Bacteria; phylum Pseudomonadota; class Alphaproteobacteria; order Rhizobiales; family Hyphomicrobiaceae; genus Hyphomicrobium_C. The sequence goes on along the minus strand of CAWIYX010000003.1, from coordinate 169,793 downwards.
CGGGGCCGAGATCGAGCTCATGAACCTTGCCGGCCCCGGGACCGGCCTCGAGATGATGCGCGGCGCGGCCCGTGAGGCGCCGACGCCGAACTTCTTCGACCGCGGCGCTTACGGGCGCAACACGATCGTGCGGGGGAAGACCAGCGCCGAGCTCCTCATCGCTCTCGACAAGCGCATGGACGACAATATCGGAAACGCCGGCGCGATCGAGTTCGCCGAGGTCTTCGACCAGGCGGCGGCCGAGCGCCGGGCCGCGCAGTGAGGCCGAGCGGCTGATCGACCTCCGGGATGCCTCTGCAGCATTTTCGCAACGGGGCTCTCGTCACTGAATTTTTCGACCATCCCGGCGACGGATGGCGCCGTCGCCCATCGTCCCCTATGCGATGTCTGCCCCCCAAGCTGCAGGCATCCCGCGCTCGAAGATCGGATGTCGGCCCCCCGGCAGGCATTCGGCTTCTGGCGCGGTTACGGGGAGGGATTTGCTCAGGCGCGCGATATCTCCCGCCACGCTCGAGCGGAAGAATGAGCGAGCCGGCGCCTCGCGGCACCGGCTCCTCGAGAGATAACTCCTTAACACTCTAAGCGACGAGCGCGACCGAGGCGTCCTTCACCTTCTGGGTCGATTGGTTGGCCGAACGCGTCGCCTCGGCGATCTTGCCCATGTTCTCGGTGATGAGCTGAACGCCCGCCGCCGCCGTCTGCATGTTGGCCGAGATGTCCTGCGTCACCGCGCCCTGCTGCTCGACCGCGGCCGCAATCCCCGTCGAGATGTCGTTGATGGTGCCGATGATGTCGCTGATCTCCTTGATGGCGGCGACAGCTTCGTTGGTGCCGCTCTGGACGGTCGTGATCTGCGCGGCGATCTCGGCCGTGGCCTTGGCGGTCTGGCTCGCCAGCGCCTTGACCTCGGTCGCGACGACGGCAAAGCCCTTGCCTGCGTCTCCCGCCCGCGCCGCCTCGATCGTCGCGTTGAGGGCGAGCAGATTGGTCTGCGAGGCTATCGTATTGATGAGGTTCACGACCTGGCCGATGCGGTCGGCGGACGCCGCCAGGCCGGTGACGATGTCGTTGGTGCGCCGGCCCTGGTCCACAGCCTTGTTGGTGATCTGTGCGGCCTCGTCGACGCGGCGGCTGATCTCCTTGACGGACGAGACGAGCTCCTCGGCCGCCGAGGCGACGGCTTGCACGTTGGTCGAGGTCTGGCTGGAGGAGGAAGCGGCGCTTCCGACCTGATCGGTCGTCTGGGCGATGGCGTTGGCGATCAGACCGAGATCCTCGTCGATCGTCTTCTGGATTGCGGCCTTGCGGATGCGGTCCTGCACCTGCTTGGTGATGTCGGTGCAGAACTTCACGACCTTGAACGGCTTGCCGCTGAGGTCGAAGATCGGATTGTAGGAGGCCTGGATCCAGATTTCCTTGCCGCCCTTGCCGATGCGCTTGTACTCGGCCGCCTGGAACTCGCCGCGGTTCAAGGCCTCCCAGAACTGGCGGTAGGCGGTGCTGTTCCTTTCCTGGTCGGAGACGAACATCTTGTGGTGCTGGCCGCGGATCTCCTCGAGCGAGTAGCCGACGGCGCCGAGGAAGTTCGCATTGGCCGTGATGACGGTCCCGTCCATGTTGAACTCGATGACGGCGTTCGACTTGCCGATGGCGGCGATCTGGCCCTCGTAGTCAGCGGTCTGCATCTTGCGCTTGGTGACGTCGGTGCAGAATTTCACGACCTTGTACGGCTTGCCGTTGCTGCCGAGGATCGGATTGTAGGTCGCCTGGATCCAGATTTCCTTGCCGAATTTGCCGATGCGCTTGTACTCGGCCGCCTGGAACTCGCCGCGGTTCAAGGCCTCCCAGAACTGCCGGTAGGCAGTGCTGGTCTTCTCCTGGTCGGAGACGAACATGCTGTGATGCTTGCCCTGGATTTCCTCGAGCGAGTAGCCGACGGCTCCGAGGAAGTTTGGGTTTGCCGTGACGACTGTCCCGTCCATGTTGAACTCGATGACGGCCTGCGACTTGTCGAGCGCGTCGAGCTTGGCCTGGAGCTCGTGCGATTTGGACGTGAACATCAAAGTGTCTCCTGGGATGAATGGGATGGGATAGGCGCGCGGGTCGGGCTGAGTTGGTAGGGAGTCCGGCGCGAATGCACGAGAACCACGGCAAGGTGTCGCTGCGTCCGACGCGTAGAGAGGTGCCCTTACGCACGAGCGGCTGGAAAAGCGACAAACGGGCCGGTGCGACCCAAAGGACTGAAGAACGCGAGCGGCGCCGATCAATGTGTGAGTATTAGGGATGTTTGTGTTAAGAACGCTTTAAACCTTACTTGCGCGGTCGGAAAAATTCTCTGAACAGAGCGGTCGCGGAATTGGGCCAACTCCCGTCATGAGCGAACAGCAGAGCCCGCGACAGGCCGGCATTGTCTCGGCTTCGACGGCGAAGCTTCCCATACCGTTTGCGGAGTTCGTGGCGCTGATCGCATTCATGATGGCGCTCACGGGCCTCGCCGTCGACGTGATGCTGCCGGCGCTGCCTGAGATCGCCGACGCGCTTGGCGTCGGCGACGTCAACGACCGCCAAACGGTGGTGATCAGCTACATCGCGGGCTTTGCCGCGGGGCAGCTCGTTTATGGGCCGCTCTCGGACCGGTTCGGCCGCAAGCCGGTGCTGCTCGCGGGCCTTGCCATCTTCGTCGCTGGGACGATCGCGGCCATTCTCGCGTCGACCTTCACGACATTGCTCGCAGCGCGCGTCGTGCAGGGTATCGGCGCGGCCTCACCCCGCGTCATGGCGCTCGCCATCGTCCGCGACCTCTTTTCCGGCCGAAAAATGGCGCGGGTCGTTTCCCTCGTCATGATGGTGTTCATCTGGATTCCGGTGGTCGCGCCGGCGATCGGGCAAGGGCTCATGTCGATCGGCGCCTGGCGCTGGACGTTCGACATCCTGCTCGCCGCCGGCATGCTTTGCGCGGCGTGGGCGAGCTGGCGGCTCCCCGAGACGGCAGACCTCTCGCCCGCACATCGGCCGGGAAGCCTCGCCGGCTCCCTCGCAACGGTGCTGGGGACCCGGCAGACGACGGGCTACATGATTGCAGCCGGCTTCATGTTCGGCTGCCTCATGAGCTATGTGGCGAGCGCCCAACAGGTGTTCGTCGACGTCTATGAGCTCGGCTCGCACTTTCCCATCGCCTTCGGCGCCGTGGCCTCGGTCATGGCCCTGGCCGGGTTCACCAACTCGCGCATCGTCGAGCGTCTCGGCATGCGCCTCGTCTCGCACGCAGCCCTCGCCGCCTACGTGCTGGCGTCCTTGGCGCTTGCGGCTGCCGCCTGGACCGGGACTGCGACGCTCTCGCTCTTCTGCGCGCTTGCGGCCGTGACCTTCTTCCTGTTCGGGCTCATCGCCCCGAACTTCAATGCGCTCGCCATGGAGCCCCAGGCGGACAACGCAGGCCTCGCCTCGTCGCTCATCGGCTTCTACTCGACGGGCGCCGGAGCCGTCTGCGCGTTCGTGGTCGGCCATGCCTTCGACGGGACGGTGCTGCCGCTCGCGGTCGGGTATTTGGCGATGAGCTTCCTGGCGCTTGCCGTCGTCCTCATCGTCGAGGGCCCGCGCGGCATGTTCCGCCCGCATCCTCCGAGCGTCCCTACCTAGCCGGACGTCGCAGCCTAGGGCCATTTCACGAGCGGCGGCAGGGACGAGAGGATGCTCTCGACATTGCCGCCGGTCTTCAACCCGAACACCGTGCCGCGGTCGTAGAGGAGATTGAATTCGACGTAGCGCCCGCGCCGAACGAGCTGCTCGTCGCGGTCAGCCTCCGTCCAGGGTATTGTGTAATTGGCGCGCACGAGCCTCGGATAGACGCCGAGAAACGCTCGGCCCACGTCTTGCGTGAAGGCAAACGCGGCCTCCCATCCACCTTCGGCCGCGGACGGGGCCAGATAGTCGTAGAAGATGCCGCCGACGCCGCGCATCTCCCCCCGATGCGGCAGATAGAAGTACTCGTCGCACCAGGCCTTGTATCGGGGATAGTCGGCAATCTTGTGCGGCTCGCACGCCCCGCGCATCGCCGCGTGGAAGGCGAGCGTGTCGGCATCCTCCTGCGTGCGCCGGCGCGCCAGCAGGGGCGTGAGATCGGCCCCGCCTCCGAACCACCATTTGCTGGTTACGACCATGCGCGTGTTCATGTGCACGGCGGGAACGTTCGGGTTCTGCATGTGCGCGATGAGCGAGATGCCGGAGGCCCAAAAGCGCGGGTCGTCCTCGGCGCCCGGGATCTGCTTTCTGAACTCGGGGGCGAACTCGCCCTGCACGGTCGAGGTGTGGACGCCGACTTTCTCGAACACGCGCCCGTGCATCAGGCTCATCACGCCGCCGCCGCCGTCCGAGCCATCCTTTTGCGCCGGGCGTGTCCAGGGAGTCCTGACGAAACGGCCCGCCGGCTCCTCCGACAGCGGCGCACCGGCCGGAAGGTCGGTCTCGAGCCGCTCGAAGGCCGCACAAATCTCGTCGCGCAGCGCTTCGAACCACAGGCGCGCACGCTCCTTCATGGGCTCGAGGTCTTGCGCTTCGTCGCTCATCCCCTATCTCGCGGCTTAGTCATGTTTTTGACCAGATGGACCGTTAGCGCATACTCGCATCCACGAGAAACAAGAAGTCGAGCTGGCGGCAAGGGGCCGCGGGCTCCCTTCGTGCCCGAGCGCCCCCAAGGAAAGGCCCATGTTCCGCTGGTTCGAAACCAGGATTGATCCCTTTGCGCGCAGCGACGGCGGCCAGCCTCCCGAGGGGCTAGCCGACTTCTACTGGCATTACATTAGCCCTGTCTGGAAGCCGTTCGCCGTGCTCCTCGTGGTGGGCTTCCTGGGCTCGCTCATCGAGGTTGCGCTGATGGCGTTCGTCGGCGGGCTCGTCGACATGATGCGCGCCTCCGTCAACCCGCGGCAATTCTTCGACGACCATGCCTGGACGCTCGCCGGCATGGCATTCGTGGCGCTCATCGCGCGCCCCACCGTGTCGACGCTCCACGATCTGGTCAAGAACCAGATGATCACCGGGCCGATGACGACGCGCGTGCGCTGGCAGACGCACAGCTACGTCCTGAGCCAGTCGCTGGGCTTCTTTCAGAACGACTTTGCGGGACGCATCGCGACGCGGATCATGCAGACGGGGCCGGCGCTGCGCGAGTCCGTCGTGCAGTGCGTCGATGCCCTCTGGTACATGTCGGTTCACGTCGTCGGCGCGCTCGTGCTCTTCTGGCAGGCCGACGCGCTCCTTGTCGTGCCGCTGCTCGTCTGGGTCAGCCTCTATGCGGTGGTCGTACGCGTCTTCGTGCCGCGCATACAGAAACTGTCGACCGAGGCGTCCGAGGCCCGCTCGTGGCTCACGGGGCGCGTCGTCGACAGCTTCACCAACATCCTGACCGTCAAGCTCTTCGCCCACGCCGAGCGCGAGGAGGCCTATGCGCGTGAGGCGATGCAGGGTCACCTCGAGCGGCATCTGGCGTCCTTGCGCAATCTCACGATCATGGAGCTCGTGCTCTATACGCTGAACGGCGGGCTGCTCGTCGCGCAGGCGGGGCTCGCGCTCTGGCTGTGGAGCTACGACGCGGTGTCGATGGGCGCCATCGCGGTCACGACCACGCTCGCGATCCGCATCATCGCCATGTCGGGATGGATCCTGTTCACGGTCGCCGGCATCTTCGACAACATCGGCGTCGTCCACGAGGGCATGCAGACGATCTCGCGGCCCTACGACGTGACCGATCCTCCCGGCGCCGAGCCGCTTCACGTCACGAAGGGCGAGATCCGCTTCGAGGGCGTGCGCTTCCACTACGGCAAGGTGAAGAGCGTCATCGAGGAGGTGTCGCTTCTGATCAAGCCGGGCGAGAAGGTCGGCCTCGTCGGCCGGTCGGGGGCCGGAAAATCGACTCTCGTCAGCCTGCTTCTGCGTTTTTACGACCTCGAGGCCGGGCGCATCCTGATCGACGGCCAGGACATCGCCGACGTGACCCAGGACAGCCTGCGGGCGCAGATCGGCGTGGTGACGCAGGACACCTCCCTGCTCCACCGCTCCGTGCGCGACAACATCCTTTATGGGCGCCCGGGAGGAAGCGAAGCCGAGGTCATCGCGGCCGCGGAGCGCGCGCACGCGCACGAGTTCATTCTGGGTCTCGAGGACGGCAAGGGCCGCGAGGCCTACGATGCCTATGTCGGAGAGCGCGGCGTCAAGCTGTCGGGCGGCCAGCGTCAGCGCATCGCGATTGCCCGCGTGCTCTTGAAGAACGCGCCGATCCTCGTACTCGACGAGGCAACGAGCGCGCTCGACAGCGAGGTCGAGTCGGCCATCCAGGAGCAGCTCATGAATCTGATGAGCGGCAAGACGGTGATCGCCATTGCGCATCGGCTCTCGACGATCGCCGCCATGGATCGGCTCGTGATCATGGATCACGGCCGCATCGTCGAGGAGGGAAGCCATCGCGAGCTCCTGGCGCGCGGCGGCATCTACGCCGAGCTCTGGGCGCGCCAGTCGGGCGGCTTCCTCGCCCGCGAGGCGGCGGAGTAGCGCGGGCTCCTCGCCCGCGCTTTGCCGTTTACTGCACGGCTTTGGGAACCTTGCTCGAGAGCTTCTTGGCCATGCCGGAAGGCAAGCCGCTCTTGCCGGAGCTGCCCGCCAGCGCGTTCTGGGAAAGCGCGCCGGAGGTGAGGTCGCCGCCCTGCCCGAGGAGAGACTTCTTCTCGCTCTTGCTCAAGTAGCCATTGCGCTCGGCGGTGTCGAAGCCGTCGCTCGTCCAAGTCCGTGCCTTGACGAGATAGGTGTCTGCAATCCCGCGCCAGCCGGCGAAGGCGGCGCCTGCCGGCGCAAGTGCGCTCGCCGCCACGACGGCAGCGAGAATCAAACGGTGCGTGCTCTTCATCGATCTCTCCTGATTATCTCGACCCTGGACAGGCAAACGCTCGCGGGGGACTTGATTTGCCCCTGCGTGCGAGGAGAGCATCGGTGGTTTCCGGGCGCGGAGCTGTTCCGCGGGGAACAGGCCTCTACAAGGCTAGAGCACGATCGCCTGACGTGAAATCGCTTTCGCGATCCATGTCAGGCGCTATCGTGCTCTACGTTTCGAGCTTGGATTAAAGGAACGCTCGCGATCTAGCCGCAGGCGACGCGGCGCGCTGTGCACGAGGTGGTAAGCGTTTCCTCCTTGCAGACCATCTTGACCGGCCCCTTCGCCGTCCAGCCGTGAGCCGCAATGGAGTTCTTCAACGCGGCTTCCGCCATGAACTTGGCGAGCTCGGTCGTGACCATCGTGGCGCTGCCACCGGCGTGGTAGCAGGCCGCATTGGCGGCCGTGGCCATAAGCGTCACGGAAGCAACAGCTGCGGCCGAGATCGCAATCGCTTTGAGGTGAAGCATGTCGTGGCCTCCCGGTGTGAGACGTTGAGAGAATTGCAGAGAGAATTGTAATTTAGGCCCGCTCCTCGGGCCGAATAAGACAGGGAATTGAGAAACCGGAAGAGGGCGCAAAATTGGCGAAGGACCGTTGCCAGCGAACCACGTTTCATTGGCTGGGGCTGAAGCCGCCGGTCTGGCGCAGCGCTTCTCCGAGGCCGATCGCCGCCGCGACGGCGACGTTGAGCGAGCGCAGTCCGGAACGGATGGGAATCCGCACACGCGCGTCTGCCGCGGCGTGGACGCTGTTTGGCACGCCGGCGCTCTCGCGGCCGAGCAAGAGGATGTCGCTTTGGGCAAACCGGAACTCAGCGTGGCTCTCCGCGCCGAGCGAGGTGAGGAGCACGAGGCGCGGGAGAACGGGCAATCCGCGCCGCCACGCCTCGAATGCCTCGACGCTTGCGTGCCGGTGAAGCTCCGCGTGATCGAGATAGTCGAGCCCCGCCCGGCGCAGCGCCTTGTCGCTGAAATCGAAGCCCGCGGGCTCGATGATGTCGACCGCCACGCCGAGGCAGGCGGCAAGGCGCAGGATCGTCCCGGTATTTTGCGGGATGTCGGGTTGATAGAGGGCGAGGCGCATGGCAGCGGGAGTCCAATTGACGCCGGTGTGACTCCAGGGACACGCGTCTACGTCGTGAAAGTGCTAGTCTCCGGCGGATGCGGAGCCATCTCGCCAGATTGCGCGCCGTCCGCCTGATTGTCACGGCATTGATGGCCGTGCTGCCGGCGTTCGCTTGCGCTGGCATGACATGGTCGCTTGGCGAGAGTGCCGGCGGATCGGCGATGATCTGCCACCACGAGGGAATGCCGCAACCCGTCAAACCTGAGGGACCGGCGAAGTCGAAATGCCCCTGCTGCGTCGCCGGGTGCCTTGCCGGCGTTGCGAAGGTACCCGCGCCATCGGACGATGCGCCGCGTATTGCGCCCGTTGAAAGTATCTCGGAGGTTCAGACTTTCTCCGTGGCGGAGGCCCCCGCGCGCTGCCAGCTGGCGGCTGCGACGAGTCCGCGGGGTCCCCCGGTCTTTTCTCTCTAGACCAATGCGATCGATCGGCCGGGGCTTCCGTTCGTGTGCTTGGGCCGCATCTTTTCTCACCATCTCCGGGAGAATCCAATGCCTGTCATGCAGGATCCGCGCGCCATCGGCGCCGCACTTGGGCTTACATTCTTCTCGTCTGCCGCGCTCGCGCACCACCCCGGGGGCGTGGGCAACGCCCTAGGTGCCGGTCCAATCAACACGATCTCAGCCACGACCCTCGAGCAGGGACAGAGCGTGGCCGGCATCACGGTCCTTTACACATCTTACGACAATCTGAGCGATGCGACGCTCATCGAGGCGGCCGAAGCCGGCATCGAGGACGTGCATGGTCTCGGGTCTATCCAGAACTATGGGTTGACCTACTCCTATGGGCTGACCAACGATCTGATGGTTACGTTGTGGCTCCCTTATGTGCGGCGGACCGGAATCCGCGAGGTCCCTCACGAGCACGGCGAGGGCGACGGTCACGATGAGGATCACGAGCACGTGGAGGTGGAGAGCCTGGGCTCGCCATCGGGCATCGGCGACTTGTCGCTTCTCGGCCAGTACCGATTTATCAATGACCGGGCGAGCCGCACCGAGGCCGCGCTGCTGTTGGGCTTCCAGGCGCCGACCGGCGAGACCGACGAGACGAGCCACGGCGAGTTGTTGGAGGCGGAGTTTCAGCCCGGCTCCGGCTCATGGGACGGCCTCTTCGGCGTCGCGCTCACCCATCGCGCGGGGCCGTGGTCCTATGACGGCAACGTACTCTATACGCTGGTGACGGAAGGCACACAGGACACGGATCTTGGCGACGTCTTCTTCTACAACGCGGCCATCTCCTACCGGCTGACGAGCTTAGCCGGCTCGGCGCCCATGTTTCACGGCGCGAACAGCCACGAGGCCGGCGACGATGGGCATGGTCACAGCCACCCCCACGCCGAGAGCAGCGGAGCTGGGCTCGACCTCGTGCTCGAGGTGAATGGAGAGTGGGACGCCAAGCAGGAGACGGCCGGGGTGACGGACGAGAATTCCGGCGGCCACACGATCTACATCGCACCGGGATTGCGCTACTTCTACGACCAGTGGTCCAGCTACTTCAGCTTCGGCATTCCGGTCCTCACCGACGTCAACGGGATTCAGGCCGAGCCGGACTGGCGCATCTCTGCCGGCAGCTCGCTCGCGTTCTGAGCCTCGAACTGGATAGGAGGCCCCATGCTTTTACGGATATCGATTGCCGCGCTCTTGGCCCTCGCTGCCGGAAGCGCGAACGCCCATGAACTGGTGCACAAGGGGATCAAGTTGGTTCATCCCTGGGTGCGCGAAGCGCCCAAAGGCGCCGAGGCGGTGCCCGCGTACGTCAAGATCACCAATACCGGCGAGAAGGCCGACCGCCTCGTCGCAGCCTCGCTCAAAGGTGCCGACAAGGCCGAGATCCACGAGACGATTGTGAGCGGAGGCGCCTCCATTATTCGTCCGCTGCCGGACGGAGTGGCGATCAAGCCCGGCGAGACGGTCGAGCTCAAGCCCGACGGGCCCCACATCATGTTCCTCGGGCTCAAGACGTCGCTCGACGCGGATCAGTACGTCGACGGCTCGCTGACCTTCGAGAAGGCGGGCAAGATGCCCATCGACTTCTACGTCGAGGCGCGCCCCGAGGGTGCCGAGGGCCACGGCAATCACTGATCGCGGCTTGCCCGGCTATCCCTTGAGCAAGAGGTATTGGAGCGCCAGCATCGCGGCGAACGACAGCGTCACCGCTATCCCGACCGCGCTCGAGGACGCGTTGCGGTTCGCATCCGGAATGAGCTCGGCAAACACCATCCAGATCATGGCGCCGGCGGCGATGCCGAGGCCCACCGGCAGAAACGGCGCGAAGGCCTCGACGACGAGGTAGGACGGCACCGCCATGATCGGCTGCGGCAGGCTCGTGAAGATGCTCCATGCCGCCGCCTGCCAGACCGGCGTGCCGCGCGGTACGAGCACGAGGCTGATCGCGAGGCCTTCGGGAATGTTGTGGACCGCGATCGCCGCCGTGATGAAGGCCGCGAGCTCGCCCGTGCCGCCGAACGACACGCCGACGCCGACCCCTTCCGCAAACGAGTGGGCCGTCATCACCGCGACGATGAGAAACGCCTTCCTGGCATCGAGGCCGGAGAGGTTCGCCATGTGGATGCCGTCGCCGGTGCCGACCAGGCGCTTGCCGGCGAGGATGCCGGCGAGCCCGATCAGCATGCCGAGCACGAGCCGCTCGGGACTGAGGGCGATGCCCTCCGCGACCAGGCCGTGGGTCGCCGCAAACATGAGCCCGCCCGCGACCGCGTTGGCCATCGACACCCAGAAGAGACTGAGGCTCCTGAGGAAGAGGAATGGCAGCGCGCCGAGCCCGGTCGCAAACGCCGTCGCGAGGGCGGCGCCGAGGACCGTCCACACATTGATTTCGAGCACGGTCGACCCTCCCGTCGATCGTCGCCATATCGGCTTCCGCCATGTGGTCAGCCCGCCTCACGCGATGTCAAGCGCGGACAGATGGTCCATCCGCCATGCCGAAGCGGGGCGACCGCTCGGCTTGACGCCCCTCCCCGCCAATGGTCTACCCCGCTTCTGCCCGCTCGCATCGGATTCCCACGAGCCTCATGACCGACACCGTCCTTATCATCGATTTCGGCAGCCAGGTGACGCAGCTCATCGCGCGGCGCGTGCGCGAAGCCGGCGTCTACTCGGAGATCGTGCCGTTCAACCGTGCCGAGGAGGCGATCGCGCGGCTCGAGCCGAAAGCCGCGATCCTCTCCGGCGGGCCGGCCTCGGTGACCACGGAGGGCTCGCCGCGCGCGCCCCAGGTTATCTTCGAACAGGGCTTGCCGATCCTCTCGATCTGCTACGGGCAGCAGACGACGGCCGTGCAGCTCGGCGGCGAGGTCGAGGGCGGACACGCCGCCGAGTTCGGCCGGGCCGACGTGCTGATCAAGGAGAAGAGCGCGCTCTTCGACGGGGTGTGGGAGGTGGGAAAGCGTTATCCCGTATGGATGAGCCACGGCGACCGCGTGACCAAGCTGCCCCCGGGCTTCACGGTCAAGGCGGTGAGCGAGAATGCGCCGTTCGCGGTCGCGAGCGACGAAGCAAGGCGCATCTATACGACCATGTTCCACCCCGAGGTCATCCACACGCCGGACGGGGCGAAGCTCATCTCGAACTTCGTGCACAGGATCGCCGGCCTCCCCGGCGACTGGACCATGGCCCACTTCCGCACGAGCGAGGTCGAGAAGATCCGCAAGCAGGTGGGGAAGGGCCGCGTCATCTCCGGTCTCTCGGGCGGCGTCGACAGCGCGGTCGCCTCCGTCCTCATCCACGAGGCGATCGGCGACCAGCTCACCTGCATCTTCGTCGACCACGGGCTCCTGCGCGAGAACGAGGCCGAGGAGGTCGTCTCGCTGTTCCGCGGCCACTACAACATCCCGCTCGTCCATGTGGATGCGCGCCGCCTCTTCCTCGATGCGCTCGAGGGCGTCGAGGACCCCGAGGCGAAGCGCAAGACGATCGGCGCGCTCTTCATCGACGTGTTCGAGAAAGAAGCGAAGAGGATCGGCGGCGCCGAGTTCCTCGCCCAGGGCACGCTCTACCCGGACGTGATCGAGAGCGTGTCGTTCACCGGCGGGCCGTCGGTCACGATCAAGTCGCACCACAACGTGGGCGGGCTGCCCGAGCGCATGAACCTGAAGCTCGTCGAGCCCTTGCGCGAGCTCTTCAAGGACGAGGTGCGCGCGCTCGGGCGCGAGCTAGGGCTGCCCGAGCATTTCATCGGCCGCCATCCGTTTCCGGGGCCGGGCCTCGCCATCCGCTGCCCCGGCGCCGTGACCGAGGAGAAGCTCGCGATCCTGAGGCGCGCCGACGCGATCTATCTCGACGAGATCCGCAAGGCCGGACTCTACGACAAGATCTGGCAGGCGTTCGTCGTGCTGCTCCCCGTCCGCACGGTCGGCGTGATGGGCGACGCGCGCACCTACGACTACGTGTGCGCGCTGCGCGCGGTCACCTCGACCGACGGCATGACGGCCGACTACTACGACTTCTCCCACGAGTTCCTGGGGCGCACGGCGACGCGGCTTATCAACGAGGTGCGCGGCTTGAACCGCGTCGTCTACGACATCACCTCGAAGCCGCCCGGGACGATCGAGTGGGAGTGAGGGCGCTTCGGCGGCGCCAGGCGTGAGAATCTGCGACGTGGCGGTGCCTGTCCCTGTCAGCGCCCGGGCCGGCGGACAACTCGCACCTTCCCGCTGTTTCCGCCACCGCAGAAGAACCGGTCGCCGCCATCGGACTCGAGCCCTGAAATGCCCGTTCCTTGTGGCATACTGAGTTCTTCCAGAACCTCTCCCGTTTGCGGATCGATGCGCCTCAGTTCGCTCTCGTCACCTTGCCAGGTGCCGTGCCAGAGCTCGCCGTCGACCCAGGTGACGCCGGTGACGAAGCGATTGGACTCGATCGTGCGCAGGATAGCTCCTGTCTCTGGATCGATTTGATGGATCTTCTTGTCCCGATACTGTCCGACCCAGAGCGAGCCTTCGGCCCAGGCGAGCCCCGAGTCACCGCCGCCGGGCGTTGGGATCGTTGCGAGCACACGGCCGGTCTTCGGATCGATCTTCTGGATGCGATCCTCGGCGATCTGAAACAGGTGCTTGCCGTCGAAGGCGGTTCCTGCGTGTGCCGGGACATCGATCGCGCGCACGGTCTTGCCGCTCGCGGGATCGAGGGCATTCAGCTTGTCGCCGGACGCAAACCAGACGTGATGCCCGTCGAACGTGAGCCCATGCACGTGGTCGACTCCGAGAAACGGTCCATATTCGCGGAGGATTTCGGCAGCTGCGTGTTTCATGCGTTCACCCTGTTGGTTGGATGCCTCCAACTTAATCGCCCGGCAGCGGGCCTGGGAGTAACAAGGTTGTCGTGAATCCCGGCAGCGGCGGGGTCATCCAGCGACGCGCACGCGCGCGACCGAACGACTGCACTTTGCCGGTTTCCGCAAGCTGTTCGAGCGCCCGCTGCACCGTGCGCGCGCTGCTTCCAAGCGCAATCGCCAAAGCCGAGCTCGACCACGATTCACCGTCTGCGAGGAGGGCGAGCACCGCCGCATGCTGCTCTTCGACGGGCCGCGCCAGCACGACGACCTCGCGTGCGCGGCGCGGCGCCAGCGAAAACCCTCGCTTCGTCGCGCTGACGTCGGCCAGCGTCCGAAGTGCCCTCCGAAGCCGCCCCACTTCGACTCGCAACCGCGCACGATGCAATTCATCGGCAAACTTCGATCCGAACGCGCGCGCGATGAGCGTGTCCCTCGCTACGTCTCCCGGCCACGCTTCGCCGAGCGCGCGTGCGAGCGCGAACAACACCGGACGGGTTGCGAGCGAGACCACCGTGCTCTGGACACGCACGACATGACGGCACGCGTCTACGATGAATGCGTTTGACGCCAGCAATGCTTCGACATGCTCGAGCAGGAGGGGTCGCTCCTCGCCACGCGCAATCAGGCGCGCCGCGGGCGTGTTCAGGACGAGGGATGCGCTTTCGACCTCCGCCGTGAGCGCAGGGATACCTGCGTGGCGCGCGGCGCGTTCGGCCTGAGCGAGCGCAGCGCGCGCCGCCTTTGTCCGGAGGCGCCGCATGGCGATCCCCGCAACCACCAGCGCGTGGGCGGTCCTCGGTGCGGGCGGGAGGGGTGCGGGGTCGAGATCGCCAAGCATACTCTCGGCCTCGTCGAGACGCCCGATCAGGAGGAGGCGCCGGACCTCGAGATACCGCGCGTGCGCGGCGTTGACGCGGTCGCCGTGCGCTTCGAGCGTTGCCCGCGCCGCGTCGAGCGCCTTCGCAGGCCAGCCCAGGTCGCGCGAGACAAGTGCGATCTCTGCCTCGGCGACGATGCACCTCGCGCGGGCCACCGACTCTTTCGGACCGAAGGCACGCGCCGCACGTCGCAGGAGCACCTTCGCTCGAACGAGATCGCCGAGCTGCGCCATCGCGATGCCTCGAAGCGCGAGCGCCGGAGCGTCGTCGCGCAGGGCGACCCGGTTCAGTGCGCCGAGGGGATCGCCCGCCGCAAGCGCACGCGCCGCGGCCGTGATCAGCGAGTCCATCGGAATCCCGTCACACTTGTCACTCCCGCCGTTCGAAAACCCGGCGCTAACTGTTTCTCGTGACTGACAACCACCGACAGTATCGAGAGCCGAATGGATCGGCGAAGGAAGGAGCCAAAGCGATGAGGACGCACATGACCGGGACTACCGCCATTTCCGAGCTGAGCACCGAAAACCATAAGGTAGTATCCAGGGACGAATGGGTTGCCGAGCGCAAGACGCTGCTCGCGCGCGAAAAGGAGCTGACGCGCCTCAGCGACCAGATCGCCCGCGAGCGCCGCGCGTTGCCATGGGTGCGCATCGATAAGAACTACGTCTTCGACGGGCCCGAGGGCCGGCGCACGCTCGCCGAGCTGTTCGACGGCCGCCGCCAACTGCTGGTGCAGCACTTCATGCTCGCCCCGGGGTGGGAGCAAGGGTGCCCGAGCTGCTCCTTCATGGCCGACCACAGCGACGGCATGAACGTTCACCTGGCGCATCGCGACGTCACGCTGGTGGCTGTCTCGCGCGCACCGCTGGCCGAAATCGAGCGCTTTCGCCGGCGTATGGGCTGGCAGTTCAAATGGGTGTCTTCGCACGGCAGCGACTTCAACTACGACTTCGGCGTCAGCTTCCCGCCGGAGGAAATGGCCAAGGGCGAGGTCTACTACAACTACGGCAGGTGGCGCTTCCCCGCGGAAGAGGTGCCCTTCCCGTCGGGAGAGCTGCCCGGCGTCAGCGTGTTCTACAAGGATGACGCGGGCGATGTCTTTCACACCTACTCGACCTACGGGCGCGGTGTGGAGGTGATGATGGGCACGTACAATATGCTCGACCTCACGCCCAAGGGCCGCGACGAGAGGGACGTGGATTACAAGATGGAGTGGGTGCGTCACCACGACCGCTACGAACCGGCACCGCGTCCGAAGGCTGCGCCAGCGGTCAGTTCGTGCTGCAAAGCGCACGCCTAAGACCGCCGCGCCTGACCAAAACGATGACGAGGACCATCTCGATGGTCGAGGGGGACCACTCGATGCCCTCGAGGATCAGTGGCGCGATAACGATTAGTTGCAGGAGAGATCACATGAGCGAGGTCTATACCGGCGGATGCACCAGCGGCACGATCGGCTGTGAAAGCGGCAACGTCGCAGGCGCAGTCGACTTTCTATCCCTCGCGGCCGCGCCGACCTTCGCAACCATGGCGCTGCTTACAGGTGTTCTAGGGGGCGGCCAGCCGGACTTGCTCTGCTCGGCCGCGCAAAATTCGTTGCCGCTGAACGGAATGGTTGTGATGTACTTGCTGATGAGTGCTTTCCATTCGGCGCCTTGGCTGAAGCTGGTCTCCAGCCGACGAAGCGGTGCCCGCCGGCCCTGATCGGCGATCGCCAATCGAGCAGTGCCTAACCTTCCTCGCCCGTGAACACTCTCAGGAGACGAGCAATTTCGCGCTGCAAGTTCAGCGCGTTACCATGATCCGAGGAGGAATAGCGGGGCGCAAAAAAGAAAAGACGGGACAGGCGTGCGGGCACCTGTCCCGTCGATTAACGTCTCTGATCCCGTACGCAGTACGCAACCGAGACGTGAACGGCATTTCTCGCCGCCTACGCGGGGACGATAAGCAGCGAATGCCGCTGTCAGGGAGGACAACGACTTCGCACGAGATTTATTCCGCGATGGAAAAGAAAAGCCCCTCGGCTGGGGAGAAGGCCGAGGGGCTAGAGCGCCGGGTGTGGGGGTCGGGGGGAGGAAGACCCGGCGGAGAAGGAGGAGAGGGGGAGGGAGCGTGGAACCCGTCCCGTGCTCTCGATGGTTGAAGTATGCCGCCGCGGCGCGGTCCGCGCTGTTCCCTGCGGGACAGCAGGTGGAAACTGCATAAGCGGCTGAAACGGCCGAGTATTTTTTCTACCGGGCGCGGCGCGGCCTACTTGATGTAGGCGATCATGCGGCCCGCGATCAGGATCGAGACCCAGAGAGCGAGCGAGAGGCCTGCCGAAACCTGGGCTGCGCGGGGCGCCGGGCCGTTGCGGTCCCAGCCTGCGACGCTCGGGCGCACCAGCGTCTCGAACAGGCCCGCATTGAGCCCCGCAAGCAGGATGAGCGCGAGCTTGATCTGTACGGCCGGGTTGGCCGCAAGGTCGACCGGATCGCCGAGAAAGAGGAGCACTCCGCTCGCGAACGCCACGACAAAGCCGAGCCAGACCCAGGGCTTCACGTGCTCCCAGAGCCGGGAGACGGAAAGCTCGGTGCTGAGGCCGAGGACACGCAGGTCGAAGGCGGCAATGGCGCCGAAGAAGAGCGCAAAGCCGAGCACGTGCGCGGTCTCGAGGAAGGGATAGAACCATGTAGACTCGCGCACGGCGACGGCAAGACCGGAGTCGGACAATCTCTCCCAGAGCTGTTCGCCGATGAGCCCCATGACTAGCGCGCGGTGCGCCGCAGCGTTGCCGAGGGGCCGCCCGCGATGCTGATCCGGTTGAGGCCCATCTCGGCCGATCCGTCGCGCGCGCGCCAGCCGGTCACCGTTACCTTCGCCCCCTCCTTCAAAACGGCCGGCGTGATGCCGCGCGCTTTCGCGACCGAAATGCTCTCCGTCTCGACGGTCCACGTCGTCGAGCCCGTCGATACATCGAAGCGGATGTGCGGGTTCGCGTAGCTGACCGAGGTGATCGTGCCCGAGATCGTGACGAGCTTCGCAGGATCGTATTTCACGACGAACGTGTGGTGCGCCGGCGCCGTCGTCGAATTGACAGTCGCGAGCAAGACGGCGAACAGCGAGACGAGGATCGGACGCAGCATCGGCGAGCTTTGGGGGGCGAGCTTAGAGAGCGATCCAACCACGATTAGCAGGGAAACCGCCGCGCGCCTGTGGCGGCCGTGCAACGAGCCCTCTGCATACCGAGCAAGACGGGCAACTCGCGAGAATCGAGAACGGCCTCCCAACTGAGAGGCTGGGAGGCCGCCGCTTGGAGAGCCGTTCGTCCGTCGATTACCAGATGCCGACGCACTTGTAATAGGCGGCCTGCCACTTGAATTTGCCGGTCTTCATCCACTTCCAATAATAGAAGCTGCAGTCCGGCTGGCTGCGGCCGAGGCCGATGAAGAGGCCGCTTCTGTGCTTTCCGTGCGCTTCAGCCGCGCCGACGGCAGCCGTGAGGGCCGCCGCAGCGATCATGCTGCCGGCGATGAGGGACTTAAGGGACGTGGTCAATCTCAACTCCTGTTGGTTGGCTAGCGTCACGGCCCGAGGGGCCGTGGCGGCCGGACGAAGGCCGGCAGCCCAAGCGTGGCAGGAGGCGAGGCTTTGCGGCTGTTCCTGTAGGGACATCGTCCGCCGCAGGCGCAACGTTGCCGCAGGCTTGACGGGCCGAGCGCTTACTCGATGTCCTCGACCTCGACCGGGCCGCCGCCCTTCATGCGCTGCGACAGCGTCGCCTCGATGAACGGGTCGATGTCGCCGTCGAGGACGGCGGAGGGATTGGTGCTTTGCGCGCCAGTGCGCAGGTCCTTCACCAGCTGGTAGGGCTGGAGCACATATGAGCGGATCTGGTGGCCCCAGCCGATGTCGGTCTTCGCCGCCTGCTCGGCGGAAGCCTTCTCCTCGCGCTTCTTGAGCTCGAGCTCGTAGAGGCGAGCTTTCAGCCGCTTGAAGGCGATCTCCTTGTTCTGGTGCTGGGAGCGCTGCTCCTGGGCGAAGATGACGATGCCCGTCGGCCGGTGCACGAGGCGCACCGCCAATTCCGTGCGGTTGACGTGCTGGCCGCCGGCGCCGCTCGAGCGGGCGAAGCTCACGTCGATGTCAGCGGGATTGATCTCGACATCGATCGAGTCGTCGACGACGGGATAGACGGTGACCGAGGCGAAGCTCGTGTGCCGGCGCGCGTTCGAGTCGTAGGGCGAGATGCGCACGAGCCGGTGCACTCCCGCCTCCGTCTTGAGCCAGCCGTAGGCATTGTCGCCCTCGATCTCGAGCGTCGCTGCCTTCACGCCCGCCTCCTCGCCCGGGCTCTCGTCGACGAGGCGCACCTTGAAGCCGCGCCGCTCGGCCCACCTCAAATACATGCGCGTCAGCATCGAGGCCCAATCCTGGCTCTCGGTGCCCCCGGCCCCGGCGTGGACCTCGACGTAGGTGTTCATGGCGTCGGCCTCGCCGGAGAGGAGCGCTTCCACGCTCTTCCTCTGCACCTCCTCGTCGAGGCGCTCGAGGGCGGCCTCGGCCTCGGCGACGGAGGCGTCGTCCTCCTCCGCCTCGCCGAGCTCGATCAGCGTCACGTTGTCGTCGAGCTCGCGCTCGAGGCGGCGAAAGTCGGCGAGCGCCCGCTCGATCTGCTGGCGCTGGCGCATGACTTTCTGGGCCGTGGCCGGATCGCTCCAGAGGTTTGGGTCTTCGGCGCGCCGGTTCAGGCCGGCGAGGCGGGCTTCGGCTCCCTCCGGGTCAAAGATGCCTCCTCAAGAGGACGAGGGCCTCTTGTATGGAACTGACAAGTTTTTGCGCTTCAGCGCGCATCGTCGCCTCCCGCTCGGCGAAAAGATGTCTGGAATGGCGTCACATATAGGAGCAGCAGGGGCCCGTGTAAACGCGGGCCTTACCAGACGCCGCCGCGTCCATTGCCGAAGCCCGGAGGACCGGCCGAAGGGCTCGGGCTCCAGGCGCCGGGATCGGCGTCCCCCTCGACGGCACCCTCGGCTGCCGGCTCCGAGAAGCCGATGATCGAATAGGCGTCGTCGGGCTGCTCGGTGGGTTTGAAGGCTTCCATGATGCCCTCGGGGTCGCTCGGCGGCGCGCGCAGCCCTGTTCTCAGATTGACCCGCACCAGCTTGAGGCCGGGCGGGATGCGGAACGGCGCCGGCGGCTCCTCGGCGAGGGCCAGCTTGATGAATTCCCCCACGACGGGCGCCGCCACGTGGCCGCCGGTGTTGCCCTTGCCCATGGGACGGGGCGTGTCGTAGCCCATGAACACGCCCACTACCAGATCGGGCGTGTAGCCGATGAACCAGGCGTCCTTTTCCTCGTTCGTCGTGCCGGTCTTGCCGGCAAGCGGGCGATTGAGCGACTTGAGCACGCTCGCCGTTCCGCGCTGGACGACGCCTTCCATCATCGATGTCATCTGGTAGGCGGTGTGCGGGTCTAAGATCTGCTTTCTGTCGTCGGCGATCTCGGGCTCCTCCTGGCCGGCCCAATTGTCGGCCTTGCAGCCCGGGCATTCGCGCGCATCGTGGCGCCAGACCGACTTGCCCCACCGGTCCTGAATGCGGTCGATGAGCGTGGGGCGCACGGCCTTGCCGCCGTTGGCGATCATGCAATAGCCCGTCGTCACCCGCATGAGCGTCGTCTCGCCGGCGCCGAGCGACATGGAGAGGACCGGCATCAGGTCGTCGTAGATGCCGAAGCGCTTGGCGTACTCGGTGATGAGCGGCATGCCCATGTCCTGGGCGAGGCGTACCGTCATTTGGTTGCGCGACTTCTCGATGCCGAAGCGCATGGTCGACGGGCCCGCCGAATGCTCCTTCTCGTAGTTCTCGGGCTTCCAGATTTCCTGACCCGGCCCCTGCTCGATCTCGATGGGGGCGTCGAGAATGATCGAGGTCGGCTTGTAGCCGTTGTCGATGGCGGCTGCATAGACGAACGGCTTGAACGCGGAGCCGGGCTGGCGCTTGGCCTGCATCGCCCGGTCGAACTGGCTCATGGCGAACGAGAACCCGCCGGAGACGGCGAGCACGCGGCCCGTATGCGGGTCCATGGCGATGAGGCCGCCGCCGACCTCGGGGATCTGCATGAGGGTCCAGGCGCCCGCTAAGTTCTTCTCGTCCTTGGGGGCGACATAGATCACGTCGCCGGGCGCGAGGATGTCGGTCACCGCTTTGGCTTCCGTCCGCTTGCCCAGCACCTTCGCCCACTTCGCCTCTTCCAGAGTGAGCTCGACCGCATGGCGGTCGGCGACGAAGGTGCCGTCCTGCTGGCGCGCGGGCTTCAAGCCAACGACGGCCTTGCCCTTCTCGGCCGAGAGCACGACGCCGAGGCGCCAGGGAGCGATGTCGGCTGGGCTGTCGACGGCCGCGAGCCTCACGCCCCAGTCGCCGCCGATATCGACCTTGGTGACGGGGCCGCGCCAGCCCTGCTTGCGGTCGAAGGCGACGAGGCCGTCGATGAGCGCCTTTCGGCCGATCTGCTGCAGCCTTGGATCGAGCGTCGTGCGGACCGACATGCCGCCGGCATAGAGCTTCTCCTCGCCGTACTCGGCGAGGAGCGAGCGGCGCACCTCTTCGGCGAAGAACTCGGCGGCGAAAATGTGCGCCCCGCCCTGCCGGAAGTTCACGGTGAGCGGCTTCTGCTTGGCGGCCTCGGCCTCCTCGCTGGTGATGTAGCCGTTCTCGGTCATCTGGCCGATGATCCAGTTGCGCCGCTCGGTCGCTTTCTCCTTCTGCTTGAAGGGATGATAGTTGTTCGGCGCCTTGGGAAGGGCGGCGAGGTAGGCGGCCTCCTCGATCGTGAGATCCTTGAGCTCCTTGTTGAAATAGGCGAGCCCCGCCGCCGCGACGCCGTAGGCTCCGATGCCGAGATAGATCTCGTTGAGGTAGAGCTCGAGGATCTTGTCCTTGGTGTAGGCGCGCTCGATGCGGATGGCGAGGATGGCCTCTTTGATCTTGCGCTCGATCGTGCGGTCGCTCGTGAGAAGGAAGTTCTTGGCGACCTGCTGGGTGATGGTGGAGGCGCCTTCCGTGCGCCGGGCGCCGCCGCGCATCTTCGTCTCGACGAGCTTGAACAGCGCGCGGCCGATGCCCTGCAGGTCGAGGCCGCCGTGCTCATAGAAGCGCTTGTCCTCGGCCGACAGGAACGCGGCGATGACGCCTTTGGGGATGGTGTTGATCGGAACGAAGATGCGCCGCTCGCGCGCGTATTCGGCGATGAGCGACCCGTCATGGGCGTGAATGCGGGTCATCACGGGCGGCTCGTAGCTCGAGAGGCTCACGTAGTCGGGCAGGTCGCGCGAGACGCGCCACAGCATGAAGCCCGCCGCCGCCGAGCCGACCAGAAAGATCACGACGAAAGCCCCGAAGCAGAAGCCTAGGAAGCTCAGCAGCAGGCTCTTCTTGCGCCGCTGGCGCTTGCGCGGCTCTGGGGGAGGGGGAAGTATGGGGGCTCGCATGCACCTGGTCCGATCGACGGCCGCTGCCTGGTATCCTTTGCAGGTATTAATTTGTCGGTACTAATCGGTTTATTGCGCTGCAGCAACCGGGGATTTCGAAGCGGCAGAATAGCACGGAATGTGGCAGCACGTCGTCCAGGAAAAACCTTTGGCTGGAATGGTTTTTCTTGGTCCAGCCGCGGCACCTGGGGCCGGCGCGGTCCCGGGCGGCAGCCCCTTACGGCAGGCTCGCGCGGCGCTTGGCGAAATAAGTGTCGATAGCAGCCCCGATCGCCCGGGCAGCCTGCTTCTGCCAATCTGGGGAGCCCAGAAGCTTCACGTCGTCGGGGTTGCTGAGGTAGCCGAGCTCGACGAGCACCGAGGGCGAATGGGTTTGCTTTAGCACCTTGAACGCTGCCGAGCGCTGCGGATCGCGCGAGAGTGCGACGGAGCGGGAGAGCTTCTTGACCAACACATTTGAGAAATCGGCGGAAAAGTTCGACGTCTCGCGCTTCATGAGGTCGAAGAGGATGTTCTTGACCTGGTCGTCCGCCTCGCCCTCGGAGGTGTCGAGCCCGGCGAGTAGATCGGAGGCGTTCTCCTTCTCGGCCGCGCGCCTGGCCTGCTCGTCGGAGGCGCGCTCCGACAGGGTGTAGACGGTCGCCCCCCGGATCGAGCCGGCAAAGGTCTGCTCGCCGAGAGAATCTGCGTGGAGCGATATGAAGAGGTCCGCGTCGGCAAGCCGGGAGGCCTTGAGCCGTCCGTCGAGGGAGACGAAGACGTCGGTGGTTCGCGTCATGCGCACGTCGTAGCGCCCGCTTGCCGCGAGCCGCCGACGCAACTCGAGGCCCACGTCGAGAACCACGGTCTTTTCCCGGAGATTTCCGCCGCCGGTTGCGCCGCCGTCGATCCCGCCGTGTCCGGGATCGATCATAACCACCGGCCGCCCTCGGCTCTTGCGCTTGGCCGCAACGCTCTCGTCGATGGCGGGAGCAGGCTTTTGCTCGCGCTTGGCCCCCGTGCCGGCGCCGAAGGTCTCGGGGGCGATCGGGACGAGGTCGAACGTGAAGATGACCCCCCGGTCCTTTGAGACCGGCGTCATTGCCGCGTTTTCGATCCGCACCGGGCCCAGCGTGTCGAGCACGATGCGGGCCTTGTCCTCGGCGAAGAGGCCGAAGCGGAACACCTTGACGAGCCCGCGGGCGGTCTTGCCGGCATCGGGTGGAAGCCGGAACGTGAGATCGGGCAGGTCGACGATGACGCGATAGGGATTGGCGAGCGTAAAGATCTCCGCCGTGACGCCCCGCGAAAGATCGAGCCGGAACGTGGTGCGCTGGTCGTCGCCGAGGAGGGCGGCGGCGCGAGCCTCGGTGGGCGGATCGGCCGCAGCCGCAGCGGACCTCGGAGCGCCGCTGCCCGCGCCGGCCAGCACGATGAGTGCTGCGGCCGCGGCCGCCGCCCGCGCTCGCAAGTGCTTATACATGGCCGGCGACACTCGCCCCCTGATCCCCCTTATGACTCGGAAAGTCCTAGACGCAACATGAGCTTAGCACAACTGCTGTGCCTGTTGCGCACCAGGGACCCGAAGATTGTCGGCCTCCCCGGCCCCACGTCCTATAATCTCTTGCCTCGCGCTCGGCGAACCCGTACAAATCGGGCCGCATCCCGTTGAGTACGTCCTCTGGAAGCGATCGCTTTCGGCTGTTGGACGCTCGATCGGTTCCGATCGGCCTGCGCCAGCCCTGGATCGCTGTTGAGGAGAGATTGACGCGCGCGGATGCCGGTGCCGGCAATTAAGGCGCTCGCCTCCACTTGGTGACATCTTGCATGGCGGCTCACGAGGAGCCGAGGCTTGATGCGCCGGGAAGTCGGTCCCTCGGGCCGCCATGAGCGAGTCTCGATTGCCAAGCTTGCGGCTTGCTGAAGATGCCGGCGAAAGGAGGCATCGCGAGCCCGAGGGGAGCAGCCCACCCGTCCGCCAGACGGGGCTCCTCGCCCGACAAAGCTCTCCGCTTGGAGCGGCGCCTCAATTCTAAGGTCGCTGCCGCGAGCGGCACTTCCACGGTCTTGGACTAAGCTTATCTATGCAGATCGATTGCACGCCTCACCTTGCCGGCCACGGGCTCACCCAAGCCCGCGGCGGACGTTGCCCGGCGTCCCGGGCGGCGTATGAGGCATGCGCCCCGCATCACGACTTCACTTTCCCAGCAACTTACCCAACGAACGCGCGCGCCGCGAGGTGGCGGCTCGCCCCCGCCGGTGTCACAGCCGGTCCCGGCAAGCCGGCTCGCCGGCGCGCGAAGGACACTGAAAGATGGCAAACAACAAGATGCTTATTGACGCCACCCACCCCGAGGAGACTCGGGTGGTGGTCCTGCGCAACGGACGCGTAGAGGAGTTCGATTACGAGAGCGCCGCCCGCAAGCTTTTACGAGGCAACATCTACCTGGCAAAGGTGACGCGCGTCGAGCCGTCGCTGCAGGCGGCCTTCGTCGACTACGGCGGCAACCGTCACGGATTTCTCGCCTTCAACGAAATCCATCCCGACTACTACCAGATCCCGGTGGCCGACCGGCAGGCGCTCCTCGAGGAGGAAGCCGCTGCCGAAGCCGCGGAGGAAGCGGCCGCCGACGCCCGCGCCGAGCGCATGGCCCGGCGCTACAGCCGCGATCGCTCCCCCTACGAGCCTATGCGCGAGAGCGATCAGGCTAGGGCAGGCGAGACGGAGAGCGACGCCGTCGACGAGGGTGCGGAGGCCGGCGAGACCGAGGCCGCCGAGCCGGCGACAATGGCTGTCGAGGTCGAGCCCGCCGACGACGTGATTGCCGAGGATCTGCCTCCGCCGGAGACGGTCGGCGGCTTCGAGCCTCAGTCCGAGGAAGGCAGCGAAGACCAGGAGCCGGCTGACGAGGAGGGCGAAGGGGATGCGGAGACCGACGACGCTGCCGCGGAGGCGCCCGTGCGCACGGCCGACGAGGGCGGCGTGCAGGAGGTTGCGACCGTTGCCGGCGAAGCCGAGGCTGTCGAGCAGGCGGGCTCCGAGGACGCGCTCGAGGAGCTTGCCCAGCGTCCGCGCCGGCGCGTGCGCAGCTACAAGATCCAGGAGGTCATCAAGCGGCGTCAGGTGATCCTCGTGCAGGTCGTCAAGGAGGAGCGCGGCAACAAGGGTGCAGCGCTCACCACCTACTTGTCGCTCGCGGGCCGCTATACCGTGCTCATGCCCAACACCGCTCGCGGCGGGGGCATCTCGCGCAAGATCACCAATCCCCAGGACAGGAAGCGCTTGAAGTCGATCGCCGCCGAGCTCGAGGTGCCCGAGGGCATGGGGCTCATCATCCGCACCGCGGGCGCCGCGCGCACCAAGCAGGAGATCAAACGGGACTTCGAGTATCTCCTGCGGCTGTGGGAGAGCGTCCGCGATCTCACCCTGCAATCGACCGCGCCGAGCCTCGTCTACGAGGAAGGCAACCTCATCAAGCGCTCGATCCGCGATCTCTACAACAAGGACGTCGAGGAGATCATCGTCGCCGGCGAGCACGCGCACCGCGACGCCAAGGACTTCATGCGCATGCTCATGCCGAGCCATGCCAAGAACGTGCTGCTGCACGCCGAGGCCGAGCCCCTGTTTACGAAATTCGGCATCGAGCGCCAGCTCAACGCGATGTTCAGCCCCTACGTCACGCTACGCTCGGGCGGCTATCTCGTCCTAAACCAGACGGAAGCCCTCGTCGCCATCGACGTGAACTCCGGCAAGGCGACCCGCGAGTTCTCCATCGAGGAGACGGCGCTCAATACCAACCTCGAGGCCGCCGACGAGATCGCCCGCCAGCTGAAGCTGCGCGATCTCGCCGGCCTCATCGTCATCGACTTCATCGACATGGAGGAGAAGCGCAACAACCGCGCCGTCGAGCGCCGCCTCAAGGACGCGCTGCGCTTCGACCGCGCCCGCATACAGCTCGGCCGCATCAGCCATTTCGGTCTCATGGAGATGAGCCGCCAGCGGCTGCGGTCGGGTGTGCTCGAGGGATCGACCTCGCAGTGCCCTCACTGCCAGGGCACCGGCATCATCCGCTCGACGGAGAGCGTCGCGCTTGCCGTGCTGCGCGGTCTCGAGGATGCGCTCATGGCTGGAAGCCGGACCTCGCTCGTTGCGACCACGACGCCGGGGGTTGCGCTTTACATTCTCAACAACAAGCGCACCTTCATCAACGACATGGAGGCTCGCTACGGGATCTCGATCGCGGTCCAGGCGAGCGACAAGCTGCAAGGCGCAAATTTCCTGATCGAGAAGGGGCACGCGCCTCCGCTCGCGGCGCGCCGTCCCGAGCGGGCCGTCGTCAACATGGACTGGGGCTTCGAGGGCGAGAGCGCCGAGGCCCCCGAGGGCGAGCCTGCTTCGGAAGAGGTGGTGCCCGTCCGCGAGGGTCGCGGCGAGGACGAAGGTTTCGAGGATGGCGGCCGCGGCCGCCGTCGCCGTCGGCGGGGCCGCGGAGGGCGCGAGCGCAACGGCGCGGAGGCGATGCGCGGGCGCGATCAAGGATTTGACCAGGAGGGTGCCGACGGTGACCGCGACGAGATAGCGCCTGAGCCCGACGCCGAAGGCGTGCCGGCCAAGCGCGGCGAGCCTCGGGAGCGGGACGATTCTGAGGGTGCAGAGGGACAGCGCCGCGAGGAAGGTGCCGCGCGTCGACGGCGGCGAGGGCGCCGCGGCGGCCGCAGGGGACGCGAACGAGGAGACCGTCCGGCGGGCTCGCCGTGGCGCGAAGGCGACGTTGCAGGGGCTGCGGCCGGCGAAGAGGATCAGCCGGCGCCTGTCGCGACAAGCCACTTCGATGACTCCGCTCCGGCCGCGAGCGAGGAAAGGGCAGAACCCTCGAGAGAGGGTAGCGTGTCGCGCCGGAGTGAGGCGCGAGACGCCGAGCCGCGCGCGCCTGACGTCCGCGAAGTGCGGGTGGTCAGCGAGGAGGCGGGGCTTGTCGTCACCGAGGTGGCAGGCAGCGGCGCGGCGGACGAGCGTGCCCCGCGGCGAGCACGGGCGCGCAGCCACGCCACGTCGACCGAGCCCAAGCTCGAGCGCGTCGTCGTCAAGCCGGACCAGCCGGCCCCGATTGCGGTGCCGGAGGCGGGCGACGCCACCTCCGGGCCTGCACGCCGCGGCTGGTGGCAGCGGCGGCTAGGCGGCGAATGACGCCCCAGGCGTAAATTCGAACTCGGCAAGGGCCGGAGCAAGGGAGCTCCGGCCCTTCTGCTTTGCCGCAACTGATGAGTGCGACAATGCGGTGCGCCCCGACGCGAGCCTTCCTCGCCGATGGCCACACTTTGACCACATGCGGTTGGTGGTTGGCCGCGCGAGCGAAGCCGGCACCCGGGGGTTGAGCATCGCGATCGTCGATGGCCCCCGGACAGAACCGACTGGCGCGCTCGCGAGCGGTCACGCCCAGAGCAACGGCGCGAGATTGCGCAATTGCTCGCCACGGTCGTGGCTTGGACGACGGGCAGTACGCCGGGACCGGCGCCGGCGCTGCCCTGATCATGCCAATCGCATCATCCAGCAACGAAGGAGTTCACATGAGCAAACGGCTTCATTGCGCCCTGCTTGGGATTTCGCTCGCCGCCACGACCCTCGCGACCGAGGCCGAGGCTCGGCTGGACCACGGCCCGGTCGCCTCGACCTACGGCGAGGAGCGGGCGCGCCCATCCGCCAAATCCGCTGCGCCGCGGCGCTCGGAGCGCGTTACGCCCTCTCGACGCAAATCCGCGCGCCACAACCAGGCGCGCCGCAGTGTCCTCAAGAGCCGCGCGATGACCGCGGGCCACGGCGGCGGCGGGACGTCGCGCGATTGCCTCAAGCCCGAGGCCCGCGCACTTCTGGGGCAGATCGAATCCCAGTTCGGCCCGGTCGAGATCGTCTCGACCTGCCGGCCGGGAGCCGTCATTGCCGGAAGCGGCAAGCCCTCGAAGCACCGCTACGGGCTGGCGATCGACTTCAGCGCGGGCGCGCGCAAGGGGGCCATCGTCCAGTGGCTGCTCGCCAACCATCACGCGGGCGGCACGATGACCTATTCCCGCATGAGCCACATCCATGTCGACATCGGCCAGCGGTTCGTCTCTCTGAACAGCGGCGGCGGGCGCGGCCGGCGCACGGCCTCGCTGCGCAAGCGGGCCTCCCGCAGCTAGCAGGCGCGACGCGACCCGAGGGCGGCGCCTCGCGCCGCCCTTATCCAGCCAGCAATGTGTGGCTGCCCCAATGTCGCCAGGGCGCTCTCGTACTCGGAAGGTCCTGCGGCCGGGAGCCGGCTTGCGTTGACGCAGGATGGCTCCCACTTTACCGTTCGGCCCGGACCTGCGGTGCTTGAGCGCCTTGGAATGACGAGCGAATTCAGGACAATGACGAAGCGGGTAGCGAGCGCTCTCGGGGCCGGGCTGGCGACGCTCGCCGTGGTCTCGGTCGCGAGCGCCCCCGCAGCGCTGGCGCAGGGCCTGCCGCTCATCCGAGATACGGAGATCGAGAATCTCCTCAACGACTACGCCCAGCCGATCTTCAAGGCGGCCGGTTTCGGCGGCGGACGCGTTGCGGTGCGCATCGTCAACAATGAGACGTTCAACGCCTTCGTCGTCGACGGGCGAAGCGTATACATGCACACGGGTGCGCTATCGCAGGCCGAGGTGCCCAACGAGGTCATCGGCGTCATCGCCCACGAGTCCGGCCACATCGCCGGCGGCCACATGGCGGCCCTGAGAGCGCGTATCGCCAAGGACCAGACGCGGGCGCTGCTCGTGCAAATCCTCGGCCTCGGCGCGATGATTGGCGGCGCGGCCGCCGGCGGCGATACGGGCCGCGAGGTGGGAAGCGCCGGTCAAGGTGTCATGATGGGCGGCAACGAGCTCATCATGCGCAGCCTCTTGGGCGAGCGCCGCGCTCAGGAGTCAGCCGCCGATCAGGCCGGCCTCAAGTACCTCGAGGCGACCCGTCAGTCAGGGCGCGGGATGCTCACGACGTTCGAGCGCTTCGCCAGTCAGGAGCTGTTCTCGGACGCCCAGAAGGACGCCTTCGCCCGCAGCCATCCTGTGGCCCGAGACCGCTTGGCGCGCCTGCGTCAGCTCGCCGAGCAGAGCTCCTACTACGCGGTCGCCGACCCGCCCGAGCTCGAGCTGCGCCACGACATGATGCGCGCCAAGCTCTCGGGCTATATCGAGGCCCCCTCCGTCGTCTTCAATCGCTATCCCGTATCGGACAACAGCCTTCCGGCCCGCTATGCGCGGGCCGTCGCCAAGTTCCGCCAGGGGGGACAGGGCGGCGTCCAGGCGGCGCTCAGCGACGTCGACGGGCTCATCCGCGAGCAGCCGGGCAACCCTTACTTTTGGGAGCTCAAGGGCGACTTCCTGCAGAAGGCCGGCCGGCCGGCCGAGGCAGCGGCCCCCTTGAGGAAGGCGCTGCAGCTCCTGCGCAACGATGCGCCCTTGATCAGCGTGCAGCTGGCCCAGGTGCTGCTTGCCGCCAAGGACGCCAACGCCGACGAGGCGATCGGCCTCCTGCGCAAGGCAATCCAGCGGGAGACCGACAATTCACTCGCCTACAACACGCTCGGTCAGGCCTACTACAACAAGGGGCTCATTCCCCAGTCGGAGCTGGCCCGGGCCCAGGGGCTGTTCTACTATGGCGCCGTGAAGCAGGCCCAGGAGTTCGCCAAGCGGGCGCAGTCGGCGCTGCCGCCGGGAACGCCCGACTGGATAAAGGCCGACGACATCATCAACTACAAGCCGCAGACTTAGTCCATGAGCCCTCCGCGCGAGCCCGACGGGCATTCGGAGCGCGAGAAAGCTGAGCAAGGAGACGTTATGTCCTCGAGCAATTCGAACGGGTCCGGAAAGGCTGCGGCTCTGCGCAAAGGCGCGGTGATCGTCGCGCCGCTCGTCCTCCTTCTCGGACTGGGGCTCATCTTCTTCGGTCGCAGTTCGTCCTCCCCGGACCAGGGAATAGCCGGGCTTGTCGGCGCCAACACGAGCGCGTTCAGCCCCGAGCAGAAGCGCTCGATCGAGGCGATCGTGAAGGACTACCTTGTCGCTAATCCGGAGATTTTCCTCGAGGTGCAGAGCGCGCTCGAGACCAAGATGGCGAAGGAGGAAGCCGAGAAGACGAAAACGCTCGTCACGGAGCACGCGAAGGAGATCTATCACAGTCCCAACGCGCCCGTTGCAGGAAACCCCGACGGCGACATCACGGTGGTCGAGTTCTTCGACTACAATTGCGGCTACTGCAAGCGCGGCTTCCAGGATATCGCCAAGCTGATCGATACCGACAAGAACGTGCGGTTCGTCTTCAAGGAGTTCCCGATCCTGCGCGACGAGTTCGAGCAGGCCGCTAAGGTGGCGCTCGCCGCGAAGATGCAGGGCAAGTATTGGGAGGTTCACCGCCAGCTCATCGGCATGAAGGGGCTCGTCAACGAGGCGGCCGCCTTGAAGGTCGCGGAGAAGGCCGGCCTCGACATGGAGAAGCTCAAGACCGACATGGCCTCGCCCGAGGTCAAGGCCGAGCTCGATCGCGTCAAGGAGCTCGCCAAGACGATGGGCATTCAGGGAACTCCGCATTTTCTCGTCGGCGACAAGGCCATCGGCGGCGCGCCCGAGAACCTCTACGACCTCCTCGAGGGACACGTGACCGAGCTGCGCAAGACCGGGTGCAGCTACTGCTAAGCGTCGCGCAAGACGCCAGAACGGCCTTTCCGGGCCGAGCGTTAGCGATCTCAACAGGGTCTGCTTGCCGCCCTTTCGCAGGTGCGGGAAAGCTGATAGAGGGGAATTCCCGCTGCCTCCCGAGGCTCGGGGCAGTGCGGCTCCTCCGGCGCGCCCGCAGCGATCGCGACGCATGGTTCCCTTGTGACCTCATGGCCAAGCCAGTCTTCGTCCTCAATGGGCCCAATCTCAACATGCTCGGCGTGCGCGAGCCGGAGGTCTATGGACGGGAAACGCTCGACGACGTGCGCAAGAGGGCCGAGAACCGGGCCAAGAGCGTCGGGCTCGCGATCGAGTTCCGCCAGTCGAACCTCGAGGGCGAGCTGGTCGGCTGGATCCAGGAGGCGCGCGAGAAGGCGGCGGGCATCATTCTCAATGCGGGGGCGCTTACCCACACGTCGATCGGCCTCCTCGACGCGCTCCAGGCGGCCGAGGTCCCGGTCATCGAAGTGCACCTGTCGAACATCTTCCGCCGCGAGAGCTTTCGCCAGCATTCTTTCGTTTCCCTTGCCGCCAAGGGTATGATTTGCGGCCTGGGCCCCTTGGGCTACGAGCTCGCCCTCGAGGCGATGGCGGATATCCTGGCGAAGGGCAGCCGTGGGTAAGAACAAGGCACGACCGGCGAAGGGGCCGAAGAGGAAGGAACGACCGCGTATGACGGCGAAAGACGAGGCCGAGAAGCCGACCGGCGAGCAGCAATTGATCCGCAGCCTTGCCGAGCTCCTCAACGAGACGGGCTTGAGCGAGATCGAGATCGAGAAGGCCGGCCTCAAGATCCGCGTCGCGCGCACGCTTACGGTCGCAGCCGCGGTGCCCATGGCCGCCACCCATCAGGCGGCAGCCGTCGGCGCAGGTGCCCTGGGTGCCGCGGCGCCGGCTTCGGGTCAGGCCGATCTCTCTAAGCACCCCGGTGCCGTCAAGTCGCCCATGGTCGGCACCGCCTACCGGTCGCCCGAGCCCTCGGCGCCGCCGTTCGTCGAGGTCGGGAGCCGCGTCCAGCAAGGGGAAACGCTGCTGATCATCGAGGCCATGAAGACCATGAACCAAATCCCCGCGCCCCGCGCCGGCGCGGTCACCGCCATTCTTTTCGAGAACGGCCAGCCGGTCGAGTTCGGCGAGCCGCTCGTCATCATCGAATAAGGGAGATGGGCAGTGGGCAGTAGGCAGTAGGCAGTCGGGAATTCATCGAGCTTTCCCTACTGCCTACTGCCGATTGCCTACTGCCTAAGATTGAATGTTCGACAAGGTCCTGATCGCAAACCGGGGTGAGATCGCGCTGCGCATCCAGCGCGCGTGCAAGGAGCTCGGCATTGCGACGGTGGCGGTTCACTCGACCGCGGACGCCGACGCGATGCATGTCCGCCTCGCCGACGAGAGCGTATGCATCGGCGCGCCACCCGCCTCCGACAGCTACCTCAACATCCCGCGCCTCCTTGCCGCCTGTGAGATCACGGGCGCCGACGCCGTGCACCCCGGCTACGGCTTCCTGTCCGAGAACGCCCGCTTCGCCGAGATCTTAGAGGAGCATTCGATCACCTTCATCGGCCCGACGTCGGAGCACATCCGCATCATGGGCGACAAGATCGAGGCCAAGGAGACCGCGAAGAAGCTCGGCATTCCCGTGGTGCCGGGCTCCGCCGGCGCCGTCGCCAACGAGGCCGAGGCGCTCAAGGTCGCCAAGGGCATGGGCTTCCCGGTGCTGATCAAGGCGACGGCGGGGGGCGGCGGGAGGGGCATGAAGGTCGCCCACTCGACGGCCGATCTGGGGCTTGCCCTCTCCACCGCGCGGGCCGAAGCGAAGGCCGCGTTCGGCAACGACTCCTGCTACATCGAGAAGTATCTCCAGAAGCCGCGCCATATCGAGATCCAGGTGCTCGGAGACGGCCAGGGCAATGCCGTCCACCTCGGCGAGCGCGACTGCTCGCTCCAGCGCCGACACCAAAAGATCCTGGAAGAGTCGCCGTCGCCGGCCTTGAACGCCGCCGCGCGCGAGAAGATCGGCGAGACGGTCGCCGCCGCCATGCGCAAGATCAAGTATCGCGGGGCCGGCACCGTCGAGTTCCTGTTCGAGGACGGCGAGTTCTACTTCATCGAGATGAACACGCGCCTTCAGGTCGAGCACCCCGTCACCGAGGCGATCACCGGCATCGACCTCGTGCTGGAGCAGATACGCGTCGCCTCGGGTGCGCCGCTCGCCTTTGCGCAGGGCGACATCACCTTCTCGGGTCACGCCATCGAATGCCGAATCAATGCCGAGAACCCCCGCACCTTCCGCCCGTCTCCCGGGCAGATCACCTACTGGCATCCGCCGGGCGGCCTTGGCGTCCGTGTCGACAGCGGCGTTTACCAGGGCTACCGAATCCCGCCGTTCTATGACAGCCTCATCGGCAAGCTCATCGTTCACGGCAAGAACCGCAACGAATGCCTGATGCGATTGAAGCGCGCTCTGTCCGAGTTCGTGATCGACGGCGTCGAGACGACGATCCCGCTCTTCAACGAGCTCATCCGCCAGCCCGACATCGTCAATGGGCTCTATGACATTCACTGGCTCGAAAAATTTTTGGGAAAGACTTAGATTAGGGATTCCGGCCCCGCATGACGCGGGGCGCTTTGTCGCTAGGAGCCCACTGTCATGACGTCGCGCGACGACATCATGATCGAGATCACGCCGCAGGTCCTTCTCAAGGCCTATAGCTGCGGGATCTTTCCCATGGCCGAGAGCGCCGACGATCCGGCCCTCTATTGGATCGAGCCGCAGCACCGCGGCATCCTGCCCCTCGACGGCGTCCACGTCCCGCGCCGCCTTGGCCGCACCGTGCGCAATGGCGCGTTCACCGTCACGTTCGATCTCGACTATGAGGCGGTGATCGAGGGCTGTGCGGCCCAGCGGCCGGGGCGGCGCTCGACATGGATCAACGCGCGCATCCGCAGCCTCTACCGCGAGCTGTTCACGCTCGGCCATTGCCACACGGTCGAGGTGTGGGCCGACGGCCGGCTCGCCGGCGGGCTCTACGGCGTGGCACTCGGCGGCGTGTTCTTCGGCGAGAGCATGTTCTCCTACGTGCGGGACGCCTCCAAGATCGCGCTCGTCTATCTCGCGGCGCGGCTCGTCCACGGCGGCTTCCGGCTGCTCGATACTCAGTTCGTCACCGACCACCTGCGCCAGTTCGGCACCATCGAGGTGGACCGCGACGAGTTCCACCGCCAACTCGAGCGGTCGCTCAAGGTGAAGGCGGACTTCTCGCGCCTCGCCCCAAATGCCGCGCCTGAAATCGTGCTGGGGCTCCTCGATGCCGCCCGGCACAAGCGGCGCTGACCCGGCAGGAACCGGCATGGACGTCAAGGCAAGGCTCGAGGATGCCGCGGCGCCGCAGCTTGCGACCGGCAAGGTGGCCCCGTCCGCCCTGTCGGTGCTGGCGACGGCGGGACCACCAAGCTACGGGCTCCTCGACAGCGGGCACGGCCGCAAGCTCGAGCGCTTCGGCGAGATTGTCGTCGATCGCCCCGAGCCGCAGGCGCTCTGGCGGCCACGCCTTGCGCAAGCCGAGTGGGCCAAGGCGCACGCCGTGTTCTCGGCCTCGGGCGAGGACGACGAGAAGGGCAAATGGCGCCTCGACAAGACGGTGCCGGAGAGCTGGCCGGTCGACATCGGCGGCGTGACGATGCTGTGCCGGCTAAAGGGCCTCTGGCATCTGGGACTTTTTCCCGAACAGCTGCCGCATTGGCAATGGATGGGCGAGCAGCTGGCCGCCGTGAGGGGCGAGACGCCGCGCGTGCTCAATCTGTTCGGCTACACGGGCGCGGCGACGCTCCTCGCAGCGGCCGCGGGCGCCGAGGTCACTCATGTCGATGCGTCGAAACCGGTCATCCAGTGGGCGAAGGACAACCAGGCCGCCTCGGGTCTCGAAAAGGCGCCGGTGCGCTGGATCCTCGACGACGCGGCGAAGTTCGCCGCCCGCGAGGGGCGCCGCGGGCGCACCTACAACGTGATCGTCGTCGATCCGCCGAAGTTCGGGCGCGGTCCCGCGGGCGAGGTGTGGGACCTCTTTCGCGATCTGCCGCCGCTGCTCGAGACCTCCGCCGGGCTTCTCGCGCCGGGGCGCGCGGCGCTCGTCTTGAGCGTCTATGCCATCCGGGCCTCGGCGATCGCCTTTGAGCAGCTCGTTCGCGACGTGCTCGGCCGCCGCGGCGGGGCCTTCACCTCGGGCGAGCTTGCGCTCAGGCCGCGCGAAGGCGCGGGACCGCTCGTCCCCACGTCGCTCTTCGTGCGGTGGTCATCGGAGTGATGCGAACGCCGAAAACGATCACCAGCCTCGCCAACGAGCGGGTCAAGGCGATCCGCGCCCTCGAGATGAGGAAGGAGCGCAAGGAGACGGGGCTGTTCGTCGCCGAGGGAGCCTCGATCCTGGTCACCGCGCGCGAGGCGGGGTTTTTCCCGGAGACGCTGGTCTATCGTGCGGGCTCGACAGCGTCGGGCATCGCGAAGGGGCTCGTCGAGTGGGCCCTTGCGGCCGGCGCGGAGGTGCTCGAGGTCTCGGAGGCCATCCTCGCCAAGCTCGCGTCGAAGGACAATCCGCAGTCGATGCTGGCCGTCTTCCGCCAGCGCTGGGGCGAGGCGCCGCCTGCGGCAAAGGTGCCAAAGGAAGCGGCGTGGGTTGCGCTCGAGGAGGTGCGCGACCCCGGCAATCTCGGCACGATTGTGCGCACCGCCGATGCGGTCGGCGCCGCCGGCGTCATCCTCGTCGGCACCTGCTGCGACGCCTACTCGCGCGAAGCGGTGCGCGCCACCATGGGCTCGATCTTCACGGTGCCCCTCGTGCGCCACACCCGCGAGGCGTTCCTAGCCTGGCGCGCCGGCTGGCTTGGCGACGTCGTCGGCACGCATCTTGGGGGGCGCGACGATTTCCGCAAGGTTGCCTACAAGGCGCCGACGCTGCTCGTCATGGGGAGCGAGGGGCCGGGGCTCTCCGAGCCTCTCGCCAAAGCGTGCACAAAGCTCGTCAAGATCCCCATGGCGGGCAAGCTCGATAGCCTCAATCTCGCCGTCGCTACCGCCCTCGCGCTCTACCACATCCGCAGCCCTTATTTGGCAATAGGCAATAGGGAATAGGCAATAGGCAATATCGACCTCCCTAGCTATTGCCCATTGCCCATTACCTATTGCCCACCACCCAGGTCGCTCATGCGCATCGAATACCATCGCACGCTGATCGCCGACCGCGTCCGCAACGAGGCGTTCCGGCGCGCGCTCGCGCGCGTCATCCGCAAGGGCGAGACGACGGTTGCCGACATCGGCGCGGGCACGGGCCTCCTCGGCCTCATCGCGGCCGAGCTCGGCGCCAAGGAGGTGTTCCTCTACGAGACGGCCGAGGTCGCCCGCGTCGCCGCCGACGTTTTGAAGAAGAACCGCGCGCGCACCTGCCACCTGATGCCGTGCCACTCGACCGAGATGGTGGACCCGCAGCGCGTCGACGTGGTCGTCTCCGAGACGCTCGGCAACTACGCGCTCGAGGAGAACATCGTCGCGACATTGGCCGACGCGCGCCGCCGGCACTTGAAGGACGGCGGCGTCATCATCCCGGCGCGGATCACGCAGCTCGTGGCGCCAGTGATTTCGGACCGCATCCACCGCGAGCTCTGCGCCTGGGACGAGCTCGGCGCGGGGCTCGACTTCGCGCCCGCCAAGGTGATGAGCCTCAACAACGCCTATGTGCGCATACTGAAGCCCGAGGAGCTTCTCGACGGCGGCAAGAGCGCGCGCGCCTGGGACGAGGTCGAGCTGGGGCGCGACCGGCGCGGGGCCCGCAAGGGCGAGGCGAGCTGGAAGCTCGCTTCCGCGGCGACGATCTACGGCTTTGCCTACTGGTGGACCGCGGAGCTCGTCCCCGGCATCACGCTCTCGACGGCGCCGGACGCGCCGCGCACGCACTGGGAGCAGCTCTATTTTCCGTTGCTCACGCCCATTGCCTCCAAGAGGGGCGAGACCGTGATGGCCTCGCTCTCCTCGCGCTCGTCGGAGGAGGCGGGAACGCATCTCTCCTGGACCGCCGTGCATTTCGACAAGGACGGCAAATCCCTCTCCCGCCAAGCCATGGACCTCGACAAGGGCTGGTTGCCGTGAGAAATGCAGCTTCCGTGCCTTCGTGCAGCTGCGTATGATTGAATTGCACGGTGTGGGCGCGACTTTGGGGGCTTCGAAAATGGAGTTCGTACCGGTCTTTGAGAAAATCGCTGCAGAGTCCTTCCTGGCGATTGTCCTCACATTGTTCAGCGTTATCATCCCAGTGATATGGACACGCATCGCCGCCAGACAGCGCACTCAAGCGAGCATCTTTCATCGAGAGGATCACAATCTCAATCTCTTTCGCGCGTTGAGCGACAGGAACCAGCGACTTCAGCTGGCGGCGGCCGCAGTGCTTGTCGAGCGCCTTAAGCAACCTGCAAAGACCACGTTCGAACGTTCGGAAAGAATTGCGATCATCCGCGCGCTCATCTCCGTGACGAAGGATGCGCCTGGGTTGAGCGATGATACGGGCACGTCGCCTGAGCTCACGAAGTTCGTATCTGATAACGTCGTACGCGTGCTTGGAGCCGTGAGCGAGGGTGGCCGGCTATCCAGCCCCCAATCCCCCATGAGCGATTTCGATTGGCAGGCAGCGCGGTTCGATCGCGCGTGGCTCCCTGGCCTCGATGGGCGAGGCATCGATTTCTTCAGTTGCTCCATTCGGAACGCAGGCCTGCGAGGCGCACACCTCGCTAAGGCGGTATTCAAAGATGCCGACCTTCGGGGGAGTGTCTTAAGAGGAGCTGACCTTAGCGCAGCGAGCTTCGAGAACGCGGATTTGCGGGGGACGAATATGGCAGGCGCCATTTGCGCGGGCTCAATATTCCGGGGTGCTAAGTACGACGACTCGACTGTGCTGCCGGATGGTCTCGATCCCGCTCGCGCAGGCATGTCTCTTGTTGGCGACCAAGCAATCAGGGTCGCCTGAAATGCAGTCGCTCATGGGTTCGCGGACAGCGTTTGTTGCCGCACCCTATTCGGACGTATTTAGCCTACGCCTCGAGTCCGACGTGAACGACGCCTGTCGGCTTGCAGGCCTAATCGTCGTCAGACAGCATCGTCTTCTGGATGGAACTCGCGCGTTTCGCCAAATCGAGCATGAGGTCAGGTGCTCGAGCGTTGTCATCGGTGTGGTGACCAACCGCAATGCGCACGTCTTCCTCGAGCTCGGGATCGCCTGTAGTCTCGGTAAACCGATCTTGGCGCTCGGCCGGTGTCAGGAGGACTTTGGAATCCTCGAAGATAATTGCCGGTGTGCGATTTACGACGAGGGATCGCCGGGCAACGGGACACGCCTCGCGGCAGATCTGATGGCGCTGCTCAGAGATAGGCACCCTGTGCTGCTGGCGCCGTTTGTCTGATTCCTGAGGCGTCGACCCTGCGCTCCACTACACGTGCGCCCACCACAGGAGCGGCGGCACGGCGAGGAACAGAAAATAGAGCCCGTAGACGTCGAGCACGTAGCGCGCCGTGACCACTACTCGCTCGATCATGTCGCCGCCCTCGTCCATCTTGGCGAACAGGAAGTCGATGCGGTTGTGGTTCACGGGGCAGGCCTTGAGCGCCTCGCTGTAGCGGCGGCGGAACTCCTGGAGCACGACCGGGTCGGCGGGGCGCGCAATTCTGAGCTCGTGCGCGATCTCCGACACGGCGAGCGCGCAGTTGTGCAGGTGATGCGCCTTTATCTTGTAGTCGTTCATCGCCTCGAGCAGCCCGAGCATCAGCGTGAATACCGAGGAGACGAGCTGGATGAAGGTCATGAGCCGGTTGGTCGGCTCGTCGATCGCGCCGATGTAGACCGCCTGCCAGACGGCGAGCCCGACGAAATAGAGCGCCACCATCGACTGGGTGAAGAGGGAGACCGCCTGTTTCAGCTCGAGGCGCTCGGCGGCGTTGAAGCGAGCGGCCTTGACGAGGCGCATCGTCGCCGCGAGCTGGTCGGCCGCGGCACGATCGGTGGCGGGCGTGCGCGAAGCTGTCGCCAGGTGCGCGGCCGCGAGCCGCAGCCGCTCGGCGTCGGTAGGTACGGGCACCGGCAGCAGCACGGGCCGCACGCTCTTGCGATCGGCAGGGAGTGACATGTACGGCGCCCGCTCTTCGTGACCCCAATGAGATCAGGTCCGAATAGCTGATTCGCGCGTTGGCGGGGCTCAGGACGGGAAGAATGCCGTCGGAATCGGGGCAAGGAAGTACCAGGCGAGGCCGACGATGGCGCCGACGACGAACAGCGTCGCGATCCAAGCCCCCGCTTGCGCGAGCCGCTCGCGCCAGCGCGTGCGGCGCGCGGCCGTAACCCACCGTGGCATCCGGCCGGCTCCCGAGCCGGCGAGGCGTCCCGCGAGCCGCGACAGCTCGGTCTCGCTGAAGGCCTGCGGCGGCGCGACGGATACGGGCGCGACGGATTCGGGAGCGACGGGTGCATGGACGACGGCCGGCGAGGACGGCGGCCGCGTAGGCTCCGGCGCATAGCCGACCTCGCTCAGCGCCCCAATGAGCGACGAGCGGCGCTGGCTATTGCGTCCCGTGCTCCGCAGGTCGCTGACCGCGGGGTTCAAGGGAGAATCGTGCCATGCAATTTGGCGCTGGTTCATGTCACGGTCTCAAATTTTGCTGACGGCGACGCGCCGGTGAGCGATCCTAGGCGCAATTTAGGCGACGATCGGGACGGCTTTGGGGCAGCGTGGCGTGCCTCGCCCGCGCCGACCGCCGCAACGGGAAGGGGAGACCATGCTGCCGCTCATTCTAGGGCTCGTCGTGTTTTTTTCGGTCCATCTCGTCCCGACGCAGCCGGCCTTGAAGCAGGGGCTCGTCGACCGGTTCGGCGAGACGGCCTTCAAGATCGTCTTCGGCGTGATCGCTCTCATCGGCCTCGCGGCGATCGTGTACGGCTATCACAAGATGCAGGTCATGCCGGGCAAGAACCCCGCGCTGTGGGACCCGCCCACGTGGACGCGCCACATCGCGTTCCTGCTGATGCTCCCGGCCATGATCCTGCTCGTTGCCGCCTACGTCCCCTCGCGCATTCGCACGGCCGTGAAACACCCGATGCTCGCCGCCATCAAGATCTGGGCTCTGGCCCATCTTCTCGTGAACGGCGATCTCGCTTCGCTGCTCTTGTTCGGCTCGTTTCTCGCGTTCGCCGTTTACGACCGCATCTCGGTCAAGCGGCGCGGCTATCTCGGTATGCTCGGCGCGCAGACGGGGCCGCCGGTAAACGACGCGATCGTCGTCGCCGCCGGTGTTGCGCTCTATGCGCTGATGCTGTTCTGGGGTCACGGGGCGCTGATCGGCGTGCCGCTCGTGAGCTCCGCATGACCGACGCGCCGCCAGGACGTCTCATCGGCATCGCGCGCCGCCCGGCGCCGCGGGCGCCAATGGAAGAGGTCGCGGCCGGCCGCATCGGCATCGACACCGGTCTCGACGGCGACCACAAGGGGCCGAAGTTCGCATTGCGCCGGATCACAGTCCTCGCGCGCGAAGGCTGGGAGGCGGCGCTCGCCGAGCTCGAGCCGCCGGCCCAGCTGCCGTGGACCACGCGGCGCGCCAATCTCCTCGTCGAAGGCGTGCGGCTGCCGCGCGCCCGCGGCGGCGTCGTGCGCATCGGTCCGGTGCTGCTCGAGGTGACCTATCCGACTCAGCCGTGCCAGCGCATGGAGGAGGCGTACGCGGGCTTGCTCAAGGCGCTTCATCCCGACTGGCGCGGCGGCATCACCTGCCGCGTGATCGAGGGGGGCACCGTGCGGCTCGGCGACGAGGTCCGCGTCGTCGTCTCGCCGCCCGAGCGCAACATCAGACTTCCAGGTTGAACAGTTCATGATGCCGGGCAAAACGTTGACCCGATGCCACATGCACAACGTCATACCGGCGGAGGCCGGTATCCAGAACACCTATGAGTTTCATGCGGACGCTTGTCTGGACCCCGACCTGCGTCGGGGTGACGGAAGTGCGTAGGTCAAGCGGTCGAATTTATCCGTTTCTCGGCGGTATTGTTTCTCGGCGGTATTAGCGCGTGAGAATGATGAAGTCGGTGTACTTGCCCGTCTCCTTGCTGATCGCGTAGTCGGAGACGACGAGGGACGAGCCGGGCTTCATCACGTCGGCGATCTGCTCGCGCGCCTCCTCGGGAATGCCGAGCCGCTCGAGGGCGGCGGCGGCCGTCTGGGGCGCGGCCATTTCCGCAGCGACAGGCGCGGGCTTGGGCTCGAGCTTCGACTTCTTCTTGCGCTTTTTGTCGGGCAAGTCCTCCGCCTTAGCCGCGGGGGTCGGCATCGAGGCCACGCTCCAGTTCATCTCCGTCTTGCCGGGCTTGTAGTCGAGAGCGGTAAAGACGTGGGTTCCGATCGGCTTCTCGGGCGCGTCGATCGTGACCGGCATGTCGAAGATCGGCTCGTAGCCCTGGCGCACGTAGAGACGCTGCGTGGCGCGGCTGATGAACACCGAGACAGGAAGCGGGCGCTTCGCGTCGCGGCGCTTGGCGGCCTCGTTGGCGGCAATTGCCCCGATGTGGTCCGCCTTCGCTTTGGCGTATGCGTCGGCCGCCGCGCGCTTGGCGGCAATGGCCTCGGCTGCCTTGGCCTCGGCGGCCATGAGGGCCGCCTTGGCCGGGACGATTGCCGCGGCCGCGGCCTCGGCCGCGATGCCGAGGTCGAAGGCCTTGGCCTCGAGGGTATCCTCGGCGAGGGCGGCCTTCTGCAGCGCTTCACCGGACATCTCCTTCGACTTCAAGAGCTTGCGGGCGAATGCCGCGAACTCCCGCTCGGCGGCCTGCTTGGCGCCGGCCGCGTTCTCTGCAGCCTGCTCCCTGCGGGCCACCTCGGCCTTTGCGGCCTTGACGGAGAGAAGCGCCTGGTCGGCGGCCTTGGCCGCAGCCGATGCCCCGGCGAACGAGTAGCCCTTCTCCATCTCGGTCACGCCGACGGCGGCCGCGAGCTCGGACATGCGGGCCTTCCAGATCTCCCGGAACGTCGGCTTCGGCGGCAGAGCCGGGCCCGTCACATCCTCGGCCGGCACGGTTCTGTTGGCCGCGTCGGCGACTTGCGTGCCGGTGGATTGGCGGGCATCGGCGGAGGAACTCCTCGCCTTCGGGCGGTAGCGCCGCAAGCAGCTGCCCGTGCTCGATCGGGACTGGCGTGGCCGGGTCGCGCGAGACGATCACGCGCGTGCCGAGCCTGGTCAGCGCGAAAAGCTTTTGCGAGAAGCCGTGCGGGAGGCGGATGCATCCGTGCGAGGCGGGATAGCCGGGAAGCTGTCCCGCGTGAAGCGCGACCCCGGACTGGGTGATGCGCTGCATGTTCGGCATGGGAGCATTGCCATAGAGATTCGAGAAGTGCACCTTGTCCTTCTCGATGACCGTGAAGACCCCCGTCGGTGTGGGATAGCCGACACGCCCGGTCGAGACCGGAGCCTCCGCCAAGACGCCGTTCCTGTCATAGACTGTGACGCGCTGAGTTCTGATCGAGACGTTGATAACGAGCGGTCCGTTGGGAGAGCGCTCCGGGACGGCACGCGCGAA
Source organism: uncultured Alphaproteobacteria bacterium (assembly GCA_963840415.1). GTDB lineage: Bacteria > Pseudomonadota > Alphaproteobacteria > Rhizobiales > Hyphomicrobiaceae > Hyphomicrobium_C. The sequence continues at coordinate 127,811 of CAWIYX010000003.1, read as the reverse complement.
CTTCGATTCCTCGGTGTCCTTCGGCGGGCGCGGCGCCTTCGCCTTGCGCACTTTGCGCGGCTTCGGCGCATAATCCCACATACTGAAGAAGCCCTGCGCGGCGGCAGGCGTCGGCGCCGTGACGGTCACAAGCGCGCTGGCCGCGGACCCAAGCACCACCAAGGCGGAAACTCCGAGGCCGGCGGCGAGCCTCCTCGACGGCGAGGTACGATTTACGACCACGATACAACCCATCCCGAGAGCCAATTGAAAGCGAAACGCTATATTGGTTTAGCGGGCTTCGACTAACTCTTGGTTATCAGAGTGATAGTCGCCGTTGCAACGTGAGACACTTGGCGTCTTGCCGGTCCCTTTCCAAGTGTGGCCCATAGTCAACGCGAGGCCACTTTCACGTTCTCCCAAGGGAGTGCTGGCGCGCTTTCTTTGCGCGGACTAGGCTCGCCTTCTTTGCGTCCCCTGCTTAGCCCCGTGCGCGTCGAGAGATGTCGATCCAACCGAAGAGCAGCCGCCTGATGGCGCCCGACATCACGGCGATGAAGGGGCGCCGTCCCGTCGTCGCGCTTACTTCCTATCACGCCCACACGGCGGCAATCGCGGACAAGTACTGCGATTTTCTGCTGGTGGGAGATAGCCTCGGCATGGTGATGCACGGCTACGAGACGACGGTGCCGGTGCCGCTCGAGCTCATGATCATGCACGGCCAGGCCGTCGTGCGGGGCGCCAAGCGCGCTCTCGTCGTCGTCGACATGCCGTTCGGCACCTACGAGGAGAGTCCGTCGATCGCCTTCCGCAACGCGGCGCGCGTCATGAAGGAGACCGACTGCGGCGCCGTCAAGCTCGAGGGCGGCAAGCGTATGGCGGAGACGATCCGCTACCTCGTCGAGCGCGGCATCCCGGTGATGGCCCACATCGGCCTCACCCCACAGTCGATCAATGTGCTGGGAGGATTCAGAACCCAGGGCCGGACCCTCGGCGAATGGGAGGCGCTCGAGGCGGACGCGCGCCTCGTCGCGCAGGCGGGCGCGTTCGCCGTCGTGCTCGAGGCGATCGCAGAGCCGCTCGCGGCGCGCATCTCGAGCGCCATCCCGATCCCGACGATCGGCATCGGCGCGTCCGCGGTTTGCGACGGGCAGATCCTCGTCATGGAGGATATGCTCGGCCTCTCGCCGCGCGTGCCCAAGTTCGTGAAGCGGTTCGGCCGCATCGGCCAGGCGATCGAGGAGGCGATCCGAGAGTACGCGGAGGAGGTGCGCGCCAAGTCGTTTCCGGGCGAGGAGCACACCTACGCCATGAAGGCCGAGGACGCCCCGCCTGCCCGGGTGGCGGACATGGCGGCCGGCCGGGTCACGAAAAAGCCGAAAACACCAACCACTTAGCCGAACTTCGGGCTCTCGGCCGGGGATAACGCGGCGCGCATTTGCGCGGATGGCCTTCGCTCGCTATCACTGTGCCCAGGAGTGGGGCGGCGAAAGTTCTACTAGCTCGGGGCGCGAACGGTTCAAATGGTCGACAAGAACGATCCCCTTCTGCGCGAAGTCCAGGAGGAGCTGCGCCGCGAGCAGTGGACGAAGCTCTGGAACAAGTACGGCAATTATGCCATTGCCGCCGCCGGCCTCATCGTCGTCCTCGTCGGAGGCTATAAGTTCTGGGAGGCCCGGGCGCTCGCGCGCGCGGAAGCGGCCGGCGCCCAGTACGAGGCCGCGCTGACGCTCTTGCAGAACGGCAAGACCGAGGAGGCCAAGGCCTCCCTTAGCGCGCTCGCCGCCGATGGCCCCAGGGGTTACGCTACGTTGTCCGAGCTCCTGCTCGCGGGCGCCAATCTCAAGGCCGGCAAGTCCGAGGACGCGCTCGCGATTTTCGAGAAGGTCGGCCGGGACGGCGGCGCCGACGACCTTCTTGCGAGCTTTGCGCAGCTCCAGGCCGCGGCGATTCGGCTGGGGAGCGCGGACTTTACGGAGATGCAGAATCGGCTCACGCCTTTGACCGCCGATACAAGTCCATGGCGCAACAGTGCGCGTGAGCTGCTCGGGATGGCGGCGCTGAAAGCGGGCAAGATCGGGGAGGCGCGTGCCGCGCTCAGCCCGCTTCTTACCGATCCCAGCGTTCCCGAGGAGGCCGTCGAGCGCATACGCCGGATGATGGGGACCATCGCATCGGCGGAGGTGGCGAAGGCCGCGCCGCCTGCGGCGGCAACGGAGGGGGCTCCGCCGACGAATGCGGACGCAAGCGACGGATCGGGCAAGACTGAACCGGCACCCAAATAGGAGACCGCCGGCATGAGGGAGGGGAAGAGCTTCGGACGCGGTGCACGCGCGGCCGCCTGCGCCTGCCTCTGCCTTCTCGCGGGCTGCGCCGACAGCCTTCCCTCGCTTCCCAAGATCACCGAGCTCAATCCCTTCAAGCAGGTCGAGCCGCCGCTGCCCGGCAAGCGGATCTCCGTGATGCCGAGCCAGGAGAAGATCGCGAGCGAGCTTGCCGACGCGTCGACCCCGATCGCGCTACCGCCCGCGCGCTTGAACGACAGCTGGGCGCAGCCGGGCGGCGAGCCGACCAACGCGCCGGGCCATCTCGAGTTGCCGACCTCGTTGCGTCAAGATTGGAGCGCGGATGCAGGGACGGGATCGAGCAAGGTCGGGCGCATCACGGCGAGCCCCATCGTCTACGATGGGCGAGTCTATACGCTCGACGCCAACGGCACCGTGAGTGCGTTCGCTCTCTCCGGCGGCTCGGCCGCCTGGCACGCGTCGCTCGAGCCGACCGTCGAGAACAAGGGATCGAGCTTCAATGCCGGCAACCTCTTCTCGCTCGGCGGCACCGACGGCGGCGGCTACGGCGGCGGGCTCGCCGCCGACGGCGGGCGCATCTACGCGGCGAGCGGTTACGGCGCGGTCATCGCCCTCGATCCGGGCTCCGGCAAGCGCGTCTGGGAGAAGAACGTCGGCGCCCCCGTGAGGGCCTCGCCGACCGCGTACGCCGATCGCGTATTCCTGGTTACGACCGAGGGGCGGTTCTTGTGCCTCGCGGGTGCCGACGGAACGGAGCTCTGGTCGGTGCGCGGCTTGCCGCAGCAGGCCAGCCTCGGGCTGAATGCGAGCCCGGCCGTCGACGGCGAGATCGTCGTCGTACCTTATCCGTCGGGCGACGTCGTCGCGCTCAGCATCGTGGACGGCTCGCCAGTCTGGTCCGAGAACCTTTCGCGCACACGCACCACCTCGCAGCTCGCCGCCATGAGCGACGCCGCGCGCCCGGCGATCGATGGCGGAGTCGTCTACGCCGTTGGCCACGGCGGGCGTATGGTTGCGACGCAGGCGAAATCCGGCGAGCGCCTCTGGTCGCTCAATGTCCCCGGCACGCAGACGCCGTGGGTCGCGGGCGAGAGCGTGTTCGTGGTCGATACCTCGGGCCAGCTCATGGCGCTCTCGCGGCGAGACGGCAAGGTGCAGTGGACGGCGCAGCTTTCGGGGTCGCGCACCTGGTCCGGCCCGACGCTCGCGGGCAACGTGCTGTGGCTCGCATCCAACACCGGCAAGCTCGTCGGCGTCGAGGCGCAGACGGGACGCGTGGTTGGCGAGCAGGACTTGGGCGACCCTGTCTACATCGCCCCGGTCGTCGCCCAGAACCGCATGTTCGTATTGACCGACAACGCCAAGCTCATTTCCCTCAATTGACCGACCGGGAAGCCGCCGCGGGCAACGCGCTCGTTGTGCGGGTGCGCCGTTTTCGGGCATAAGCGGCCGATGCCCATCCCCACCATCGTCATCGTCGGACGCCCCAACGTCGGCAAGTCGACGCTCTTCAACAGGCTGACCGGCACGCGCGCCGCGCTCGTCTCGGACGTCGCCGGGCTGACGCGCGACCGGCGCGAGGGGGACGCGGAGATCGCGCAGAGGCGCGTGAGGCTGGTCGACACCGCGGGCCTCGAGGAGGCGGCGCGCGGCTCGATTGCCGATCGCATGAGGAAGCAGACGGAAGCGGCAATTGCGGGCGCCGATCTCGTGCTTTTCATGATCGATGCCCGTGACGGCGTAACGGCCGCCGACGAAGTCTTCGCGCGCGCTATACGCGCGTCGGGACGCCCGGTGGTTCTCGTCGCGAACAAGTGCGAGGGACCCGCTGCCGACGGCGGGTTCTACGACGCCTTCAAGCTCGGCTTCGGCGAGCCGGTAGCCGTCTCCGCCGAGCACGGTCTCGGCCTCGGCGATCTCGAGCGCGACATCGCCTCCGCGCTCGGGTTCAAGGGGCCGAAGCGCACCGAGGACGCTTCCGACGAGACCGGGCGCGCGCTTCGCGTCGCCGTCGTCGGGCGCCCCAACACCGGCAAGTCGACGCTGATCAACGCCCTCCTCGGCGAGGAGCGCATGATCACCGGTCCCGAGCCCGGGCTCACGCGCGACGCGGTCGCGAGCGACGCGGTGTGGGAGGGGCGCGCGGTGCGCCTCTTCGACACCGCGGGGCTCCGGCGCAAGGCCAAGGTCGAGGGCAAGGCGGAGAAGCTCGCCGTCGGCGATACGCTGCGCGCGATCCGCTTCGCCGAGGTCGTGGTGCTCGTCGTCGACGCCGAGCAGGCCCTCGAGCATCAGGATCTCGCGATCGGCGATCTCGTGACCAAGGAAGGGCGGGCGCTGGTCATCGCCGTCAACAAGTGGGACCTCGTCGAACACAAGCAGAGCCGCTTGAGAGAGATCCGGGCGATGGCCGCACAGGGGCTCTCGCAGGTGCCGGGCGTATCGCTCGTCGCGATCTCCGCACGGTCGCGAAACGGGTCTCGACAAGCTCGTGAAGGCAATCCTCAAGGCGGCCGAGACCTGGAACCGGCGGGTGGCGACCGCCGATCTCAATCGATGGCTCGCCGAGGCGCTGTCGCGCCACGCGCCGCCCGCGGCCTCGGGCCGGCGCATCAAGATCCGCTACGCGACGCAGCCGTCGACCCGGCCGCCGACCTTCGTTGCCTTCTGCAGCAAGCCGGCCGACCTCCCGAGGTCATACATCAAGTACCTGACGAACAGCCTGCGCGATGTGTTCGGCCTCGAAGGGGTCCCCTTGCGCTTCTCGCTGCGCAAGGGCGAGAACCCCTATGACCGGGGCAAGCGGCGCTAAGGGTCGTAGGCCCCAGATCAGCCGTATTTTGGCCTTTGCCAGTCGCGCGCCCGAGGCGGTAGCATGCCGCCTCGCAAGCGCGGCGCCGGGATTCGTCGCAACATTATTGAGTTAGGGAATGAAACAATGCCGACGTCATCCAAGGCTGCCCGGTGCGGGGCGCGTGTCGGGTCCGGAGCGCTCCTCTGGATTGCTGCTCTAGGCGCGTTCGCGCTCCTTGCGACCGAGGCGGGAGCCGTGAGCGAGCGCGTCAAGAGAGCCTGCGAGCGCGACTACAAGAGGTTCTGCCCCTCCTATACGGTGGGCTCGAGCGAGCTCAGAAGCTGCATGTCGAGCAAGCGCCGCGCTCTCTCCAAGCGTTGCACCGATGCGCTCGTCGATGCGGGAGAGGTGCCGCGCCCCAAGAAACCGTGAGCCCTCTCGCCGTATGAATCGCAGCGGGCGGGAGCAGGGCAGCGAACATGAGAGGCTGCCGAGCTCACCGCCCGCACGGGCGTCAACCATGATGGCGCCGCACCGGACCGCGACAGATAGGGGACGCAGGGTGGGTTTGCAAGTGTCGTTGTTGCAAGGCTTGGGCTCGACCGCGCAGACCGGTCCGTTGCGTCGCCTGAGGGAAGGCTAACCATGTCCGAGGCCAAGGCCGAGGTGCTCTTTTACCATCTCGAGCGCGCCCCGCTCGAGGCTGTCCTGCCGGCCCTTCTCGAGAAGACGCTCGCGCGCGGCTGGCGCGCGGTCGTGCAGTCGGGGAGCGAGGAGCGGCTCGAGGCGCTCGATCTCACGCTTTGGACCTACGCCGAGGAAAGTTTCCTGCCACACGGCACGCGCAAGGACGGCAATGCCGAGCATCAGCCCATCTATCTCACGACGAGCGAGGATGCGCCGAACGGGGCGGGCGTGCGCTTCCTCGTCGACGGGGCGCGCGCCGCTTCGTTCGAGGGCGCCTCGCGCTTTGTCTATCTCTTCGACGGGCGCGACGTGGAAGCGACGGCCGCCGCGCGCGAGGAGTGGCAGAGGGCCAAGGCCGCGGGCCTCGCCGTCACCTATTGGCGCCAGTCGGAGGCCGGGCGCTGGGAGAAGCAGGGGTGAGCCGGCTTAGAGGAGCGATTCACGTTCTTGATGGACGCGAAGCGTCGCCATCAAGAACGATCGCGATCTAGTGCCCCTCGAGCTTGAGGCACACGGAATTTATGCAATAGCGCTTTCCGGTATCGCCCGGGCCGTCATCGAAGACATGACCGAGGTGGGAGCCGCAGCGCGCGCAGGTGACCTCGGTCCGCACCATGCCGTGCGAGGTGTCGGTGTGATACTCGACCGCGCCGGGGATCGCCTGGTCGAACGAAGGCCAGCCTGAGCCCGAATCGAATTTGGCGTCCGAGGAGAAAAGCTCGTTCCCGCACGCCGCGCAGGCGAACATGCCGTCGGCGTCGGAGTGAAGGTATTCGCCCGTGAACGGCTGCTCGGTCCCCTTTTCACGCAGAACGCGATACTGCTCCGGCGTGAGATTCTTCCTCCAGGTCTCCTCGTCGGTCATCGCCAGGCTCCATGGGTGAGGACGGCGTGGCACAATGCGCGAGCCGCGCCTCAGACAGCGAAGACTACTCCCGGCGCGCTCCGGAATCGAGCGCGGCGGTGCAAGGTAGCCAACGAGCGCAAGCAGGCCCGACGGTGTCGGGCCTGCTTCCCAATTTCCGCTAGTCGGGCCTTAGCTTAGGCGGCGCGCACCGTGGCCAGGAACTTCTCGACCTCGGTCTTGAGGTGCTGGCTGTCGCTCGAGAGCGCCTTGGCCGACGAGAGAACCTGTGAGGAGGCCGAGCCGGTCTCGCCAGCGCCTTTGCTGACCTCGGTAATATTCGAAGCGACCTCCGCCGTTCCCTTGGCGGCCTCGAGCACGTTACGGCTGATCTCCTTGGTCGTGGCGCCCTGCTCTTCGACCGCGGCCGCGATGGCGCCCGAGATCTCCGACATCTTGTTGATGGTGCTCGCGATCTGCTCGATGGCGCCGACCGCCTCCTGAGTCGCGGTCTGCATGCCAGCGATCTGCGTGCCGATCTCGCTGGTCGCCTTGGCGGTCTGCGCAGCGAGCGCCTTGACCTCCTGAGCGACGACCGCAAAGCCCTTGCCGGCGTCACCGGCACGCGCCGCTTCGATGGTGGCGTTGAGGGCGAGCAAGTTGGTCTGGCTGGCGATGGTGTTGATCAATCCGATCACATCGCCGATGCGCTCGGCCGAACGCGAGAGCTCGGTGACGCTGGCATTCGTCTTGCCGGCCTGGTCGACGGCGGAGCTGGCGATCGCGCTGCTCTCCTGCACCTGCCGGCTGATCTCGGTTACCGTCGAGGCAAGCTGCTCGGAAGCCGCCGCCACGCCTTGAACGTTGGCCGAGGTCTGCTCGGAGGCCGCGGCTACGGCGCCGGAAAGCTGCTGGGTCGATGCGGCGGTGCCGGTCAGCGATGTCGCGGCCGATTCGAGCTGGCTCGATGCCGACGAAACGGTGTCGACGATGCCGCCGACGGCTTTCTGGAACTCGTCGGCCAGGCGGAGCATGTCGGCCTTGCGCTGGGCGGCAGCGCGCTTCTCGGCCTCCCTCTGCTCCGCTTCCATCTTTTCGATGCGTATGAGGTTCTCCTTGAAGATCTGGGCCGCACGGGCATTCTCGCCGACCTCGTCGCCACGGTCGGCATACGGCACGTCGACCGCCTTGTTGCCGTTGGCGAGAGCAAGCAGCACGTCGGCGATGGCGCGGATCGGTGTCGAGATGCCGCGGCCGATGACCCAAGCCATGAAGGCGCCGAACACCGTGCCGCCGATCGCCGACCACAGCATCAGCTGCTCGGTGGTGCCGATCAGGCTCATGGCATCCGCCTCGAGCCGCGTCTCCTCGGCATGGACCTTGTCGCGCACGACCTTCGTGTCGCCGGCTATCTCGGCGGCGAGCTTCGGCATTTCGGTAGCCAGCATCTGATCGAGCTCGTGGTCGATCTCGGCGGCGCGCTCGTAGCCCGAATGATAAGCCTCCGCCAGCTTCGTGATCTCTTCATAGTCCTCTCTGGCTTTCGGCGTGGTTATCACCTTGTCGAGCTGCGCCAGGACGGTCTTCATATTGGCGAAGGCCTTGTCCGCGGCCGCGCGGGCGGTTGTGTCCGAGATTCCCAGCATGCGGTCGACGTTCTTGTTCGCGACCAGGAGCTGGCGCAACGCTTCGTTGCCGAGTATGACGGTGTTGGAGTTGCCGCTAGACGCACTCGAGGCGATGAGCTCGTCGAAGTCGGCCAGAAGCTTTTCGTCGGAGCCGTCGAGGGCCTCCTTGACGAGCTTGCTCTTTTCGGAATGCAGCGTCTCGCTCTTGTGAGCGAGCGCGGAATACTCCTCGAACAGCTTCGAGAGCTCGCCAATCTTCTCTTGCTCTTCCGGATCCGTGGCCTGCTTCGCCGTGCGCTCGATGGCTTCCTTGACGCTCGCCTCGGCCTCGTGCGTCATCTTGGCAAGCTCGGCGTCGTCATGGGTTGCGACCTCGCCGGCAAGGCGGCGGTAGTTCATGAAGTTGCGGTCGATCTCGGAGATGTGGTCGACGACGGCGACCTGCTCGGCGTAACCCTCGAAGTCCTCGCCGACGTGCGCAATGCCCCAGTAGCCGGTGATGCCGACGAACATCAGCGTCAGGATCACGACGGCGAAGCCGATCGCGAGCTTGAAGTTGATCTTGAGGTTGTTGAAGGCGGACGTGAGCGATTTCATGGGCAGGTCCTCTGGCGGGCGGAATTACGATCCGGTCTCAATCAGGAAGCGGCGGCCCTTGCGCTGCACCGGGCGCGCATTGTTGGGGAACAGGGACGCAAACTGGCGGACCTGCTCGGCCGAGGCCTCGATCGGCTCGCGGAACACGGTCCACGTCAGGCCCTCCGAGCAGGGCGGCGTGGTGAGGGAGCCCATGTAGCGGAAGTAGCTGCGCGATGCCGGGAGGAACGCAGCAGGGTCGAACTGGCCCGAGGCGTTGACCTCGGGGCCCTCGCTTGACGGCATCTGGTCGAAGATGGGCTGCAGGTTGGCGTTGTGCGCGCCCGTACGGAAAAAGACACCGACGACCGCCAGGCCGCCGGCCTGCGATTTGTGCACGAAATGGACCTCCAAATCGAAGGCCTTTCCGTCGAGCAGGTGCTCGCTCGGATGGTGGAAGTGAAATTGCAGGAGGTCGTATTTCGTTTCTCCGATCGTGCACGAGCAACCGCGATCCGCATTCACCTGGATCGTGTGGCCGTTATTCACGATGCGAAGCGGCAGCGGGCGATAGTCGAAAGAGATTGTTCCAGCCTCGCCCTTCAACCCGGACGCGAGATCAATCGGCGTCTGCTCGAGGCCCAGCTGGCAAACTTTGAAATCCGGCGAAAGCTCGCCCCAATGCTCGGGGCCCGTCTCGCCTTCATAAGACCAGTGGGGTTTGTGGCCGGCTGCCGCCGGTCCGTCGTGCTTTGCCGGATTCGCTCCAAGCCGCCCGCTTGCGAGACAACATACGCACCCGGCAGTTGCCATGCGAAGAAATGAACGTCGTGCAAGCGTCATTGCATCCCCCAGTCGAAAAACCCGACTTCGCCTGTCAGATCTAAGGACGTTTCGTTTCTTATGTATAAACACGTCCTAAAATAATGAGCATATTTTTATGAAAGCAATTAGAAAGGTTTTTACTGAAACATCGAAAACCATTCGCATTGTTGCCATCCGTCCCCACGCGCCGGAAGGGCATTATCGGGTAGGCCTGCATCGGGCAAAATGGGCCGTGCAATAGCCGTTCTTAAACCCCTGGTAGTGGGCCTGGCAAGCAAGCGTCCTTGCAGTGGCGGATAGGCGGCCCTCTCACGCGGCACACTTCTCGTTCCCGGTCCGGGAGGCTATAAGCCTTGACCGAGCCGGCCGCCGGCCCGCGATCGCGCGGGAGGCGCCGGAGATCTGCCGCGCGACGGGGAGGAGAATGTGTGAGCACTGAAGCGGCGCGAGAGGCGGCCTCTGCCCGCGTCGCGGGACTTTCGATCTGGTTCGGCAAGGTCGATCCGAAGCCGCTCGCGGGCGGCATCACCAACCACAACTTCGTGGTCGAGGACCGCGGGCGCCGCTACGTCGTGCGCTCGGGCGCCGACATCCTCGTCCACGGCGTCGTGCGTGCGAATGAGCTCGCTGCGAGCCGTGCCGCTCACCAGGCCGGCTTGAGCCCCCGAGTCGTCCACGCCGAGCCCGGCATCCTCGTGCTGGATTTCGTCGAGGGGCGCACATTCACCCCCGACGACGTGCGCAATCCTGAGAACCTCGAGCGCCTTGTCGACATGGTGCGTCGCTGCCACCGCGACATCCCGCTCTACCTGCGCGGGCCGGCGGCGATGTTCTGGGTGTTTCACGTCGTGCGCGACTATGGCCACACGCTCGAGGACGGCGCAAGCCGGCATGTGCCGATGCTCCCTTCTCTGCTTCAACGCGCGGCGCGGCTCGAGTCGGCCGTGGGACCCATCGACGTCGTGTTCGGCCATAACGACTTGCTCGCCGCAAATTTCATGGACGACGGCAAGAGGCTGTGGCTGCTCGACTGGGAGTATGGCGGCTTCAACTCGCCGCTGTTCGACCTCGGCGGATTGGCGTCCAACAGCGAGCTGTCGCCGGCGCAAGGGGAAGCGGCGCTCGCCCTCTATTTCGGGCGACCCGTCGACGATACGCTACGCCGGCGCGCGGCGGCCATGACGGCCGCGTCGCTCCTGCGCGAGACCATGTGGAGCATGGTGTCGGAGATCCACTCGACCGTCGATTTCGACTTTGCCGCCTACACGGCGGAGAACCTCAAGCGCTTCGAGGCGTCCTTCGCCAAGTTCGAAGCCATGGAGTCCTCATGAGCGAGCTGCCGTCCTCGGCCAAGATTGTCATCATCGGCGGCGGCATCGTCGGCTGCTCGGTCGCCTATCACCTGGGCAAGATGGGGCTCACCGACGTGCTGCTCTTGGAGCGCGGCAAGCTCACGTCGGGGTCGACCTGGCATGCGGCCGGCCTCGTCGGCCAGCTGCGCACCAGCGCCAACATCACGCAGCTCCTCGGCTATTCCGTCGCCCTCTACGATCGCCTCGAAGCGGAGACCGGGCTCGCGACCGGCTGGAAGAGGAATGGCGGGCTCAGGCTCGCCTGCAATCCCGAGCGCTGGATCGAGGTCAAGCGGCAGGCGACGACGGCGACGTCGTTCGGGCTCGAGATGCAACTCCTTTCTGCCAAGGAGGCGCAGGCGCTGTGGCCGCTGATGCAGGTCGACGACGTGGTGGGCGCAGCCTTCCTGCCGACCGACGGGCAGGCCTCGCCCTCCGACATCGCCATGTCGCTCGCCAAGGGTGCGCGCCAGGGCGGCGTCACCATTCGCGAGGGCGTGCGAGTGACGGGCATCGACGTCGAGGGCGGGCGCGTGCGCGCCGTCGCGACCGACAAGGGCCGCATTTCCTGCGAGAAGCTCGTGATCTGCGCCGGGCAGTGGTCGCGAGCGCTCGGTCGCATGGCCGGCGTCAATATCCCGCTCGTCTCGGTGCAGCACCAGTATCTCGTCACCGAGAAGATCGACGGCGTCGCGGCCGATCTCCCGACGCTGCGCGATCCCGACCGCCTCACCTACTGGAAGGAGGAGGTCGGCGGCCTCGTCATGGGCGGCTACGAGCCCAATCCAAAGCCGTGGGCGGATGAGGGGCTGCCCGACGACTTCGAGTTTCAACTGCTCGAGAACGACCTCGAGCATTTCGAGCCGCTCCTCGAGCTTGCCGCGGGCCGCGTGCCGGCGATGCAGACGGCCGGCATCAAGCAGTTCATCAACGGCCCCGAGAGCTTCACGCCCGACGGCAACTTCATCCTCGGCGAGGCGCCGGAAGTGCGCCGGCGTCTTCGTCGGCGCCGGCTTCAACGCGTTCGGCATCGCCTCGGGCGGCGGCGCCGGCATGGCGCTCGCCGAATGGGTAGCGAAGGGCGAGCCGCCCTACGATCTCTGGCCGGTCGATATCCGCCGCTTCGGGCGCAATCACTTCGATACGCGCTGGGTGCGCACGCGCACCATGGAGGCCTACGCCAAGCACTACGCGATGGCATGGCCGTTCGAGGAATACCGATCGGGCCGCCCATTGCGCCGCTCGCCGCTCTACGATCGCTTGATGGCGCAGGGCGCCTGCTTCGGCGAGAAGCTCGGCTGGGAGCGGCCGAACTGGTTCGCCGATGCCGCGCTCGGGGAGCAGCCCGAAGACCGCTATAGCTACGGGCGCCAGAACTGGTTCGAGGCGGTCGGACGCGAGCATAGGGCCTGCCGCGAGCGCGCCGTCGTCATCGACCAGACATCGTTCGCCAAGTTCCTGATGGCCGGGCGCGATGCCGAGGCGGCTCTCTCCTGGATTTGCGCCAACGACGTGGCGAAGCCGCCGGGCCATCTCGTCTACACGCAGATGCTCAACGCCAAGGGCGGCATCGAGTGCGACCTGACCGTCGGGCGGCTTTCGGAGAGCGAGTACTACCTCGTCACCGGCACCGGGTTTGCCACGCACGATTTCGACTGGATCTCGCGGGCGATCCCGGACGGCCTCGACGCGCGGCTCATCGATGTCACCTCCGCCAACGCCGTCCTCTCCGTCATGGGTCCGCGCACCCGCGACATCCTGCAGGGACTGACCGAGGACGATCTCTCGAACAAGGCCTTCCCGTTCGGCCGCATCCGGCGCATCGCGCTCGGCGGCGCGCCGGTGCTGGCGCTGCGCGTCACCTACGTGGGCGAGCTCGGCTGGGAGCTGCATATCCCGGTCGAGTTCGCGGCCGCCGTCTACGAGGCGGTGATGGAGGCCGGCAAGGCGCATGGGCTCGTGAACGCGGGCTACCGAGCGATCGAATCCCTGCGGCTCGAGAAAGGCTATCGCGCCTGGGGCGCCGACATCGGACCCGATCATTCGCCGCTCGTCGCGGGGCTCGGCTGGGCGGTGAAGCTCCGCTCCAATAGGCCCTTCCAGGGACGCGCCGCGCTCGAGGCGCAGGCGGCGAAGCCTCTGCCGCGGCTGCTCGCGGGCTTCACGGTCGATCCCGCGGTGGTGCTCCTGGGGCGCGAGACCATCTATCGCGACGGCAAGCGCGTGGGGTGGCTCGCGAGCGGCGGCTTCGGCTACACCGTCGGGCGCTCGATCGGCTACGGCTACGTGCGCGATGCGGAGGCCGGCGTCGACCGCGAGAAAGTGCTCTCGGGGCGCTACGAGCTCGAGGTTGCGACGGAGCGCGTGCCTGCGACCGTGTTCCTCGATCCGCTCGTCGACCCCGCGATGGCGCGCATCAAGAGCTGAGCGCTTTGAATTTCCTTGTTTCACGAAGCGGCTAGCTTTGGGCTTCGCGCCCGCAGCATCGATCCCGCAATGCAGGATCACGCACCCCGTGTCCCGTTGCCGTACCCGCGCGCGAGGACTAAAATGAATCTCACCACAGTGGGCGGGCCGATGGCTGGCTGTCGCGTCGCTCCGCTGGCGAGCGCATCGCTATCTGCTCGCCCTAGAACGGTGCTCCAGTCGCGCGTCATGCTGCCAGTGCGCCCGCAATGCGAGCGGACCGGAGACAAATCATGGCTATCTCGCTTACCATTCAAGAGTATCTCGACGATCGCTATCTGCCCTACGACGTCTTCACTCACGCAAAAACGCTGAGCTCGGCCGCCACCGCGCACGTGAGCGCCATCCCCGAGGACAATCTCGCCAAAGGCGTTCTCTTGCGGCGCAAGGACGGCTATCTCCTCGCCGTCATTCCCGCTTCCCACCACGTGCGCCTCGACATGCTCGGCGAATGGCTGAAGCAGCCGATCGGGCTTGCGACCGAGGACGAGGCCGCGGCCATCTTCAGCGACTGCGAGCGCGGAGCGGTGCCCCCGCTTGCCGAAGCCTATGGCCTCAAGGCCGTCATGGACGAGAGCCTCGAGGGCTTCAGCGACATCTACTTCGAGGGCGGCGATCACTGCACGCTGGTGCACCAGTCCGGTCCCGCGTTCCACCGCTTGATGGCCAGGGTTCCGCACGCCCGCTTCAGCGAGCGCGACCACTGACGCGCCCGAAGCCGGTGGTCTAGGCAGCGTCCTTTGACGCACGCGCAGAGGCGTCGAGAAGAGCCTTGAGCTCGCCGAGCGGCTTGGGAGGGCTGAACAGGTAGCCCTGCAGCTCCGTGCACCCGAGAGCCCTTGCGATCTCGCGCTGCTCCACCGTCTCGACGCCTTCGGCCGTCGTCGACATGCCGAGCGTTCTCGCCAGCGAGACGATCGCCGCCAGGATCTCGCGACCGTCGGCCGAGGCCGAGGAATCTCTGATGAAGGCGCGATCGATCTTGAGCTTGTCGAAGGGCGCGGTGCGCAGAAAGCTCAGCGACGAATAGCCGGTGCCGAAGTCGTCCATGGCGATGTCGACGCCGAGGGCGCGGATGTCCTTGAGGAGCGCGATCGAGCGCTGGATGTTACTCATCACCGCCGTCTCGGTCACCTCGATCTCAAGAGAGCGGGGAGAGAGCCCGCTGGCTTCGAGCGTCGTCACGACGCGATTGAAAAAGCCGGGGCTCTCGAGCTCGAGCGCCGACACGTTGACCGCAACCTTGACGCCCGCAGGCCAAGCGGCGGCATCTACACATGCCCGGCGCAGGACGACCTCTCCGAGAGCGACGATCATGCCCGTTTCCTCGGCGACGGGGATGAATTCCGACGGCGGCACGAGCCCGCGCGTCGGGTGGCGCCAGCGCACGAGCGCTTCCATGCAACTGATGGCGCCGGTTTCGAGCGAGACGAGCGGCTGGTAGTGCAGCTCGAGCTCCTCGCGCCCGATCGCGAGGGAAAGCGCCGATTCGAGGGAAGCTCGCGCGCGCGCCTTCTCGTCCATCGCCTTCTTGAAGAAGCGATACTTGCCGCGCCCTTCGTCCTTCGCCGCGTACATCGCCAGATCCGAGCAGCGGAACAGCTCTTCCGGCGTCATCGCGTCGGCGGGCGCAGTCGCGATGCCGATGCTCACTCCGATGGATATGTCCTTTCCGGCAAGGAGAATGGGCGCCTGCATCTCCTCGAGGATGCGCTCGCAGATCCTCGAGATCTCGGCCGGCGGACAGGCGCCCGCCAGCAGGACGGCGAACTCGTCGCCGCCGAGTCTCGCCACCGTGTCGGTCTTGCGCACGCACCGGTAGAGGCGCCGCGCGACCTCCTTCAAGAGACTGTCGCCGGCCGAATGGCCGAGCGTGTCGTTGACGACCTTGAACTTGTCGAGATCGAGAAAGAGCACAGCCGCCGAGTCGCCTTTCGCGACGCCCGCAAGGGCTTCCTGCATGTGCTCGGAGAGAAGCACGCGGTTGGGCAGGCACGTCGTGGCGCGACATATGGGTGACGCGGAACTCGGTGAGCTTGCGGTCGGTGATGTCGATGACCGCAACCAGGACCGAAGCCACGCCCTCGTGCATGAGGGTCGAGGCGCGCAGCTCGACCTCGATGAGGCTCCCGTCGCGGCGAACGTGTTTGAAGGACTTGCCCGCGAAGGTATCCGTCCGCGCATCCCGCCAGCCGTCGAGCGACGTCGCGTCGACGGCGCAATGGATATCGGCGAACGACATGGCCGCAAAACGCTGGCGCGTGAAGCCATAATGCTTGATCGCGGCATCGTTGACCCCCGTGATGCTCCACGTCTCCCCGTTGCAGACGAACATCGGCATCGGATTGCTGTCGAACAAAAGGCGGAATGAGGCTTCGCGCTGCTTCATCTCCGTGATGTCGACCCTGAGGCTTACGATGCCGCCGTCGCTCGTCGGCCTATCCTCGATCAGGATGCAGCGGCCGTTGGCAAGGGTCTGCTCGTGGCGGGGCCCAGGGTTCTTGAGACGCGCCATGCGCGCCGCCAGCCATTCCTCCTCGCGGCCGATCGCTTCCGGGTATTCGCCGCGGCCAAGGCCCGCGCGCACGGCGTCCTCGAGCTTGCCGCCGACCTTGAGGTAGTCGACGGTGCCCGTGTAGATGGCGGCATACTGACGGTTCCACGCCACATACCTGCCTTCGGCATCGAGGATCACGATGCCCTCGGGCAACAAGTCGATGGCCTCGAGGAGCCGGGTCTCGGCCGTTCGCGCGAGCGCCAGGGCTGCCTCGACCTTGGATTGGCCGATCATCCACTCCACGAATTTGGAGCCGCGACGGAGTTGGGCGGCGAGGTTTCGCCGAGCGTTCGCAACAAGCCCACGGAGGCGGCCGGCCTTGCCCCACCGGTGCGCGTCATTGGTGCCGATGGAGCCGGGGCTGGTCATCAATAGCTTGAACGCACTCAGCGGGATACGAGGTGTCTCCGGCGATGATATGCATACTGAGATTGAGAAGAGGTTATCCGGACTGAGAATAATGAAGTCTTAACGGGCTTGGAAACCTGTTGTTGAGAATTGCGAGCGGCGCTCGCGCTTCGGCTGCCACTTTGTCATGAGCCGGAGATATCTCAGAAGGATACTGCGTGCCGCCATATTGGGGGGCCCACCGCATGTCGAGTGCCGCAGTCGAGACGTTTCACGCGCCGAGCAAGCCGCAGCTTGATCACGATGCATCCATACTCACGATGGGGTTGTTCCTCGGGCTGCTCCTCGGCGGCCTCGTCTTCACGATCTACAGCCTCTACCTCGATGTCGAGGCGGCCGGCGTGCCGCCGACGACGACTTGGCTCCCCTTCCTGCTGCTCGGCGTCGCGCTCATAATCGCGCTGGGCTTCGAGTTCGTGAATGGCTTCCATGACACCGCCAATGCCGTGGCGACCGTCATCTATACCCATTCTCTCCCTGCCAATATCGCGGTCGTGTGGTCCGGGTTCTTCAACTTCCTTGGCGTGCTCGTGGCCTCGGGCGCCGTAGCCTACGGCATCATCTCGCTGTTGCCCGTCGAGCTGATTTTGCAGGTCGGCTCGGGTGCGGGCTTCGCGATGGTGTTCGCCTTGCTGATCGCGGCCATCATCTGGAACCTCGGCACGTGGTGGCTCGGTCTGCCCGCGTCCTCGTCGCATACGCTGATCGGATCGATCATCGGCGTCGGAGTCGCCAACTCGCTCATGCGCGGCAATGACGGCACATCCGGAGTCGACTGGGGCAAGGCCCAGGACATCGGCTACTCGCTGCTCCTTTCGCCGCTGTTCGGCTTCTTCATGGCGGCGATGCTGCTCTTGGTGCTGAAATTCATCGTCAGAAATCCGGCGCTCTACGCGGAGCCGAAAGGCAAAGAGCCGCCGCCGTGGTGGATCAGGGGCATTCTGATTTTGACGTGCACGGGCGTATCGTTCGCGCACGGCTCGAACGACGGGCAGAAGGGCATGGGCCTCATCATGCTGATCCTGATCGGCACCGTGCCCACGGCCTATGCCTTGAACCGCGTGCCTGCACCGAACCAAATGGTCGAGTTCAGGGCCAATGCGGCGGCAGCGAGCAAGGTGATCGACAACCAGGCTCCGAGCTTCAGCGTTCCAGGCGACCCGCGGCCCGTCGTCTCGGCTTTCATCTCGGCCAGGAAGATCAGCGAGTCGACGTATCCGGCGCTTGCGAAACTGATCCGAGAGATTTCCGAAGAGGTCGATCGCTACGGCACTCTCGCCGACATCCCCGCTGCCGCCGTCGGCAACACGCGCAACGACATGTATCTTGCCTCGGAAGCCGTGCGCTTCGTCCTCAAGGACAAGGCCAACCACCTCTCGCCCGAGGATGTGAAAAAGCTGACGGCATTCAAGAGGTCGCTGGACGACGCGACGCGCTTCATCCCGTTCTGGGTCAAGGTCGCGGTCGCAATAGCGCTCGGGCTCGGAACGATGATCGGCTGGAAGCGCATCGTTGTGACCGTCGGCGAGAAGATCGGCAAGACGCACCTCACCTATGCGCAGGGTGCGTCGGCTGAGCTCGTGGCCGCCGGCACGATCGGAGCGGCGGACGTGCTGGGCCTCCCCGTCTCGACCACCCACGTCCTGTCATCGGGCGTCGCGGGAACGATGGCCGCCAACGGCTCGGGGCTTCAGTGGGCGACCATCAGAAACCTGCTCATGGCCTGGGTGCTGACGCTGCCGATGGCCATTCTGCTTTCCGGCTCCTTGTTCTGGCTGTTCAGCAAGCTGTTCTAGCGCCGGATCGCGTCCGACGTGGGGGATCGCTCGCTCGAGCGGGTCCCTCGGACGATCATTCCGAGCGAAGGACGGATCGGCGATTGCCGGCCTGCACCGGGCGGGAATTGTTCGGATAGAGCTTGGCGAAGGCGCCAATGTCCGCCTCCGAGACCTCGATGGGATTGGTCAGCACCATCCAATCAACGGTTTCCGCGCACGGAGGCGTGGTCAGCGAGCCCGGGTAGAAGTAGTAGCCGCGCCCGGCAGGAAGCAGTCCGAAGGGATCGATTCCCGGGTCGGCCTTGACCGCTGGACCCGCCTTCACCGGCATGGTGGAGATCAGCCTGGCGAACACCGGGTTCTGCTCACCGGCCGCAATCAGCACGCCGACGACCGCGAGCCCGCCCGCGCCGCCCTTGTGCACGAAATGGACCTCCATCGGAAAGTCTTTGGCGCCGATGAGGTGCTCGCTCGGCCGGTGGAAGTGAAACTGCAGCAGCTCGTAGCTCTCCTTGCCGACGGCGAGTGTCCCGCCCCCGGTAAAATTCACCTGCACGGTATGCCCGTTGTTGACGATCGTGTCCGGGGTCTTGGACCAGTCGAACTTGAGCTGCGGAAGCTCGGCCGCGACCGCATCGGCGATGTCGATGGGCGATTGGCGCATGCCGGCGGAGCAGACCCTGTTCGCGGCATCGAGCTCGGACCACCTGTCCGCGCCGGTCGCGCCTTCATAGCTCCAGTGCGCGGCTTCGGCGGCGCGGCTCGCCGACGAGCAGATCGGGCAAAGCGCAAGCGCGGCCAGCGACTTCAATGCAAGGCGACGGTCCATGGTCCCCCCGATGACCAAGCGAAATAAGCAGCGTGCCGATGATTGGCATCGTTGGCGCAGCGTCTTGAGATTTGACACGCGCATCAACCAGCATAGCATGCCGATGTGACAAATCGTTGGGAAGCGCGCCGAGCCCCGAAAGTGGAATTCGATGCGCGCGGCTCCTCAGGGAGAGCGCTTGCGCCTCCCCATTTACTGCTTCCGGATTTTGAAGGTCTTGCGCTCCGTCGAACGATGCTGCTCGAGCGCCGCGCAGGCGCGGCGCTCGAGGCGCGCCGTGTTACGAGTCCTTCGTTTCTTCGGCCTCGATGCGGCCGACGACGGCATCGAGAACGGCGAGCTTTGCCTGCTCGATTGATGCGATGGCATAGTCGACCGCGACGACGGCTTCCTGCTCCAGCCGCTTGGCATGGTCATCGGCGCGTTTCACGCCGCGATCTTGCTTTCGCTGGGCGATGTTCGCCTTCAAGGAATCCATGTCGGCGGCGATTTTCGCTTTGAGCACATTCCAGTTCTTAGTCGCGGTATCGCCGATGGACTTCATGTCCTGATCCACCTTTGCAACCGCCGCCGCGGCAGCAACACGCGACTGCTCCCTGCGTGCCATGACCTTGTCATGGGCTTCCTTCTGCGCCGCAGCCACGGCGTCCTCTGCATTCTTGGCACGCATCGACAAGGCGGAGAGCTGTTCGGAGAGTGGCTTGACCATGGTTTCGCCTCCTACGAGCGGATGCACCCATCCCCGGAAAGCGTTCGAATTATGCACTTTTGCTTTCGCGATATCGTCGCAGCCGACATCCCACGTCATCCAGAGTCCCACTGGATACGTCGCCGCCGACCATCAAGTTTCTTTGTTGCGCGAAGGATGCGCTCTAAGATCGTTGTCGTCAAACAGCATCGAAACAGTGTCGATACGGACTGCAACGCGAGATCGGACGCAACAGCTTCTCTCACTTGGACAAATCGAATTTGGTGCGGCCTTTCGCGCATCGGCGCTCCTCGATTAGACATGCTCCTCGATCAGACATGGAGCGCGTCGCGCAGCGCGTAGGCGACGTAGGCGCCTCTCAAGCCCCACCTGAGCAGTGCGTTCGACGGCGGGAAGCGCGGCGGGAGTCCTCTGAAGATCGCCGGCACGTCGCTCGCGCCGGCGCTGCCGGCGACGAGATCGGCCGCGAGCTTTCCGGCCCATGTCATCGTCGCCGTGCCCGATCCCTGGCAGCCGAACGCGTAGGCCACGCTCGCTTCGTCTGGGTCGAGCCCGAGCGCGAGCGTGCGCCGTGCCGTGACGCAGACGAGGCCGCGCCAGGAGTAGGCAATCTCCGCATCTGCGAATGCCGGCAGCGCAAGCTTCAGCGTCGCGAGCGTGTCGGCCGACTGCCTCGCCGCGGCGGCGGCCGTACCCTCGGTGTCGCCGCGCCGTCCGAACAGGATGCGCCCGTCCGGGAGGCGGCGGTAGTAGGAAAGGAGCCCGCGCGTATTATAGATAGGCGTCTCGGTGCGAAATCCGCGCCGGTCGAGCTCGGCGGCGCCGTAAGCTTGCGTCACGACGATGCTCGAGATGGCGGGGACGCTGCGGAATCCGATTGCGCCGATGAGTTCATTGGGCGCGTAGCCGTTGGTCGCGACGACGACGCGGGCCGCGCGGACATTTCCTCCCGCTCCGGTCGCGAGAAGATGGCGCTTGCCCTCGCGGCGCCAGGCGACGACCTCGCTCCCGGTATGGAGAGCGGCCCCGCTCGCGGCCGTGACGCGCCCCATCGCCGTGACGAGACGGAACGGGTGCATCGCGAAGCCGGGCCTCACGCGCAGGCCCCCGTACGTCTCCGGTCCGTCGTGGACCTCGCGGCGGAATCGCTCGGCGGGGAGAAACTCGGTGGCGATGCCGAAGCGCTTCGCCAGCATCTCGGCCTCCGCGGCAAGGCGCGGGGCGACGCCCGGGTGATGGGCGACGCAGAGGTTGCCGTCGCCGACCGGCTCGCAATCGACCTTGTGCTCGGCGATGACGGCGCGGAGGTCCTCGACGGCAGCCGTCTGCGTCGCCCAGTAGCGGCGCGTCTCGGCCTCGCCGACGCGGCGCACCATCTCGGCCGTGCCGATCTTAGCCCCGCCCTCGGATACGAACCCGCCGTTCATGCCCGACGCGCCCCAGCCGATGCGGCAGCCCGCTTCGAGCACGGCGACGCTCATCCCGTGGCTGGTGGCCAGGCGGCGCGCGGCGGAGAGGCCGGTGTATCCGCCGCCGATAACGGCGACGTCGACCGTGGCATCGCGCGCGAGCGGGGCCGCAGGGACGTCGGGCGCGGGGCCGGCAGTCGCGGACCAGTAGGTCGCCGGCGGGCGGCCGAAGGCGTAGATGTCGGCGTCGTAGACCCGGTCCTGCATGTCGAGATCACCTGCGTCGGCTCGCGTGCCCGGCCACGCCTTGGGGCCGGCGTGGGGAACCGGCTCTATTGGTCGCGGATGGGACTTCCCTCTCGCCGGTCCTTGCCCTACGCGCCGGCCCTTCACTCGACCTTATTTCATTTTCCGGCGGCGGCAGGCAAGACGCCAATATCCTCTGAAACAAGGCGCATCATGCTTCGCATGGACAGCCGGGGTCTTCCCCGCTGCCGATTGTCGATGAGGGGAGGAGCCTGGATAGCCTCGCTGCGCTCGGCTTCCGGGAACGCAAGGGGAGAGGTGAGAGTCCACCCGCTCGCCGCCGTCGCACGGGAGCGCGGGAGCAAATTGTCGTCGCGGCGCCGGGACGAGGCCCGGCGCCGCGGCAAGTCCTCACGCGGCGCGCGAGACGCTGGCTGCGCTGGTCGGAACGGAGGCAATCGTCTTCAGCACCTGGGACGCGATCTGGTAGGGGTCGCCCTGCGAGTTCGGGCGGCGATCCTCGAGATAGCCCTTGTAGCCGTTGTTGACGAAGCTGTGCGGCACGCGGATCGAGGCGCCGCGGTCGGCGACGCCGTAGCTGAACTGATGGATCGACGCCGTCTCGTGCTTGCCGGTCAAGCGCATGTGATTGTCGGGGCCATAGACCGCGATGTGCTCCTCGCGCGCTAGCTTGAAGGCTTCCATCAGCTTCTCGAAGTACTCCTTGCCACCGACCTCGCGCATGTAGGCGGTCGAGAAATTGCAGTGCATGCCCGAGCCGTTCCAATCGGTGTCGCCGAGCGGCTTGCAGTGGTACTCGATGTCGATGCCGTACTTCTCGGTCAAGCGCTGCATCAGGTAGCGAGCGATCCACATCTCGTCGGCGGCTTTCTTCGAGCCCTTGCCGAAGATCTGAAACTCCCACTGGCCCTTCGCCACTTCCGCGTTGATGCCTTCGTGGTTGATGCCGGCGGCGAGGCAGAGGTCGAGATGCTCCTCGACGATCTGGCGTGCGACCGAGCCCACGTTCTTGTAGCCCACGCCCGTGTAGTATGGACCTTGCGGCGCGGGATAGCCCGCCGACGGGAAGCCGAGCGGGCGCCCGTTCTCGAAGAAGAAGTACTCCTGCTCGAAGCCGAACCACGCGCCGGGATCGTCGAGGATCGTCGCGCGCTTGTTCGAGGCATGCGGCGTCTTGCCGTCGGGCATCATGACCTCGCACATGACGAGCACGCCGTTCTTGCGCGCGGCATCCGGATACACGGCGACGGGCTTCAAGACGCAGTCGGAGCTGTGACCCTCGGCCTGCAGGGTGGAGCTGCCGTCAAATCCCCAGAGGGGAAGCTCCTTGAGGTCGGGGAAGGAGCTGTACTCCTTGATCTGCGTCTTGCCACGCAGGTTCGGTGTGGGCGTGTAGCCGTCGAGCCAGATGTACTCGAGCTTGTACTTCGGCATGTGTCAGTCTCTCCAAAAGTTGACGACGTGCGGCGAATGCCCGCTCGTGCCTGCCGCAGTGTGCGCGCTCCAATGAGCGCGCCGGCTTCACTCCGGCCGTGATGTCCCCGCTTCGATGCAATCCTCATCATCTCTTGGGGCGATGGCGCTTACGATTTGGCGCACGCGATCGGACGGGCTATCAGCAAACGACAAGCGTTCGCCTGCGGAAAAATGCTAGCCAAATAAGCAACCGCAAGCATGCCCATAATGTAGGCAAATCGCTATTTTTATTGGGCATTCTTCGAGCAGCGTGCAACGAACATGCTATGACGATGCTATGTAGAGCGTGATGCAGAACGTGCTCGTTCGCAGTGGAAGAAAGAGACGGACCATGACCGAGAATTCTCATCGCCCGTCGGCGAGGATCTACCAATTCCCCGCGGGAGGTCGCGCAGGATTGGTTGGTGCTCGCGAAACAGTGCGACCCGCTGTCGATACAAAGCCTGATCGACTGGCGAAGGCCGTGGCCGGCGGCGGCTGCTGGTACCACGAGGCGGCCATCGAGGACGCGGCGCCCCGCGCGCGCGACCGCGACTGAAATCTTTCCGCTCACACGCCGCGCGGGGCCGCGGCTTTCGCGAGGCGATCGTTGATCGCCTCGCCGAGGCCGTGCGCCGGGATCGCCATGACGGCGATGGTCTCGACGCCGGTGGCGTCGAGCGCGCGCAGAGCCGCGAAGAGATTGGCCGCCGCCTCGATGAGATCGCCCGAGGGGCTGAGGTTGATCGTCGGACCGGCAACGCTCGGTGCGTCAGGGCCGAAGGCGAGGAGCGCTTCGCCCGGCCCCGCATTCGTGGCGCCGAGCCGGACGCGCGCGCGCGGCGCATAGTGGCTTTCGAGCTGCCCCGGCGACACCGGCCGCTCCGGCACGGCCGCGGCAGGCCGCGCGAGCTTCGCCCCGAGCACCGCTTCGATCACGTCGGTGGGGACTGCGCCGGGGCGTAGGAGCGCGATCGTATCGCCGGTCGCGTCGAGGACCGTGCTCTCGATGCCGTGCGCGGTCGGCCCGCCGTCGAGGATCATGGCGAGCCGGCGGCCGAGGTCCATTTCCACGTGACGTGCCTGGGTCGGGCTCACGCGGCCGGACCTATTGGCGGAGGGCGCGGCAAGCGGTCGGCCGGCGGCGGCGAGCAGCGCGCGCGCGATCGGGTGGTCAGGGACTCGCAGAGCGATGCTGTCGAGGCCGGCCGTGACGAGGTCCGTGACGGGTGCCGTAGCCTTGCGTTTCAAGACGAGCGTCAAGGGACCCGGCCAGAACGCTTCTCCGAGGCGGCGGGCAGCGGGGCTCATCTCGGCGAGCTCCTCGGCCGCGGCGAGGCTTTCCACATGGACGATCAGGGGATTGAAGCGGGGCCGGCCCTTGGCCTCGAAGATCAAGGCGACGGCGCGCGCGTTCGTCGCGTCGGCGCCGAGCCCATAGACGGTCTCGGTCGGAAAGGCGACGAGGGCGCCGTCGCGGATGAGCCGCGCCGCCTCTTTGATTGCTGCATCGTTGGCTTGAACCGTCGCCATCGGCGGGGAAGTCTTCTCGAGTGGTTACGTCACCCACTCTAGGGCCTAGTCTGACGCCCGCTGCGCGACAAAGTGATTCTCGGCTAAGGTCGAACGACGGTGGGGAACGTCGACGGCATCAGGGGGTCCCATGACCTATCAGGCTCCAGTAGACGACATCCTGTTCGCGCTCAAAACGGCCGCCGACGTGCCGGGCCTCATTGCGAGCGGCGTCTACGCCGGCCTGGACGAGGAGACGCTCGGCGCCGTGATCGAGGAAGCCGGCAGGTTCGGGGCCGAGGTTCTCGACCCCTTGAACCGGCCGGGCGATCGCGTGGGGTCTAAGCTCGACAACGGTCGCGTCACGACGCCGCCCGGCTGGAAGGACGCCTACCGCCGCTTCGCCGAGGCGGGATGGAGCGGTCTCCCCTGCCCCGAGCAATACGGCGGCCAGAACCTGCCCGAGACCGTCGCCATGGCCGTGTGCGAGGTGTGGAACTCGGCGAACATGTCGTTCGGCCTCTGCCCGCTGCTCACCCAGGGCGCGATCGACGCGCTCCATGCGGGCGGCTCGGAGGCGATCAAGGCTCTCTATCTGCCGCGCATGATCTCGGGGGAATGGACGGGGACCATGAACCTCACCGAGCCGCAGGCGGGCTCAGATCTTTCCGCGATCACGACGCGCGCGCGCCCCGCCGGAGACGGCACCTATCGGCTGACCGGCACGAAGATCTTCATCACCTACGGCGATCACGACCTGACCGAGAACATCATCCATCTCGTCCTTGCGCGCCTGCCCGACGCGCCGCCCGGCACGCGCGGCATCTCGCTCTTCCTCGTGCCGAAGGTGCTCGTGAACCCGGACGGCTCGCTCGGCGAGAGGAACGACGTCGTCTGCGCCGGGCTCGAGGAGAAGCTCGGCATCCACGCGAGCCCGACGGCGGTGATGAAGTTCGGCGAGGCGGGCGGCGCGCTCGGCTATCTCGTCGGCGAGGAGAACCGCGGCCTCCACACCATGTTCGTCATGATGAATGCGGCACGGCTTGCGGTCGGCATCCAGGGCGTGGCGATCGCCGAGCGGGCAACGCAGCGGGCTCTTGGCTATGCGAGCGAGCGGCGCCAAGGGCGGACGGCTGCGACGCCGGCCGGCGAGATGGCGCCGCTTATCGAGCATCCCGACATTCGCAGGTCGTTGCTCACCATGCGCGCACTCACCTCGGCGGCACGCGCGATCTGCCTCGCCACCGCGCGCGAGATCGACATCTCGCGGCGCGCGGCGGGGAAGGGCGAGCACCGGGCGGCCGCCCACCGCGTGGCCCTCCTCACCCCCGTCGCCAAGGCATTCTCGACCGACATCGGCTGCGAGGTCGCCTCGATCGGCGTGCAAGTCCACGGCGGCATGGGGTTCGTCGAGGAGACGGGCGCCGCGCAGTACTACCGCGACGCGCGCATCCTGCCGATCTACGAGGGAACCAACGGCATCCAGGCCATCGACCTCGTGACGCGCAAGCTCCCGCTCGAAGGCGGCGCGGTCGTGAGAGGCTACCTCGCCGAGCTCGAGGGCATGGTGCGCGAGGTCAAGGCCGTGAACCGGCCCGAGCTCGGGCGCATGGGCCAGCGCCTCTCCTCGACGGTGGTGGCGCTCGGCGAGGCGACGAGCTGGATGCTCGAATCGCTCGACTCGAGCCCCGAGGCGGCGCTGGCCTCCGCGACGCCCTACCTCAGGTTGTTCGGGCTCGCGGCCGGGGGCCACTATCTGGCCAAGGGGGCGCTCGCCGCGATTCGCGACGGCACGCCGAAGTCCATGGCTCGGGTCACACTGGCGCGCTTTTTCGCCGAGAACCTTTCCGTCGCAGGCCCAGGCCTTGCTTCCGCCATAACGACGGGGGCTCCATCGGTTATCGGCGTCGGCCCCGAGCTCGTCTCGGCCTAGGCGACCGCGTTTCGGCTATGAGCAAAGGTGCGCGGCGGCCCGTCTGCGAGGTTTGCCTTGGGTTTTCCCAAGTTAGCTGCAAAAAGCTCTGCAATACTTGCGCCCGCCCTAGTCAGGGTAGGGCGCAGGGGCTATAGCAAACCCCCAGCGAAGTCGAAGGTTTGACGGGGTATTACGGGGAGAGACCTTCTATGACATGCCGCTATAAGCTTGCTCTCGCTGCCGGTCTTCTGGGGGCGGTTGCGATGCTCCCGGCGCTTCCGGCCGAGGCCGGCTGCAAGCGTATGGGCTTCCTCGTCAACGACTACGGCAAGGACGGCCCGACCAAGGACGCCCAGGAAGGGCTCGACAAGCACATCGCCCAGTGGGCCGCCGAGCAGGGGATCGAGAAGTACACGGTCGGGAAGAAGGAGGTGAGCTGCGAGCTCTTCCTCAATCTGATCGTGGTCGACGAGCACACGTGCACGGCCTCCGCCATGGTGTGCTGGGGCGGCGACACGCCTGGCAAGGCAGGCCAGCAGGCGAAGGCGAAGAAGGGCACGGACGAGGCGGCCAAGGGCGAGGCCGCGAAGGTCGAGCCGGCCAAGGTCGACGGCGGCGTGGGCGATACGACGAAAGCGGCCTTGAGCAGCGACGCGAGCCCGAAGACCGCCGAAGCAAAGCCCGCGGATGCCAAGCCGGAGGAGGCGAAGCAGGAGACGGTCAAGTCCGACACGGACCAGGATAAGAAGTCGTCCGATATCAAACCTGACAGTGCAGGCGTCGAGACGGGGGCGATCCCGCTCACAAACAAGGCGAGCGAGAGTTCCTCGACGGCGTCCGACGTGAAGACGGCCGAGAAGTCTTCCGACGCGATTGCATCCGATCAGCACGCCGCCGCCGCCAAGGCCTCCTCGGAGGCGGCAGCGACGGCCTCGGCAGCGGCGACCGCCGCCGCCGCTGCGGCCGAGCGCGCCGCGGAGGCCGCCGAGAAAGCGGCCGCTGCGGCCGAACGGGCGGCCCAGACCTTGACCGAGCAGCGCGCTGCCATGCAGGCTTCCCCGGCCTCCTCGGGTTCGTCGACCTCCTCGCCGCCGGCGGCCACGGGGGATACGTCGACTCCGCCGAGCCTGGCTCCGTCGACCCCCCTCGTCGCGCCGATCGAGCCGAAGCCCTAACCCCGCACGTTAGAGTTCCATTCAGTATCCTTGCATCGAGAGGACAGTTCGCACTCCTCCCCCTCGAGGGGGGGAGCGCGAACACGGCTGGTGGATTGGGGCAAAGGAATCCCTAGCCGGGAGACGAGGGGGAGAGCCTGTCGAGTCGCAGGCGATGGCGCTCGTCCGTGAGCAGCAGCACGGCGCCGAGGCCGGCCGTCACCACGGCGAGGCCGGTCGCCCCCGCAATCAGGAACATGATCATCACCTGGTACTTGGCGGCGGACACGGGCTCGATCCCGGCCAGGATCTGCCCCGTCATCATGCCCGGGAGCGAAACGACGCCGGTCGCGGCCATGGCGGTCAGGATCGGGAGAAGTCCGGTCGTGAGGCTTCGCCGCAGGATGCTGTCGAGCGCCTCGAAGCGGCTCGCGCCGAGCGCAAGGCGCGCCTCGATGGCGGTGCGTTCGCGGGTCGCGCCCTGCGTCATGCCGTCGAGGACGAGGGCCGTTCCCGAGAGCGCATTGCCGAGCATCATGCCGAGGATCGGCAGGAGAAAGCGCGGCGCATACCAGGGGTCGGGGCCGAGGATGGCGCCGACCGCGAAGAACGTCGCCAGCAGCCCGGCGCAAAACGGCGCGAGCGTGCCGAGAGCCAGGGCCGGAATTCCGCGGATGCGCCGCTCCTGGCGCGACCAGACCTCATAGCCGGCGGCGGCCAGCATCAGCGCGACAAAGAGGGCCGTCCAGGCCGGGGCGTTGACCTCGAAAATGAACTTCAACGCGAGCCCGACGAGGGCAAGCTGCACGACCATGCGCGCCGCCGCGACCGCCATGCTCCTCTCGAGGCCGAGGCGAAAGGCGAACGATATGAGGCCGTTCAGGAGAAGGAGCGAGGCGGCGAGCCCGAGATCGGTGAGATCGAGGGGGATGTAGCTCATGGCAGCCTCGAGAGCGGGACAAGCCCGCGCGGGGAGGGCGCCTGTACCGCGGGCGGCGCAAGCTCGAGGCGCACGTGTGCAAGCCGCCCGACGGCCCCGGCGTCGTGGCTCGCGAGCAGCACGGCGCGCCCGGCGAGAAGCTGAAAGCGGATCAGCTCCTCGACGAGCGCTCCCGCCGCGGCGTCGAGGGACGCCGTGGGCTCGTCGAGAAGGAGGACGCGCGGCTCGTCGAGCAGGGCGCGCACGAGCGCGAGCCGCTGGCGTTCCCCCGTCGAGAGCTGGGCCACGGGCCGGTCGAGGGCGCCCGCCTCGAGGCCGACCGACGCGAGAAGGCGAGCGAGGCGCGCGGAGCTAGACTCGTTCGGGAAGCCGGCGCGCGGCGTGTCTGTCCACCAGGCGGGCTCGGCCGCCGCATAGCGCACGAGGCGGCGCCAGCTCGGGGCCGACATCTCCCTGCGCTCGGTGCCGTCGACAAAGACGAGGCCCGGGGCCGGGTCGAGGTCGGCGATGGCGCGCAGCAGGCGGGTCTTGCCTGAGCCCGACGGGCCTTCGACCGCCATGCACTCGCCGTCGGCGACGGAAAACGAGAGCGGCGGCAGCGTGCCGGCCTTGAGGTGCTCTACGCGTAGCATGAGGAGAGAGGTCCCGCTCGAACTGGAAACCGGCATAGCAACGGCCGTAGTCTCCCGCTAGATCGGCGCCGGCGACAGATAGGGAGAACCGGGCGCACATGAACGACGGGCCAACCGTGACGGCGGCCGTGCTGGTCATCGGGGCCGAGATTCTGTCCGGGCGGACGAAGGACCAGAATATCGGTGCCATCGCCGACCACCTGACCGGCATCGGCATCGACCTCAAGGAGGTGCGCATCGTCGCCGACGACCTGCGCGCCATCGTCGACGCCGTCAACGCGTTGCGCGCCGCCTATGGCTATGTCTTCACGACCGGAGGCATCGGCCCCACGCACGACGATGTGACGGTCGATGCGATCGGCGCCGCATTCGGCGTGACGGTGGCCGTCGATCCGCGCGCGGTCGCCCTCATGAGGCCCGCCTACGAGCGCCGCGGCATCGAGCTCACACCGGCGCGCTTGCGCATGGCGCGCGTGCCCGAGGGTGCGATCCTCATTCCGAACTCGGTCTCTGCCGCCCCGGGCTTCATGATCGGCAACGTGATCGTCATGGCCGGCGTGCCGGCAATCATGAGGGCCATGCTAGAGGCTGCGACACAGCATCTCAGAACCGGGCCCAGGATGAACGCTGTGTCCATCGTCGTCGCGGCCGCCGAGGGCGACATCGCCGACCTCTTCGCCGAGCATCAGAAGGCCTTTCCGGACGTGGCGATGGGGAGCTATCCGTCCTTTGTGGAAGGGAATTATCGGACCGAGCTGGTCCTCCGGAGCACTTCGCTGGAACGCGTCCAAAGCGCGGCCGAAAGCCTCAAGGCCAAGCTTGCCGCCCGCGGCCTCCTGGGCTAAGACGGAACCATGAACGTCGTTCACAGTTAACCATGCGACCATATTTGACCTCGTCCTTGCCGCAATCCGCTGCTTTTTTGCGCCGCAACAAAGTGTACGGGGGGTAAGCCGGGGTCGCGGCGAATTTCATCTGCATCTGCAACAAACAAGGGAGCTGTTCGATGGGAGTTCATTCGAGCAGGTGGTCGTCCGTGTGTTCGCTGGCATCGCGCTCTGCGGTCCGCGGCACGATCATGGGACTTGCAGGCCTTGCCGTCTGGGCGGGCGACATGGGCGACAGCGCAGAGGCCAAGTCGCCCGGCGAAACGTATTGCTTCTACGGCACCTGCCACAGGGTGAAGTCGATCGAGGAGACGCAGGCGCTCGTCGGTGCCGAGGAGACCGTCGAAGCGTCCTTCTACGACAGCTGCAAGCGCGATCCCTACAACCCCTGCGGGCTGACGTCCTCGGGTGAGGTCTTCCGCCCGGATGCCCCCGACAACGCCGCAAGCCCCATCTATCCGGACGGGACGAAGCTTCTCGTCTGGTCTCCCGACACGCAGGTGGCGCTCGTCGTGCGCGTCAACAATGCCGGGCCCTACTGGGGCGGGCGCAAGCTCGATGTTTCGCGCGCCGCCGCCGAAAAGCTCGGCTTCCTCGCCCAGGGGGTGAGCGCCGTGCGCGTCCGCGTGCTCGAAGCCCCCGATGAAGCCGAGGCGACCTATCGGAGAGAGCGCACCTACGACCCGGTTCCCGGCCATATCGGCCGGTTCGCGAGCCTGGAGGATGCCATGCTCGGCGCCAACACGGCCGAGGCGGCCATGGCGGTAGCGGCGGCGCCGGGCGGGACGAGCCAATCCATGCCGGCGCCGGTCCGGCCGGAGGAGACCATTGTCGTGGCGGAGGCCGCCAAGCCAGCCGCCGCAGAGGCGGCTCCGCCAGCTGCGGTCGAGGCGGCTCAAACCGCCGCGACGGCCGCTGCCGAGGTGCCGGCTCCGGCGGACGCGGTGCCGGTGAGGGTCGCGGAAGTGAACGACAGAGAGGAAGCAGCGCCTGCGGCCGTCAAGGCGCGTCCGCGGACGGTTCGCGTCGCGGTGAAGTCGGCGCGGGTGAAGGCGAAGCGTGTCGTGACAGCCTCGTCGCGGACGGCGCGGCGCGCAGCCGGGTCTCGCGTCGCGTCCACGCAACGGGCAAAGCCGCCAGTGCGAGTGGCTCAAGCGGAGGAGCGCGTTCCGCGCCCGAACGATATCTCGGTGTTCTCGAGGTACGAGCGCTATAACCTGGCGGACCAGAAAAAGACCCAGCCGCGCTTCGCGAGGAGGACCGCCGCATATCGGCCCCGCATCGCCGGCCGCCACGGCTAGGCGTTTGGGCGGCGTCGCTCACTTTCCTCCCCCTCGAGGGGGAGGAAGGTGGGGCAATCTCGAGTCGATGTGAGCGAAACTCCAGTCTAGATGCGGAGCTCGGCCAGCGCCTCGGCGAGCGTCTTCTGTGTGCGCTCCATCCTTTCAGCGAAGATGTCGTAGTGGATCTCGATCAAGTCGAGAAACGAGGCAACGAGGTTTAGGAGCGCGCCGAGCGGGATGCGCTCGGCAATCCTGAAGTCCTCGGTCACGGCGAGCACCTCGGCCTCCGGGGGCGCGGCCGCCTCCGCGCCGATGAGGCCGCGGCTCCTCAAGTAGGCAGTGATCCCGTCGCCGGTGTCGAAGTCGTGCTGGGTCGCGTCGCCGAGCTCGCTGACCGCCTCGACGAGGATCGCCGTCCCCGCGCAGAAGAGCTTGGCGACCGGCCTCAAGTTTGCGTCGCACCTCTCCAGCTCCTCTGAGCGCTCGCGCGATTTGAGGACGCGGGCGACGAGAGTGAGCTCGAGCGTGCGGATCGTCTCGAGTGCGTGGCGCTCCTCGGCGCGCTTGGCGACGATCTCCTCGGCTGAGCGGGAATTGCCGGCATGCCAGGCGAGCGTCGCCTTGAGAAGATCCTCTCCGGCCGCGAGCGCCGCGTCGAGGTTCTCGGCGACGAGATAGACGGCGGCGGGCGCAGAATGCGTTTCGGGCAGCATCACGTGCTCCGGGGTCGTGTAGGCGCGGCCCAGGGACCGGACCGCACGCCGACGCCACGTGACACACGCGTCCCTCAGACTGCGGACTATGGACCGATTCGCCGCCCCTAGGCACGCGGCCCGGGCAGGAGGGAAAGAATCGTCACAAGCGCCGCCTCGAGATCGCGCGCCGATCCGCACAGGCATTGACCGAGGGTCGACGCCTGGGCCGCCTTCCAGCGCTGCTCGTGGCTGGTGCGGACGGCGATGGAGATGAGGCTTGCGAGGATCGCCGCATCGGAGAACGAAGTCGAGACGGCGGCGCGCCGTCGAACGACGGGGACGAGCTCTGCGAGATAGTCCCCGTCGCGGTCGGCGAGGGCCGGCTCGGCGCGGGCCGGGCGCGCGGCGCTCTTGCCGTTCTTGGCTCCGGGGCGCGATCTCGACGAGATGCGCGCCAGCCGCGGAATGAAGCTCGCCACTCTTGCCTCCGGCGGAAGCGTGTTGTCGGCATGTCGTGAGTTGGCTCCCTATCCGACGTTGCCCGAGTCGGGTCGTGGCAGGCCTGCACAATCCACAGCGGGAGCAGGGGGGAGAGGGCGCTTGCCCAGGCGGCGCGCTCTGGGCCGGCCTCTCGAAGGCAATTGAGCCACGCGGCCACAGAATTCTCAACAGGGAGACTAGAGCTTTATCCCTACCCTAATCCCCTCCCCGTCAAGGGGAGGGGATTGCCGAGTCGGACCTGTTGCCGAATGGCGAAAGCCTCAGCGCGACGCGTCGGCCGCGAGCGCGGGGTAGTCGATATATCCCTTGGGCCCGCCGGTATAGAACGTCGCTTGATCGGGCTCGGCGAGCGGGGCGCCTGTGCGCAGGCGCTCGACGAGGTCCGGGTTGGCGATGAAGGGGCGGCCGAAGCAGATGAGGTCGGCGAGGTTCTTGGCGCGGGCCTCGAGAGCGAGCTCGAGATCATAGTTGTTGTTGGCGATATAGAGCCCGCGGAAGGCGCGGCGCAGCTTCTGCAGATCGAAGGCGCCGGGAGGATTGCGGCTGCCGCCCGTGTCGCCCTCGATGACATGGATGTAGGCGAGCCCGAACGGATTGATCTCCTCGATCAGCTTGAGGTAGAGCGGCTCGGGGTTGCTGTCGCCGATGTCGCCGAACTTGGTGAGCGGAGAAAGGCGAATGCCGACGCGATCGCCGCCCCACACGCGCGTGACCGCGTCGACCACCTCGACGACGAGGCGCGTGCGGTTCTCGATCGACCCGCCGTATCGGTCGGTGCGCTTGTTCGTCTTGTCGGACAGGAACTGCTGCAGCAGATAGCCATTGGCCGAGTGGATCTCGACGCCGTCGAAGCCCGCTTCCATCGCGCACCGCGCGGCGTGGGCGTAGTCGGCGACGATCCCCGGAATCTCCTCCGTCTCGAGCGCGCGCGGCGTGACGAGCGCCTTGAAGCCGTCGTTGGTGTAGGCTTGGCCCTCGGGGAGGATCGCAGAGGGAGCGACGGGAAGCGCGCCGCCCGGCTGCAGGTCGGGATGCGAGATGCGCCCCACGTGCCAGAGCTGCAGAAGGATGCGACCGCCCTTGTCGTGCACGGCTTTGGTCGTGAGCCGCCACCCCTCGACCTGCTCCGGGGTCCAGATGCCGGGCGTCAGGATGTAGCCCTTCCCCTGGGCGCTGATGTTGGTCGCTTCCGTGATGAGGAGCCCCGCGGTGGCGCGCTGGGCGTAATAGGTCGCCTGCAGCTCGCCGGGGACGCCCGCCTCGTCGGCGCGCGAGCGCGTGAGCGGCGCCATCACGACGCGGTTGCGCAGGCGATAGGGGCCGAGATCAACGGGATCGAAAAGGTCGGTCGCACCAACTCGAGGCTTGGAAGCGGCAT
This sequence comes from uncultured Alphaproteobacteria bacterium, assembly GCA_963840415.1. Taxonomy (GTDB): domain Bacteria; phylum Pseudomonadota; class Alphaproteobacteria; order Rhizobiales; family Hyphomicrobiaceae; genus Hyphomicrobium_C. The sequence goes on along the minus strand of CAWIYX010000003.1, from coordinate 94,045 downwards.
CGGCAAGGGACATTGGAAAGCTCCTGGCGTGGCTAAAAACCCCCGACGATCTAGGTATGGCCGAGAAGGGCCACAAGTTGCGGTGTCTCTTGGTCGCGGGACAAAAACCAAAGAGGCCGCCCTGAGGGCGGCCTCCGTGAGACTTCGGCGGCGAAGCGGCGTCTGTCGGCCGCGCCGCGATCCGCTTGGTCCGTCAGCTCGAGCCTAGAGGCTGATCCGACTTGAAACCCAGCGACCACGACATCGCCGTCCTCAAGATCCCACTTGACATCGGATCACCTCCTTCCAGTTGTTGAACGATTTCATCAGCTTGCCACGGTTCGGGCGAGATGGGAAGTGACAGTTTGGACATGGGGGCAGACATTCGGCGCCCCGAGGGCTCGTTTCATGACCAACTCGGGCGCGACCGCAAGGCAGATGCTCAGTTTCCGGGCAGCGCGTAGAGTGAGTGGCCGTCTCATCACCTGGGAGCCACCGCATGAGGCCATCGATCGAGCTCGAGTGGACGCGCCGCGCCTGCGCTGCAGTTCGTCTTACGATTGTCATTGTAGGGCTCATGCTCGCGCCGCTCACGGGCTGGGCCCAAGAAGGCCCGGTCGAGGTCGGCGTCGGCGACACCGCGATGATCGAGCTCGACGGCAATCCCTCGACGGGCTTTCGCTGGGTGCTCGACGATGCGGCGAGCCAGGCCCCCGAGCTCGTCCGCGTGGAGGACCTCGGCTATGTGAAGCGCGAGCTAGCGGCGGGCGAGCGCCCGGTGCTCGGTGCGCCGTCGAAATACCAGTTCCGCGTCACCGGGCTCGAGGCGGGGAGCGTGAAGCTCGCGTTCATGTACGTACGCGGCAACGACACGGCGCCGGCGAAGACCCAGGAGGTCGGAATCGAGGTCGTGGGGGATTAAGGGCGCGCATGCGACGCACGACCATCAGGCTGCCCGGAGAGCTGCTGTCCCGAGCCCGCAAGAAGGCGGCAGCCGAGGGGCGCACGCTAGCCGCGCTCATCGAGGAGGGACTGCGCGCTGTGGTGGGCGATTATGGCAGCAAAAAACCTACTCGCAGGCGTGTCATGCCGCCGGTCAGCTCGGCGACGGGAGGACTCATGCCAGGTATCGATCCCGTGAAGCTCGCGACAGTCGTGCAGGAGATGGAGGATCTCGAGTACGTCGAGCGCATGAAGCATTTCAAATAGTGGTGCTGGACATGGAGCGCGCGCCTGCGCCGTCCGGGATGACAGCCTTTACATTACGCGCCGATCACGCGGCTCGCGACAAAGGCAAGAAGCAGCGCGGCAACGAGCAGGTCCGAGATCATCGCCAACTGCTCGTGCGCGTTGCGCTCCTTGCGCACGGCGTGACCCAGCCCGGCGAAGAGGAAGAAGAGCCCGCCGACCAGCGCCGCCGGGACGATCCAAGCTGGGTTGAAGAGGCTCAGAATGCCGAGTGTCCCCATCGCCAGGTTTCCGAAGCCCACCTCGCGCACGATCGCGTGCGAAGCGTCGTCCTTGAGGTCGAAGAAGGTTCCGGCGGTGTAGCTCGGCTTTCCGACCTGCATCACGCCGGCCAGGATAAGCCGCACGCCCACGGCCCAGAACGTGAACCATTTGCCGACGAGGCCCATGAGGTCGATGGCCCCTTGCGCCATGAGGGCCTCGATAAGGACGGAGGCCGCTGGGAGCACGAGCAGCAGGAGGAGGATGGCCGTGAGATACATGGGCGAGGCCCCGGTTTGCGCCGGCATTTGTCCGCACACCATACATATCGCTGCCCGTGCTGACGAACCAGGCGCCGCGCCGCCGGCAGAACAGGCTTTCTGGGAGCCGGACCGCGGGGCCCGAGCCTTGATGAGATCGCGGGCGGGTGCGAACGTGGCTGGCGAAAGCAGGAGTGGCCACCTGCGCCAGTCTCGAAGGAGCTCGCTCATGTGCCGCAATATCAAGACGCTCTACAATTTCGCGCCGCCCGCGACGGAGGACGAGGTCCGCGCCTCCGCCCTCCAGTTCGTGCGCAAGATTTCGGGCTTCACGAGCCCGTCGAAGGCGAATGAAGCAGCGTTCAACCGCGCCGTGGATCAGGTGGCCAAGGCGGCCGAGGATCTCTTGGCTTCGCTCGTGACGATGGCCCCGCCGCGCAACCGCGAGGACGAGGCCGCGAAGGCGAAGGCGCGGACGGCGCCGCGGTTCGGCGCCGGGTGAGTGGTTTGTCCGCAGGTCGCGGAAGTAGGCCCTGCGCATCGCGATCGCTGGCGCAAAGCCGATGTCTGACCCTGAGGGTCAGACACCGAGCCCTGCGCGTGGTCTCCTGTTTGTCATGGTCGGGCTTGTCCCGACCATCCAGCGCTCCATTTGCTCCGGAGCCAGTGGTGAGATGGATCCTCGGGACCCCGGCCTTCGCCGGGGCAGGCAAGCCCGAGGATGACAGGTGGGGCTAGCAAGCCGGTCGCGGTCTGGTCGCGGAGCTTTCGGCTTTTAGCTTGCGCATCTAACGGGGTCAGACCCCTCGCGCTTGCGTCGGCGCATTGGCCGGACGGTCGCGGCGAGGGGTCTGACCCCTGTTCCTAGTCAAAAAGGAAGGTCCATGACTCCGAGAAGAACAGAGCCGTCGCTCTCCACTTCGCCCCGGTCGTACTTGTCGCTCGCGATGCGCTCGAAGTTTTTCCGAAATTGCTTGAAGCGCGCGAGATAGCGCCCGTCGTCCGGCGGAGGGATATCGACGTCCTCGAGCGCGGGAGCAGAGATGAGGACGCTGATCGTCTTGGCGCCGTCCTTCATTGCGAAGCGCACGGCGTTCTGCGTGTGATCGGGCTCGGCCGGCCGGGCGACTGGTATGAGTGGCATCGCAGTTTTCCATTGTGCCGATACTGACGCTCGCCACCGCAAAACTATCAACGCCACCGAATCTTGATGTCTCGAAGCTCCTAAGAAACGATGTCAAATCTAAGTCATAAGTTTGGCTGTGGCCGATGAATTAGAAATGCAAAGGTTGAGAAATAGGGTGGCGATCGCGAGCCGTTTCAGGCATGCACGCCGGTCATCGTCCAACAACGGTTCGACGCGGGCATTTATTTCCTGCGAAGGAGAGCGAGGTTCGCGTCCGCGCTCCGGTTCGTCCGCAAGAGCTGTCACCCCGGCTGGAGCGGCGGCCTGTCAGCTTCTTCGCGCGATCAGTCTTTTCGAGGTAGACTAAGGGGCAGATCGGGGCTCTTGGGCCTGACGCATCGACGCTCCAAGTCTTCGCATTCGTCGACTTCTCTCTTCGATCTGCGGTAGTCCGAGGGGGGAGTGAATTCCATATCGTGCAATCCAAGTCTACTTAGCTTGGCTGCCGCCTCGACCTCCTTGTAGAGCTCTCCGTCGGACAGCGCCCAACCCGCTGCAACCATGGCTCTGCCGATGTCGATCTCCCCGGAATATCAAATTGCCAGGTACCGGTTTCGATCCATCGCAGGCTTGCCAAAATTGGCTCGCTCGACGTCGCAGCGAATCTCACCGCTGGATGCAAGTCTTTTGATTTCATCAAATGTCTTATCGAAGCACAGGATAGGTTGAGCGTTCTGGGTGCAGGTCTGGCCGGCCTCCAAAGCCTCGATGCCCTTAAGACGGATCTTGTGGATTCCGAGCCAAAGGGTATCGCCATCAATCGGTTCGGCTGCGCCCTTGAAGACAATTTTCTCCTTCTCGAGAGCGACCGAACACGCGCTTTCCTCGGCACGTGCGTCGACGGATACTACGAAAATCGGTATGAGACAAAGTGCAGTTGAACGCCAATGCATGAATTAATACTCATTCGCCTGAGATCGAGTCATAGCAAGTGGTCGTATTGGATGAGCCAGCCATGGACTCGCTGCCAACGGTCTCTAGTGCAGCGAAATGTAAGGAAATATGGCCTAGAACGCTGTAGCCATCCATAAAAGATAAGCGCCGACGCGCTCGTTTTCTTTTCACCGTCCCACATTGCCCAGGCCCGCTGTATCTCTCGCCTGGCTTGGTCCACTTTAATTCGCCGCTTTGGCCGCATCACGTAGCAGTCACACAGAACAGCCAGCTGGTCGGTTACCGGGCCTTCAAGCATGCATCCGGGACTTGGCCGTTCGACACATACTTGGCCACCCGATGTTCGGAGTATACGGGCACAGCGTGTGCACCACTCTTGCCCAAGATACACAACTGTGTCGGCGTGGTTTGAACCGTTGCCAGTCGAGCGGCCACAAGACGGGCAATAAAGCTCGCTAGTCGGAGGCAGTTCGTTTGGCTGTGACATGGTGGAACTGTTTATCTATTGTCAGTTCAAATTGCTAACCCCTGTCTCAATACATCTCCGCGCCCAGCTCGCGGAACTTGCAGCGCATCTCGGCCATGCCGGTCCTCAGCTCATTGAGAGCTGAGGCCCCTACTTCTTGGCGGAACTCTGATCGGGGCGTACTAAGGACGATGCCAATCGAGAGCGGACAAGGAAACGTCCCGACCGTGCGTCGCGACTGCCCTTCGTCGCGGCTTCGGCGGCGCGCTGCAATGCGGCTTCGATGACCTTAATATCCAGCATCCTGCCCATCAGTCGTCTACATTCTGCGACCTGGAAGCGCGGGATGTCCATCCCTACGAGCCGATCGTAGGCAATTCGAAACTGAATCGCTTGAGAACCTCGGGATCATCTGTGCGCTTCGAGGCGTCGAGGATTTCGATGCCCACGATGCGGCCTTGCTCGTCGTAATCCACGACGATGCCGTCGGCGACCTCCTCGCTGTCCTTGATCGGGCGGTCGGTCAAGTTGACGTAGACCGCGTCCGCACTGTGATCCACTCTCACGCGCATGGCCTCGTCCTGTCGAAATAGGCTGTAATGACATACTCCGAATCATGGAGCGGTGTCACCACACGGAGCATCATATGGCGCCCCGGTAGGCACTTGAGGAACGATTGCCGGTTACCACTTTTTTCCGCGGCGTCCGGACTGCGAAGGGTCGCTTCCACCCACGATTTTTCAATATTGCGGCGCGCGAGCTGAAATTCTGCATGTTCATCGTAGCGGATCACAAGGCGGCCCCGACCATGAAGATCACGAGACTATGCTGCTTTCCTCCTCCACCGCCGCCCTCTCCACATACACCTCCCCGCCCATGTCGCGGAACTTGGCCGCCATCTCGGCCATGCCGGCGTCGCGGACGGCCTCGGCCTCGGGGTCGACCTGCGTCGTCTCCTCGGCAAGCTCGACGGCGGCCTCGTTCAAGCGGGCCGCGTAGTCGCGCACCTCGCGGGTGATCTCCATCGAGCAGAACTTCGGCCCGCACATGGAGCAGAAATGCGCGACCTTGTGCGCCTCCTTGGGCAGCGTCTCGTCGTGAAATGAGCGCGCCGTGTCGGGGTCGAGGCCGAGGTTGAACTGGTCCTCCCAGCGGAACTCGAAGCGCGCGCGGGAAAGCGCGTCGTCGCGCAGCTGCGCCGCCGGGTGCCCCTTCGCCAGGTCGGCGGCGTGGGCGGCGATTTTGTAGGTGATGACGCCGGTCTTCACGTCGTCGCGGTTGGGGAGCCCCAAGTGCTCCTTCGGCGTCACGTAGCAGAGCATCGCGGTCCCGAACCAGCCGATCATCGCCGCACCGATGCCGCTCGTGATGTGGTCGTAGCCCGGCGCGATGTCGGTGACGAGCGGCCCCAGCGTATAGAACGGCGCCTCCCCGCAGAGCTCGAGCTGCTTCTCGACGTTGACCTTGATCTTGTGCAGCGGGATGTGGCCCGGGCCCTCGATCATCACCTGGCAGCCCCGGCCCCATGCTATTTGCGTCAGCTCGCCGAGCGTCTCCAGTTCGGCGAATTGCGCGCGGTCGTTGGCGTCGGCGATCGAGCCGGGGCGCAGGCCGTCGCCGAGCGAGAACGAGACGTCGTATTTGCGCATGATGTCGCAGATGTCGGCGAAGCGATCGTAGAGGAAGCTCTCCTTGTGATGGGCGAGGCACCACTTGGCCATGATCGAGCCGCCGCGGCTGACGATGCCGGTCACGCGGTTTGCCGTGAGCGGCACGTAGCGCAGCCGCACGCCGGCGTGAATGGTGAAGTAGTCGACGCCCTGCTCGCACTGCTCGAGCAGCGTGTCGCGGTAGACCTCCCAGGTGAGCTTCACGGGATCGCCGCCGACCTTCTCCAGCGCCTGATAGATCGGCACCGTGCCGATGGGGACGGGGGAATTGCGGATGATCCACTCGCGCGTCGTGTGGATGTTGCGCCCGGTCGAGAGGTCCATGACCGTGTCGGCGCCCCAGCGGATCGCCCACACCATCTTCTCGACCTCCTCCTCCACCGACGAGGTGACGGCCGAGTTGCCGATGTTGGCGTTGACCTTGGTGAGGAAGTTGCGGCCGATGATCATCGGCTCCAATTCGCCGTGATTGATGTTGGCCGGGATGATGGCGCGCCCGCGCGCGACCTCGCTCCGCACGAACTCGGGCGTGATGAAAGGCGGAATCGCGGCGCCGAAGCTTTCTCCGTCCTCGAGCGCCGCATGCGCCCGCTCCAACATGGCCTCTCGGCCCATGTTCTCTCGATGTGCGACGTAGATCATCTCCTCGGTGATGATGCCGGCGCGGGCAAACTCGAGCTGCGTGAGAGGCTCATCCCCTCTCCCCGTCCTTACGGGGAGAGGGTTAGGGTGAGGGGCAGCCGCTTGCGTCGCGCCGAGAACCTGCCCCTCACCTCGTGCCGGAGGCACGGCTCCGCCATGACCCTCTCCCGATGAAGAATGGGGAGAGGGGGAAACTCCACGCATAGGTTTGGGCTTGTTCGGGAAGTCGCGCGCGGCGCGGGCATCCGTGACGTTGCCGTTGTCCTCGGGGCGCACGGTGCGCCCCTCGTAGGCCTCGACGGCGCGCGCGCGGACCCAGGCGTCGCGAATGCGCGGCAGGCCGCGGGCGACGTCGATCGCGGCGCTCGCGTCCGTATAAGGCCCCGAGCTGTCGTAGACGCGGAACGCATTTTCTTGCCCTGCCGCTTCGCTACTTAGGGGCGCTCCTTCGCCGCCCGCCGCGGTGAGCGCGATCTCGCGAAACGGGACGCTAAGGTCGGGGCGCCCCTCCGGCGAGGCGTAGACCTTGGCGGAGGCGGGAAGCGGCCCCGTCGTGACCTTGGGGATCTCGAGCTCCGAGCGGCGCGTGATCTTGTTCATGTGCGCTTTCCTCAACCCATCGGTCCAAGCCAATAGCCCATGGCGGCGAGATAGGCCCCGAGCGCGAGTGCGACGAGAGCGGCCGCTGTGACGCTGTTGGCCGTCGCCGTCATCTTCTCGGCGATCTCCATCGCGCGCTGGGGCACGATGATTCGCAGGACGCCGCGCAGGACGGCAAGCCAGCCGAGGATCGTGATGACGACCGGCCAGCCCTCCCAGACATTGTGGATGGCGACGATGAGCGAGCCGAGGATGAGCGACAGCAAGCCAGTCAGCAGGACGAGAGCCGGGCTCGCCGCGACCTCCTTCGCGACGGAGCGGAAGTAGTCCTGATTGATCAAGATGCCGAGACCGATGACGAGATAGATCGACCCCAGGATCTTGGCGAGCAGAAGGGACGTTTCCATGAATAGCCTCCCCGTTAGAAATTCGCCGAGTGCGCCCTTGCCTCAGCTCTCGGCGCGATAGCCCTCAAACGACAGCACTGCGCCGAGCGCGAGCGCGACCACGGCGCCAACCGGCAAGGCGCCGCTGTCGACGAAGGCACCGGCGATCGCGGCGGCCCGGTCGGGGATCAGCATGCGCAGGATGCCGCCGACGACGGCGAGCCAGCCGAAAATCGTGATGATGACGCGCCAGCTCGCCTCCCACACGTTGTGGGCACGCACGATCGCGAGGCCGGCGACGAGCCCGATCAGGCCGGCGATGAAAACGAGCCCGTAGTTCTGCGCGAGCTGGGAGGCCATAGCCGGGAAGAGATCGGAATTGAGCAGCATGGCGAGGCCGATCACCACGAGCGGCGGGCCCATGAGGCCGGCGAGGTAGCGTGAGGTGGCCATGCGTGTCCTCCGCGCGGAAGAAAGGTCGCGCCCGGATGCCGCGGGATGAACGGAGGAAAATGCGGTGTCCGTCCCTTCGCCGGCATGACCCGGATCAGGTTCTAAGGGTGCTCGCGCTCGGGCTTTGAGCTTGGCCTACCGCTTCGCTACTTGAGGCCCTGCGCGATCTCAGCCGGATACCACCGGCGCCCCTCGGAACGGGGAGAGTGTCGGACGGGCGCGAGGAAAACGCAAGGGGCCTATCAGCCGACCGGGGCCTGGTTCGCGTCCTTGCGCCAGTCGAACTGGCGCTCGCCGGCGGCGTTGAACTTGAGATTGGGCGGGGGAATGTAGGTGTTCCCGGCAGCGACGCGGCGCTTGAACTGGACGGTACGGATCATCTCGCGGATGCGCGGGCAGATCTCGGTGCGCCAGCGCGTGCCGTTGAAGACGCCGTAGTGGCCGACGCCGGGCTGCACGTAGTGGTACTTCTCGTCGGCGGGAATGTTCGAGCAGAGGTCGTGGGCGGCCTGGGTCTGGCCGAGGCCGCAGATGTCGTCGCGCTCGCCCTCGACCGTGATCAGCGCCGTCTTGCGGATCGCCCTGCAGTCGACGGGGACGCCGCGATGCATCATCAGGCCCTTCGGCAGCGCGTGGTCCTGGAACACCGTCTTGATGGTCTGCAGATAGAACTCGGCGGTTAGATCCATGACCGCGAGATACTCATCGTAGAAATCGCGATGCTGTTTGACGCTGTCGCAGTCGCCCTTGATCAGGTTGTTGAACAGGCCGACGTGCGCATTGACGTGGCGCTCGAGGTTCATGGTCATGAAACCGGTGAGCTGAATGAAGCCCGGGTAGACGGCGCGCATGAAGCCCGGATTGCCGAACGGCACATGCGAGATGACGTTGTTCTCGAACCACGCGAGGGAGCGCTCTTCGGCGAGATTGTTGACCTTGGTGGGATTGCGGCGCGTATCGATCGGTCCGCCCATGAGCGTGATCGAGGCCGGCTGGCAGGCATCGTCGAGGGCGGCCATGATCGCGGTCGCGGCGAGCGCCGGCACCGCCGGCTGGCAGACGGCGATCACGTGCGTGTTGGTGCCGATGAAGCGGATGAACTCGATCAGGTAGTCGATGAAGTCGTCGAGGTCGAAGCGCCCCTCGTAGAAGGGCACCTCGCGCGCGTCCGCCCAGTCGGTGATGTAGAGGTTGTGCTCCGGGATGAGGGACGCGACCGTGCCGCGGAGCAGCGTGGCGTAGTGTCCCGACATCGGGGCGACGAGCAGCACCTTGGGATCGTAGCGCTTGCCGACGACCTTTTCGTCGCGGTCGAAGTGCAGGAGATTGCAGAACGGCTTCCTGAGGACGATCTCCTCGGCGACCGGCACCCGCATGCCCCCCACGTGCGTCTCGGAGAGGCCGAACATCGGTTTTCCGTAGCGGCGCGTCGCGTTCTCGAACAGCTCGCAGGCGGCCGACATGTTGCGCGCGAACGGCGTCGACGAGAAGAGGTTGAACGGGGAATTGAGCGTCGACTTCAGCGCTTCGGTTCCGAAGCGGACGGGCGAGAGGAGCGTGTGGGCCAGCTCATAGGCATGATAGTTCATGTTCGCGTAGAGCCTGTGCGGGCTCGGTCGCGGCCGTCGAGCCGATGGGTTCGGCCGGGTGGCGCCGCGAGTTCCCGGATGGGGGAATGCTACGGGTGGGAACTGCGTGCTCGCAAGCTCAAACAAGAGGCAATCTCCGGCGCAACTGCTCATTCGATTGGCAGGCTGATCCAGCCAATCACTGCGACGGAGGTTAAAGGGAAAGAGCTGCTCGCTCAGTTTCGCCCGTGACAGTTCCCGAGGGAACAGCTCATGGGGGCTAACGCGACTGCCATGAGTAGACACGCAGGTTGAGAGTTGAGTGCGCGCTTAGTTGCGTCATGAGAGCTCGATGCGTAGCTCGCGGCCGAGAACCTGCGCTGCGCGGTGCAAGGTCTCGAGCGTGACATTGCCCTGCGCGGGATCGAGCAACCGGTCGAGCTGGGCGCGGCTCGTCTGCATGAGTTCGGCCATCTTGGCCTTCGACAGCTTCTTCTCTTTCATCGCCTTGCCGATCTGCCAGGCGATGACCTCCTTGACGGCCACGGCCCGAAACTCATCGAGCACGCCCTCCTCCTTGAGGAAGCTGTCGAGGGTGGACCCGTGACGCGGGCTTTTCTTTTTCTTGCTCATCTCTCCAATTCCTTCCTGCGGGCCAAGGCGAGTTCAAGCTCGCCCTGCGGAGCCTTCTGGGTCTTTTTGATGAACCCGTTGAGGGCAACAAGCTCATCATCGTGAAAACAAAAGATCACCCGCGCGATGCGATTGCCGGCGAGCGTCGTGCGGACTTCCCACAGACCTTTGCCGAGCGGTCGCGCCAGTGGCATGCCGACTGGCCAGCGGTGTTGCACCCGTTCGAGATCTTGCCCGACAGCACGACGATCTCCCTCCGCCAGCTCCTTCAGCCATTCGCGCACCGGTTCGTTTCCGGCAGCGGTGCGAAAGAAGACAAGAGGGATTCTGTCGGCCATAGGCTCTCATGCTATGTATCATAAAAGATACACGCCGCGCAAGAGAACCTAGCGCCTAGCGCCCCTCGCGCCACCAGGCGGCGGCCATGAGCATGAGGAGGGCCGCGAGCGCGAGAAGCCCGGTGAACATCGGCGTGAGCTTGACGCCGCGCGTGACGAACGCGTCGCGGTCCTTGAGCCCCATCCAGCCGGAGCCCGCGAGCACCTTCGCATTCGAGAGCACGCTCACGCGCGGCAGGGTCACAGCCGCCGGCTCGGCAGTGGACGATGCGGTGCGCGTCCAGAACACGCCGCCGCCCGAGGCCTCGACGAGGGGTTTCAGCTTCTCCTCGGTCGCCGTCACCTCGCTCATCTCGCGCGGGTCCTCGGCGCCGGCGTGGGCGACCGCGGTCAGCATGCCGTTGGGCCCCTGGGTCTCGGCCTTGTAGAGTCCGGGGAGCTTCACGTCGAGCGAGGTCGTCCAGCGGCCGGGACCATCGGGGGCGAGCGTCACCTCCGTCTTGTCGCCGCCCGGGCCCGAGAGCGTCACCGGGCCGACCTTGTCCTCGAGCGAGCGGCGCTCGAGGCTGAGCTTCAATCCCCGCGCCGTTGCCGCGAGGCGCTCCTCCTCGAGGTCGGGCTCCTTCATCAGCCAGTGCGAGAGGCGCCTCAACAGGTCGGTGTGCGGGCCGCCGCCTTCGTAGCCGCGAGCCCACAGCCACGCCTGGTCGGAAGTCAGGAGCGCGACGCGCCCCTTGCCCCTGCGGTCGAGCACAAGGAGCGGCTGGTTTTCGGCGCCCTCGAGGATCGTGCGGCCGCGGTCGGGGCGCACCTCCGCCTGGCGGAACCAGCGGCCCCAGGTGGGCTTGGCTCCGCCGTGCGCCGTGTCGCCTCCGGGCAGCGCGCGCGTCACCGGATGCTTGACGCCGTCGTCCGTGATCTTCGCCTTGAACGGCTCCTCGAGGACGCGCCCCGTCGGGGCCGCCGGCAAGACGGGCGCGAGCGGGGTGCGGTAGAGGCTCGCCGGGCTCGCGTAGTCGTCGCCGGCGGCGATGAGGAGCGCGCCCCCGTGGTTGTCCACGTAGCGCGAGATGTTGTCGTAGTAGATGAGCTGCAGGATGCCCCGGTGCTGATAGCGATCGAAGATGATGAGGTCGAAATCCTGGATCTTGTCCGAGAACAGCTCCTTGGTCGGGAAGGCGATGAGCGAGAGCTGATTGATCGGCGTGCCGTCCTGCTTCTCGGGCGGGCGCAGAATGGTGAAGTGCACGAGATCGACGGCGGCGTCCGACTTCAAGAGATTGCGCCACGTGCGCTCGCCGGCATGCGGCTCGCCCGAGACGAGGAGGACGCGCAGGTTCTCGCGCACGCCCTCGGCGACGACGACGAGGCGGTTGTTGGCGGGGGTAAGCTCGCCCGGCGCGGTCTCGAGCTCGACCTCGAGGATGTTGGTGCCGGCGTGCGGGAACGGCATGTCGATCTTGACCCTGTGGCCGATCTCGGCGCGCACCGTCTCGTCGGGGCGCCCTTCGCGGCGGACCTTCAGGGTCACGCCGCTCTGCTCGGCGGTTTTCCGTCCGGTCTCGCGCACGGCGATCTCGATGTCGCGCGACTGGCCGACGAGGCCGTAGCGCGGCACCGTCAAGGCCTCGATGCGCCGGTCGAACTCGCCGGGCGCCCCGGTGAGGAGGGCATGCACCGGGGCCTCGAAGCCAAGCGCCGAGGCCTGCTTCGGCACGTCGTGGACCTGGCCGTCGGTGACGAGGATGACGCCCGCGAGGCGGTCGGGGGGCGTGTCGGCGAGCGCCTTGTTGAGCTCGGCGAAAAGCTGCGTGCCTTGCCCCGCCGCGGAGCCGGGCTTGGCGCCGGTCACCCACTTCACCTCGAGGTTCGAGATTTTCGCGAGCTTAGCTTCTAGGTCGGCGCGGATGGCTTGCGTCTGCTCGGGGCGCTTGGCGAGCGTCTGGCTCGAGCTCTCGTCGAGGACGACGATGGCGATGTTGGGAAGGTGATCGCGCTCCTCTTGGCGTAGCGTCGGATTGAGGAGGGCTGCGAAGAGCGCGGCAAGGGCGGCCGCCCGCAGAAACGCGCCGCGGCTCCGCCTCACGATAAGCAGGAGAACGAGAGCGACGGCCGCGGCGCCGGCGACCCAGAGGAGGGGCTCGGGCAAGGACGGCGCGATGTCGATCGACCAGCTCATGCGATCCTTATTGGCCGAGGCGTTCGAGGAGCGCGGGCACGTGCACCTGGTCGGCCTTGTAGTTGCCGGTCAGCGCATGCATGACGATGTTGATCCCTGAGCGCAGCGCGAGCTCGCGCTGGTTCTCGCCGCCGGGCACGACGGGGTAGAGCGGGCGGCCGGTGGAATCGAGCGCCCACGCCGAGGCGAAGTCGTTCGACGTGATGAGGATCGAGGTCACGCCGTCGGCCCGGCGCGCCTTGCGGCCTTCCTCGTCGCTCTCGGTGTCCGCCTCGACCCAGAGCTGACCGCTGTCCCAGCGGCCGGGAAACGAGCGCAGGAGATAGAACGACTTGGTGAGCACGTGGGTCTCGGGGACGGGCTCGATGCGCGGCAGGTCGAGCGCGCCGATAAGACGCTGGAGCGCCGGCCCGTTGCGGCCCCCGATCTGCCCGCCGGCAGGGACCGCCGAGCCCGCGTCGCGCGTGTCGAAGATGATCATGCCGCCCTGCTTCATGTAGGCGTCGATCTTGGCGAGCGTGCGCTGGGGAAGGGGCTTGGCCGTCTCGATCACCGGCCAATAGATGACCGGGAAGAACACGATCTCGTCGCGCACGATGTCGACGGCCATCGGCTCGCCGGGCTCGAGTGCGGTGCGCACGGCAAGGACGCGCGAGAGCCCGGCGAGGCCGAGGCGGCTCGCCTGGTCGACCGCCTCGTCGCCCGTCTCGACGTAGGCGAGCGTGACCTTCTCCGTCGCCTTCTGGGCAACGGCGTCGTTGCTTGCTGCGGACTCGGCGCTTTCCGGCCCGGCCCCCGAGCGGCCGGGCAGCGTCTGCGCCAGAAGCGCCGCGGGAAGCCCCGTGAGCGCGAGGCCGGCGGCGAGGAGGACGAAAGAGGCGGTGCGCGTCCTCATCCACGTGCCGCGGCGCGGCAGTCCGCCCAATTGCAGGGCGATCACCGCGGCGATGTCGATGAGCAGAAGGAGAAGCGCCGCTGCGAGCAACCAGGGCATCAGCGGCACGGAGGCCTCGCTTTCGTAGGCGCGCCGCTCCGCTCCTTGCGGCGCCGGCGGCAGGGCATTGAGCGCGCTTTTCGGTCCGAGCACGTTGACCGAGCGCGGGCTTGCCGGCGGCCCGTAGTAGCCGGGCGGGTGCTCGAGGCTCGCGGGCGTGTCGGCGATCTTGGCCGCCGGTATGGCCTCGGCTGTCGGAGGCGGGGCTCTCAGCGCGCCGAACCCGTCGAGCGTCTGGACAGGAGCGAGAACGTCGGCCGCGACCGCCACGGCCTCGTCACCCGCCCCCGTCGCATCGCCTCCGGCGCCGCCGAGGCCGCCGAGCGTGGTGATCCGCTGCAGCATCTCGACGAAGAGGCCCGAGAGCGGGAGGTTCGACCAGTCGGAATTGGCCGTCACATGAAAGAGCACGAGCTCGCCGTCGCCGCGCTTCGCAGCCGTGACGAGGGGCGTGCCGTCCTGGAGGCGCGCCCACACCTTGACCTCGGGCGTGAGGAGGGCCGGGTCGGCCAGCACCTGGCGGCTGATCGCCACGTCGGGGGGAATGGTCAGACCGGCAAAGAGGCTCGAATCCTCGAACGGGGCGAGGGGCTGCGGCGTCGACCACGAGAGCGCGCCCCCGAGCGTGCGCCCGCCCGTGCGCAGCGCCACGGGGAGAAGATCGTCGCCGCCCTTCTCGAGGCGGGCCCCGGCAAAGCGCACGAGCACGCCGCCGCGCTTCACCCAGTCGTCGACCTCCTCCTTCACCTCGCCGGCCAGCGTGCCGATGTCGGCGAGGACCAGCACGCTGGCGTTCTCCTTGAAGATCTCCTCGATGCCCTGGGCGAGGTTCTGGTCCTTGGGCCGGACGATCTCGGCGAATGGCGCAATTGCCTTCTCGATGTAGTAGAGCGGGCCCAATAGCGGCTGCGACTTCTCCTGGCCCTCGCCCGAGATGAGGCCGACCCGCTGCCAGCGCGAGCGTCCGTCGAGGAGGCTCACCGCGCCCGCCGAGCGCTCGCCCGCGATCTCGACCCGCGTCACCTGGTTTCTGATCTCGAGCGGGAGCTCGAAGGCGAGCTCGGTCGACGTCTCGCCCGCGCCGAGCTTGAAAGGAGCTTCCCCGAGCCGCTGGCCGCGGGCGGAGAAGGCGTGGATAGCGCCCTCGCGCGGGCCTCCGTCCGTGCGCAGGACCTTGATGGCGAGCTTGCCGTTGGCGGAGACGCCGGCGGTGAGGCCGAGGGCCTCGTGGCCCGGCGTCACGTCGACCGCGGTGAGACCGCCGCCCGCGGCGAGCGCCTTGAGCCCCTCGCCGAAGCTCGCTGCCTCCCCGTCGTGGTCGATGCCGTCCCTCAGCCAAAGGATGCTGCGCTGGGCCGCCCCGCCGCCTTGCGCGAGCGCGGTCTCGAGGGCGGCGAGTGTCGCCTTGCGGTCCGGCGCGAACGGCTGGGGCTCGAGCGCGGCCAGCGTCGAGCGCGCCTCGCTCGGCGCCTCGAGCTTGAACGTGCGCGCCTTGGCGCCGGCGGCCGTCGACGCGACGACCAAGGGTCGGCTCTGCGCCTGAGCCTCGGCGATGATGCGCTCGGCCATCACCATGCGCTCGGTCCACCCGGAGCCAGACGCCCACCCGTTGTCGACGACGAGCACGACGGGTCCCGTTCCCACAAGCGCAGAACCGCGCGAGGGATTGAGGACGGGCTCGGCGAGGGCCAGGATGACGAGGGCGGCGGCGAGGAGGCGGATGAGGAGCAGCCACCATGGCGTCTTCGCCGGAGTCTTCTCGCGGTTCTCGAGGCCGACGAGGATGCGGGTCGGCGGAAACTCGACCTGCTTCGGGCGCGGGGGGACGGTGCGGAGCAGCCAATAGATGATAGGCAGGCTCGCGAGCGCCGCGAGCAGCCAGGGATTGAGAAATGCCAGGGCCCCGAGGCTCATTCACCCTCCTTCGCGAGCGGCGCCAGCGGCATTTGCCAGCGGTAGCCGCCGTCCTTGCGCTCGAGCCGCATGATGAGGGTGAGGAGCGGCTCGGTGGCCGGCCGGTCCGTGTGATGGACGAGCACCGACCAGCCGAGACGCGTCGCGAGCGCCACCAGCTCGGCGCGGTGCGCCGCGAGCTTGGCCTTGTAGCGCACCCTGAGGCTCTCGGCGCGATCGGCAATCCAGCTCTCTCCCGTTTCGAGCCCGACGAACTCGGTGCGCCCTTCGTAGGGGAGCGTCTCCTCGGCCGGGTCGAGCACCTGGACCAGGTGGCCCGACACCCCGGTCGCGGCCAGCCATTCGAGCGGCTCGCGCAGGTCCTCGATGGGATCGAGGAAATCGCTGAACAGGACGGCTCCCGAGAAACGTCCGACACGGGCTCTCGGCGGGCGGCTCTCGGCGAGAGCCGCGCTCGTCTCATGGGCAGCGATTGCTTCCGCGATGCGGCTCGTCGCGCGCCGGCTCGCTGTCGGTTGCGTGACGCCGAGGAGCCCGACACGCTCGCCACTCCTGACCAGGAGCTCGGCCGCGGCGAGCATGAGGACGACGGCGCGGTCGCGCTTGGTGACGGGCGCAAGGTGGCTGCGGAAGCTCATCGAGGGGGAGAGATCGGGCCAAAGCCAAATCGTGTGCGCCGCCTCCCACTCGCGCTCGCGAACGTAGAGGTGATCGGAGCTCGCCGAGCGGCGCCAGTCGATGAGTTGGGCCGCGTCCTGCGGCTCGTACTGGCGGAACTGCCAAAAGGTCTCGCCGGGGCCAGACCGCCTGCGGCCGTGGATGCCGTGCGCGACGGTGGAGGCGATGCGGTCAGCTTCCAGCAGAAGATCGGGGAGACGGTCGGCGAGCGCCCGCGCGTCGTGCTCGAGCGCCTGAACCGTGCCGCTAGCTGAAACGCGCGCCGCTCGGTGCCAGCCGGCTATCGCCATTCCTCCTACTCCAGAGCCCCCGCGAGGCGGGAGATGAGGGCGGAGAGGTCCTGTCCTTCGGCGCGCGCCGCGAACGACAAGGCCATGCGATGCTTGAGCGTCGGCTCGGCGAGCGCGATCACGTCGTCGACGGAGGGGGCGAGGCGCCCCTCGATCAGGGCCTTGGCGCGCACGGCGAGCATGAGCGCCTGGCTTGCGCGGGGGCCGGGGCCCCAGGCGACGAAGCGGTCGGTGTCGGGATCGGCGCCGGTGCCCGGGCGCGCCGCGCGCACGAGTTTCAGGATCGCCTCGACGACCTTGTCGGGGACGGGGATCTGGCGCACGAGGCGCTGGATCGCCATGAGCTCGGTCCCCGTCAGCACGGCCTCGACCTTGCGCTCGTCGGTGCCGGTCGTCGCATAGAGCATCCGCCGCTCGGCCGGGAGATCGGGATAGGAGACGTCGATCTGGAGCAGGAAGCGGTCGAGCTGCGCTTCGGGCAGCGGGTAGGTGCCCTCCTGCTCGAGTGGGTTCTGGGTCGCGAGGACGTGGAAGGGCGCGGGCACGTCGTGTCGGGCGCCGGCGACGGTGACGTGGTGCTCCTGCATCGCCTGCAGGAGGGCCGATTGCGTCTTGGGCGAGGCGCGGTTGATCTCATCCGCCATGAGGAGCTGGGTGAAGATCGGGCCCTTGATGAAGCGGAACGAGCGGCGCTGGCCCGGGCTTTCGTCCAAGACCTCGGAGCCGATGATGTCGGACGGCATGAGGTCGGGGGTGAACTGGATGCGCTTGGCCTCGAGGCCGAGAACCTTGCCGAGCGTCTCGACGAGCAGCGTCTTGGCGAGGCCTGGAACGCCGATCAGGAGCGCATGCCCGCCCGAGAGCAGCGTGATCAGCGTATGCTCGATAACGACGTCCTGGCCGAAGATGACTGCTGCCGTCGCCTTGTGCGCGCGCTGCACGCGCTCTGCGGCGGCTTCGAGCCGAGGGACGATCGTTTCGTCGGTCTGGGTTAA
The DNA here is from genome assembly GCA_963840415.1 of uncultured Alphaproteobacteria bacterium. Taxonomy (GTDB): domain Bacteria; phylum Pseudomonadota; class Alphaproteobacteria; order Rhizobiales; family Hyphomicrobiaceae; genus Hyphomicrobium_C. Next base: position 76,471 of record CAWIYX010000003.1, on the reverse strand, counting down.
GGTGCTCATGCCTCGACTATAGCCCGGTTCACAGAGGAGGAAACTGTGTGCTGTCGATATTGTTCGCTTTATGAAGGGAAAGTTGTTCGACTTGGGGCCGTAAGGGGTCAAGTTAACACTACGTAAGACATCCGTCCCGGGAAGCCCCGGCAAATATAGCGGAAGGTTTCGAAGCATGGGGCTCGACGAAATCTCGCGGCACGCGGCCGAAAGGGGCCGGAGCGCACGCGGCGGGCCGAGCACATGGAACCCGCCCTACTGCGGCGACATCGGCCTCAGGATCCGCGCCGATGGAACCTGGCTCTACCAGGGAAGCCCCATCGGCCGGCTCGCGCTCGTCAAGCTCTTCGCCAGCGTTCTGAGACGCGAGGCGGGCGGGCGCTACTATCTCGTGACGCCGGTCGAGAAGGTGGACATCGCCGTCGACGATGCGCCGTTCCTCGCCGTCGGCATGGAGGTTGCGGGCGAGGGGCGCGAGCAGACGCTCACCTTTCGCACCAACGTGGACGACGTCGTAACCGCGGGCCCCGAGCACCCTCTGCGCTTCGTCGCATCGCCGCCCGAAGGCGGCCTCAAGCCCTACCTGCTCGTGCGTGACGGTCTCGAAGCGCTCCTGACGCGCGCCAACTACCATGAGCTGGTCGGGCTCGCGGTGAGGGAGCCTGTCGACGGGCACGACACGCTGGGCCTCTGGAGCGGCGGCCGCTTCTTTCCGCTGACCGAGTTCTCGCGGGGCGCCTCAAGGCGGCGCGTGAGCGTTCCGCGCGGACTTCTCGTGTCTCCTTCCTAATGCTAGAAATGCCGCTGCCGGAGCTATGAGTGGTGCGTAGGGGGGACAGCCGATGGCCGTTGCTCGCGCGGGTGCTATGCGCCGGGCCTTTGCTGGGCTGGCCTGCTTCACGGCGGTAAGCGTCAGTCTTGTTCTCGTTGGCGTTCTTGAATCGAGAGCAGCTACCGACGACTACGCCGACCCGCGCCGAAAGGCGGCGCTGGTCATCGCCTTGGGCGCCTATCGCAACGCAAGCCCGCTCAAGAACCCGGTCAGCGACCTCAATGTCGTCGCGCCGCGTCTCAAGGCCGCAGGCTTCGCCGTGACCGAGGTCAAGAATGCCGCGCTGCCCGAGCTGCAACAAGCGATCGCGGCGTTTCCTGCCGCGGCCAAGGGCTCGGACATCGCCCTCGTCTACTACGCCGGCCACGCCGTGCAGATCGATAGCGAGAACTATATCGTGCCGGTCGATTTCGACGCCGCAAAGGCCGACGTCATCGCTCAGCTCTACCCCATCGGCACCCTGATCAAGGACCTTGCAGGGGCCGCCAAGGCGCGCGTCCTGCTTCTCGACGCCTGCCGCGACAATCCCTTCGCGGCCCGCCTCAAGGCGGCGCTTCCCGGCCGGGCGATCGGCATCGGGCTCGCGCCGATCAACATCGAGACGGTCGACGGCCGAGGCTTGCCGGAAGGAACGCACGGACTTCTCGTCGGCTATGCGACGCAGCCTCAGACGACGGCGAGCGACGGGAGCGGAGCGAACGGCCCTTATGCGCGGGCGCTCGGCGAGGCGCTCGCCAACGCCGACGCCGAGTTCAACTCCATCCTGCAGCGCGCCTCGCGCAGCGTGCTCGCCGAGACGGCAGGGCGCCAGCACCCCGAATACCGACACGCCTTGACGGGTCCGCTCTACCTCGTGTCGCGCCCCAAGCCGCTCCTCTGCGACGTCCTCGCCGCCGAGCCCGACAACGACGTCTCGGTCAAGGGAATCGAGTTCGAGGAGATCGACGTCGCCAAGGCGCTGCCGGCGTGCGAGGCGGACTTGGCGCGCTTTCCGGCGAGCCCCCGCCTCATGCACAACTATGGGCGCACGCTCGAGCGTGCCGGCCAACTCGAGGAGGCAATCGGTCTTTACCGGCGCGCGGCGGAGCTCGGCAACGACTGGGCGCAATACTACCTGGCCACCGTCAACATGGAGGGTACGGGCACGCCCTACAACATGAAGGAGGGCGTCTATTGGCTGAGGAGATCATTCGAACAGGGCAATCGGCAGGCTCTCGTTTCGTACACCGAGCTCGATCTCACGCAGATCTTCGACGAGAAGCCTTGGCGCGTGAAGATCCTGCAGAACGCTTTGCGCAAGGCGGGCTACGTCGGCGTGACAGATAGCGGCGAGATGGACGAGGAGACGAGGGGCGCGCTCGAAAAGCTCATGAGAACATACAGTCTCGAGAGCAAGGCCATTACCTTTCAGCTGCTGGACCGCCTCGGAATCGTCGAGGAGCTATTTCCTAAGACGTCGCCGGATGAGAACTAATGCCCGGCCGATCGACGGGATTTATGAGGAGGATGCAATGAGCGGACGATTTGTGCCGGTCGCGGTTGCGGCGTCTTTAGCTGCTGTCATGTGGTGGGCCGTCGCCGCATCGGCCGAGCCGGCTGTCGAATACCCCATCGTCTTCGATACGCGCGCCGACCTCGAGCCCTTGGGCCTCTCCGTCGGCCTAACCTACGGCGCGGGCGAGACCGCTCCCAAGCCGACATTCCCCAACGCCTGCTATGCCTACAACGACGAGGGCGGCTACTGGTTCTCAGTCTCCGATGTGTTTCTAGCTCATTACAAGGCGAAGGGTTTCACCCGCGAGAGCCTTTGCCTTGCCCTCGTTAGCTTCCCCTACTTCGATCCCGAGACGGGCGAGCGCATGCCGACGTTCGCCGTGCTCGAGGACACGACGACGCGCGACCAGGCCATTGCGGCGCTGGACGCCGACACGTTCGTCGAGAGATATGCGTACTTGATCCCCGAGGGCGCGCCAAAGAGCAAGGAAGCGCTCTATGAGCAGATGATCACCGTAGTCGGTGTGTTCAAAAGCAAGGAAGAGCTCGAGCGCGCGATCGCGGCGGCCAAGCGCGGTGACTTCAAATCGTTGACCTACGAGCAGGTCATCGACCTTGGCATCCAATCAAACCAAGCCCCCACAAACGAGCTTCCGCTCGCCGTGCCCGACTGCTTCAAGAACGGCACGCCGTTCCTCGATTGCAACTGGCGCTACTCCATGACGACGGGCAGGAAACTGTCGTCCGCTACGACTAGGCTACAACGCGAGTTCGGCCAGGCCATTGACCGGCTCATGCAGGACACGCTCAAGGCCAAGAGCTTCGCGAGTGCGCAGACCCATCCCGATGGCTACCTCCTGAATGACGGCGACATCGCTTCCGTCCCCGGCAGCGACGAAAAGCAAGAGCCGATCTTCATGTCGCGCATTCCCACAGCCCTATTCGATGCGGCTCAGGAGCCGCTGACGTTCATCGACGTCTCGCCGGCCTTTCCGCGCGGCTATGGGTACGCCCTGCACTCGACCGGCGAGAAGGACGAAGAAATCTCGGTCGGCGCCCTTCCCGGCGAGGTGCGCAAGAGGAAGAAGTCGTCGCGCTACAGCAATGGCCATCTCCAGCGCATCGTCTACTCGAAATAGCGAAGCAGGCAGGCGCGGGCGCGCGCTCCTGACGGAGGCGCGCCGCGTCCCTCCGGCAAGTCAATGGTGGGCGGAGACCGCCTGCAGCACCTCGCCCGACATCTCCTCGTCGCAGGCCTCCGAGATGTCGCCGAGGCTCAGCATGCCGACCATGCGCTTGCTGCGATTGATGACGGGGAGACGGCGGATCTGCTTCTGCTCCATGGTGCGCGTCGCCTCGTCGAGATCCTCGTCGTCGCGGCACCAGACGATGCCCTTCGTCATCACGTCGCGGGCAGTCAGCGTCTTCGGGTCGCCGCCGTTGGCGAGCCCGCGCACGACGATGTCGCGATCGGTCACCATGCCGATCAGGCGGTCGTCCTCGCCGATGGGGATGGAACCGATGTCGTGCTTCAGCATGAGCTCGGCGAGCTTGGTGATCGGTGTCGTGGGGGGAACCCACTCGACGCCCTTGTGCATCGCTTCCTTCACCTTCATGGCGGACCTCCTTCGTTTCCAAACGAGATGCGTCCACGCCCCACGGCCGTGGCCGCTTTTTCCGGCCCCCCGTGAAAGGCAGTCTAGCACTCGATCGCCCATGCGCGAAGTGACCACGATCAACGGCACTGCCTGAGTTGGAATTTCAGCTTCCGGAGGCGCAATGAGCACCGGGCAGCGATCATTGCGGGGGCATATTGTCGAGGATGATGATCGGGTAGGCGCAGGCTCGGGGCGCGGTGATGGCGAACAGCACGGTCGCGACGACTTCGCGGTTGGTAAGCTTGCCTCTCGCGGCTAGGCCGCGCGCGTCGTACCAATCCGGGTCCAGAGGGTCCACGTTGTCGAAATCTGGCGGGTAGATTGCAGCAACGCGTATGCCTTGGCCTTTCAATTCGTGGCGCAATCGATCGCTGAATCCGGACTGACCATGCTTTGCGGCGTGGAACACCGCCGACGCGTCACCGATGTCCCAACCGGCCCACCCTGCCGTAGAGACGATGGTCACGATGTCGGCGGCGGTTGACTGCATAAGGCCCGGCAGCAGCCCTTTCGTAACGAGAATCGTGCCGGAGACTGATGCCGCGACAGTGGTGACGATTTCCGCCTCGGTCAGTTCCATGATGCTGCCAGGCAGCCAGGGCGCTCCATTGTTGACAAGCACATCGATAACCGGGGTCGCAGCCAGCACGATCCGGCATGCCTCTTTGATGCTGTCCGGTTGCGCCAAGTCGCACTCCACGATCGTGGGGTCGCGGTCGCTGCGGGATCTGATTGCGTCGGCTACGGCCTGTAGGGCCGCCAGATTGCGCCCGAGGAGAACGAGGTCGGCACCATGATCAGCCGCCGTGATCGCGAGCGCTCGGCCCAATCCTCGGCCGGCGCCGGTAATGACAACGCGTCGTCCGGACAAGGTCAGATCAGATGTCATAAGCCACGTGGTTCAGGCAAAAGGCTTAGTCAGCCCGCACACAATATCCATAAACCACCCGCTGTAATGCGTCTCTGCCAAGCCGTGCCGCTTGGGCGCCGATTACATGGGGCGCCCGGACTCCATCCATTGCTGGATTTCGAATTGACGCACTATCTGGTCAATGAGGGGCTTCGTCGGCGAGTTCCGCGGGCCGTTGCCGGAAGGCGTTGATCATCAGCAGCATGGCGCCGCGGATGCGCGGCGCGTGATTGACGTAGTGCACGACCGGCCAGGCGAGATAGGGGTTCACGCCCTGAACGTTGGCGAGGCCCGGCGTCGCCTCCACCGCCACACCGCCCTTGAACACGACGCGGGGCGCGAACGTGGCCGTGATCGGGGTTGCGCCCGACCTTGTCGTCACCTCGCAGGAGACGGGCTGCGGCGGCGCCTCGAAGACGAAGTCGGTTTCGCTCAGCGCCGTGTCGACGACCCGCCGCTCGATGCGCACCGCAACCTGGCACCTCGCGTCCCTGACGAGGCCGCGCGAGACGCGCTCGAGATCGGCGCGCTCCTCGGGCGTAAGCCAGGTCGGATGCAGGCAGTCGATGACGTCGCTCTTGGTCTTGAGCAACTGGAAGAAGCAGTTCTTCTCGAGCGGCACGGGCGGCTCAGCGGCCGCTTGCACAGGTGCCGGCAATCCGGCGAGGAGGGCAACGAGGAGCGCGGCGGATAAGGAAGTGTGTCTCATGGCTTGGTGGCTGCCTGATCTTTGGAGGGCGGCGGAGGCTGGGCCTTGGCTGCCTCAGCGGGCTTGGGGGGCGCCGGCGCGTTTGCCGCGACGCCGGCAGGTTTCGGCTTGGCCTTAGCCTTAGGCTTGGCCTTGGCCACGGCCTGCGGACCGTAGTTCTTCGGGCACTTCTTGTAGATGAATTTGTTGATCTCCTTGATGAGGCTCTTGTGGAAGATGCCGAGGCTGTCCTCGAGCTTTGCGGTGATCCAGATCGTTCCCTTGATGTCGTCGGGGCCGTCGAGCTCCTTCAAGTTGATCCAGACCTTGTCGGCGCGCCCGTTCTTGAACACGAGCTTGGGCGTGGCCTTCGCCGTCACCGGGTGAGCAGCATCAGAGCGCTCGATGATGCACGAGACGATGACCGGCGGCGAGACGATCGTGTGCGCGGGCTTGGTCAGCGCGGCCACGACGTCGGCACGGGCGAGCTTCACGTCGACCGTGCAGCGCGCGTCTCCGAAACCCCAGGACACGCCCTTCTGCTCGCCGCCCTTGATGCTCGAGCGTGCCCAGGTCTTCGAGATCTTGCAGGTGAGATCGTCGCCCGCCTTGGGCTTCTCGAGAAACATCGTGCAGGCCTTCTTCTCGCAGGCCTTGAGGGCGGGCATCTCGTCGGGGGGCTCCTCGAGCGCGAGGGCCGAGCCCAGGCCGCCAAGGAATGCCGCCCCCGCTGCAGCCATGACCAGCCGGGCCGGCGTGGATTTCTGTATCTGAGCCAAATTCGGCACGTGCTGCGACCCGGGAGCCCCCTCAATTGGGGACGCCTTCGCTCTTGGCAGCCGATTGGGCCGGCAATGGGGCCGGGGTGCCTCGCTCCTCCCAATCGGCAAGGGCGAGGCTCTTGAAGGGATCAATCCGTTACGTTACCAAGCTCAAGACCAATCAACGCACCGGGAGGGGCTGGCATGAGCATCGACACGTCAGGCGGCAGTTCGGCCATGGACTACGCGCAGCATCTCGAGACCTACGAGGGGTTTCTGCGGCTCACGAAATATCTGATCGCCTTTCTCGTCGTGCTGCTCGCCGGCATGGCCTACTTCCTGGTCTGAGAACCCTCCGAGGCGCTCACCTAGGCCCGGCGCCGCCGGAGCCCATGGCGCTCGTGAAGTTCGTGTGTGTGCCCGATGGTCACGATCGCCGTTACCGCGGAGGCAGAAGATGAGCCTCGCGTTGCGGTCTCTCCCGAGACCGTAAAGAAGCTCGTCGCTCTCGGCGCGACCGTCAAGGTCGAGGCGGGGGCCGGCGAGCGCTCCCGGTTTTCCGATGAAGCCTTGAAAGCGCAGGGGGCCCAGATCGTGGCCACGGCGCGCGACGCGCTCGCCGATGCCGACATCCTGCTCAAGGTGCGCCGCCCGAGCCTCGAGGAGATGAAATCGCTGAAGCCTGGCGCCATAGTCGCGGCGATGCTCGATCCCTTTGGCGACCGGCCCCAGCTCGAGCTTGCCGCGCAGTCGGGCGCGGCGCTCTTCTCGATGGAGTTCATGCCGCGCATCAGCCGCGCCCAGTCGATGGACGTATTGTCGAGCCAAGCCAATCTCGCCGGCTATAAGGCGGTGGTCGATGCGGCCTCCATGTTCGGCCAGGCGCTGCCGATGATGATGACGGCGGCGGGCACGGTGCCGGCGGCCAAGGTGTTCATCATGGGAGTGGGAGTGGCGGGCCTGCAGGCGATCGCCACCGCGCGCCGGCTGGGCGCGATCGTGTCCGCAACCGACGTGCGCCCGGCGACCAAAGAGCAGGTGGCCTCGCTCGGCGCCAAGTTCATCGCCGTCGAGGACGATGAATTCAAGGAGGCCCAGACGGCGGCGGGCTATGCCAAGCCGATGTCGGCCGAGTACCAGAAGAAGCAGGCCGAGCTCATCGCCTCCCACATCAAGGCCCAGGACATCGTCATCACCACGGCGCTGATCCCCGGCCGCCCGGCCCCGCGTCTCATCACGCAGGCGATGGTCGAGACCATGAAGCCGGGCTCCGTCATCGTCGATCTTGCCGCCGAGCGCGGGGGAAACTGCGAGGCGACCGCGGCCGGCCGGACGATCGAGGTCGACGGGGTCAAGATCGCCGGGCCCCTCAATCTCGCGGGCTCGGTGCCGGTCAATGCCTCGAGCCTCTACGCTAAGAACCTGCTCGCCTTCCTCGAGCTCATGATCGACAAGAAGGAGAAGGCGCTGCGCGTCAACTGGGACGACGAGATCATCAAGGGCACGCTCGTCGCCAAGGGCGGGCGCATCGTCCACCCGAGCCTTGTCCGCGAGACTGCCGCATGAGGGAGCTCCGTATGAATACACTTAAACTGGCCATGCTCACGGCGATTGCGGTTTTCGCTCTCGATCAGAGCGCGCTCGCAAGCGAGGGAGTGGGTGGGATCGTGGATCCCTCGATCTATCGCCTCATGGTGTTCGTGATGGCGATCTTCGTCGGCTACTACGTCGTGTGGAGCGTGACGCCCGCACTCCACACGCCGCTCATGAGCGTAACCAACGCCATCAGCTCGGTGATCGTCGTCGGCGCGCTGCTCGCCGTCGGCGTCGAGGCGATAATGACCGGCACGCTCGCTGCGCGCATCTTCGGCTTCCTCGCCCTGACGATGGCCTCGGTCAATATCTTCGGCGGCTTCCTCGTCACGCAGCGCATGCTCGCCATGTACAAGAAGAAAGACGGGAAGAAGTAGTCATGCTCCCCTCTCCCCATCCTTCATGGGGAGAGGGCTAGGGTGAGGGGCAGGAACTTGCGCTGCGATCCGTTGCTGCCCCTCACCCCAACCCTCTCCCCGAGCGGGGAGAGGGGGACGTTCTTGAGATTCGGAGGTTGGGGGGTCTTCCCCCGTATACGCCATGCCCCAACTTTCGCCCAACCTCGTCGCGCTCCTCTACCTCGTCTCAGGGGTGCTGTTCATCCTGGCGCTGCGCGGGCTTTCGCACCCAGAGACGTCGCGGAGGGGCAATCTCCGCGGCATGGTCGGCATGGGCCTCGCCATCCTGACGACGCTCGCCGTCTCCAACCCGCAGCAAGCCTTGACCTGGATCTTGATAGCCGCCGGCTTTGGCGTCGGCGGCGGCATCGGCGCCTATATCGCGCGCAGAATCCCGATGACGCAGATGCCGGAGCTGGTCGCGGCGTTCCATTCTCTGGTCGGACTTGCGGCAGTTTTCGTTGCCGCCGCGGCGCTCTACGCGCCCGAGGCGTTCGGAATCGGGGCTCCGCGCGACATCGCACCGGCGAGCCTGTTCGAGATGGGGCTCGGCCTCGCCATCGGTGCCATCACGTTCACGGGCTCGGTGATCGCGTTTGCGAAGCTCTCGGGGCGCATGTCGGGCGCGCCGATCACCCTGCCCATGCGCCACGCCGTGAACCTCGCGCTGTTTCTCGCCATGGTGTGGCTCATCTATCAATTCTGCCTCTCGGGCGGAGACCCGTGGCTGTTCTGGGCCATCACGATAATAGCCCTCGTCTTCGGCGGCCTCATCATCATCCCGATCGGCGGCGCCGACATGCCGGTCGTCATCTCGATGCTCAACTCCTACTCGGGGTGGGCCGCCGCCGGCATCGGCTTCACGCTCGGCAACATTGCGCTGATCATCACCGGCGCCCTCGTCGGCTCGTCGGGCGCGATCCTCTCCTACATCATGTGCAAGGGCATGAACCGGAGCTTCATTTCCGTCATCGCCGGCGGCTTCGGCGGCGAGGTGGCGGGCCCGGCCGGCGGCGAGCAGAAGCCGGTGAAGCTCGGCTCGGCGGAGGATGCCGCCTACATCATGAAGAACGCCCAGAAGGTCATCATCGTGCCGGGCTACGGCATGGCGGTGGCGCAGGCCCAGCATGCGCTCCGCGAGATGGCCGATCAGCTGAAGAAGGCGGGCGTCGAGGTGAAGTACGCGATCCATCCCGTCGCCGGGCGCATGCCGGGGCACATGAATGTGCTCCTTGCCGAAGCCAACGTCCCCTACGACGAGGTGTTCGAGCTAGAGGACATCAACAACGAGTTCCAGCAGGCCGACGTGGCCTACGTCATCGGCGCCAACGACGTGACGAACCCGGCAGCCGAGGACGACCCCAAGTCGCCGATCTACGGCATGCCGGTGCTGCAGGTGTGGAAGGCCGGGACCGTCATGTTCAATAAGCGCAGCCTCGCCTCGGGCTACGCCGGCATCGACAACACGCTCTTCTATCGCGACAACACGATGATGCTCTTGGGCGACGCGAAGAAGATGACGGAGGAGATCGGCAAGTCCATGGGGCACTGAGGGCCTACCTCGCTCCACGCCTTGTGCTATACTTTTGCCATGACAAAGCTTCTCGATCAGGCCCTTGGAGCCGTGCGCGCCCTCTCAGCCGAGGAACAGGACAAGATTGCGAGCATGATGCTTGCGATGACTGGAAGTGACTCGCCTGAAACAATCGATCCGGCTCATCTCACATCGGTCCTCGAAGGATTGGAGCAGGTGAAGCGGGGAGAGCTCGCGTCCGCCGAGGAGGTCGCCGCAGCGTTCCGCCGCTTCGGAGGATGAAGGTCCGGCTGACGAAGCGCGCAGCGGATGATCTTGGCAGCATTGCGGACTACCTCAATCAACGCAGTCACGCGGGGGCGGTGCGAGTAAGGGATGCGATTCTGAATTCCCTTGAGGTCCTCGCCTTATTTCCTCGAGCCGGGCGTCGTCAAAGCATCGCCGGAGTGCGCAAGGTCGTAACGCGGCGGTATTCGTATATCATCTATTACACCGTGGATGATGCCGAGGGTGAGGTGCGCGTCCTTACCATTCAGCATCCCGCCCTGAACCGCGAATTCAGCGACATGTGATTGACCGACAGGGCGAGCGCGCCAATTTCGGGCCCGCCTTCGGGATCACGCCTTCCTGCGGTGTATTTCAGCCGCTCACGACTTATCCCCTTGCGCCGGGGCGCGCTTAAACTCTAGCCTCATGTCCGACTCGTGACGCGTCGGCGCGCTCGTGAAAGGTGGCTCGTGAGGGGGTTTCTCTCTTCCATCGCTGCTCTGGGATTGGTGCTGTGGGGCGGCCTCGCGCACGGTGAGGGGCTCGAAATGGAGCCCGTGATCGGCGGCTTGCCGATGCGCTGCCAGGACTTTCGCGGCGTCGCCGTGCGCACCGTTCGCCAGACCCAGCTCGGCGACGTGGCACGCGCCTGGATCATCACCCGCATGCCGATCATCTCCGTCGACCCGGACCGCCTCGCGACGCTCCCCGACAGGATGCAGACCTTCTTCTACATGCACGAGTGCGCCCACCACGTGCTCGGCCACACCTTCTATCCGACGCCTTCGTCCGAGAACGACGCCGACTGCTGGGCGATCAAGCGCGGGCGCGACGTCGGCCTCTTGACCCGCGCCGACATCGAGGGCTTCGCGCCCTACTTCGCCAACAGCAAGGGCTCGCCCTTCGGCCATCTGCCGGGCCCCGACCGGGAGGCGCACCTACTCCGGTGCTTCGACGACGACGGCTCGACCACGTCGGCCTCGAGCCAGTAGTCAGCTCAGCGGCCGGGGAGCCGGAGCTTCTGGCCGGCGTCGATCTTGACCCCCGTAAGATGGTTCTCGGTGATGAGGTCGGCGACGGAGACGCCGTGGCGATGGGCAATGCCGTAGAGCGTTTCGCCTTCACGCACTTCAATCACATGGGGGTCTGCCGCCAGCCCCGTGCGCGGCATCGGCGCGCGCCAGCCCGGCTCATAGGCGTGATAGCGCGCCGGCTGTGGATTGAAGGGCTGCGGGGAGGGCGTGATCGGCCCGGTCGGGTTCTGCTGCGTCTCGCTCCAGCGGTATCCCGGCTGATATGGTGAGGACGGCTCGTAGGTTGGTCCGAGACTGCCCGTTTGCACATGCGGCGGGGGCGGCTCGCGGACCATGCCCACCTCGGGGTGCGGCGCAAGGCTCGACGTGTAGACCGGGTCTTGAGAAATCTGGGAGCTGCAGGCCGCGGTAGCGGCGGCAGACGCGAGGAGGCAAAGTCGCCAGAGCCAACGCGTGAGAGGAGGAGGACGCATGACGGAATTCCTACGCAAACGTTTAGATCTCTAGAAAGCGCCCTCGTTGGTAAAGGAACGCTTAAGCGGGCTGCGGGTCGCGGCGCTTTTTCGCAAGAGGCGCGTCTCGTGAAGTCTCGTGATAGGAAAGCGGTAGCCTCGACGGCGCGGGCGGGGAATTCCTGATGGCACTCCTGGCGAAAATCGCCGCGACGCTCGTCGCGCTCTATGCGGGTCTCTACGTCGCGACGCTCTATCTGCAGCGCCGGCTCATGTATTTCCCCGAGACGGAGCGCATTACGCCGGCGAGCGTCGATCTCGGCGGCGTCGAGGAGATCACGCTCGAGACGCCCGACGGCGAGCGCGTGCTCGCCTGGTGGGGGCCCGCGCGCCCCGGCGCGCCGACGATCCTCTATTTCCACGGCAACGGCGGCTCCTTCGGCGCGAGAGCCGAGCGCATCCGCAAGTACATGACGCGCGGCTGGGGCGTGCTCATGATGACCTACCGCGGGTTCGGCGGCAGCACCGGGACGCCGTCGGAGGCCGCCAACGTGGCGGACGGCAAGCTCGCCTACGACCGCCTCGTCGCGGCCGGCGTCGATCCGAGCGACATCATCGTCTACGGCGAGTTATTGGGCACGGGCGTCGCCGTGCAGGTGGCGGCGGATAAGCGCATCGGCGGGCTCATCCTCGACGCCCCGTACACGTCGATGGTCGATCTCGCCGCCCTCCACTATAGCTACCTCCCGGCGCGCTGGCTGATGACGGACCGCTACGAGACGATGCGGTTCATCGGCGCGGTGCGCGCGCCCCTGCTCGTCATCCACGGCGAGGCCGACGATGTAATCCCCGTTGCCATGGGGCGAGCCGTGCATCGGGCGGCCCGTTCGCCCAAGACGATCGTGACGTTCCCCGGCGCCAACCATGCCGACCATCATCTCTTCGGCTCCTACGACGCGGTCTACCGCTGGGTCGACGACTTGAGGATCCGCAAGCAGCGCGCAGCCGGCTAAGGCAACTCAGCCGGCGCGTAGAGCCAGAGCGCGCCGCTCGCCGCGATGACGATGAGCGAGAACACGACGTCCCAGAAATAGGGCCTGGCCGTCAGCGTGCCGGCCCCGGTCGCGAGGCGCGAGAGAATGACATAGCCGCCCATCCCGCGCCGGAACCAGCCCGTGAGCTCGCCCTTTTGGCCGATGTGCTTCTTGACGCGCGCGAGGCCCGCGAAAATGTCGCCGAGCGGCCCCGCCATGGAGCGGAAATCGGCGATGAGGCGCCCGCTTCCATCGGCGAAGAGAAGGTCCTCGCCGATGGCGGAGCCGGCGACCGCACGTCCGATCGGCTCGCCCTTGAGACGCACCGCGCGTCCGCGGACGGGGGAGGCTCTCCAGTCGGCCATTAGCGTGGCGACGGTCGTGTCCTGCGGCGCGCCCTGCGGAAAGCGCCAGGGAATAGTGAGAAGCCAGACGCCTGCGGCCGCAGCCGGAGCAAGAATGATCGCGCCTGTGGCCGCCGCGACCAGCGCGGCCGGGATCGGGAGCACCAGGATGCCGATCTCGGAGCGGAACTGCTGGCTGAGCTTTGCGCGGTCGACGCCGACACGGCGCGCCGTCGCCGCGATGTCGAGGTCGGGAAAGGGCTGACGCTTCTCGGCGGCGATCTCGCCCATCTTGAGAATGCGCCGGCCCGTGAGCGGATGGGTGGACATGAGCTCGACCCACTTCGCCCACGGGTTATAGCAATCGAACAGCATGGCCTCGGCGACCGCGCCGGGATGCGCCTTGGCGCTTTCCACGACGAGGCCGAGGTAGCGGGCGCTGTTCACGTCGACGACGCCGAGGTGGCGCGTGCTGGCGAGGAGCCCGCGGGTTTCCTCCGTGTCGGCGGCGACATCGATGCCGTAGGCGATCTTGACGAGGGCATTGGCCAGGTGGCGGGCCTCGACGCGCTCGGCCGAGAAGCGGTCGGCGAGATACTCGCGCGTGCGCGACAGGTAGAGCAGCACGAAGATGCCGATCTGGTAGAGGACGAAGGCGGCGAGGCCGACGAGGGCGAGATTGTTCTTCTTGGAGCTCGAGGACTTGACGCGCGTGAGGCTGGCGTAGGCCTGATAGAGCATCTGCACGAGCATGCCCGCGACCGTCATGACGAGAAAATCGCGGTTGACGATGTGGCCGAGCTCGTGGGCGACGACGGCGCGCGCCTCGTCCACGGACAGGAACTCGGAGATGCCGTCGGTGATGACGATGCGCGCCCTCGAGCGCAGGACGCCGTAGGTGAAGGCCGTGGGATTGCGGTCGGGAATGACGCCGATCGACGGCGCCTTGAAGCGATAGTCGCGGGCAACCTCGTGGATCAGCGCGTGGATGTGCGAATACTTCGCCTGTACCTCGGCATCGGTGAGGAAGCGGAGGCCGTTGATCCAGCGCAGCATCAAGTCCGTGAACCAGGGGCTCACGACGAACAGCACGAGGTTGATCGCAAAGGTGAGCGCGAGCGCGAGGGGAAGCTCGACGCTGCCCGCGGCGACGAGGGCGGCGAGCACGATGCCGGCCACCATCGCGACGAGGAGCGACAGTGTAAGTAGCGAGGCGAACCAGAGGCGTCCCATCGGCGCGAACGATAGTCGAGGCCCCATAGGAACGCCAGCGAGACGCGCCGACGTCTGAAAATTGGCCGGCATACGAAACCGCCGCCGGCATTGAGTGCCGGCGGCGATTGAATTCAATGATTTGCGCTTGACGTGCTAGCGGGCGCCGAAGCCGCCACCACCGCCGCCGCCACCACCGCCGTAGCCGCCGCCACCACCGCCGTAGCCGCCGCCACCGCCGCCGAACCCTCCGCCGGAGCGTCCGCCGCCTGGGCCGCCGCGGCCAGGACCCTTGGCGCCCGGGCCACCGCGCTGGGCGGCAGGCTTGCCGGGGAGCAACCCTTCACGCTGCAGCTTCTTGCGGGCGAGCTTCCTCGCGCGGCGCACGGCCTCCGCCTTCTCGCGGGCCTTCTTCTCGGAGGGCTTCTCGAAATAGTTGCGGAGTTTCATCTCCCGGAAAATGCCTTCGCGCTGCATCTTCTTCTTGAGCGCCTTCAAGGCTTGGTCGACGTTGTTGTCGCGGACGAGTACCTGCAAGCGGTGGCCCCTGCTCTAGAGTTGAGTTCATGCACAACACCACACGACCGGCCCAGCTGGCGAGCCGTCCCGAGTGGCGAATTTGCCGCGCTTCTATCAAAGTTGCCCTGTCTTGTCCATGTCCTAGCTGGTTAACGCCGCGACGTGGGGATGGCTGCGGCGGCCGCTTCCACTGCGGGGGCGGCGGTGGTATAGGGCGCCGACACTAGCGGTGCCCGCGACCCCTGGTCTGCGGCAACGCATTGTCACATCCGGGCGACACCCGGGCACAAGGAGAGAAATGAATGGCCAAGCCCCCAATCGATGGCGATTTCGGGCTGGCGCTGACGTTCGACGATGTGCTGGTCGTGCCGGCCGCGTCGGAAGTGATGCCGGGTCAGGTCGACGTCTCGACACGCCTCACCCGCTCGATCGAGCTCAATATCCCGGTCATCTCCTCGGCCATGGACACGGTGACCGAAAGCCGCCTCGCCATTGCCATGGCGCAGGAGGGAGGCTTGGGCGTGCTCCACCGCAATCTCGCCCCCGACGAGCAGGCGCGCCACGTGTCGACGGTGAAGAAGTACGAATCCGGCATCGTCTTGAACCCCGTGACCATCCATCCCGCGGCCAAGCTTCAGGAGGCCTTGAAGCTCATGGCCGATCACTCGATCTCCGGCATTCCCGTCGTCGAGGCGTCGCGCAAGGGCGACGGCAAGGGCCGCCTCGTCGGCATCCTGACCAACCGCGACGTGCGCTTTGCGACCAATCCCAATCAGCCCGTCTCCGAGCTCATGACCAAGGACAAGCTGATCACCGTGAAGCGCGACGTGAGCCGCGAGGAGGCCAAGCGCCTCCTGCACCAGCACCGCATCGAGAAGCTCATCGTCGTCGACGACGACTTCCATTGCATCGGCCTCATCACGGTCAAGGACATCGAGAAGGCGCAGAAGCACCCCGACGCCTGCAAGGACCCCGAGGGCCGACTCAGGGTCGCCGCGGCGACGACGGTCGGCGAGGAGGGGCAGGAGCGCACCGAGCGCCTCATCGCCGCCGGCTGCGACCTGATCGTGGTCGATACCGCCCATGGACACGCGCGCGCCGTGATCGACGCGGTGGCGCGCATCAAGAAGCTCTCGAACTCGGTGCAGGTCATGGCCGGGAACGTGGCGACCGCCGAAGCCACCCGCGCGCTCATCGACGCGGGCGCCGACGCGGTCAAGGTCGGCATCGGCCCGGGCTCGATCTGCACCACCCGGATCGTGGCCGGCGTCGGGGTCCCCCAGCTCACCGCCGTCATGGACTGTGCGGAGGAAGCCCACAAGCACGACGTCCCCATCATCGCCGACGGCGGCATCCGCTACTCGGGCGACATCGTCAAGGCGCTCGCGGCCGGCGCCGACTGCGTGATGGTAGGCTCGCTGCTCGCCGGCACCGACGAGGCGCCGGGCGACACCTATCTCTATCAGGGGCGCACCTACAAGGCTTACCGCGGCATGGGCTCGGTCGGCGCCATGGCGAGGGGCTCGGCCGACCGCTACTTCCAGCAGGAAGTCAAGGATACCCTGAAGCTCGTGCCCGAGGGGATCGAGGGGCAGGTGCCCTACAAGGGGCCGGTCGACGCGGTGCTCCACCAGCTTGTGGGCGGCCTCAGGGCCGGCATGGGATATACGGGCTCGCGCACCGTCGCCGAGCTCAGGGCGCGCGCCAAGTTCATCCGCATCTCGGCGGCCTCCATGCGCGAGAGCCATGCCCACGGCGTGCTCATCACGCGCGAGACTCCCAACTATCAGGGCAGCGTCTAGGCGGACGTGCGTCACTTTGGGAGCCGAGGCGCATGCACCCGACCGCCATCCTCTACCCGGTGTTCGCCCAGGTCGCGCTGACCTTCGGGCTGCAGCTGTGGATGGCGCGCGAGCGCGTCGGCTCGGTGAGGCGCGGGGAGGTCAAAGCTTCGGAGATAGCGCTCGGCCAGAACGCCTGGCCCAGAAGGCCGACGCAGGTGGCCAACGCCTTTCACAATCAGCTCGAGCTGCCGATTCTGTTCTATCTCTTGGCGGCGTTCGCTCTGATCACGAGCCGGGTCGACGGACCGCTCGTCGTCATGGCGTGGCTGTTCGTCGGCCTGCGCCTCGTTCACGCCTACATTCATACGACACACAATAGAATTGGCTGGCGCTTCTATGCATTCATGGGGAGCTCGCTCGTCCTCATGGCGATGTGGTCCTATTTCGCCGCTAAGGTCATCGCGGCGGGGAATTGAGGGAGGCGCTCTTGCGGCCGGGCGCGCGGATGAAGGCCGCGGTCGAGATCCTCGACGAGATCCTGAACCGCCACCGGCCGGCATCGGGTGCGCTCGCCGACTGGGGGAAGGCGCACAGGTTTGCCGGCTCCGGAGACCGCTCGGCCATCGGCACGCTGGTCTATGACGTGCTGCGCCGGCGCCTCTCGCTTGCGGCGCAGATGGGGAGCGAGGCTCCCCGCGCGCTCGTCATCGCGGCCGCCCCCCGAGCCCTCGGCCTCGACCTCGCCGGGCTCGCCGCCGCTGCCGACGGCTCGCCGCACGCGCTCGAGCCTCTGTCGGAGGAGGAAAAAGCTGCCGTCGCCCGCCCGCTCGACGCCGGGGTCGCACCCAACATCGCCGGCGATTTTCCCGCCTGGCTCACCCCGTCCTTCGAGCGTGCCTTCGGCCATCGCGCGGCCGAGGAGGGGGCGGCGCTTGCCAGGCGCGCGCCCGTCGATCTGCGCGTCAATATGCTCAAGGCGACGCGGGAGAAGGTCCTGAAGGCACTCGAGCACGCGGGTGCCGCGCCGGCGCCGCTGTCCCCCGTCGGCATTCGCATCGCTCCCCCCGAGGGCGCCGGGCGGAACCCCAACGTCGAGGCGGAGGCGGCCCACGGCAAGGGCTGGTTCGAGGTGCAGGACGAGGCGAGCCAGATCGCGGTCCTGCTCGCCGGCGCGCGCCGCGGCCTGCAGGTGCTCGATCTTTGCGCAGGGGCCGGCGGTAAGACGCTCGCGCTCGCGGCCGAGATGGAGAATACGGGGCAGGTCTATGCCTACGACAGCGACAAGGCTCAGCTCCGCCCGATCTTCGAGCGCCTGAAGCGGGCAGGCGTGCGCAACGTGCAGGTGATGGAGGGGGGAAACGAGGCGGCGCTCGATGCGCTCGCAGGCAAGATGGACATCGTCGTGGTCGATGCGCCCTGCACCGGCTCGGGGACATGGCGCCGTCGTCCAGATTCGAAGTGGCGCTTGCGGCCGCAAAGCCTCGTCGACCGCGAGCGGGAGCAGCGCGCGGTGTTGGCGCTGGCAGCCCCCCTGGTCAAGCCGGGAGGGCGCCTCGTCTATGTGACGTGCTCGGTGCTGCCAGAGGAGAATGGCGACCAGGTTGTCACATTCATCGCCGCCCACCCCGAGTTCACGCTCGTCTCCTGGCGCGAGACATGGGAGGCCCGCTTCGCGGCCCCTCCACCCGCCTCCGCCGACGGCGCCCTCGATACGCTGCTCCTCACGCCGGCCTCGCACGGGACCGACGGGTTCTTCGTCGCGACCGTGGTGCGGGCCCGCTGACCCGCCTCTGCGAGCATCGCGGGGGTAAGCACAAAGATGACACTTGCAATGTCGCAATCGTGACTTAAGTATCGCGCGCTGCGCGGGGCCGATAAGGCTCGTGAGCGCGCGCCTATCGGCGTCGGGGGCCAAGCGAATTAAACCGTGCCTTCACCGCCGCCCGGTACCATCGGCGCGGATTTTTTTGAGGACAGTCGTCCACCATGGCCCCAGTGGCAAAGGCCAAGAAGCCTAAGCGGCCCTCGCCGCGCTCGTGTCTTGGTCCGGTTGCGGATCTCGAACAGCATCTCCCCGCTGAATGGTGGCGCAAGCTCTTCAACGCGCTCTACGTCAAGACGGACGGCGACGTCGTCGAGAACAACGAGAACACGCGCCGCGAGGTCGACTTCATCGTCTCCTCGGCCGCCATCCAGCCGCACAGCCAGATCCTCGACCTCTGCTGCGGGCAGGGGCGCCATTGCCTCGAGCTGGCACGGCGCGGCTTCAAGAACGTGACCGGCGTCGACCGCTCGCGCTACCTGATCCGCCTTGCCAAGAAGCGCGCCCAGACCGAGGGCCTCACCGTCGTCTTCAAGGAAGGAGACGCGAGGAACCCCAGGCTCGCCGAGACGAGCTTCGACTGCGTCGCCATCATGGGCAATTCCTTCGGCTACTTCTCGAACAAGCAGGACGACGAGAAGGTGCTGGCCACCGTCGGCAAGCTCCTGCGTCCGTCGGGCCAGCTCGTGCTCGACATCACCGACGGCGCCTTCATGGCCGACCATTTCGACCGCCGCTCGTGGGAGTGGATCGACGAGCATCATTTCGTCTGCCGCGAGCGCTCGCTTTCGGCCGACCGCGAGCGGCTCATCTCGCGCGAGGTGATCGTCCACGACGAGCTCGGCGTCATCGCCGACCAGTTCTACGCCGAGCGCCTCTACACGCGCGACGGCATCACGAAGCTGCTCGAGAAGTGCGGGTTCCGCAACGTCCGCCACCACGGCAACGCGGAAGCGCTCTCCGACCGCGACCAGGACCTCGGCATGATGGCGCGCCGCCTCCTCCTCTCGGCGGATGCCCCCCAGCTCCCCGTCCGCAAGCCGCGCGGCAAGCTGCAGCAGATCGACGTGACCGTGCTGATGGGCGATCCCAGGCTGCCCGATACGGTGAAGCGCGGCGGCACCTTCAATCCCGAGGACATGGAGACGATCCGGCGCCTGCAGGATGCCCTCCTCGAGCTCCCTGCCTACAAGTTCCGCTACCTCGACAACCACGCGACCCTCGACCGCGACCTCTCCGACCTCCGGACCGACCTCGTGTTCAACCTCTGCGACGAGGGCTTCAACAACGACCCGTTCAAGGAGCTGCATGTCCCCGCCATGCTCGAGGCGCTCGGCCTTCCCTACACGGGTGCGGGTCCCTCGGCGCTCGCCGCCTGCTACGACAAGGGGCTCGTGCGCGCGGTCGCGATCACGCTCGACGTTCCGGTGCCGCTCGAGACCTACGTGCGCCCCGGCGACCAGGGAGCGACGCTGCCCTCGGTGTTCCCGGCGATCCTGAAGCCCAACTACGGCGACAGCTCGCAGGGCATCACCAAGGACGCCGTGGTCAAGAACGAGAAGGCGCTCCTCGACTACCTCGACAAGCTCAGGAACGAGTTCCCGAGGCGCCCGGTGCTGGTGCAGGAGTATCTCTCCGGGCCCGAGTACTCGGTCGCGCTCATCGGCAATCCCGACCAGGGCCTGCGCGCGCTGCCCGTGCTCGAGGTCGACTATTCGCACCTCGACCCGAAGCTGCCGAGGATCCTCGGCTATGAATTGAAGTGGGAGCCCGAGAGCCCGTTCTGGACGCAGATCCGCTACATCGAGGCGACCGTCTCCGACCAGGCCCAGCAGCAGATGATCGAGCACTCGATGCGCCTGTTCGAGCGCTTGGGCTGCCGCGACTATGCGCGCTTCGACTTCCGCGCCGACGGGAGGGGCGAGATCAAGCTGCTCGAGGTCAATCCCAATCCCGGCTGGTGCTGGGACGGAAAGGTGAACCTGATGGCGAGCTTCCAGGGCATGCGCTATTCGGAGTTTCTCGGCCAGATTCTGCAGGCCGCCGTCGAGCGCCTGAATATCGTTGCGAGGTCGCAGCCCGTCGTGCAATCCGAGGCCGCGCAGTAGTCGTAGCAAGCTTTCTTCGATGGATGATGCCCGTGAAAGTGGGGTCGGACCATCAAGTCGACTTCCCGAGTGCCTAATCTCAACGTCATACCGGCGGAGGCCGGTATCCAGAACACGTGTGAGAGCTGTGCGGACGCTTGTCTGGACCCCGGCCTTCGCCGGGGTGACGGAATAGGTTGACACAGGCGATCAGGCATTTTGGTTGGCAGTATCCGCCTCCTCATGTCGACAGTGAGGGCTCACTCCCTCCTATGAGGGTTGACTCTGTGCGGGGCGCGCGGCTTTCCTCCCCCAGCCCTCGAGCCAGGAGAGCCCGATGACGGACACGCCCGCCCCCTCGCCCCGCTTCTCGACCCTTGCCGTCCACGCCGGCGCCGCGCCGGACCCTTCGACGGGGGCGCGCGTGACGCCGATCTATCAGACGACCTCCTACGTCTTCAACGACGCGGACCACGCCGCGGCTCTCTTCGGGCTCGAGGTGTTCGGCAACATCTACACGCGCATCATGAACCCGACGCAGGCGGTGCTGGAATCGCGCGTCGCCGCGCTCGAGGGCGGCACGGCGGCCCTCGCGGTGGCCTCGGGGCACGCGGCCCAATACATCGTGTTCCATACGCTGCTGGAACCTGGCGACGAGTTCGTCGCCGGGCGCCAGCTCTACGGCGGCTCGATCAACCAGTTCAACCATTCGTTCAAGAAGTCGAACTGGAACGTCGTGTGGGCGGACGCGACCGATCCGGCGTCCTTCGAGAAGGCGGTCACGGGAAAGACGCGGGCGATCTTCGTCGAGAGCATCGCCAACCCGGGCGGCCTCGTGATCGACCTCCCGGCGATTGCCTCGATCGCCAAGCGGGCGGGCGTGCCGCTCATCGTCGACAACACGCTCGCCACCCCCTACCTCTGCCGGCCGAAGGAGCACGGCGCCGACATCGTCGTCCATTCGCTGACCAAATTCATGGGCGGGCACGGCAACTCGATCGGCGGCATCATCGTCGACTGCGGCACCTATGACTGGCTAGGCAGCCGGCACCGCTACAAGACGCTGGTCGAGCCGAACCCGTCCTACGGCGGCATGCGCCTCGCCGAGACGTTCGGCAACTTCGGCTTCGCGATTGCCTGCCGCGTCATGGGGCTGCGCGACATCGGCCCGGCGATCGCGCCGATGAACGCCTTCCTCATTCTGACCGGCGTCGAGACGCTCCCGCTCCGGATGCAGCGCCACTGCGAGAACACGCTCGAGGTGGCGAGCTGGCTCGAGAAGCACCCGAAGGTCGCCTGGGTCAACTATGCGGGGCTGCCCTCGAGCACGAACCACGTGCTGGCGAAGACGCTCTGCCCGAAGGGAGCGGGCGCCGTGTTCACGTTCGGCCTCAAGGGCGGCTACGACGCGGGCGTGAAGCTCGTGTCGGCGCTGACGCTTTTTTCGCACTTGGCCAACATCGGCGACGTTCGGAGCCTCATCATCCATCCCGCCTCGACCACCCACCGCCAGCTCACCGACGAGCAGCGCAAGGCGGCGGGCGCCGGGCCCGACGTGGTGCGCCTCTCGGTCGGCATCGAGGACGTGGCCGACATCATCGCCGACCTCGAGAAGGGCTTGGCGCAGGTGTGAGCGGCCGGCGGGATCGGCCGGGGCGGCTCAGAACTTGAGCGCGTGGAGGAGCGCGAGCACCGTGACCGACGCCGCAGCGCCGATGGCGGCGAGGAGGAAGCGGCGCTGCCAGGCGGTCAGGTTCGGACGCGGGGTGAGGATGGCCCGGCCTCCGACCACGATGCCGCCGATTACGCCGCCGATCGTTCCGCCGCCGAACGAGACGCCGGTTGCGACGTCGTGCGCGACGAACACGGCGAGGATGGCGAGGAAGGCGAGCCAGCCGTCGGCGAGGATTGTCGTGATCTTGAGAGGCTGGGCAGGGGCCTGCGACATGAGCGTTCTCCGGCATGATGGTCCGGAGGATCAGTTTCCGCTCTCGCTTTCGGGACAGCTATTCCGCGGGTGACTCTCAAGGCGGAAATGTTCACGCGCCCAGGCTCCCCCTCTCCCCGTCGTCCTTACGATGGGGAGAGGGTCGGGGTGAGGGGCAGGTTCTAGCGCTTACGCTTGTTGCTGCCCCTCACCCTAGCCCTCTCCCCGTAAGGACGGGGAGAGGGGATGACGTTGAGTGACGGCGCGCGACTTCACCTCCCCAGAACGTCATCCCGGCGAAGGCCGGGACCCACGTAAGCTTTCGCTCGCTCGACGTCAGCGTCGCTCGCGCGCCCTGTCAGCGGGACTTTCCGCAATCTCGCCGGTGGAAGGATCGAAGAGATCGCGCCATTCGGCGTTCATGCTCTCGATGAGCCGAGCCTTCCACGCACGCCGCCATTCCTTGATCTGCTTCTCGCGGCGGATTGCACCGTCCATGGTCTCATGGAACTCGTAGTAGACGAGCTGCTTCACGCCATAGCGCAGCGTGAAGCCCGGCACGAGACCTTGCGTGTGCTCGGCCATGCGCTGCTCGAGATTGCTGGTGACGCCGGTGTAGAGGACGCCATCGCGCTTGCTGGCGAGGATGTAAACGCAGGGCTGCTTCAAGGTCGGAGATCCAGTTGCGACACCAAGCGTCCGCATCCTTCTCTAGCGTCGCACGCTTGGCAATCTGGCGTGGGTCCCGGCCTTCGCCGGGATGACGGTGGGGGGAGGCGAGGTCGCGCCCGCACTCAATGTCATGGCGCGAGACGGGCGCCCACGGCAAATACCTCTCACATGCTCGGAGTTCGAGTCATGACATTCAAGCTGCTCACTGAGCGTCGTAACTGTTCGTTCTTGGCGCTCAAGCGCATCATCCAATTTTGCGCGGAGACTACGTGTCTCTTCGATCAGCTGAGGAACATCCAGATTGTACTGATCCAACTTTCTCGCCGCCTCCTGGTGGAATTGTGATGGGCCTTGGTATTGCTCGCGCGCCGAGGCAGCGGATGATGAGAACTCTCTCAGACTCTGCAGGAGGTTCTGGAGCGTCGTCCCCGAGAAATGACGAGTCGCATTGGCGACTACCGGTTCAAGCAATCCCACGGAACGAACGTGAAGAAGAGCTAGGCTGCCGCGCCATCTCTCCTTTCCATCATCAAACTGATCGTACGCGCTCAGTAATTTTGCGAGGCGTTCCCGATACTCATGGAGTGTTTCCAGCTCGCTAGTCGCCGACTCGAGTTCGAGATCTTAAGTGCTCAAGTTTTGCGGTCTTTCGCTCGACCATGGCAGCCTCCAGCTGCTCCTGCATAATCTCCACTTGGATCTTCTGCTGATCCGCTGTGCGTGTTTGCTGATCGGCACTCCGGATATGAGCTTCTCTGCTCTGACGTAATTCTTCTCTCTGCGCCTGAAGCTCCGCCCGTTGGAGGAAGACCGCAACGATAATCCATATGAAGGCGAGCGTGGAGGAGACGCCAGCGAGAAAATCACCAAGCTCATTCAGCTTGAGTCCTGAAATCTCGCTCCATCTAGAATGGACAATTATTGCCACAATGACCAAGACGCCGATCGTCAAGGCGAGGCCAATGACGATCGGCTCCGTCAATCTCCGAAGGTTTTCTCTCAACTGCACCCGCTCGTGGAGCCGCACGTGTCGCACTTGAGGCAGGTGCCGTTCCTCACCATCGTGAAGTTGTGGCACTCGGAGCAGGCCTGCCCCTCGTAGCCGAGGAGCCGGGCCTCCGCGACCTTGTCGGCGGTCGAGCGGGCGACCACTGACACGGTCGTGCGCTGGAACATCACCTCCGTCTCGGGCTTGAGCGCGGTCGCTCCTTCCGTGACCGGAAAGGCGCTTGCGATCTCCTGCTGCAGCACGGCGACCGACTTGCTCCCCGTCATCTCGCCGCCCCGAGTTGCGATGCGGATCGGCGTGCCGCGCACGAGCCCCTTCGACACGTACTTCTGCGCCGGGAGATCGAGGTCGAGCTGGCCGTCCGTGGCGTGGTCGGATGACCCCAGCCCCGTCTCGCCGACGATCTCGCGCGGGTCGACGTGGGCGAGGTCGTTGCGCCCGAGGTAGGAGACGGCAAGCTCGCGGAAGATGTAGTCGAGGATCGAAGTGGCGTTCTTGATCGTCTCGTTGCCCTGCACCAGCCCCGCCGGCTCGAAGCGGGTGAAAGTGAAGGCCTCGACGTACTCCTCGAGCGGCACGCCGTATTGCAGGCCGAGCGAGATGGCGATCGCGAAGTTGTTCATGAGCGAGCGGAAGGCGGCGCCCTCCTTGTGCATGTCGATGAAGATCTCGCCCAGCCGTCCGTCGTCGTACTCGCCGGTGTGGAGATAGACCTTGTGGCCGCCGACGGTGGCTTTCTGCGTGTAGCTCTTGCGCCGGTTAGGCAGCTTCTCGCGTTCTTGCGCCCGCACGCGCTCGACGATGCGCTCGACGATGCGCTCGGCGGCGACGGAAGCACGGGCCGCCATCGGCTTGTCGGCGGCGAGCTGCTCGGCCGCCTCCTCCTGCTCGTCGGCGTCGTCGCCGAGCACCTGCGCGTTCAACGGCTGCGACAGCTTCGAGCCGTCGCGGTAGAGCGCGTTGGCCTTGAGCGCGAGCCGCCAGGAGAGCATGTAGCTCTGCTTGCAATCCTCGACGGTCGCCTCGTTCGGCATGTTGATCGTCTTCGAGATCGCGCCCGAGATGAACGGCTGCGACGCCGCCATCATGCGGATGTGGCTCTCGACGGAGAGGTAGCGGCGGCCCTTGCGCCCGCAGGGGGAGGCGCAATCGAACACGGGGAGGTGCTCGGGCTTCAAGTGCGGCGCCCCTTCGAGCGTCATCGCCCCGCACACGTGCTCGTTCGCGGCCTCGATGTCCTTCTTCGAGAAGCCGAGATGGGTGAGGAGATCGAAGGCGGGATCGGCGAGCTTCTCGGCCGGCACCTTGAGTGTCTTGGTCAGGAACTCCTCGCCGAGCGTCCACCGGTTCATGACGAACTTGATGTCGAAGGCGGTGACGAGGCCCGCCTCGATCTTAGCGATCGCCTCGTCGGTGAAGCCGCGCGCGCGCAGCGTCGAGACGTTGATGGCGGGGGCCTGCGCCAGCGAGCCGTGACCGACGGCGTAGGCGACAATCTCGGCGATCTCGCTCTCGCGGTAGCCGAGCGCGCGCAAGGCCTCGGGAACCGACTGGTTGATGATCTTGAAGTAGCCGCCGCCGGCGAGCTTCTTGAACTTGACGAGGGCGAAGTCGGGCTCGATGCCGGTCGTATCGCAGTCCATGACCAGGCCGATGGTGCCGGTCGGCGCGATGACGGTCGCCTGCGCGTTGCGGAAGCCATACTCCTGGCCGAGCTCGATCGCGCGGTCCCAGGCGCGGCGCGCGGCCTCGACGAGCCGCTCGTCGGGGCAGCTCACATCGTCGAGCGGCACCGGCGCGATCGAGAGCCTCTCGTAGGATTCGGTTTCGCCGTAGGCCGCACGTCGGTGATTGCGGATGACGCGCAGCATGTCGTTGCGGTTCTCCGCAAAGCCCGGGAAGGCGCCGAGCTCACCCGCCATCTCGGCCGAGGTGGCGTAGGAGACCCCGGTCATGATGGCCGAGATCGCCCCGCAGATGGCGCGCCCGTCCTCCGAGTCGTAGGGGATGGCGGACGACATGAGGAGGCCGCCGATGTTGGCGAAGCCGAGCCCCAGCGTGCGGTAGCGGTAGGAGAGCTCGGCGATCTGGCGCGAGGGGAACTGCGCCATCAAGACCGAGATCTCGAGCACGATGGTCCACAGCCGGCAGGCGTGCTCGAACGCGGCGATGTCGAAGTCCCCTCTCCCCGTTCCTTCAACGGGGAGAGGGTTAGGGTGAGGGGCCGACGCGAGCGCGGCAGTCTGCTGCTGCCCCTCACCCCGACCCTCTCCCCGCAGGCGGGGAGAGGGGGACTTGCGGAACGTCATGAGGTTCAACGACGCGAGATTGCAGGCCGTGTCGTCGAGGAACATGTACTCGGAGCAGGGGTTCGAGGCGCGGATCGGCCCCGACTTCGGGCACGTGTGCCAGTCGTTGATGGTGGTGTGGAATTGGATGCCGGGGTCGGCCGAGGCCCATGCGGCATGCCCGATCTGCTCCCAGAGGTCGCGGGCGCGCAGCGTCTTCACCGTCTTGCTCGAGGTGCGCGCGGTCAGCGACCAATTCCTGTCGTTGAGGACGGCGTTGAGGAATTCGTCCGTGACGCGCACGGAATTGTTCGAGTTCTGACCCGAGACGGTGAGATAGGCTTCCGAATCCCAGTCCGTGTCGTAGGTCGCGAAGTCGATGTCCTTGTAGCCCTGCTTGGCGAACTGGATGACGCGCAGCACGTAGTTCATCGGCACGCCGTCGCGCTTGGCCTCGCGGACGGCTTGCTTGAGCTTGGGGTTCTTGGCCGGATCGAAGCAGCGCTCATCGGGCCCGCGCGTCTCCGAAGCGACGCCGTCCGCCTCGCAGTTGACGCAGGCCTTCATGATCGCCTTCAGGCGCTTCTGGCAGATCTTGGAGCCGGTGACGAGGGCGGCGACCTTCTGCTCCTCGCGCACCTTCCAGTTGATGTACTCCTCGATGTCGGGGTGATCGACGTCGACCACGACCATCTTCGCCGCGCGCCGCGTCGTGCCGCCCGACTTGATGGCGCCCGCGGCCCGGTCGCCGATCTTGAGAAAGCTCATGAGCCCCGACGAGCGCCCGCCGCCCGAGAGCTTCTCGTTGGCGCCCCTGAGCTTCGAGAAGTTCGAGCCGGTGCCCGAGCCATACTTGAAGAGGCGCGCTTCGCGCACCCAGAGGTCCATGATCCCGTTCTCGTTGACGAGATCGTCCTCGATCGACTGGATGAAGCAGGCGTGCGGCTGGGGATGCTCGTAGGACGACGCCGAGACGGTGAGCTTTCCGGTCTCGAAGTCGACGTAGTAATGGCCCTGGCTCGGCCCGTCGATGCCATAGGCCCAGTGGAGGCCGGTGTTGAACCACTGCGGCGAGTTGGGCGCGCCCATTTGCGCCGCGAGCATGTAGCGATGCTCGTCGAAGAAGGCGGCCGCGTCCTCCTCGCTCGTGAAGTAGCCGCCCTTCCAGCCCCAGTAGGTCCAGGTGCCGGCGAGGCGGTCGAAGACCTGGCGGGCGTCGGTCTCGCCGCCGAAGCGCTCCGCTTCGGGCAGCGCTTCGAGGGCGCGCTCGTCGGCGACCGAGCGCCAGAGCCAGGAGGGAACCTGCGTCTCCTCGACCTTCTTGAGGCGGCGGGGGACGCCCGCCTTGCGGAAGTACTTCTGCGCGAGGATGTCGGCGGCGACCTGGCTCCAGGAGTTGGGCACCTCGAAGCCGTCTAGGCGGAAGACGATGGACCCGTCGGGGTTCTTGATCTCGGAGATGGCGCGGCGGAAGGCGATACGCTCGTAAGGCGATTTGCCGGCTTCAGTGAAACGCCGCGTAATTTTCATGTTCGAAGTCCCCCGCGATAGCTCTTGTCCCGTCGTTCCGCACGCTTCGAACGCCACTGGGCACAACAAACCTCCCCCGCTCGGACCCTGTTGCTCGCGCGTCCCTCACGCGCCGCCGACATGGGTGCTGACCGGTTGAGCGGGCAAACGCCCGCTAACTCGAATTACCTGGATTGCCGCCGGGTGCCGATACGCGCACCTCATCGGCGACACACTTACGCTATGACGATTCGTAGGGGTCGTCACCAGTTCTTGTGGGTGGTAGATGCGACGGAGCGCTATATCTAGTGGCGTTGGTAGATTGGGGATTGACGACCGCGAAGCAGCCGGAAATTCGGCCTTTGGCGATTGCGGCTGAATTTTGCCGCCTGTGGAAAGGCCCCGAATGCGGGGGTCTCTTGTAGCCGTCGAAGCCAAGCTAGTGCGATTCCGGGCTCAGTGACTGTTGCAAATCCGCCGCGATCGGCGCGCCCTGGACAATTCTGTGCGAGGCGCGCTAATCGGATCGCGACTTGGCGGCGGCGCGGCGGGCGACATGGGCATTCTGAACGAGATTTTCAGCTGGTGGGACGGCAACACCTGGGGCACGCGGCTCACGATTTGGCGCCAGGGCCGGTTCGTCGGCGAGGACGAGCACGGCAACCGTTATTATGAGCAGCGAAAGGGCGTCGGCCCCATCGGTCCGCTGGGCCGGCTCCGGCGCTGGGTGACGTACGACGGGTTTGCCGACGCCTCCAAGGTCTCGCCCGACTGGCACGGCTGGCTCCACTACACGGTCGACACGCCACCGGTCGCGCAAAACTACGCACCGCGCCCGTGGCAGAAGCCGCACCGCATGAACATGACGGGGACGCGCGAGGCATGGCGCCCGCCGGGCTCGATCGTCGGCGAGGGGCATCGCCCTAAGGCGACCGGCGACTACACGCCGTGGCGTCCCAAATGATCGGCGAACGGCGTCACGCTTCCGCCATCCGACGCACCGATGGTTGGTCTCAATGACCGACGACCGGGCTCATGAACGCTGCTGTCGACGCTCTTACTTCCGGGGCGCAGGCTTGGGGCTTGCGCTCGCCGCGACGCTGGGGGCCGACGCCTCGGCCGAGCGGCTCGAGAACGGCGTTGCCGTGTTCTCGGCCCTCGACAAGGTCACGGCGACGATCAAGAAGCTCGAGGTGCCGCTCAACGAGACGGTGCAGTTCGGCGCGCTCAAGGTGACGCCGCGCGTCTGCTACTCGCGCCCGCCGACCGAGCAGCCGAAGACGACCTCCTTCGTCGAGGTCGACGAGGTCCAGCTCGACGGGCAGGAGAAGCGCATCTTTGCGGGCTGGATGTTCGCCGAGAGCCCCGGCCTCAATGCCGTCGAGCATGCGGTCTTCGACGTATGGCTGACCGAATGCCAGAAGCCGAAGAACGCTGTTGCCCAGAAGAGCGCGCCGGCCACGGCCGACGGGGCCCCCGAGGCTCCCGCCGAAGTGCCGCTCGAGCCGCGCCGGCGCATCAGGCGCTGAGGAGCTCTCTAGCCCTTGACAGCTTGGCTTGCGCTTTGCTCGCGGCTGCTGCGGGAACAATTGAACCTAGGGTCAGGACTCATTGACCGAGCCAAAAGATAACGGTTGCCGCGATGCAGATAGCGCTGAAGAATGTGTGGGCGCAGCGGTCGTAGCGCATTGAGATACGCCGCCAGTCTTTTAGCCTTGCGGGCAATATTCTCGACCTTGTGGCGCTGTCGATACAAAGTCTTGCAGTATGTTGCGGGCGACCGGCGCTTAAATGCAAGGCGTGATGCCGCGTCCGGCGAGCCTAGAGATTTTGCAGCATGGCGAAGCTCGTCTTCGGAATGAACCTGTCCCTGGACGGCTATGTCGACCACCAGGAATTTGCGCCAGGTCTCGCGCTCTTTCGTCACTTCATCGAGCAAGTGCGCGGCCTGACGGGCAGTGTGTACGGCCGCCGCTTGTACGAGGTCATGCGCTATTGGGACGAGGACCATCCTGAGTGGGGCCTGGAGGAACGCGACTTCGCGGCGGCGTGGCGGAGCCAACCGAAGTGGGTCGTGTCGCGCTCGCTGAAGTCAGTCGGCCCCAACGCCACACTTGTCGAGGATGACATCGAGGCGGTGATACGTGGCCTGAAGGCTCGGCTCGTTGGGGAGATTGATGTTGGCGGACCAGACCTGGCACGAAGCCTGACCGACCTTGGTCTTATCGATGAGTATCGACTCTACTTCCGCCCCGTCGTGCTTGGTCGCGGCAAGCCATTCTTCGCCGGCCCCCGGTCGCCGCTCCGCCTTGTGGCCAGCGACCTGATCGGCGAGGACGCGATCAGGTTGACGTACGTTCCTGCTTAATGACGTAACTCGCCCGACGGACTGTGCCGACCCGTCAGGTCCGCTTTGGGACCAACCGGACATCGACCGGGTTCGTCTTCAATCTCGGTGAGTTTGCCTTGACAGCTAGCCAGCCCCGCAGCCGATGATTTCGGCGAAGGAGGAGCCTCACGATGACCATCACCATTACCGCCTTTGAACGGTCACCCGATGGCGGCAAGGGACTGGCGCGTGATACGCGCGTTCGCTGGGCGCTGGAGGAAGTGGGCCAACCTTACGAGGTTCGTCTTGTTTCGTTCAGGGCGATGAAGGAACCCGCACATCTGGCGCTTCATCCTTTCGGGCAGATTCCGACCTACGAAGAAGGCGATCTCGGCTTGTTCGAGACGGGGGCGATCGTGTTCCATATCGCCGAGCGCCATGCGGGCCTGTTGCCGGACGATGCCGATGCGCGGGCGCGCGCGATCACATGGATGTTTGCCGCGGTCAATACGGTGGAGCCGGCGATCCTTGAACTCGCAACCGCCAGGCTCCTCGAGGCAGACAAACCCTGGTCCGCGGAGCGCATGCCTCTCGTCGAGGATCGCGTCCGTGACCGGCTGGGCCAACTTTCCCGTCGCCTTGGCGATGCTGACTGGCTCGATGGTCCGTTCAGCGCGGGCGACCTGATGATGGTGTCGGTGCTGCTCAGGTTGAAAGCGTCGGGTATGCTGGACGAATATCCGAACCTCTCCGCCTATGTGGCCCGCGGCGAAGCGCGGCCCGCCTACAAGCGTGCCTTTGACGCTCAATTGGCGGTTAACAGCGGCAAGCAACCGACCGGCTGATTGAGGTCCGGCTCGAAGTCGTCATCCGAGTTTTTCGTTCAGTTTATGGGTCCTGACCCTAGATTTCTGTAACAAAATCCTGCTCTTCTAGCGTGACAGGAAGCCCGGAGACCAATGCCATGCGCCCCAAGTCCCTACTGCCCATACTGATGGCTGGCGTCACTATACTTGCCGCACCCGCCGCGGCCTTCGCCGAGGAGGCGACGCCGGAGGCTCTCGTCGATGCCTTGAATAAGGTGTTCGGCGCCCACAAGGGGCTGCGCGCGGCGCACACCAAGGGCTTCTGCGTGAAAGGAACCTTCACGCCCGCGGCCGAGGCGCCGAACTACACGAAGGCGCCTCACTTCGCGGCCCCCGTCCCCCTCGTCGCCCGCTTCTCGCTCGGCGGCGGCAATCCCGAGGCGGCCGACAACGGCAAGGAGCCGGTGCGCGGGATCGCGATCCACTTCGATCTCGGCAAGGGCAACGTGACCGACCTCCTCCTGATCTCGGCGCCCGTGTTCCCCGCCAAGTCGCCGGAGCAGTTCCTGGAGCTGCTCACCACTGTCGCGAGCAAGGACGGCGACAAGATCAAGGCCTATTTCGAGGCCAACCCGGAATCGAAGCGCCAGGGCGCCTGGCTCGCCGCGCGTCCCGTCCCCGCGAGCTACGCCACCGTAGACTACTGGGGTGTCCACACTTTCACCCTCACCAACGCCAAGGGCGAGAGCCAGATCATCAAATGGAAGGCCGTGCCCACGGGCGGCGAGGTCGGCCTCAGCGACGACGAGGCCAAGGCCAAGGGTCCCGACTTCTACGCCGCCGAGTTCAAGGAGCGCCTCGCCAAGGGACCGGTGACCTTCGACCTCACCGCCATTCTGGGCCAGGACGGCGACGCCCTCGACGATCCGACCGTGATTTGGCCCGAGGACAGGAAGAGCGTCACGTTGGGCACGATCGCCATTGCCGCGCTCGAGGCCGACGCCACCTGCGACGCCGGCATCTTCGATCCGACCAACGTCGTCGACGGCATCGAGGGTCCCAAGAACGACACCATATTCCCGATGCGCTCGGCCGACTACGCGGTCTCGTTCGGCCGGCGGTCAAATTAGCGGAGGCTCTGTTACGGACGGAACAGCGGGCCCGGCGGGCTCGGGCGATGGTGATCCCGAGATTCCCCAGTCAGACCGGGAGCTTGCCATGCCGAACGGCCGCACGATCGCCTACGACGCCACCTTCATGATCGCCTATATCGGGCTCAGCGCTGCGATGGTGACGCTCACGCTCGCACTCTTCGCTCTACCGATGCTCGGTATCGAGTTCGCGCCCCATCACGTCGCGGCGGCGATCGTCAATATCCTCGGCTGGTCGGTGCTGCCGTTCGCGCCCCGCCTCTATAAGTCGCTCGTCGGCGAGCCCTTCTCCTGGCGCTCGAACGCCGCCCTTGGCGACGAGATTGCCTGACGGGATGGAGACCTCAATCTCGTGGACCGAGCAGCTTCGCGGCCTTCGGCGCGAAGTAGGTGAAGATGCCGGCCGCGCCCGCGCGCTTGAACGCCAATAGGCTTTCCATCATGGCGGCATCGCCATCGAGCCAGCCGCGCTCGGCGGCGGCCATCGCCATCGCGTACTCGCCCGACACCTGATAGGCAAAGGTCGGCATCTTGAAGGTCTCGGCAATGCGCCGGACGATGTCGAGATAGGGAAGGCCCGGCTTCACCATCACCATGTCGGCGCCTTCGGCAATGTCGAGGGCGACCTCACGCAAGGCTTCGTCGCCGTTGGCGGGGTTCATCTGATAGGTGCGCTTGTCCCCCTTGAGGAGCGATCCCGAGCCGACCGCATCGCGGAACGGCCCGTAGAAGGCGCTCGCATATTTTGCAGCGTAGGACATGATCTGCGTATCGATGCGCCCGGCACGCTCGAGCGCGCGGCGGATCGCGCCGACGCGCCCGTCCATCATGTCGGAGGGGGCGAGGATGTCGGCGCCGGCCTCCGCCTCGACGAGGGCCTGGCGGACGAGGGCGGCGACCGTCTCGTCGTTGGCGACCTTGCCGGCGACCACGAGGCCGTCGTGGCCGTGGCTGGTGTAGGGATCGAGGGCCACGTCGAGGATAACGCCGAGGTCGAGGCCCGCGGCCTTGACGGCGCGCGTCGCGCGGCAGACGAGGTTCTCCGGACTGAACGCTTCGCGCGCGTCCTCGGTTCTGAGCTTCGGATCGGTGTAGGGGAAAAGCGCGATGGCGGGGATGCCGAGGCGAGCGGCCTCGCGCGCAGCCTCGACGACGAGATCGATCGAGAGGCGATCGACGCCCGGCATCGAGGCGACGGGCTCGCGCTTCTCCTTCCCCTCGATGACGAATAGCGGCCAGACGAGGTCGTCGACGGAGAGGCGGGACTCGGCCACGAGGCGACGCGACCAGGCCGCCGCCCGCGTGCGCCTCAAGCGCGTCGCCGGGTAGCCGGCCGCGCCGGGACCGGAAGCGAGTCTCAAAGGGCTCAGCGATTTGTCGATCGGCTCGTTCATGGCGCCTGACCTTCCCGCGCCGCGGCCCGCTTAGCAAGGGGCGTATGGAGCGAGCGTTAGTCGCAGATGAGCGAGCGTTTGCGCTCGGCCATGTCGACGTGGAAATGGTTGCGGTGGGCGTTGTTGGCCTCGGGGCCGAGCGTCGTGCCGAAGATCTTGCAGGCTGCCGCGTGCGCCTCGCGCAGGAAGCGGCCCATCTTCGACGGCGGGATGGGGCTCGGCACCGCAGGGGGCGCGAGCGCGGCGGACTTTGGCTCCGCGGTCTTCGCGCTGTCGTTTGTCTTCTCCTTCTTCGACTTGCCCTTCTTGGCGGCTGTCTCCGGCTCGAGAGGTTTCGCGCCGTCCTTGCCGCCCTTCGCCGCGCGTTCGTCGGCCTTGGGGCCGCCGAGATGACGCGGCGCAAATCCGACCCCATCGTCCGCATCGCCCGCCGGACGCTGGCCGCCGGGCAAGGTAATGGTGAGCTTGGGCACTCCGTCGATGATCGTCGTCTTGACGAGACCGGCGCCGGGCGTGCCGACCGGGGTCCCCGCTGCGGCGGGGGGCGGCGGCAGAGGCTTGCCGTCGGCCGCCTTGGGATCGGAGAGATTGGCCTGCGCCTTCTTCTCCGCCTCGATCCTCTCGGCCGCGGCCTTCGCGGCGGCGATCAAAGCCTCGAGATCGCGCTTCGTCTGTCCCCACTCCTTGAGCACGGCGACCCGCTCGCCGCTGGCAAGCTGGAACGAGCCGATGTCGAGCGCGTTGGCGTGGCCGTGCTCGGAAAGCTTGCTGTTCTTGCGCCCGTAGGCCTTGCGGCACGAATAGTCGCTCATGACGCTGATTTTGATGAGGCTCGTGCCGAGACGCTTCTTCGCGAGCGGCTGCAGGCCGCGCGTCACCCATTTGTGGAGCGACGCGACCATGTCGCAAGTCACGAGGGCGGGCGGCGAGAAGGAGACTTCCGGGTTCTTGCCGAGGCTCACGAGCCGAACGGGAGCCGGCGCACCGCACTCGCCCTGCTCGCGGAACGGCGCCTCGGGCAGGGTCACCGCGTCGAGGCCCTTGAGAAGCAGCGTGCACCGCGCTTTCGCGAGCTCGATCTCGAGCGGCGACCATTCCTTGGGCGGCTCGGGCGGCTTCTTGGCGTCGGCGGCGGCCTTGTCGTCTGGTGCGGCTTTGGGATCGGCGGCGGCCTTGGGGTCGGTGGCGGCTTTGGGGTCGGCGGCGGCTTTGGGATCGGCGGCGGGCGCAGCAGGCGCGGCCGGGCTCGCGGGCTGAGCCGCGCCCTTCCCGTCGGATGCCTTGCCCGCCGCTGCCGCCGGCGCGGCGGTCTCGGCTTTCGACTTTGAGCTTGCGGCCTCTTTGGCCGAAGCGGACCCGGCGGCGGTCTTATCCTTGGCCGCCTCAGAAGTTGCGGACTTCTGCGACGGCGCCGCGTCCGTCTTGCCGGGCTTGGATTTCGATGCGGTCGAGGACTTGCGCTTTTTCTTGGCCTCGGTCCCCGTCGCCGCTTTCGCCGCATCGGCTGCCACGTCGGCTGCGGCGTCGGTGGCCTCCTCGACGACGGCCTCGACCGCGTCGGTGGCCTTGTCGAGAACGGACTTCTCCGCGGCGAGGGCCGTCGCCGTCGCTGCCGCCGAGAAGATGAGGGCGATACCAAGTTGCAAACGCTTCATGAAGGAGCGCGTCTCCCGGTGCCGTCTCGAGCAATACCGTTCTTATGGAAGCAGGCATGCCGCCATCAAGAACTTCAATCCCCCTGCACCGCGAAAGTTCAGCACCGCGAGCCTTTCGTCGCGACCGCAGTCCCGAATCAGAGGTTCAGTGTCCGGGTGTTGCGCGCCGATGTATAGCCGCTAATTGTGGCCGCGCAACGCGAGGCGGCGCGGCGCGCCGAAGGCTTGTGAGGAGCACAACCCTTATCTTCGGGGAGCAACGGATGAGCGCGGCGGACGGGCAAGACCTGACGCAAGATCTGACGATTGAGACGATCGGCTCGATGGCCCTCGTCACGCTCGACCGGCCGAAAGCGCTCCACGCGCTGACGGGGGCCATGCGGGCGCGGCTCGCGGAGGGCCTCTGGTCTTTTGCCCGCGATCCACAGGTCTACGCCGTGGTCGTCCAATCAGCTGGAGGGCGGGCGTTCTCGGCGGGCTCGGACGTGCGCGAGGTGATGGCTGCGGCGCGCGCGGACACGGCACAAGCCAGGCGCCTCTTCGCCGACGAGTACGCCTTGAACTGGCAATGGGAATGCTTCTCGAAGCCGACCATTCCGCTGATCGACGGGCTCGTCATGGGCGGGGGCGTCGGCATCACGCTCTACGGCACCCATCGCGTGGCCGGCGAGGGCTATTGCTTCGCCATGCCCGAGACGCAGATCGGGCTCTTTCCCGATGTGGGAACGGCGCATGTCTTTGCGCGCCTTCCGGGCCACATGGGCATCTATCTCGGCCTCACCGGACACACGATTGGGCGTGCCGACGCCTATGCCCTGGGGCTCGTGACCCATTGCATCAGCCAAGAGCACTTCGAGGCCATCAAGGCCGAGATCGCCGACACCTGGCCGGTCGATCCGGCTCTCGACAGCCGGCACCGGGAGCCGGGTCCGGGCGAGCTTGCCCGTCACGCCGAGACCATCGACCGCTGCTTCTCGGCGGGGACCGTCGAGGAGATCGTCGAGCGGCTCGAGGCGGAGGCGGGGCGAGGGAGCGACTGGGCGCGTGCCACCGCGGCCGATCTCGGACGCCGCTCGCCGACCTCGCTCAAGATCACGCTGCGCCATATTCGCGAGGCGGCAGCGCGCGACCTGCGCGAGACGCTCATCACCGACTATCGCCTCGCCCTGCGCTGCCTCGAGGGGCACGACTTTGCAGAGGGTGTGCGCGCCGCCTTGATCGACAAGGACGGGAGCCCGAGCTGGCGCCCCGATCGCCTCGAGGAGGTGACCCGGGCGATGGTCGACGACTATTTCGCGCCGGCTGGTGCGGCGGAGCTCGTCCTCCCGTCGCGCCAGGAGATGCAGGCGCTCCGCGCATGAGTTACACGAATAGCGCCTTGCCGCATGGCCAAGCGGGACGTCCGTTTACGCCCAATTTACCGCGGCTCTTGAGATAAACTTTATCTATATTCGCTATGGTCCTCACTAGAACCGGAAAACCGGTCGCGTCAAACAGGTGTGAGGCAGGTCTATGTCCGTGGCACTCAGCGCTGCGCGCCACCGTGCGCCGGCGGTTCAGGATCCCGCATTTCGAGCGGAGTATCTGCAGGCGTTGCAATTGATCGAGCGGTTGCATCGCATGCTGCTCGACGTCATCAAGGACGAGTTCGACCGCATCGGCGACTACGAGCTCAATGCCGTGCAGGCGCTCCTTCTCTACAATATCGGCGAGGGGGAGCTCACGGCGGGCGAGCTCAAGAGCCGGGGCTACTACCTCGGTTCGAACGTCTCCTACAATCTCAAGAAGTTGGTCGATATGGGGTATATCGACTACAAGAAGAGCGAGACGGACAGGCGCTCCGTGCGTGTGTCGCTCTCGCCCAAGGGCAAAGAGGCGTCGGAAGTGGTCCAGGACCTCTACCAGCGCCAGCTGCGCTCGGTGGAGACTGTCGGACAGGTATCGGGGGATGACTTCCGCAGTCTGAACAAGGCCCTAACCCGGCTCGAGCGTTACTGGGCGGACCACATCCGCTATCGCCTCTAGACTACGGGGGAGCTCGGGGCGCGCGCGCGCCCAGGGTTTCGACGAGGCCGCGGCAACACCGCGGCCTTTTTCATCTTGTGGCGGGCGCGCACCAGGGCCCCGAGCCCCTTGTCCACAGGCGCGATTCCGGCTTTTCAATTGCGGCTGAATATCGCACGGTGTTCGCCGTTCAGACACCTCGGGGGCTGCCCTCACCGCGCACTCATTCAAGCTCGAGCTCCTCCAGTATCGCGTGTCGGCGCAAGAGCGCCGGACCGTTGTGGTGAGGTCGGACTCGGGGCATGCGGACGGGTCAGCGTCTTGATCGATTTCAAATAGGGCCGGCGGGTTGGCGGGGGCATCATGGTGACATCTCTCCGGAAGCGAGGCGGTTGTCTCAACCAAGGGCAGAGGGCGGCCGGCAGAGCCTTGCTCGGCATGATTGGGCTCGCGCTCGGCGCAGGATCGGTCAACGCCCAGGACAACGCTTTTGGGCAGATCGAGTTCGGGCCGGTGGGCGGCGGCGCCAATCCCGTCATGACCGACCGGCAATTCGTAAAGGACTGGGAGGGCAACCCGGAGCCGGCCTTTCCGACGCTGTCGCCGGCCAACATCGAGGCGACGAAGGCGGCGATCAAGCGCTATAGCGACATCGTCGAAGCAGGCGGCTGGGAGGCGATCCCGGAGATCGATCTCAAGCCCGGCGAGTTCGAGCTTCGCCATCACAGGGCTGCGGGCGCGGCTCCTCGCCTCCGGCGACCTCGCGCCGCAAGAGGCCGAAGGCGAACTCTACCAGGGCGAAGTCGTCGAGGCCGTCAAACGATTTCAGGCCTACAACGGCATAGCGCCGACCGGAAAGCTCGACGCCCACACGACGGTCCCGGCGCTCAACGTGTCGGCCCAGGACCGCCTGAAGCAGCTCAAGACCAACCTCGCGCGGCTCACCGAGTTCTCAAACTCGGCGAAGAGCAACAAGAAGTACGTCGTGGTCAATATCCCCGCGGCCCACATCGAGGCCGTCGCGCTGAACCGCGTCATCTCCCGCCATACCGGTGTCGTCGGCAAGCCGGACCGGCCGACGCCGATCCTGCGCTCGACCATTACGGAGATGAATTTCAACCCCGTGTGGAAGCTGCCGCCGACTGTGATCGCGAAGGATCTCATCCCGCAGGGGCGTGAACTGCAGGCGGAGGGCAAGAGCATCCTCGTCAAGATGGGCATCGACGCCTTCGACGCGAACGGCAAGAAGGTCGACCCCGAGAGTATCGACTGGACCTCGGCTCGGCCGAAGCAGCTCGTCTACCGCCAGCAGCCCGGCAAGGAGAACCCGCTCGGGTTCGTCAAGATCAATTTCGCGAGCGGAGAATCCGTCTACATGCACGACACGCCGTCCAACACGTTGTTCGGGCGCAATTTCCGCGCCGCGAGCTCGGGCTGCATCCGCGTCAACAACGTCGAGCGGCTCGCCTACTGGCTGCTCGGGCAGAACGACGGCTGGGAAAAGGACCGCATCGCGGCCATGAAGGAGACCGGCGAGCGCCTCGACGTGAAGCTCGCAACGCCCGTTCCCCTGTACTTTGTGTATATTACGGCGTGGGCGACCGAGGACGGCACGATCAACTTCCGGCGCGACCTTTACAACAAGGACGGCGTGAGCGAGACGGCGACGTCCTACTGAGCGGCCCTTGACTTGGGTCAAGACCTCCGTTGCGGTGCAGTGCGAAAGGACGAGGGGCCAGGCTGCATTCGAATGTTGCGGCGGGCCAGGGAACGGTCCATGTCATCCGCACATATCTATCTGCAGCACAGCCTCGGCGGCCGACGTTAAATCTTTGGCAAGGCCGTTGGGAACAAGCTCGCAGCGGGCCGCGACATAAGGTTCGGTTGCCCTTTGGGCGGCAAAAGTTCAAATGTCGGGCACAATGACGGAAAGAAGCTCGGGAAACGCGATGGACTACGAGAAGCACTTCAGGGCCGCGCTCGATCAGATCCGAGCCGAGGGCCGCTATCGCGTGTTCGCCGACGTGCTGCGCCGTCGCGGGGCCTACCCCAACGCCGAGCGCGTCACCGGCGCCTCAACGAGGCCGGTCGTCGTCTGGTGCTCGAACGACTATCTGGGCATGGGGCAGCATCCCAAGGTGATCGCCGCCATGCACGCGGCGATCGATGCTGTCGGGGCCGGCTCGGGCGGCACGCGCAACATCTCCGGCACCACCCACTATCATGTCGAGCTCGAGGCCGAGCTCGCCGACCTCCACGGCAAGGAGGCGGCCCTCCTCTTCACCTCCGCTTACGTCGCCAACGACGCGACGCTCGCGACCCTCGTCAAGCTGCTCCCCGGCTGCGTCATCCTCTCGGACGAGAAGAACCACGCGTCCATGATCGAGGGCATCCGCCACGGGCAGGGCGAGAAACGCATCTTCCGCCACAACGACGTCGCCGATCTCGAGGCGAAGCTCAAGGCGCTGCCGGCCGGCGCGCCGAAGATAATCGCCTTCGAGAGCGTCTACTCCATGGACGGGCATATCGCGCCGATCGCGGCGATCTGCGATCTCGCCGAGAAGTATGGCGCGCTGACCTACCTCGACGAGGTGCACGCCGTCGGAATCTATGGGCCCCGCGGCGGTGGCATTGCCGAGCGCGACGGCGTCATGGACCGGGTCGACATCGTCAACGGCACCCTCGCCAAGGGCTTCGGCGTCATGGGCGGCTACATCGCGGGCTCCCGCGATCTCTGCGACGCGATCCGCTCGTTTGCCCCGGGTTTCATCTTCACGACGTCGCTTGCGCCAGCGATCGCGGCCGGCGCGCTGGCAAGCATCCGCCATTTAAAGACGAGCGCGCTCGAGCGCGCCCGCCACCAGGAGCGGGCCCGCACGCTGAAATCGCGTCTCACGCAGGCGGGGCTCCCCCTCGTCGAGGGCAAGAGCCACATCGTGCCGGTGCTGATCGGCGACCCGGTGCACTGCAAGCAGGTCACCGACATGCTGCTCGACCGCTATCAGATCTATGCGCAACCCATTAACTATCCGACCGTGCCGCGCGGCACCGAGCGGATCAGGCTGACGCCCACGCCCCATCATACGGACGCGCAGATGGACGACCTCGTCAGCGCCCTATCCGAGCTGTGGGCGGCCTGCCCCGTCTCCATGGGCAAGAGCACGAAGCTCGCCGCCGAGTAGGCGCGCCATCGTTCCTCGAATAGACGCGGCTGCGACCCAGACTTCCTTGTTGGGCGGTGCGCGCTCGTGGTATTGGCGAGGGGCATGCTCGCCGGCCCGCGGGGCTCCCCCGCAGGCCCGCCCGGCAATTTCCAATCATCCGCCCAAACCGAGGACGCCCCAATGTTCAAGTTCAAGGCCAATAAGAGCCCGACGACGCGCTTTTTCACCGCCCCGCTCGCCGAGACCGACCCCGAGGTTGCCTCCGCCATCGACAAGGAGCTCGGCCGCCAGCAGGACGAGATCGAGCTCATCGCGTCGGAGAACATCGTCTCAAAGGCCGTGCTCGAGGCGGCCGGCAGCGTGCTCACCAACAAGTACGCCGAGGGCTATCCCGGCAAGCGCTATTACGGCGGCTGCCAGTTCGTCGACATCGTCGAGGACCTCGCCATCAACCGCGCCAAGAAGATCTTCGGCTGCGGCTTCGCCAACGTGCAGCCGAACTCGGGCAGCCAGGCGAACCAGGGCGTCTTCAACGCGCTGATCCAGCCTGGCGATCCGATCCTCGGGCTCAACCTCGCCCACGGCGGTCACTTGACGCACGGCGCGTCGGTCAACCAGTCCGGCAAGTGGTTCAAAGCTACCCACTACCAGGTGCGCCCCGACACCCACCGCGTCGACATGGACGACGTGAGGAAGATTGCTCTCGAGAACAAGCCCAAGATCATCATTGCCGGAGGCTCGGCCTATCCGCGCCAGTTTGACTTCGCCGCATTCCGCAAGATCGCGGACGAGGTCGGCGCCTATCTCATGGTCGACATGGCGCATTTCGCGGGCCTCGTCGCGGCCGGCGAGCATCCGAGCCCGTTCCCGCACGCCCACGTCGTCACGACGACGACGCACAAGACGCTGCGCGGCCCGCGCGGCGGTATGATCCTCACCAACGACGAGGACATCGCCAAGAAGATCAACTCGGCAATCTTCCCCGGCATCCAGGGCGGGCCGCTCATGCACGTCATCGCCGGCAAGGCGGTCGCGTTCGGCGAGATCCTCCAGCCCGAGTTCAAGGCCTACGCAAAGCAGGTCATCGCCAACGCCAAGGCCATGGGCGAGGTGCTCGTCACGGACGGCTTCGCCCTCGTCTCGGGCGGCACCGATACGCACTTGATCCTCGTCGATCTCCGGCCGAAGAAGCTCACCGGCAACATCTCCGAGAAGTCGCTGGGGCGCGCCCACATCACCTGCAACAAGAACGGCGTGCCGTTCGATCCCGAGAAGCCGATGGTGACGTCGGGCATTCGGCTCGGCGCACCCGCCGGCACCACGCGCGGCTTCGGGGAAGCCGAGTTCCGCGACATCGGCCGCATGATCGCCGAGGTGCTCGACGGCCTCGCCAAGAACGGTGAGGCCGGCAACGCCAAGGTCGAGGAGAAGGTCAAGGCCGAGGCGACCGCGCTCTGCAAGCGCTTCCCGATCTATCAGTAGGCGCTTTCTGCGAAGCATGCCGCGCGACCAACGACCAAGGCGGGCCGACACGTGATGTCGGCCCGCCTGCGTCATCTAGGGAAGGGAGTTACCGATTGGGCCTTACGACCCATCGACCGTTCCGCCGCTCCACGAGCGCGGACCCGTATGTGATCGTCTTCTGACGCGACGTCGCGCTCGGACGATCGGGGACGTGCACGACATGCGGTACGCCACTCTTCGTGGCATAGCGCACAACTGTTTCAGCCCGCACGGCCGCGACGCTCGTGGCGAGCGCCAGGACCATGGCGAGTAGAGCGAGAGCAGAGTTCATGTTGATCTCCTGTTTTCTGCGGTTGCTTGGCATGCCGCGCTTGAGATGAGAGATCAGTTGACAAACCGCAAGTACATACAATAAAGTCATGTACATACCTGTAGGTAAGTATGGAGCGGATCGTGAAGGGCAAATACCCGTACAGTTGCGGATTGGGGCCCGCATTCGAGGTGATAGGCGGCAAGTGGAAGGCGCTGATCCTGTGGGAAATCCACAAGCGAACGCTCCGCTTCGGCGAGCTGAAACGGATTGTGCCGGGCATCAGCGAGAAAATGCTGATTCAGCAGCTGCGGGAGATGGAGGCGGACGGCCTCGTCCATCGCGAGGTCTTCCTCGAAGTGCCTCCGCGGGTGGAATATTCGATCACAAAATTGGGAGCTTCGCTCGACGACGCGTTGGTACCCCTGTGCGCGTGGGGCGAGAAGCACGCCAAGCGGATCGAGGGGACGCAACTACGCATCCCGAGCCGTCCCGAGCAAGCCGCGAGATCGCCCCGAGCAAGCTGACAATTCGCCGGCGCGGTTTGCATCACGTCCGAAAAGGATCACAAATTCTGCATCGGCTGGGCGAGCGAGATCCGGGTAGCGCGGGAAGCGTCATGAGCAGTCGAATACGGCAGGCGGAAATCGGGGATGCCTTAGAGGTTGCGGCAATTATCGACATCGGAGGTCATGGCATCGAGCTGGATCACTGGATGAAACTTCGGGACAGCGACCACTCGATCCTTTCGGCCGCACGGCGGCTCGTGCTCGAGGACCGCGAACTGGCTTATCATTATTCAAGAGCACATGTACTTGAATTCGATGGCAGGATAGCGGGCGGATTGGTCGGCGGGCTCACGGGCGAGGAACCCACCTCGGCGGGGTGGTTGCCACCTTACCTCGAACCGCTGGTGACACTGGAAAACCTTGTTCCCGGATACTGGTCCATCGTTGCGATTGCTATCTATGCAGAGTTTCGGGGCAAAGGTCTTGCCTCCAAGCTCCTGGACCATGCGGTTCAATTGGCATCGCAATCGGGCGCGCGAGGCTTATCGATCGTGGTGGAAGACTCGAACACTGCGGCGATCACGCTTTACAAGAAGAAAGGCTTTGAGACGGCAGAGTCGTTGCCATGGCTTGCCTACGGCGGGCGTATCGGCCCCAATAATTGGCTGATGCTAACGAGAACCATCTGAGGTCTTCGAAGCGAAATCCGGGGCGCTTGCGGCGGTAGGGCACATTCGAGCCCGTTGAAAAGCGTGTCCCGGCCTATCAGCGCGCGCGCGATCCGGCTAAGAGATGAGCACCGGGCTCCCGGAGCCCCGACACCCGTCGACTTTTTGGAGAGAGCCACACGATGCGCTGCCCCTATTGCGCGTGCGAGGACACCCAGGTGAAGGACAGCCGTCCGACCGAGGAGAACGCCGCGATCCGCCGCCGGCGCGTCTGCCCCGATTGCGGCGGCCGCTTCACGACGTTCGAGCGCGTGCAGCTGCGCGAGCTCGTCGTCGTCAAGCGGTCCGGGCGCAAGGTGAATTTCGACCGCGACAAGCTCCTGCGCTCGGTCGAGGTCGCGCTCCGGAAGCGCCCGATCGATCCCGAGCGCGTCGAGCGAATGGTGTCGGGCATCGTGCGCCAGCTCGAGAGTTCGGGCGAGAGCGAGATCCCCTCGTCCGCCATCGGCGCCCTCGTCATGGAGGGGCTGCGCGGCCTCGACCCCGTCGCGTACGTCCGCTTCGCGTCCGTCTACCGCGACTTTCGCGAGGCGGCCGACTTCCAGGAGGTCTTGGGCGAGATCGCGCGCGACGATGCGGCCGGCGACGCGGACCACGTCGCTGCGTCCGCGAAGAAGCACTAGCGATGCCTGCCCAGGAGGCTTCCCCTTTCGATCGGCACATGATGGCGATTGCGCTGCGGCTGGCGAAGCGCGGTCTCGGCCAGACGGCGCCCAATCCCGCGGTCGGCGCCGTCATTGCCGACGAGGCGGCGGGCGAAGTGATTGCCCGCGGCTGGACGCAGCCGGGAGGACGTCCGCACGCCGAGACCGAGGCGATAAGGCGCGCCGGAGCAAGCGCGAAAGGGGCGACGATGTACGTCACGCTCGAGCCGTGCGCCCATCACGGCGCGACGCCGCCGTGCGCCGATGCGATCGTCGCAGCGGGCTTGAAGCGCGTCGTCGTCGGCATCGAGGATCCCGATCCGAGGACCGCCGGCCGGGGTATCGCCAAGCTGCGTGCGGCCGGGATC
The DNA here is from genome assembly GCA_963840415.1 of uncultured Alphaproteobacteria bacterium. Lineage (GTDB taxonomy): Bacteria > Pseudomonadota > Alphaproteobacteria > Rhizobiales > Hyphomicrobiaceae > Hyphomicrobium_C. The sequence continues at coordinate 32,117 of CAWIYX010000003.1, read as the reverse complement.
GCGGTCGAGACCGGCGTGCTCGCCGACGAGGCCCGTTGGGCGACGCTCGGCCACATTCTGCGCGTCACCGAGCGCCGACCGTTCGTGCAGGCGAAGCTCGCGCTCGGCAGCAACGGGACCGTCCCGCGCGGCGAGCGCGGTCGCCCGCTGTTCGTGACCGGCGCGCCGGCGCTCGCCCGCGGGCACCTAATGCGCGCGGAAGCCGACGCCATCCTCGTCGGCGCGGGAACGGTTGCTGACGACGACCCCGAGCTCAACTGCCGGCTGCCGGGTCTTGCGAACCGCTCGCCGATACGCATCGTGCTGAGCCGCGACCTCGGCGTGCCGGAGAACGCGAAGCTGCTGGCGACGGCGCGCGAGCGTCCAGTCTGGGTTTTCTGCGCCGAGGCGCCCGACGCGTCGCGCCGCGCGCGGCTTGCGGCAGCGGGCGCCGAGATCATTCCCGTGTCCGCGGGACCCGGCGGCGTGAGCCTGCCCTCGATCATGGCCAGGCTTGCCGAAAGGGGCGTGACCCGCCTCCTCGTCGAAGGCGGCCCTCGCGTCTGGGGGGCTTTTGCCGAGGCCGGTCTTGTCGACGAGGCCGTCGTCTTCCGCGCCGGGCATGACGCTGCGGGCGGCCCTCCCGCCGACGTGCTGGGGCAACTCTTACCAAGTGCGCAGATGAACCTTGCTGCGGCGCGCCGCATCGGCGACGACACTCTGTATGTGTTCCGCCGCGGTTGAGGAGCCTAGCGCCTTGTTCACCGGCATCATCACCGACGTGGGCGAGCTTGTCGGCCGCGAGGATGGCCGGATCACCATCCGCACGCGCTACGCCGCCGCATCGATCGGCCACGGCGCCTCGATCTCCTGCGACGGGTGCTGCCTCTCCGTGACCTCGGTACGTCCCGAGGGCGCGGGCGCGCTGTTCTCCGTCGACGTCTCGCCCGAGACGCTCTCGCGCACGACGATCGGCGGCTGGCAGCCGGGCCGCAAGGTCAATCTCGAGCGGCCGCTGAAAGCGGGCGACGAGCTCGGCGGGCACATCGTCGCGGGCCACGTGGACGGGGTCGCGCGCATCGTCTCCGTCGAGGGCGCGGGCGACAGCCGCCATCTCGTCCTGGAGGCCCCCGCACGCCTCGCGCCTTTCATCGCCGAGAAGGGCGCGGTCGCCCTCGACGGCACGTCGCTCACGGTGAACGAGGTCGAGGGCGCGCATTTTCGCGTCACGCTCATCCCGCTGACCTTGACCGACACAACCTGGGGGGGCAAAAAGCCGGGCGACGAGGTCAATCTCGAGGTCGATCTCTTCGCGCGCTACGTCGCGCGCCTTATGGAGTTCCGCTCGTGATCAAGGGTGTCGAAACGATCGCCGTGAAGTCGGGGGGCAGCGCGCTTTCTCGAACCGAGGAGATCGTCGAGGAGATGCGCAACGGGCGCATGGTGGTCCTCGTCGACGCCGAGGACCGCGAGAACGAGGGCGATCTCGTCATCGCCGCACAGATGGCGACGCCCGACGCCGTGAACTTCATGGCCAAGCACGGCCGCGGCCTCGTCTGCCTCACGCTGACGCAAGCCCGCGCCCAGGATTTGCGGCTCGAGTTCATGGTGAGGACGCAGGGCGCGCGCCAGCGCACCGCGTTCACGCAGTCGATCGAGGCGCGCGAGGGAATCTCGACCGGCATCTCCGCGCACGACCGCGCGCGCACGATTGCCACCGCCATCGACCCGACCAAGGGCGCCGCCGACCTCGTCTCGCCCGGCCACGTCTTTCCCCTCGTCGCGCGCGAGGGCGGCGTCCTGATCCGCGCCGGGCACACGGAGGCCTCCGTCGACCTTGCGCGGCTCGCCGGGCTCTATCCCGCCGCCGTCATCTGCGAGATCATGAACGAGGACGGCACGATGGCGAGGATGCCGGACCTCATCCCGTTCGCCGAGCGGCACGGGCTCAAGGTCGGCACCATCGAGGACCTGATCTCCTATCGCCTGCGCAACGACCGCCTCGTCAAGAAGGTCGCCGAGACCGAGGTCGAGAGCGTCTACGGCGGCCCGTTCGATCTCCACGTCTACACGACGACGGTCGAGCCGGTGGAGCACGTCGCCCTCGTCAAGGGCGACCTCGCGAAGCCGGGGCCGGTGCTCGTGCGCGTGCATGCGGTGAACCTCGCGGGCGACGTGCTCGGCATCGGCGAGGACTCAGAGCGAGAGACGATCATCGCGAGGTCGCTCGCCGCGATCGAGAAGGAGGGACGCGGCGTCGTCGTGCTCATCCGCGATCTCGGGCCGAAGAGCATCTCCGACTGGATCTCGCGGCGCGGCGCGCCGCAGGACTCCACCAGGGACTGGCGCGGACGCCGGCAGGTCGAGATCGGCGTCGGCTCGCAAATCTTGCGCGATCTCGGGGTGAGCGACATGGTGCTGCTCACCAACTCGCCCGCTCACGTCTACGTCGGTCTCGAGGCGTTCGGCCTCAGGATCGTCGGCACGCGCGGGATCGAGTGAGGGCTCCATGCTCAAGAAGTCCATGCGCGATCCCTTGAACCGGGGCTCCTCCGAGCGCCCCAGGGCCCGCGTCCTAATTATCGAGTTCGCGTTTCTACGACGATATCGCCGACGAGCTGCTCCAGGGAGCGGTCGCCGAGCTCGAGGCGCGCGAAGCGGGTTGGGAGCGCGTCTCGGTGCCCGGCGCGCTCGAAATTCCCCAGGCGCTCGCCCATGCCATCGATGCCGGGCTTGTCCCGGCCTCCGCTCCGAACTCACGGTTCTGCGGCGTCGTTGCCTTGGGTTGCGTCATTCGCGGCGAGACGACCCACTACGAGACCGTCTCCAACAACGCCAACCATTGGCTCATGGAGCTCGCGGTGCGCCATCGCGTACCGGTCGGCAACGGCATCCTCACCTGCGAGACGCACGAGCAGGCGCTGGTGCGCGCCCGCGGCGGCCGGGAAGGGAAAGGCGGCGACGCGGCGCGCGCGTGCCTCGAGGTGTTCGAGCTGTCGCGCGTCTTTCAGGACCAGGGCCCATGATCTCCGCCCCCAAGCCCCGCTCTAACGACGGGTCGCCCAAGCCGCGCAGCGTGTCGCGCGTCGCCGCCGTGCAGGCCCTATACCAGATGGACCTCGCCGGGACCGACGTGACCGACGTGATCGACCAGTTCGGCAAGCTCAGCGTCGGCGAGCAGGGGGCCGACGGCGAGCAAGCGGGCGTGTGCGCGCTCGAGGGCGCGGACAGGACCTTTTTCGCCGAGATCCTGAAGGGCGTCGTGCGCCGCCAGCGCGACATCGACCCGCTTGTCGATCATCAGCTCGCGACGGGCTGGCGGCTCGTGCGCGTGGATTCGATCCTGCGGGCGATCCTGCGCGCTGGGACCTTCGAGCTCCTCGAGCGCACGGACGTTCCCGCGCGCGTCACCATCAACGAGTACATCAACGTGGCGCACGCCTTCTTCGACGACGAGGAGCCCAAGGTCGTCAACGGCGTGCTCGACCGCATCGCGCACCGCGTACGCGCCGACGAGTTCAAGACCGACGAGGGCGCCTGAGGTGGGAACGCCCGGGCGCGTTACGAGCGAGGAGGCGCTGATCCAGGAGTTTCTCGCGCCGCTCGCCGCGGACTTTCCCGGCGCCTTCGGCCTCGCCGACGATTGCGCGATCCTTGCCGCCCCGCCCGGGGAAGAGCTGGTGGTGACGACGGATGCGGTCGCCGAGGGCGTGCACTTTCTTCCCGACGACGCGCCAGAGGACATCGCCTGGAAGGCGGTGGCCGTCAACGTGTCCGATCTCGCGGGCAAGGGCGCGACACCGATCGCCTACGTCATGTCGCTGGCATTTCCCGAGGCGCCGTTCGTTTCCTGGCTCGAGCGGTTCGCGGGGGGGCTCGCGGCGGTGCAAGACCGCTACGGCCTCACGCTCGCGGGCGGCGACAGCGACCGGCGCCCCGGCGCACCGCTTTCCATCACCATCACCGCGTTCGGCAGCTGCCCCGCGGGCCGCATGGTGCGGCGGGGAACGGCGCGCGCCGGAGACAAGCTCTTCGTCTCCGGAACGCTCGGCGACGGCGCAGCCGGCCTCGCGCTGCGCAAGGATCCCGCGCTCGCACGCACCTGGGCCCTCACGACGGAGGAGCGCGATGAGCTCGTCGGCCGCTACCTCAGGCCCCGGCCGCGTACGGCGCTCTCGCGCGCGCTGCGCGATTTCGCGTCGGCCGCGATGGACATTTCCGACGGGCTCGCCAAGGACCTCGGGCGCCTGTGCAAGGCAAGCGGCACCTCCGCGGTTGTTGAGGCGGCCGCGCTGCCCTTGTCGGCGCCCATGCGCAAGATCGCCCAGGCGGCACCCGGGCGCCTTGCCGATGCCCTTTCCGGAGGCGACGACTACGAGATCCTGGCCGCCGTGGCGCCCGGAAATGCGGCCGTGTTCCGGGACGCGGCGCACGAGGCCGGCGAGACAGTGACCGAGATCGGCACGCTTGGCCCTGGAACGGGCGTCGAGATTCGCGACGCGGCCGGCCGCCCTGTCCACGTAGAAACGCCGGGCTGGGAACATTTCTGATCCACAGAGCCTATTGCCCGTAGGTGAGGCGGCGCGCCGCCCCGCGACAGTAGGGCCGTTGTCAGAGGGTCTTTGTTTAGCCATATCAACGCCGTTATCTGCGGCCTCCCGTCGAGTCACATGTCGCCGTCCTGCCTCGTTTGGCATGGAGTGAGGGGCGCTCTTGGGGTTGAGAGGATCTTGAAAGCTGTGAAGGGCCTTCGTCGTCCGCTACGCCCAGTTGTGCGCTGCGGCCGCCTGGCTCGGGGCGTTGTCGCGCGTGGCGGAGCGCTCGTGCTCGCGGGCTCGGCCCTGCTCGTCCTCGCGCTCGTCTCCGGCGGGCCGGCACGCGCCCAGCAGGGGACGTGGTGGGAAGGGATCACCGGCTTCGGGGCGCCGAACTACTCGAACCGCCCGCGCTCCGACGACCGCACGCCGCCGCGCACCGACTCCGTCAACGATTTGCGCCCCGACGACATTCCCTGGCGCAGCGACGAGATGCTGATCGCCATCGAGAAGGCGATCGAGCGCTACCAGCGCATCGTCAACGCCGGCGGCTGGCCCGTCATCCCGGGCAACAAGATGATGAGGACCGGCGACGACGACGAGCGCGTCCCGATCCTGCGCCGCCAACTGCGCCTCACCGGAGATCTGCCCGGCGACTCGAGCTACGACAACTTTAGTTTCGGCAGCGAGGTGGAGGCTGCCGTCGTGCGCTTCCAGGAGCGCAACGGACTGCGCGCGAGCGGGCGGGTCGATCAGCCGACGCTCGCCGCCTTGAACGTCACGGCCGAGGAGCGGCTCGCCCAGCTCGAGCTCAATCATTCCCGCATTCAGGAGATGATGCGGGCGGCTCCGGCCGACGAGCGCTACGTCCTCGTCAACGTCCCGGCATTTCAACTCGAGGCCGTCGAGCGCTACCAGGTGGTGCAGCGCCATCGGGTCATTGTCGGTCGCGTCGGGCGCGAGACGCCGTCGCTCAGGGCCATGATCCGGGCGGTCAATTTCTTTCCCTATTGGAAGGTCCCCGACAGCGTCGCCCAGCTCGACGTGATCCCGCGGCTTCAAAAGGAGCCCGACTACATCCTGAAGGAGCAGATCCGCGTCATCTCCGGCGACTTCAACGGGCCGGAGCTCGACCCGACCTCGATCGACTGGTTCCAGGCGGATGCGTCCAAGATCAAGTTCCGCCAGGACCCCGGGCCGCAGAACGCGCTCGGGCTCGTGCGCATCGACATGCAGAACGAGCACGGCGTCTACATGCACGACACGCCGCTCAAGGACCTTTTCAAACAACGCTCGCGCCCCTTCAGCGCCGGGTGCGTGCGCGTCCAGGACGTGTTCGAGCTCATCGAGTGGCTGACCCGCTACGAGTCCGGCTGGGAAAGCCCCGGGCAAGTGCGCGCCGTGCTCGAATCGGGCCAAGCCCTCGATCTCACGCTCTCGCGTTCGGTCCCAGTCTACTTCGCCTATATCACCGCCTGGGCGGAGCAGGACGGTACCGTCGCGTTCCGCCCCGACATCTATAAGCGCGACGGCGCCCCGTCGGTCGCCGGCGTCATCGATCCCGACGAGCCGCCGCCTCCGCAGCAGGGGTTTGCGCCTTAAGGGGCTCGCCCCCTGCACTCCCTGCTTCTGATAGGGGAAATCGACCAAAACGGCCTTACGAACGCCTTGGTGCGGTGCCTCACTGCCGGCCATGGGACGGGGGGTTGCCATCGTCGCCGGCGGCGGGCTCGCGGGCTCGGCCTTTGCGCTCGAGCTCGCGCGCAACGGCCGCCCTGTCCTCGTGCTCGAGGCGACGCGGCACGCCCATCACAAGGTCTGCGGCGAGTTTCTTTCCGCCGAGACCAAGGCGCTGCTCGCCTATCTCGGCATCGACATCGCGGCGATGGGAGCGACCCGCGTCGACACGTTGCGCCTCGTCGCCGGCCGCGAGCGCGCGCAATCGCCGCTGCCGTTCGAGGGCGCCGGGCTCTCGCGCTTCCGGCTCGACGAGGCTCTCCTCGCGGCGGCAGCCCGCGCGGGTGCCGACGTCGAGCGCGGCACGTCCGTGACGGCGATCGACCCCAAGGGCGACGCGGTCTCGGTGCGCACCGGCGCCGGACACCGCGAGGGCTATACCGTCGGGCTCGCGACGGGGAAGCATGGCCTCAGACAATATCCGCGCGGGCAAGGCGAGATGGTGGGCCTCAAGCTTCATATCGAGGTGCGCCCCGCGGCCCGCCCGTTGCTCGATCGTGTCGTCCAGCTCGCGCTGTTCGACGGCGGCTATGTCGGGGCGTGCGCGGTCGAGGAGGGCATCGTTCCGCTCTGCTGGGTGATGGAGGCCTCCCAACTCAAGCGCATCGGCGCGGGCTGGGCCGAGCAGGCCGCCTACCTTTCGCGCGCGAGCGAGCTCATGGGCGACCTTCTCTCCGGCGCCAAGCCGCTTGCGGCCAAGCCCGTCGCCATCTCCGGCATGCCTTACGGTTTCCTGCGCCGCGAGCCGATTGGCGACGGCGTGTTTCCGCTCGGCGATCAGCTCGCCGTCATCCCGTCGTTCACCGGCGACGGGATTGCAATCGCGCTCGCCTCGGGGATCGCGGCCGCCCGCGCCGTGCTCGAGGGCCGGAGCGGGGCGCACTATCAGCGGGAGATGATCGGGCGGCTCAAGCCCCAGTTCCGCTGGGCGGGGGCCGTGAATTTGCTGTTCGAGACGAGAAGGCTGCACCGGCTCGGCGTGCGGGTCGCCGGTGCGCTGCCGGGCCTCGTCACGCGCCTTGCCGCCGCGACGCGCCTGCGCGGGTTCGATGCCGCTGCCATCGCGTAGAGGAGCGGGAAGATTTGGAGGAACATGGCTCCGCGGGCAGGATTCGAACCTGCGACCAACCGGTTAACAGCCGGTTGCTCTACCGCTGAGCTACCGCGGAATAGCCGATCCTCTCGGGCGCCGCGCTCTTTAGCAGACGACGCGACGAGGAGCCAGACCCTTTAACGTAGTTCGGCGAGCGAATCCAGGATGACCGTTCGCCGCCGCGCCTGATCCCCGCTTTGAGAGCATGCGGGTTGTCGCTATACACCGGCGAGTCTTGCTGTCGGGGCTGTCAGACCGGGTCAGAGGATGAGATGGGTATTGGCTACGCGGGCCTTCATATGCTCTTGCCCGTCCTCCGGGATCTCAGCTCAGGGAAGGACGAGCGCGCACTCCTTGCTCGGAACCCAAGATATCGCGCTCACCTATGATCAAGCGGAAGCCTTCCTGAAGGCCAATGGCATCACGGTGGAGCCGGTTCCGGCGAAGCTGCGGCGTACGACAGACAGCTTTGCCTATGTGTCCCACGCCGATTGGTGGCAATACCGGAACTACATGCATCAGGAGACGCTTTTTCGTCTGATCGGGGTCGATCCCACTCGTGTCGATACGCTCGACGTCGATCCCTACGAGCATGCCAACATCGTCCACGACCTCAACCAGCCTGTGCCGCAGCACCTCGGCGGCTACGACTTGATCCTCAATCAGGGCACGCTCGAGCACATTTTCGATGTGAAGCAGGCCCTGTGGAATCTCTCCGACCTCACGAAACCAGGCGGCCGCATCGTCCACATGGTGCCCGCCGGGATGCTCAACCACGGCTTCTACAATTTCAATGCGTGCCTCTTTGCGGATTTTTATGGCCAGTCCGGCTGGAGCATCGAAGAGCTCTCCTACACGCTCATCCCGATCTCCCACATCGGCGCTCAATCTTTTTACGCCCGTATCGACCCTGCAAAGATTGAGTTCATTCCCGAAGGCTTCTACCTGAACATATATGCGTCGGTGCGCAAACCCGTCGCGCCAACGTCGACAAACGTCATCGCGGTCCAAGGGCTCTACAAGGTATTGCACGACGCATGGAAGCGTCAGAGTTCGGTCAGATAGCGTGCACACGGGCCCGAAGCAGCGCAGCAGGGAACCCAACGATGGATGAGCCGCGGGCGAGCGAAGCTGAACCGGTGGCGGGCACTGAAACGTCTCAAGGCTCTCAGCGCAGATGTGGTTCTGGTGAACTCGCCGGGGTCTTGAGGGGTCAGGCCGAACCGGCCTCAGACGGGATAATCGGCCGCGGCGATGCCGCACGTCTCGAGGAACTTCCTGATCTGCACCACCTCGTCCTTCGGCAGGCTGTGGCCCGCGTGGCGGAACGCGGCCGTGTGCCCTCGCAGCGTCACGCCGATGCGGCTCCCCGTCTTCGTCTCGATCTCGGCGCCGAGCTCGGCCAGCATGTGCTCCACCTCCTTCATGTCGATGTTGGCGCTGATCGGATGGGCGAAAATCGCGTGGAGCACCTTGCGATGGCGGTGGTTCATGGACGGCCTCGTCTGGGCTGCGGAGAGGTCGGCGTTTATCGCGGGGCACGGCGCACAAGCTTTGCGCGAGATCAAGAGCGTACACACGCGCCCCGCCTAGGCTAATCAGAATGAGCGAAGGAGCAAGCCTAAGTCATAAGCGCGCCCGTGCCCTCATCGGCGCACTCGCGCTCGCCGCCTGCGCCAGCTCCTTCGCCCATGCCGACGCCGACGACGTGGCCGCCGGACGCGAGCTTGCCGAGCGGCTGTGCGCGGACTGTCATATGAACGTCGGTCAAGGCGAGAAGGAGGGCCGGGCGGGGATCCCGGGCTTCAACGCCGTGGCGAACCGGCAGGGGCAGTCGATGGAAAGCATCGTCGGCTGGCTCAAGAGCGCGCCCCCGATGATGCCCAACCATCATCTCTCGCAGGACGAGATGTTTCGCCTTGCTGCCTTCATCCTCTCGCTCCGCAAGGGCGAGTGAGTGCGCAACACGACCCCGCAAGGCGCGATCAGGCCGCGTCCTGCTGGTGCAACTCTTCCGGGACCGGACCCCGTGCCGCCCCGCCAGATGATCAAGGTCAAGCTCGCGGACGGCAAAGCCCGATCATTCAGCACATGATGTGCACCACCTTTTGGCACCCAGACGGCACGCCCAAGCCCGGTCGGCATCATCGCTAAGTGAGGGCGTAGGATGTCGCTTCCGAACTAAGTCGGGAGCGTTCATAACGCCAGCGGTCCGCATCTCAGAAGGGATACGAACCGCTGTAGCTATATTTCAGGAGGAGAAGTCCTCTCACCGAACAGGAATTGTATTGGGGGCGCAAGGAACGTCGGCTAATTTTCAACCGTATACATAGTTGACGCTAGATTGCTCGCCCATCGAAGCTGTTCCGAGGCGAACTGCCTTGCAGCTCGTGTTTGCCGTCAATCGGCATCGCGTCGCATTTCGTAACTGCTGTGACGCAGATACAACGTTCGAACTGGCGCTTGCTCTCTCCTCCTCGCGTGACAAGTCCCTGACAGTCGTCCTTTTTTGCGTCGCATTGCGCGCGTCCCTCAAGGGTTTTTGGGGAACGTTGATAAGTCGGGGGCTCAGATTGCCCTCTGATTCCCTCACGAGCTTAATGACCGCAGTTGGAGGTGAGTATGCGCGTCTGGGATGTGAGCAGGGAGTTAGTTCATGAGCAAGTCAGTCGTTTCGTTAGCAGTCGGCGCGATGACGATTTTCGCTGCCACTGGGGTTCAGGCGGAGTGGTGGTCATCACCAACGAATGTGAATTGGACGGGCTTCTATCTCGGCGGTCAGGGCACCTACAGATGGGCGAGCGCTGATGTCAATTTCGTCGACGTCCCAGGATTGGAAACGGGCAGAAGTCTCAGTTCAGATGATTGGATGGGCGGCGTCCACGCAGGCGTGCAGCAACAGTTTGGTCTGTGGGTCCTAGGTGTCGACCTTTCTGGTGATTGGGGCGGCAGCGGCGATACTAGAAATTTCAGCTTCGCGTCTGGCGGTATCACTGGCAACGGAAATGCCAGTGCGGGAGTTGATTCGATTTTCACCGCGACCGGTCGATTGGGCTATGTTTGGTCGAACGTCATGCTCTATGCAAAGGGGGGTTACGCATCCATAGACCTATCAGCGAACGGTAGCGTAACTGAGCTCGGCGGAGTTGACTGCGATCCGGATTGCTCATTCTCCGGCGATAAGAGCCACAGTGGCTGGATCGTCGGTGGTGGGTTCGAGTGGATGTTCGCTCAAAACGTGAGCTTTGGTTTGGATTACAGCTTTATCGACATCGGCTCAGAGACGATCAGGTTCGATCCAGGACCAGCGTTCGATGAGATCGCGGTGAGGGTCGAACCCGACAACATTCAGAACTCTGAGTGCCCGGCTGACCTTCCACTTCAACGCGCCACGTGAGACTTACGTTCCCATCAAGTGAGGATATCGAGAGGTAGTTGTTCCAAATGGAAGGCTATCGGCAATGTGCCGAGCCTGGGTAGACCACCTTCTCTGCAGACGGCGGCTTCGTGAGAATTCGCCGCAGCTAGGGGCCGGTTGGGGTGACCGATGAAGAGGCCAGGTCATTAGACGGAGTGGAGCGGCGCGGGGCCGTCCTTCAGTTTGGCGGGCGGCCCCTTTCCTATGGGATCAAATGCCGTCGCATGGCTAGGGCGACGGCGTGCGTGCGGTTACGGAGCGACGTAAAATGCCTCTAAAATCAGAGCCCGCCCTCGCCTAAAACGCATTGGCCCTTTGTCCCATTGCTGCATGTGGACGGCAGTGCTATCCGCCGCTTGGCTGCAACGTCGCTTTGAAGGCGTTGCGGCTAGCCAGGCTTTCGGCGATCCCTCCCGGAAGCAATGCCCCTCCCCCCCGAGGGACTTGGCTAGGGCGCTCGGTCCTCCCCCGGACCGGCGCCCTCTTTCTTTCCAACCACATGCATGCGAATTCACGCGCGTAGCGCAGCAATCGGGCGCCTTTTGTAGGCGGCGTCAGCTCTCGCGCGCTTTCCAAGCCAGATACCCGAGGGCGGCGCCCTCGGAAATGAGCCCTATGCCGAGCAGGATGCCAAGAAACCAGATCGCGGTGATCGGCATGCTGGACCACAGATAGAGGGACAGCAGAATGCCAATAACGCCGCTCGCCAAGACCCAACCCCAGTTCGGGAAGGGCCGTATTGTCAGGGCAAAGATGACCTTCAAGATGCCCTCGACCATGAAGAACACGATGAGGAGCAGGGTAAGAGTGATAATGCTCTCGCCGGGATTGCGGAGGAAAAGCAGACCGACGATGATAAACAGCGCAACGGAGGCAAGCTGAAGCCAAAAGTGAGGGACCTTACCGGCGCCGATGAGACTGATCCCCTGAACGATGCCGGTGATAATCAAGAGCCATCCAAGAAAGATCACAACGGCAACCGTCGACGCCAGGGGATAGATCAGCGCCAGAAGTCCTGCGAGGATCATCAAAGCGGCTTGAACGAGATACCAAGTCGAATGCTCCTTTACGGTTTCGCGCAGCGCCTCGCGCATCGCTTCAGCGGCGGCGTCAAGTGACGTAGGCATGGGTGCTCTCCATTCCAAACGAGCCGAAATGCTCGCTATCGCAAGCCGTTCAATGGGTTTGCGTTCTCATGAAGAATACACCCGCACCAAGGAGGCGACTACGTCTATGTGGCGAGGTCGCTGGCTGAAATGCATTTGAAAACCGTGCGGGAGAATGGCGTTGATGATACAAGTCGGCCAACGAAACGGAGCGGCACGGTCGGAGCCATTTAAGAAGTTCTCTTTCCGAGCATTCCGCCCAGCACGGTTTCCATCGGTGTTGCTGCTAGGCCCAGATCGGCGAGCGTTAAAGCGCCTTCACCAACCACATTGTCTCGTCTCATGAGCGTGACAACGTCGGTTGTAAGCGGAGGATTGGGCAGCAGCATGAGAAGCCGTGCCAGGGCATCCCAAGCGCCGAAGGGCACCGGCACAAGCATACGCGCTCGACCGGTTTCCTTGAAAACTAGATTGATGATGTCCCTGTAGCGGTAGATCTGCGGACCGCCGAGTTCATATACCTTCCCTTGTGCTGGCTCAGAGGTCAGCGCCCGCACCACTGCTGCGGCAACGTCGCCGACGAAGACCGGCTGAAGCCTCGTATCTCCCTCTCCGAACAGGGCCAGCACTGGAGAAAGGCGCGTAACGGCGATCAACGTGTTTAAGAACTTGTCGTCTGGCCCGAATAGGACGCTAGGCCGGAGAATAGTGGCCGCGGGGAAAGCGCTCCTGACCAGCAGCTCGCCTTCCGCGCGGGAGCGGACATAGCTTGATTGGGAGTTGAGATCGGCGCCGATACCCGACATGTGGACCAACGCCTTGACGCCCGCGCGACTTGCCTGTCGTGCCACATGCATCGCGCCCAGCTCGTGAACCGCCCTGAACGTTTCCGATGCCTTTTCCGCGTATAGGCCAACAACGTTGACGGCAGCATCGCAGCCTTCGAGCGCGGACCCGACGGATGCTTCGTCGCGCACATCGGCGTAGAGCTGGCTGAGCGAAGCCCGGGAAGGGACATTGAAAGCGCCGGGATGACGAGCGGCAACACAGACCGTCGCGCCCGCACCTATCAGCTGATCCACGACCGCGCGGCCGAGAAACCCGGTGCCTCCAAAGACTGTGACGCGTCTCAGGTTCATCGACGGGGACACGTGAGTTATGTATGTGTGCTCGTTCCACCACTACCAGATCTGGTGGGATATCATGCCAACCACGTTCTGCCGGGTCTCGCACGATGACTGGCAGATCGCCCTCCGGCCAGGCCGGGGGCCAGTAATGCAGCACCTGCTTGCGGTCACGTTGCCGGCCGAGCGGTCTGGCCGACTAATGACGGTCGCTCTGAAAATACTTGTGAGGCCGAATTTTCTCTTACAGCACCCCGAGCTGAAAGGGACTTGGCCAACAGTGCGCGTCGCGGGCTCCGCAGACCGTGCAGACCAGCCGCGGCTCGATCAGGTGAAGCGGCGTCAGGTCGTCGAGCCGCAGCCTACCGCGGTCGTCCCCTCGAACGGGTCGAGCCCGTCCGGAGCGGGGCGCGGTTTGCCAGCGGGGTTGAACTTGCGCAAAAACCGAGGGTGGAGGCCACGGCCGGAATCGAACCGGCGTATACGGATTTGCAGTCCGCTGTAGTTAGCGCGGTAAGGTGCTGATTTAACTGGATAACTTTGGAAGTCCACACTCCCCTACTTCCCAAATTCTGTCCCGAACTCCCCGCCTGTTTTCAGCGGGATTGCAGCTCGCTCTTGGCGACGGCCCTATGCAACTCGGTCTTGGTCAGGAAGGCATAGTGCCGTTCAGTCGTTATGACGGACGAATGGCCAAGCCAATGCGAAACCGCTTCTAGGCTGAACCCGCGATCTTGCAGTAGGCGGCAGCCGCAGGTCCGACGCAGGTCGTGCCATTCAACGTGGTCGGCGATCCCAGCCCTTCGGCAAGCTTTCTGAAGGGCCTCCCAAAGGGTAGGGCTCCTAATCGAATAGCCTTGCCCGTCTGCCGTGGTGAACACGTAGCCGCTTCTGAGGTCCCGTGTGCGGGCCATCTCCGAAAGCAGCCGCCATGTGCGCTCTAGGAGCGGCACCGTCCGCGGCTTGGTCTTAGACGTTTCCTTCGCCACATATATCTCTCGTGCCCGCAGGTCCACTCGGCTCCATAGAAGCGAAAGCTGTTCCTTTTTCCTCAGGCCGGTGTCTATAGCGAAAATGATCGCCTCTGCGGCCTTCGGGGAGGCCGCCTGGAGCAGGGCAGTCTCTTCTTGGTGGTCCAGATACCTGGTGCGCGGATCGCCTTCCTTGAGACCCCGCTTGGCCCTGCCGCGCAGGTAGGGCTTCACAGGGTTCTTTGCTACCCACTCCCACTCTTCAGCCGTTGAAAAGATCACTGACAAACAAGCAAAGTCGCGGCGGATGGTAGAGTTGGTGACTCCTTCGCAGCGCCGACGTTGCTCGAACTCCCCGAGCTTGACCGAACTGATCTCGCAGAGCGGCACGTTGTCAAAGATTTTCAAAAGGTTAGATATGCTGACAATATAACGAACTCGGCTCGTGTCCTTCAGCGTCTTGAAGTGCTCTTTGCCGAACCGTTCGGCGGCGTCATTGAAGGTGTGGCGTCGGTTCTCGCCCCATCGGGCGCCGCCTTGCTCTCTCAGCTCTTGGAGCAGCCGGTCGCGACGCGCTTTAGCGACTCCAAGGTTGTCCGTTTCGAGGGAGATTTCCTGGTCCTTGCCTTGGACGCGCTTGCGGAACCACCAGACGTTACCCCGGAGCTTGAGATTCTGCGGCATGGCATCACCACTGGGTCGAACTCAGCGCCCCTCTTGAAGGATGCGATAAACTTGTCGCCGCGAAACGCGGAGTCGCCGCCCGATGTCGGAAGGCCCGTGCCCCTTGGCAGCGAGGCTGTAGACCGCCTCCCTATCAATACGCCGTTTGCCGCCTTTGTAGATACCGCTACGCTTGGCCTTGGCGATGCCTTCGCTCTGGCGCTCGCGACGCAGGTTGGTCTCAAACTCGGCGAACACACCGAGCATGTCAAAGAACGCCTTGCCCGCTGCCGTGCTGGTGTCGATTGGCTGCTCCGTTGCCTTCAGCGCGACGCCCTTCTCCTTCAACTCGTGCACGATGTTCTGAAGGTCGCGCATCGAGCGAGCGAGCCGGTCGATGCGGGTGATTATGATCGTGTCGCCCCTGTCTGACAGTTTCAGAAGCAGGTCGAGCTTCTCACGTCCGTCGCGCTTAGTGCCCGTCACTTTCTCAGCGAATACGAGGTCTGGGTTTACCCCGGCAGCGATCAGCGCCTCGCGCTGGATCGTCAAATCCTGCTCGCCAGTCGAGACTCTCGCGTAGCCGTAGGCCTTGGCCATGGCTGCTCTCCAACCGTTGTGCCATTAGGGTATGCCATGCACACCTAGTGTGACATCGCACCGAAAACAACCCTGATGACACATGAAATCGCGTGACATCTAGTTGTGTCGCGGGAGTAGACCCAAATGTCCTATACGCGCGCTAAAGAGCCGACCGTGGTTTCTTGATCGTGGAGGCATCAGACCGCTTATTCTGCTTGTCCACGGAGGACCGTTGCCATGACCATGCTGTCGGACAGCAAACGTAGGACTATTGTCGCCAGGCGCCGCAAGATGCGAAACGCCACGAAACGCGCGGCCAAGGCGGCCAAGCGCGAACGCAATCGAAAGGCTGAAATAGCCGAAGAACGCGGAGAAACGCCTTCAGCAGAATAGCAGAACTGCTATTCAAAGCTTGGCCTGCCACGCTGTGAGCAGCCCCCTCCGCCGTCTCCAACAGACGCCGTTGTGAGCCGAGACCACGCAGGGTCGTCGCTGTCTCGACGTATCGGTGCGCGAGATTCTCTCGCTGCCGATCGTCGCCGATACGACCGAGGTTGAAATCGCCTCGCTTGAGACGTTGCTGGAGCTTGAGGGCCAACGCCTGACGTTCCTCGTCGAGCTTCGCGAGCCGCTCATCCATGCGATAGCGCGGCCAGGCCTCAAGAAAGGCTGTAGCTGCTGCTTCATCCCGGAACAGCAGCCACTTTGCATAAAAGGCCGTTTGGAGCGGAATGTAGTCTCTTGTGTGAATTAGTTCGATCACATCGCGCTCAAGTCGAGCCCTGACCCAAGTCGCGCACCGTCGTCCTACGAGCTTGACCAAATCGCTCTCGATGTTCCCGCGCTCGACGCGGCTCTCGCGCGATGCGGGAACGCCCATCGCGAAATACGGAATGTGCAGCTCGCAAGGGCAGCCTAACAGGATCAGGTGGCTCGCGATGGGTCCAACTCCGCTTCAGGAGCCGCTGGCAAGCTTCCGTTTGAGTTGCCCGAAGAGGCCACATCCCACACTTGTGGAAACCACCTTGCCACGGATCGGCAGGTTGGTGAGCGCGCCAGCACTCGTCTTGATGTTGTTCGGACTATCGCAAGTCGGCGATTAGCTTGCAAGCGATGGCGCTCGAAGACAGTCCCGAAAGGCGACCGGAGAGACTTTGCGAGCTTATCCTGCACCCATCGATGCTGGTTAGTGCCCGCGCGTATTGAGCCTGTCATGGACCAACTCAGCTCTTTATAGCTCGGCAAACTGTTTGTGCGGACGCAGCGACGAGTTCTCAGCCTGGCCCGAAGGCGAAGTTCCGCGCGCAAAGACTTGCCACTTAGTCTTCAAAATTCCTCGATCTTTGGGACCCTTTGGAAGGCGATTTTGCTGCTCTGCTTGGGGGCCGCACCTCCGTAGATGAGTGCGCCTTTCCCGAACTTCTCGTTGACGAGGTCAATGGCACGTACCAGCCTTTCGTTCCTGGGCATATCAAACAGGTCCCCCTGATGGGCCTCATTCGCCGCCAGACCCGTGAGCGCAACGCCGACCCGCAGGGGCTTCAAGTTTGGCACTTGTTTCCATATGTCCTGCAGCACATGCAGCAGCACCCCAGTGTCTTGCGTTTCAGAGAAGCTGCGCTTCTCTGTCCAGGAGTTTCCATCGCGCCCCAACCATTTCACCTCCACGATCAGGCGGCGACAATAAAAGCCATCGTCCCTCAAACGTTGCGCTGCGCGTACCAGCAATTGCCTCATGATGGGAGCAGCCCCATCGATGCTTCTGTCTTCCGGCGCCAGAACGTGCTGGTGGCTGATGCTTGAGCGGGTCTGCTTCGCGCTTACAATGTCTTCGCCATGCAGAAGACCGTGCATCTTGGTCCCCGCTAGGCCGCCCCAGATGAGCCGAAGCCGTACAGCGTCGGTTTTCCAAAGCGTGGCAATATCGGTTATTCCGGCCCGCTGCAGGCGTTCGGCCATCTTGGGGCCGACCCCCGGAATATCCCGCAACTTCAAGTGAAGTATGGCGCCTGGCAGCTTCTCAATAGGCAGAATGACCAACCCATCGGGTTTCTGCATGTTGGAAGCGAGTTTGGCCAACAGCTTGTTCGCTGAAATACCGATGGAGCTTGTCAGGCATTCCCCGACCTGGCTTTGTATTTCGCGCTTGATGTTCTGCGCCAGTTTTTGCGCCACCGCGGGTACTTGCTGTACCCTGTCGAGGCGGCAGGCGACTTCATCAATGGACATGACATCTTCTACCGGCATGTGCTTGTCGATGGCGGCCAAAATCCGGTGGTGATATTCGACGTAAAGCTTGTGGTGGGCCTTCACCAGCTTCACATCCGGGCAAAGCCGCCGCGCTTCGTGCACCAGTGTGCCGGTTTTTATGCCCATGGCCTTCGCCGGGTAGCTCGCCGCAATCGCACAAGTGGTCTCCGCCATCGTCGGTACGACGATGACCGGCTTGCCCCTCAGCTCAGGATTTTCCTGCTGCTCGCAAGAAGCAAAAAAACTGTTCAGATCAAGAACGAGCCACCGCAGCAAGGTGGACCTCCGTGGAGGCTATGACTTTTTTCTTCGACAACCGGAAGAGCCAGGTCACGTCTCGCGGGTGCGCATCATCGAGTAGAGATTGCACATCGAGGCCAACGTAGCCGCCCCGCCGGGCGGTTCAACCCTGACCGTGAGCACCGGAAGCTATTTCAACGGGCGTGACAGCGTGCGGCCCGGGCGCTGCCATGACTGCGAAGCGATAACGAAGCCAACGACGATAGCGGCGTTGCTCGTGCGCGGCTCGGGCAATCAAGGATTGTAAGGCGCGCCTCATCGCCGTTCTCGCTGAACGTATTAGTGAAGCTTCTGACGGCCCAACTGGCTGCCGTAAAGCGGCGGTAGGCAGTCCGCTCGAAATGGACCACGAGATCGGGGCTCATAAAGCCACCTCCCATGGGAAGAGTAGTCGATTCGTCGCCGTATTGCTCGCAAGCCGCTAGACCTAATGTTAGTCGGCAGTACTCGGACTCTAATCATTGCGCCTTGACGGTTCGTTTCCGGGCGGCGTTAGCAGGGGCTGCCAAGCGCTCCCATATTGTTGCCTGCTGTCTAATCAAGATGCCCATCGGACTCCACGCCATCATCGCCCGGAACAGGGCCATCTGGCGGTCAAGGAGTGAGGGAGTATTCACGGTTTCCCGTATAACAGGTTCAGACGCTGCAAGCGCTTTCGTCTTTGCACGGACGCGCGCCTTGGAGGGCGCAGCCTTTTTGCGGGCGAGAGTCCTGCGTGCAGTCATGGCATTGATCCTCCCTTAGTTGCTACGCTTACGGACACGGGTGGCGAAGGCCATCGTAGCCGAGATAAGTTCCGCTCCTCGGATCGTACGACCGGAACCGCTGCATGCAATAAGCCACGGCGTCGTCTTGAACCGGACCGCCCTCAGCAATCTCGTCGTCATCGTAATAGGGGCGAGAGGAGCGAGGATAGTAGGCGGGGCCAGGATAGTAGGGAGGCGCATAGTAATCGTAGTAGGGACCCCCGTAATAGGGACCGTAGTAGTAGGGTGCAGCGAGTGCGCGGCCGATCAGTGCGCCACCGATAATTCCCGCACCCACACCCCATCCCCAGCCTCTGCGCCATCGGATGGCTTCGACACTTGTCGAAGCAGAGTTGTCAATTGCAGCGGCACCAGTGATCGGTATCGCCAATGCGCCGTTTGATAATAACGCAACGCTGGCAGCGGCGAAAACCGCAGCAGCAAGGGTACGAACTCCGATTGACATGTTGGTTCCTCCGGGCCGCTCTCGCCTTCCAACACATAACTTAGGTTCATTTGTACTCATGACAATCCAGTTGACGCTTCTCAACGCTTCACATGCTCGCCTACACTCTCACCCGTGTGATGAACATTCTCGGCATCAAGCCATTGATGCCGCCATCAGGGCGTGAGCCCCCACGGTCTTCGGGCTTGGAATAATCAGGAAGGGGATATTCTCAGGCGCGCCATAATTCGGTCGAACCGAATGGCACTGATCGAACCACGCGCTAATGCGTGTTTCCTCCAGAGCCTTGGGCCGTCACCCGACGGCCTCATTTTTCGCGAGCCCTTCTCTTCCAATCCGCGCTCCACATACCGGCGCTTCCCATCCGGCGGCGATTCCAGCCTCAAAGAATCCTCTTCCATTACCCGCGGCGGCCGAGCGAACCTGCACGCCGCCAGCAATGAATTTTGAGGAAGTGAACGCTGGACTAGAGCAAGCGCTCTCACGTTCACTGACCCCGGCCTGCGGCCGTCGTCGAAAGAGCGATGAAAGGCCATATCCTGGCCGAAACACGGGGCTCATCGGGAACTACCAGAAGGGCGGCTGAGCCGCCTAGGGGTGTATTCTGAAGCAGACTGGTGCACGGGCGTCCTAGCGTTGACCTTGGTCGGGGAGCTATCCTGACAAATGGCCTCGTCATCTTCGTGTCTGGTGCGCTTGGCTGGTCTGGCGGCGATCTTAGCTTCCTGGTCAGCAGCGGCAGCCGATATCGACGCCGGGTCAAGCTCGTCTTCGCCCGATCTGCAGGCTGGCGGGTTCGTGATTGTGGCACCGAAGTACGATGGCTCGAAGGAATACGAGGTCACTGGGCTTCCGATCATCGTTCCCTCGGGCTACGGCATAGGGGACGACGGTCTCATCCAGTTGCGGGGGCCGGATGACCTCCGTCTGCGCGCTTTTCAGCTAAATGGATTTGAGGCTGGTCCTCTCGTCGGTTGGCACTTCGATCGCGACCAGAATGATTCCGCTCGACTCCGAGGGCTCGGCGACGTGGACGGTGGCTTCGTCGTCGGCGGTTACGCCGCCTACAGGACAGACCCGTTCATGCCCTTCATCTCCTACCACCAGCAAGTATCAGGCGATGACACGGGAAGTCTCATTCGTTTCGGTGTGGAGGCGAAGGCACCGGTGGGTCCCAGCTTGTCGCTCACGGCGACGGCCGGGGCGAGCTATGCCGATCAAGACTATATGGACGCCTACTTTTCCGTGACCCCAGCCCAGAGCGCCGCGTCCTCTGCAGGGCTCCCAGCGTACGATGCCGACGCAGGGATCAAGGATGTTTTCTTCGGTGTAACGACCGATGTTCCGCTATCGAGGGACTGGAGCATGAAGCTCAGCGGCCGCTATTCGCGTCTTGTCGGTGATGCGGCCAACAGTCCCGTCGTCGAGAACGAAAACCAGTTCTACGGCGGTCTCGGCCTTACCTATAGATTCGACCTGCTGCGCTGACGCCTTACCCCGTTCGCTGCGAAGCACCAGGTCGTCAGCCCTGGGGCCGAGATCGGCCGTGTTGCGGACGTCGGACGATGGGCGGGTCATGACCCGAAGGCGGGTATTGCCAGTAGAATTAACAAATTCACACTAAGGCAAAATGAAGAACGCAAGAGATGCTGCGGCCATTACAGCAGTTGCCGCCCAGCCCCAGATTGCCATCGACGGTGACAGCGTCAGTCGCCCCATGACCCTCGCATTCTGGGCGATTAGCATCATGACGGCCATGAGCGGGGCTGCAAGCACCCCGTTGACAACCGCTGCCGTCATGGAGGGCTCGCCATGTTCACTGCGCTTGGCTTGGCTGCGATAGTAGTGTTGGTCGTCGGTTGCGCGGCCCTGGCTGACGTGGTGGGAAACGCAATCGACGACTAGCGTCGCCCCATCGCTGCCACTCGGTTGAGTTTGCCGCCCTTTCCCGCGATCTCTTCGTCAGCTGTAGCGCCAGCCGCCGAGCTTTGGCTCGCGCAGCCAGTAGGGACCGGAGGGCGGAACGGCTGGCACTACGAACGATGGAATTATGAGGTTACGCGCGTGTGCACACTCGGCGCAGCAGAATCAAGTCGGGCCTGATCGCCCGCGAGATCGTCGAGCACTTGAAGATGTCGGCGTGGCTGTTCGGAGAGAAAGCCGCCGAAGCTGTTTCAGTGATCAGCTAATCGCGAGATGTTTGATTATTCGCGCAGGCTGGCAGCCGTCAAACCGATTAGGATAATGCCCACCACAGCGATGGATAGGGCTACGCCACCAGCAAGCAGCAAAACCGAAAACATTTGATACACCCCCAACTGAACGCACGGCACAAGAAGCGAGCATATCAGAGGCCGCCTTCTGGGCCGGATCATCCGGTTCAGCAATCTGGCGTTTTCCACAGGTCTGATCGAACCCGTCGGAACTGCTGCCACAGGAGCGTCATTGTGTTGGCAATCCGCCGAACTCATCGTACCTGGCGGATGCTCCAACGACTTGGCACCCGGGCACGTCACGCGTACCGGGTGCCGTTTGTTTTTCTAGACCTAATGACCGAGCCATCCAAGCGACGATGGCGGCGAAGGCGATCAGCAAGAACGAAACGTCCCATGGCGACGGCTTCGAGCCGCCCTAGTCAGGCGATTTCTCGTATCCGCTCGGCATTCGGGTTTTGCTCAGCAAGGACGCGGCGGGACGGTGGGTGTCGCGGCTGGCGGTGAGGCAGCAGACCTATGGGTCTAGAGAACCTTACTCGCCCGGCCGACATGCGTTGCCATGCCGTGCCTTGCCGAGAGTCAGACATGGCGCGGCGTCTCCAAGATTACTAGGGGTCTCCATTCGGCTATCGCGCGCCCGGTGCGCGAAGTGTCGTTGACGCCGAGGTTGATGCGGTTCGAATAGCGGAAGTCGAACTCAGCCAGTTAACGGTGCAAGGTCGCCATGAACATGAGCTGCGTGACCGTCTTTGGAGGTACCGGGTTTCTCGGCCGCGCAGTTGTGGATCAACTGATAGGCGCGGGCGCAACGGTCCGCGTCGCGGCTCGTCATCCAGGCGCTTTCAAGGTCGCTTCCGGGCGAGACCGACAACTCGTACAGCTCTACGCCGATGTGCGCGACGAAACCTCCATTGGGTCTGCCCTCGAAGGCTGCGACGCTGTCGTCAACGCGGTCGGCCTCTACTCCGAAAAGGGTTCGGAAACGTTCAGGGCGGTTCACGAGCTGGGGGCAATGCGTGTGGCTCGGCTGTCGGCTCGTGCTGGTGCCAAAGCTCTGGTCCACATGTCAGGAATTGGCGCCGATCTCTTCTCGCAATCGAAATATGTCCGCTCTCGCGCCGAAGGTGAGCTGTTAGTCAAGGCCGCTTTCCCAGCCGCTAATGTCCTGCGGCCCAGCGTCCTATTTGGACCGTACGACAAATTCTTAAACACCTTGGTCGCCGTTACGCGGTTGTCTCCTGTGCTATTTCTGTTTGGGGACGGGGATACGAGGCTGCAGCCGGTCTACGTCGACGACGTTGCTGAAGCAGTCCTGCGGGCGCTGACGACTGGGTCATCGCAAGGCAAGGTGTATGAACTGGGCGGTCCGCAGACTTACCAGTACAAAGACATCATCAAACTGGTGCTCAAAGAAACCGGCCGAGCGCGCATTCTTGTGCCGCTGCCCTTCTTCGCCTGGGACGCCTTGGCGCGGCTTCTGATGCTGCTGCCAAATCCTCCGCTCACAACGGATGTCGTGACCCTCATGAAGCGTGACAATTTGGTCGGTGAAAGGGCTTTGACTTTTGTCGATCTGGGCCTGACACCAACCGCGATGGAACCCGTCCTGCACGACATGCTGGCCTCACGGCCATAGCCAAGTGAGCAGACTACGACTCCGCGCCGCCCCAACCTGGCCAGGGCTTTGCAATCACATTGATAAACGTTAGTGGATGGCCTCATGGCTCCCTCTAACCGACGGCCTAACCGACGGCGACCACGGTGCGGCTAGGCGTCAATGTCGAGCTTGGCTCGCGGGGAACCTGAGGCTTAACTCATCGCTTCTTGAGAAGTCGGCTGATTATATGCGCGTATAGCACTGACGATACTTGTTTGTATAATGTTCCGCAATTGAACGTAGATTTGAACCCTATTCCACCTTTGTCCGAATTTGTCTAGGCGTTCAAATATGCGAAATCCCGCCAATGGCAATTTGGGCTCCTGTTCGCTCTTCAGCCCACGCCGAACGGTGGCGCCACCTTCGTCAGAGCGATGTTTGCTCGTGGCTCTTCAATCACAAGCTGACGAAGTCGTTCCATTGAGCCCGAGGACTCCACAGCTCTCGCTCCGAGCCCGGGAATAACGGCCGTGCAGCCGCGTTGTTTCTGCAATCCGCTCGTCCACCGCCCCCCGGTGGTCGGGCAGATTGCCCAAGACGATGGCATCCGCGCGGTTGCGGCACGGGTGCCTTCGTTTTTCTAGCCCCCGCGACACCCGCGAAGGCGAGAAGCCCTGGCCCGGAGCCCTCGGCGCAGTCCGTGCTGTGGCATTGGCGCTCGCCCGCGTATCCGGCATTCTGGACTACCAACTTCACGTGCGCCTATTCATGCAGCGTCAACAACTCAAAGCGGAAATCTTTAAGCTGTAGCTTCCCGTATTTCAGAGCCAGTATTATAGCGTGAGCCTTAGTCGCTGCCCCGAGCTTTCGCTTGACGTTTTCGACGTGGACTCGAACAGTGTTTGAACTAATGCCGAGCATAAATGCGATATCTCTTTCCTGAAGGCCTTGCCCGGTTAGAAGCAGGCATTCTCGCTCTCTTTCGGTCACCTTCATTGTCAATTCCTCAGACCGTGGCTGTTGGGGTGAGCGAGTTGCCTCTGAAATTCCAGGGCTTACGAGCGCAGTCTTGCGGTCATCCTGTACTTAAAACGTTGTAAGACGCTGATTAATCCGCCTTGGGCTCGCTGATCGTGAGACTCGCTATCAAGCAGGCGCGCGAACGCCTTCTTTGATCGCCACGAGCGTGAGCCGAGTACGGCCGAAGCGATAACCAAGCCAACGACGATAGCGGCGTTCCGCACGCAAAGCCCGGGCCTTCGCAGGTGGTGCGCCTCATCGCTGTTCTCGCCCGCAGCGAAGAGTCGTGCTCACAAACCGCCTCAATGGCAGCCATCGGCCGTATAGCTTCCTAGCTTTCCGTGAGCCGTTGAGCCGAGGACGTTACTGACTGAAAATCTTCGTGTTCCAGTCAGGATCGAAGTCTTTGGGAGCTTTTTTTGCGCGCGCGCTCTTGAGCTTCTTCCTGACGACAACGGCCGCCTCTCCCTTCGTCGGGGCTGGCGTAGCATTAGGTGTCGCTGCTACTTCCTGCTCGGGTTGTGTCGAGGATGAGGTCGCAGACTTCGATACCCGCGGAGCTGGCATATTTGGAGGGGCGAAGCGCGGAAATGATGTCGCGGTGTCCGGGACAAAACCAGTGGGCGAACTCGGCGTTGCTGAAGGCGTAGCACCAGCTTCCGCGACCACCACGACGGGTGCCCACACGGCGGAATGCGCGGCCGGTACCCTATCGAGCCCGCTGTTTTCGGTCATATCCCAAACCAGGAAGCCGAAGACGCCGACAATGACCGCCAACATCCGCATAACGGTTCAAGATAGCCATGCGCCGTTAGCGAATTGCTAAGGCTTGAGGAAGCCCGAGGGGAGATAGCACTATGGGGGGCGAGGACTATGGTCAAAGCGTCTCTCGGTGAAGACCAGCGAGTCGTAACTCGCCTCAATGGCGACCATCGCCCATATGGCTCGCTGAGGTTCAGATCGCAGTCCTAACTGAATGGGGGGAGCGGGATGACGGCCGAGCCGATTTCAACGCCGTCCGCCACGAGCTGGCCAGGAGCCCCGAGCGGCTGTTCTACTTCGCCTTCGATATCCTCGTCCTGGGCAACCGCGATCTCCGACGCTTGCCGCTTAAGGAGCGCCGCGAGCATCTCTTGCGGTTCTTGAACGCAGCCAATGCGCCTTGGCTCGCGAGCGTTACCTCTGTGCCCGACGGTGCGGCGCTGCTTGCCGAATGCGAGCGGCTCGGCTTCGAAGGGATCGTGTCGAAGCGCCGCGATCTCCCCTACCGCTCGGGGCGCCGCTCCGACTGGCTGAAGGTCAGGTGCGAGCGTTGGCGCGCTGAGAACCGGGAGCGCGGGAAGCTGTTTGAGAAGGCGTAAGGGATGGGTCCCCGCGCTCACCCATCTCGACAGGGCTCAATTGAACAATCGCTTTTGTAGAAGTGTCATATGGCCATGGTAATCGCCGAGGTGGCCGCCTACCCCTCCAAGCGCGGCCAAGCCAGGCTTTCGCGTTTCCCTCCGAAAGCAATACCCTCCCCCGAGGGACTTGGCTAGGGCGCTCCCTCCTCACCCCCGGTGGACCGAGCGCCCTTTTTCATCGAGGATACGAACTTACGTCCTCTTTAGCTCGACAACCTTGTCGCCCTGTCCGCTGACAACGCGGATCAAGTGAGCGACACGTAACGCAACCAAGTGAGGCCCCGGAGCGGGAGGGCCGGTTACGCCGCGACCCCACGGATCGTCAGACACTCCGCAGCGCGGAGGTGCGCGATTACCTCGTGGAATAATTCAGTCTCGCGCCGTGATTGCTCGCGCCACCGCGCCAGCTCGTCGATCCACTCTCTCAGCAGGGCCGGGTTACTCGTCGCCATGGAGCAAACTTCCGATAAGTCCTTGGCCAACCAATTCTTTGCCCATGCTAAGGCTTGAGCCTTGTCCAAGGCGTCCTTTTGTAAGCGCAGCAAGATAGCCTCCTTCGCCGCATTCATGCTGCAGGGCACGGAGCGACCAACTGAATTCCCTAGACTTGAGCGGTAGGCCCAGTTTGGTGGCGGGCCACCGGTCGGCATCTACCAAAGCCCCCTTAATAAATTCGTGAGGACCTAGTCAGTTGCGCTTTTTGTCACGCCGCGCGCACTTGCCTCCCTCGCCATGGGCCGTTGACCAAGGCTGCACGGCCAGCCTTGTCAACCGTGCTTAGGCGCGCCATCATGGATTTTGACCGGAGGGGGATGACCATGGGAGGCGCAGCCATGAAGTCAGTCGTCCACGGCGATCCTAATCCAAAATGGCGTGACAGTGCTGCGGGTGGCCTTGTCTTGCTGGCGACCCTCGCGCTCGTCGTGTTCCTGGCCACCCAGCTCGTAGGCCTGTCGGCTCGTATGATCGTCCACTCCGCGAGCCTGACCGCTGTAGTGCACGACGCCACCCGCCTTACTCCCCTGTCTGACTAGACACACGAACCATACGCGCCGCAAGCCGGACTGAGGGGCGCAGGTCTCAAACCTTCGTATCTCTGAGCATCGGGGTGAATAGCGTGGCTGACGACCCTTTGTTTGAGATTCCGCCCCAGTTGCGCGAGCTTGCTGAGAAGAACATCGAGCTGGCACAGGAGGCTTTTCGCGAGTTGTGGGATGCGGCGCGCCTGGCTCAGGACATGACGGCTGCGATGATGCCTACTAGCGCGGCCAATGCCACTCTCAAGAAACTCCTGGATCGGGCCATGATGTTCACTCAACGGAATGCGGAAGCGAGCTTTGCGCTGGCGCGAGAACTTGCCAACGCTAGAGATTTCCCGCATGTCCTCCAATTCAATGTCGCTTCGCGGAAGACCAAATTCAAATCTACTCCCAGCAGGCACAAGAGCTTGGACGGTTGATGGCCGAGGTGGCGCAGAATGCTCAGGTGGGACGTTAAGCTGACGACGCTGACAGAAAGCGATCACCTGCTTTTCGGTTTCCCAATGACGGCCGAGGCAAAGAATCTAAGCGATGGGCATCGATGCTTGGGGCCCGGCGATGGGCGTGGGTGCCGTTTGAAGGAAAGCGTGCAGGGCCCGCGCCGTGGTTTTAATTTCGAGGACTGGGCCGCAACGTAACTCGATAGTAACGAGCCGTATTGCTTCTCCAAGTCCAATCGAGTCATGAAGTCCCAGGCGGACGATCATCCGCAGAGCGCGGTTCTCGGCCAGACGCTGTGAGTCGATAGGATGCGCGAGCCTGGCGACCAAGCCTCGGAGGTCATTCCTACTTATGACGCCCGTCATCGCCCCTCCCCGCACTTGGTCCGCCTTCCCCCGCCGGGCGGAGTCAATTGACGCTTGGTAGCGGGGAGCCGAAGCATCCCGCAGTCGAACGACCCGTCAATACTTGAGAGTAAGCTGCCGATCGGCTTACGCATACGGCGGCGGATCGGCGCTCCACTAGCCGCCGAGATTAGGATTTTTCCCGCCTACGTCTTGCGAATACTGAGCGAAGCGTTTGCTTTAGTTCGATCATGTGGCATAGCCGCAACTTCCGCTTAGTCAAGAATGATGCGGCGCTCTGCTTAGGCAGCTGCCACCCACCTCCCTGCCAAGTAAGCGAAGGCAACGGCATCAGGATTCTCGTTGGCGGCTTGCAGCAGCTTCTCTACTGCCTCGATCTCAACAGGTTCGCGATTGCCTGGTTCCGGTCTGTCATGCAGCAGGACGACCCTCTTGCCGCGCAACTCAATCGTCCGATACTTCAACCTCACCTCCTCGCCGCCGGGCAAAGAATGATCGAAGAAATGGCCGTCTTAAGGGCTTGATCACTCGTGGAGGGATGGCGACCTTGGATTGGTCCACACTATTGGCGGCATTTCCCAAAAGCGACATTGAACGGCGGCGGATACTAAATCCGCCGCCTCAACTCGCATCGCGCATCACTTCGGGACGCACGTCTTGGTCGCCTCGTCCCACTTCATATCCTTCGTCTTCTCACACTCTTCCTTCGTTTTCGGGGGATCGGCGGCATAAGCCGTCATCGGTGCCGCCACGGCGAGTAGAAAACCAGCTAGCACTGCACCGCTCAAAATTCTAGATAACATTTGACACTCCCTATTTTGGATTTTGTGATTGTGAACGGCAAACCTCCTAAGCCGCTGTCTTTACACAAGACCATCTCAGATGACCATCGTCGTCTATGCACGTCAAGCGGCAGATGAAAGTTTCGGCCTAGGTCGGCAACACGACTGCCCGAGGCCTAAGCGCTTGAAACGTTGATGGGGACCAGCACATCTCGCTGGCACCAGCGTCGAACAGATCGAGCGCTTCTATGCCAAGCACTTGCCGCTCTCACGCGAGATGGCGAAGAACCTGCAAAGCTTTGGGGAGCCATGGACGTGGCTTCACGGACAGACTGGCTTGTGCATAGCAACAATTTTTGAGTTGCCGCAGTCGCAATCTTGCCGATGATGCGAGGAACGTTTAGTGGCGCTCGTAAGGAAAAGGGGGGTGAGCCCTGAAGTTTTGCAGGGACGGGAGAAGCACTTCAGGGCTCACGAACTGCTGTTGAACGGCACGGGGGGTGCCAGAGGGACGTGGGAGCAGCTTCCCAAGTTATGCTGAAATTACGAATTACCTCACATCAAGGCAAGATTAGGTTGGTTAGGCTGCGGGTATCCATCTGCGCGCGGTGTAGCCGAACGCCACAGCGTCAGGATTTTTCGACGCGGATTGCCGTAACATCTGTATAGCTTCAATCTTGATCGTCTCAGACTTGACCTTCTTCGAGCCGATCTGCAGAAGTCTCTGGTATCCGCTCAGAAGTATAACCTTCTTCCCCTCAATTTCGACCGTCGGATGCGCCATTACTTCCTCCCAGGAGCGTGACTGCAAGCAGTTTGGCTTTCTTCTGCTTGGGAAGTAGAATTAGAGCCCTTACGCGACTTGCAGAGATCCAAACGCGCGCCGCCCAAGTGTGGACACGGCATCTCCTCTAGATGGCCATTATCGCCCAGCGCGTGTGACAGGCGCACGACCTGCAGTGCGAAAAGAGCTTCGTCAGTTATTTTGCATAGCTTCGGTCAGGGGCTCTGAGCCGTCAAACAGCTGCGCGTATCAACTGGCTGCCACAGCCTCTCGAAATATGGCCGCGCGCAGCTTGGAAGGATCACGCTCTCCTCTGCGGGCGGCGTCGAAGAGTCGTCGTGACATCACGTCGAAGGGCATGCATCTGCCCTTCGAAATCGACTCGTTCAAAGCGGCATCTAACACGCCCGCGAACAGGTTCAGCTCATCGCTGGTGTAGTCGGTGAGGTTCACAGCCACATGGTGGCGCCAATCGGATTGTTCATAGTGCTGATCATGGATGGCCATAGCGGCTCCTCTTTGAATGACCTTTCTAAGGAAACGTCAGGCGGTTGACACGGTTCCGGGCTCACGGGTGCGAGCGCCTCAAATTCGCCTCACCCCAGGCGGCCCTATCGCAGGAAGCGACGCTTGGAATAGAGGGCGCGCCCCCACGCTCATCGGAGGACTCGCACATGCTCCTTGCCCTTGGGCTTACTGCTGTTGTCGTGTTGGTCGTCGGCTGTGCTGGCTTGGTCTACGCAATGCGGTTGGGTTTCGACGACTAGCAGCTCCACGCACTAGCCGTCGATCTGGCATGCAAGGTCGTCAAGCGTGACTAACTGAGCGCTATTACATTACCCTTTTGTCTCATTGCTTCATTTGGGGAGGCAGTGGTATCCGCTGCTTGGCTGAAACGTCGCTTTGAAGGCGTTACGGCTAGCCAGGCTTTCGGCGACCGGCGCCCTTCTTCCTTCCAGCCACATGCATGCGAATTCGCGCCCTCTTCATTGCAACGACGTTGCCGCCCCTGTCAGCCGTCCGATGACAATACGCCTCAAGGTGGTCCGCCCAGGCATGGAGGGCGGCTCGCACTTACCGTTCCATTCGAGCCGGTCGGCGTCCCGGTTGCGAGAATCCATAAGGGCGCTATCGCAGCGCCGTGCCATCAAAACAAGTCAGACTAGGAAGCTCTCAAGCTTTGCGCCCTTCTTCACGGCATCGACGAGCCACGCTGGGCGTTGCGTCCCCGCCCTGTCCACGTCTGCGACAAATCCTTGGGATTACGGAATTTGACGACCACGGTGCCCTTACGTGCGCCTCGCTTGCCACCAAACAATTCGGACAAGCTAAAGCCCGACTTGCTCGCCAGCGCTTGCAATTTCTCTTTCACCTCCCGAGCTTGGGCAGCCTTGCGATCGACCAGTGCTACCTTAACGCGCTCCTGCAAATCCAGAAGCTCGGCATACGACAACTTATCGAGACCATCGTTCCTCGCCATTTGACGTCTCCTCAAATTTTTTCTGCCGCATTAAAACAAATAATGAGCGCTAGTTCCGGCCTTCGGCAAGAAAAAACTTCTACTCAGAGTGAATGCCTTCCCGGTCATGCCGGAATTGCGTCGGCTTTAGTGCTCCGATCCAGCACTCTTTTCGTGCTCTTAAGCAAATATTGCTGCACTGCGGTGGTGATGACGTCGGCCCCAAGGCCAGCACCTAGAAACTCTCTTTGGATCGGGCAGCTCGCACAGCCCCCCTACCGGCATTTCCCAGGCTCAAACTCTCTGATGACGGTGGTTGATGGGGACCAATGAATCCTCGCTGGCACCAGCGTCGAGCTTGCCGCTCGCACGCGAGATGGCGAAGAACCTGCAAAGCTTCGGTGGCGAGTAAGGGCAGGGCCATCAATCGAATTTTGAAGGCAGGGGTCAGACTATGAGGTTTTTCTCGTCCCGGAAATCGGCTGGTGTAGTTCCAGGGGGAGGAGGAAGGAAGGAAGGAAGGAAGGAAGTGGCAATCAATTAGACATTGACACTTGCGACTCATGGACAAACGGAAAGATGTAACTAACTTCCCTTAAGAGGGCTTCTTTAAGGGTTATTGATTACATCGTCCCTCCTTCTCCCCCCTGGAATATTAACAGCCGATTCCGAGACAAATTTCATTTTAATAGCGCTGAAAATGGGTTAGGCGACAAGAACCATTCCGGCTAAATTCGCTGACATTTATTTTGACCAAAGCGTCGCGAAAATCAGGGTGTTTACGAATATTCTGATTAAAATTCTGACGATTTATGCCCAACGCCTTCCATACTTCCGAAAACGGCAAAGGCTTACCAGAGGCTGCAAAATGCCGACGAATATAATCTATGGTCTTCCCCACCAGCCCCCCCAGCGGCTTCTCACTTGGCTGCCATTTCCTCAGCCTAGCTCCTGGGAAAATATCGTGCAGATCATAAGGAATGCCGGTCTTTGCAGAGGCGATGATAGAGGTCCATGGCGCCACATTGGTCGCCGATGCACTTTCTCACAGCCCCTCTGCATGCAGCCTGGAGGATTTTGTCTTATGTTCGCCCAGCTCAAGGGCTTTGAAGGAACTCAGGTCCAGTTCCTCGTTTGCCCCTAACCCCTTGCTGGCTCTTGCGCGCACCTCGTAGACGAAGTCGCAGAAAGAAAATTCCCGCAGAATTACCATTCTCACCTCCACGAACTCATTGGTCGCCCTTCTCGTTGCCCCAGGTGAGGAACGCGACGTTTTCCGGGTTTTTCAGGAGATCGCGAATGGGCTTCGTGAGGTCGGGGATGCGCTTCTGCTTGGGGATGCACCACTCATCTTCCTTGTGAGTAATGACTAGCCATTCTTCTTCGGGCTTGGTGTTGATGGTCGCGGCGATGCCCTCAATCAGTTCACCCGCCTTGTTCCGAAAGGCCTTCTTTCCGCCACCCCTGTCCCAGACGTGAATGCTTAGATTGTCGTATCTCTTTGGGGCGGTAGTCAGAATGACGAGATCGCCCCTGTCGTTCTGCCAGTTCCGATATGTTGTCCGCACTCGTCCGCTGGCATCGAGAATGACCACGGGAAAGAAGTCGTTTGGTAGGTGGTTGCGGTAGTGGAGCACGGTGGTGCCCCTCATATCCTTGCGCACCCGGACCTCCTTGCCCGAGAGGTTCCAGAGTATGCGGGCTGCTTCGCGGTCGCGGGCAGGCTGTTTACTGAATAAGGACTTTACATCCTCATATCCAAGGCCATAGCTGCCTACAAAATCGGAGAACTGGTAGGTGGCCCCATTTGCTGGTTCCCGAATGTCCTGACCGGCCTCATGAAGTTGGTCTGCTAGTGGGGAGCAGAGCTTACGCAGTAGGGAAGGCAGCCGGGCCAAGGCATCTTTGGTCAGGGTCAGTTCTTCGGCCGGAAGCATCGCCTCGTCCCATATCTTCACTTGCCTGGGCCTGCCTTTGAAATGGAAGAGATTGAGGTCGCTGAATTGCTTGCCATCCGCCAGCCGTGAATCGACCATCTGC
>CAWIYX010000002.1:0-89001 GCA_963840415.1 uncultured Alphaproteobacteria bacterium | reverse complement strand
AGAGCCGGGTCCGGGACGTTTTTTCGGTATTATTTCGTCGAACGGAGGGCCTGTTGGAGAGAACAGTGTCTGCGGCACAAGGTTTCCAAGAATTGTCTAGGTCATGGGCGCGCCCGCGCCCTCGTATGGGTCGACGGCCGGAGGGCGTAGCCCTTGCTTTTGACAGCGCCAGCTGCCCGTGCCAGACCGCTTGCACCTCTAAAAAAGCAGGGTTTGAGCCATGGCGACGAAAAAAACGCGCGGGACCAAGCGGACGTGCCAAAGCGACGAGTGTGGGGCTCGTTTCTACGATCTCGGCCGCAGCCCGATCGTGTGCCCGATTTGCGGCTCGCTCTACGAGCTCGCCTCTGGGCCGGTAACGGCCGCCGGGGCGGCAGATAAGGCGCCACGTCGGTTTAAGGGGCCGGAGTACGAACCTGACAAGGCAGTTCCGGAAGAGGAAAGACCAGAGGCGGCCGAGAGCAAGCAGGTGGTCCCGGTCGACCTTGAGGAGGAAGAGACGATCACCCCCGACGAGGACGATACTGTCTTCGAGGAGGAGGATGAGGAAGATGGCGACGTGTCGAATATCATCGACGGCCCCTTGGACGGTGACGAAAAGCCCTGATGCTTGCGCTCAGGATGACCGATGCGGCGCATTTTTAACGGCCCCCGGCTCAGGCGTGGTCGCGCATGCGATCGGCAATGTAGCGTTCAATCCAGTCCGTCATCTAACACCCCATGACACGCCCGCGCGTACTAGTGCAATTAAAGTGGCGGTTCTATGCGCCGTGCGGGTGTGCCGTTCAGAAGCCTTAATGCAAGCTCGATAGCGTCGCGCGGCGGGATAGCGTTCTCCCACGAATGCATGCCACCGCAGAGCGGGCACGCGAGAGGCGTATCGAGGGGCATCGTTAGATAGCTCGTGGGATCGACTTCGATTCCAAGCTCGGCGTCTTGCCCCGTAACGGGGCAGCGAATAAGGAGAGCACTCATTTTGACTTCCCGACGCCACCCAGTCGTTCCTAAGTTGCTGCCGTAGGGCGCCGCGTCCCTGGACCCGGCGCCCCCGAGGAACTTCCAACCGCGTAAGGGGGGTAAAGCTGGAAGCCTCGGGCAAATGATGTCGATCGACAGCCCAGTCGTTGCCAGAACGTTTAGCAATCGGGGTTAACTCAAGGGCCCATGTGAGGAGCGACAAAAAGAGCCCGACAAGCCGTAACCTGCCGGGCAAGGTGAACAAACGAGGGTGCTGAAAACGTCGGCGATTCCGGTGAACAAATCGTTACCGCTCCGGCCATCTCAACATAGCGGTTATACGTGCGCCAACGCATCCATTTCGGCTTCGGCGGCAGGTCCCATTCGTCGGGATCGCAGGTTGGCGTAGGCGACCTGTCTGCGCCACCCCCCATGTGCAGCACGGGAAACCTGCACCGGGCGACGGGCAGAGGGCCAGAAACATCCCTTCGAGTGACAAATCCCACATCGTCGATCCTCGTTTGGCTGCAAGATCAATCCAAAATCGACATCTCGCAACCTGGGGATATCCAATGAATAGTCCATCGATCAGAACGCTGTCCGCAGCATTGATCAGTCTCAGCCTGCCAATTCTGATGGCTGGCGCAGCCGTCGCACAAACAATCGAGGTGGAAGACGAGGACCTGCTGACCCCGCGCGAGCGCGCCTTGGCCCGGCACCCCGGTTTGCATCCGGAGTGGACATGGATGAGCGAAAATCAGGCCACTGCGCTGCTTAAGGCCGCCGGTTATTCCGTCGTTCTCAGCCTCGAAAAGCATGGAGCCTTCTGGCGAGGAAAGGCGATAAACGGTGACGCGTCGCATCATGTCGCCGTCAATCGCTATGCCGAAATCGTTTCTCACATCGATCGCAAAAGCCTGATTGCCGCAACGGAGCGTCAGGAAGGCGCGACGCCGGTTGTGAAAACCATGCTGGCGACGTTGAACGGCCCTGTCGAACTGCCAAAGTCGCAAACAGCCCCGACCGGGCTGACACGCCGACCGGTTGCCACGGTCATGGGCGAGGTGGGCTGGACGTGGCTTAGCGAAGACCAAGCCACCCGAATTTTGAAGAGCAAAGGTTACGCCAACATCGGTAGCCTCCAGAGAGACCCAGAGGGCATCTGGCGGGCTAAAGCTATCAACAGTGACCTTGCGCCTGTGCGCGTCGCCCTCGATGTTTATGGCAATGTGGAAGCTCAGCCTGAGAGCACCGGCGGTGTAGCCCAAGGCGATCCCTCGGACTTATTACATCAGCGCTGATAGCGGCGGGGGTGCGTTCGCGCACTATCAGGAGTGCCCGCCTTGCTCATCAGGCGGGCGACAAGATGTGAGCGGTGCAGGCTACCCTATGGATAAACGGAAACCGCGCTACGCCGCCTGAGCGATCAACTCATCGCGCGCTGCGTTGACGCGCTTCAGCGCTGCTTCCTTCAAACGCCGGATACACTCGCCAAAACTCGTTAGGTGCTGACCGGGGACACGCTGCTTTCTGCACTAAAACGTATCCAAATCAATATGTTAATTAGCGCCTGGGAGCATAGGACCACCGCAAACCGAGATTATCAAGATTATACGCAAACCCCAGGGACTCTACGAATCCTGTTGCCATGCCTGATCGCCTTCGGCCCGCACGACTATCATCGAGTTGATACGCAGCGACGCGACGCCACTGAGGAGTGCCGCCCGAGCGGCGCGGCTCAATCAACTCTCGATAACGTCGGTAGGGTCATGCCACCTTGACCGTGTCCTTCCCCTTAAGGCGGGCAAGCCGGGCATGATAGCCACGAATTTCGGTAGGTTGACCACTTATGATCGCGCCGAGGGCATCGGCCCATAGCTCCAGCGCTGCGCGCTTCTCTGCATCGTATTCGTAGCGATTGTAAACGCCTTCCGTGATGCTCCCCTTGCGTTTGCCGCCGTGGTTCAAGATTTCGCTCGCGCACGTCCTTGGGCACGCCATACTCACTCATGTAGGTGCCGGCCGTACGCCGCAGGTCGTGCATGGTGATGTCGTTGATGCCGATCTTTGCTCGGGTGCGCTCCATGGCCTTGCTCACGCTACGGGAGGCGATGTGCGAGAGACTGCGCTCGCCGGGGAAGACGAACTCGCTCTCGCCTGAGGCTTTGACGGCCCGGCGAAATAGGGAGGCTGCCCGTGGGCTCAAGGGAACGCGATGCGCGTTGCGGTTCTTAGCGCGGCCGCGCGGGATGGTCAGCGTCGGCGACTCCTCTGAGCCTAGATCGAGTTCCTCTTTTCTTGCGGCCGCGATCTCCGTTCGCCTCAGCCCGGTCAGCAGCGCTAGCCTGACTATGGTCGCGACGGCGGGTGACATGGCCGCCTCGCCGTTGTCCATGGCCGACCAAAGCCGCCGGATGTCGTCTGGGCTCGCCACAACATCGCGCGGCTGGTTGTCATGCCGGTTGCGAAGGCCGGAAGCGGGATTGTCGGACACAAGCCCACGGTCGATGCCATAGCCGAATATGGAGCTAATCAGTGCGCGAGCCATATCGGCACGCCGGTTTGCCCCGCGCGTTGAGATGACATCGAGGACCCTGATGACATCCTGGCGCGTGACCGCCTTAGCTGGGATGTTACCGATGACGGGCAGCACATCCTTGTCGAGCATGTGCCCGTGGTCGCGCTGGGTACCAGGACGCAGCGGATCGCCTTTCTCCAGACGGTCGGCAGCGAGTTCCGCGAAGGTCATGGCGACCTTTAGCGAAACCGGATCGACGCCCTGCCTTATCAGCGGCCGCAGCCGCTCCGCCTCGCCAAGCGCGTGCGCCAAGGAGATGTCATCGAGCCGCCCTATCTTCAGCTTTCGGCGCTCGCGCCTCCTGCCGACCTCCGCGTCGTAATGGAAGTACCAAGTGGCCGTGCCGCTCGGCAGCACGTGGAGGACGAGCCCGCGTGCCCCCTCGATGCGATACTCGGTGATCCTGCCTCCTGGGGAGATAGTCGCCTTAACGGTTCTCTGGACTGCCTTGGCGTTGGCAGCCAGCAGGCGGCCGTCACTAGTCTGTCTTGCCATATCCATGCTCGCTCGTAGACCCTTTGGCCTATACTTGGCCCAAAAAAGTGATCCTTCAAGAGACGATTTGAGACAAATTGAGATGGATGGTTTTAAATTATGCGCGTGTTATCAGTAGAATAGTGATCTCACTGCTTCTCATGTAAGTTCAGGCCATTCTACAGAACTCCCCTGCCTTCTAAGCAGGGGGTCGCAGGTTCGAATCCTGCCGGGATCGCCAATACCTTTCAGTGGCTTGCGCAAACCGCTCCCGGCTCGTTGCAAGATCAATCGCGCCGGTAGAGAGGCTCGCGGACCGAACGAGACCGTCGCCGTCTTAAGACTGACTCGCAGCATCGACGCCGGCAAGCGCCGCCATGTTGACGATCCGGCGAACCGTCGCGGTGGGCTCGATGATGTGGCAGGGCTTTGCTGCGCCGAGCAGAATGGGTCCCACGGTGATGCCGTTTCCGGCCGTGATCTTGAGCAGGTTATAGGCGATGTTTGCCGCATCCACGTTCGGCATGATCAGGAGATTGGCCTCGCGCTCGAGCCTCGAGCCCGGAAACTCCTGCTCGAGGATCGTGCGGGAGAGCGCTGCATCGGCGCGCATCTCGCCTTCCACGGCGAGATCGGGTGCGCGCTCGGAGATCATGGCGACGGCGCGGCGCATGCTGTCCGCGTCCCAATCCTTCGCGCTTCCGAAGCTCGAGTGCGACAGCAGCGCAATGCTCGGAACAACGCCGAACCTCTTGACCTCGTCGGCCGCAAGCAGCGTCATCTCGACAAGCTGCTCGGTGGTCGGATTGCGATTGACGTAGGTGTCGCAGATGAACAGCTGCCGCTCCGTCAGGAGCAGCATGTTCATGGCCGCGAGCGTCGTGGTGCCCGGCTGTGCCCCGATCACGTCTCGCACATGCGACAGGTGCTCCATATAGGTCCCGCGCGTACCGCACAGCATGGCGTCGACGTAGCCGCGGCGCAGACACATCGCCGCGATCAGCGTCGGCTGGCTGCGCATGGCCTCGCGCGCCATCGCGGGGGTGACGCCATTTCGGCGCATGATCTCGTAATACTCGCGCTCGAGGTCTCGATGCTCGATGTCCGACAGCTCGTCCACGATCTGGAAATCCCGCCCGGGCTCGAGGCGCAGGCCGAGCGCACACACGCGCTTCACGATAACGTCGCTGCGCCCAATCAGAACTGGAAAGACGAGCTTCTCATCGATCAGCGTTTGCGCAGCGCGCAACACCCGCTCGTCCTCTCCCTCGGCGAAAATTACACGCTTCGGCTGGCGTTTGGCGCTGTCGAGAACGGGCTTCATGCTGGGGCCCGACCGGTAGACGAAGCGCCCTAGGCTTTCGCGGTAGCTATCGATGTCGACCACGGGCCGAGTTGCGACGCCGCTGCGTTGCGCCGCTTCGGCGACGGCTGGCGCGATGCGTTCGATGAGCCGGGGGTCGAATGGCTTCGGGATCACGTATTCGGGACCGAAGGTCTGCTGCTCGGCGCCGTAGGCGTTGGCGACGACGTCGGACGTCTCGACCTGCGCTAGCTCGGCGATCGCCCGAACGGCGGCGACCTTCATCTCCTCGGTGATACCCGTGGCGCCCGCGTCGAGCGCGCCGCGGAAGATGAACGGAAAGCAGAGGACGTTGTTGACCTGGTTCGGATAGTCCGAGCGGCCGGTGCAGATGAGTGCATCGGGGCGGACCGCTTTGGCGAGCTCGGGGCGGATCTCGGGTTCCGGGTTGGCGAGCGCCATGATGATCGGCCGCGCCGCCATGCTGTTCAGCATCTCCGGTTTCAGGACGCCGCCCGCCGACAGGCCGAGGAAGATGTCGGCCCCGGGGAGCATTTCGGCAAGCGTCCGCGCCGGCGTATCCTGGGCAAACTGCTCCTTGTATTCGTCCATGAGCTCTGTGCGGCCTTTGTAGACGACGCCCTTGATGTCGGAGATCGTGATGTTCTCGCGCCTGAGGCCCAGGCTGACGAGAAGATCGAGGCAAGCGAGCGCGGCGGCGCCGGCGCCGGAGCCTGCAAGCCTTGCCTCGCCGATGGACTTGCCTACCAGCTTCAGCGCGTTGAGCACGGCCGCGGCAACGATGATCGCGGTGCCGTGCTGATCGTCGTGGAACACCGGGATCTTCATGCGCTCGCGCAGCTTGCGCTCGACGATGAAGCATTCGGGGGCCTTGATGTCCTCGAGGTTGATGCCGCCGAACGTGGGCTCGAGCGCCGCGATGATTTCGACAAGGCGGTCAGTGTCCTTTTCCGAGATCTCGATGTCGAAAACGTCGATTCCGGCGAACTTCTTGAACAGGCAGCCCTTGCCCTCCATCACCGGCTTGCCTGCGAGGGGGCCGATGTCGCCGAGGCCGAGCACCGCCGTGCCGTTGGTAATGACGCCGACGAGGTTCGAGCGCGCGGTGAGGGTCGCGGCCTCGGTTGGGTCGTCCTTGATGGCCAGACAGGCGTACGCAACACCCGGAGAATAGGCGAGCGAGAGATCGAGCTGGTTCGTGAGATCCTTGGTCGGCTTGATCGAAATCTTACCGGGCTGCGGGAGACGATGATACTCCAATGCGGCTTGGCGCAGCTTTTCATCCATGACGGTCTCCACAATGGGGTTGGCAAAGCCGCCCACGCTCGCACTACGCTCCGATGGCGCCCGAGTCAAAGCGGGCGCCCCGTCGCATTAAATCGGCATTGTTTGACGCCTGTATCACTACCCGCCGGCATCGGACGGGAGCGCAGCGGTGGCGAGGGGCGCTTCGCCCATGTGCCAATGCTGAACCACGATGAGGACGGCGCTGACGCAAGCGACCACGCGTTCGGCGCTCGTCGAGGCGGTGAGAGAACCCCTGGCTTGCGCGCCGACATCATCGCACTCCGCAATCGGAGCCAAAAAACTTAAATCCTTCGGCCCAGGCGAACGGGTTGTTCGATTCTAAGAGCGTTATGCGTTTTGCTGTTTCATGCCAATTTCATGCAGAACCTCATGACGTTGACAAATGGGGATCTGGTTAGAAGAAAGGTCGACAAAGCAACATGAAGCTGAATAGGAGATCCACAACATGAACGCTCTCAAAATCACCCTCGTTGCCATCGCGCTTATGACCGGCGTCGCCGCCGCGCAGGCCGGCAAGGAGGACGGGTGCATTTCCAAGTCGCAGTACGGAATCTGGGACTGCCGCTAACTTGGTCACGACGGCATCTTCCACGTGCAGGGGATCCGGGGCGATGCTTCGGGTCCCTTGTCGTTTGGGCTGACACCACGTCTACCAACGAGAACTCGCGAGCACAAGAACGCGGAGGCCCTATCGGGAACCTCCGCGTTTCAGGTCAATCGGAGCGATCAGTTTTCCGGCGTAGACGCAAAATGACGCTTATTCCCTAGCTACGGGTTGCGGCGGTGGCGCGCCGAGCGATCACAGAATCAAGATCATATAGGACCTTCCCGCGACACCCACCGACTACTGAGGTGCCTGCGAGAGGCATTCGGCGCGCCCATGCGTGCACTCGACGTTTTTCAAGAAATCGTTCGGCTGTGGCGCTCTTGGCGCGCTGCGGCGTGGAGAAATTCCATCGCGCGCTCCCGCCATATCTCTGGTGGTCGATCATATTGTCACTCCCAATTGAGGGCTATGATAGGTTTCACCGGAGCGACGGAGCTTGCGAGCCGACCCCTCGGCGATGAGTTCAAACGCCGTTCGTAATCCCGGCGCGGGCCGATGCGCGCGCTCCACGGCAAAAACCAGCGTCAAAAGCACGGCGAGAGTGAAGAGTGGCGCAACAACCGCGCATATCGCGCCTGGTAACGTCTGAGGCGCGACTCTCACCCTCACACGAACGGCCGAACTTGCTCGATAATCAAGATCGTTTCGCATTGCTTGCTTTTCGGTCATTTCAGTCTCATTCAATGATCGTGCGCTTCAGCATGCATTCCTGACACATCAATTTATTCTCTATGGAGGGCGCGTAAATTCTACATAGGTGGCCGCAGGTGACGTCTTGGTTTCGGATGCCCATACTTCGGTATGAGTGATGCCCATACTTCGGTATGAGTCATGTTCTGTCGATGCGTGCGAGCGCGGCCACGGGCGCTCGCATGATGCTCGACTCTCTGCCGGCGGTTTTTTTTGCTCGATGACGCGCGATAAGGCGCGCAAGCAGGGCTCGGGACCGCAAGCCCGCGCTTCGAGGGATTGGGGAGGTGAGGCCCTGGATCTGGGACTGCTAAGCCAAGTGCCTCGTCTTACTTCTGAGCAGGGGGTCGCAGGTACGAATCCTGCCGGGATCGCCATGATTTTGGCATGGCCGCAGCGGAGGCATGGGTCAGAGGACGCACGTAGATCGAGGTGGCGCCTTGCGGCGACCCGGCCTCAAGGTCATTCACCATAATTTGCGTCCCGTGAGCGTGCTGTCAGTAGCGCCGCGAAGGTGTAAGCTTTACGCTCTAGCAGCCGTCGTCCCGACGGCGGAGAAGCGGCCATCGACAATATGATCGACAAGCTCGAACTGCTCCTGGCGCTCGCCCGCGAACGGCACTTCGGCCGCGCCGCGGAGGCGGCCGGCGTAACGCAGCCGACCTTGTCCTCGGCCTTGAAAAGCCTCGAGGATCAGTTTGGCGTGCTCATCGTCGAGCGCGGCTCGCGCTTTCGCTGCTTCACGCCCGAGGGCGAGCGCGTGCTCGACTGGGCGCGCCGCATCGTCGGCGACGCGCGCGCCATGCGCCAGGAGATCGAAGCGCTGAAGAAGGGCCTCTCGGGTCACTTGCAGCTTTCCGCTATCCCGACCGCCCTCCCGTTCGTGACCGACCTCACGGTTCCCATGCACCTGCGCTACCCGGCCGTGCGCTTTACCGTGCATTCGACGAACGCGGACGCCATCCTCGCGCGCCTCGATAACTTGGAGACGGATGTCGGCATCTCGTACGTCGACACGGAGCCGCCGGCCAAGTTCGAGGCCGTACCTCTATACGAGGAGCAATACGTCCTTCTCGTCGCGCCCGACAGCCCGCTCGCCAAGCGAGAGACCGTGACGTGGGCCGAGGCGGGTCATCTGCCGCTCTGCCTTCTCACCCCCGACATGCAGAACCGCCGCCTCATCGATCGCCACCTGGCGGACGTAGGCGCTCCGCAAGTCCCGACGCTCGAGAGCAACTCGATGCTCGTGCTCTACGCCCACGTGCGAACCGGCGAGTGGGCGAGCATTCTGCCCGCACGCCTCGCCGAGACGCTCGACCGCCCGAGCCGGCTGCGCCCCATCTCGCTGGTACAACCGACCGTCACCCACAAAATCGGGCTGATCGCGACGCGCCGCGAGCCGCGCTCGCCCGTCGTCGCCGCCTTCATCGCCCATGCCAAGCGCATCGCCAATCCGACCCGCGCGATCACCGCCTAAGTCACCGACGCGACTTGCGAATGAGGTGATAGATGGCGTCTATCGCGGGACGAAAAGGGTCTATTGATCTTGTTGGCGCATCCTCCATTGTAAATTCGAATAACTATAAACTGGAGGAGCCTCATGAGCCGCTTCGAGCCGTGGAGCGAGGAG
Organism: uncultured Alphaproteobacteria bacterium; assembly: GCA_963840415.1. GTDB lineage: Bacteria > Pseudomonadota > Alphaproteobacteria > Rhizobiales > Hyphomicrobiaceae > Hyphomicrobium_C. The sequence continues at coordinate 79,433 of CAWIYX010000002.1, read as the reverse complement.
CGCACGGTCGAGATCGTCGCCGATCACGACGGCCGCGAAGGCCCGCTAATGCCGATCCTGCACGCCGTTCAGGAAGCCTTCGGCCATGTTCCGGAGGAGGCCGTGCCGGTGCTGGCGCGCGAGCTCAATCTGTCGCGCGCCGAGGTGCACGGCGTCGTGACCTTCTATCACGACTTCCGGCGCGAGCTTCCGGGCAGGCACGTCCTCAAGATGTGCCGCGCGGAAGCCTGCCAGTCGATGGGCTGCGAAAAGCTCGTCGAGCGTGCGGAAGATCGGCTTGGGATCTCCTGCGGCGGCACGAGCGCCGACGGCCGCGTCACCTTCGAGCCGGTGTACTGCCTCGGGCTCTGCGCGACTGCGCCGTCGGCCATGATCGACGGACGTATCGTCGGACGCCTCACGGCCGAGAAGCTCGATCAGATCCTGAGCGAGGCCACGGCATGACACTGCGATTTTTCGTGCCGCGCGATGCAGCCGCCGTCGCCGTCGGCGCCGACGAGCTGGTGGCGGCGCTCGCAACGGCGTCGAAGAAGGCGGCTGCGAAAACTGAAATTATCCGCAACGGCTCGCGCGGCATGCTGTGGCTCGAGCCGCTGCTCGAGGTCGAGCACGAGGGCGTTCGCTGGGGCTTCGGTCCGCTCGAGGCGGCAGATGTCGCGAGCCTCGCCAAGGCGGGCCTCTTCAGCGGTAAGCCTCCCGCGTCGATCAAGCATCCGCGGGCGGTGGGGCGGGTCGAGGAGATCCCCTACTTCAAGCGGCAGACGCGCCTTACGTTCGCGCGCTGCGGCGTGACCGATCCCGTGTCGCTCGACGACTATCGCGCCCATGGCGGCTACCAGGGCCTCGACCGGGCCCTCGAGCTGTCGCCCGCCGGCGTCGTCGACGAGGTTGCCAAGTCCGGATTGCGGGGCCGGGGCGGAGCCGGCTTCCCGACCGGCATCAAGTGGAAGACCGTCTACGACACGAAAGCGCCCCAGAAGTATATCGTCTGCAACGCTGACGAGGGCGACAGCGGGACCTTCGCCGATCGCATGATCATGGAAGGCGACCCGTTCGTGCTGATCGAGGGCATGACGATCGCTGGGCTCGCCGTCGGCGCGACCACGGGCTACATCTACCTGCGCTCCGAGTATCCCCATGCCGAGGTTGCCCTCAACGAGGCGATCGCGGCCGCGCGCCGGGCCGGCTTCCTCGGCCCCAAGGTCGCCGGCTCGAAGCATGCCTTCGAACTCGAAGTCCGCATGGGCGCCGGCGCCTATGTCTGCGGCGAGGAGACCTCGCTGCTCGAAAGCCTCGAGGGCAAGCGCGGCGTCGTTCGCGCCAAGCCGCCGCTCCCCGCCCACAAGGGCCTGTTCGGCCGCCCGACCGTGATCAACAACGTGCTCTCGCTCGCGGCGGTGCCGTTCATTCTTGCCGAGGGTGCGAAGGCCTATGCCGACTACGGCATGGGTCGCTCGCGCGGCACGATGCCGATCCAGCTCGCCGGCAACATCAAGCACGGCGGCCTCTACGAAACGGCCTTCGGCGTCACCCTCGGCGAGCTCGTCGACGACATCGGGGGAGGCACGGCGTCGGGCCGTCAGGTCCGCGCCGTGCAGGTCGGCGGCCCGCTTGGGGCCTATTTTCCCCGTTCGCTCTTCGATACGCCATTCGACTACGAAGCCTTCACCGCAAAGGATGGCCTCATCGGTCACGGTGGCGTCGTGGTCTTCGACGATACTGTCGACATGGCGAGGCAGGCTCGCTTCGCCTTCGAGTTTTGCGCCATCGAGAGCTGCGGCAAGTGCACGCCGTGCCGGATCGGCGCGAACTCGAGGCAAGGAGACGGTCGAGAAGGTGATGGCCGGCGAGCTGGTCGATGCCAACCTCGCTCTCATCAAGGACCTCTGCAATACGATGAAATTCGGCTCCCTTTGCGCGCTGGGGGGCTTCACTCCATATCCCGTTATGAGTGCGCTGACGCATTTCCCGGAAGATTTCAAGCGGACTGCGAGACTTGCCGCGGCGGAGTGAGAACCCATGACGCTTATCAAGGAAACGGATTACGGCACTCCAGCCTCGAAATCGGAGAAGCTCGTCACGCTCACCATAGACGGCGAGACCGTGACGGTCCCGGAAGGGACGTCGATCATGCGCGCGGCGATGGAGATCGGGACGCAGATCCCGAAGCTCTGCGCGACCGACATGATCGAGGCGTTCGGCTCTTGCCGGCTTTGCCTGGTCGAGATCGAGGGACGCAACGGGACTCCCGCCTCCTGCACGACGCCGGTCGCCCCGGGCATCGTCGTCCATACCCAGACGCCGCGCCTGAAGCAGATCCGCAACGGCGTGATGGAGCTCTACATCTCCGACCACCCGCTCGATTGCCTCACCTGCGCCGCCAACGGCGACTGCGAGCTCCAGGACATGGCCGGCGCCGTCGGCCTTCGCGAGGTTCGCTACGGCTACGAGGGTGAGAACCATGTTTTCGCCAAGTCGAACGGCCACGCCAACGATCAGTGGCTCCCGAAGGACGAGACCAACCCGTATTTCTCTTACGAGCCCTCGAAGTGCATCGTCTGCAACCGCTGCGTGCGGGCTTGCGAGGAGGTGCAGGGAACCTTCGCCCTGACGATCTCGGCGCGCGGCTTCGACAGCCGCGTGTCTCCCGGCATGAACGAGGACTTCCTCGAGTCCGAGTGCGTCTCGTGCGGGGCCTGCGTCCAGGCTTGTCCGACGGCGACGCTCACCGAGAAGGCCGTGATCGACATCGGCCAGCCCGAGCACTCGGCCATCACGACGTGCGCCTATTGCGGCGTGGGGTGCGCCTTCAAGGCCGAGATGCGCGGGGAAGAGGTGGTGCGCATGGTGCCGTGGAAGGACGGCAAGGCCAACCGCGGCCATTCCTGCGTCAAGGGCCGCTTCGCCTGGGGCTATGCAACCCATCGCGACCGCATCACCAAGCCGATGGTGCGCGACAAGATTACCGACCCGTGGCGTGAGACCACGTGGGAGGAGGCGATCGATCGCGTTGCCTCCGAGTTCGCCCGCATCCAGAAGAAGTACGGACGCACGTCGGTCGGCGGCATAACGTCGTCGCGCTGCACCAACGAGGAGAGCTTCCTCGTGCAGAAGCTCATCCGAGCCGGCTTCGGCACCAACAACGTCGACACTTGCGCGCGCGTCTGCCATTCGCCGACGGGCTACGGTTTGAAGACGGCCTTCGGCGAGTCCTCGGGGACCCAGGACTTCGACTCGGTCGAGTACACCGACGTCGTCTTTATCATCGGCGCCAATCCGACCGACGGCCACCCCGTCTTCGCAAGCCGCATGAAGAAGCGCCTGCGCGAGGGGGCGAAGCTCATCATCGCCGACCCGCGCCGCATCGACCTCGTGCGCACCCCGCACGTCGAGGCCGACTGCCACCTCCAGCTCCAGCCGGGCAGCAACGTCGCGCTTCTGACGTCGATGGCCCACGTGATCGTCGAGGAGGGCCTCGTCAACAGGAAGTTCGTCGAGGAGCGCTGCAACGTCGACGAGTTCAACGAGTGGTCGGCTTTCGTCTCGGAGGAGCGGAATTCTCCGGAGGCGATGGAGAAGCATACAGGCGTCGACCCCAGGCTCGTGCGCGAGGCGGCAAGGCTCTACGCCACCGGCGGCAACGCCGCCATCTACTACGGGCTCGGCGTGACCGAGCACTCGCAGGGCTCGACGACCGTCATCGCCATCGCCAACCTCGCCATGGCGACCGGCAACCTGTCGCGCCCCGGCGTCGGCGTGAACCCGCTGCGCGGCCAGAACAACGTGCAGGGCGCTTGCGACATGGGCTCCTTCCCCCACGAGCTCACAGCCTATCGCCATGTCTCGGACGCCAAGACGCGCGCTCTCTTCGAGAAGGAGTGGAACTGCACCATCGATGCCGAGCCGGGACTGCGCATCCCCAACATGCTCGATGCGGCGGTCGACGGGACATTCAAGGCGATCTACATCGAGGGCGAGGACATTCTCCAGTCCGATCCCAACACGCATCACGTCTCGGCGGGCCTCGCCGCGATGGAGTGCGTGGTCGTGCAGGATCTGTTCCTCAACGAGACCGCCAACTACGCCCACATCTTCCTGCCGGGCTGCACCTTCCTCGAGAAGGACGGCACCTTCACCAATGCCGAGCGGCGCATCCAGCTCGTCCAGAAGGTGATGGCGCCCAAGAACGGCTATGCGGATTGGGAGATCACCCAGCTCATCGCCAAGAAGCTCGGCCTCGAGTGGAACTACACGCACGCCAGCCAGATCATGGACGAGATCGCAAGGCTGACGCCCACCTTCACCGGCGTGTCGTTCGAGAAGATCGCCCGCCTCGGCTCGATCCAGTGGCCCTGCAACGAGGAGCATCCCGAGGGGACGCCGATCATGCACGTGGGCGAGTTCGTGCGCGGCAAGGGCAAGTTCGTCATGACCGAGTACGTGCCGACCGACGAGCGCACGGGCGCGCGCTATCCGCTGATCCTGACGACGGGCCGCATCCTCTCGCAGTACAACGTCGGCGCCCAGACGCGGCGCACGGCGAACGTGGTCTGGCACGAGGAGGACCGCCTCGAGATCAACCCGCACGACGCCGAGTTCCGCGGCATCAACGACGGCGACTGGGTGACGGTGAGGAGCCGCGCCGGCGAGACGGCGCTGCGCGCCCTCATCACCGAGCGCGTCGCGGTGGGTGTCGTCTACACCACGTTCCACCATCCGCTCACGCAGGCGAACGTCATCACCACCGAATTCTCCGACTGGGCGACCAACTGCCCAGAGTACAAGGTGACCGCGGTCCAGGTCTCCCGCTCGAACGGCCCGACGCGCTACCAGGAGGAGTACGAGGCCTTCACCGACAAGAGCCGGCGTATCGCGGTGCCCGCCGAGGCCGCGGAGTAGGAGCGAGGGATGGTCGATCCCATCTTCCGCGTGACCTCGCTCAGGGTCGGAGGGGCGGGGGCGGCCGAGACGAGCCGCACGATCCCGGAGGAGGCGCCCGTGGCTCTCGTCTACGACGGGGCGACGCATGCTGTCATGATGGCGACGCCTGCCGACCTAGAGGATTTCGCGCTGGGCTTCTGCCTCACGGAAGGCCTCATCGCACGCGCCGACGAGATCATCTCGCTCGAGGTCGTCGAGCAGGCTCAGGGCATCGAGATCCGCATGTGGCTCGCGCCGGGGACGGGGCGGGCCTTGGTCGAGCGGCGCCGGCGGATCGCCGGGCCGACGGGATGCGGGCTCTGCGGCGTCGAGAGCCTCGAGGCCGCGGTGCCCGAGCCGCGCCGCGTCGCGGAGGGCATTACGGTGAGCCCCGACGCCATCAAGGGTGCACTCGCCGCGCTTGCCCCGGCTCAGGTTCTCAACTCCGCCACGCGTGCCGTCCATGGCGCCGCGTTCTGGATGCCCGACACGGGGCACTTACTGCTGCGCGAGGACGTCGGCCGCCACAATGCGCTCGACAAGCTCGTCGGCGCCGTGCGCAAGGCAGGGCTCGACCCGACGCAGGGGATCGTTCTGCTCACGAGCCGCGTCTCGGTCGAGATGGTGCAGAAAGCGGCGGCGCTCGGGGCGCCGATCGTGGTCGCGGTCTCGGCGCCGACGGCGCTTGCTCTTCGCACCGCCGAGGCCGCCGGCATCACGCTCGTCGCCGTGGCCCGATCCGATGCCTTCGAGGTCTTCACCCATCCGTACCGCATTCGTCTGGAGGCGGCCGAGCCTCTCCCTTTCGCTCCTGAGGTCGCCCCCCATGCAGCATAACAATCTCGTGCGGATGGCCAACGATATCGCCAAGTTCTTTGCCGTTCAGGGCGAGGCGCGCGGCGCGGCAGGCGTTGCCGACCACATCAGGAGGTTCTGGGAGCACAGGATGAAGACCCAGATCTTCGACCATGTTGCGGCCGGAGGCGAAGGGCTGAGCCCGCTTGCGCTTGCCGGCATCCGCCGGCTCATGGATGCAGAGAAGCAGGCGGCCGCCTCAGAACCGGGACCCAAGGAGAAGAACGGCAACGGCCGGCGCGGCAAGGCGGCGGCGCGCTAAGCCGCGGGCCGCTCGACGCCGGAGGGCGGCGGGCCCGCCGCCTCGAGTGCCTCGTACTCGTCATCCGTATAGACGCGCGAGCGGGTGAGGAAGCGCACGCCCTCGGGGGCCTCGACCGAGAAGCCCGAGCCGCGCCCCGGCACCACGTCGATGATGAGGTGCGTGTGCTGCCAGTAGTCGAACTGTGCCGCGCCCATGTAGAACGGCTGGCCGCCGATCTCGCCGAGATAGACGTCCTGCGCGCCGACCTTGAACTCGCCGCGCGGATAGCACATGGGCGCGCTGCCGTCGCAACAGCCGCCCGACTGGTGGAAGAGCAGAGGACCGTGAAGCGTCATGAGTTTCGCGATTAGGCTCTCGGTCGCAGGCGTCGCGGAGACGCGTTTCGGAATGGTGGCCGTCGCCATGGGCTTCACCTCTCGGGTCAGGACGGTAGCTCGCGCTCCGTCGGGACGACAATGGCGAAAATCTCGGCGAGACTTGCAAGCGCCCCGGTCTGGATGACGCTCGCCGGCACCTCGCCGCCGAGCGGATTGGGAAGAGAACGGGCCGCGGTTGCCGAGGCCACGACCGTTGGGCGGTATCCGAGATTGAATGCCGCGCGCGCCGTGGAGTTGACGCAGACGTGGGTCATGAATCCAGCCAGCACGATATCTGTGATGCCATGCCGCTTCAGCTCCGCGTCGAGGTCGGTCTTCTCGAACGAGCTCGGATAGGCCTTGGTGATGACCTTCTCTCCGTCGCGCGGCGCCACCTCGTCGGCAATGCGGCCGCATGGCTGGTTGATGTCGTAGGGCGTGCCCGGGCCTGCGTGGTGCTGGATATGGATGACGGGCGCTCCGGCATCGCGCGCGCGACTCAACAGCATTGCGCATTGCACGAGGGCCGGCTCCACGTTGTCGAGCTGCATGACGCCTTCGCGATAGGTGTTCTGGCAGTCGATGAGGATGAGAGCCGAGCGGGAGAGACGCTCCGGCCGCTCGGGCAACGAGAGGAGCGAGCGCAGGGTCGAACGTGCCACGAAAAATTCCTCCCCTCGCTAAGGAGAGAACCGCCGGAGCTCAGAGGCTCCGGCGGCTGTTGGAAGTCTCGCCCGACTTAGAAGAAGCCGAGCGCCTTCGGGCTGTAGGAGACCAGCATGTTCTTGGTCTGCTGGTAGTGGTCCAGCATCATCTTGTGCGTCTCGCGGCCGATGCCGGACTGCTTGTAGCCGCCGAACGCCGCGTGGGCCGGGTAGAGATGATAGCAGTTGGTCCACACGCGCCCTGCCTGGATCGCGCGCCCGAAGCGATAGGCGCGCGTGCCGTTCCTGGTCCACACGCCGGCGCCGAGGCCGTAGAGCGTATCGTTGGCGATCGCGAGCGCCTCGTCGTCGTCCTTGAAGCGCGTGACGGAGACGACGGGCCCGAAGATCTCCTCCTGGAACACGCGCATCTTGTTGTTGCCCTCGAGGACCGTGGGCTGCACGTAGAAGCCTTCGGCGATCTCTCCATCGAGGATACTGCGCTCGCCGCCCGCTAGCACTCGGGCTCCCTCGTCTCTTCCGATCTTGATGTAGGAGAGGATCTTCTCCATCTGGTCGTTGGAGGCCTGGGCTCCGATCATGGTCGCGGGATCGAGAGGGTGCCCCTGCTTGACCATCTTCACCCGCTCGACGGCGCGCGCCATGAACTTGTCGTAGATCTTGTCTTGCACGAGCGCGCGGCTCGGGCACGTGCACACCTCGCCCTGGTTGAGGGCGAACATGGTGAAGCCCTCGAGCGCCTTGTCGAAGAACTCGTCGTCGGCGTCCGCCACGTCGGCGAAGAAGATGTTGGGCGACTTGCCGCCGAGCTCGAGCGTGCAGGGGATGATGTTCTCGGAGGCGTACTGCATGATGAGGCGCCCCGTCGTCGTCTCGCCGGTGAACGCCACCTTGTTGATGCGCTTGTTCTGCGCCAAGGGCTTGCCGGCCTCGATGCCGAAGCCGTTGACGACGTTGAGGACGCCGGGCGGCAGGATGTCGCCGATGAGGTCCATCAGCACCATGATCGCCATGGGCGTCTGCTCGGCGGGCTTCAAGATGACGCAGTTGCCGGCGGCGAGTGCCGGGGCAAGCTTCCAGCACGCCATCAGGATCGGGAAGTTCCACGGGATGATCTGTCCGACGACGCCCAGCGGCTCGTGGAAATGATAGGCGACCGTGTCATGATCGATCTCGGAGAGAGATCCTTCCTGGGCGCGCACGCAGCTGGCGAAATAGCGAAAGTGATCGACGGCGAGCGGCAGGTCGGCCGCCATCGTCTCGCGGATCGGCTTGCCGTTGTCGAGCGTCTCGACCATGGCGAGCAGCTTGAGGTTCGCCTCCATCTTATCGGCGACTTTATTCAAGAGCATGGCGCGCTCGGCGGGAGCCGTCTTGCCCCAGGCGTCGCGGGCCTTGTGGGCGGCGTCGAGGGCGAGCTCGATGTCCTCGGCGGTCGAGCGGGCGACATCGCACAGAGGCTTGCCGGTAACCGGCGTGAGGTTGGTGAAGTATTTGCCTTTCACCGGTGCCACCCACTGCCCGCCGATGAAGTTGTCGTAGCGGGGGCGGATGCGGATCTGCTTCGATAGCTCGTTCAAGGCCTGTTGAATCATGGCGTCCTCCTGGATCGCTAGGGCGCGAGGTTAATCGCGTCGTTCATTTTGTGGATTTGGGCCTAAGCTTCTTTAGTTTACTCCATTATCGGTCGTCCATTGGCCTAAAGTGCGGCCCGGATCACACGACCGTGACCTCGGCCATAATGCCCGGACGAATGCGCGGCAGACTTGTCCTCGTACCGCACCGCGGTCAAATCAGGATCCCGATGGACGAGTCCGCAGCCACTTCCGGCAAACCAAAACTGTACCGCTTCCTCGAGGACCACCCTCCGGGGCTCGCGCCGCTGTTTTTCACGGAGCTATGGGAGCGCTTTTCCTATTACGGAATGCGCGCCCTCCTGGTGCTCTACATGGTTGCCGCTCCGGAAAGCGGCGGGCTCGGACTTTCGACAGCCGAGGCGGCGGCGATCTACGGTAACTATACTATGGCGGTCTACATGCTGTCGATTCCGGGCGGCTTCGTCGCCGACGGGTTCCTCGGCGCGCACCGGTCGGTCGTCGTCGGCGGCGCGATTATCGCCTGCGGGCATTTCGCGCTTGCCATTCCCGCCGAGGTTTCATTCTACGCCGGGCTCACCCTGATCGCGCTCGGCACAGGACTGTTCAAGCCCAATATCAGCGCCCTCGTCGGCGCTCTTTACGAATCGGGGGACACGCGACGCGACGCGGGGTTCTCGCTCTTTTACATGGGGATCAACATCGGTGCGCTCGCTGCGCCCATCGTCACGGGGTTCCTCGCCCAAAGCGCACTGTTCAAATCCATGCTCTCCGATTGGAACATGGACCCCGGCGCGAGCTGGCATTTCGGCTTCGCCGCCGCGGGCGTGGGCATGACGCTCGGACTCATGCATCTGCTTTGGCGCGGAGGGGAATTGCGCGACCTCGCTCCGCCGCCGCTGCAGCGCCCCGGTCCGCTCGGTGCCGTGCTGGTTGCGGCTATAACCCTCGTCCTCTTCGCCTTGACGGTGGCATCCGATTGGGAAGGTTTCGAAAGCCTCCGCCTTGCGTTTCTCGCGCTGCCGGCGGGAGCGGCCGTCTGGCTCGCCCTCACCGGCGACGTCGTTCGGCGGCGCATGGCGGCGGTCTTCGTGCTCTTCATCGCGGCGATGATCTTTTTCGCGATCTTCGAGCAGGCCGGCGTCACCATCGCGCTGTTCGCCGATCAGTTGACGCGCAACGAGGCCTTCGGGCTCGCGTTTCCCTCCGCCTGGTTCCAGTCGCTCAACGCGCTGTTCGTCATCCTGCTTGCGCCGCTCTTTGCCGCGATATGGTTAAGGCTCGGCGTGCGCCAGCCCTCGAGCCCGGCGAAGTTCGCGGCGGGCCTCGGGTTCCTCGCCGCATCGTTTCTGCTGATGGTGCCGGCGGCGGCGCTGACGGCGGACGGGAAGGTGAGCCCGCTCTGGCTCGTCGGGCTCTTTCTGCTGCAGACGATCGGCGAGCTGCTCTTGAGCCCGGTCGGTCTCAGCACGATGACGAAGCTCGCGCCTGTGCGCCTCGTCGGGTTCGTCTTGGGGCTCTGGTTTCTCGGCGCGGCCTGGGGCAACAAGCTTGCGGGCGTGTTCGGGAGCGCATTCACGGCCACGGACCCGGGTGCGCTCGCCTCCTATTTCCTGTGGCAGGCGGCTCTTGTTGCGGTGGCGGCACTTGTGCTCGCCTCGCTCACACCCTGGGTCAAGAGGCTCATGGGCGGCGTGCGCTGAGGAGCGCGGCTAGCTTGCGGCCTTGAGGCTCGCAAACCCCTGCTCGAGATCGGCCATAAGATCGCCCGCGTCCTCGAGTCCGATATGAAGCCTCAGGGCGGGGCCCTCGGCCTGCCAGCGCGTTGCGGTGCGGAACGGCGTGGGATCGAATGGGACGATCAGGCTTTCGAAGCCGCCCCACGAGTAGCCCATGCCGAACAGCTCGAGCGTATTGAGCATCGCCGCGACGGCGGCTTTTGAAACCGGCTTCAAGATGACTGAAAAGAGACCGCTCGCACCGGTGAAGTCGCGCTTCCATAGCGCGTGGCCGGGGTCCGACGGCAAGGCGGGATAGAGGACGCGGGCGACCTCGGGGCGCGATGCGAGCCAGCGCGCCACCTCTAGGCCCGAGCGCTGGTGGCGCTCGAGGCGCACGTCGAGCGTACGCAGGCCGCGAAGCGCGAGATAGGTCTCCTCCGAGCCGGGGCAGACCCCGAGCGCGGTCTTGGCCCGCTCGACGTGGCGGAGCGCGCGCTCGTTGACGGTGATCGCACCCAGCATCGCGTCGGCATGCCCGACGATGTATTTCGTTGCCGCCTGGATCGAGACGTCGGCGCCGGCCGCGAGCGCCTTGTAGTAGAGCGGCGTCGCCCACGTATTGTCCAAGAGGAGCCACGCCCCGCGGGATTTCGCGACCGCGGCGATCGCGGGGATATCCTGCATCTCGAAGGTGAGCGAGCCCGGGCTCTCGGTAAAGATGAGGCGCGTATTGTCCCGGACGAGATCGGCGATGCCCGCGCCGACGAGCGGATCGTAGTAGGTCGTCGCGACGCCGAGCCGCTTCAATAGATAGTCGGCGAACCTGCGCGTCGGCTGATAGACGCTGTCGGCGACGAGGATATGGTCGCCGGCCTCGGCGAAGGCGAGGATCGCCGTCGTGACCGCCTGGTAGCCGGAAGCGGTAAGGAACGTCCTCGCGCCCCCTTCGAGGTGCGCGAGCGCCTCCTCGAGGGCGCTCGTCGTCGGCGTGCCGTGCCGCCCGTACTTGTAAGGCTGCTCGTCGTAGGCCTCGAGCTTCTCGACCGTGGGAAAGAGGACGGTCGAGCCGCGATAGACGGGCGGGTTGACGAAGCCGTGCTGATCGGAGGGCGTGCGTCCGCGATGCAGAAGTTCGGTCGCGGGGCGCCGGGGCCGCTTGGAGCCGTCCTTGGAATTAGCCATCTTGCCTGCCCTCAACGGCGCCTTTGCGCCCAATGGCGCAAGTTCGGCCGGTGGTCAAGGCCTTGACCCGCCGGGGCCTCAGGGAGTTTTGTGCGTTCGGGCCGGCGGGGAGTAATCGAGGCCCGGTGGCGGGCGGTGGCGGCGAGACGCGGGGCTTTCGCCGGGCGCGCCATTCCGACTGAACTCCAACGTGGTCCCAAGACGGATGACTGGACGCGCGACGGCGAGAACGGGAGGCCGGGCCACGGCATTTGGCGGCGGCCTGCTCTCCCTCGCCCTTCTCGTATGCGCCTCGCACGCCGCGGGGGCCACGCTCGAGGACGTTCGCCAGCGCGGACACCTCGTCTGCGGGGTCAGCGAGGCGACACCCGGCTTTGCTCTGGCCGACGAGCGCGGCAGCTGGTCGGGGCTCGAGGTCGACTTCTGCCGGGCCATCGCCGCGGCCGTTCTCGGCAGCGACGAAAAGGTCAAGGAGCGCCCGGTGAGCGCGACGGGGCGCTTTCAGGCGTTGACCTCGGGCGAGATCGACGTGCTGGCGCGCGCGACCTCGTGGACGCTGAGCCGCGATACGGAGCTCGGCGTCAGGTTCGCCGGGGTTCTCCTCTACGATGGCCAAGGTTTTCTCGTACGACGGGGCGAGGCGGTCACAAGCGTGCTCGAGCTGTCGGGCTCCTCGGTTTGCGTCCTCAAGGGCACGAGCGCCGAGCAGGGGGTCGTTGACTTCTTCAGGAGCCACCAGATGCGCTATCAGCGGGTCGTGGCCGAGCGCTGGGACGACCTGGTCAAGGCCTATGCGGAGGGGCGCTGCACGCTGCTCACGGGGGATGCATCGACCCTTGCGCTCGAGCGAAGCCGGCTCGCCAACCCGAACGACCACATTCTCTTGCCCGAGCTCATTGCGAAGGAGCCGCTCGGGCCGGCCGTGCGCCAAGGCGACGATCAATGGTTTGCCATCGTGAGGTGGACCCTCGCCGCCCTCGTCGCGGCGGAGGAGCTCGGCCTCACGAGCGAGAACGCCGACGACATGATGGGCTCGCCGATCACGGATGTCCGCCGGTTCCTGGGGCGCGAGGGCAACCTTGGACAGGGCATGGGTCTCGAGCCGGACTGGGCCTATAGGATCGTAAGGCTCGTCGGGAGCTACGGCGAGCTCTTCGAGCAAAATCTCGGCGCAAAATCCTCTCTCAAGCTCGAGCGAGGCCTCAACAACCTCTGGACGAGGGGCGGTCTGATGTATGCTCCTCCAATGCGCTAGCCAAGAGCGCGTCGGAGATCCTCGTCATGTTGAGCGGGCTCGAGCTTACGGGGCCGGTGGGCGCAATCCTCCTTGCTCTGCCTGTTGTCGTCCTCCTCGTCGTGATCGTGGTTGCAATGCGACGGCGGACCCGGCGCGCCGAGCCGCAAGGGGACGGCGGGAGGGCTGACGCCACCACTCCAACTCCCGCTCCCGCATCAGCGCGCGATCTCTCGAGCGAGCGCATCGCCCGTACCGAGGCAGCCGGCGACGAGCGCTCGCTCGTCGAGGCATGCCTCGAGAGAGCGCGCGAGGAGGTCGAGGCGGGGCGCGAGCAGGAGGCGGCCGAGCTCCTGCGCAAAACCATTCGCCTCGCCTCGAAGCTCGGGATGAAGGAAGCGCACGCTCGCGCGCGCCTCGAGCTCGGCGATATCGCCCGCGCCGGCGGTGACCTGACGACGGCCTGCGAGCACTGGCAGATCGCGCGCGCGCTCTTTTTTGAGCTCAAGGAGGCCCATGCCCTTACGGCGAGCGAAACGCGCATGCGCCAGTACGGCTGTCCGACCGATTGGGTTCTGAACGACTTCTGAGCGGCGCGCGCTCTACTGGATGACGACCTCGACCTGCGTCATCTCCCCGTCGGTGAGCGTGAACTCGCGCCGGAAGGCCTTCCCTTGCCACTTGGCGACGACGGTATAGGTGCCCGGCGCGAGGATGTGGGACGGGAGCGCGCCAATGCTCTCCTTCACCGGTTCGCCCTGCGGCGTCTGGATCGACCATTGCGTGTCCGGCAACGCCTCGCCGCCGGCCCGCGCGACGAGCTTGAACGTCGCCTTGGCGGCGGCATGTGCGATCGTCGCCTCGGTGAGCTTTCCTGCTTCGACCGTCACGTCGCTCGAGACCGTCGCGTTGGCGTCTCCATAGGTCGAGACGACATGGTAGATGCCGGCATTGAGCCGCATGACGAGGGCCGGCTTGGCTCCGCTCATGACCAGCTTTCGGCTGTCCGACTGGTCGCGGTCGGAGTAGATGCTGTAGCTCACCGAGCCGGCCTGGGCCGGCTTGCCGCCGATGAGCGCCGTCACCCTGAGGCCGCCGGCGTTGAGGACGAACTGCTCGACGGCCGGCTCGGCACCTCCGGGCTGCACGGTCACCTTGCGCGTCAGGTGGGCGCGGCCGAACGCGGCGTTGATGACGTAGTCGCCGGGTCTGAGCTTCACGACCGGGCTCGCGTCCCGGTATGTGTTGACGAGCTTGGTCTTGCCGTCGGCGTCGGCCTTCTCGCGGAAGACACGCCACACAAGCCCCTGATCGATGCGCTGGCCGTCCGCGGTGAGCAGCGCAACCAGATGGACCTGGGCCGTCTCGGAGCCTTGAGCATCCTTATCGCCCGTGGATCGGGGGATGACGGTCGTATTGCCGTCGGATGGCGCGGGGGCCGCCTCGTCCGGCTTGGGGGCAGGGGGGGCGGCGGTCGTTACCCCCATGTCCCAGTCGGGGGGCGTCTGTGCCCGACCCGGGGTGGCCATCGCCAAGAGGATCAAGGGGGCCGCCGCAAGGGCCCCGTGGATTGTCCGTCGCTCGAACGTCATTCTGCGCATGGCAAGGCGAAGGCCGGGCTATTGTGGCTAGCTAGATTGTGCGATTCGCGTGGCGATTTTCCGCCGCAGATTGGCCTAAGTATGGCCGTCACGGTCCGAGTGGACAGAGCGGGGGTCACAGGACGAGATCGACAGTGCGCTGCTCGCCGATCTTGAGGTCGAAGGGCGTCTCGGCCCTGCGGTCGCCGCGTTCGTGCTGGACGACATAGCGGCCGGGCGCGAGATGCGCCGTCTTGGGCTCGCCGGCGGCCGAGCGCAGGACAATTTTGCCGCTTGCGTCGCGGACCTGCCACCGACTCGCCTCGCCGGCAGCGGCCCCCGGTCTGATGGTGACCGAGCCGGCGTCGAGCTTGAGTGTCAACTTCACGTCCTTGCCCGGTGCGACATCGAAATCCGCTGCCGACTTGACGTTGAGGGTCCCGAGCTGGGCTTCGGCCCGGTAGCGCCCGCCCGCGAGGAGAAACACGGGGTTGGGGGCGGTGCTGCTGGCAACCTCGCGCAGGCTGCCGCCCTCGACGCGGAGCACGCGAAACGTCACCGGCAGACCGGAGTTTGCCACCGTGCTGCCGAGCTGCGAGGCGAGGTAGAGGTTGCCCGTGTCGAGGACGACGCCGTGCTTGACCACGTCGCCGATGCCGATCGCGATGCGGTCGCGCACTTCGACCGAGTCGCGCTTGGCCGTCACGTAGTACGTGCCGGCGGCAAGGACAAAGTCGGCGTTCGACGCAGCCGAGCGGGCGATCTCGCGCCGGCCCTGCGGCGCATCGGGGTCGTCCTCGGCGACGAGGAAGATGACGCTGTCGACCGTCTCGCCGCCCTCGCGCGTCAGCGCGCTGAGCTCGAGCCTTCCCGTCCCGAGCGTGAGCGGGATATCTGTGCTTGCGCCGGGCTTGACGGCAACGGTCGCCTCGCGGCGCGCAAGGCCCTCCTCGGCACGTACAACATAGGTGCCAGCGGGAACGACAAGCGCGGCGTCGGCGTCGCGCCCGATCCAGACCGGCTCGGGCGAGCTGGTGCCCGGGTCTTCCCCGTCTTTCGTGCGGGCGATCGAGATCGTGGCGTTGGCCGGCGTCCCGCCGTCCTTGCCGGCGCGGACCGCGAGCTGCAGCGTGCCGGCATTGAGCGCGATGCGGACTGGCCTCGCGCCCTCGGGGCCGACCTCGACGAACTCGCGGGCGCTCGCCAACCCCACGCGTGCCTCGACGACATAGGTGCCCGGCCCGACCTGCTCGGAGAGCGCGGGGGCCGTCTTGACGAGCATGGCCTCCTTCGCCGCGGCGTCCTTGAAGACTTGCCAGGCGACCGGCGTCGCGAGGGCGGGCCCGTCCGCGGCGAGCGCGGCCGTCACATTGAGCCCGGGCGCAATGGGGAGAGTTTTTTCCGATGTAGGCCGCGGCGCGGCCTCGGGTGCCGGAGGCACGGGCTGCTCGAGATTGGCAAGCCTCACGGCTTCGTCGAGCGATGCCTTGAGCGAGGGCATGTCGCGCACGTCGAAGAGCTTGCCCTTGGTCGCCCTCGGCACGCAGCTCATGCGCTGAAGGTCGGTCTTTTCGAGCGCGATCGAAACAACGTGGATGGCGAGGCGGGGATTCGCCTTGGCTATCTCGGCCGCGGCTGCGCAGGGGTCCTGCAGGCAGTTGTCCATGCCGTCGTGCACGAGGATGATGCTGGCCGGCGCCGAGGACGCGAGAACCTTGGCCGCCTCCCTGAGCGCCAGCACGAGCGGACCCTTGCCCTTGGGGTTGAGCTTGTCGACAAGTCCGGGAATGCGGTCGGGCGGGCCTGCCTCGGGAAAGGCAATCGTCTCCGTGTCGGAGCAATCGCTCTTGCGCCGGTGTCCGAACGAAAGGAGGCCGGTGCGCGCGTCGGGGGCGAGGGTGGCGAGCGACTGGCGCAGGGCCTCTCGCGTGGCGTCGAACTTGGAAATGCGCTCGAGGCCGAGGTTGCCCCACATCGATCCCGATCCGTCGATGACGAAGACGGTCGTGGGGCCGGATTGGGCGCGGACTTCTCCGCCGCCCGCCCCCGTGAGGAGGAGGAAGACCGCCGAGAGCCAGCCGAGGTTGCTTGCGCACCGCATGAGAGCGACCCGCGATTCCGAGACGAAGCACGGCCATTGTATCAGAAGGCATTTTGCATTAGCGAGGCCCGATCGGGAGACGAGACTGGGGAAGAGCGTAAATGAAAGCCGGTGTGATCGAGTTTCTGAGTGCGCGCCGCTCGATGAAGCCCGACCTGCTCGCCCCGCCCGGCCCTTCGGCCGAGGAGCTCGAGAAGATCCTGACGGTGGCCGCACGCGTGCCGGACCACAAGAAGCTCGTCCCCTGGCGTTTCATCATCTTCGAAGGCGAGGCACGGGAGCGAATCGGCGAGATCTTCGCCGAAGCCTGCATGGCCGAGGAGAGGGAGCCGCCCTCGCGCGCGCGGCTCGAGACGGAGCGCCGGCGCTTCCAGCGCGCGCCCCTCGTCGTCGGCGTCGTCTCGCGCGTCGTTTGGAGAAGCGGCGCCCCGGAGTGGGAGCAGGTGCTCTCCGCCGGCGCCTGCGCCTTCAACCTGTGCCTCGCCGCCAATGCGCTGGGGTTCGGGACAAGCTGGGTCACGGAATGGGTGGCCTATAGCCCGCACGTGCGCGCGGCGATCGGGCTTCAGGCGCATGAGCGGATTGCGGGCTTCGTGCACATCGGCAGGGCGGTCGCCAAGCCCGAGGAGCGTGAGCGGCCGCGGCTGTTGGAGATCGTCACCCGCTGGGGCGAGTGACGCGGGGCCGCTCGCCCGTCAATAGCGGAACTGTTCGGCGAGGATGCGCTCGTCGAGGCTGTGGTCCGGGTCGAACATCATGAACAGGTCGACGTGGCGGGCCTGCTCGATCTCGACGCGCACGATATTGCGCATCTCCACGTGGTCGGCCACGGCGCTGACAGGGCGCTTGTCCGCCTCGAGGGCGACAACGGTAATGTGCGCCCGGTTGGGAAGGAGGGCGCCGCGCCACCGGCGCGGCCGAAACGGGCTGATCGGGGTCAAGGCCAGGAGCTGGGCGTTGATGGGCAGGATCGGTCCGTACGCCGAGAGATTGTAGGCGGTGGAGCCCGCCGGCGTCGCGACGAGGAGCCCGTCGCAGATCAGCTCCTCCATGCGCACCTTGTCGTCGACGGAGATGCGCAGCTTGGCGGCCTGGTACGTCTCGCGAAAGAGCGACACCTCGTTGATCGCGAGCGCCTTGTCGGCCTTGCCCGCGGCATCGTAGGCGACCATCGACAAGGGGTGGACGCGGCTCACCTCGGCGTCCGAGAGGCGCTCGACGAGGCCCTCCTCCTGGTACTCGTTCATGAGGAAGCCGACCGAGCCGCGGTTCATGCCGTAGATCGGGATGCGGTCATTGATATAGCGGTGGAGGGTTTGGAGCATGAGGCCGTCGCCGCCGAGGGCAACGATGGCGTCGGCCTCGCTCACGGGAACGTTGCCGTAGCGCGCGACGAGGCGCGCGTAGGCCTCCTGGGCTTCGGGGACCTCGCTCGCGACGAACGCTATCTTCTCGAAATTGCTTTTCTGCTTTGCCATTGGTAGCGGGAGGGTGCCTTATCGAGGCACGGTTTGGCGGCGGGAAGCGGAGGCTCGCTCAGTTGACGGAAAACGACAAGGTCCTGCTCATCTATTCGACGTTTCCCACCAGAGAGGCGGCAGAGGACGCCGGCGCCCGCCTTGTCGACGGCCGCCTTGCGGCTTGCGTCAACATCATTGCCGGCATGACATCCATATATCGCTGGCAGGGAGAGCGCCACCAGGACAGCGAGGTCGTCATGATCATCAAAACGCGGGCTTCTCTCGCCGAGCGCGCGATGGCGGAAGCGCGAAAGGGCCACCCCTACACGAACCCGGCCCTCCTCGTCGTGCCGATCGAGGGGGGCTCGCCGGAATTTCTGGCTTGGATCTTGGCGGAGACCGCTCCGGACGGCGACAGCTGAGACAGCCGTCCCCCTTCTTGCCTGCTCACATGCGGCCGAGGGGATGCAGGAAGAGGTGCTTCACGGCGCGGTAGTTTGAATAGCGGGCGCGGTTCCCGCGCGGCTTGGCCCTGCCCTCGCTCGCCCGGACCTTGGACCGGCGGGTCGGACGCTCCGCCGCTTCCGGTGACGGAACGAAGGTGACAGCGCCCATATCCGCGTCAGGCGGCAATGCCGCCGCGAGCTTCGCCTCCCCCGGGACAGGTTCAGCGAGCGCCGCGGTCTCGATGCCTCCGTTGGCCATCGCCGGACCCGGCAAGTTGTCGCCGTCCGGATCGAACCGTGGTCCGCCGATCGCCATGCGCCCGGGTAGCGGCGGGGCGGGGTCGGCGAGGCGGGGAGATCCCGCTCCCGTCGGCGAAACCTCCGTCATCCAGGAGGCGACCCGCACGGTGTCCGAGCCGGTCCTCTTGGCCTTCTGGGCGAGGATCACGTCGGGCAGGCAGCGGCCCGCGCCATCGAGCGACTGCCCGGCCGGGCAGCTCCGCCCGCAGGTCTCCGACGGGTGGGCCGTGAGCAGGGAGAGGAAGACGATATCGGGCTCATCGAGGGGGAGCGCCGCGTTGACGCGCTCCATGAATTCGCTCATCGAGCGCTTCGAGCCCGTCCCCCAGCTGCCGTCGATCTTGCCCCAGTAGCACCCGACTCGCCTGAGCTCGCGCTGGATGTCGCGCGCGAGCGCGTAGCGCGCGGCACTGCTCTTGGCGCGCGTCGACGCGCGCTGCACGTCGGGTCGCGGCGCCGTCTGGACCACGGACCGCCAGGGGTTTATCGCGACATCGTCGACGAGAGCTGTCGTTTCCGTATTGGGCCGCGCTCCCCGCAGGCCGAGCCCGAGCGCAATTGTCGCGCGTGAAGCAGGTACCGGTACCGGTGCCGCGGAGGCGAGGCGCGCCGCGCGCTGCGGGTCGAGCATCGCAAAGGCCGGATCCCGCGGTGCGAAGGAGCGACTCATCGGCCGCGGCTCGGGCGCGATTTGCGGTCCGAGCACGAGGTCGTCGAAAACTTGGGCCGGGGCGGCAAAGTGCTTCGGCCGATCGAAGGCGGCCGGGTAGTACACGTAGGCGGCGAACACGACGCCGAGCACCAGAACCGGAAACCCGAGGAACCTGCGCATGCGATGCCACCGCGCCACGAGGCCAGGGAACGAAATTGCGTGAAGCAAGTCCGAGCCGATCCGGCGTTTACCAAATATTAACGCACGGTAATTCTCGAGAAAAGGAGAAAGCTCGAAAAGTCCCCCCTGCTTTGGAAGAATTGCCGTCGCTGTGGCTGGGCAGCGTGAGCGAGGATGTGGACAAGAACCGGCGCCTGGGGAGCGATGGTGGATAAGCCGGGGGCTCCCTGTGGATGATCGGCGATGCGCCTCTCGGGCCACACCTGAGGCCGTTCGGCCGTTGATCCGCAATCGGAATTACTAGCCAACTGATTCTATTAACAAAAGGTAGATGGTCCCTACCGAATCGCGTAGCCTCGGCAACTGAGGGGCGTACTCTGTATGCGTTTCTTGTAGGTCGCGGGGGGTGAGATGAGTTTTGCACAGAGCAGGATCGAGCGGCGATTTTGCTGTGCATAAGGTTCTCACGCGAGCGCGGCCTCCAGCTTTCCGTTGCGTCGATCTCGGCTTCTCTCCGTCGTCCGCCGGTCGCCTTGGGGAGGCGGCCACGCTCAGCTGACGAACGGTCTAGAGAACAGGGAAAGACCAACACTTTGCTCGCGTAGGAGCTGGCCAGATCTGAATTGCCCACCCTCGCAGATCTGCAAGGGAAAAAAGGCCGAGTCACAGTCGTTCTCGCGACTTCGGCCGTTCGATAAGGAGAGGGCAATGATAAGACATGCTCTAGGCGTGTTGGGGGTGTTGGCGGCAGGCGTTCTTCTCGCCGTCTCTTGCGCCATGAACTGGCGCTTCGGGTTCAGTCTCGGACGTACCGAGCTCGACGGGCAGATCTACGGCGCCGCAAGCGCCGCAGCCGACTGCTTCAAGGCGCTGGTCCCGTTCTTTTTCTTCGCCGCTATTCGTAACAAGATGTGGTCGCAGGCCGCAGCCTCGGCAGTCGTCTGGACGGTTGTCACCGCCTATTCGCTGACCTCGGCGCTCGGCCATGCGGCGTTGAACCGGCTCGATACGGCCGGGCAGCGCGTGGTCGAAGCGCAGTCCTACCAGGATCTCCGGGGCGATCTCAAACGCGCCCAGGATCAGCTGTCCTGGGTCCCGCAGCATCGTCCTGCAGCGACGGTCGAGAGTGAGATCTCGAGCGTGAAGCAGGAACGTGCATGGACCTGGACCAACGGCTGCACGGAGGTCACGGGCAAGAAGGGCCGCGACTTCTGCCAGAAGTACCATGCGCTCACCGCCGAGCTGGCCTCCGGCCAGCAGGCGCAGGCGCTGGAAGCACGCATCGCCGAGGTGGAAAGCAAGCTCGGCGCAACCAAGGCTCTGACGGTGATGGCTGAGGCGGACCCGCAGGCAGCGGTGCTGGCGAAGCTCTCGGGGCTCTCGATCGACCAGGTGCAGATTGCGATGACGATCTTCATCGCGCTCCTGCTCGAGATCGGCTCCGGCTTCGGCATGTACGTCGCCTTCAGCCAGTGGCGTCTCTACGACCGTCAGGCTCCCGAGGCGCCAAGCATGGCGTCCGTCAGCACCGCTGCGGCAGCGGTGGCGGCCCCCGTGGCCGTGCAGGTGAAAAAGCCGCGTTCCGGCGCCAACGACAACAGAACGTTGCCGCCTCAGAAGCTGCTCGTCCCCGAGACGGACGTGCAGCGCTTCTACAAGGAGAATGTCGACTCCCAGGACGGCCACACCGTCTCGGCGACGGCTCTTTACGAGGCGTACTGTGTCTGGTGCGAGGAGCGCCAGAAGGAGCCGTTGGCTCTCCCCACGTTCGGGCGGGAGATCGCCGAGTTCGGAATCCAGAAGGTGAAGAAGAAGGACGGCGTGAGATACGTGGGTATCGCACTCAAGTCCGACGCTGAACCCGAGGAGGATAAGAAGCTGCCGGCCTTGCGAGCCGAAGCCGCCTAGCAATAGGCACTCGAGTTAGGGAAGGGGCCGCTTCATGCGGCCCTTTTTCTTTTGGGAGCGGCCTACGCGAAGCCGGCAACCTTCATGCCGCGGCGCCAGGTTGCTTGCAGTTGCGGGGCAAGAAAGATCTCTTTCGAGATGTTCGGCGAGTCCGCCTTGACAATCGCGGCCTCGGCCAGCGCCGCGTCGGCGCGCCCGCACACGCCATAGGTAACCGCCAGCTCGTAGTGGTTGGGCATGAAGGACGGATTGATCTCGATACCCCGCTCGAAAGCAGCGATGGCGCGCTCATAGTCGGCCAGCGCGAAGCGGGACACGCCGAGCGCATAGAAATAGAAGCTCGAAGGATGCGGCTGGAGCAGCATGGCCGTCTCGATATTGCACAGCGCCTCATCCCCATGCCCTATCGACGCGAGAACGAGTGACAGGAATAGCTTCGCGTCGGCCGAGTCGGGATCGAGCTCGCAAGCCCGCCGCGCCTCGGAGAGGGCGTTTTCGCCGTCCTTGTCGAGAAGCAGGACCCAGCCCAGAATTGAATGCGCAAAATGCGATTGGTCGTCGAGCTCGACGGCGCGCCGGGCGTGTCTGACTGCAAGGTCCAGTGTGGATTTGGCGTCCGGGACCCAATTCATGGAAGCTTGCCAGACAGAGGCGCGGGCGAGCCAGGCATGGGCCGCGGCATAGTCGGGATCAAGAACCACCGCGCGCGTGAAATGATGCCGGGCTTCCGCGCAAGCTTCGCGAGAGTAGCGCCAGAACCTCTCCAAGCCGCGTAGCAGCTCATCGTGCGCGCGGCTGTCTTGTGTGCCTTGCTGGCCGATGCGAGCTGTCTCCGACGGCGTCAACCTGACACGAAGCGCGCGGACGATGCTGCGGCACACCTCGTCCTGGACCGAGAATATGTCGCGGACGTTCTTTTCGTAGCGTTCCGCCCACAGGCTGTGATCCGAGACGGTATCGATCAGATTGGCGGAGACGCGCATCCGCTCCTTTTCCGTGTACACGCTTCCTTCGATCAAGTAGCGAACTCGTAGCGCCGCTGAGATTTCGGGCAACGGTTGCCTCGAGTTCTCGATGAGCGAATGAGGAACGGCGTGAAACGACGAATAAGCCGGAAACCTTGGCCAGCTCCGTGATGAGAGTGTCGGCAAAGCCGTCGGCAAGATAGTCGTTCTCATGGGTCGCGCTCATGTTGACGAAGGGGAGGACGGCCAGCGAGGGCCGCTCATCCGTGCGGCCGACAGGCTCCCCGTTGTGATCCCGACGCAATTCTGGCCAAGGATCAGGCGGTTCCGCCTGGCGGAACTCGATGTGCGGCGTGTAGCTGCCCTTGGGCAGCTCGATGCGAATGGGGTCGCCTCGGCCGTCGGCGTCATAGTACTCGCGGAGCTTCTCGCGCAGGCGCGCGGCCTCGATGCGCACGATTGGGTCGATGACGGGGTCGAACGATTGAGGTCGATCGAAGACTTCGAGCGCGAGGTTGTAGCCTTTGAGCCGCTCGCCGCGCCCGGCCAGAGTTTCGTTGACAAGAAACTTCAAGAACCGTTGCCGGCGCCGCGACTGCTGGAATGGGCCGCTGCTCAGGATGCGGGCCAGCTGCTCGCGAACGGCCTGCTGGTCCAAGTCGGTCCGGCAATCGAACGAAATCTCCGCCATGCTCAAACTCCAACGCGCCGAAGTGGCGCGGCCCCCAGCATAGGGGTGCAGTTTGATACTGTTACATACTAGGACCAGGCAGTGCGCTTTGTCACTGTTCAGCAGCGGACGGTGGTGACGAGGGATACGACATATTCTCGAACCTATTGCGCCCTCGTCGCTGCCTGCCGCGGCAGGCAAGGCCCCTAGCGACACGAAGGAAGGTCCGATGTCAAAGCAGCTGCTCGTTGCCGTGCCCGTAGCGTTCCTCTTTGTCGGTCAGGGGGTGGCGAACGCCGGCAAGACCGAGGAAGAAGTGGGCACCCTCGTATGCCTGATCGACAAATGGAACGAGACGGAGCCTGCGAAAGAGCACAAGTTGGTCGATTATGCCGGCCGATGCATGATTGTCCCCGACGATCCCGCCGGACCCAAAGTCACCGAAGAGTGTACGGGAAAGTTCGAGTACAAGCCCGACAAGAGCTGGAAGGCCAACGGAACGTGCACGGATACCTATCCCAATGGCGACAAGAAATACATCACCTGGGAGGAGGGCTCGCACCTCAACAAGGAGTACACGTACGAGGCGACCGGCGGCACCGGCAAATACCAGGGCGTCAAGGGCAGCGGCACTTACAGGTATGAGAACCTGACGGACAGCGTCTACGGCGGCAAAATCAAGGGCAAGCTAGAGCTGCCGTGAGCTGCGCCAGCCTTCGAGCCGCGCGAGCCTGTCACTTGCCTATGCCAAGCCGGCAACCTGCTTGCCGCGGCGCCAAATTGCCGCCAAAGGCGGGTCGAGAAAGTAGTCGATGGAAACGTTTGGCCAATCCGCCGTGACAATTGCAGCCTCGGCCTGCGCCTCGTCGGCCCGTCCGCACACGCCGTAAGTGATTGCCAATTGATAGTGGCAGGGAACAAAGGATGGATTGATCTCGATACCCCGTCGAAATGCAGCGATAGCGCGATCGTAATCGCCGACCGCGAAGTGGCAACAGCCAAGAACGTCGAAATAGCAGCTCGACGGATACGGCTGTAGCAGCATGGCGGTCTCGATGTTGCGCCGGGCTTCTTCGCCACGGCCCGTCGCCGCGAGGATGTATGCCAGATACAGCTTCGCGTCGGCCGAGTTGGGGTCGAGCGCGCACGCTCGCCGCGCGGCGGAGACGGCTTTTTCGCCGTCCCTCAGCTCGAGCAGGGCCCATCCCAGAATTGAATGCGCTAACGGCAATTGGTCGTCGAGCTCGACGGCGCGCCGAGCATGTTTGACTGCGGTCTCGATAGCGGCCCTGAAATTAGAAGCCCAATTCATGGAAGACTGGAAGACATATGTGCGCGCGAGCCATGCATGCGCGGTGGCATATTCCGGATCAATGAGGATTGCTTGTGAGAAACGCTCCTGGGCCTCCGCACAAGCCTCACGCGAGTAGAGCCAGTATCTCTCGAGCCCACGCAGCAGCTCGTGGTGCGCGTCGCTGCTTCGTGTGCCTTGCTGGCCGATGCGAACCGTCTCCGATGGCGTGAGCTTGACCCGCAGCGCGCGAACGATGCTGCGGCAGACTTCGTCCTGAACCGCGAATATGTCGCAAATGCTCTTTTCGTAGCGCTCTGTCCAAAGGCTGCGATCCGAAACCGTATCGATCAAATTGGCGGAAATGCGCAGACGCTCCGTCTCGGTGTGCACGCTTCCTTCGATCAGATAACGAACTCGCAGCGCCGCCGCGATCTCACGCAACAGTTGCTTCGAGTGTTGATGAACGAACGACGAGTGGCGCGAGCTCACGACGAGGCCTGAAGCCTTGGCAAGCTCGGTGATGAGCGTGTCGGTAAACCCATCGGCGAGATAATCGATCTCCCGATTTCCGCTCATGTTGACGAACGGGAGAACGGCCAGCGAGGGGCGCTCATCCATGCGCCCGACAGGCACCCCGTTGTGCTCCCCACGTAGCTCAGGTGATTCCGCCTGCCGGAACTCGATGTAGGGCGTATAGCTGCCCTTGGGCAGCTCGATGCGGATGGGATCGCTCCGGCCGTCGACGTCATAGTATTCGCGAAGCTTCTCGCGCAGGCGCGCGGCCTCGATGCGCACGAGGGGGTCGGCGACGGGGTCGAAACTCTCGGGGCGATCGAAGACCTCAAGCGCGAGGTTATAGCCCTTGAGCCGCTCGCCGCGCCCGGCCAGGGTTTCGTCGACGAGGTACTCCAAGAACCGCTGCCGGCGCCGCGACTGCAGGAACGGACCGCTGTTGACGATGCGGACCAGCTGCTCGCGGATGGCCTGCTGGTCGGATCGGCTCCACCAATTGAGCGGGATTACGTTCATGCCGAATCTCCAGGTATCTCGCGCAATTTCATTCAGGCAGCCCCGCCTTGATCAAGTTCACGCGCAGGTGCTCCCGATCGGCCGCCTCTTTGTAGATGTCGAGGAAGCCGGGGGCGATGCTCCGAATCGTGGCTTTCGGGTCGAATCCGAAGACTCCTGGCGATCGCTGACCGGGCCTCCTCCATATGACCGAGCGCGGCATGGCTCGCCGCGAGATAGAGCTGGACCCCGATCGTGCCCATAGTCGGCAAGCTCTCCAGCGTGGCGATGGCATCCTCGTATCGGCGGGCATCGAAGTAGATGGCCCCAGCTGCATAAGCCACTATTCCGGATAGTGAGGGTTGAGCCACATGGCCTTGCGCATCATCTCGACGGCTTCTTTGGATCGTCCGGCACAGCTCAAGCAGAGGCCGAAGTCGTTCATGACATCGGCGTCGTTCGGATTGAGCTCGAGAGCCCTTTGGTAGGCCGAGATGGCGCGGTCGTGCTGCCCGCAAAAGACGAGATAGCCGCCCATGGCCCAATGACCCCAGGCCTCGTCGTCATCGTGCTCGATTGCGAGCGTGGCGTACTTTAAGGCCTCGGCCATGGAGCGATCGGTGTCCTCGCTCCATCCCAGCCAGACATCGACAGATATGCCCAGGTCATTTTCGCATACGGCTTTCCGTAGTCGGGATCGAGCTCGATGGCCTTCTCAAAGCATTCTCTCGCTTTGGCGGTGCAGCCTGGGGTGAAAACATCGAAGGAGTCCAGGCCGCGTTGAAAATGGTCATAGGCCTGGAAATTCTGCGGACTGCTTTTTCCAACCCGTGCTCGCCATGCCTTGCGCAGGCGACCGCCATAGGCGTTCGCTAGCCTGGCCACGATCATCTCTGTGACTTCGTCAAGGACGGCGGCGATATCCTCGACATCCCGATCAAAGCGCTCGGCCCACACGTGTGCGCCGGTGATGACCATCGATCAGCTGAGCCGTTATCGTGACGCGGTTGCTTGATTTTTGGACGCTGCCTTCGAGCACGAAGCGAACGCCGAGCTCGCTCGCCACATCCTGTATTCTCAGCGCCTTCCCCTTGTAGGCAAACGCCGAGTGGCTGGCGATGACCGAAAGATCGCGAAAGCGGGAAAGGCCCGTGATGATGTTTTCGGTTATGCCGTCGGAGAGATAGTCGTGCGCGTGATCGGCGCTCATGTTGACGAAGGGGAGGACGACGACCGAGGGCCGCTCGTCCATAAGAGCGACAGACCCATGCATGGGAGCCTGGCGTCGATCACGAGCCGACGGAGGATCAGGCGCCGCCGTCTGCCGGAACTCGATGTGAGGCGTGTAGCTTCCCTTGGGCAGCTCGATGCGAATGGGATCGCTCCGGCCGTCGGCGTCATAGTATTCGCGAAGCTTCTCGCGCAGGCGCGCCGCCTCGATGCGCACGAGGGGGTCGACGTTTGCATCGAAACTCTCGGGGCGATCGAAGACCTCTAGAGCGAGGCTATAGCCCTTGAGCCGCTCGCCGCGCCCGGCCAGGGTTTCGTTGACGAGGAATTCCAAAAACCGCTGCCGGCGCCGCGACTGCAGGAACGGACCGCTACCAAGAATGCGGTCCAGCTGCTCGCGGATGGCCTGCTGGTCGAATTCGCTCCAGTATTCGAGCGAAGTTACCGTCATGCCCCAACTCCGAACTCGCCGAGATTGCAAAATATCCGGCGGCTTATGGGCGCGGTTTCATACCGTTACATACTAGGACCAAGCGGCCCGGTCTGTCACCTTTCCAAACGCGGGTAGGCAATCGTCGTTTGCTCATTCTGCGACGAGTGCAGCTCTTCCTGCCTCGCAAGAAAGAAACTTTCCAAACTCGGGAGTAAAAACAATGATCAGATCGCTAGTCGCAACATTGGCGTTTATTTCGCTGGCTGTCACGAGCTTTTCGGGGCTGGCGCAGGCCAATCATTGGGAGTGCCCAATGCCCATCATGAAGGGTGGTTGCCCGGTCCTGGTGCTGCAACCGGGTCCGCCGACGCCGCAAGAAAAATATTGAACGCAAGTCGGCCCGCGGCAAAGCCGCGGGCCCACTTCGTCTTGCGAGGCTCCTTCCCGCTCACTGGGTGGTAGCGGCGCCCTGCGCTGCAGCGACGGCCTTTTCGAGATCCGCCAGCTCCTCGCAGCCGTCGGGGCAGAGCTTTTGGAGACGCGCTATGTTCTCGCGCGCCTTGCCGATGTCGCCGGTCTCCACGTAGAGCTCGCCCAAGTACTCGAGCGCACCCTTGTGGTCGGGATCGAACTCGAGCGCCTTGCGATAGAAGGTGTAGGCGGTCTTGAGATCGCCGCTCTTGCGCAAGCTGTAGCCCAGGAGGTTATAGAGGTCCGCATGCTGGACGCCCTTGTCGATCATGCCTTGGAGATCGGCGATGGCGCCGGCCCAATCGGCGGCCTTGATCTTCTGGCGCGCAGCGCTGAGGTCGGGCGAATCCTTTGACGTGATCGTGTCGACGGCGAAGGCAGCCGGCGCAAGCCCTGGCAACGCAGTTGCCGCCGCGGCAAGGCAGAGAGCAAGAGCGGCGAGGCAACCGCGCAGGCGCGGGTTAGGGCGTTCCATCTCATCCCCCTCCCGTCAGACCTTGGACAGGGTGAGGACGTAGCCCTCCCCGTCCTTGGAAAATGTGCCGACGCCGGGGAACGGGAAGTGAGCGCCGCAAATCATCATGTTTTCGGCAGCTACGCGCTCGAGGAGCTTGCGCCGGGTTTCGACGGCGGTCGGGCCGTCCTGATCGTAGGCTCCCTGCCATTCGGGATGGGGTCCGACGAGCGCCGGAAGATAGACGACATCGCACGCGAGCATGAGCTGCCCCGAGCCCGAGCTCACATGGAACGCCGAGTGGCCCGGCGTATGGCCCGGCGCATTGACGAAGCGCACGCCCGGTACCGCCTCGACCTCGCCCTCGACCAGCTTGAAGTTTTTCCAGCCCGGGAACACGCTCTGGATGCGATTTCCGAGCGCCTTGCGCGCCTCGGGCAGCTTCTCGACCCGCCCCGGCTCGGTCCACCACTTGTACTCCGGCGCGCCGACCACGAGCTCGGCGTCGGGGAATAGGGGCTTGTTGGTGTCCTTCTCCATGAGCCCGTAGATGTGATCGGGATGGAAGTGGGAGATCAGGATCGTGCCGATGCTCGCCGGATCGATGCCGGCCGCCTTCATGTTGGCGGAAAGCTTCCCAGCCGTGGGCTTCCACTGGCCGCCCGAGCCCGAGTCGACCATCACGTACTTGTCGGCGATCTTGAGAACGACCACGGTGAGCGGGATCGACACGAATTCCGTTGTCTGCCCGGCCTTTGCCAGCGCTTCCTTCGTCTCCTCGACCGACGCATTCTTGATGAATGCGGGATCGTGCGGCTTCTCCCAGATGCCGTCGTAGAGCGCGGTCACCTCGATGTCTCCGACCTTGTAGGAGTGGAAGCCGGGCGCGGGATCGGCGGTCGTCTGAGCCTGGGCCGAGGTAATGAGGGTGAGACGCTTGTCGAGGCCAAGCGCGGCCGCAAAGGCGGCCGAGGCAATCACATCGCGACGCGAAAGATTGGGCATGGAACGCACTCCCCTTGGACATTGGTGCGAAAGCCCGCGTGGGGCCTGCAGTAACCTTGACTCACGAGGCAGCGCACTTATTCCCGGCCGCCCGCGCTCCAGGGGCCCGAAATTGGCTGCGGGAATAAATCTCGCCGATCGCGGATATACTCTAAATGGGCGAGGCCTCGGCCGCGCCAGCAGCAGGCTTGAGCCAAGGGCATGAGCACGGCCTCCCGCTTCGAGCGTTTGGCGCTGCCTCAGTTGGAGGCTGCCTTCAATTTGGCCTTCTGGCTCGCGCGCTCGCGGCCCGATGCGGAGGACATCGTGCAGGAGGCCTATTTGAGGGCGCTGCGCTCTTTCGACAGCTTTCGCGGCGACGATATCAGGCCGTGGCTCTTGGCGATCGTGCGCAATGCCGCCTACCGCTGGCTCGCCAACCGCCAGCGCGCCGGCAACGTGGTCTCGCTCGAGGAGACGCTTGCGGGGAGCGGTGCGGAAGGGCGCCTCGCCGAGCAGATCGTGTCGGAGGAGCCGACAGCCGAGCAGCAGCTCGTTGGCGCGGTCGAGCGCGATTATGTGCTGCAGGCACTCGGGGAGCTCCCGCCGGCCTTTCGCGAGGCAGTCGTGCTGCGCGAGCTCGAAGGGCTTTCCTACAAGGAGATCGCCGAGGTGACCGGCACGCCGGTCGGAACCGTCATGTCGCGGCTTGCTCGCGGACGGAGCGAATTGCGCAAAGCGCTGACGAAACTGATCGAGAAGGATGAGCCCAATGCAGTGTGAGCGGGCGCGCGAGCTCTTGAGCGCCTATGTCGACGGCGAGTTCGACGGGGAGAAGCGCCGGGCCGTCGCCGAGCATGTGGAGCGCTGCCCGTCGTGCGCGGTCTTCGCCGGCGACATCCGCCGCATCGGCGGCCTGCTCGCGGAGGCGGGACGAGAGCCCATGCCTAAGTCGCTTGCCCTGCGCATCAGACGCGATATTGCCCGCGCCCGGGAAGCCGAAGGGGATGAGAAAGTGCCGGCGCGCGCCGTATCGGCCGCTCGGTGGCCGTCGATGCGCGGCTCCGCCGTTCGCCAGGCGGCGACGATCGTCGCCGCCTGCGCAGTGTCGGCCCTCGCGACATGGTGGCTCGCGACCTCGGGCGAGCAGCTGGCGCAACTCGAGCAGGATGTGCTCTCCGCGCACGTGCGCTCGCTCCTGCAGGAAAGCCCGGTTCAGATCGCCGAGACCGACGCACACGTCGTGAAGCCCTGGTTCGCCGGTCGAGTCGACTTCGCACCCGAGGTCAAGGATCTCGCGAGCGAGGGTTTTCCTCTGATCGGCGGCCGGCTCGACTACGCGGGGGGCCGCCGCGTCGGCGTGCTCGTCTACAAGCGACGCCAGCACACGATCGACGTCTTCATGTGGGCGGGCCGAGACGGAGGTGAGCTTGCGCCTCGGCTCACCACCCTCAACGGCTACAACGTTCTCATCTGGGGCAAGAAGGGCCTGACGCTCTGGGCCATCTCGGATCTCAACGCCGGCGAGCTGCGCGAGCTGCAGGGCCTGCTTTGAACGGGCCGCGTTCCTCGCTCACGCCTTGCCCGCGATCTTGAGCGCGAAGGCATAATCGAGCGCGATTTCGCGGAGCTGCTCGAAGCGCCCCGACGCCCCGCCGTGGCCGGCCTCCATGTTGACCTGGAGCAGGATCACATTGTCGCTCGTGTTCAGAGTGCGCAGCTTCGCGATCCACTTCGCCGGCTCCCAGTAGGTGACGCGCGGATCGGTCAGGCCGCCGTAGGCGAAGATGTGCGGATAGGCCTTGGCCTCGACGTTGTCGTAGGGGCTGTAGGCGCGGATGGTCTCGAACTCGTGCGTGCTCGCGATCGGGTTGCCCCATTCGCGCCACTCGGGGGGCGTCAGCGGCAGGTCCTTGTCGAGCATCGTGTTCAAGACATCGACGAAGGGGACGTCGGCGATGATGCCGAGGAAGAGGTCGGGCGCCATGTTGGCGACCGCGCCCATGAGCATGCCGCCGGCCGAGCCGCCGTTGGCGACGATGCGCCCGCGCCGGGTCAGGCCCTGGGCCGCGAGATATTCGCCCGAGGCGATGAAATCCGTGAACGTGTTGGTCTTCTTCTCGAGCTTGCCGTCCGTGTACCAGGCATAGCCGTTGTCCTTGCCGCCGCGGATGTGGGCGATGGCGAAAATGAAGCCGCGGTCAACGAGCGAAAGCCGCGTCGTCGAGAACGAGGCGGGGATCGAGATGCCGTAGGCGCCGTAGCCGTAGAGGAAGAGCGGCGCCGAGCCGTCCAGCGCCGTGTCCTTGTGGTAGAGGATCGAGACCGGGACGCGGGCGCCGTCCGGGGCGGGCGCGAAGAGCCGTCGTGTCACGTAGTCGGCCGGATTGTGCCCGGACGGCACCTCCTGGCGCTTGCGGAGAGTGCGCTCGCGCGTCGCCATGTCGTAGTCGTAGGTCTCGGCCGGCGTCGTCATCGACGAGTAGCTGAAGCGCAGTGTCGTCGTATCGAACTCGTAGCCCGCCGACATGCCGAGCGCGTAGGCCTCCTCGGCGAAGGCAATGGTGTGCTCGCGCCCGTCGGCGAGAGAGCGGATCACGATGCGCGGCAGGCTCGCCTCGCGCTCGAGGCGCGCCATGTGACCGCGGAAGACGGCGGTGTCGAGGATGAGCCGGCCCGGCTGGTGCGGCACGATCTCGCGCCAGCTCTCTTCTCCGGGCGAGGCGAGGGGCGCCTCGCAGATGCGGAAGTCCACGGCGCCGTCCGAGTTGGTCGTGATGATGAGCCGGTCGCCGTGGTGCTCGACCTGATACTGGTGCTTCGGCGTGCGCTTGGCTACGAGGCGAGGTGCCGTCTCGGGTGCGTCGGCGTCGATGAGACGCGTCTCGCTCGTCTCATGGTCGTGCGCATCGATCAGGACGAACTTCGACGACTGCGTCTTGCCGAGGCCGACGTAGAAACCGATGTCGGGCTCGGTGTAGACGAGAACGTCCTCCTCGGCCGGCGTGCCGACGCGGTGGCGATAGACGAAGAGCGGGCGATGGTGCTCGTCGAGGCGGACGTAAAAGAGTGTCGCCCCGTCGTTGGCCCAGACGAGGTCGCCGCGCGTGTCGGCAATCGTGTCGGGGAGATCGGCCCCCGTCGCGAGGTCGCGGAAGCGGATGGTGAAGAGCTCCGAGCCCTTGTCGTCGGTCGCGTAGGCGAGGAGCTTGTGGTCGGGGCTGTGTGTGGAAGCCCCGAGGTCCCAGTAGGCGTGGCCCTCGGCCTCGGCGTTGCCGTCGAGGAGCACTGGTCTCGGCCCCTCCGCCGCGGGGCCGGCGGCAGAGGCGCGGATATTGACCGCCCTCGACGAAGTGTCGAGTAGTAGTCGAAGGGCCCGTCGGGGGCCGGCACGCTGCTGTCGTCCTGCTTCAAACGCCCCTTCATCTCCTGGAACAGGGTCTCCTGGAGGGCCCGCGTGTCGGCGAGCTGGGCGTCCGTATAGGCGTTCTCGGCCTCGAGGTAGCCGCGGATGTCGGGGGCGAGGCAGCCGGGGTCGCGCATCACGTCCTGCCAGTTGCCGGCGCGCAGCCAGGCATAGTTGTCGACGAGCTCGACGCCATGGCAGATTTGCGCATGCGGGCGGCGCGCGGCCTCGGGCGGCCGGGCGAGGACGAGATTGTGCTTGGGTCCGTGCATCGAGGCCTCGGAAATCGGGGGAAGCAAGAGAGGGGCGCGCGGGCCCGTCGGTATGGCTCTCAGTTCGGCAGGGTGGGGAGGCTTTGTCAAATCAGACCGCGGTGACAGGAGCGGGCCGCGGCGACGCAGGCGAAGTGGAGCTACGGCTGCCCAAGAATAAAGATGGCTAACCCCCTATAATTCCGAGTGAATTAGAGCGGAAGACGAGTGCTGTCTAGGAATTCGTCGAGGTCTGGGAACACGCTTGCACTTGAATTGGCCCGATTAGTGCCCGCGCTCGCAAAGTCGTGGGCAGGGCGGCACGCAATACTGGTCCGGGGAAATCTTGCTCTTGCGACGGCACTTGCGAATAATCGGACGGCGGCAGCTTGCAGCTTAGGCATCGCGGTAGGATTTCATCCTGCAATCGTTGACATCGCCATCGGGATGTTGTCCAAAGATATGGCATACGCCAAGACTGTCGACGGGGCCATAACATCACTGTCATGCTGCAATGACCTTGTCAGGTTATTTGGTGTCCTCGGAGAAATAGGGTTTTGACTTGGATCTTTTGGGTGTCCGTCCGACTTGGACACGCAAAAATCGCCAGCGAGAAGGACTTAGGTGATGGATGATGGCGCCGATCCCGAGCTCGTCGAGCTGACCGCCAGGATCGTCTCGGCCTATGTCAGCAACAACACCATCGTGGCCAGCGACCTGCCGCAACTGATCAACGAGACCCACGCCGCGTTGAGCCGCGCCACAGGGAACTCGGTTCAGCCGGAGCGCGAGGAGCTCAAGCCCAAGGTCCCGGTCAGAAAATCCGTCATGCCCGATTAC
This sequence comes from uncultured Alphaproteobacteria bacterium, assembly GCA_963840415.1. GTDB lineage: Bacteria > Pseudomonadota > Alphaproteobacteria > Rhizobiales > Hyphomicrobiaceae > Hyphomicrobium_C. Next base: position 46,007 of record CAWIYX010000002.1, on the reverse strand, counting down.
ATCATCTGTCTCGAGGACGGAAAGAAGTTCAAGTCTCTCAAGAGGCATTTGCGCACCCATTACAATCTCTCTCCCGAGGAATACCGGGAGAAGTGGGCGCTGCCCCATGACTATCCGATGGTGGCGCCGAACTACGCCCGCGCCCGCTCCGATCTCGCCAAGAAAATGGGTCTCGGCACCCGGCGTGAGAAATAGGAGACTTCTGAGGTCAGACTTGGCCGTTGCCGCGGGTAGCAGGCGCCCCCTGTAACGCCAGCTTGCGCGCCGCGGCCCGCTCCTCGCGCCACGCCGCGAGCAGCTCCTTGTGGCGCGCAAGATCGTAGCTCGAGTGGCCGGCACGACCCAGATTGCGCTCCCGGCGAAGGGCGCGCTCGAGCTTGCCGACCACCGTCGCCCGCCCCGCCGCCGAGGTATCCGCGCTCTCTTTCGGGCCGAGCGGAAGAAGGCGCCGCAGCCGCCTGGCTCGCGGCTCTTGGCTCAAGGGTGCGCGCGTGGGACGTGACGGCATGAAAAGGCTCCGCTCTCGGTTGCGAGCGAAGCTTCCCACGCGCGGACCGGAGGGGGATAAGACCAGCTCGCCTGTTGAGATCGATGTCGCCCGGGGGGACTTATCCCCTCCGTTCACCGATCGACGAGCTTTGGCTCTGGATTTCGCATGGCCTCGCGTACGGTGAAACGGCCACCGCAACCGCTCTCGAGGCGACGAGCTCTTGATCCCAATGACCCTCAATTCTCTGCCGAGCACTACGGGCGATGCCGACGAAATGCCGAGCTGGCGCGCGCGCCCGCTCATTGAATGCGCGGTCGCCGACGTCTTCGGCGTGATGCCCGACGAGCTTGCCCGCGCGTCGCGGGGTCGGGCGCGCGCCGCGTTCGCCCGCCAGGTGGCGATGTACGTCACCCATATCTCATGCGGGCTCTCCATGCAGGAGGTGGGCATCCTCTTCGCCCGCGACAGGACAACGGTTCGGCACGCCTGCAGGCTCGTCGAGGACCGGCGCGACGATCCGGTCCTCGACCGGGCGGTTGAGCTCCTCGCGTGGGCCGTGCCGACCCTCGTCGCTTACAATCGCGCCGCGCGCGCCGCATAAGCGGGGGACACGATGAGCACGCCGAGCGGACCTCGCGGAGACGCGGGGAAAGGCAAGACCGTGAGCGTTGCCCGTCGCGGCGGCCGCGACCGAAGGCGGGGGCGCACGGCGGGCGCCCGTCCGGGCTTCAACCCGGCGGAGAGCCCGCTCGCTTGGCTCGCCCGCCGGCGCGACAAGGACGGCAATGCCCTCATCTCCCAAGAGCAGCTTCACGCCGGCGAGCGCCTCGCCCGTGACTTCTGGTTCGCCCAGATGACGCCGCGCGTCACAGCGGACTGGTCGGCCCCGGCGGGGACGCGCTCAGGGCGCCGCGCGGCCCCCGGCGCCGGCGTCGAGCTGCAGGATGGCGTCGTCGCGGCCGCCGAGCGCGTCCGCAGGGCGTTGAGCGCCGTCGGCCCCGAGCTCTCGGGAATTCTGATCGACGTCTGCTGTCACGCGCGGGGCATCGAGGAGACGGAGCGCCAGGCGAACTGGCCGCAGCGATCGGGCAAGGTCGTGCTGCAGCTCGCGCTCACAAGCCTGGCACGCCACTACGGGCTCGTGCGGGGCGACAGCGCCGAGCGTGCGCGCGGCGGGCGCTTGAGCCATTGGGGGACGGCGGACTTCCGCCCGGGCATCGACCCGCGAGACTAGAGGCGCGCCCGCGAACGCCTATCCACTCCTCAAACCGGACACGCTACGCGCATTTGTAGCTGGAGAAGCTTGGTAGCTCGGCGCTGATCGCTACACAGTCTTGAACTCCGGCCGCACCGCGTAATGGTCGCTCTCCGTCCGAATTTCGATCCGGCCGGCACGGGAATATCGATCGAACAACTCGAGCAGCGGCGGGAGCGGCATTTCTGCCAGATGGTCGGCCAGGAGAAAGCGGATTATCCGCATGCGATTTTCCTCTGTGTCGGGGAATGTCAACTCATAGGGGACCTGCTGCTTCTGGTAGGCGGCCCCAGATTTCCGCAGGGCGGTCTCCACGTCCTCGGACGTATTGTAGGGAATTTCGCGGCCCAGCAGTCCAAAACCGACGATCCAGAATTCTATCAGGGCGTTCGTGCGCGCGGCGATGGCGGTGAGCAGGAGGCCGCTAGGGGCCAGTGCATCGATCAATCGGGAAAGGGCGACATTGAGATCAGTCACGTAATAGAGGACGTGGTTTGCGAGCACGAGGTCGAAGCATCCGACGCGGCCGGCGGGCAGCACATCCATATCCGAGATGGGCGCAGCGGTGAACGGCGCCAGGCGGGCAAGGCCCTCGCGGCGCGCGGCTTCTGCCGGATCCACGAGCGTTAGGCGCAAGCGCTCGGGCTTCCATCCTGCCAGTTCGAGAAATCGCCGCGTGAACGTGCCGGAGCCGCAGCCGAAGTCGAGCATCCTCACCGGGCCGAGCGCCGGCTCGAGCCCCGGGACGTATCTCAGGTAGGCGCCAGCGTCTTGTTGGGCTTCGGTCGCGTGGCGCTCGTAGAACGTGTAGTCGTCGGCAATCTCGTCGAAGTCTTTCGCCGGATTTTTGCTCATTGGCTCCCTCGTAGGTTGGGTTAGCGAGGCGAAGCCGGAGCCTAGCCCAACATCACGAGGGAAACTGCGGATTCCCGACCGGGCATGGAGCCGCGAGAGTAGAGGCCTGCCCGTCTTCCAGGGTTGAGATTTTTCCTCAGCCGCTCAATCGGTCCGGTGGTACTGAGGGGGGATACGCACAAAGACTGAAGGAGGCTTCAATGTCGGACAGCATGTATAAGGTGATCGAATTGATCGGTAGCAGCGCGGACTCGTGGGAGAAGGCTGCCAAATCGGTGGTCGAGGAGGCGGGGAAGCATCTCCGGGACCTGCGGGTGGCTGAAGTTGCCGAGCAGGATCTCGTGATTGAAAACGGCAAGGTGGTGGCCTACCGCACGAAGCTGAAAGTCTCGTTCAAGTATCAAGGTACGAGCTGACACCCGAGCTGGACTCGACCAAGGGGAAAAGGCTACTACGCTTGCGCGGACCCGGCGTCGTTACACCGCTGCCTTTCTCCGAGCCCCTCGCGCGCGATTGCCTCATCGACTCTGGCGATGAAGGCTTCTCTTGTTAGGCTGCTTATCTCGGAGCTGAATTTTATTTCGCTCACGGTCTGGTCTCGATTTTTTGCCTTGCTCTCGGACGTGCGGATGTAGTGGTCCTGGGCAAGCACGACGCTGTCAAAAGGCAGTAGGACTTCCGATGATGTCACTATCTTAAATGCCGAAGGTTCGTCTCGTCGTGGTCTCCGAAGGCGAGTCAAGAATGGCGTTGGCGAGTTCTCCAGCCGGCCAGCCTGCTTCATCAGCTCAAGTGGGCAAAGACCGGCAACCAATGCGGCGTGAAACTCAGGTTCCATGACCTACCTCTAGGTACTCAACCTGCAAGTATGGCTAGTTGGGCTTCTGGTCCGTAGCGAGCGGCGTAGCCGCTCGCCCGTGAGCCGACATGCTCTGCCGCTCAACGCGTCACGACAATCGAGGGTATTGACAAGGCGTATGGCTACGGTGAAGCCCTTTAAGGCTACGGTGTAGAACGTACAACCCCTACTTTGGTCGCACCTCGGCGTGGAGCAACGACCCACCGGCCTGTGCCGCTTCAATGCGCCCGCGGTCCGATCGGCCGCGGACCGTCATGGAGTGTGGCCCCGTGGATCGAGAGGAAGGATTGGTGCGGGCATTTCGCCGCGACGGTCGAGCGCTTCATGATAGCCGCTGCATGACCGGTCGCGGCAAGCTTCGACAAGCGGTCGCGGCCTGCGCGCTAGTGAACCGTCTCGCCCGCCGCGGCGGCGCGCGCATCGGAGCGGATGCGCTCGACCATCGACGCGAGGCCGTTCGAGCGCTGAGGCGTCAGGTGCTCGTTGAGGCCCAAGGCGCGAAAGTCGGCCGAGGGATCGATCGACAGGATCTCTTTGCTGGTCTTGCCTTCGTAGAGCGCGAAGAGAATGGCAATGAGGCCGCGCACGATGTGCGCGTCGCTGTCGCCAACGAAATGCAGCACGGTCTTGCCGTCCTCGCCCGGACGCTCGCTGCTCACGAGCCAGACCTGGCTCGCGCATCCGCGCACCTTTGTCGCGTCCGTCCTCTGCTCGGGCGCAAGCGGGGCGAGCGTGCGGCCAAGCTCGATGATGTAGCGGTACCGATCCTCCCAGTCGTCGAGGACGGAAAAGTCGGAGCGAATCTCTGCAAAGGTCATGACCGACGCAATCCCGCCGGAGGCGCGAGCCGCCTCTCTCACCCAGAGAGATAAGCGTCGCGCCCGACAAGGCGCAAGGCCCGAGAGCCTGTTGCCAACGCCTCGGATGCTTCGTCAGGCGCCCTGGCGGACGATCGCGCCGCGCCACTCGGGGCGAAGATCGTCGGGCTTGAGCGTGCCGCGGTCGGTCGACCGCTCGAGGGCCCGCGGGCCGAGGGACGCCGGCTCGACGCTCGCTCCGCCCTCTCCGCCGGCCGAATAGTGCTGGGCCACGTCGTAGACGAGCTGGCCCGCGAATTCCGCCTTGCGCAAGAACGTGTCCCAGAGCGAGGAGGCGGTATCGCACGTCGCGCCGTTGCGATCGCAGAACGTCGCCGTCCAGTACGCCGCCGCGGCAGCGTTCTGGTAGAGCCGCTTCTGCTGGGCCTCGTCCGACGGCATCACGGCGATGCCGAGGGAGAGCACCAACGCTACTCTGAAGAGGGACATAACTGCTCCGAACGCACTCCACGCCCGACCACGGGCGCACCACTCACCGTGAGAGGACGATACCCTAGAGGCACGAACGAAGAGCGGAGATGGGAGCCTGCATTTTATGCGTGTTTTAAGAGAGTTATCGGCAAATTTGCTTCGAATTTTATCGATTGCGGGGGCCTCGTCGGCCGAGTTCCCCGGACCGGCCTCGCCGGGTTAACACCCTCTTAACGGCGACTTTCGATAATCGGGCTCACATCCGCGACCGGAAGAAGGCTGCCTAGACCATGACGCCATACTGGGTTCGCCCGGGGCTTGCCGCGTTCGCCCTTCTCTCGGGAGGCCTTGCGGCGAACCTCCTCTATTTTCAGCAGGGAACGCGCACAGTCGCCGTCGTGGGCGGCGAAGGCCCGATACCGGCGTGGTCGCTGCAACTTACGACGGGGAGCACCGGCCCGGCCCGGCCCGAGGCGCGGGAGGGCGGCGGCGACCGCGCCGAGCTCACGCGCGCCATCCAGCGCGAGCTTCGCGCGAAGGGCTATGAGGCCGGCACTGTCGACGGCGTTGCGGGCCTCGTGACGCGAGCCGCGATCATGGCCTATGAAGCCGATCGCGGATTTTCGCTGACGGGGGAGCCGGACGAGGCGTTGCTCGAGCGCCTCGTTCTCGGAGCGGAGGGCAAGGCGCCGCCCGCCGGAGCCGCGCCGGGCGCGACCGGCCCCGAGGCCGAGCGCGTGATCCGGGCCGTGCAGCGTGGTCTCGCCAGCATCGGGCTCAGGCCCGGCGCGATCGACGGGCGGCTCAGCGCGGAGACGGTCAAGGCCATTCGCGCCTTCGAGGTTGCCCAGAAGCTGCCGGAGAGCGGCCGCATTTCGGGGTCCCTCGTCGCGCGGTTGGCGCGCGTTGCGGGACAGGGCACACTCACCGAGACCCGGTGAGCGGGCAATCTTTTGGCTCCCGACGCACCTCTCGACCAGTGGAGACTCGGCAGGACCCATGCGCCTCAGAGCCGACATCTGGGTCAAAGCCTATCTGCGCCGCTGCGCGGGGGACGGCGTGCCGGCAGCCGTCGTCCGCCACGGCGACGACGACGCGGGCGCGATCTTCATTCGCGTGAACCGCCTCGACGGAACGTCGCTGCTGTTCGGTCCGGCCCCCGCCGGACTCTCGGGCGCCGAGGAGGACCGGCTCTGGCAGCCCTGTCTCTCTCCGTCGGGTGCCGCAGATGCGGCGGTCGAGGCCTACCTCAGCCGGGAAAGCGAGTTCGATCCCGATCTTTGGATCGTCGAGATCGAGACGCGCGAGGGCGCGCATGGTCTCGACGGCTGGCTGCTCGGGGCCGATCGCTAACACTGGTATGGCGGTTCAGAAGTTCCCCAACGCTCGCGGCTTGGTCATGAGGGAACTTCTGAACCAAAGCCATACCAGCGAGTGCTCTGCCTCTCGTGTCCCGAACCCGAAGTTCGCACATACATTGCGGCAATCGCGTTTGCGAACTTCGGGTTCGGGACACGAGTGCAGTCGCACACGCGCCACACCAGCTTCGCGCGTTAACACTTCGTTAACCGATGCAGCCTTCAAATCTCGGGAACAGTCGGCGGTTCGGCCGGCGAGAAAAGCAAGACGAGTTCCGGGAGCACGCGCGCGGGCAATTGGCGCAGTCCAAGGGGAAGCCGCTATGGCGACGATACTCGAATTCCCGGCCCGAGTTGCCCGGGTGCAGAGCCCGAACAGCGAGGCCCATCGCCAGAGCTGTGCAGACATCGTGATCTTTCCAGGCATCCGCTATGAGCGCGAGGCGGAGCCGGCGCCGAAACGGGGCCGCAGGGCCCGTCACCGCGACCACCTCGAGCTCGAGGAATGACGAGAGAGCCTCAAGTCTTGCGGAAGGCGCACCGTGCCCGGCTGAGCTCGGCGAGATTGCGCGCCTCATAGGCCGCGCCCTGGTTGGGGGCCCTGATAATCGCGAGGCCCTGCTGCGCGCCGACCGTCAATGTCTTGTCCGTCGGCTCGTAGCTCGAGCGCGACTCGGGCGTTAGGCCCAGGAACCGGTCCTCGGATGGGACCAGCATCAGCGAGACATCGATCGCGGGCCCCGGCCGCGCGACGCTCGAGAGGAAGTTCTCTCCCTCGGCCGTGTAGAGCGCGAGCATCCAACCCGGCCCGGGCAGCCTCGCCGTGATCGCGACGGCTCCGTCCGTGGTGTCGAACCGGCAGAGGGCGTAGCGCGCGTCGGGCGCCAGGAACGGCAGCGGCTGGGATGACGGCGTGACGGGCGGCAGAACCTGCATGCGATTGAGCGGCAAGTCGTGGGCCAGCTGATCGTAGGCGCGCGAGATCACGAGGGTCGGAGCGGCAAGTGTCGCGACGATGTGGAGAACGCCGACGGCGAAGAACGCCAGCCCGACGAGGCGCCAGTTCGTGTTCCTCAGCTTTGCCAGCACCCACATCAGCAGCTCCGTCGGCGGATCACGGGAAGGCGCTCCTCGATCTCGCCCTCCTTGGCGACGGCACGCACGCCGAGATCGACGACGCTGAAGGACAGGGCGAGCCGCCCCGCTCCTCCGGTCGGCAGCCAGTTGCCGGCCCGCGCATCGCGGGCGAGCGAGGCGGTGAACGAGCCGTCCGGATTGAGGGCGATCGTGTCGCTCGTATAGGTGTAGCGCTGGGCGGCGTTGGGGATGAGCCGGCCCTTGGAGTCGAAGACGCTCAAGCTCCACCAGTGGGTTGGGATGTCCCGGCCCTCGATCGCGTAGTCGCAGGACGAATGAAGGGCGCGCCCCTCGCTGTCGGTGCGCGCGACGTAGGTCTGCGCGAACTCGGAGCTCAAGGGGAGCACGCCGAGCCGCGCATAGTGGGCGCGCGTGTAGGGATCGGCGTCGGGGCGCGCCGCCGACGTCCAGGTGGTCCAGGGGCCGACCGTCTCGGTCGTGAGGCGGGAGCCGGCCTCGACCATGTACCAGCTCGAGCCCAGTCCGCCGATCAGCACGATGCCGATGAAGAGCGACCAGTCGGCGGCGAGCCCCATGGCGGCGGCGGCGCGTTTCTTCAGCCGGTGGACAAGAAAGCTCATCCTAAAAGCTCATCCTAAGGGTGCCTCAAGCTGAGAGTGCCTCAAGGGACAAGGCGCCGCTGTACTCCGCCGGATGCCTGCGGGGCGGAGGACGTCGAGATGCGGGCGGCGGCGCCGTTCTCGGGCCCGGGGGCGCGGTCGGCCTTCCGCTCCGGCTTAGGCGGCTTCGTACCGTCGCTGCCGGGGGCTGCCGGCGCAGGCGCAGACGCGGGCTCGGCGATGCCGGCCGCCTTGCGCAGGGCGGTCGCGAGCCGCTTCAGCGTTTCCTTGGTCGGCTCGGGCATGAGGCTCGCGGAATGCTGGCTGGCGTCGGCTGCCCCGTCCATTTCCGCCGCCAGCACGGGGTTGTTGGCCCTGAGCCACGCGAGGCGCTGCTGCTCGGCGATCTGCACCGGGTGGGGCGCGAGCCCCGGTATGGTCGGGATGTTCATGTCCGTATGGGCAACCGCCATGATCGAATGCCAGAGCGGCGCCGCCATGTGGCCGCCGGTGTTGCCGGAGGACATCGGTCGGTTGTCGTCGTTGCCGAGCCAGACGACGCCGACGTACTTCCCCGTGAAGCCGACGAACCACACGTCGTTCGGCCCGGTGCTGGTCCCGGTCTTGCCGGCGACGTTGGTGAAATCGAGCGCGGCCTGCCCGCCCGTGCCCTCGGTCACCACGCGCTCGAGCATCTGGTTCATCTTCTCGGCGACCTCGCGCTTGACGAGCTGGGCGGGCTCCGGCTCGTCGCGCTCGCGCGAGTAGATGAGGTCGCCCTTCGACGTCACGATGTCGAGGATCGCATACGGCCGGGCGCTCTTGCCCCCGTTGGCGAAGGTCGCGAAGCCCGCCCGTGTGCTCGATCGGCGGGATGCCGTAGTCGCCGAGCGCCATCGAGCAGCTCTTGCTGATGCCCTTGATGCCGAGCCGTCGCGTCATCTCGATCACCTTTTCGCGCCCGACCGCGAACGACAGCTCCGCCGCGACCGTATTGAGCGATTTGGCGAGCGCGAGCCACAGCGGCATCCTGCGCCCCGCTCCCGCCGCCGCCGCCGTAGTTCGAGGGATGCCAGTTTCCGCACGAGCGCGAGGCGTCGCGCACCGTCGTGTTCGGGTTGTACCCGTTCTCGAGCGCGGTCGCGTAGACGTAGACCTTGAACGAGGAGCCGGGCTGGCGCTTGGCGTGCGTCGCGCGGTTGAACTGGCTCTCGCCGTAATCGGGCCCGCCGACGATGGCGCGCACGGCCCCGTCCGTCTCCATGCACGACGATCGCCCCCGAATTGAAGCGCAGGCTCCGCCCCTCCCGTTTGATGTTGGACGCCATGATCGCCTCGTCGGCCTGCTTCTGCAGCGTCAGGTCGACGGTCGTGCGCGCCGTCAGCACGTACTGGCCCTTGCCCTCGGCGATGCGCTGCACCTCCTCGAAGGCACAGTCGAGGAACCAGTCGGGGCTCGTCGTGTCGCGCGGTTCTCGATGATCTTCGCCGGGTGCAGGCGCGCCTCGTGCACCTGCGCCGGCGTGTAGAAGCCGGCCTCGACGAGGTTCTGCAGCACCTCGTTGGTGCGCGCGCGCGACGCCGGCAGGTTGACGTGCGGGGCGATACTTCGTCGGCGCCTTGTAGAGCCCGGCGAGCAGCGCCGCCTCGGCGAGGTTCACCTCGCGGATCGATTTGCCGAAATAATACTGCGACGCCGCCTCGACGCCGAAGGCGCCGCCGCCCATGTAGGCGCGGTCGAGGTAGAGCTTCAGGATCTCGCGCTTGGTGAAGCGGCGTCTCGAGCAGGAAGGCGAGGAACAGCTCCTTGATCTTGCGCTGCAGCGAGCGCTCGGAGGAGAGGAACAGGTTCTTGGCGAGCTGCTGGCGTGATCGACGAGCCGCCCTGCACGACGTCGTTGGCCCTGCACGTTCTCGACGAGGGCGCGCATCGTGCCGAGGACGTCGATGCCGTAGTGCTCGAAGAAGCGCCGGTCCTCGGTGGCGAGCGTCGCCTTGATCACGGAAGTCGGGGATCTCCTCGAGCGGCACCGCGTCGTTGTGGAGGATGCCGCGCTGGCCGATGATCGTTGCCGTTGACGGTCGAGGAGCTTGACGCTGTAGCGCCCGGTGAGGAAGCGGCCCTCGTCGAACTCGAGGAAGGCGGGCAGCGCGAGGGCATAGAGCACGACGAAGCCGCCGAGCGGCGATCGAGAAGCACTCCGAGACCCCTTCGTTGGCGAGCCGGCGCCAGCCGGTGATGCGGAAGCGGGCGAAGAAGCTCGAGCCCGCGTCCCAGGTGTCGCGGATGCGCGCGAAGGTGTCGTTGACGGTGGCATCGATGAAGGAATCGATGCCGAGCCAGTTGATGAGCCGGTCGCGCCGGCCCTGCTTGAACAGCCAATCGCTCACGTGCCTGCCACCTCGGGTCCCGCTTTAGGTCTCGGCTAAGTCTCGGCCTCTGCACGCTTTTTGCCGCGACGCAGGTGCCGCGGACGCACACATCGCCCGCGCCGCGGCCCCGGCGCAGGGCGGACCTGAATCGAGCACCAGATTGCGGCAAATTCCAGGGAAGTGAAGGGGAAGGGGAGGGCCGCAATCCCCTCTCCCCGTAAGGACGGGGAGAGGGCGAGGGTGAGGGGCAGAAATTCGCGCTGCGGCTTGTGGCTGCCCCTCCTCTCTCCACTGAAGTGGGGAGAGGGAGGAGGGAGTGGAGGCTCAGCTACGCCACCTGGCGCGCGTGCGCGATCTCGCGATCCGTGAGGGGGCGCACGTCACTGGCTTTGAGCGTGGCGACGCCGATTGTGTCTCCGGTGAGCGTGAGGAACTCGACCTCGAAGGCCTTGGCCCCCTCGTAAATGTGTACGACCGTGCCCAAGTCGCGCGCGTCAGTCCAACTCCGGCGGTCACGTCAGAGCGACCCTATCGTGCTCTTTGAGCAGCGCCGTGCTCTGGCCCGAAAAGCGTAATGAATCGCGGGATGATTGTCCCTGCGTCGAGCGCCATGCGGATCTTAGCCAGCATGTACGTCGATCGTGGCGGCATCGAGGGCCCCTCGATGACATATTCGTGCCGTAGGATGAGCCGATTGCACAGTCCGCAGCTTCATTGTTACGTGCCAGATGGAGCAAGGCATGCCGGAGAATTCGGGGTCCGACTGAAAATTTGTGCCTGCCCCGTCTCGCTGCGTATCGGAGACGCTGAAAGTCGAGCGAGATCGACGAAGGCGTGCTCGGCGTTGGCGCCGCAGGCACGGCCTAATCAGCACGATCCGGCGGATTACCGCGGGAGGGACGCGCGCCGCAGTCCCATCCCCGCCTGACTTTTTCGGAGCAGGCTGCGCCATTGACGGAGCGCCTCGAGCCATCTCCGCAGACGCGACGGTAGAAATTCGCGATGCGGCTTCCGGCTGCCCCTCACCCCAGCCCTCACCCCCGACGTGCGACAGGGGACGAGCGGGTCATCGTGAGATACGGGCTCGAGGATCGAGACTGATGCACAAATACGAGACCATCATCTATTGGAGCGAGGAAAACCGCATCTTCGTGGCGGAGGTGCCGGAGCTTCAGGGCTGCATGGCGCACGGGGCGACCCCCGAGGAGGCGCTGCGCCAGGCGCACGAGGCCATCACGCTGTGGCTCGAGACCGCCAAGGAATTCGGCGATCCTATTTCGCTGTCACGACGGCGCGAATTCGCTGCCGGAAACGACCTTCATACGGCGATTTCGAGAATGTGCTGCTTGCCGCCGGGCTTCGGCTCCGCAATATCGACGGACAAACAGCCCTCGACCGCCTCCTGTACGTTGCGCATGAGCTCGTCCATGGTCTCGCCCTGCGTGGCGCAGCCCGGAATGGCGGGCACCTCGGCCCAGAAGCCGCCTTCCTCCGCCTCGTGCACAATCACCTTGATTTTCATATTCCGCTCCGCCTGCGGCCGCTTCGCTCGACGCAATAGCTGAACCACAATTTAATATCACGTTGCGGCCATTGGAAGACGATCGGAAGAACCAGGCCGGGACACGTGCCGAACTGATCGATGCCCGCGTGGCGGCCGGCTGGGTGGTCGTCCCGCACCTCGACCCCGATCTACTCCACGCCTCAAAAGCTGCTTACGCGCGAGACCAGCCAGAACGTCGAGATTGTTCCGATGCTGTAGGCGGCCGCCATGCGCCAGGCCGGGACGGGGAAATCGTAAAGCGCTTTGACGGCCTTGAAGCCGAGCAGGACGGCCGCGACGAACATGAGCTGGCCCGCCTCGACGCCGAGATTGAAGGTGAAGAGGGCCAAGGGAACGTCCGTTTGAGGCAATCCGATCTCCTTCAGAGCGCCGGCAAAACCGAAGCCATGCAGAAGTCCAAAGGCGAAAGCGATCAACCACGGGTAGCTCTCGGATAATCGCCGCTCGCCGGGTTGCGCCTTGGCAAGCTCGCTCGCCACGAATGCAATGCTGAGCGCGACCGTTGCCTCCACAGGCCTCTGCGGCAGGTTGAAGTAGCCGAGCGCCGCGCCGGCGAGCGTGATGCTGTGGGCCACCGTGAAGGCGGTGATGGTCTTCACCAGCATCCAGCGATCGCGGATCAAGAGGATCAGGGCGAGCACGAACAACAGATGATCGAGGCCCGTGAGGATGTGGTCGACGCCGAGCAGAAAATAGGTTTGCGCCACCTCGAGACCGCTCTGGACGCCGGAGGCCGAAAATTGCGGTGCCTCGGGAGTGAGCCGGGCGATTTGAGTCGAGCCCCCCTGATATTCGATGCGGGCAAGCGCGTCCGTGAGCGTGGAGCGCAGGCCGTCGATGACGATCTCCCGGCCCTTGATCCCACCGGGGCAGATCACGCTCCATCGTTCGAAAAAGGCTCCGGCCTTGGTCGAGCCGACAGGCTCGCCTTTCGGCGTGCACGTGTCCGGCAGGCGGACATAGAGGCCGAGCCGCATGTCGCCGAGCGCCGGCACCTTCCAGACGACGGCGAACTCGTCGGCTGACGTCTCGCGCATGTCGAGATAGGCCGGGCGCAATTCGTGAGCTGTCGCCGGCAGAACCAACAACGCCTGAACGACCCACGCGAGAATGAAGGTGAGCCGGATCATGGATTGGCCGCTGCCTGCGCCGGGCCTTTCGGCCCGGTCTCGATCGTGACCTCGTAGCGCTTCAAGAGCTCGGCGAAACGTTGTTGCGCGAGCGCCTTGCGCTTCTCGTTCGCCCACTCGCGCGCCACGGCGTCGCGCACCTCGGCCAGCGCCGGCATGCGGCCCGGCCTCATCTCGCTTACCCGAGCGAGATGAAGACCGAAGCCCGTTTCGATCGGCCCGATCCAAATGCCGGGCGTTGCCTTGGCGACCGCGTCGGCAAAATCGACCCCGAAGGTCTGGCCGATCGATGCGGTGCTCGTGAGGGCGAGCTCGGACGGCAGCAAGGTCGTGTCGCCGAGAGAAGCCGGATCGAGGGAAGGATCGGAACGCAGGGCCTCGAGGATGGACGTCGCGTCCTCGTCAATTTTGTCCCCGCGCCGCTCCGGGTTGAGATAGATCTGCCGGAAGGCGACTGCGGGATCGATGGTGAATTTGTCGGGGTTCGCTTGCAGGTATTGTTCGAGCTCCGCATCGGTGGGCTTCAGCGCCTCGATCTCGGCGTCACCCAGGAACTCCATCTTGAGGCGGAGCCGGCGACGGATCACCGTGTCGTCCTTGTCGAGGCCGAGCGCGAGCGCCTCGCGATAATAGACCTCCTCCTTCACGTAGTCGTCGATCAGGCCCTTGAGCTCGGGAAGCGTCGGCGGCCGCTGCCAGGTTCTGGCGAAGAGCCCGGCGATCTGCTCGATCCTGGCTTGCGTGACGACGATCTGGCTGGGCTTCGCCGTCTCGGATTCGTCGAGGGCGCGGTAAGCCGCGAAGATGACGAGAGCGAGGGCCAGGAAATGGACGAGGGGCTCTCTGATCAATCGTCTCAGCACTGTCGAGCCTTTCCCGATCCGAACAAGGTCGCGGCATCGTGCTTGGCGGGACCTGCAAGCGCGAGCGCGAGCACCAGCACGGAGATCGCTACGATCCACGAGCCGGCAATCCGCACCCCGATGCGCTGCCACTGCTTCGCCGCATCGACCGTCAGCCCGGAAACGACGGTCGCGAGAAAGAGGATGCCCGATATTAATCCGGCATATGCGAGGATCGCTTCGCGCATCGCCGACGCTTCAGGTGCAGAATCAAGCCCGATCGCTATCCCGACAATACCAGCGATCCCCAATGTGATGAGCCTTGGTAAGCGACGGCCGAGGCTGACCACGCCTCCGACGACAAGGGAACCGGCGAGCAGCATAGGCTCGCGCACGCCCGCGACCACGCCTGCGCCCGAGACCAGGAGCCCGCAAGCGAGCCCCAACGCGAAGGCGATGAGCCCGCGACCGGCCGCCTCGCCCCCTTGCTGGCCCAGCATCAGTGCGACCGCGGCGAGGAGCAGGGCATGGGCCGGCACCACGAGCGGGTGCAGCAGGTAATTGTAGAAGGTGCCGAGGCCTTTGATCGGGCTATGTGCTTCTGCCACGGCCGGCCAGAAGGCCAGGACAACAGCGCACAGTCGCCAGGCGGTCGGCCTCATGCGTATCCTGTCAAGAATGCCAGTCCCACGACGGCGATGGCCGCGCCTCCGGCTTGGACGGCATAGCGTCCGGCAGACCAGCGTGACAGGAGCCCGAGGCCGATGCCGCAGAGGTGCAGCAGGCCGGTGGCGACGACAAAGCCCAACGCATAGGCGAGCGGGCTCGCCGCCTCTGGCAGCTCGGTCCCATGCGCGTGCCCGTGGAAGATGGCGAACGCCCCGACGATCAGTGCGGCGACCCAAAGCGGCGGGCGAAGCGCCAGCGCCACGCAGAGGCCGAGCACAACGGCGGAAGCCGCGATCCAGGTTTCGACCCCTGGCAACGGAACTCCGGCGACGCCAAGCGCGCCGCCGAACGCCATGACAAGCGGAAACACGATCGGCAGCAGCCAAATGGCCGGCATGCCGAGAAACGCCCCCCACAGGCCCACCGCCACCATCGCCACGACATGGTCGAGACCGAAGACAGGATGCAGGAACCCGCTGGCGAAGCCCCCGGCCACGCCTTCGCCGGTGTGGGCAAGGGCGTGGGGCGCGTCGAATGCGACGAGAAGCACTGTCGCTGCCGTGAAAAGCGCGCGGTTTGGTGACGTCAATGATCCCTCCCTCGTGCGTTGCGCCATTAGCCTACCGCGCGGCATCGGCTCTCGACTGCGCCGGCAGCCGGTCGAGCCAGGATGTCAGCCCCTGAACCCCCTCCGGCGTGCCGTAGAGCCGCATGAGCCCGAGGTCGCGGGCTGCCGCTGGCGTGATCCGACCTTCCAGGAGACCGGCGATCACCGGCTCGTCCGACACGAGGACCACGTCGCCCTTCGCCGGTCCATCGAGATGCGATGCCACGCTTACGGAGCCGCCGGCCGCTTCGTAGCGCGACCACAGCATGGGTCCGATGAAGACCATTGAAAAGGCTGGAACCGCCTCGCCGTCGAGCGCTCTCGGCCAGACGCTCGCGGAATGCGCCGAGCAAGGTCACCGCACGCTGGTAGCCGAGCAGCGCTCGCGCCGCCTGCGGTTGGTCACTGCGGGCGATGAGGCCGTCCCGCTGCGCCATCCAGACGGCGGTGGTGACGTAGAGAGCCTTCGGATAGACCCAATTGAGAACTCCGCGGCTGACGCTCGTCGGATCGTGATAGCCGCATGCCTCCGCGGCCGGCGATCCGGCAAGGGTTATGGCTGCGATCAACGCTCCTGCGTATCTGCCGGCGGAGGTCATGGCGTGTACCAGATCGGCGAGGTGAACGCGCGCTCCTGCGTGATCATCGGCACGTTGTCCGCCATCTTCACGCCGAAGCGCTTGGCGTCATAGGCGGTCCACCGGGGCGTCGGGATCTCGAGCACCCGGGCGTAATAGAAAGCCTTGAGCGCCGGATCGAAGTCGGGATCCTTCCAGACAGCAATCAGCTCGGGATCGCCGATGGTGTTCGTCCATGTGGCACTTGGCAGATCCACGGTGTTGCCAACCGGCGGCACCTTGCCGTCCGCGCCGGGCTTGCGCTTCTCCGCGTCGCCCCAGACGACGTCGTAGATCTTCTCTTGCGTCTTACCATCCTTGTCGAGCCAGCCCTTGATGATCTGGATGCGATCGAGATTGGCGCCGATAGGGTCTTTGAGTGCCGCGACCAAAAATGTCGGCGCCTTACCCTGCGGTGCCGTCTTCAAGTCGCCGCCCATAGGTACGCCCTTCTGGTAGCCGACCTCCGCCGGAGCGCGTGTCACTGCATCTTTGGGATCGAAGTCGAAGCCGCCGAAAAAGCGCACCATCATGCGCGGTCCGCTGCTCGAATAGGCCTCCTTGCGCTTCATGGCGTCCCAGAGCGCTTCGCGCGTGTTCTCGGTCGCCCACACACCGGTGTAGCCGGCGGCCGTCACCTCCCAGCCTTTGACAACCCGGTCACCGAATTTCAGTGCGTCCTCGCTCCAGCGCTCCGGCCGCGGCTCGCAGCTTACGAACTTGCAGAAGAAGTTGTCCTCCTCCATGGCGGCGAGACCGGTATGGGCGTCGCTGCCAGAGGCCAAGCCGTACTTGAACGGGTTGGCACCGAGCTGCTGCTCGAGCAGCAAGCCGTTTTTTAAAGCCTCGCGCACATATTCGTGCTCGATCATGCCGGGCTTCTTGGGCACGAGGTTGAGATTGCCGCGGTCCCAAATCTCGTAGCCGACGGCGAATTCGTCGGTCGGCGAAAGGGATGGGTGAGACTCGCTCTGGCCCTTGGTCTGAATCGCCTCGAAGAGCGGCTCCCAGCGGGCGCGCGCTTCCGCCCATTCCTTGGTGGGGTCATTGCCGTCAAAGGTCGTGAGCTCGAACATGCGGCCGTTCGAGAGATTGCCGTTATGCGGAATGGCGAGCAGCGAGCCGCCGGTCTTTTCCTCCCAGTTTGCCATCCATTTCCAGAGGTCCTCCGGGTTCTCGCTTTGGAAAGTGGTGTAGGGGAGGATCTGGTCGGCCTTGTCGCGGCCGTCGCGGTAGATCACGTTGCGATGCAGGTTGTCGCCGCCCCCCGCGTTCGACGTCCACTCGTAGGCGATGAAGGCAGTGAAGCGGCCGGGCTCGTTGTACTTCTCCATGATCGCGTTGTTCTTCTGCCAGACCGACTTCGCGAATTTGGGGTCCATGACTGCGGGCGGCAGCTTCTTGTTGGACT
The DNA here is from genome assembly GCA_963840415.1 of uncultured Alphaproteobacteria bacterium. GTDB lineage: Bacteria > Pseudomonadota > Alphaproteobacteria > Rhizobiales > Hyphomicrobiaceae > Hyphomicrobium_C. The sequence continues at coordinate 28,991 of CAWIYX010000002.1, read as the reverse complement.
GCGCGTTGATGAGCTCCATCGTCGCTGCCCCAGCCTGTTCAGGCCCCGCGGCCATCATGTCGTGCCAGCGCTTCATGACAGGGTCGGCTATCAGCTCCGGATTTCCGGCCTTGAGCTCGGAGATCACGCCCATGCCGTCGGAGTGATCGGTCACGGCGATCCAGTCGAGAGGCCGCGATAGCTTGACGGGCTGTCCGGTGTTGGAGACGACCTCCTCGCCGCGCGCGAAGCGCACCGCTTCTTCGGGGTCTAATGTCGCACCGGACATGCCGGCGTCTGCCGACCATGCCGTATGCAAATGCGTGTCGCCCCAATAGACCCGCGTTGGATAGTTGCGTCCGGCATAGGGCGAGTAGCCGGGCTTCTTGTAGAATTTGGCGACGGTCGCCGGATCGATCTCGCCGGCGTCTTGGAAGCCTTGCTGGGCGACAGCGGATGTGGCCAGAACCGGCAACAGAAGGGTGGCTTGAAGGAGCGTCTTGAGCGAACGCATGCGAACCTCCCTAATAAACACATCTGCCTATTGCGGCGTGTACCAGATGGGCGACGTGTAGGCCCGCTCCGTGGTCGTCATCGGAACCTCAGCGGGCATGCTGACGCCGAACCGCAAGGCCTCGTAGGCTGTCCACCGCGGTGTGGGTATTTCAATCACGCGTGCGTAGTAGAATGCGCGCTCTGCCGGATCGAAGTCCGGATCGTGCCAGACGCCGATGAGCTCCGGGGACCCAATGCTGTTGCTCCAGGTCGCGGTCTTGACGTCGACGGTGTTGCCGACCGGAGGCACCTTGCCATCGGCGCCGGGCTTGCGGTCACCGCTCCACACGACGTCATATACCTGCTCATGGAGATCGCCCTTCGCGTCCAGCCAGCCCTTGATGATCTGGATACGATCGAGATTGCCGCTATAGGGATCTTTCATTGCTGCAACGAGAAAGGTCGGAGACTGGCCGGGCGACCCATTTGGTAGATCGCCCCCCATGGGCACGCCCTTCGCATAGCCGGCACCGGCTGGCAGACGAGACTTCGCATCCTGGTCCGTAAACTCCCATCCGCCAAAGAAACGCACGGTCATTCGTGATCCGGTCGTCGCGTAAGTTTCCTTGCGCTTCATGGCGTCGAAAATGGCCTCGCGCGTATTCTCCTTGGCCCAAACCCCAGCGTAGCCGGACGCGGCCTGCTGCCAGCCCATCACATTCAGCTTGGGATCGGGTGCTGCGATGACCACATGCTCCCAGCGGTGCGGCTCCGGCTCAACGCCTGAATGCTTGCCGAAGAAGTTGTCCTCCTCGACGGCCGTGAGCGCCGTGTGGGCATCCGTGCTGCCGATCATGCCGAACTTGAACGGATTGACGCCGAGTTTTTGCTCGAGCATCAGACCGGTCTTGAGGGCTTCGCGGGCGTACTCCCAGCGAAGCATCTCCGGTTTCTTGAGCTCGGTGCCGTTGAGATTTGACCGGTCCCAGATTTCGTAGCCTGCAAACTCATCGTTCGGCGAGAGCTTAGGATGGGCCTCGCCGTCGCCCTTGATCTGAGTAGCCTCCACCAAGGGCTCGTAACGAGCGCGCAACGAGGCGATTTCCTTGGTCAGCGGATTGCCGTCGAAGGTCTCCACGGTAAACATGCGGCCATTGCTCAGATTGCCGTTGTGCGGGATGGCGAGCACCTCGGCACCGGTTCTCTCTTCAAGTGCCGCTAGGTACCGCCAGAGATCCTCCGGGTTCTTGCTGTCGAACTGCGAGAATGGAACTGTCTGGTTGGCGACGCTGGCATTGCCGCGGAAGATCACGTTCCGGTGCAGGTTGTAACCGCCGATTGCTGTCCATTCGAAGCCGATGAGGGCCGTGAAGCGGCCGGGATCGTTGTATTTGTCGGCGAGCGCCGTGTAAGCCTGCCAGGCGCTCTTAACCGCCTTGCTGCTCTTGATGGGAGGCTCATCGCCTGAAAGCGAGCCCACGATTTCCATGGCGGTGGCGAACACCGTATCCGGGTTACCGCTCGTCAGTGCGGCATACCACCTCTTTCCCGCATCCGTGGCGAGGATCTCGGGATCGCCGGCGAGCAATTGCGGCATCAGCCCATACATCTCGGCATGGTCTGCAATGACCAGGAAGTCCAGCGGACGGGACAGCTTGGCCCTCAGGCCGTTCGTGCTGGTCACCTCCTCGCCCCGCGCAAAGCGATAAGCGTCCTCCTGCCCGAGACGACACATTGTTCCGGCGTCAACCGAGACGGCTGTGTGCAGGTGCGTATCGCCCCAGAACACACGAGTAGGATAATCCCGCCCCGCGTACGGGGAGAATCCCTGTTGGCCAGCCGTCTTGGCGACAGCCGCTTTATCGGGCGTATGGTCTTGGGCCGCTAAGTTCGAAGACGACACAGCCAGTGCGCAGATGGCCATACCTCCGAGTGCAAGGGCGGTCATTTTCGCGTTCACGGCGATCTCCTTTTATGGCGTGTACCAGATGGGCGAGGTGTAGGCGCGCTCCTGGATCGAAGCCGGCACATCGTCGGGCAACTTTACGCCGAAGATCTTGTGGTCATAGGTCGTCCAGCGCGGCGTGGGGATTTCGAGCACGCGGACGTAATAGAAGGCCCGCAGCGAGGGATCGAATGCCGGGTCCTTCCAATAGGCTTCGAGAGCGGCCGACCCTATCGAATTGGTGTAGGTCGCCTGCTCGACGTCTACCGTATTTCCAACTGCCGGCAGCTTACCGCCGGCACTCGGCTTGCGGTCTCCCGACCAAGCGACATCGTACACTCGCTCTTGCGTCTTGCCATCCTTGTCGAGCCAGCCCTTGATGATCTGGATGCGGTCGAGATTGGCTCCATCGACGTCGCGCAGAGCGCGGATCAGGAACGTCGGCGAATGGCCGTCGGGCGCCGATTTGAGGTCGCCGCCCATGGGCACGCCCTCTTCATAGCCGTGCTTCGCGAAGTCGGAGCGATCGAGGTCCTTCTCTAAAAAGTCCCAGCCGCGCAAAGACGCGCACGCGCAGCCGCGTCCCCGTGGTTGCGAAGACCTCCTTGCGAGACATGGCATCCCACAACGCCTCGCGTGTGTTGTCGCGCGCCCACACGGCGGCAAGGCCGGAAGCGCTGGATTGGCGAGCGTAAATCTGGTGTCCCTTGGGAGCGGGGCGGCCGGTGATAACTTCATCGAACCGTATCGGATCGGCGGAGGGTTCGAGAATGACCACCTTGCCGAAGAAGTTGTTCTCCTCCGTCGTGGCGAGCGAGGTGTGGGCATCGGTCGAGCCGACCATGCCGAACTTGAACGGATTTGCGCCGAGCTTGGCCTCGTAGGCGAGACCGCGCTTCAACGCCTCACGGGCATACTCTCGCGGAAGCATGTCGGGCGTCTTGATCTGCGGGCCAAAGCTCCCCTTGTCCCAGCGCTCGAAGTCGGCGAATTCATCGCGCGTCGAGAGCGCCGGATGAGTTTCGCCATCACCCTTAATCTGGGTAACCTCGTAGAGCGGCTCCCACTTCGCCCTGCGTTCGGCGTAATCGCGATCAAGCGGCTTCTTGGCCGTCGCAGCGTGACATCGTCGAACATCAGTCCATTGGAAATGTTACCGCCGTGCGGGATCGCAAGAAGTCGGCCGCCGGTCTTCGCCTCGTAGCCGGCCATCCACTTCCAGAGATCCTCAGCATCTATGCTGTCGTACTGGGAGAACGGAACGATCTGATCGGCCTTGTCCTTGCCGTCGCGGAAGATGACGTTGCGATGCAGATTGTTTCCTTCCGGATTTGAGGTCCATTCATAGCCGATAAGCGCGGTGAAGCGGCCCGGCTGGTTGTACTTCTCGGCCGCCTCGGTCAGCTTCTGCCACATCGTCTTTGAGAGCGCCGTCATTTCCTTGAGCGGGTCTTTGCGTACGGCCATCACGGCCATCCAGTTGTCATAGGCCTTCGTCGCGCCGTCGAGGCCTCCCTCCTTGACGAGGTCATGTTGTGACTTGCCCCACTCGTTCTTGAGCAGCTCCGGGTTCGACTCGGCGATCGCCGGCGCCAGGCCGAGGTTCTCAGCGTGATCCGAGATGACGAGGAAATCGAGCGGCCGATTGAGCCGTGCCGGCACGCCGGTGCTCGAGGTGACCGTCTCGCCCAGGGCAAAGCGATACGCGTCCTCGGGTCCGAGCGTGTTGCCAATCATGCCGGCGTCGGTCGAGTAACTCGTGTGCAGATGGGTGTCGCCGAAGAAGACTTGATTGGGAAAGTTCTGCTCGGGATAGGGCGAATACTTAGACTTATCGATTTGCTGTGGTGGCGGGGCATCCTGCGCCTGCTTCGTGTCGTCCTGGGCGGCGGCGCTGCTGGCGGCGGCAATGCTCATTCCCAGCAATATGGCAATGATCGGCTTGGTCATGCGGGGGCAACTCCATCCTTGGCGTGGACACAGCCCCCGCGACAAAAGTCATTGATCTGCCGGGAACCGGCAATTCGCCTATGGTCGTAACGGTGAGAGGCTAACTGTTGACTGAGAGGAAGAGGTTCTTGGCGAGCTGCTGGCTGATCGAGGAGCCGCCCTGGACCACGTCGTTGGCCCTCAGGTTCTCGACGAGGGCGCGCACCGTGCCCATGACGTCGATGCCGAAGTGCTCGAAGAAGCGCCTATCCCCCTTCTCAGCCGGTACTTAGCCCGCGTAAGCTCGACATCAGTGGTCGGAGGGGTGGGACGCCATGCTGCCATCTTGGCGACCAAGTTCACCCGAATGCCGGGAAGTACGAGAGGCTATCGAGAGTACTCTGCCATGGACGCAATAGTGTGGATTGTCGCCTGGGGCATCATCGCGCTTGTCGCCGCGGTGGCGGCCGGCGTCATAGCCGCGAACAAGAACAGGCATACGTCAACCTGGATCGCGTGGTGCTTCTTGCTCCCGCCGCTCTTGCTCGTGCTCTGGCTCCTGCCTCGGCGCGAGGGCCCGCCGGCGAAGCAAGTCTCGGCGGACGACGAAGACGGCGAGGACGCGATCGAGGAGATGCTCGATCGTGAGGGATGAGCGGCCGTTGTCGCTCGTTGGGTGAGTTCGGCCCGTGGTGCGCCGCGGTGGCGAGCGTCGCCTCGATGACGGAATAATCAGGATGGGTGTGGAGGGGGGCCGCACCTCATCTCGTCTGCCCCTTGATCGTCGCCAGCAGTCGGTCATAGGCCGGGTTCTCGGGCTCGAGCTCCCGCAGCAGCTCGGCACGTTGCCGCGCTGCCGAATATCGGCCCGCCTGCAGCTCGTAGGACGCAAGCGCGTAGAGGATCTCGCGATCGTAGGGGTGACGGGTGAGCGCGGCCTCGAGGACCGCCAACCCCTCGGCGGGCTTCCCCGCGTCGTGAAGCGCGACCCCGGCCACGTACGAGAACCGCGCCTCCTCCGGGGCCAGCTTCGCAGCCTCGGTCAGTTTGTCGAGGGCCTCCTGCTTTCGCTTCTGGCGCACCAGCGACAGCCCGAGCGCGTGCATGAGCGCGCCCGATTGGGGCGTTGCCTCGAGGGCGTCTCTCAGCGTCTCCTCGGCGGCGCTCTCCTCTCCACGCGTGCGGCGCAGCTCGGCGAGGGTGACGGGAGCCGGGACGAAGGTCCGGTCGATCTCGATCGCCTTCAAGAGCGCGGCCTCGGCCTCGCCGGCCTGGCCTCGCGTCCTATAGAGCGCCGCCAGATTGACCAGCGACTCCGGCCGTTCGCCGCTGAACCTCTGAGCGGCAACATATTCGTCGAGCGCGATTTGGAAGCGCTCGCGGTCGGCGGGGCTCAGCTGTTGCTCGGTCTCGCCGGCGAGCGCACGGGCAGCCTCCATGCGCACGACGCGGACCTCGTCGGCGAGCAGCGGCGGCAGCAGGGCGAGGCGCACGCGCGGGTCGGCATTGGCGAGCGCGGCGACGGCGGCGGCGCGCACGCTCGGATCGGCGTCCTTCAATCGTTGCGCGATGATCCCGAGCGACGTCGGAGACGGAAAGCGTCCGAGGCGTGCTACCGCGCTCGCCCGCGCGATCGCCGATTGGGACGCATCCTCGGCGACCTGCTTGAGCTTCGCCTGCGCGCCCGGAGCACCGCGGTCGGCCAAGTCGAAGGCTTCGGCGAAGCCCTGGTAGCCGCGTTTGGGGGACGGGTGCCAGGTCTTGATCGCGTCGCCGGCCCAGGCGGCCGTCTTGTCGCTGTGGCATCGATTGCAGGCGTTGGGAGTGCCGAGGAAATACGTCTGATCGGGCCGCGGAATGCGCATCGAGTGATCGTGGCGGGGATCGACGATCATGTAGGTCGTCGTCGGCATATGGCAGGCGACGCACGCGGCGCCCTCGGAGCCGGCGGCATGATGATGATGTGAGGCGGTATCGAACGTCTCCGCCGCGTGACACTGGGCACAGACGGCATTGCCGGGGGCGCGCAGTTTCTGGGTGTGCGGGTCGTGGCAATCGGAGCAGGTCACGCCGGCGGCGTGCATGCGGCTCTCGAGGAACGAGGCGTAGGTGTAGACCTCGTCCTGCTGTTGCCCGTCGGCGTGGAAGAGCCCCGGCTCGAGGAGCGAGGGGCGGAAGGCATCGAGGAGCCGTCCCGTCTGAGCGGCATCGGAGAACTGCTGGCGCCGGGCGTGGCAGGCGGCGCAGGCTTCGATCTCCTTGCTCGTCGTGCGAGGCTCGGACCGAGCAGCGGTCCCGCTCGCGCCCATGGGCCAGGTGATCCCTCGTCGCTCGTCGAAGCTTGTAGCGAACCCTTTGCCCGGGCCGTCGAAGCGCTGCCAGTCGCCCGTCTTCGACGCCCAGGCCATGTGGCTCGAGGCGGGCCCGTGGCAGGCTTCGCACCCGACGCTGATCTCGGACCACGTCGTTTGGAAGCTGTCGGCGGCCGGGTCGTAGTTTTTTTTGAGATTGGTGGAATGACAAAATGCGCACTGATAATTCCAATTCTGATCGATGCCGGTCCAGTGCAGCGGATCGCCGGCTGTCAGGTTGCGATCGGGATAGAGATGGAACCAGCGCTGCCCGCCCTCTTCCTTCGCGCGCGAATCCCAGGCAATGCCGAGCGCCTGCAGCCGGCCTTTCGGCAATTCGATCAGGTATTGCTGCAACGGAGAGACGCCGAACGTGTAGCGGACTTCGAAATCTGCGAGCTGACCATCCGGGCCGTCGGTACGGACCCAATACTTGTCGTCCTTCTTGAAGAAGGTCGAGGTCACGCCGCCGTGGCTGAACGTGCCGCCATCGAAATGGCCGAGCACCGTTTCGTCGGTGGCCTCCTGCATGGCGACCGCGTGCTGCGAGCTTCGCCACCCCTCATGCTCGCGCGGGTGGCACTCGGCGCAGGCGGCGGAGCCGACAAATCGCGCCGTCTCGCCGGGACCCGATGTGGTGTGGGGCAAGCTCGTTTGCGCGCTCACGCTGGTTCGCGAGACGTGGGCGCCGACAGCGGCGAACATCAGCCCGTAGACCACAAGAAGGAGCCGCGCCGGAATGACCGAGCGATATCCTGAACCGCAAGTTACGAAACGCATGAGACGTCATTATCGCCTTATTCCGCGATCACGAAACTGTACCTTCGTGAAAGCGTGAAGAAAAACATTCTGCGATCTGATAGCAAGCACGACTGACGGAGGGGGGCGACCACATCAGGGAGGTTGCCCCATGCTTGCTTACACTTGCCTAAGGAAGCTTATGGTCGTTTTGATCATAGGCATTGCGTCGCTCGCGATACCGCAACTTGCACTTGCCCAAGCCAGCAAGCCCAACATCCTCTTCATCATGGGCGACGACATCGGCTGGATGCAGCCGAGCATCTATCACCGCGGCCTTGCGGTCGGGGAGACGCCCAACATCGATCGCATCGGCCAAGAAGGTGCGATCTTCATGACCTACTATGCCGAGCAGAGCTGCACGGCGGGGCGCAATGCCTTCTTCACCGGCATGCATCCCCTGCGCACGGGCATGATCCCGCCCCAGCTCCCGGGCAGCCCATCCTATTTGCGGCCCGGCACTCCGGCGCTCGCCTGGTTCCTGCGCGATCTCGGCTACAACACCGGCGAGTTCGGCAAGAACCACCTCGGCGACCACACGGATGCTCTGCCGACGGCGCACGGCTTCCACGAATATTGGGGCTATCTCTATCACCTCGACGCGATGCAGGGGGTGAGCTTCCCCGACATCAACAAGACGCCGACCGAGCAGACCGTGGCTCCGCCATGCAAAAATACGCCAATTCCCGGCCTGCCTGAGGTTCCCGGCGCCGTCGATCCCATGACGACCGTGTGCCTGACACCGCCGCGACCGGTGCTCTGGTGCAAGTCATCCGACGGGACAGCGGCGAACCAGACCTGCAAGGACGAGGGTCCGCTGACGCTCGAGCGCTCGAAGACGGTGGATGAGGAGATCTCGGCCAAGGTCATCGACTTCCTCGACCGCAACGACCCCAAGAAGACCAACAAGCCCTTCTTCGTCTGGTACAACCCGGCACGCATGCACATCACCACCGTGCTGTCGGACAAGTACATGGCCATGGTGGGCGAGCCCGGCGGCAAGGACTGGGGCGTCAACGAAGCCGGCATGAAGCAGATGGACGACAACATCGGCCTCGTCCTCAAGAAGCTCGAGGACGATGGGCCAGCTCGACAACACGATCGTCGCCTTCACCACCGACAACGGCGCCGAGACGATCACCTACCCCGACGGCGGCACCACCCCCTTCCAGGGCGGCAAGCTGACCACCTGGGAAGGCGGCATGCGTGCCCCGATGGTCGTGCGCTGGCCAGGCCACATCGCGCCCGGCACGGTGAAGACCGACATCTTCGCGTCGCTCGACTGGCTGCCCACGTTCGTTGAAATCGCCGGCGGCCCCAAGGGCAACGAGCTGAAGGCGCAGATCGAGAAGGGTGCCTATCCCGGCATCGTCAAGACCACGCTCGATGGTGTCAACCAGATCGACTATCTCACTGGCAAATCCGACAAGTCGGCGCGCGATACCTTCTTCTACTATTCAGGCAAGGACCCGTCGGCGGTCCGATACAAGAACTGGAAGATCTACTTCACGATGGTGTCGCAGTCACCGGAGGGCTTTATCGCGGGTGCGCTCCCTTATCACTGGGCTCAAGTCGCCAACATCAAGCGCGATCCCTTCGAGACCTCAGTGGGTGATCGGCCGAAGACGATAATGGGGTTGGGCGGCGCTCTCGCTGCACCGGTCACCGCGTACATCTATGACTGGAACATGCTGCCCATCGGCCAAGCGCTGTGGCTGAAGGAGCTCGAAACCTACAAGGAGTTCCCGCCGATGCAGGATCCGGCGAGCTATAACCTCGATCAGGTGATGAACCAGCTCAAAAAGGCTCCGCCCAACCCGAGCCAGTGACGTAATGAACGGGCGCCTCCGCCATCGGGGCGCCCGTTCCGCTTTGAGAGATCAATCTCGGGGAGACGTCCCAAACTGTCGCTCGAGCTGCAGCGGCGGAAGAGCGCGGGCGGCACGGACATCCACAGTAGGCGCAACTGCGGAAATCGACGATGTGCAGGAACCGGAACATCTGGCTCAGCCTGCTGGCATCGCTCGCTTCCGGGGCTATTGCGGCGGTCGGCCCAGCTTGCGCTCAGGAGCCTCAGAAACCGAACATCCTCTTCATTCTCGCTGACAATATTGGTTACGGCGACATCGGGGTCTACGGCGGCGGCGAGCTGCGCGGGGCTCCGACGCCGCGCATTGACCGGCTCGCCGCCGAAGGCCTGCGGCTAACGCAGTTCCTGGTCGAGCCGGCCTGCACGCCGTCACGCGCCGCGTTGATGACAGGGCGCTATTCCATCCGCTCCGGTCTGTCGCTCGTTGCCGTGGAGGGGACCGCCATCTCGCTCCCAGCGGAGGAAATCACCATGGCCGAGATGCTGCGTGACGCTGGCTATGCCACGGCGATCTTCGGCAAATGGCATCTCGGTGCCCAGCCCTACAGCCAACCGCAGAACAAAGGTTTCGACGAGTACTACGGCATCCCGCCGGCGGTGACGTGGGACGCATTCCTGATGATCGACCAGGCACGGCAGACCAAGGTGCTTGATATCCCGCTCGACAAGGGTCCACAGATCGTCGAGGCCAAACGTGGCGAGCCGTTGAAGGCCGTGAAACCATACACCGCGGAGGTGCGGCGCGAGATCGACTGGGAGCTGGTGGAGCGCGGCATCGATTTCATGCGTCGCCAGAAGACAGCCGGTAGACCGTTCTTCCTCTATCTGCCGATCTCCCGGACGCACTTCCCGAACCTGCCGTCGAAACGCTTCGAGGGCCAATCGCGCATCGGTCAGTTCGGCAATTCCCTGATGGAAGGCGACGCCATCGTCGGCCGGATGCTCGATGCGCTCGACGAGCTCGGCCTCGGGCGCGATACCATCGTCGTCTTTGCCTCCGACAATGGTCCTGATGGCCCCGGTGCGCGCGCATTTGGCGGCGACATGCCGGACATGGGATCGTCCGGACCCTACCGCGGCGCGCTCGGTGATGTCAGCGAAGGCTCCATCCGCACCGCCGCCATTGTCCGCTGGCCGGACCGGATAACGCCGCGATCGTCCTACGCCATGTTTTCGATCATGGATTTCTTCCCGACTTTCGCACGGCTCGCGGGGGGCAAGGTGCCGGGTGATCGCCCGATCGACGGTGTCGACCAGACCGACCTGTTGCTCGGCAGGACCGAGACCGGGCTGCGCCAACACCTCTTGACCTTCGTCGGTCCCGACTTGATCGCGGCGCGCTGGAAGCAGTTCCGATTCTATTTCGCCGACGTGGCGCCGGGTCGCAGCGGTGGGGGCGGCGCGACTCTCATGGGAGGGGTTGGCACGAGCGCTGCGCCGATGAACGGCTACCCCAAGGTGTTCGACATCGAATCGGACCCGCACGAAGAGCACAACATTGGAGAAATGTACGAATGGGTGATCGGGCCGGCCCTAAGGGTGGTCGAGGACTACAAGGCAAGCCTCGTGAAGCATCCGAACCCGCCAGCGGCGAACATGACGAGGTTTTGAGCGGCGCCGCGCCGCGTCCCACGCAGGAGCAGCGTGAATGCAACTTGTTTGATGGCCAAAGGAGGCTCTCATGAAGTCGCTCGGATTTGGCAGGCGCGGCGTGATCGCGTCGCTCCTCGCGCTGGCCGCGACGTTCAGCCTGCTCGCCCCTGTAACTGTTGCGGCTCAGACCGAGCCCTTGCCGTCGTGGAACGAGGGGCCGGCCAAGAAGGCGATCCTCGAATTCGTGCAGCAGACCACGGACTCGGCCAGCCCCAAGTTCGTGCCGCCCGAGGCGCGGATCGCGACCTTCGACCAGGACGGGACATTGTGGGTCGAGCATCCGATGTACAGCCAGGTCGTGTACTGCCTGGATCGGGTGCCTGCCCTGGTGAAGGCCAAGCCGGAGCTCGCCGATGTCGAGCCCTTCAAGACCGTGCTGTCCGGCGACCGCGAGGCGATGGCGAAGCTCCCGACGAAGGAGCTGGAGAAGATTCTCTTCGCCACGCTGTCGGGCATGACGGTCGACGACTTCAGAGCGGAAGCGGAGAAGTGGATCGCATCTGCCAAGGACGGTCGCTGGAAGCGGCCCTATACCGAGCTCACCTACCAGCCGATGCAGGAAGTGCTGAGCTATCTGCGCGCCAACGGCTTCAAAACCTACATCGTCACCGGCGGCGGTCAGGATTTCGTGCGGGTTTATTCCGAACGCGTCTACGGCATTCCACCCGAGCAGGTGGTCGGCACCGCCGGCGGCACCAAGTACAGCTATGACAAGGACGGCAAGCCGATCCTGACCAAGGAGCCAAAGCTCCTTCTCAACGACAACGACGCCGGCAAACCCGAGGGCATTCACCTCATGATCGGGCGCCGCCCCGTCGCCGCGTTCGGCAACTCCACCGGCGACCGGCAAATGCTGGAGTACACGGGGGCCGGCGATGGCGTGCGGTTGAAAATGCTCGTGCTTCACGACGACGCTGAGCGCGAATACGCTTATGGACCCGCTGAGGGTCTGCCCGACACGAAAGTCGGCACCTTCACCCAGGATCTGTACGACGAGGCGAAGAAGGACGGCTGGGTCGTCATCAGCATCAAGAACGACTGGAAGCGTATCTTTGCGTTCGAGCCTTAGGTGTTGCGTACGCCTTCAAGTACCTCTTATTGGCGGGAGCGGCGCACCCTGCGGCGCCGTTCTGGCGATAGGCTTCGTCACTACGCCAACGCCGAGGTGGGCCTGGGTATGAAAGAGCACCTTCAGGCCATTATCACCGTTCTGTCGCTGGTAAACCCCGTGGTCTGTGGCGCGATGTTTGCGCGCATCGAGACCAATCGCCCTCGCGACAAGCAGATGGCGGACGCCTCGAAGGCGGCGTTGGCGATAGCAGTGATCCTTTCGCTGGCCGCCCTCATCGGAACCCAGTTGCTGCACCTCTTCGGTGTGTCCCTTGACGCCTTCATGGTGGCAGGGGGTGGCGTGCTGGCATGGATGGGATTTTCCATGCTCAGCGGTCAGGGGCTCTCGGCAACACCGCCCGACGCATCCGCAAATTCCGGGACGTCGTTGACGCCACTCATCCTTTTCGCGGCAAGCCCCGGGACCATCACAGGAGTGATTACGCTATCTGCGCCCATACGGGGTTGCGTGTTCCGGTCACCGCCTTGGTGGCCGTCGCCGTGGCGGCTCTCGTGACTTGGCTCATGATGTTGCTCGTCGCACGGGCCGCCGGTCAGGCAGGTAGAGACGGATTTCGCGCGCGATACAATGACGCGCTTTATGGGTTTGATCGTTCTGGCGATGGGCGTGCAGTTTGCGCTCACTGGATTGCATAAATTCGCGATCTGAACGCGTGGCCGGCACCTCATAGTTGTTAGCTAAGATGGCGTTAGGCAGGTGCAGCAGGAAATGGAACTGCGCTCAGACCGCACCGCCCGCATGTCCGAGAAGGGTCAACAGCACGTATGTAGACGACGTCTGCGGAACGGCCGGTCTTCCCCCGACTGCTGACGACTTGGTGCGTCGCAACGAACGGGTGAGACGGTCCAGAACTTTTCCGTTAGCGGATGCCCGCAGCTTGTCTGCTTGGCTCGAGCGCATCAATCAAAAGCGGATGGTGCCGGAGGCTATCGTTGAATTGCCTTCCCACCGATTGTGGGCGTTGAACTCTTGGTAGTGGCGCAGGTTGAAGATAAATGGCGTCTCGCGGATTAGGGTCGTGTAGCTCAGGCCGGGCCCGATTGCGTCGACTCGCCCCTTGAAGGGGAAACGTGCAGAACCTGAGTCACCGGTCAGTTGCCGGTAGTCGTAGCCGACGATGCCAAACACGAACCCCGGCGAAAACTCGCGCCCAATCGCCCATTCAAAATGAAACTCGTCGCCGCTCTCGTAGTCCCTCTCGGTGTTCTCGAAGTTGAATGTGAACCCCGCCGCACCATTGAACTGAAGCTTGGTCGGCTTATCCACCCAAGTGAACGCCCAACCGGTGTCGATCCCCGGGCGGTGGAGACCGATGATCGGGAAGAACCCTGTCTCATAGCGTCCAGTGGGAGCCACGGCCTGCACATAAACGGTATGGGAGAAGTCGCCCCGTTGCCATCCGAGTTGAGCTTTCGACACAATATCTCCGAGACCCCAGCCATCAACTTCACGCGAGACTGTCAACGGTCCGACGCCGAGCGTAGCCTCAATATCGTTGTGGCCAACAGGAACCGTTACTGAAAGTCCCAAATTGCCGCCGAAGAGCTTTCTTTCGGGTACGTACAGCGCATTCAAGCCGCTTGTGAAGAACTTAACCTTGGAGTCGGCATTGATGATCACGCCACCGAAATCGACGCTGGTTCCGATCTTGCCGCTGTAGAAGCCAGTCAATGCTGTCACGTACGTACCGGGCGGCGGCGTGACGCCCGCCCCGAATGCATTGCCGCCAAGTCCGTAGGATGAAAAGGCGTATTCGGCGGCCTTCGCTTCCGCGCTCACCGTCAATAACAGGCATCCAGCGACAAGGGTCTGCGATAAGAACCTCGTGAGCATATGCGATCCCCTTTAGTCTCGGGCCGGCGCAAACGACCAGAGACACTCACCCTTAAATTGATTCGGCAAGGGGTGTTGCTTTCGAATTCGTCCCGAGTAGAGCAGGTCGGCTAACCCGACCCGCCTCTGTCTCCAGCCCCGTTAGGCTGCCCGCTTGGACTTCGGAACACCGCGCGCTTTGGCATGCTGCGCCAGGTGCTCGTCAAGCTCGCCGGCCCTCACAGCAGCGATGATGGTGTCGATAGTAGCGACGAGCTGATCCTTGCTCGGCACAATGATCGCGGTCTTGCCCTTCTCGAACTCGATCGACTTCGCCCCATAGCGCACCGTCAGCCCGACTGTCCCGAGCACGTCCTCCCGCCACCAGGGACGAACGCGTTTCTGGACCTCTACGAGGTCCTTGCTGCCCCGCTCGTTGGGGACCCAGCGTTGGAAGGTCCGTACATAGCTGGGGTTCAAGGCAAGCGCTCGCTGCTGCTCTAAGCGCTGGACGAGCTTAGCCCGTCGTGCCAGCGCAGGATCTTGCGCACCCTTGTTGAGAACTCCGAACGTGAGTGTCTTGAGCGTCTTCATGGGAAGCCTCCTCAATGCAGGGTCCATGCATGTGAAGCTATTTCCATCCGTCCCAGGATCAACGCCAAAGGCGTCAACGATTTCAATAACATCGAGACCGACGCATCCGAAGAAAATGCAAAACCGCCGACTTTTTCGCCCCCAAGCCCGTTCAAGCGGATCCGTGTTGTATAAATAACTATGGACGCGGGGAGACCCTGCGACATCCTCGAGGCGCTTCAGGCAGCAGTCATAAGCCTGTCCCACGTGGTGAAAATACGTAGCTAGGGGAAAGCCCATCGGAGCGAGGACGGTGGCAAAGTGATAGGACCTCATGCCAAACAGGTGTTGTATGACCTCATCTTGTTCTGCGTGCACTCCTTCGTGCGTCCCACCACGACAGAACTCTATGCCCTGAAACACAACGACATCGCCGTCGAGACAGATCCCAAGCGACTACTGGTGACCGTGCGCAACGGCAAGACAGGCTATCGCGTCGCCAACACCATGTCAGGAGCCGTCAGCGCTTATGAGCGAATTCGGAAGCGCTACCCTGATGCCGCTGGCGAGGACTACCTGTTCCTGCCCGACTATCCGAACAGAGCGACGGCATCGCGGATCTTCCAACGCCAGTTTAATCTGCTGATGGAGCGGACGGGGCTGAAGCACGACCCCATCACCGACACCGAGCGCAGCGTCTATAGCCTGCGTCACACCGCGATCTGCATGAGGATCATCCTCTCCCACGGCAAGGTGAACATCTTCAACCTCGCCAAGAACGCTGGCACCAGCGTCGAGCAGATCGAGCGCTTCTACGCGAAGCATCTCCCGCTCTCACGTGAGATGGCGAAAAACCTGCAAAGCTTTGGCGAACAATCGTGAGGCGTCGCTAACATAGCGCGCCAAAGCGGAGTAAGATCTTGCTGAAATCGACGCAGGTTCGGTCGGCCCGATGTCGAACGAACAGGACACCAAAGATTTTCGGGTCTAGCGGCTCTCTCGATCTGCGAGTTGCTGCTGCTGGCGCTGATGGATTGCAGAAATTCTCGAGCGACGACGAGATCCGCGGAGTTCTCGAGGATGCTGCGGCCGCGCATCGCCATGCAGTCGGAACGCCCCAAGAGCGCGAAGTCCATGCCGCTGTTGCTGCCATCATCGATCGGATGCAGGCTGGCCGACACTTGACGCCAAATTGATGGTCTCGCGCGCCCCCCACGCTGCCGTCAACCGAAGCTTAATTCGCGACCGCATGGCCTGAAAACTAACCCACCATGCCCCTGCATTAGAGAACGAAGATCTGTTTTTCAGCCGAATGCAGTCGCCGGGTTCGATGACTTGTTGGCATTCGACGCTCGGACTCGCGTTCCCCACGCACCAAACTCCGTACTCGTTGCGTTGTGCCCTCGTCGATAAGGCGGCCGTGATGGACACCTTCCTCGATGCTAGGCGGCCGTATTCTTTTCGACAAGCTCGCGTGTGGAGGGGTCATTTGCACCGATGATGGGCGGGAGCTTTTGTTGGCAGACACCAATCTCGCCGCCCCCTGGCAACTGCAGTCGAGTTAGAAGTCCCCACGGCTCCTCGAGGATTGGACTACACCGCACGCGGTGAGCGGCAAGCTGACGTATCAAGCCGTGGAGGTCGTCACATATAAAGTACATAACGTGCCGATCGTTTTCCTGCGCGGGGAGACAAGCCAGTTCAGAGGGCGGTAGCGTGAAGGTGAGCCAACCATCCGCGCCAGCGTCCGCAGGGAACCCAAGAACGTCCTTGAAGAAGGCGCGGTCCGCCTGCGCGTTTTTGCTGTAGATGATCGTTTGGATGCCGGAAATCATCAGGTCGCTCCGTTTGTGGTAAAGTAAGTCAACAACGCCCTAGCTGCAAATTTGATCCGGCTCTGCGTTGGAGCGAGGCCTGCCTGCGCTTCAAATTGCCGCCAATGCCGACGGCGTACGAGGCACAGCAGGCATCCGCAGTAAACGAAGCCACGGAATCAAAGGGGATAAACCAAGTTTGGTGTGGAGCGTGCACTCTGAGTGCGAGGTCTTGAGGCTCTCGGTGGCAAACGCCGCAGGTGGGGAAGGGTGAGGTGCCCGCAGGCATGAAACGGCTCATAGTCTCGGTGCTCGTTGCGGCAGTTGTCGGCGTCGGGCCGCTAGCCCCGGTACGGGCGACTATTCAGGAAGAGAGCTGCTGGGACCCGGACATCGAATATCCTGTCCCATGCGAGGACGACGAGGACTAGCAGCGAGGCATCGCGTGGGAAAGGTCATCTACTCCCAACGCCGCATTTTTAGTTCGCACGAGAAAAATGCCTGACACCGGTGAAGGCACACTGCGGGTAAACCTAAACTTCCTCGGCTACCCCCGATAGCGGACGATCATGCGAGTGGGCGAGACCGGGCGGTCAGGGCCATGAGTAGAAGTAGGACTAGGCGGAAATAAAAGGCAAGCCATGCTTGATGCGCGCCATCCGGCACGCGTCGTCGCCCACGTCGCACGCACGGCAGACGTCGGGGCGGTCGGCGTAGACGGCGCATGATGTCGAGACGCCGACCTCTCCCGCGAGCGCGGAGCAGCGCGTGCCGTCGCAGCGCATGCCCGACAGGCTTCTATCGATGTACTCCCGCGGCAGGCGCCCGAGCGCGTCATCGTCCTCGGTCGTGAACCGGGGCCAGTCGGCCGAGTACGAGCAGCATGCGCCGCAGGAGTTGCAGGGTGAGAGCCGCTCCAGTTCCGGCGTGTCGTTCGCCGCTGTCTCGATCAAGGCCACACTCTCCAATTGCGCCGAAGGCATTCCTGACCGAGGCAAATCGCTTCTAGGTGCTGGACGTGACAGAGCCGCCCTCGGACGAGAGCGGCTCTGAATTTATCGGACCGGGCTAGCTCATGCCGTCTGGCCAACACGCGAGCGCGCGGCGATTGTCGTTACGCAGCCTGAATGTTGGCGACAGCGATCTTGCCCGTGCGGCGATCTTCTTGGGTGTCGAACGAAACCTTCTGGCCTTCCGAGAGACTACGCATGCCCGCGCGCTCGAGAGCAGTCGCGTGGACGAACACGTCCTTGCCGCCGTTGTCCGGGGCGATGAAGCCAAAGCCTTTTTGATCGTTGTAGAATTTAACGGTACCCTTATCCATGGAGTTTCCTTTTTTGATCCATGCATGATGCTCACGAGCTGGCACCCGCGACGAAACGCGCGCGCCAGCACTGCTTTGTCGATTTTTGGAGGGGTTCTGAACCTGCGCCTGGCAATGCCACGGCGTAGCGGCCCGGTCGTCCGGCCAAAGTCGATGAGCGCATATAGGTCTTATCGGCGCACAAAGCAAATAAAAAGAGAACTGACATGAGATTCAATTCATCGGCGCGCTATGCTTGCTGTGCCGCCTAAGCATTTCATCGACATATCACCCGGCCGCATGCATACTGAACTCATCACTGGATCGGGCATTTGCCGCAGGCGCCGGTGGCTGAGAGACGCGTCGCGCTCCCGCCTGTAGGTGAAGAGGATCGCGGTGCCACCCTTCAACGGACATCCCCAAGGATTTAGCGCTGCCGCGTTGGAGCTCCTCGATCAGGGGCTCAACGAAATCTGGCATGACATGCAGGTGGCAGCCGTCGCAAAGACGCGGCCGGGCGGCGCCGCGCCGCTGATGTCCACGATCAGCGCTCGCGCCTGCGCCGCCGTTCAGGAAAATTGCCTCAGTGATCGCCAAATAACGCGCGGTTCTGCGCCTACGCGCCTGCCTCCTCGCTCGCGCAGAGCGTGATTTCGAGGCGGCAAACTCAAATCTCATAATCGGAGCGCATGGATGTCGCAATCGTCGCAGCACAAGTACAAGATCGGGCAGGAAGTGAGCTTCTCTCCTGCGAAGCTTTCAATGCCGGCCTTGTCACGAAGCTACAAGATTGTTCGCCGCCTGCCGCGCGAAGGCGGGGAGTTCATGTACCGGATCAAGTCCGCCGCGGAATTGTTCGAGCGGGTGGCGCGGGAGAGCGAGATCGTAAGGCTTTCCTCAGGTGCGAGCGCCGGCGGCGCATGATCTCCCGGGCCCGCGGCCAACTGAGCGTCCGGCAACAGAGGTAGCGTGACATGGCGAGTAAGCGGAGCGCGACTTCTCCGCGGGCCCGCAGGCTATGTCCGCTCCACGGACGCTTTACCCCCGATAGCGGCCGGGCGGTCAGAATTTTATGGCGTTCCCTAGTCAGCCAGGAAAACATGTCCGATGTCCGCCTCTGGCGCCCCCATCTTCGCGCTGAACAGTCGACTATTTGCTTCCCGAGTCGTCGGGCAGACTTCCCGTCTGGGTCAGAGGTTCGGGTGCTCTCTCTCGGGCTGGCGTCACGCCTGCCGCTCGAAGACGAGTGAAGATTGTTGGCAGGCATCTCCGTGACTATCGGTTCTGCGAAACCGTGGGTCGCGGCCAGCGCCGCCACCGCTTCGAGGTCACGCACGCCCCAGGCGGGGTCTTTCGTTCGGAGATCGCGGTCAAAAGCTTCATTGCTCGCCGCCGTGTGGCGGCCGTCTCGGCGGAAGGGCCCGTAAAGGTAAAGCATGCCGCCCAGCGGCAGCACGCTCCCCGCACGACGCATTAGACCGACTGCTGCCGCCCAGGGAGCGATATGGATCATATTGATGCAGAGGACGATGTCCGCATGTGCGATCGGCGAAACCTCTTACGTGGCGTGGAGCGCGATTGCCGGCCGAATGTTGCGCAAGCCGAGCGCCGCAGCCCAGGCGTTGATGCTAGCACGGGCCTCCGAGTTTGGATCGCTCGGCTGGAAAAAAGCTCAGGAGCACTCGCCTGAGCAAAGTGCGTGATGTGCTCGCCGGAGCCGCTCGCGACCTCAAGTACAAGGCCCTGGGAAGGGGAGGTAGCCTCGCAACACCTCGAAGATGGGATCCCGGTTGCGGGCCACGGCCGGGGCGTAGCGTCGGGCGTCTTCGCTCATGGTAGGTGGTTATTCCGGTTGCACGTCGTGGCCCTCCTCGGTGAGCACATTCCGTACAGTGGGCATCCGAAATCATCCTTCAACGTCATCCTGACTGGACAGCGCGCGCGCCGATCGGTGCGTTTCACTGCAGCGCCAACGGCTCAGAGCCCCCGCATGTGACGCCCGCAAGACCGTCGCAGACCGATGTTCTAACGCTGGCGCAATGCTCTGGTTTCTTGGGCTTCTGAGTACCTCGGAGCTTTCGAAAGAGCGCGGATCTCCGCCGCGTCGAAGTGCGAGTCGCTCACTTCTATGACCGTACCAGCAAGCGCTTCGGGAAGCAGCGACAGGTTCTCCTCGATTGCGCCGACCTGGCCGGCTCCTCCGGGGCCGATGACCGCGCCGGCGCCGCCGGCCTACGGTAACGTCGCGCCCGACCACCCCCGGTCCACCCTCGCCCTGATCCTCGGCATCCTCGGCATCGTGGCCTGCAGCATCGTCGCGCCGTTCGCGCTCGTGATCGGGCGAGGGGCGGTCAAGGAGATCGACGCCTCGGGCGGCCGGCTGGGCGGTCGGAGCATGGCGCAGGCCGGGTTCATCCTCGGCGTCATCGGCACGGCGATCCTCGCGCTGACGCTGATCGGTGGCGTCGTGCTGATCATCGTCGCCGCCGAACGCCTAGCCGGCCGCCCCGCTTCGCCCCCGCGTCGCGCGGTCGTGCCGCGAAGGCGGGTGCGCCCCTACTCCACCAACCGGAGCCCGGTCGGCGCGATCGACGGCTCCGTGCGCGGCAGGTCGACCACGAACTCGGTGCGGTGCCCGGGGAAGACGTGGACGCTCATCAGCACCGGCTGGCCGTCCTGATTGGTCGTGACCCGCTCGCAGCGCAGGACCGGCGACCCGGCGGGGACGCCGAGCAGCTTGGCGCTGCCACGCGGCGCCGCCTCCGCGGCGATCGTCTGGATGGCGCCGCCGAGCGGGACCGGCAGCAGCTCGTAGAACGGCGAGCGCTCGACGTCGGCTCGAGACAGCCGGTTCGCCGAGCGACGCCGGGCACCACACCGTGACCCGGCGAACGGCTCGCCGTCGGCCAGGTTGAGGCGGCGCACCCGGAGGACCTGGCTGGTGCCGAGCACCCGCTGGACCCGCGCGTCGGCGGCCACGAAGGCGAAGTCGAGGATCTGGCGCTCGGCGGTGATGCCCGAGGCCGCCAGCTGGCCCTCGATCGTGGAGAGCCGACCGAGGCGCTGGCGCAGCAGGTCCGAGTGCACGAACCACCCGAACCCCTGTCGGGCGTCGACGATGCCCTCGTCACGCAGCACCTCGAGGGCCCGGCGGATCGTGACCCGGCTGGCCCCGTACGCGGCCTCGACAGGTCGGCCTCGCTGGGCAGCACCCGGCCCCCGCCGAACTCGCCGGCGTCGATCCGGGCCCGCAGATCGCCGGCGATCTCCTGGTAGCGGATTCCGTGCGCACTTGTCTCATGGTTGTCTCTTCGGCGGCATCACGGCAAGCACCCGGGCCGGCGCAGGGCCCTGGGGCCGGCGACCCGACCTCGGTGTGTTCCGGATGGGTCGGGCGGTGCGCGACCATTGCACGGCTGCGCCAACTTGTCTTATACTTGTCTACATACGCGGTCACGGCACCGGCACACGATCGGCACCGCCCGCCGCCCACGCCGAATCGCACGCTCCTCCGAAGGGGGTCCCCCCATGGCCGTCACCGCCGGCACACCCATCGAGCTCGTCCAGCAGGTCTACTCGTCCCTGCCCGATCGGGTGGCGACCGTGGGCCGCCGCCTCGGCCGGCCGCTGACCCTGGCCGAGAAGGTCCTCGCCAACCACCTGATGGACGTCGAGGGGCAGGAGCTGGATCGGGGCCGCAGCTACGCCGACTTCCGGCCGGACCGCGTGGCCATGCAGGACGCGACCGCACAGATGGCCCTCCTGCAGTTCATGACGGCCGGCCTGCCCAGGTCGCGGTGCCCTCGACGGTCCACTGCGACCACCTGATCCTGGCCAAGTCCGGCGCCGACACCGACCTGCACTTCGCGCTGGACGTGAACTCGGAGGTCTACGAGTTCCTGCGGACGGTGAGCGAGAAGTACGGCATCGGGTTCTGGAAGCCGGGTAGCGGGATCATCCACCAGGTCGTCCTGGAGAACTACGCCTTCCCGGGCGGGATGATGATCGGGACGGACAGCCACACCCCCAACGCCGGGGTCGGGATGATCGCCATCGGCGTCGGGGGCGTGGATGCCGTCGACGTGATGACCGGCTTCCCGTTCAACGTCCGCTGGCCCAACGTCATCGGCGTGCACCTCACCGGGTCGCTCTCGGGGTGGTCGTCGCCGAAGGACGTCATCCTCGAGGTGGCCCGGGTGCTCACCGTGTCCGGAGGGACCGGGGCCATCGTCGAGTACTTCGGCCCTGGTGCCGACACCATCTCGGCCACGGGCAAGGCGACCATCTGCAACATGGGGGCCGAGATCGGGGCCACGTGCTCGCTGTTCGCCTACGACCAGAACATGGCCATGTACCTCAAGGCCACCAGCCGGGAGGCCATCGCCGACGCCGCCGACCACGTGACCGAGCACCTCCGGCCCGACGACGGCGCCCAGTACGACCAGCTCATCGAGATCGACCTCGACCAGCTCAGGCCCCTCATCAACGGACCCCACTCCCCCGACCGAGCCCACCGCGTCGGCACCGACGTCGTGGCGGCGGCCGAGGAGAACGGGTGGCCGCTGACCATCTCGTCCGCCTGCTGATCGGGTCCTGCACCAACTCGTCCTACGAGGACATCACCCTGGTCGCTGTCCATCGCTGTGCCAGGCCGCGGCGAGCGGTCTGCGCGCCAAGACGCAGCTGCTCGTGACGCCCGGCTCGGAGCAGGTGCGGGCCACCATCGAGCGCGATGGGCTGCTGGCCGACTTGGAGGCCATCGGCGCCGAGGTGCTGGCCAACGCCTGCGGACCTGGCGCAATGGTCAGTGGGAGCGGACCGACCTCGATCCCAGCCAGCTCAACACCATCGTCAACAGCTACAACCGCAACTTCCCCAAGCGCAACGACGGGAACGCCAACACGCTGTCGTTCGTGACCTCGCCGGACACCGTCGTCGTGCTCGGCGCTGGCCGGCACGCTCGCCTTCGATCCGACGACCGACACACTCACCAACGACGCCGGCGACGCCGTTCGCCTGGAGGCGCCGGTCGGCGAGATCCTGCCCGAGAAGGGGTTCGACCCCGGTGACAGCGGCTTCATCGCCCCGCCGGCCGACGGCCGCGGGGTGTCGGTCGTCGTCGATCCGAGCTCGGATCGGCTGCAGCTGCTCGAGCCCTTCGCGCCGTGGACGGCCAGGACTACGTCGGCCTGCCCGTGCTCATGAAGGCGCAAGGCAAGTGCACGACGGACCACATCTCGGCCGCGGGCAAGTGGCTCAAGTACCGCGGTCACTGGAGAACATCTCCGGCAACCTGTTCGTCGGCGCGGTGAACGTGTTCACCGGGGCGACGGGCGAGGGCAAGGACCAGACCGACGGCGAGACCCGGAGCTACCCGGAGATCGCCCGGCGCTACGCCGAGGCGGATACCGTGGTGCGCCATCGGCGACGAGAACTACGGCGAGGGCTCGAGCCGGGAGCACGCGACGGAGCCCCGCTTCCGCAACTCCAAGGTGATCTTCGCCCGCAGCTTCGCCCGCATCCACGAGACCAACCTGAAGAAGCAGGGCCTCGTGCCC
This sequence comes from uncultured Alphaproteobacteria bacterium, assembly GCA_963840415.1. Classification (GTDB taxonomy): domain Bacteria; phylum Pseudomonadota; class Alphaproteobacteria; order Rhizobiales; family Hyphomicrobiaceae; genus Hyphomicrobium_C. The sequence goes on along the minus strand of CAWIYX010000002.1, from coordinate 5,779 downwards.
CTCACCTTCGCCGACCCGGCCACCTACGACCTGATCGACGAGGACGACCGCATAAACGTGCTCGGCCTCGCCTCGCTCACGCCGGACGTCCCCGTGACGTGCCAGATCGTGAAGCCGGACGGCACGACGATCGACTTCCTCGGCAACCAGACGTTCAGCGACGAGCAGATCGAGTGGTTCCTGCCGGCTCGGCGCTGAACATCGTCAAGCAGCGGGTGGCGACCGGCGCCTGACGCCGGTCGGTGTCACTGGATCGGGCGGTCGATGGCGCGATCCACCCAGACCTCGGGGCCGGTCGGAGCTGCGCTCAGGTGCCGCCGCTCGGGGTCGGGCTGATGGGTGGCTCGTGTCTTGTTCGACGCTGTCGCGGAGCGCCCGACGGCGTCGACGGCGCCTGCGAGGAGGTGCGCCTGGGGCGCTGATCATCTCGTAGCTCGCCAGCGACACCGCGGCCAGCAACGAGACACCCCTGGAACAGCGGCTCGATCCAGACCGTGTTGGCTGGGAACGTGAGCTGCAGGCCCTTGATGCCCCAGGCCAGCGCGTACAGCGCGATGAGCGTGCCCCAGACGTTGGGGCGTCCCTTCAGCTGCGACGCACCGAAGAACACCGCGGCGATGGCGGGGAACAGGTAGCCCGGCCCCACGGTCGACGCGTAGTTGCCGACCTTCCATGAGTAGATCGTGCCGGCGAACCCGGCGATGACGCCGGAGGCGACGAGCGATCCCCAGACCAGACGGTCGCGTGCGCACGCCGGCGAGACGCGCCGCTTCGGGGTTGCCGCCGGTGGCGAACATGAAGCGGCCGAGCGGGGTGTGCTCGAACACGAACCAGATGATCAGGGCGAGGATGAACATGTAGTACCGAAGTACCGGGGCAGCCCGAACAGCTCCTTGGAGCCGATGTCTCGGAACGACTCCGTGAACGCGTCGTTGATCGACTGCGTGCGACGTGTGCAGGATGAACGCGGTGATGACCTGGCTCATGCCCAGCGTGGCGATGAAGCTGTTGACCCCCAGCTTGACGACGAAGAAGCCGCTGATGAAGCCCGCCACGGCACAGGCGACAAGCGCGATCGAGCATCGCCACGCACTGTCCGGCATCGTGTCGTGCTCGGCGAGGTAGGCGGTGATCACCAGCGACATCGACATCTTCGCGCCGATCGACAGGTCGTAGGTGCCCGTCGGCAGCGGCACGAGGAAGGCGAGCGCGAGAACGGCCATGATGACGTTCTCGACGAACACCAGCTTGAACGTCGTCCAGCTGAGGAACGTGTCCGGCTGAGTGAGCCCGAAGTACGAGCATGAACGCGCCCACAGGTAGAGCGCGCTGTACTTGTCGAATCCGCAGCCGCTTCATCATGACGTCCTCCGGGAGGTCTCGCAGCTGCGTCTGTTCGATGCGTTCGCCCACGATCTGGCCGCCGCTGAGCGTCGCTATCACGTGACCGCCCACCATCACCACGACTCGGTGACAGAGGCGGACGAGCTCGTCGGTGTCCGTCGACGCCACAAGGACGGCCATCCCCTCGCCGGCCGCCTCATCCACCAGACGATGGATCTGGTCCTTGGCCCCGACATCGATGCCCTGGGTCGGTTCGTCGAGCAGCAGCACCTTCGGTGCCAGGCGCAGCGCCTTGCCGAACATCACCTTCTGCTGGTTGCCACCGCTCAGCGAGCCGATCGGCGCTTCGGTGGACGATGGTCTTGATCGACAGGCGATCGATCCACTCCTTGGTCTCGTCGAGCTCACGTGCGCGGCGCAGCCGGCCCACCGGCGACGAAGCGGGCCACGTCGGTGATCGTCATGTTCTCGCGCACGGTCATGGTGCCCACCGTGCCGAGCACGGCACGCTCGGCCGGACGAAGGCCGCGCCGGCGCCGATCCCTCCGTGGGGGTCGTAGTTCGCGATCGGCTCGGAGCTCGATCCAGACATCGCCGTCCTCGCGGCGGGATCTGCCCGGCGATGAGTGGCATCACGTCCTCGCGGCCGGATCCGGTGATACCCGCCAGACCCACGATCTCGCCGGCGCAGACGTCGAGGTCGATCTCGTCGACCGTGTCACCGCGCAGGCCACGAACCGACAGCACCGGCCGCCCGGACGTCGACGCCTCCGTCGGCGGTGTGGGTCTCCAGGCTGTGGCCGACGATCAGCTCGATGAGGCCATCGTGGTCGAGGCCTCGGACCGGGCGCGTCGCCATGCCGGCGGCCGTCCCGGAGAACGGTGACCCGGTCAGCGAGCTCGAACACCTCGTCGAGGTGGTGCGACACGTACAGGATCGACACGCCCTTGGCCTTGAGGCGATGGATCACCTCGAAGAGGCGCCTGACGTCGTCACCCGGGAGCGTGGCGGTGGGCTCGTCGAGGATGAGGAGGCAGCGTTCTCCTCCCAGCCCACCAGCGCCCGCGGGATGGCCACGGACGTGCGCTGCGCCGGAGGCAAGGCGCTGATCGGCGCTCTGACATCGACATCCTCGAGGCCGAGGTCGGCGAGCGCCTGGCGCGTGACGGGCGCTCCTCGCGCCAGTTACCGCTTCCCGAAGCCCGTCCGATAGCCGACGGTCAGCGCCAGGTTGTCGACTGCGTTGACCGAGCCGACCAACCCGAGGTCCTGGTGCACGAAGCGGAGGCCGGCGGCGGTCGCCGCGTGCCCGTCGCCGAGCTCCAGCGGCTGGTCGTTCACCCACGCCGCGCCAGGGTCGGGCTGGTGGTAGCCGGCTAGCACCTTGATCAGCGTCGACTTCCCCGAGCCGTTCTGGCCCACGAGGGTGTGAACCTCACCGGCCGCGACGTCGAGATCGACATCGTTCAGGGCGACCTGGCCAGGGAAGGTCTTCGAAAGATGTTCGATCCGAAGGACGTCGCCCAAGATGCACCCCCATGCGGCGACCGCGCACGCTACCAAACCCGCTGGGCGCCCTGTGTAGAGTCCGTGTCAAGTTTCTGCCGCGGCACGCCCCGGCGGACCGAGGAAGAAGGGGGACCGATGAGTAGAGCACGAGGGCGCGCGGCTTTGCTCGCCGCCGTCACCGTCGCCGCGTCTGGTGGCGGCGGGATGCGGCAGCAGCAACGACAACGGCAGCGCTTCGGAGACGACGGCGGCGAGCGGTGGGGCCGAGACCGACAGCCGCGTCGAGTCCGACATCGAGCGGAGGCGGAGCGGCAACCAGTGCAGCAGCGTCCGGCGGCAGCGGGGTCGAGGCGGCCAAGGCCGTCGTCGAGCAGTACAGGGACCCGAACCAAGACATTGGCGTCACCACTCCGCTCACGGGCAAGCCGCCGAAGAAGACCCTCGCGTTTCTGGAGTGCGAGCTCGAGTCCTGCCCCTACGAGACCGTCGGCATGAAGGAAGCGACCGACGCGCTCGGGCTCGGACCTCAAGGTGATCAGCTCCAAGAGCGGTGACCCGGGCCCGGCGTTCCAGCAGGCGATCGACATGGGTGTCGACTACATCGCCAGCACGGGCGAGTCTCCCGCCCTCTACAAGGAGCAGGCCGCGGCAGCCAAGGCGAAGGGCATCAAGATCCTCAGCTGCTACGACACGACGCCGCCCGATCCCGAGGCCAACATCTACACGCAGTGCGGCGACCAGTCGTTCGTCGAGAAGACCGGGCCGCTCATGGCGGACTGGGCAATCGCTGACTCCGACGGCAAGGCCAACGTCCTCATCGTCAGCATCCCGGACTCCGCGTGCTCAAGGCCGAGACCGAGGCCTACAAGGCGGAGATGGCGAAGAACTGCCCGGACTGCACGGTCGAGGAGCTCGACGTGTCGATCAACGACCTCGTCGGCGGCAACGTGCCGGCGGCCGTGGCGTCGAAGCTGCAGTCCAACAAGGACCTCAACTACGTGTTCAACTCCTTCGGTGGGTTGCCGGCCGGCCTCACCGCCGCCCTCAAGTCCGCCGGCCTGCTCGACCAGGTCAAGGTCTACGGCCAGGACTTCAGCAAGTTCGACCTGGACGAGATCGCGGCTGGCACGATGTCCGCGTGGTCGGCGGACCCGAAGGCCTACGCCGCCTGGCTGATGGTCGACGCCGCCGCCCGCCTGTCCCTCGACATGCCGCTCGATGAGGAGCGCGGCGGGCGCCTCGCTGCCGACGTACCTCGTGGAGGACGCGGCGACGGCGAAGGACATCAGCGAGAACCAGGGTGGTGACTGGAACCCGCCGAACATGGCGGAGTCCTTCAAGAAGCTCTGGGGCGTCTGAGCCGCTCATCTGACCATCGCAGAGAGCGACCGGCGGCGTACCCGCCGCCGGTCGTTCGCGGTCCAAACCTTGTGAGAGGCGATGCTGGCCGGCCGTGACGACCGCCCGAACCGATCCCCCGTTGATGTCCACCCAGCGCCCGGCGCTGCATGACGGGTTCGATTGCCGCGCGCCAACTCCATCCGCTTCCCCATCCGGTGCGATAGCCGACCGTCAGCGCCAGGTTCTCGACCGCGTTGACGGCCATCGTTCACGGTGACCTGGCCAGGGACGGTCTTCGACAGCTGTTCGATCCGAAGGAGGTCGGCCGAGACGCCCCCCCCCCCCCCCAATACGGCGAGCGGGCACGCTACCCACCCGCGGGCACCCTGTGTAGAGTCAGTGTCAAGTTTCTGCCGCGGCACGCCCGGCGGATCGAGGAAGAAGGGGGATCCATGAGCAGATCACCGAGGCCGCGGGCATTGCTCGCTGCCGTCACCGTCGGCGCCTTGGTCGCGGCGGGGTGCGGCAGCAGCAACGACAACGCGTCGGATACCACCGCGGCGAGCGGCGGCGCTACCGAGACGACAGCCGCGGCGAGCCCCACGTCGAGCGGGGGCGGAGCGGCAACCAGCGCAGCAGCGTCCGGCGGGAGCGGTGTCGATGCGGCGAAGGCCGCCGTGGCGGAGTTCACGACGCCGTCCGAAGAGATCGGCGTCACCAAGCCGCTCACCGGCAAGCCACCGAAGAAGACCATCGCGTGGCTCGAGTGCGAGCTCGAGACCTGCACCCCGATCACCCAGGGCTTCAAGGACGCCACGGCGGCGCTCGGCTGGGACCTGAAGGTGATCAGCTCGAAGAGCGCGGACCCGGGTCCCGCGATGCAGCAGGCGATCGACGACGGCGTCGACTTCATCGCCAGCTCGGGCGAGTCCCCCGCCCTGTACAAGGAGCAGGCGGCGGCCGCCAAGGCCAAGGGCATCAAGATCCTGAGCTGCTACGACACGACGCTTCCGGATCCCGAGGCCAACCTCTACACGCAGTGCGGTGACACGACGTTCGTGGAGAAGACCGGGCCCCTGATGGCCAACTGGGCCATCGCCGACTCCGACGGAAAGGCCAACGTTCTCATCGTCAGCATCCCGGACTTCGCGGTCCTGAAGAGCCTGACCGATGCCTACAAGGCCGAGATGGCGAAGAACTGCCCCGACTGCAAGATCGACGAGCTGAACGTGTCGGTCGACGACCTCGTCGGCGGCAAGGTGCCCGCCGCGGTTGCGTCGAAGCTGCAGTCCAGCAAGGACACCAACTACGTGTTCAACGCCTTCGGTGGGCTGCCGCAGGGCCTCACCCCCGCCCTCAAGTCTGCGGGCCTGCTCGACCAGGCCAAGATCTACGGCCAGGACTTCAGCCCGTTCAACCTGCAGGAGATCGTCGACGGGACGAACACCTCGTGGTCGGCGGACCCGAAGCACTACGCCGGATGGCTGATGACGGACGCCGCAGCGCGGCTCTCCCTCGACATGCCGCTCGACGAGGAGCGCGTGGCGGCCCTGCCGACCTTCATCGTGCAGGACGCCAAGACCG
>CAWIYX010000001.1:0-76343 GCA_963840415.1 uncultured Alphaproteobacteria bacterium | reverse complement strand
GCAAGTCAGGGGCATGCGGGTAGGTTGCCTGCATCTTCCGAAAATAGGCGCGCCCTTGCTGGCGAAATCCCTCAGGGTTCGAGGCATCAAACCGGGAGGTCACGCGCTCGGCGAAGAGCTGACGCGCGAGGACATCGCCAACCCCGGGCAGGAAATAAATCGTGGCGGCCAAGCCCTCTTCGAAGGTCATGCGATTATAGACAACGCGCATGGCGAGCACATTGGAGGCCGCCGCCTGACCGATCGCGGCGGTGTCAAAGCGTGCCATGTTGCGCGCATACCATGGTGCCACGATTGCCCCATAGGCACAGATGAGGGCCAGCGCCCCGAGCGCGCGCTGGCGCATGGTGCGCCGCTCGCGTCCCGGCAGGGCGAAAACACTGACGGCGATGAGGGGGAGGAAATGAACAAAAGCCAGACGCGAGAGCGCAAGGAGGCCCAAGGCGGCTCCGGCCATCGCCGGCCATAGCAGGCGTGTCGGGTTCCTGAAGCAGCGCATCAGCGCGAATGAGGTGAGCCCAAACAGGGGAATTGCCATGGCCTCGCTCATGGTGTGGGCATAGGCCAACCTGAAGAGTTCGGAGCTGGCAAGAAAGGTGACGAGGAGCGCAATGGGGCTCGGGGCCTCGAGCATCAGGCACATCTCATACATCACGAAGAGGGCCAAGAGGGTCAGCAGAACCTGGACTACAGGAACAAAGCGGCTGCGGGAGGGGCAGGATGCGCCCTCGTCGATCATGCATTTGGCCCAGGCGCGATAGGACGGGTCAGCGTGGATCATCACCGCGAGAAAGGCAGGATAGAGCGGGGCGCGCCCCATGTCGGCCGGCGGCGGCGTGTCGGTCGACGTCGATCTGCCGTAAACGCCCCATTCCGCAAGGGCGAATCCATAGCGGGCATAGTCGTCTTGGTCGACCTGGGAAAGGCGCTGCGTCGCGATAATGTAAGACGCCTGCAGACAAAGGAGAATAAAGAGTACAATGCGTGACCCCATGCCAGCCCCCTCACCCTCGTCACGAGATTTTCAAACTCGCCCCAAAGGCCGGTGAGGCGAGGTGTTGGCTTTTTATTTTCCCTGCTAAGGCTTGCTGTGCGCCCGCGGGCATTTGGCGGTCCCCCCGCCCATTCTTACACGCACCGCGGAGGCACGACCACGGTTCGGTTCGCGACGGCTCACGGAGATCGCGCGGGATAGCAGGCTACGACGGTGCTCAACGTCTCCGGCGGTCGCGTCGCTCGTCGAAGGCAAGAGCGAGGCTGATAGTAAGAAGTCCGAACGCTAAGACCAAAAAGACCACGCCGAGCGCGATCTGAGCGAACTCTGACATCTGCACCTCCCCCAGGAGCATATTTTGGCCACTGTCTAAAAGACGAAACCAATTGCGTCAATAACATTCTGACGAGAGTGCGACCTGACAGCAACAGGTAGCGTTTTCCCGACCGAGCCTCAGCCACAACAACCGTGAGTTGTTTGGCTCGGGACTGGGGCAGGCCCGGAGATAAAAGCAGCATTCCTTACCCGATGCGCGCAGAAAGTTCGCTTTGGTTTGTCGCCATCGTCGGCGTCAGCCTCGGCGCCGCCCTTGGCGTCTACCACTTCGCTCCCGCACCCCGAGATCTCGCCACCCAACGACGCCTTCGCGGGTTTGAGGCTGCAATTGGACAGGAACCGCGTTCCCCAAGAGGTGCTCGCAGACGGCTGGCGCCGACCCGAAGTATGGGGCGCGCCGATGAAGCGCGAGCGGGCTTGGCTTCAGTTGTTCGTCGATGGGGAGGCACGGAGCGATATCGAGCTCCTCCTCGACGGCGGGCGGACTTCAAGGCCGAAGCAGCGGTCAATGTCCGCGTGCTCTTTAATGGTCTTCGATGTCGGCGTGTGGCCACTTTCGGCCAAACGGCGGTATTCTAAGCGGTGCTTTATCATCCCAAGAGCCGCCTTCAACTTTGAGTCTCCCGCCGATCTCCTGCTCGTGATCGAGCCGGAAGGCGCGCCGATCGCTTTCGGCTTACGCGAGCTCTCGCTCGAGGATGCGCGAACGCTCTCAGATTTCAAAGGAACTTTGGACTCTCGTGCAACGGTCAGAAACTGCGAGGGGTGGGCCGTCGCGGGAGACCTGAATGTTCCGGTCGCGGTGGCGGTCGATGGCGCGCCCGTGGCCGGTCGGTATCTTGCCGTCGAGCGACCTGATTTGGAAAAACAAGGCCTTCCTGCCGACGCGGGCTTTGAGATCATGTTGGCTGACCCGAATCGCGGCGGGACGGGAGATCGCAGTGTCGTTTTACCCGGGAAATGGCCAACCCCTGAGAAATTCGCCGTGTCGCAGCTAGCACGGGACGTGAGGGCCAGCGCGACTTTGAGCATGGCCAGATTTATCGCTTGACGGTGCGCCACTGTTTGTGGGTCGAATTGCACTTCCGAAAAGCGTTCACTGGCTAAGTGGCTTCCCCCGGTCTCGAAGGCGAGCTAAATTGCTCCATGGGCTTGCGCAGCGCCATGCAGCGGACGCCCTAGGAGATCGCTGGGGTGGACCGAACGCAAGAGACGGCAGGCTGGGGGAACGTGACATGGCTGGATGTTGCGCCAGCACTAGCGCGCGGCGTCGCTACTGAAGACGAGATCGCATTTTTGAAGGACGTTTTGCTCATATATTGCGCGCAGTCAGGCTGCCTTGCCCGCACCGACCTTATCCGCCACCTCAACGAGCTCGAACTCAATGGCACTGAGCATGCGCGCGTGCTCAGCTCCTTGCGCCGCAGATTGATGACCAAGGCGAATGGACTGTCGGTCGTGGCACGGACCTCATCATCGAGTGCATAACCTTCACCAGTGCTCTAACATTCGCTCGTGACGAGCAGCCCCGCCGATGACCTGGCTTGACAGGTCCCGCCAAGAACAGCCCCCAGGACCCCAGCTCTCGACCACGCCGCTGCGGCGCGACGCGACGCCTCACCATGGGCCGTGTTTCCGTGGGTTTCCCACTTCGCGCGTTGGCAAACCAGGGGCGAATCAGTTCAGAAGTCTCAAGATGCGCGAAAGATGTGGAGATCAAACATGCTCGCCATCCTTGGAGGCCTGAGTGCGGTCGTTCTGGTCCTTGGTGTCCTCAAGGGAGCTGCCGTGCTGCGCGCGGTCGTGGCGATGGACAACTAGAAATTGTTCAAACGTCACCATGGCTCCCTCTCTCAAACCAGCTGGCGAGACGGCTTGGTGCCGACGCGGACATAGGACGCGTGCCCTCTTTTTTGCGATCGTAGCGATGTCGGCCGTAGGTTCGATGGGAACCTTGGCAGCGCCGGTCGAGACGGACCCAGACCTCAGCGTCTCGGCTATGACCCAACGTGTCAGTCGCTCGGATGCGGACTGGCTGGTTAGGTATTCGCGCGCGTCATTTGAAGGCGACTGCGCGTGCCCCGACGATGTTGCGAACGACGGAACGAAGTGCGGGGCGCGGAGCTTTTACGCGCGCAACGGAAGCAGAGGGCTGCTGTTCTGCTATGTAAGTGATGTCACCCCGGACGCGATCAAGATTTATTGGATCAAGCCTTAATCTGCCCCGCGCATCGGTGCCCTTGAGGCTGGCCCTCTGGCTGGAATGCGAGACCAGTCTCAACGCCTTAAAGAAAATTGCGGAAAAGTTGCGCAGGCGCTACACCGCTTGGCATTCGCCTACGTTATGCTCAGCTTCGTAAAGACCACGTAGCTGTGCGGGGGTGTCGAGATGCTCTCTGTAGTTTTGCTCGTCGGCGGGATAGTGCTTGCCGTTGTGTTGGTCGTTTGTACGGGCGTTGTTTGCGTCGCGTCTGGCTTGATCGACCAAAGCTAGGCAGGGGCAAGATCTCCGTCTTGTCCCTGGTTTGCGCGATTGACCCAAGAGGGGGGCAACGCGAACACCGCTCAGTGCCGCGCGGTGTCTGACAACTGCCCCGACGCACATTTTCCCCACTCCCAACGCTGGAGCCGGGCGATGAACCCCGGCTGAAGGACGAGTTCAAAACGCGTTCAGTCTTGCTCCGTTAGAAAAGTTCACATGGGCCGGGGGAATGGCACCCGCTCTTTCTGATGGAGGAAGTCAATGACACGGTTTTGGATTGCTGCAGGCGCTCTCGCGACGCTTGTGGGACTGGGTAGTTCGGCGGCCGTCGCCGGCAACAGTTCGCGAGTGACAATCATGCAGTACGGCAAAGGCCATGCCGTCGCGGCTGGCCAGTATGGCCGACGTAACGACCTGACCATTCATCAGGAGGGCATCTGGAACTATGTGAACTCGTATCAGTACGGCACCAGAAACCAGGCCGCCGTCGGCCAAGCCGGTCGCGCCAACAAGGCGACCGTGTCGCAGACCGGTGGCAAGAACTTGACCGGCATCGCGCAGTTCGGCGCCAACAACTCCGCCACGACGACGCAGTCAGGCAAGGGCAATGCCACGGCGGTGATTCAGGTCGGCAAGGGCCAGAAGGCCAACGTCACCCAGGCGGGACATAACAACTCATCGATCGTCGTCCAGGGCGGCTGGTAATGCGGCGCCCAGGTGGAGGAGGGCGATGGTTGCCCTCCTCTCCCACGCGATCTGGGAGGATCAGACAATGTCGATACGGAAGACTGCGCTTGTTCTATCGGCCGCGACGCTCGCGGTCGGCCTCTCCGCTGTGGTCGGTGCAGGCTCAGCTGTCCTCGACTTGGGGATGAGCGCTGAGGCGGCGAGTGGCGGACTGCGATGCGAGATTCGGTCATCCCGCAAAAGTAGTGGCGTCGCGCTCTATGCCGTCGTGTCGTCGGCGGCGCCCGCAAGTGGCACCTACCGGTTCACCATCCGCAATGGTGGATCCGGTGGCGGCTCGAACATCAACCAGGCCGGCGATTTCTCTGTCGATGCCGGCGGAGAGAGCGTCGTCGGCGAGGTCAGTCTCGGATCGGGCGCCTCCTATGCGGCCGAGTTCTCGGTCTCATCCGGGAAGGGGGCCAGCTGCCGCGATCGCAGCTCGAGCTGGTTTTAGGGGCGACCGCCCACCCTGAGTGGACAGCGTGGGCGGCTCCTCATCCTTCGCCAATTAGGATCGGCTTTGCCTTCAAGCCTTGCGCGGAGCGACATGGTGTCCCATCAGCTCCTGCGCTCCCAACAGCTTCGCCTGAGGCGTGCGAGCTCCGAGGGCACGTGCTGCTCTTCTAGGTTGTTCGACAGGAACGTCGGCGGACGCCAAGCTGGCTGAGCGTGCGGTAGGGCGGTGTGCCCTCCATAGGATTGCCGCCTTGAGCCGCGTCTTTTCGTTGCCCGGCGCGGCGCCTTGAGCTAGCGAAGGGCCGGACCGCTGGGGAGCCGGCGCCTCTCGCCAAGGAGACCAGGCCTTGAAAATCTGCATGATCGGCGCCGGCTACGTCGGGCTCGTCTCGGCCGCCTGCTTCTCCGAGTTCGGCTGGGAGGTGACCTGCGTCGACAAGGACGAGAGGCGCCTTGCCGAGCTTGGCCGCGGCGTTTCGCCGATCTACGAGCCGGGCCTCGAGGCGCTGATGGCGCGCAACATGCGGGCCGGGCGCCTCCGCTTCACATCCGCGCTCGGGCCGGCCGTCGCCGAGGCCGACATCGTGTTCCTCGCCGTCGGCACGCCCATGCGCCGCGGCGACGGTCACGCCGACCTCACCTACGTCTTCTCCGCCGTCGACGACCTCGCGCGCCATCTCGACGGCTTTACCGTCATCACGACCAAGTCGACGGTGCCGGTGGGCACGGGCCGCGAGATCGACCGCCGGCTCAAGCTGGCGCGCCCCGATGCGGACTTCGCCGTCTGCTCCAATCCCGAGTTCCTGCGCGAGGGCTCGGCCATCCAGGACTTCACCCATCCCGACCGCGTGCTCGTCGGCACCGACAACGCGCGCGCCCGCTGATGATGGAAGCGCTCTATAAGCCTCTCGCCATCCGCAACGCGCCGATCATGTTCGTCTCGCGCGAATTGGCCGAGCTCGCGAAGTACACCGCCAATGCGTTCCTCGCCTTGAAGATCAGCTTCATCAACGAGATCGCCGACCTTTGCGAGGAGCTCGGGGCCGACGTGCAGGAGGTGGCGAGCGCCATCGGCAAGGACCGGCGCATCGGCGACAAGTTTCTCCATCCCGGCCCCGGCTACGGCGGCTCGTGCTTCCCCAAGGACGTATCGGCCATCATCCGCACGGCGCGCGAAGCCAAAGTGCCGGTGTCGATCATCGAGCAGGTGAGCCGCGTCAACGACGAGCGCAAGATTTCCATGGCCGGGCGCATCGAGAGGGCGGCGGGCGGCTCGGTTCAAGGCAAGTCGATCGCCGTCCTCGGCGTGACCTTCAAGCCCAACACCGACGACATGCGCGACGCGCCCTCGCTCGTCATCATCCCGATTTTGCAGCAGCGCGGCGCGAAAGTTCGCGCTTTCGATCCGCAGGGCCGCCGGCATGCCGAGGCGCTGCTTCCGGACGTCGAGTGGTGCGAGAGCGCGCTCGGCGCGGCGGCGGGCGCGGACGTTCTGGCTGTGATTACGGAGTGGAACGAGTTCCGGGCGCTCGACCTCGAGGCGACCCGGGCCGTCATGAGGGGCGACGTTCTCGTCGACCTGCGCAATGTCTTCCAGCCGGCGGCCGCCAGGGCCGCGGGCTTCACCTACTCGAGCATCGGGCGCGTCTAACGCGGGCCTCGCCGTTGAGGTCCGTTCTGCCATCTCGTGGCACACGGAGACGAAGGCGCCCAACCTGATGGCGGCGATGGCGGGCGGATACCACTGACAGGTCCATCCGGAGGGAACGTTACCTTCGGCGAGCGGGCCGAGGTGTGGAATGGACAAACTAATGAAGTATGCGCCCTAAGCGTTTGCTTTTCACCGCTCGGCCAACCCTTCTCCCCCCAGCGGCAGCAAAGGCCGAGGTGCGCCAGGGCGTGGGTTTACACAGGAGCTGCCCTCGATTTTGAGAAAGACCTCGATATCGTCACCCGTTTCGACACCGAGTTTGAGGCCAGTATCGGGACCACGGTCGAAAAATCTCGAGATCGAGGTCGATCAGGACCTAGACCGCATCGACAATGACCGCAGCTATTCCCCCTGTCAACGACGCCAGCGCGGCAGACAACCAAAAGTACCATGGGCCCATCCCCCATGCGTCGCCAACAGAACCAAGGTACCGAATGAAACCATTCAAATCCCAATGCATGAACGACAGAAATTGCACGGCATGAGCGATAAGAGTACACACCAAAGCTGCCGCCGCTCCCGCCATGAAAACCGCGACGCTATTTGCGCTCTGAACTCCGCGATAAGTGAGGCCAATGACAATTCCCATCCAAGCACCAATTAACAACCAGTCTATAGGGACCAAGCCAAGAATACCGTAGTAAAGGAGCGAGTCCTGCCCGCTGCTGAAATGAAAAATGGCGCCATTGACGACACTAAAAAATGCCACCGCGGCAAGGCCGAACACAAGAGCTCTCATCGTGATGCCCCATGATTGCGAGCTTTGGAGTTTAAGTCAGCGTAACGGCGAGCACCGTGCCGGCATGAGGCTTAGGTGACCGTGCCTAGCCGAGGGTACACGCTGGAATTCATCTACGGGAGTCACAATTATCGCGCACCGCCTATCATCAGATCACGTTGCGAAAGCGGCGAAAGGGGAAGCAATCAGCGAGCTTAAGCGCCTTGGCGCTTTGGTAACGCGTTGGCAAGCGGAGCGGGAGGATCGCGCGTATCGGCTCAAACTTAAGGCGCGGTTCGCAAAGGCGACGACGCTCGCTCTCATCACAATGTGGGCAACCAGCATCAACGAGACGGGCAAGCGCCTGGCAACGTTTGAAGTCGAAGCGCTCGTTGAACCGTAGCTGCGCGTGTTTGGGGAGCTACCGCCAACGAGAAAACTCACGGAATAATCAAGGCTGCGAAGGTCCTTGGCGATCGCCTTACCTTTGCCGGGTTTGAGGGTGTGACTGATGCCATGGACGCAGCGATGCCAGCTTAGATGCAGTTCGGGCCAAGACGACTAGGCATGCCTCTAACGGGTAGCCTGCATGCCACCATACGACGCTGGAGAGTACCCCTTGCCATTGGTGGCACGCTGTTGTGTGGTGGTCTCGCGGTTTGGGGTGCCAGTGCCTGGTTGGCGGTGGCGCGCCATAGAGCAGCACTCGATGCCGTAATCGAATTATCGGCTATCTCGCAAGGCGGATCTTTGCACACGGTGTCGGACGCCGTACGCATCTTTGTCAACGACCACAGCCAGCACAATATCGACGCCGAGTTTCGTGCCGATTGGCCATACCCTTATATAATGGCTGAAAAGGTCGCCGCCCACGCAAAGGCGGAGCGCGCGGAGCTGGCTCACATGGAGTGCAGCACGAGGGCGGGTCTCGTCCAGGCTGTACTCAGGAGGCTCGGGCACTCGACGCGTCGAATCGACGTCTATGATGCGCATAATCTTGAATCGCACTCATTTCTAGATGTTTGGAATGCCGACGCGCAGCGCTGGGAGACACAGGATCCGGCTTATGATCTTACTTGGCGGGATAAGCGTACGGGGGCTCGGATTTCTGTTGCTGAGGCTGCCATTGACCTCGAGGCGATTGAACCGTGCGGGCGCTCGGCCTGCGGCTGGCATGTGGCAAGTCGCGAGGGTTTCAAAGCCAGCACACTTCGCAACTACTTTGATTTTATAGTGGTGCGCAGCCCGCAGGCCGGCCTCCGATATACCGTCTTCACGGCGCGCGCGACGCCTGACAAGGTTTACCAATACCGAGACAAGATCGGCCGTTTTTGTGAGGTTATGAAAAAGAACTGCCGGGATGGCTTATATGATATTGCGACGGTGCCCCGAGCTTTCGCATCTGGCCCATAGTCACAGAAGAATGGTCAGTAGCGCCAAGCATAGCGGGATCCGACTTCATACGAGGACCATTCTAATCGAGTAGCAGTCAGCCAAAGGCGCGATCGTCGTGGATTAAGCCCCGCGAGCATAGCGCCAACAGCGCCGATTCCGAGCCACGTCTGGAGATAAGCGTTGTGCGCGTGACGGGAGAGCTTCCACGGCGACGCACGCAAGACCCGGACGCAGGCGCGATCCTGTGAGCCCATACGCGAGAGCCCGGCGAGCCCGAACGCAGGGTGCCGACGACGATCGCGACATTCGAAGTCCTGGGGCGAGAAGAGCGCGACCACGAAGAGCAGCACAGCAATTCGACTGGAAGGCTTGGTGGACTGTTGCCCGCTGAACGAGCCAGACGGCGGTGCGGGTCACGGGCGTCCCTTACACTAAGGGTCGTCGCTGGTGTAAAACTGGCCTGTCGGGCTCGTACGCAAGGATTTATCGATGAGTGCAACGGTCGCCGCATCTCCGCGACGTCTAGCAGACGCAAGCTCTGCCTGACGCCAGCGCCGCAGTTCAAGAGCACTGTGTGGCGTCACGATCACGCCGAGGGAATCTTCAGTATGCCCGTGCGGCCCCTTGTAGCGAAGGATCCTCGAAAGCATGTTGCGCGGCCCTTTCCCTCTTTCGCCTTGATCGCCGAAGGCGGCATGAGCCTTGCTCGGCGAGCCAAGAATTTGATTCCTGTCATCCATGAAGCCGACGACGGCGGTGAATGCGACCCACACCGCCACCGTCGCCAGCGTCAACTCCGTGCTAGTGAGACTATCGAGCCGCATCTCCACATCCTTACCGGGTCCGCTATCCGCGTTGTGTGAATAACGGGGATAGCAGCGTATTTTCTCCCGGACCTGTCTCGTAGATGCAACTCTCTCTCGCTAAGATCGCGACATTCTCTTTAGACCTCGCGGCGTGTCCCCGCGCGTCGCGTCAGCGGGCTAGTGGGCGCGACCTCCGCCGTCGCGTCTGCGGCCCGCGTTGAATTATCGGACCCTCAAGCGCCACAGGGCGACGAAACCGTCGTGGGCGACTTCGGAACTGTTTCCAAGGCCCATCCGGTCGTCTGTGATGGGGGCGGGGCTTATCAACAGTCGCGGCGGAGATCGACGGCGACACGCTTGGCTACCTTGCGCTGGATCAGAACAGAATTCGACCAGCTCCTCATCCCAGCTTCCCATCAAAGTGGCGCCACCTTTGTCAGTCATTATAGACGACACTAACCTGTTTTTAGCAGAACCTGCCGCACTTTGAGACCTGTATCGGTCATCTTGTAGAGCGTCTTGCAATGAATTCCCGCGTCAGTCGAGTAACGTGCGCAACATGTTTGATCACCGTCATCGCTCTGGCGTTAAACGCCGACGTGACGCTCGCTTGCCCCAGCCCTCCGCCGCCGGTCCGAGATCTCAACATTCCATCCCCCTCCACGACCCGGGTCGACCCAAAACAGGAGGCTATCGCCGCTGCCGCGTTGCAGCCGCTGACGGGCTATCTACGTTTTGTGACCTCGCAGGCCGACCTCTCGTTGACCGCACCGAACAATAGGACGCGCGCCGACGCCGGTCGGTGCGCAGGCGAATGGCTCGCCGCATGGGCAGAAGGCGAGGCTTGGTTGGGCCAGATCGCCACGCGGCAGAGTGAGTACCGCCGAAAATGGGACCTCGCCGGACTCGCGATCGGCTACCTCAAAGTCAAACCGCACGTGACGTCGGAGCAGCGCGCTGCGATCGAGCCCTGGCTCGATCGCATCGCTACCGCCGCCCGAGCCTTCTTCGACGACCGCCCCCGACATCGGCGCAATAACCATTGGTACTGGCTTGGCCTCGGCCTCGCCGCAACGGGGCTCGCCACCGGCAACGAGCGGCACTGGGAGGAAGCCCGTCGCATCATGGCTGATGCCGCGCAGGATATTCGCGCCGACGGTGCGCTCCCGCTGGAACTGGCCCGCGGTCCTCGCGCCTTGCACTATCACGCCTTCTCGGCGACGCCGTTGGTTATGCTTGCCGAGATGGGCGCCGCGCGCGGGGAGAATTGGTACGGCCTTGGCGATGGCGCCTTGCATCGGCTCGTGGCGCTTACGGTCGCTGGCCTGCGCGATCCGTCGCTGTTCGCGCGCCTCACGGAACAGCCGCAGCAGTCCTCCTCGAAGTGTGCCTGGACTTTCTCGCTGGCGCTCTATGATCAGCGCTTTCCGGAGCGGATCTCCTTCGAGGGTGTGCCTAAGATGACGAGGGATCATCATTGGGCTGGTGGCGACGTGATGATATTGCGCGGCCTACTCACTGAACCTACCGCCACGTCGACCTTCACCAACTCGGAAATAGTGAAACTTGGCAAAGGATAACCGTAATCACAGCAGGGCAAACCCTCTCGCACTTACGACCGCCCAAAAGACTCGGGGATACGAACGACAACGGTATGAGGGCGCCCCGAGCTAGCGGACACACTGAATGGTGCTCCTTACGGCTGTGGCAGAGAGCCTCGGCACCGACCGGAGTTGCTTTTGCAATGGACATTAACGTGGCACAGCATCAGTTCCGGCGACGGTGGCGCTCGCGTCACTGGCGCGCGGCACGTCTTGTCCGCTCGACTCCCTAGCATCGCTGTGCTGCCTCGATGCCGCCCACAGTCGCGCCGCATACTTGAGCGGCTCGAGGATGCCGTGCCGGGCCCACCACGCGCGTTCGTCGCCGGTTCGGTGGAGTTCGTCGTGATGGCCATTGCAGAGCGGCACCGCGAACTCATCCGACACCTTGAGGCCCATGGCGCGCGGTTGGGCAAAGCGCAGGTGGTGGGCATGTGAGGGCCGCCGCCCGCAAACGAGACACGGTTGGCTGGCGACGAAGGCGAGATGGGCTTTATCGCGCAGGCGCTGGTCTTTCGGATAGGCCAGCGCCGACCGCTCGCGCGCCGCATTGGTGTCTGCGCGTCTCTCGCTTTGCTCTGGGCAATTTCGTGCGGCGGCCAGCCCAAGGTGCGGGCCTTGCCCTTGAGCGTGGCAATGATGGTCGCCACCGGATCCGGGATCGCGGCCGTTTGTCGTCCGCCGCAGGGCGCGGAACGCGGCGAGATTCTGCTCCCAGAAGGCGTACACGGCGTCGATCGTGCTAAGTCGCGCGATCGCCTTGAGGGTCGCCGCAACGAAGGCGTTGGCATCCTCGAAGCGCTCGTCACGGCCGGTCTCCGACCGCAGAACGAGCTCCGGCTGCTCGGTCTCCTCTGGCACCGGTGCGGCGCCCGACAGCGCTTGCTTGGTGCGCCGTGTGACGTGGCTCAAGTCCTTGTCGTAGAGCGCGAGCCCGAACGGATTGCCGAAGGTGGCCAGCGCCCGCTTGGTGGCGTCGGTTTCCGCGGCCTTGAGCCCCATCTCGTGCGCGACTTCTGGGAAGGACGAGCGGCCGATGCCGGTGCCGATGCCCTCGCGCACGGTGACGGTGCCGCCGGCGCGCACGGTGATGCGCACCTTGGTCGAGTAGCAGCACAGCAACTGGCCGCGCTGCCTCTCGCTCCAGAGACACCGCGGCGACAGAGTGGTGCGATCCCAGGCGTCATAGCCAAAGATGCGGTTGGCTTCGGCAATGACATGCCAGCCTTCGACGTAGGCGATGGTCGCCCCGTTGCTGGCTCTGGTCTTCACATGCCGGTATCTGAGCTTGGCCTTTAAGGCCTGACACTGTTGTTCGGTGAACGCCATGTCACTTGGTCCTCACGCTGAGTTGCAGGGTTGGCGTGGCCAAGGCCACGCCGTCGATGTCGACGCCGTTCTTGAGGGCCGCGAGCAGGCCTTGCCGGTCGAGCTTCGGCTGGCTGCGGCTTCCAATAGGCGACGGGGATCTTGTCCTCGGCCACGACCTCGAGCGCCGGGGCGCCCTGGCGCAGCGAGGCCGTGAAGTCGGCCTCCTCGAGCCGCTTCAACTCGGCCTGCGTCATCGCCTCGAGCACGAGCTGGCGCTTGCGCCTGGCGCGGGTCTCCAGCCGCTCGAGGCGGGCCTTCATGTCGGAAAGACGTGTGGAGAGGCCCGAGGCGAGGGCTTCATCGTCTAGTGCCGAGCGGACGAGCTCGGCTAGCATCTCCTTGAGATCGGTGATTCCCTCGAGCGTGTCGGCGAGGGTGTCCTCGTCGAGGTCGGGGATCTCCGCGAGGAGGCGGTCGCGGAGGACTTTGATACCTCACACCCTCACCCTGGAATTTGCCGGTACTAATCGAGCTCATAACGCATGCGGTGACTCAAAAACAGCTTTCCGATAACGATGCCATTTACGTCAAATTGAGGTACCCGCCAGCCCGATCCAAATAGCAACCTGGGCGACAGGTCGGCAATGATCCGTCCAAGCCAAATCCGGCTGCGCGCGGTCTACTTGACATCGAGTCAGACCGAGCTCGCGGCGCGGGCCTCGACTTGGATTGGCTACGCTGAAGCGGATCGAGACGGCTGGCAGCGAAGTACGAGCAACCTCAAACATTGATCCGTATTCGAGCGCGCCTCGAGGCGGCTGGGATCATGTTCATCGACCAAGACGAGAAGCACGGTCCAGGCCTGCGCTTAAAGAAGCGCCTCGCCCTGACCTGCAATCGCGCCGCTGCCTCCCATGATGCAGGAGGACGCGGCACGGGCCCCACATTGAACAAAGCCGCTGCCGAAATTGGTCCGCCGTCTACCAGGCGACAATCTTCAAGCCATCGATCTTTAGGTTCTTGATGGCCGTGTCGCTTGTGACCAATGTTGCGCCAAGAGCCACAGCATGGGCGGCTATCATGATATCAAACGTGCCAGCGCTTCGGCCGCGGCGCTTGGCATCGGCACGAATCCGAGCATGGGCCTCGGCGGCTTCTTCATCCCAGGAGTGGATCCGTATGCGCGCAAGGAAAGCGCGTATGGCGGCCATCACCGCTGGCGTGTCCACGCGCAGACGAGCGCCGTAGAGCAGTTCCGCCATGGTGACGCTTGAGATCGATAATGCCGTGGCGCCGGATCGACGCATGCTGGTGACACTCGCGCGCTCAGCCCGAAGAAGCCGCGAGGCAGTATCGGTATCGAGCAAGAACTCAGCCACGCCGGCGCCTCGATCTCGTGAGCGGATCGCGCATGGCGTCCTCAGGCTGATCACGGCCTGCCATAAGATCGTCGGGCAGAGCCAACGTGCGCACCCAGTCGAAATACTCCTGCCAGGATTGCATCGGTTTCGAAATCACCACATCGCCCGTCACAGGATCGCGCCGGATATCAACTTCATTGCCTTCGAACCGAAATTCAGCGGGGAGCCGAATAGCCTGACTGCCACCATTCATGAATAGCTTTGCCTTCACCGTTCGCTCCCTTGCGTGTATATATGCTGTGTCTATACTTCGCTTCAGAACCACGGTCAAGGGATTACGGCCGGGCGTGGTTTGCCCGCAGAGTGCTTGCCGCCTGAAAGCGTCCAGATCTCGCCCGCTTCATCCTTGGTCCTCGTCAGGGCGCCAGTCGGACACAGCGTCGATGAACGCCTGATCCTTGCCGGCATGCTTGCTACCGGCGACAGCCAGCGACTGGCGATGCGCCTCTGCCTTGAAGGCAGGCGTGCGAACGTCCGGCACCCAGAGCTGGATCGGTCGCAGGCCCTGAGCTCTCAGACGTTGGAGATGCTTGCGCATTTATCGCTCATGCACCGCCCGTCGGCTGGCGGGCCGCCCACCTAAGTGATGTCCTCTGGCAAGTTCGTGGAGCGCCTGATCTTTGGCGGCAGCATATCGGTCCGCGTCCGTGATGAGGCGACGCAACTCGTCGGCGAGCAGCTTGCTAATTGATGTTCCCCGTTCGGCCGCCATGACGCGCGCCTTGCGCAAAAGGTCGCGATCCAAGGTGAGGGTGACGTTCTGTTTCATTTCCAGGACTAATTCGTTGGGACCTTCACACGTAAATTACGTCTAACACGTAGCTAGGGCGGAGGTAACAGGCCAACTCTGCCGGAACGCACGCACCGCCAAACACCCCTGCACGCGGCGTCATCCAGCGCACGGATTGCCAACAACCGTGGGGAACGGTTGCGACTCGGCGCGAGTGGGATCCTCCCAGGCGTCGCGGGCGTCAGATAATAGAAGAGCCCCAGCGTTGGGCTAGGGCTCTCCAAGGCGGCCGAGGCGGTAGATCGCAGTCGAACGACCCATCGTAGCGGCTAGTTGGAGACGCCCGCTGATCGTCCGACGGATACGGGGTCCCGCACCGTCCCGCCCAACGGTAGCGATAGCATTGCGCGCGGCACTGTTTGTCGGCCAGATCGAGGCCGGAGCGCGATTGAGCGGCGCCTTGTGACGGAGCTGCAACTCAGAGAACACATAAGCGCCGGTCGATTGAACCGGCGCTTATGGTTGGGCAGAAGGGTGCTTGAGGCTACGGAGAGGCGAAGGATGCCTGAGTTGGGCCGGTCGCCTAGTCATCGCCAGCCGCGATATGCACACCAAGTTTGGTCCGACAGCCTCGACACCGTCGTTGGCGTGCAACCGTGTGACGAGACTGGCCATGAAGAGCCCCAGGGCATCGCCTGGGGCTCTTGACCGAGTCCGGGGTTGTGCGAACGACCTGTCAGTATGCGGGGTAGACGGTCCGTCCGGATTAGAGGGCTCCCTGACCCGTTGGTCTAAGAGGAGATATGATCAGTCTTCTGATCATATACGTCGCTTGGCAGAACGAACTTAATTTTGCCACGAGCGAAAGAGTGGGACCGCGGTTGATTCATAGAAACGTGCCCCGTCACACAGCGAAAGGCGGGGCGACTGGACCGTCCTTGAGCATTTTGGCAGAACGAACCCAATTTCACGTGGGAAAACAGCGCCCCGCGGGTGCAAGCCCCGGCCGACGGCCTGTCATCGGGCTCGACGATAGGCTACGCCTGGCGCGGTCGTGAACGCTTGCGGATGCTGGGGGCGAATGGCAGGGGACGTGAGACGGCGGTCATCGGGGCCGGAGGCGCAACCCAGGTGCTCTCCGCGAGTAGCTTTGGCAAAACGAACCCAATTTGCTCATGACAACGGACGTTGAGACGGCGGTCATCGGGGCTGGCGTGGTCGGCCTGGCGATTGCGCGCGCCCTCGCGCTCAAAGGCCACGAGGTGCTCGTTCTCGAGCGCCATGGGCAAATCGGGACCGAGGTCAGCTCGCGCTCGAGCGAGGTCATTCACGCGGGGCTCTACTATCCGCCCGGCAGTCTCAGGGCGCGCTTCTGCGTCAAGGGCAAGGAGCTTCTCTACCGCTTCGCCGCCGAGAACGGCGTCCCGCACCAGCGCTACGGCAAGCTGCTCGTCGCGACGAGCGAGGCGGAGATCGAGGTGCTGCGGCGGATCCATGCGACGGCCGAGCGCAACGGGGTCGGCGACCTCGTCTATCTCGAGGCCGCGGAGGCGCAGGCGCTCGAGCCCGAGCTTGCCTGCGTCGCAGCCTATCTCTCGCCCTCGACCGGCGTCGTCGACAGCCACGCGTTCATGCTGGCCCTCGAGGGCCACATACAGAGCGCGGGCGGCTCGATCGTGCTCTCGACACCCGTGAGCGAAATTCACAGGACGCAGAGCGGTGATTTCGAAATAGCGACTCGAGACGCAGAGCAGCCGCTGACATCGCGCAACCTCGTCCTTGCCGCCGGTCTCGGCGGCAGCGTCCTCGGCCGGTCGCTCGGAGGGCTCGGAGACTATCAGGTGCCGGAGACCTTTCCCGCCAAAGGCCATTACTTCATGCTCGCCGGGAAATCGCCGTTCCGCCATCTCGTCTATCCCGTGCCACAGGGGGCTTGGCTCGGCATTCACTTGACGCTCGACGTGGCAGGCCAGGCGAGGTTCGGCCCCGATCTCGAGTGGAAGGACGAGATCGACTATGCATTCGAGGACCGGGCGGGCGATCGGGCCGCGACCTTCGAGCGCGAGGTGCGCCGCTATTGGCCGGGCCTGCCCGAAGGCGCGCTTCAGCCGGGCTACACGGGAATTCGTCCCAAGATCTACCGCAAAGGCGAGCCGGTGCCCGACTTCGCCATTCACGGGGCGGCGGAGCACGGCATCGAGCGGCTCGTGGCCCTCTATGGGATAGAAAGCCCGGGCCTGACGTCGAGCCTCGCCATTGGCGATCATGTGGCGGCCCTGCTCGGCGCGCCTTGATTGCGCGGGTAACGCTACCGACAAGGTCCGGGAAGGCATTGCGCGCTTCGCATCGACCTTCCCCATGAGGAGCGCTAGTCTGTTCTCGACCGAGAGCCCCGCGCATGCCCACGCCGACGAAGAATCCAATTCGCCCGCGAGCCATCGCCGGCCTCGTTGCGGCGAGCCTGGCCGCCGTCACCGCGGCGTGCGGCAATGAGGATCGCCGCCCGCTGCCGCCCCTCGATGCGGAGATTGGAGAGACGTCGGTCTCCGGAATTTCCTCCGGGGCCTATATGGCCGGCCAGTTCCAGCTCGCCCACTCGCGTCTCGTCAAGGGCGCGGCCATCATCGCCGGCGGGCCCTATGGCTGTGCGGAGAGCTTGTACGCCGATCTCATGCCGGGGCCGGGCGTGGCGTTTCTCAATCTGTCGAAGGCGGTCAACGGCTGCATGCTGAACGCCCTTGCGCTGTGGGGCGTGCCGAACCCGCCGATGCTCGCCGAAAAGGCGCGGCGGCTTGCCGAGGACAATCGCATCGATCCGATCACGGACGTGCTCGACGATCGCGTCTATCTCTTCTCGGGAACCGAGGATCACACGGTCGTACCCGCGATCGTCGACGCGGCGGCGGAATTCTACGCGAAGCTCGGGCTTCCGCCCGAGCAGTCTCAAAGAAGTGGCGAGCCTGCCGGCCGGCCATGCATTCGTGACCGATGCCGAGGGGCTCGCGTGCTCGGCCTCCTCGCGCCCCTATGTGGTCGATTGCGACTACGACCAGGCCGGCGACCTGCTCGCCCACATCTACGGACCCTTGAATCCGCGCTCCGACGCCCCGTCAGGCACCTTCGTGACCTTCGACCAGCGCCCGTTCACCGAGGGTCTCGACACTCACGGCCTCGCCGACGAGGGCACCGTCTATATTCCAACCGCTTGTGCGACTTCGGAGCGCTGCCGGGTCCACATCGCCTTTCACGGATGTGCCCAGAATAAGGAGGCGGCGGGCGACGCTTTCGTCCGCGATACGGGCTTTGCCCGCTGGGCCGACACCAACAGGCTCATCGTGCTGTTCCCGCAGGCGGAGACGAGCGCCATCAATCCGCAGGCGCTGCTGGGACTGGTGGGGCTACACGGGGCGCGCCTATCTGACGCGCGAGGCGCCGCAGATCGTCGCGGTCCATCGCATGCTCGAGCGCTTGGGCTCCCCGAGATTGGGCCCCTCATGAAAGTTGTTCCGGCCTGCCGGGCGGGTCTGTGAAGTCGGCGCAGAAATCGCTTCTGGTGTGGCGGCGGCGTCGGCTAATCATGGCGCCGATGGGAAAAGACGATCGAGCACGTGATTGCCGGGATTGTCCGGCACGGCGCAAGAGAACCTCGTCGGCATGCGAAACGCGACCCTAGCCGCGCGGCGGCTTGCGCGAGCCGGCGAGCGGCCGCTTGTTCCCGCCGCGATCGAGAGCATTGGAGCCGTGGCGGCAATCCTGTTGCTGGCTGCGGTCGTTCTCGCGCCGTGGTTCGAGCAGACCGGCGCAGCAAGGGGCACCGAGACAGCCGCAAGAGGTGCTGCCGACGGAATCTCCACCGCTTGGCCGCCCTCTGGAAAGGAGACGGTCGTCAGCGGCTACGTGGGTGCGCCCTACTACTATCGGAGCAACGTCGAGATCAAACGGCCGGACGGGACGGACCTCGAGCTCAAGCGCCTCGGCTGGGACGGCGATGCACTCTATTTCCCGATCGACGGCGGCGTGCGCGCCATCCGCTGGTCCGGCGCGACTGGGCTCATGGTCGACTTCCTGCACAACAAGGCCATCGCCCGGCTCGGCAAGGGCGCGCACGGCCGCAAGATCGAGAACGGCGTCATCGAGGACGTGGAGACGGCCGGCACGCTGAAGGGGCAGCCGGCACCTTCGCCGTTGCGCCTCACCCAATTGTTCGATCGGCTGGAGTTCACGCACGGCCACAACGTGCTTCTGCTCACGGGCCTTGCGCGGCTCGCGCCGGTGACGCCGCGCATTCGGCCCTACCTCGGTATCGGCGCCGGCGTGGCGGTGCCCCACGTCGAGGTGTGGTTCGCCGGAGAGAGCGCAAAGAGCAGGACCCACGAATACCAATACGCGGGACCCGCAGCCCAGCTCATGGCCGGCCTCGAGCTGCGTGCGGGTCGCGGCTCCTACTTCGTCGAGTACAAGTTCATCTGGGCCTCGCTCAGCGGTGCGCTCACCGGAGGGCGATCCTGGTCGCTCAAGGACCTCAAGTCGCCGTGGCTGCCGCGTTGGCTCATGGAGCCGTTCGTGGGGCTCACGGAGATGCCGGGCGATCTGTGGCGTCAGTTTATGCGCTGGAGGAGCGGAGAGGCGCCGAAGCAGGGCACCATCGCGACGTCTCTGTCGTTGCACGAGGTGGTGATAGGGGCTGGATACGTGTGGCCCGGGGCGGCTCCGGCCGCCCCGTCCGCGCCATAGGGACTAGAACCGGCGCAGGAGGCGCTCGAGGTAGTCGAGCTCGACCGGCGGGCGGGTCGCCTCGCCGAGGCGCCGGCGCAGCTCCTCCGAGAATCTCGCGCGCCCGCTGGATGTCGATCTGGTCGGGAACCTTGACGGAAGTGCCGAGGTCCGGCCCCTGCGAGCGCTGCGGGCGGCCCAGGGGATCGCGCGGCGTGTCGCCGCCCTGGCCGTAGCGCTGGGGCATATTGCGCAGCATCTCCTGCGCCATCGACTGCGCCCCCTGGCGCATCTGATCGAGGGCCCGCGACTGCTCCTCGACCGCCTCCTCGAGATTGCCCTGCTCGAGCGCCTGCTCGGCGCCTTCCATGGCCTCGCGCGCCGCGTCGAGCTCGTTTGACGTGCCCCCGCCCTTTTCGCGGAGCTTCTGCTGCAGCTGGCCGAGCCGCTCGCGCAGCTCGCGCTGGCGCTCGCCGAGCTGGCCCAGCCCTTCGTTCCCCTCCTGGCCCTGGCCAAGCTGGTCGCCTTGGCCCTGCTGGCCTTGGCCGCCCCGCTGGCCGCGCTGTCCGCGCTGGGCGCGCTGACCTTTGCCCGGCGGCGCGCCGCTCTGGCCCTTTTGACCGTCCTCGCTGCCCATGCCCTTCATGCCCGGCGGCGGCTTCTGGCCGCCTTGGTCGCCGCCGCGCTGCTCCTCGAATGTATCGTCGAGGAGCTGCTGCTGGTCGCCGACCATGCCGCCGAGGTCGTCCATCATCTCCATCATCTCGCGGTTCTTCTGGGCCTCGGCTTCGCTCATCCGGCCGGCCTGCATGCGCTCCATGAGGTCGCGCATCTCGGACAAGAGCTGCTGGGCCTGCTCGCGCGAGCCGTTCTTGGCCATCTCCTCGAGGTTCTTCATCATGCGCTCGAGGTCCTGTTGGGAGAGCATTTGCTGCTGGCTGTTCTGGCCTTCGGGCGGCGGCTCGCCGTTCTCCCCGTTCTTCTCAGCGAGCTGCTTCATGTATTCGGCGAGCGCTTGGCGCAGCTCCTGCATGAGGGCCCTGATCTCCTCGTCGGAGGCGCCGTTCTCGAGCGCCTTGGCGAGTCGCTCCTGGGCGTCCCTGAGCGCCCGCTCGGCGTCCGACAGGCTCCCGTCCTCGATCCGGAGCGCAATATGCCAGAGCTGCTCGACGACGCTCGCCATCGCGGCGCGCGAGCGGTCGTTCTCGAGGCGGTGATAGACCGATCTCAAGCCGAGGTAGACGCGCAGGTCGTCGATGAAGTCGTCGGGCTCGAGAGTGAGCGCATCGAGCGCCGTCATGACCTGGTCGCGATAGCGCGGGTCGTCGAGGAGCTTGCGCCGCTGCTCGACGACGGCGCGCGCCAAGGGCTTCGTGAAGCGGCGCTCCGGCAAGACGAGCTCGAGGGGCACGCTGCGCCCCGTCTGGCCGGCAACGTCCTTCACCTCGAGCGTCATGCGCACCTTGAGGCCGGCCCAGGGATGGGAGGCGAACTCGAAGTAGGTGAAAGCCTCTGCCACCTTCGCTCCGGCCTGGGGCAGGCGCAGCGTGAGCTGCGGCGGGCGCTGGAGCGGCGGGCGCGGGCCCTTGGGCCGCTCGGCGGCAGCCCAGTTCTTGGCGGGATCAGTCTTGGCCGGTGCGAGCTTCTCGAGCTTCACCTCGCCGGATGCGAGGCCATAGTCGTCCTCGGCCTTATAGGTGAGCTTCATCGAGCCGCGCGGCGTCACCTCCGGGGGCCTGCTCAAGGAGATCTGCGGCGTCTTGTCGGGAATTACGTCGAGCTGCCAGGCCGCGACGGGGTGATCGCCGAGAAGGGCCCGGATCGCCGTCGAGCGCTCGAGCACATAGCGGATCTCCTGCACGCCATGGGCGTCGACCTTGGCCTCGGCCTCGATGCGTTTGGGCGCCGTCGCCGACGGGAGCTCGAGGGCCAGGCGCTCGGCGCCGGCCCCGCTCGCGCGCACGATGACGACGCTCTTCTCGGGGACCTCCTGCACCTTGCCGGCCGCGGCCGCCGCCTTGCCGAGGGCCGCGGCCCCGTCGGCGAGCATGACCGGCGGACGCCCGGTGTAGGCCGGCGGCGTCACCCAGGCGTCGAGACGGGCCTCGGCCAGCGTTGCCGCGGACGAGAGGCGAAACGCCGAGCCGAGACGGTCGATAACGCCGTCGCCGGCGAGCGCGGTGAGCAGCAGCACCAGGATCACACCTAGCGCTCTCAGCGCGAACGGGTCGAACCGGTCCGTGCGCGGGTGCGGGCCGCCGGGCGTCAGGCGCGCGAGCAGCGCCGCCATGCGCGCGCGATGGGCCTGCCAGATGGTCCGCGTTGCCGGGTCGGTGCCAGAGGCCGTGAGCGTGTCCTCGTAGGAGGACGCCGGACGATGAGGCACGCCCGAGACGCGCTCGATGCGCCGGATGGCCTCTGCGCGCGAAGGCCACGGCACGCGCGCGGCGTAAATGATTGCCGCAACGAAGGCGGCCGCAAAGGCGGCGAGAAGCGCGAGATGTGCCGCGTCGCCGAGGCGTGCCCAGAGGCCGGCATAGGAGAAGAGGAGGAAGAGCCCGCCGATGCCGAGAAAGATCCACAGCCGCAGCCACAGCTGCTCGAAGGCCGCCGCCAGCTTGGCAAGCCGCACCTTGCGCTCGAAGGCGCGGTCAGGCCCCTGTCGGCTCGTGTCGTTGGCCATTGGCAAAGCCTAGCATGTGCGCGGCTCTTCGCATCATTAAACGGATTTCATGAAACGCTGTGGCAGAGCATAAGTTGCGGGGATAATTGCGTCATGAACCCGGCAGCTACCCGGCGAGCCAGGGGGCGACCCTGTCGAGCCCGATCAGCTCCTCGTAGGTCTGGCGGGGCCGGACGACCGCGTATCGTTCTCCGTTCACCAAGACCTCCGGGACGAGGAGGCGGGAATTGTAAGTGGAGGACATGACCGCGCCGTAGGCGCCCGCCGTCATCACCGCCATGAGGTCGCCCGCCTCGAACGGCGGCAGCGGCCGGCGCAACGCCAAATAGTCGCCGGTCTCGCACACCGGCCCCACCACGTCTTGAAAGACGAGCGGCTCGCTGGCGCGCGCCTCCTCGACGGGCCAGATCTCGTGATGGGCCTCGTAGAGCGTCGGGCGGATGAGATCGTTCATCGCCGCGTCCACGATCGTGAATACGCGGTCGGCCATCTCTTTCGCATAGATCACACGCGTGACGAGGATGCCCGCGTTGGCGACGATCATGCGCCCGGGCTCGAGCACGAGGCGCGTCTCGAGATCGCCGAGGGCCGCCTTGGCGAGGGCCGCGTACTCGTCCGGGTGCGGCGGCGGCGGGTCGTCCCTGCGATAGGGCACGCCGAGGCCGCCGCCGATGTCGAGCTGGCGGATGGTGTGGCCGTCGCGGCGGAGCTCGAGGACGAGGTCGCGCAGGAGCCGGAACGCGTCGCGGAACGGAGCGAGATCGGTGATCTGGCTGCCGATATGCATGTGGACGCCCTCGGCGCTGAGGGCGGGGAGGCAGCGCGCCGCGGCGTAGAGCGCTGGCGCGGCGAGATAGGGCACGCCGAACTTGTTCTCCGACTTGCCGGTCGAGATCTTGGAATGCGTGCGCGCGTCGACGTCGGGGTTGACGCGGACCGCAACGCGCGCGCGCCGTCCGAGACGCGCGGCGACCTCGCTCAAGGCCTCGAGCTCGGCCTCGCTCTCGACATTGAAGGCGAGGATGTCGTGGGCGAGCGCGAAGGCGAGCTCCTCGCGGGTCTTTCCCACCCCGGCGAAGATGATCTTGTCCGGCGCTACGCCGGCCGCGAGCGCTCGTCGCAGCTCGCCCTCCGAGACGACATCCATGCCGATGCCGCGCCGCGCCAGGGTCTTGAGCACGGACTGATTGGAGTTCGCCTTGACGGCAAAGCAGATGAGCGCGTCCTGGCCGTCGAAGGCCTCTGCCAGCACGTTCACGTGGCGCTCGAGCGTCGCCGTCGAGTAGCAGTAGAACGGCGTCCCGACATCGTCGGCGAGCCGCGCGAGGCTCACGGCCTCGGCGTGGAGGACGCCGCCCCTGTAGGAGAAGTGGTGCATGGAAGAGGTCGTGCTTCTGCGTGTTGGCCCGAGCGCACTTGGTCGGCGCCCGCGCGGAGAACCGGTCGAGACGGAAGCACTACCTGATGAGGCCGTCCAGGATAAACCCCTTGTGGGCTTTCGGGGCGTCCTCAGGAGCCTTGCCCTGGCCCGAGTCGGCATCGGCCGTGGTCGCGGCCTTGGCCTCGGGCGGGGTCTCGAGCGAGCCGCGGACCCCGCAGCCGGCAAGCGCCAGCGCCAAGGCGGCGGCAATGGTCAAATTCCTCGCTGCGCTCGTCATCGGCTGGCGAACCCTACTCCCCCATGCCCATTCCCCATGCCAAGGGCGCACCACAAGGGGCGCGGGCATCCGGAGGAATGTTAGCCCTTGCGGGGCTCCTTTTCCAAACGCTTCATCCACCCGCGCGCCATTTTTGCGACGTTCTGTGGCGCAGTTCCCCCATAGCTCACCCGGCTTTTCACTGAATTTTCAATGGTGAGCACGGAGTAAACGGCGTTCGATATCCGCGGCTCGACCGCTTGCATGGCAGCCAAAGGCAGCTTTTCGAGGGCGATGCCCTGCTCCTCCGCCGCCCGCACGATGGCTCCGGTGACGTGGTGGGCGTCGCGGAACGGCAGCTTGAGCTCGCGCACGAGCCAGTCGGCGAGGTCGGTCGCCGTCGCATAGCCGCTCTCGGCGGCGGCACGCATGGCGGCAGGGCGAGGTTCCATGTCGAGGACCATTCCGGTCATGGCGGCGAGCGCGAGGCGCAGGGCCGCAAGAGCGTCGAAGGCCGTCTCCTTGTCCTCCTGCATGTCCTTCGAGTAGGCGAGCGGCAGGCCCTTCATGACCACGAGGAGCCCCAGGAGCGCGCCGGCGATGCGCCCTGTCTTGGCGCGCACGAGCTCGGCCGCGTCGGGATTGCGCTTTTGGGGCATGATCGAGGAGCCGGTCGTGAACTTGTCCGAGAGTGCGACGAAACCGAACTGCGGGCTCGTCCACAGCACGATCTCCTCGGCGAAGCGCGACAGGTGCACGGCCGTGATCGACGCGGCGGCGAGCGTCTCGAGCGCGAAGTCGCGATCGGACACGGCGTCGAGCGAGTTCGCCGTCGGCCGGTCGAAGCCGAGGGCGTCGGCGGTCTTCTTGCGGTCGATCGGAAACGAGGTCCCGGCGAGAGCGGCCGAGCCGAGCGGACACTCGTTGAGCCGGCGGCGCGCGTCGGCGAAGCGGCCTTTGTCGCGGTGGAGCATCTCGACATAGGCGAGGAGATGATGCCCGAACGTCACCGGCTGCGCGGGCTGGAGGTGGGTGAAGCCCGGCATGATGGTTGCGGCATGGGTCGCCGCCTTGTCGGCGAGCGCGTACTGGAGCCCGGTCAGGCTCCGCAGGATGGCGTCGATCTCGTCGCGCACGTAGAGACGGAAGTCGGTCGCCACCTGGTCGTTGCGCGAGCGCGCCGTGTGCAGCCGTCCGGCCGGCGCGCCGATCAGCTCCTTGAGCCGGCTCTCGACGTTCATGTGCACGTCCTCGAGCGCACGCGAGAACTGGAACGTGCCCGCCTCGATCTCGGCCGCGACCTGGTCGAGCCCGCGTGTGATCTCCCGCGCATCCGCCTTCGTAATGATGCCGCAATCGGCGAGCATCGCCGCGTGCGCCTTCGAGCCGCGAATATCCTGGGGAGCGAGCGCCTTGTCGAAGCCGATGGAGGCGTTTATCTCCTCCATGATCTCAGCGGGCGAGGCGCCGAAGCGGCCGCCCCACATCTTGTTGGCCGGTTTGTCGGTCATGGGGAAGGGCCCTCCAGAGCCGGCCCTTAGGACTAGGAAACGATGATCGAGCAGACAAAGAGCGCCAGCCGCCGTCCGATCCCGGTTGCGACCCTGCTCGGGGTAGCGGCGATTTCAGCTCTTCTCGGATTTGGCGCGGTATACGTCAGCTATGGGCCGCGTGACAATGCCACGCTTCCGGCGCCCGCAGCCCGCGAGGCCTCCGTTAACAGCAAACGCCGGGACCGGCAAGCTGGCTGCCTTCGTGTGGAAGAAGGCCCCGGAAGCGCTCCCCGACATTGCCTTCGTCGACGGGACCGGCGCCCCCCGCTCGCTCAAGGATTTCCGCGGCAAAACCGTGCTCTTGAACCTGTGGGCGACCTGGTGCGCCCCCTGCCGCGAGGAGATGCCCTCGCTCGACCGGCTGCAGAAGGAAGCTGGCTCCGACGCGTTCGAGGTGGTGGCGCTCGCGGTCGACCGCGGGGGCGTCGAGCAGGCGCGCAAGTTTCTCGACAGCGTCAAGGTGGAGAACCTCAAGGTCTATGCCGATCCCACGACCCGCGCAGGGCCCACTCTCAGGACCGTCGGCATGCCCACCACCATTCTGATCGACAAGGAGGGGCGCGAGCTCGGCCGCTTGCCCGGACCCGCGGCCTGGGATTCGGCGGAGGCCAAGAGCCTGGTCGAGGCCGCGCTCCGATAAGGGACTAGGCGAAGCGGGCGATCAGCGTCGTCGCGAGCAGGAAGAGGCCGCCGAAGAAGAAGAGCGCATTGAGCCGCATCGTCTTTTCGTAGCCGCGCACCCGCAGCTGGAAGGCGTTGAGCTCGGCGAGCTTCTTGTCGACCGCGTCGAAGCTCTTGTACGCGAGCCCGCCGAAATTCGCGCGGCTGCCCTCGATGACGTCGAGACGCGTCTTCAAGTCCTTTACGCTCCGCACGAGATCGTCGAGCTTGTACTCGCGGCCGTTCCTCAAGCTCTCCTCGAAGGCTTGGAGACGATCGAGCTGATGGGCGCTTTCCATGAGCTCCGTCACGTGCTGCTTCACGATCTCGCCCTCGGAGTACATCCGGTCGAGCTTGGCCTGCAGCCGATCGAGCTTGATCGCGGTCTCAGCGATAAAATTATCGCGCGCTGCCCACGGACCCGTCTTCACGACACTACTCTTGTCCCCAGTGCTCAGCACGCTCGCCCCCGCATTTTCCGACCCCGCACCGCCTTGCTGGCGGCCTGGATGAGCCTATCGCCCTGCGCTTAATGGTGCGTATTCATATGGTTAATCAGGGCTTGTCCCGCTGTCCTCTATTGGCACGCGGCGAGCCGCGAGGGCCGGGATTGACAGGCATCGAGCGCCCGGCGACAACGCGGCGAGCCCAAATCCGACGTGCCGAGGACCAGAGCCGATGGCCGATGCAACTCTGCAAAAGACGATCGAGGACGCCTGGGAGGATCGCGAGAACTTCACGCCGGCGACCAAGGGCGGGGTGCGCAAGGCGGTGGAGAAGGCCCTCGATCTTCTCGATGCCGGCAAGGTTCGGGTCGCGGAGAAGACGGATGGCGAATGGACCGTCAATCAGTGGCTGAAGAAGGCGGTGCTGCTCTCGTTCCGCCTGAACGACATGGCGCTGATCCCCGGCGGCCCCGCCAAGTCTTTCTATTGGGACAAGGTCAAGCCCAAGTTCCAGGGCTGGAAGAAGGGAGACTTCAAGAAGGCGGGATTTCGCGTGCTCCCCGGCGCGATCGTGCGCCGGTCGGCCTATATCGCGCCCGGCGTCGTGCTGCTCCCCTCTTTCGTCAATCTCGGCGCCTATGTCGACGAGGGGACGATGGTCGACACCTGGGCCACGGTCGGAAGCTGCGCGCAGATCGGCAAGACCTGCCACATCTCGGGCGGAGCCGGCATCGGCGGCGTGCTCGAGCCGCTCCAGGCCGGCCCGGTCATCATCGAGGACAACTGCTTCATCGGCGCGCGTGCGGAGGTGGCCGAGGGCGTCATCGTCGGCGAGGGATCGGTATTGTCCATGGGCGTCTACCTCGGCGCCTCGACCACGATCATCGACCGGGCAACGGGGGAAAAGCATTTCGGCCGCGTGCCGCCCTATTCGGTGGTGGTGTCGGGGACGATGCCCGGGAAGCCGCTCCCCAACGGCGAGCCGGGCCCCAACCTCTATTGCGCGGTGATCGTCAAGCGCGTCGACGAGAAGACGCGGGCCAAGACCTCGATCAATGAGCTGCTCCGGGATTGAAGGCGTTGGCTGATCAGAGAATTGATGAGATGATGGCCTATGTCGAACTTGCTTGAGAAAGCCCTCGAGCGCGTCCGCGCCTGGCCCGTGTCCCGCCAGGATGATTTGGCGCGAATGGCTCTGGAGATGGATGAGCAGGGCGTCACGCCGTGCGTCTTGAGCGAAGAGGAGCGACGCGTTCTCGAGGCCGCGTGGCTTGAATCAGAGGCCGACGACTTCGCCTCGGATGAGGAGATTGCAGCGGCGTATCGCCGCTTCACTCCGTGATAATTCGCTACAATCGCCGTGCAATCCGCGACCTCGCTGCCATTGCCGACTATATCCGCGAACGCAGTCCCGAAGCCGCCGCGCGCGTCTGCGCGCGCATCGAGAGCTTGATCGGCGGCCTCAAGGACTTTCCGCTACAGGGAACTCCGACCGATAGGCCTGAAATAAGGCGCCTCGTCGCCACTCCATTTCCCTATTTGATCTTCTACCGCGTTAAGGGCGAAACGGTTATCGTCCTTCACATCCGCCATGGGCGACGCAGACCCGAAAGCTAAGGACGAGGCTCGCCGTGTATCGCACGCTCGACGCAAACAAGATCATCGACACGTTGGCGACCCTCGAGCGGCGCATCGGCGAGCGATTTCCGAAGTCGGGGCTCGCAAGAGTGAGCGCCGACTTGACGAACATCGCCAAGCAGACGACGGAGAAGATCAACTACATCGCACGCCCCTACGTGGGCCTGCGGCTCCTGATCGGCATGGTTCTCGTCGCGGCGGCCGTGTGGATCGCGTGGCTCGCGAGCGAGGCGATCGACATGGAAGCCTCGAACGAGCTCACCAACGTCATGCAGGGGATCGAGTCCGGCGTGAGCCTGTTGATCGTGCTCGGCGGTGCGGCGCTATTCCTCTACACGCTCGAGAGCCGGTGGCGGCGCGATCAGGCGCTGACCGCGCTCCACGAGTTCCGGTCGATAGTGCACGTTATCGATATGCACCAGCTGACCAAGGACCCGGCGGCGTTCGGCGCCCCGCGAACCTCGTCGTCCCCCGACCGCACCCTGACCCCGCACCAGCTCGTGCGCTATCTCGATTATTGCTCGGAGCTGCTGTCGCTCGCGGGCAAGGTGGCGGCGCTCTATGCCGACAAGCTGCGCGATCCCGTCGTCATCGATGCGGTGGGCGACATCGAGCGGCTCACGACCGACCTCAGCCAGAAGATCTGGCAGAAGATCAACATCCTGCACCGGTCGATGGATGTCGCGAAGGAAGTGCGGCAACTGGCGACTCCGCACGCGTCGCAGGGGTAATGCAGC
This sequence comes from uncultured Alphaproteobacteria bacterium, assembly GCA_963840415.1. GTDB lineage: Bacteria > Pseudomonadota > Alphaproteobacteria > Rhizobiales > Hyphomicrobiaceae > Hyphomicrobium_C. Next base: position 47,586 of record CAWIYX010000001.1, on the reverse strand, counting down.
TCGCGCGACGCGGATGAGCCCGGCCTATCGCAGGCGGACCGTGACGCGGTCGACACGGCCTTTGGAATCGACGACCTGCACCTTGACGAAGCCGCGCCCGTCCGGCTGCCACAGGATGTCGCGCCGGTGGGCTTCCGAGCTGATGGGCCTGCCGTCGATCAGCCACGTGAGCGGCAGCGCCCCGCCCTCCGCCTTCAAGACGACGGGCTCCTCCTCGCGCTCCTCGACGTCGAGCTCGGCGCGGTCGGGCGGGAAGGCGATCAGCACCGGCGGGTCGAGATAGGCGCCCGAGGCGACGGTGTCGCGCCCGTTGCCGAAGCGCTTGAGCGGCGGCGGGAGCTCGGCGCCCGTGGATCTGATGACGCCTGCCGGCGCGGACTTGAACGGCGCCCGCGCTCCGATGCGGGCGAAGGCGTCGAACAGGATCGGCGCGGCAGCCAAGCGCCCCATCAGGCCGGGCGTCGAGGCGCCGTCGGGCCGCCCGACCCAAACGGCGATCGTGGTGCGCCCGTCGTAGCCGAGCGCCCAGGCATCGCGATAGCCGAACGAGGTGCCGGTCTTGTAGGCGATGGCGCCGCCCTTGGTGTTGGGCGGCGGCGGCGCGTCCCTCAGGATGTCGGTCACGTACCAGGCGGCGACCGGAGACAGCAGGCGGCGGCGCGCTGCTTCGGCCGGCGAGGGAGCAGGGGCGGGCTTTGCCGTCTTGTCGCGCACCCACTTGAGGGAGACGGGATCGCCGCCGCGGGCGAGGCCCGCGTACATCTCGGTCAAGTCGACAAGCCTCATGCCGATGCCGCCGAGGGCGATCGCGAGCGTCGGCTCGGTGGCCGCCGGCAGCGCGGTCTCGACACGCGCGCGCGCAAGGCGGCCGGTGAGCTTGCCCGGCCCGACGGCCGCCAGCAGCTTGACCGCCGGAATGTTTAGGGAGTTGCCGAGCGCCTCGCGGATCGTGACCGTGCCGTGAAAGTCGTCGTCGAAGTTCCGGGGCGCATAGGCGCCGAAGCGCTCGGGCCGGTCCTCGATCAACGTCTCGGGGTGCGCCAGGCCTACTTCGAAGGCGAGGCCGTAGATCATCGGCTTCAAGGTGGAGCCCGGCGAGCGGACGGCCCGCACCATATCGATCCCGCCCTGGCGGTCGCGATCGAGGTAGCCGGCCGAGCCCACGTGCGCCAGCACCTCGCCCGTCGTGTGATCGACGGCGAGGATCGCGGCGGAGAGCTTCTGGCCGAGGAGCTTCGTCTGCTCCTCGGCGAGCCCCTCGAGAGCCGCCTGGAGGTCGCGGTCGAGGGTTAGACGGTGGACGGCGGTGCCGGGGGCATCGGCGAGCTCGCTCTCGGACAGGTGAGGCGCGAGTTTCGGAAATTCGAGGCGTGCAATCGGCACGCGCTCGTCCTTGGCGCGGGCGGCTTCGGCCGGGCGCAGCACGCCCGCTGCGACGGCGCGGTCGATGACCCGGTCGCGCGCGCGACGGGCCGCCTCGCCATGACGATCAGGGCGGCGGCTTTCGGGCGACTGAGGGAGCGCGACGAGGAGCGCCGCCTCACCCACAGAAAGATGGCGCGGCTCCTTGCCGAAATAGGCGAGGGAGGCGGCGCGCACCCCCTCGATGTTGCCGCCGAAGGGCGCAAGCCTCAGATAAAGCCTGAGAATTTCCGTTTTGCTGAGCTCGGCTTCGAGCTGGAGCGCACGCGCGATCTGGTGCAGCTTTCCGGCGCCCGTGCGCTCGTGGCGGCCTTCGAGCAGGCGCGCCACCTGCATGGTCAGCGTCGAGCCGCCGGAGACGATGCGGCCATGACGCACAAGCAGCAGGCCGGCGCGGGCCAGAGCGAATGGGTCGACGCCGCCATGGTCGTAGAAGCGCTTGTCCTCGAAGGCCATCAGCATGGCGAGGTAGCGCGGATCAACCTCGGCCGGGTCGAGCGGCAGGCGCCAGCGGCCCTCGCTGGTCGTGAAGGCGCGCAAGAGCCGGTCCTCGCGGTCGAGCACGGTGACGGAGACGGCATTCGCGTCGGCGAGCGGCAGCGGGCCCATGCGCGCCACCATGACGCGCAGCGAGGCATAGGCTGCGCCCATCGCAACGATCGCCGCCACAACGGCGACGATGGCATAGCGCACCACCAATCTCCCTCTCCCCGTCCTCACGGGGAGAGGGACCGAGCGGAGCTCGGCTTCGCCGAGACGGTGAGGGGCCGCCTCGGATCGCAGCGCGAGCGTCTGCCCCTCACCCTGACCCTCTCCCCGCAAGCGGGGAGAGGGGAGACTGACGGCTCGAAGCTTCGACCACATCGCCGTCGCCTCAGTCCTTGGCCGTGACCGAGAGCGTGCCCGAGGCCGTGCGCGCATAGCGCTCCGGCCGGTACATGTCCTCGGCGGTTGCCGCGGGATGCAGGAAGGCGCCGGGCGTCACCGCCCGCACGATGTAGGCGACGGTGGCCGTGGCCGCGGGCGCATTGGCGTCCGTGTCCGTGGCGGCGCCGCCGTCCGCCCCCGGCTGCGAGTCTTGAGACGTGTCGGCCTGCTCGCTGTCTTGGTCGGCCGAGGTCGCTCGCGAGAGATCGAAGGCCGCGACGAAGCGGTCGTCGCGGAACTCGGTGTGCTCGGGATGGAGCGTGGTCTTGAGCCAGTCGAGCGACTTGATGTCGCCGCCGTCGACGAGGCGCGGGTTCTCGATCTCGAGCCCGGCCGGCAGCCGGTCGACCAGGAGGACGCGGCCGGCGTCCTCGTCGCTGTCGAGCTTCAGGACCGCGACCAGGCGCTCGTTCTGGGCGATCTCGCCCTTGCCGCCGGCGGCGCTCTTGAGGTCCACCGGCTTGCCGTCGAGCGTGTAGTAGCTGCGCTCGATGGTGAAGCCCTTGGACACGGGCGGCTCCGCCGTCAGCGACGCGCCGATGACGGTCACGACCGCATCGACGGCAGCCTCGCCGTTGTTGGTGACAGTGAGGCCTTTCTCGAGGTCCTCGGCGTCGAGCGAGCGCACGATCGACCCTTGCACGGGGGCGCCGCCGATGGCGAGCGTGGCGGCTTTCGCCTGCTCGCCGAGCGCATGCGCGGCGAGCAGCATCCACGCCTGCTCCTGGGTCGAGGTATAGCGGCGCGAGATGTAGGCCTTGGCGATGACGTTGACGAGGCGCGGGGCCTCGGCCTTGGCGATACCGGTTTCGGAGGCGAGCGTCACGAGGGCCGCCCCGTCGCGCAGCTGCGAGCCGTAGTCGTCGCGGGCGAGCGGCACTGAGCCCTCGGGCTCGTCGAAGTCGGTGAGCGCCGCCTTGAAGGCCTCCTCCGCGCGCACCTTGTCGCCGACCATCGACAGCGCGGCGCCGAGCTGCGCCTTGGCGAGCGGGCTCGAGAAGTCGTCGAGGCGCGTGTCGACCAGGTAGCGCAGCTCGCCGATCGGCGCGCGGCCGTTGCGGGCGAGAACGTAGAGCGCGTAGGCGCGGTCCTCGCCGCCGCTCTTGAAGTCCTCGCCGTTGGTGGCGAAGTTGTGGAGGCGGTCGAGGGCCTGCATCATCGGCAGCTCGCGCACCTCGTAGCCGGCTTCCTTGGCGCGCGTCAGGAAGTCTGTGACGTAGCTCGTGAGCCAGAGGTCGGTGCTGCCGGGCCCCCACGAGCCGAAGGCGCCGGAGCTGTCCTGCATCTCGAACACGCGCGCGATCGCACCCTGGACGCGGGCCTTGAGCTCCTTGTCGGGAGCAAGCCCCATCTGCTCGGCGACCGCGTTGGCGTAGACGAGGGGAAGCGCGCGCGAGACGGTCTGCTCGGCGCAGCCGTAGGGGTAGCGGTCGAGGGCGGTCAAGAGACCCGGCACGTCGAGCGTGGCGTTGGGGCCGACCGACACGTTGACGCGCGTGCGGCTGGCAATGAGCCCCGCCAAGAGATCGTTTGAGATCGTGAGCTTGCCGCCCTTCGGCGCGATCTGGCTCACGGTCGTGCGCTTCACGTCGCCGGCCGGAGGCTTCACGTCGAAGGTGAGGCGGCGCTTCACCTCGATGCCGTCGGGACCTGTCACGCGAACGTCATAGGTATGCAGTCCGACCTCGGCAGGCTTGACGGCAATGCGCTCGGCCTTGCGCTCGGAGGCCTTGAGGTCGAGCGATCTCGCGGCGAGGGAGGCGGGAGCCGCCGTCGTCTCGTCGACCGAGACCGTGTAGGCGCCGGCAGGCCCGTCGACGTTGTGGACGGAAAGATCGAGACGCGCCTCGTCGCCGAGCGTGAGGAAGCGTGGCCCCGAGGCCGTGAGCGCCACCGCGTCGCGCACGATGACGTCTGCCGTGCCGTGGCCGAGCTTGTCCTTCGACCAGGCGACCGCCATGACGCGCACGGTGCCGTTGAAGTCGGGGAGCTGGAACTCGACACGGGCCGTGCCGTCGGATTCGACGCGCACAATCCCGGAGTAGAAGGCGACCGTCTCCTCGACTGGCGGGCTTCCTTGCAGTCCCATGCCCTCGCTGCCGTCCCCGCCCGAGCGGATCGCGCCGCGCTCGGCGCGCATGCCGTCGATGAGGCGGCCATAGAAATCGCGGATCTCGAGCGCGAGCTGGCGCTGAGCGTAGAAGTGGAGCTCGGGCGCGGGCACCTGATAGCGCGTGAGGTTCAGGATGCCGACATCGACGGCGGCGACGGTGACGCGCGCTTCCTCGCCGGGGCTCAAGCCCGTGATCTTGACCGGCACCGTGAGCGTGCTCGCCGACTTGATCTTGGCTTCGGGTGCAAGCTCGACCTTGAGCGTCCGTGGCGACTGATCGACACCGATCCATTTGATGCCGATGGCGCGGCCGGGCATGCGCTTCGCCGCTTCGTCGATCGGCCGGTAGAGGAGCGCCGTCGCGTAGGCGCCGGGACCCCAATCGGTGCCGACCTTGAGCTCGACGTCGCCGCCGCCTTTCTGGATCTCGACCTCCTGCATGCTGAGGAGGCCGTTGCCGAGCACGGCGACGAGCGCCTTGCCGCCCTGCTTCGAGGCGATGCGGAACTTGGCCGTGTCGCCCGGCGCATAGCTCGCCTTGTCGAGCGCCACATCGAGCGTCTCGGGGCTTTCGGCGGTCTCCTCGCCGGCGTACCAGCCGGCCGTGAAGGCGACGCTCGAGGCGGGTCCGCCGGGCTCGAGGGACGCGACCTCGAGCCGGTAGCGGCCATAGTTCACGTCGGCGGAAATCTGCGCCGGGGCATCGGCGGTCGCGTCCACCGTGCCGCTCGCGATCTTGCGCGTGAGCGTCTGCGACTCGTAGCTCCACGAGCCGTCGCTGCTGTACCACTGCCACGATGTATCGAGCCGCACGAGGTCCCAGGAGAGCTTGCCCGCCGCGCGCTTTCCTTCCGCGTCGAGGAGCACCGCCTCGAACTGCGCTTTCTCGCCCTCGCCCAGCGCGCTTGCCGTGAACAGCGGCTTGATGCCGATCTTGGGCGCCTGCATGTCGACGGGGATCGTGATCTGGCGCTCGATCGTGCGCCCGCCCGGCTCGCGCAGGCGGACGATCACGTTGGCTTCGAGCGGGCGCGCCGTCTTCGTCACCGCGGGCAGGGCGACGGCGATGTCGGCCTTGCCGTCGTCTCCGGTCGCCGGCAGGCCTTCGAGCGGCTGGCGCACGGCGCTGATGGTCTCGTCGGCCTGGCCGAATTGGTAGCCGGCATAGCCTTCCACGTCCTTGGCCGACGGCTTGACGATGATCTCGCCTTCGAGCGCAAGGCCTGCTGCCGGCGGTCCGTAGAGATAGCGGCCCGCGACCTTGACCGTCTTGGTCTCGTCGGGCGCGAGCATGCCGGCTCCTTCCTCGAGCGAGAGATCGAGGCGCTCAGGCACGAAGTCCTCGACCAGGAAAGAGACCTGCGTCAGGGGGTCGTCCTTGGGGTCGGCGTGGAGCTTGGCACGCCAGGTTCCGGTCTGGGCCGAGCCCGCGAGCTCGAGATGGAGCGAGCGTCCGCCGAGGTTTTCGTCGGAGAGCGTATAGCGGCCGTACTCCACGCCGTCGGGGCGCGAGACGATCAGCGTCACCGGGAGCTTTGCGGCGATGCCCGCCTGGTCGCGTACGAGGGCGGTGAAGTTCACCTCCTCGCCCGGGCGGTAGACGCCGCGCTCGGTGTAGAGGTAGGCGTCGAGCGGCCCCGGCGCCTCGCGGCCCTTGACGCCGCGGTCGGAGAGATCGAAGGCGTTGGTGGTGAGGTCGAGGAAGGCGTACTCGCCCGCGCCATTTTCGGCGACGAGGATCGCCGGTTGCAGCCCGCCCTCGCCGCGCGCATCTCCGGCCGCGAACCGGGCATAGCCGTTGGCGTCGGTCTTCGCCGTCGCCAGCACCTCGTTGTTGCGCGCGACGAGCCGTACGGAAGCTGCGCCGATCGGATCGGCGGAGGCGAGCGAGCGCACGAAGGCGTGGATGCCGTCGTCGCCCGAGAACGCGGTGAGGCCGAGATCGGAGACGATGAACCACTGGGTTGCGATCTCGCGCCAGCTGTCCTCCTCCTTGTCGGAGGGACGCGCGATCATGGCGTAGGCGCCGGGCTTGAGCTCGCCTAAGGCGTCGGTCACGGGAAACGCCGTCGTCACCTCCTCGTTGAGCTTGGTCGCTACATCCATCTCGCCCGTGTAGACGAGGCTGCCAGTACGGCTCTTCAGCGTCTCGAGATCGTAGCCCGAGAGCTGGCGGTCGAGCTCGCCGTCGTTGAGCGCGGTGGCGAGGCTGCGGTCTCCGATGCGATAGATCTCGACGCCGATCCGCGTAGTATTGACGGTAATGACGGGAATGCCCTGCTGGCCGCGGGTCGGCAGCACGTAGCTCTTTCCGGTAAAGCGGACCGACGGCTTGCGGTCGGGCATGTAGACGGCGATCTCGAGCGGCTTCTCGAGCGGCTCGTTCACGTCAGAGGGGAGGCCCGAGCGAATCTGGATCTCGTAGCGCTGTCCGTGGGCCAATCCTTCCACGCAGAGCTGCTGGCCCTCGGCGACGACGGCTTGCGGATCGCGGCCGTCGACGGACACGAACTTGGCGAAGTCGATCTGTCCGCGGCCGAGATTTTCCGAGAACTGGATGCACACGCGCGGGCTCGCCGCCTCCGACTCGGTCGAATAGTCGGTCATGCGGAAGCCGTGCTCGGCGCGCAGCGTCTCGTACTGGGAGCGCACGTTGGGGGCCTCGACGAGGGCGAGGCTCGCCTTGAGGGAGTCGATGGCCGGGCGCCAGAAGGCGCGGCGCACCATGGCTTCCGACAGCACGGCGAGTGCCTCGGCCTTTCTGGCGGGCTCGGTTGCGCGCTGATAGGCGAGATATGCCGCGCCCGAGGCGTTGACCGGGAGATCGTAGCGCTCTGAGCCTTGCTCGGGATCGGCCTTGATGGCGAGGAGGGCGCGCGCGAGCCCGAGCCAGCTCTCGGCGCTGCGCCCGTCGGCGGCGACCGCCTCGGCAAACGTGCGCGAGGCGGCGCGCGCGTCCGTCGCCATGAGCTTCTGGGCGGCGAGCTTGAGGTCGGTCGCCTTGCGCCCCGAGGGCTTCCAGTGCTCCTTGATGTAGGCTTCGTAGCGTGCCGCGTCGTTGGCGACGCCCTTGTGGACGAAGGGGCGCTCTTGCGCGTTCGCCGGCATCGCGCCGAAGAAGAAAGTGAGACAGAAAAGTATGCTGCCGAGAAGCCGCATCTCTGAGCACTCCTTGAATTGCCCGCCTGAAAGGGGGCCTGCCGCTGACCGGTTGAGCTTCCCACTACCCTCGTGACAAGTCAGGGAGCGATGAGACCGGACTCGGTCGGCCGGCTCGGGTGAGTATCGGCCCGGAAGGCCCCCGAGGAAAAGCCCAACAAATGCAATTGTTCAAACGTAGGCGGTACGCGGGAGATACCGGCAAATCCCGCTGGATACGCTCTTTTTCGGTTAATCCCTGGAACAGGGGTGGAAGCGTTGTCAGTGGAGGGTCAGCGCCGTCGGAGGCAAGCCGTCCGCGGCCGTCTGAAGCGCGACCTCCAGGCTGAGTAGGTCGCGCGCCGGGGCGGCCCGTTCCGCCTCGAGCTTGTAGGAGTCCGCGGTGGACCAGATGCGCTCGAAGGCGCGCCGTGCCCAAACCGTAGTCGTGGCACAATCTTCGGAGTAGTTCTCGAGAGCGTCGCGCCTGCTGGGTTCGCGGCGCATGCAATCGCCGACCCACACCCTGTGCTGGCCGAGGACGAGCTGCTCGTGGGCGTCGAGCAGGCGGGAGTCCGTGGCAAGCCTGCAGCGCAAGCCGGCGAAGACGTCCATGCCCGCCGTTCTGGCCAGCGCAAGCCCGTGACCGTGCATCATGAAAATGATGCGAATTTTGAGGCCGTGAGCGGCAGCCTCGGGGGCCAAAGCGAGCAGCGCCTTTGCGGCCGGGCTTTCGGCCGAGAGCGCGAGCAGGCTATAGCCGTCAGTATGCGCCGCTCCGGGCGCGGCTCGTCTCGCCGCGAGGTCCTTCTCGATGAAGTTTCTGAGCCTCGCTTCCTTCTCTTCCTTCCTGACGACGAGCATGGTGGTCGAGACTTTGAGGCGCATGACAGCGTTCCTTTAAAGGACGGGCCCGGCCCCTGCACGGCGGGCCCCGCACTTCGTCATCGTTGGTCACATTTAGCGGCCAAGAGGGTTAAGCAAGGGTTTAAACTGCGTTCAGCCGATGGTCGAACATTGCCCCTCTAGCCCCGGGCAATGGCAGGGCGAAGGCGGTCGGCGATGTCGGCCGCATCGGCTGTGGATGGATCGGTGTCGAGATCGGCGCCGGCGCCCTCGGCTATGGGACCTTCGGCGTCGGAAGGCCCGGCAATTTCAAGGGGGGCGGGAGTTGCGACCAAGGTGACCGTCGCGCCGGAATTCGGCGGCTCGGTCGCGGCCGCGTCGATCGTCTCGAGCGCCTGGCCGAGACGCCCGATCAGGCCGTCGGACGCGGCGCTGGACACCGGCAGGCTGACGGTGGCCGTCTCGCGCTTCAAGACGACGTCGACCGTCTCGGCCGCGCGCGTCGCCTGCGCTGCCGGTGCGCCGTTTTCGCCATCGGGCTGCCTCGCCGCGACTGAAGGCCGCGTAGTGGCGGCACGAGCCGCCGGGCCGGTGTTGCTGTTGGCGGGCTCGCCGATGTCGGGCTCGCGGACCGGCCGCGGCGAGAGCTCCGTCTGTGCGCCCCTGGCATAGGCGCCGAAGCCGGTCTTGAACTTGGTTTCGATCTCGGTTCCCTCGGGAAGGGAACCGCTAATCTCGGGGCTCACGGCATGCGTCCGCGGCTCGTCCGCTTCGCGAGAGCGCGAGGTTGCAGGACGCGTGTCTGCGCGCCTCGCACGGGGGGCGGTCGAGGAAAACGGCAGCGGCGCAAACTCGCCAGGCGCCAATGCTGCGTCCGATGTGCGCGCAAGGCCCTCCTCGATGTGCCGGCGCGCGGCTTCCGCCTCGGCGCGGCGCGCGGCACCCATGACCGCGCCGAGGATGATCTCGGCCCAGGCGCCGTCGCGGAAGCGGTAGACCCGAAACGCCTCGGACTCGGCAAACTTCGAGCCCTGCTGGCGCAGCTTCCTGCGGATCGTGCCCGAGAACGGCGTCCACGTGCGTTTGAAGATCTGGTCCTTCTCGAAGCTCGTGAAGAAGTTGGCGAGAAGCTGGGCCTCGAGCCGCAGCTCTTCGCGCTCGCGCGGGTTGAGCCGCGGCGGGGCATCGAGAGGCACGGCGACGAAGTAGGCGCCGTGGACGTCGAACACGACGTGGCGGAAGAGCTCGAAATTCTCGCGGATCTGGCGGTCGCGGTGGATGTCGTTGAATCTCGACAGGATTTCGATCACGGGGCCGCGCTCGGCCTCGCGCATCTTCGGGAGCAGACCATTGAGCCGGCCCGCCGGCCGGCCCATGGAGACGAGGAACAGGCAGAGGTCGACGAAGACGGCGATGGCGAGGGGGACGTAGTCGCGTTTCGACAGCCCGCCCTCGGCAGCCAAATCGGGATGGGCGCCGCCTTCGACGGACTGGATCGCCTTCTTCTGCAGCTCGCGCAGCTCGTCGGCCGAGGGCGGCAGCTTGAGCGAGAGAAGGCCATAGAAGGTCGTGGTGAGGCGCCGGAACGCCTCGATGGTCGCCTCCGAGCCTTCGACGGCGGCGATCACCGGCTTCTCGAGCTCGGGGATCTGGTCGATGGCGCGCACCGCGCCGTGGAGGGCCTGGGAGAGCTGAACATCGGGGCAGAGGAAGCCGCCGTTCTTGGGATCGCCGAACGTGGTCTTGTCGGCGCGCGCTTGAAGCTCGGAGCGTAGCTCCTTGAGCTGGGGATCGGTGCGGAACGCGTTGAAGCCCGTAACCGTCATGTCGAGCTTGCGCGAGAGGGATTTCATGAACTCGTTGCGGGTGCCGCTCTTGGGGTCGATCAGAGATGGGTCGTCGGCGGCGATCTTGGCGAGGTCGGCATCGAGCGCGGCGATCTCGCCCTTGACGGCACCGACGCGCCCCTTGACGAACTCGGAGGCGAACGAGAAGCGGTTCGCGTCCTCGTCGCGCATCTTGCGCCGCGGCCCATCGCCCGGCTTGCTGTTGGGGCAAGAGGTGCCCTTCGTGCGCTCGAGCTCGGCCTTCTCGCGCGAGATCTGGGCAAGCTGGACCAGCACGGCGTCGAGCTGCTCGAGGCGGGTGGAGGCGGCGTGAAGCGAGCCCTGCACGGCACCAACCGCCGTCTCCGCCGAGCGGGAGGACTCGGCGCGGCTTTCCAGCACTTTCCAGTAGAACCCGAACCCGAACCCGACCGAGATGATGGAGAGAAAAACGTAGCCGGCGACGTAGCAGAGGCGGGTGAAGGCGCCGATGGGGGCGAACATCTGGTCGAGAAGCCAGATGATCATGGTCATCAGCATGGCGACGGAGAAGCCGATGATCAGCTTATGGACCAAGGGCAGGACGCCCATGTTGGCTTCGATGAGCTCGAGCATGCCGACGTAGGTCGCCACCCACGACAGGATGCCGAGGCCGGCGACCAGCACGAGCTTCTTCACGTCACGCGGGGGCTCGTCGCCACCCGCAAGACCGCTGCCGTCCGGCAAGAGGTTTGATTTGAAAGCGCGCGCCAACAACCCGCGCGTGGGTCCCGCATCCGACGCGTACATCATTGGCCCGATCCGCCACGCCGGCCCGAATGGGATTTTTTTCGGCGGGTCCTGAGGCTTACGCCCCCGCCCCGCTTCGTCCCTCGACGAGCCCGCTCTACATTGCCGATCAGCCCCGGCGTCAGTGATCCAAGGACGGGAAATAGCGAGGGTTTTTGTCGGAGTTGCGACCGAGGCGTGGCGTCATTCGCGCCGCCTCGGACGGCAGGTCAGGAGCCGTGGCGCTCGCCGAAGACGTAGCCCGACCCGCGCACCGTACGGATCGGATCGCGCTCCTTACCCCGGATCAGCGCCTTGCGCAGCCGCCCGACGTGGACGTCGACCGTACGCTCGTCGACGAAGGCATCGCGGCCCCACACGCCGTCGAGGAGCTGCGAGCGCGACAGCACGCGGCCCGGGCTCTCCATGAGGAACTCGAGCAGGCGGAACTCGGTCGGGCCGAGGTGGACCTCGCGCAAGCCGCGCACGACCTTGTGGGCGGCGCGGTCGAGCTCGATATCGCCGAACCTCAAGACCTCGGCCAGCCGGTCCGGGGCCGACCGCCTGAGGATCGCCTTGACGCGCGCCATGAGCTCGAGCAGCGAGAACGGCTTCACCACGTAGTCGTCGGCTCCCGTCGACAGCCCGCGAATCCGGTCGCCCTCCTCGCCGCGCGCCGTCAGCATGATGATCGGGATCGACTTCGTCTCCATGCGCGAGCGCATGCGCCGGCAGATCTCGATGCCAGAGACGCCGGGCAGCATCCAGTCGAGCACGACGAGGTCGGGCCTCTCCTCGGCGACCAGCATCTCCGCATCCTCGCCGGTGACGGCGTGGGACACGCGAAAGCCCTCGGATTCGAGATTGTAGCGGAGCATTTCCGCGAGTGGGGCTTCATCCTCGACGATCAGAACCTTAGCCGTCATAACTTCGTCTTGCGTCCTTGCATGTCCTTAGGGCGCTCAGTCCCTGGAGAAGAGCGTCGAGCTCGTGTCGTCGCTCTTGGGCCTGTCGTCCGTGATGTTCACGCCGCGCACGAGGAAGTGCACGGTCTCGGCGATGTTGGTCGTGTGATCGCCGACCCGCTCGATGTTCTTCGCGCCGAAGAGAAGGTGTGTGGAGAGGCCGATGTTGCGCGGATCCTCCATCATGTAGGTCAAGAGCTCGCGGAAAAGGGAATTGTACATGGCGTCGATCTTCTCGTCCTTGCGCCACACGGAGAGCGCGCGATCGGCGTCGCGCTCGACGTAGGCGTCGAGAACCTCCTTGAGCTGCTCGAGCGCGAGCTCGCCCATATGGCGCAGGCCCGACATAAGGGGCTTGGGGTGCAATTCGTGGGCGATGGCGAGCGCGCGCTTGGCGATGTTCTTGGCGAGGTCGCCGATGCGCTCGAGGTCGCCGGTGATGCGCAGCGCCGCGATGACGTGGCGCAGGTCGTCGGCCAGCGGCTGGCGGCGCGCGATCATGGAGATCACCTGGTCCTCGATCTCGCGCTCGAGGTTGTCGATCTGCTTGTCGGAGCTGACGACGAGCTCGGCCAGCGTGGGGTCGCGCCGCTCGAGCGCATCGAAGGACTGGCCGAGGATGTGCTCGGCGAGGCCGCCCATGTGGGCGATCTTCTTGTCCAGCAGAGAAAGCTCTTCCTCGTAAGATCTTACGGTGTGCTCGTTCATTTGTTGATCCTTGAAACTGGAGGCAGTCGCCGACGCAGGCACTGGACTTCGCTGCGAGCTTCCCCATAAGAAGCCCGCCGTCAACGGTGTCATTTGCGTTTGCATGACCACCCGCCCCTGGCCGCTGCACGCCTCCTCAGCCGAACCGGCCCGTAATGTAGTCGCGCGTGCGCTGATCGGTCGGGTTGGTGAAGATGTCGGAGGTCGCCCCTTCCTCGACCAGGACGCCGAGATGGAAGAATGCGGTGCGCTGGGAGACACGTGCCGCCTGCTGCATCGAATGGGTGACGATGATGATGCAGAAGTTCTGCTTGAGCTCGTCTATGAGCTCCTCGACCTTGGCGGTCGCGATGGGATCGAGCGCCGAGCACGGCTCGTCCATCAGGATGACCTCCGGGCCGACGGCTATGGCGCGCGCGATGCACAGGCGCTGCTGCTGGCCGCCGGAAAGCCCGGTGCCGGAGTCTTGCAGCCGGTCCTTGACCTCCTTGAGCAGGCCGGCCTTCTCCAGGCTCGCCATCACGATCTCCTCGAGATCGGTCTTGGACTTCGCGAGGCCGTGGATGCGGGGGCCGTAGGCGATGTTCTCGAAGATCGACTTCGGGAACGGATTGGGCTTCTGGAACACCATGCCGACGCGGGCCCTGAGCTGCACGACGTCGAGGGCAGGATCATAGATATCCTGCTCGTCGATGGCGATCTTGCCGGTCACCCGGCAGACCGGGATCGTGTCGTTCATGCGGTTGATGCAGCGCAGGAACGTCGACTTGCCGCATCCCGACGGCCCGATGAAGCTCATCACGCCGCGATCGGGGACTTCCACGTTCACGTCTTTGAGCGCGTGCTTCTCGCCGTAATAGACGTTGACGTTGCGCGCGACGACCTTTGGCAACTGAGCGAGATCACTCATCTTTCTCGCTTCGGATTGAGCAACGACAGCCATTTCCATGTGAGCCTCTAGGGTAAAATCCTACCAGCGCCTCTCGAAGCGTCTTCTGAGCCAGATCGCCGTCCCGTTCATGACGAACAGGAACACGAGCAGCACGATGATCGCGGCCGCCGTCTTGGCCTGGAAGGCAGGCTCCGGCAGGTCGGACCAGAGATAGATCTGCACCGGCAGCGCGGTCGCCGCCTCGGTGAAGCCTTGGGGAATGTCGACGATGAAGGCGATCATGCCGATCATGAGCAAGGGCGCCGTCTCTCCGAGGGCATGCGCCATGCCGATGATGGTGCCGGTCATGATGCCGGGCATCGCCAGCGGCAGGACGTGGTGAAAGATCGCCTGCTGCTTCGAGGCGCCGACGCCGAGCGCGGCCTCCTTGATCGAGGGCGGAACGGCCTTCAACGCGGCACGGCCGGCAATGATGATGGTCGGCAGGACCAGCAAGGCCATGACGAGGCCGCCGACGAGCGGCGCCGAGCGCGGCAGGCCGAAGAAGTTGAGGAACACGGCGAGGCCCAAGAGGCCGAAGACGATCGACGGCACGGCCGCGAGGTTGTTGATGTTGATCTCGATGATCTCGGTCAGCCAGTTCTTGGGGGCGAACTCCTCGAGGTAGATCGCCGCCATCACCCCGATCGGAAGACAGAGCGCAAGGGTCACGAGAAGGAGCAGCGCGGAGCCGACCAGCGAGCCGAGAATGCCGGCGAGCTCCGGCTCGCGGCTGTCGCCGGACGTGAAGAACGCCCAGTTGAAATTGCGCTCGACCTTGCCCTCGGCCTTGAGCCGCTCGAGAAACGACACCATGCGATCGCTGACGTTGCGATTGGACTCGGCCGTCTCGTAAGTGACGATCTGCCAGGTGCCCGGCTTCGCCTCGTCGGTGGAGGTGAGGGGAATCAGCGCCTCGCCGGTCACTTGCGTGTCCGACAGCGATGTCACTTTGACGAGCCCGCCGTTGATCGCGATGAGCATGCTCGGAAGCCGCGCGTCGAGGGTCTCGGCGACTTTGGGCTTCGAGTAGCGCTCCTCGAGCTCCTTGGCCTCCGTGCGCAGCTCGCTGATGCGAGCCGCCGCGCTCTCGGCCGCAAACAGCTCGAGACGCTTGGCCTCCGCCTCGAGCGCTTCGGCGCGCGCCTTGAGTTCATTCTTGATTTTGACGAGGGCGTCGGCGAAGTCGTTTGCCGCCACCAAAATCGTCACCTCGCCACTCGTGGCGGTGGGTGTGGCGATGCCGCGCGTGGTGGTCAAAGTCTCGATAATCGTCCCCTCGCCCTTGAGGTAGAGGTCGGCGTTGTCCGCCAGCAAGAGGTGCGCCTTCACCGTCTGCCCGACGAGGCCCGGATTGGCGACAACCTCCTCGCGCAGGCGATCGCCGGCCCCGCTGCTCAGGAGCTCATTGAGCTGCTTCTTGGCCGTGCGCCCTTCGATGCCGGGAATTGCCGCTGCCAGCGCGTCACGCGCCATGCCGTTGTAATCCGCCGCACGAAGTGTCGCGGGATCGCGCTTGCCTTCGGGATCGATCTTTTCCGCGCTGAGCGGAACATCGAGCACGAGGTCGTATTGCCAGAACGCCGGAAGCCCCTTCATGACTATGTCGGCGATGAGCACGACCAGGAACACGCTCGTCAGTGTGAGCGCGGCAATTCCATACCAACGGAATCTCGCCTCGCTTCTGTAGCGCCGCCTCACCCGCCCGACCGCAGCATCCGACGTTACGTCGAGGCGTCGTTGCAATGGTTTCGCCGCGGTTGAAACTACTGCGTCAGTCATATTGCTCTCGATATCTCTGCACAACCCGCAAGGCGATGAAGTTCAGCATCAGCGTCACGAAGAAGAGCACGAAGCCCAAGGCGAAGGCCGCGAGCGTCTTTGCACTGTCGAACTCCTGGTCGCCGACCAGAATTGTCTTGATCTGAACCGTGATCGTCGTCACCGCCTCGAGCGGATTGAACGTGAGGTTTGCCGCGAGCCCCGCCGCCATGACGACGATCATGGTCTCGCCGATGGCACGGCTGATGGCCAGCATGAATGCGGAGACGATGCCCGGCAACGCCGCCGGCAGAACAACCTGCTTGACCGTCTCGGACTTCGTCGCGCCGAGCGCGTAGGCCCCGTCGCGCAGCGACTGGGGCACCGCGTTGATGACGTCGTCGGAAAGCGAGGAGATGAAGGGGATGATCATCATTCCCATGACGAGGCCGGCCGCAAGCGCCAACTCGGACGCGATGTCGAGCCCGAAATAGGCGCCCCAGCCGCGGATCAGCGGGGCCACGGTAAGGGCTGCGAAGAATCCGAGAACCACGGTCGGAATGCCGGCGAGGATCTCGAGGATGGGCTTCACAGCGGCGCGCACTCTGGGCCCCGCGTACTCCGCCAGATAGATGGCCGAGAAGAGACCGAGGGGGCCCGCCACGCAGATGGCAATGGTCGTGATGAGCAGCGTGCCCGTGAGCAGGGGGACGAAGCCGTACGCCGTCGAGATTTCGCCTTGGTCGGCTCTCATCGCCGCCTGGGGGTTCCACTCGGTGCCGAACAGGAAGTCGAAGACGGTGGGCTTGCCCTTAATGTCCGGGTCGAAGAAGAAGCGGTACGTCTCGCCCACGACGGAGAAGACGATGCCGACGGTCGTCAGCACGGCGATGGACGCCGCGATCAGGAGCATGATGTTGACGAAGCGCTCGAAATTGTTGCGTGCCCGGAATGTCATCGAGACCCGGCTCAAGCCCCAGCCGAGCGCGGCAACGCCGCTCGCAAGGCCCAGCGCGAGGATCAGCCAGTTGCCGAAGCGGTATGTGCTTGCGTAGGCGTTGGCGGCGTCTCGGAGTTCCGGCGGTGCGTCTCCCGCGCCCTCGGCTTTCGCGAGGTTGACGACATCGCGAAGGACGGCGCCCCTCTTCAGGTTGTCCGTCTGCACTTCGCTCGGGTAGAAGGAGAGAGCATTGGATTGCGCAAGCTTGTCGAGAACCGGCGAGCCGACAACAAAGATGAGCAGCATCGGGACGAGCACGAGCGCCGCAATGTATAGCCCGTGATAGGCGGGAAGCGAGTGCATGTCGGCGAAATCGCCGCCCGCGACAGCGCGCGCCCTTTGCCGGCCCAGAAAATATGCACTCAAAACAAGAACAGCGAGCAGGAGAAAATACTGGCCAGCCATAACTCTAACCTTGCCTTTGCCCAGTCGCCCGGGCCCTATCCTACTCTACTTGCCAACCGACGCGCCCGTCCAGGCTTGACTACATATGCCGCGAAATTCGCCTGGCATAAATCGACCGTCGGCGAACGATCAATCCCGGAGGCGAGCAGAGTGAGCCGACGGTGGCCGCGCCCGGGAGAGAAGCGCGGCCACCATCGAGCGTTCTTACTTGAGCTCGTCGCCTTTCAGGGGCTCCATGGCAAGAGCCGTCTTTTTCACTTTCTCGATCGCATCCTTCGGCAGAGCGACAAGACCCTTGCTGGCGAGATAGCCGTCTTCGCCGAGCGCCTTGTCGGACACGTACTCGGCAACGAACTTGTCGAGTCCCGGGATCACCCCGACGTGCTGCTTCTTGACATAGATGAAGAGGTCGCGGGCACCCTTGTACTTGCCGCTGGAAATGTTTTCGTAGGTCGGCTCGACGTCCTCGATCGGAACGCCCTTGAGCTTGGCAGTGTTCTCCTCGAGGAACGAGAAGCCGAAGATGCCGTAGGCGTTCTTGTTGGCTTCGAGCTTCTGGACGATGACGTTGTCGTTCTCGCCGGCCTCGACGTAGGCGCCGTCCTTGCGGATCGACTTCCAGACCTTCTCGAAGTCCTTGGTCTTGTTGGCCTCGTCGGCCTTCTTCATCTCCTTGAGCGAGTCGAAGCCTTCGGCGCCCTTCTCCATGAAGAGCTCATGGAAGCTGTCGCGCGTGCCCGAGGTCGGCGGGGGACCCAGAACCTCGATCTTGACGTTGGGGAGCGAAGGATCGATGTCCGACCAGTTCTTGTAGGGGTTGGGGATGAGCTTGCCGTCCTTGTCGGGCACTTGCTCGGCGAGAGCCTGGAACACTTGCTTGCGCGTCAGCTTGATGCCGGGACCGTCCTTGGCATGGGCGATCGTCAGGCCGTCGATGCCGACCTTGATCTCGACGATGTCCTTGACGCCGTTCTTCTGGCAGAGTTCGAACTCGCTCTTCTTGATGCGCCGCGAGGCGTTCGTCGCGTCGGCCTTGTCCTCGCCGACGCCCTCGCAGAAGATCTTCATGCCGCCGCCGGTGCCCGTCGAACTCGACGACAGGGGTCTTGCCGCCGTTGGCCTTGCCGAACTGCTCCGCCACCGCAGTCGTGAACGGATAGACGGTCGACGAGCCAACGATGCGGATCTGGTCGCGCGCCGCCGATGCCGCACCGGCAAACGCAGCCACTCCGACGGCCGCAGCCGTCGAGAAGGCGATGAACTTGCTGTTCACGCTAATCTCCATTGTCACAGGGACTATGCAACTGACGCGGCCCTCCGCCTGTCAGTCATCCGACGCCCCTCGCGCCGGCGCCCCACTCTTAGCGATCTGGCGCTTCCAATTTATGACAATATAAGCTGCTGATATCTGGTATCTTTATAGTGTTATACACAGGACTGCAAAAGTCCGCTTCACCATACCCAGGCAGCGCCCCGAATTTAAGCTCCGCGTACGCCGGAAAACTCCTCGAACAGCACGGAAAACGTCGAGCCCTTGCCGAGCTCGCTCGCGATCCTGAGCTCGCCGCGGTGGCGCACGACAATGTGCTTGACGATGGCGAGGCCGAGCCCGGTACCGCCCTTCTCACGGCTCGCCGCGACGTTGGCGCGGTAGAAGCGCTCGGTGAGGCGCGGCAGGTGCTCGGGCGCGATCCCGGGCCCGTCGTCGGCGACGGCGATCATGAGGCGCGGAGCGGGTGGGGAGCCGTCGGTCACGCGCGAGACGGCGATCTCGACGTGGCCGCCCTCGCGGCCGTACTTGATCGCGTTGTGGACGAGGTTCTGCAGCACCTGGACGATCTCCTCGCGATCGCCGCGGATGCGCGCCGGGCCCTCGAGCTTCTTGATCCCGATGGTCATTTTCGACGCCTGCGCCAAGGGCTCGAGCGTCTGGGCGACGTAGGCGGCGGCCTCGTTCAGGTCGGCGATGCCCTTGGGAGGCAGGTGCACGCGCATTTCGACGCGCGAGAGCGACAGGAGGTCGTCGATCAAGCGGGTCATGCGCGTCGCCTGGCTCGCCATGATGGCCAGAAATTTCTCGCGCGAGACCGGGTCGTCGCGCGCCGGCCCCAGCAGCGTCTCGACGAAGCCCTTGAGGGAGGCGAGTGGCGTCCTGAGCTCGTGGCTGGCGTTGGCAATGAAGTCGGCGCGCATCTGGGCGAGGCGGTCCTGCTCGGTCAGGTCGCGAAACGTGATGAGGAGCACCGGCAGGCCCTTGCGGATGCGACCTCCCGCGAGCCGCGAGACCGTCGCCGAGATCCGCCGTTCCACGGGAACGCGTTCGAACAGCTCGACGACGATCGGCTCCGAAGCCGCGAAGGCCTTGTCGACGGCCGCGTTGAGCGTCGGATTGCGCGACATGTGGGCGAGCGGCTGGCCGGCGCGCGCCTTGGGGAAGATCTCGAGCACATGGGTGTTGTGGTGCAGGACGGTTCCATTCGCATCGAGGGCTACCGTCGCCTCGGGAATGGCCTCGACGAGGGCGCGCCAGCTTTCGCCGTCGCGCTCGCGCGGGCCGCCTCTCGGGCCTCCCTCGCCCCAGCCGCCCTCGCGCCCGCTGTCGTCGCCGTCGGCGTTCTCGCTGATGCTTTGGGCGGCGATGGTCGCGGCCGCGATGACGGCGAACGAGGCGAGCGCCCAGGCCGGATCGAGACCGGCCAAGGCGACGAGGGCGAGCATGACGACCGCCTCGAGGAGGAGCGCGTGACTGCGGGCCGAGGCGCGCCGGCGCAGCTCCGCCAGGCGCTCCTGCGCCGGGGAGAGCCGGTCGCGGGCCGAGTCCGCCAGGCGCTGACCACCGCTTCTCGCATTCGTCATCGTCACCGATGATACCTCAGATTGTAGCGCCGTCCCGAACGGCGATTTTTTTCCGACCTTACGCAGAGTTAATGCAAGCGCGGCGGCCGAGGCCCTACCTTGCGCGCGCCTCGGCTTCGGGCGAAAAGTTAAACATCACATTTGTGACAGCGCCGCTACGGCAGGGTGGGTGCCATGGGCAAGTCGGACAAGTCCGGAGGCGACGGAAACGGGTCGGCGGCGCCTGACGCTTGGGCGAGCTTCGACATCAATAATCCCAAGCTGCCCAAGGAGATCGAGGAACGGGCCTTGAGATCGGGCGGCTTTCCCTATGACGATAAGCTCAAGCGCAAGGACTACGAGGAGGAGCTGCTCAAGCTGCAGCTCGAGCTCCTGAAGCTTCAGACCCATGTCCAGGCGGCGGGCGAGCGCATCGTCGCTCTCTTCGAAGGGCGCGACACCTCGGGCAAGGGCGGCTGCATCGCGCGCTTTCTCGAGCGTCTGAACCCGCGCCATGCGCGCTCGGTGGCGCTCTCCAAGCCGACGGAAGCAGAGCGCGGGCAGTGGTATTTCCAGCGCTACGCGGCCCATTTCCCGACCAAGGGCGACATCTTGCTGTTCGACCGGTCCTGGTACAACCGCGCCGGAGTCGAGCGGGTGATGGGGTTCTGCACCGAGGACGAGGTCGCCGACTTCCTGCGCGACGCGCCCGAGTTCGAGGCCCTCCTGGTGCGCGATGGCATCCGTCTCTTCAAGTTCTACCTTCTTGTCGGACGCGAGATGCAGCTCACGCGCTTCCATGAGCGCCGCCACGATCCGTTCAAGCAATGGAAGGTGACCGAGATCGACCTGGCGGCGGTCTCGAAGTGGGACGACTACAGCCGGGCGCAAACCGACATGCTCCGTTTCACGCACACGGCGATAAGCCCCTGGACCCTCATCCACGCCAATGACCAGCGCCGCGCGCGTCTCGAGTGCATGCGCGCCGTGCTGCTCGCCATCGACTATGAGGGCAAGGACGCGAAGGCGGTGGGCGAGGCCGACCGCAAGATCGTCGGATCGGGGCCCGAGTATCTTGCGCGGCTCCGCAGTGAGCCGGCCGAGGCCGACCGGAGCGAGGCTTCACCCTGACCCTCATGTCGACGACGAGCTCGAGCATCCTCTACGTGACGCTGTCCCTCGACCGGGGCGGGACGGAGAAGCATCTCGCGGAGATCGCTCCGCGGCTTGCGGCCCAGGGCTGGCCGATAACCGTCTATTGCATTCTGAGCCGCGGCGTCATGGCCGACGCCGTGGCCGCCACCGGCGTCACCGTCATCGGCCCTCCGGTCGGCCTGCGCGGCGGCGTCCTCAAGATCCGCTCGATCGTTCATCTTCTACTCGCCGCCGGCAAGCTCTTCCATGTGATGGCCACGCGCCGTCCGACGATCGTGCACTTCTATCTTCCGGGGCCCTACCTCATTGGCGGCCCCCTCTCGCTCATGACGGGCCGTCCCGTCCACGTCATGAGCCGGCGCAACCAGAACCGCTACCAGACGCGCCGCCCCCTCGCGCGGCTCATCGAGCGCATTCTGCACCGGAAGATGACGGCGATCCTCGGCAATTCGCGCGAGGTCGTCCGCGAGCTCATCGAGACCGAAGGCTGCGACGCCGATCGCGTCGGCCTCATCTACAATGGCGTCGATATCGGGCGCTTCGCCGAGCCGGTCGATCGTGGGGCGGTGAGGAGCTCGTTCGGCATCGGGGACGCGCGCCTCGTGCTCGTCGTTGTCGCGAACCTCTTTCCCTACAAGGGTCACGCGGACCTATTTCGCGCCCTCGCGCGCGTCAAGGACCGCCTCCCGCAGCCGTGGGTGCTGCTCTGCGCGGGCCGCGACGACGGCTATCTGGAAACGCTCGAGGACGTGGCCTATCGGCAGGGCATCGCCGATCAGGTGGTGTTCCTCGGCTCGCGCCCCGACGTGCCGGCTCTCCTCAAGTCCGCCGACATCGGCCTCCTCTGCTCGCACGAGGAGGGCTTCTCCAATGCCATCCTCGAGGGCATGGCCGCAGGCTTGCCGATGATCGTCACCAACGTCGGCGGTAATGCGGAGGCGGTGATCCACGGCGTGACGGGCCTCGTCGTCCCCTCGCTCGATCCCCATTCGCTCGCCGATGCGATCTTGACGCTCGCCAGCGACCGGGAGAAGTCGCTGCGCATGGGTGAGGCGGCCGCGCGCCGCGCGCGCGAGCGGTTCTCGATCGAACGCTGCGTCGCGGACTACGAACGCCTTTACGAAGGGCTTCTCAAGGGCGAGAAGGCGAGCACGCTTGCGCTGGCGGCGACGGAGGACGGGGAGACGGGCCGCGGCAAGGAACCGGCTCAGGAGGCTTCGCGCGCCGGGGCGACGAGCTCGCCGTAGACAGAGAGCGTCTGGCGCACGATCTCGGCGATCGAAAATTCCTGCTCGACGAGCGCGCGCCCGGCCTTTCCGTATTTGAGGCAGAGGTCCGGATTGCCGAGAGCCTCGCCGAGCGCCCCGGTGAGGGCGGCGGCGTCGCGCGGGGGCACGAGCCAGCCGTTCACACCGGGACGGACGATCTCGCGGCAGCCCGAGATGTCCGTCGCCACGATCGCGCGCGTGCTCGCCGCCGCCTCGAGCAGCGCCTTCGGCAGGCCTTCGCCGTAGCTCGTCGGCAGACAGACGATCGAGGTCTCGGCGAGAACGCGCGGCATATCGCTGCGCCAGCCCCAGTGCTCGACAATTCCGGCACGAACGAGCGCTTGCACCTCGGCCTCGCTGACGGAAGCCGGGTTGCCGGGATCGGGAGCGCCGACGAGCGCGAAGCGCGCCTTGATCCCATGGGCCTTGAGGCGCCGGGCCGCCTCGGCAAAATCCATGACGCCTTTGTCGCGCAGAAGACGTGCCGGGAGGATGACGAGCGGCTCGCCCGCGGGGGGTGGCGCGGTCGTATAGCGGGCGGGATCGACGCCGGAGCCGCGGATGAGGCGGATCGTATTCCTGGCCGCGATGCGGCGCGCCGCGAGAAGCGCCGCGTCGTCCCGGTTCTGCACGATGGTGCGCGAGGAGGGGTGGCGCAACGCCGCGCGCAGCAAGAGTTCGACGAAGGGTCTCAGCACCTGCGCCTTCGCCGTGTCCGAGCTGAACACATAGCCGAGCCCCATGAGCGCGTTGACCACGTGCTCCACGCCGGCAATACGGGCCGCGATCGAGCCGTAGACGACGGGCTTCAAGGCGACGTGATGGACGAGATCAGGCATTTCGCTGAGGTAGAGGCTGACGAGGCTCCTCACGGTCGCCGCCTCCTCGAGCGGATGCACGCTCGAGCGCGAGAATTCGATCGGCAGGAGGCGGAGCCCGGCGCTTTCGATCGCCGCGCCGTCGCGGCCGACATTGGTCGCGACCGAGACGTCGTAGCCCGCGTTCTTTGCGGCGAGCGCGAGGGGCAAGCGGTGCGAGACGAAGTACCAGTCCTCCGTCACGAGATAGAGGAGCTTCGGCCTCTCGGCCGGCTCCGGGTCGCCGCCGATGTCCGCCATCATGGAGCCGCCGCCCACGCGCCGGCGCCGGCCGAACCCGCTTCGGCCCGGCCCGCAGCCCCGGCCTCGAGCCAAGCCTCGAACATGAGCACCGGCCACAGCCGGTATTGAAGGTTGCGATGGCCGCTCAAGTGGTCGCGCCAGGCCTCGCGGATCGGCTCGGGCCTCAAAAAGCCCTCGCGCCTGAGGCGGCCCTCCGAAAGGAGATCCTCGGCCCAGGGTCGGAGCGGTCCTCTGAGCCAGCTGTCGATCGGCACGCCGAAGCCCATCTTGGGCCGCTCGATGAGCTCGGGCGGCACGTAGCGGTAGAGCACCTGGCGCAGCGGCCACTTCGATTGGCCCCCGCGGCGCACGATCTCCATCGGCAGCGACCAGGAGAAGGCGACGATGCGGTGGTCGAGCAGCGGGATACGGCTCTCGAGCGAGACCGCCATGGCCGCGCGGTCGACCTTGACCAGGATGTCGTCGGGCAAATAGCCGGTGAGATCGTCGAGCATCATGCGGCGCACGGGAGCTGCCGGCGCCGTGTCGCCGGACCCCCGCGCGAGCTCCTTCCCGTCGATGACGATCTCGCCCGGGCGCGGCCAGTGGGAGATGAGGGCCTGATAGATGGCGTCCTCCCCGTCGTGGGTGACGACATCGGCCGCCTTATGCAGCTTGTCGCCGACGCGAGACGGGCGCAGCCGCGCCGGCACGGCAGAGAGCGGCAGGCCGAGGAGCCGATCCCACCGCTCCGGCGGCACGCCGGTCACGAGGCGCGATAGCGCGCGCTTCACGCCGGCGGGCGTGCGCGAGAGCGCGGGCAGGAGCCGCTCGACCAGCGCGTAGCGCGTATAGCCCGAGAATAGCTCGTCTCCGCCGTCGCCCGAGAGCGCCACGGTGACGTGGCGGCGGGCAAGCTCCGCGACGAGGAACGTCGGTATCTGCGAGGCATCCGCGAACGGCTCGCAATAAATCGCGGGCAGCCGCGGGATGACGTCCATGGCCTCGCGCATCGTCACGTAGAGCTCGGTGTGATCGGTGCCGAGATGGCGGGCAACCGCGCGTGCGTGTGCCGCCTCGTCGTAGCCGGCCTCCCTGAAGCCGATCGAGAATGTCTTGACCGGCCGCGTGCTCATCGCCTGCATGAGCGCGACGACGGTGGAGGAATCGACGCCGCCCGACAGGAAGGCGCCGAGCGGCACGTCGGCGAGCATCTGCCCGGCGAGCGACTGGCGAAGAAGGCTCTCGAGGCGGCCGGCGGCCTCTTCCGGCGTGCCCGCGAAGGGCGTCTCGGCGCCCGCGCGCGCCGTTTCGCCGGCGCTCCAGTAGGTGGTGAGCTTGCCCTCGCGCTCGCCGGGGGCGAGCAGCAGGTAGCTCCCCGGCGAGAGCTTGCGGATGCCGCGGTAGATCGAATGGGGGGCGGGGACGTTGTTGTGGCGCATGAAGAGGAGAAGCGCGTCGCGATCGATCTCGCCTACCCAAGCGGGATGGCGCGCGAGCGCCTTCACCTCCGAGCCGAACAGGAAGGCATGACCGGCCCAGCCGTAGTAGAGCGGCTTCTCGCCGAGCCGATCGCGGGCCAGCGCCAGCGTGCGCCGGGCACGGTCCCAGAGCGCGAAGGCAAACATGCCTGTGGATTTCTCGAGCGCGGCCCCGATCCCCCAGGCCTCGATTGCCTCGATCAGGACCTCGGTATCCGAATGGCCGCGCCAGGCGGGCACCTTGCCGTCGGCTTCGAGCGCTTGGCGCAGCTCGCGGTGATTGTAGATTTCGCCGTTGAAGACGATCACGTGCCGCCCCGACGCCGAGATCATGGGCTGGTGGCCTGCGGGCGAGAGGTCGACGATCGAGAGCCGCCGGTGGCCGAGCGCGATCCCCGCCTCGGCGTCGGCCCACACGCCATGGTCATCCGGCCCCCGGTGGGCGATGGCGTCGGCCATGCGCCGCGCAATGGCCTCGAGGGGGGCCGGCCCGGCCTTGAGCGCCAAAAAGCCAGCGATGCCGCACATCTAGCCCGGCCTCCGCGACGTGTTGAGCTGCGCCGATCTTCTCCCGCCGTCCATAGAGAGCAAGTGGCTCGAAAGTCGGGCAATTGTCCAGCCGGTCTCGCCGCCCTGCGCCCCCGGAGCCTTTGTTGACGCCATTCGCCTCCCTGGGCTAAGGGCCACTCCCATGACCGCCACGGGGCTCGCCATTGCAAGCAAGAGGGACGACGGTAGCTCCGCCCTCACCGGGCCGTGCGATGTTTTCTTGTACGGTTATTTCGGGTTCGGCAACACGGGCGACACCCTGCTGCTTCACGCCGCTACGGCCGCCATCGCGCGCCGCTGGCCGGAAGCTCGCTTCATGGTGCGCAATCTGGGACCTGTTCCGCTTCCTGAGGCTTTGGCGGGGCGCATCGTCCTCTCGGACGTGGACCGCGCGCTGCAGCCGAGCACAAGGGGTGCGTCGCGCGGGCGCATGCGTCGAGCGTTGTCCTACGTGCGGGCAGTTGCGAGCGCGATGTCTGGCTGCCGGGTGTTCGTGCTGGCCGGCGGCACCTTGCTGCATATTCGCAGCTCGTATCGGCCCCTCGTCCTGATGCTTCTGCTCGTGGCGGCGGCCCGGCTCAAAGGTCTGCGTGTGGTGGCGATTGGCCTTGGCACGAGAGGGTTCGATCGCCCTCTCGCGCGCGCCATGCTCGCTGTCGTGGCATCCCTCATGGACGATATCGCGCTGCGCGATGAAGAGTCCGCCGCGGCGTTTCCCGCATCGCGGCGGGTCCGCGTGTGCGCAGACCTCGTCTACGGCTGGTGGCCGGCCGACCTCCGGCAGGGCTGTGCTGTGCGCCCGCCCGCGGACCGGCCGCCCTTGCTCACGGTGTCGCTTGGGGCACCCTGGCCCCCGGAGCGCTTCGAGCACGCAGATATCGACGAAAAGCTGGCCGCCTGCCTCGCGCAGCTCGCGCAAGAGGGATGGCGAATGCGGTTTATCGTATTTCAGGACGGCTCGCCCGAGCAGGGCGGGCTCACCGACCGGACGGCCATCGGGCGCGTCCGCGCGCGGCTGGAGGGATTGGCCGGCGAGGCCGACGTCGTTGCGACGACGCACGATCCTCGCCAGCTCGCCGCCTGCTACGCGGAGAGCACGGTGCATCTCGGCGCCCGCTTTCATGGTTTGGTGCTCGCGAGCCTCATGCGGGTGCCGTTTGTAGGGCTCGCCATCGACCCGAAGATAGGAAGTCTCGCCGGCATGTTTGCAATGCCGCTCGTCGATCCGGCCCGCGACCCGCCCATGGCCATCGCCGACGCCGTGCACAAGGCCGCGACGCTTGCGATCGACGAGCGCACCGTGGCCGAGCTCGCGGTCCGCGCCGAGCAAAACTATCTCTGGTTCGAAGAGGCCCGGCCGGCGACAACCAAGAGGGTGCACCTGGGCGCTTAGCGGCGGCGAACTGGGTGCGAACTGGGTGCATGCTGCAGATTTCGGTCGTCATACCCCTCTTCAACAATGCGGCGACCGTCGCCGAGACGATGGCGAGCGTTGCGGCGCAATCCCGGCCGGCTGCAGACGTGACCGTCGTCGACGACGGCTCGAGCGACGGCGGGGCCGCCATCGTGGGCTCGTTCCAGGATCGTGTGCCAAACTTGAGCTGCGTGCGACAGCCTCGGTCCGGGGCGGCGGCGGCGCGCAATCGGGGCGTCGAGGCGGCAGGAGCGTCGTGGATCGCGTTTCTCGATGCGGATGACGTTTGGCTTCCGCGCCACCTCGAGGTGCTGGCCCATGGCCAGTCCGCCGTGCCTCGGGCGCAACTGGTGGGCAATGACTATGTCGAATCCGCCGACGTCGACAAAGCGCTGAGGTCGCTTGCGGGCCGGGACGG
This sequence comes from uncultured Alphaproteobacteria bacterium, assembly GCA_963840415.1. Taxonomy (GTDB): domain Bacteria; phylum Pseudomonadota; class Alphaproteobacteria; order Rhizobiales; family Hyphomicrobiaceae; genus Hyphomicrobium_C. Next base: position 20,556 of record CAWIYX010000001.1, on the reverse strand, counting down.
CGGCCCCACTCAGGCTGTGCGTGCGCGCGAGGTCGACGTGCTGCGCGCCGCTGCCGGCGGACGCATCCCGTTTTTCACGTCGACCGTCATGGTCGAGAAGTCCGCGTTTATCGCCGCTGGTGGCTTTCCCTCCGGCGAGCGTCGCGGTGAAGATCTGGCGCTGTGGGCACGGCTCGCGAGCCGGCATTGCGTGGTCGCATGCGATTATATCGGTGCGATCTACCGGAAAGGGGTTGCCACGAGCGCCACGTCTCGCGTGCTCGAAGCCCCCGATGTCGGCCTCAGGACCTACCTCGCGATCGCGGCCGATCCTCACGTCTCGGGCGGCACGGCTCGCTTCGCGCTCGAGGCGGCCTGCCGCCTGGCCTTGGCGCATGCGACCGACGCGCTCATCGCGGGCCGGCCGGAGCTGGCGCGCGATGTGTTCCTGCCCATCGCCGCGCCGACACGGCTCCACCGGACGCGGCTCAGGATCGTTGAGGGGCTCGCGGCGCTGCCTCCCGGCCTTTCGCGCCGCCTCGTCGGCTCCTGGCTGGCGCTCAAGCAAAATCAGCCGTTATAGAAACCATATGACGGACAGGGACAGCAAAGGGCCATCGCTCTCATTGGAGTTCGCAAGGGGCGCCTTCGGCAATGTCCTTATCCTCGGGGCCGGCGCGCTCATCAATTTCCTGGTCGCGGTGTTGCTGAGCCGGATGTTGGGCCCGACAGGGCTCGGCATCTATGCGTTCGCGGTGGCGCTCACCACCATCGTCTCGGCGCCGGTGACGTCCGCTCTCGGCTCCGTCGTGCTGCGCGAGACCGCAGGGGCCGGCGCTCGCGGGCTTCCGGCGCGGGGACGCGAGGCAATCGCCTGGGCCTCGCGGACTTCGATCTGGCTTCTCGGTGGGGTTTCGGCGGGGATTGGCATCGCAGTCGCCGCGGGCGTGGGCGATATCTCGGCAGACAAGGCGACCACCATTCTCGCCGGGCTTCTCCTGCCCGTGCCGGTAGCCCTGCTCTCGGTCTTCTCTGGCGCGGCGCGCGGGCTTGGCAGGATCGTCATAGGCCGCGTTCCGGACCTGATCCTGAGGCCGTTGTTCTTCGCAATCCTCGTTGTCCCGGTCTTCGTGTGGCCGTGGCTCGGGCCGCTCAGCCCTGTGCTCGCCATGCTGCTTCAGGCTCTTGCGGCGCTTCTCGCGCTGGCCGTGGCCGTCGTGATCGTGTGGCGTGCGCTCCAGGCGCAGGACGCGGCCGAAGTTGCGGGGCGCACGTCGATGCCCTCGGCATGGCTCAGAAGCTTGCTTCCGTTGGCCGTTGTTTTTGGATTGAGCGCCATCCAGAGCAACATCGATATTCTGATGCTGGATTGGTACCTTGCGGACGACAAGGTCGGAGTCTACCGCGCGGGGTCGCAGGCCGGCCGGCTCTTTTTCATGATCACGACCGTGATCGGCGCGGTGCTTTCGCCGTACGTTGCGAGCCTTCACGCTGCGGGGGACCAAGCAGCGCTTCAGCGGCTCTTGGTGCTCGGCGCCCGTAGCTCGCTCGCGATCGTACTTCCGCCCTTCGTCGTCGCCGTCCTATTCGGAGACTGGATCATGGCGAGGGCATTCGGAGCCGCGTTCGCCGAGGGCTCGGGCGTTTTCGCCATCATTGCCGGAGGTGCCGTGGCCCAGGGCCTGATCGGCTACTCGGCCGCCGTTCTCAGCATGACGGGTCGCGAACGGCAGATGGTTCTCAGTGGCGCGGCGAGCGTGCTCGTCGCTATCGTCCTCAACGTGGTGCTCATTCCGCGCTACGGCATGGAGGGAGCCGCATGGGCGACAACGGTGGCCGCGATTGTGCTGGCCGCGCTCCATGCCGCGAAGGTTAAGCGCTTTTATCGGCTGAGAACCTGGGCGCTGGGGTAGCGCATGTGTGCCCCTCGACTAGCGAGAGCCTTGAATTTCGCCCGCCGCGCGCGCAACGACGCGCGCTTTCTCGGCGGGGCGCCTCGCCGATGCGCTTCGGCCCGGCTGCGGTGCGCGGCGCGCCGCGGTCTATGGCATGAGAGCCATGGGCGTGCCGCAGCCAGTGCGGCGAGACGGCCTCGGAGATTCCCCCGCCCGCGCAGTTTTTATCCACAAGCCCGTGCACCGACCGCGCCGGCATCGCCGCGGAGTTTCAAGAGCCGTCGGCTCACGGCCTTGGGCAACAGCACCTCGCGCCTTCCCCAGGACAGACAGCTGCACCTGCTTTTCGCGGACGATCTCGATCTAGGAAAAGCCAAATTTCTCCGGTCTATGCCCGAACAGGGCTGCCGGTGCCGTCGGTTCGTATGCAAATCGACGCACTGCACTCGCGTGCACAGATCAAGGAGTACGTCGAACATGACGATGCCTAAGATCTTCTGCATCGGTCTTCCCAAGACCGGCACGACCTCGCTGCACCACGCTGCGGAGATCCTCGGCCTCAGATCGATCCACTGGCCACATGATCAGATCACCGTCCGGCAATTGCGTGCCGGAGACTACGATCTCAAGATTATGAAAACGTGCGATATCGTCAGCGACATTCCAATATCGGCCATTTTTCCGCAGTTGGATCGCCATTTCCCAGGCGCGAAATTCATCATGACCCACCGCGATCGCGCGGCATGGCTGGAATCGCAACGCAAGGCGCCGTTCAACAACCGCCTCCCCACACCAGGCGGCCACCGAGACTTCTACCGCGCAATGCTTTATGGCGTAACCGAGTTCAGCGAAGAGCGCTTCTCCTGGGTATATGACGAACATGTTGCCCGGGTTCAGCGTTATTTTTCCGGCGATCGCATGCGTGACCTTCTGCAAATCGACATTACCGCGGGGGATAGCTGGCGGCCGCTCTGCGACTTTCTCGGGCTTCCCATTCCAGATGAGCCATTCCCGCACAGCAACAAGGCCTTAGTCGACCATCAGCCATCGATCGGCCGAAGGGTGATGGAGCGCCTTCTGGATTTGTGATTCACTGAACGTCATCCTGCGGATAGCCGATACGGTTGAACCTAGCTATCCCCCGCGATCAATCAGGCTGGGATCGGTTCAGGGAAGCAGTCCGGTCAAGCCCCCGTTCGAAGACGTAGCTTAGCGTTTCGACGAAACGCTTAGCGCCTGCTGTGGAAAGGTGATCGCCGTTGCGATAGAGGAGCTTTCCGTCTCGGAAGCCGCGGCAGACCCTGCTGTCGCACAGAACATCGCCGAGTGGAACGACGAAGGCGTTGCCAACCACCGTCGCGGAATTGAGGATATCGCGGTAGGTCGCGAGCTGCGCTTCATACTCCTGGCGCGAAATTCCGAAGCTACCGTCCTCGAGGAAGGACGTGCCTTTGACGTGGGCGATGCGAGCTGCGAAATTGACGTCCAGTTTCCATCCCGACGGGACATCTTCGAGCAGTGCGAACTTTCGGTCCGGAAAGGCCTTGAGCAGTCTGAAGAGACCATGCTTGAAGCTTTGCCTATTGTAAGCCAAGCCGGATCCATCATAGTTCTCGTCGCGGAAAAGTATGCCGTCGTGGCGATAGCTGCGGCCCGTGGCTTGAAGCTCCCAATACCCGGCGAATATCACCAACTGCAGGGATTTCTGCTGCCGCAGGAATTCAAGGAAGCGTGACGTAAGCTCAGCGCGATGGGCATTTCCAGCCTCGACGACACCTGGAAGCGGGCGAAATCCGGCGTCCGTGAACTGGTATCCCGACAGGCCCAATCTTTCTGCGGCCTCGAAGACACCTGAGCTTAGAACGTTGGCGTGACTGTCGCCCACAAGGATGAAGCTTGGTTGCCGGCCCGGCGCACCACGTATGCAGAACCTGCCGGAGTGGCGAATGGTGTCGAGGTAGGGGCACTCTCTTTGCAGAATTCTCCGCGAGGCGGTTGCGGTATCGGCTTTGACCGACGCCAGAATGGCGAGGGTGTTAGCCGACAGGCGCTCCGGGAACCCATGCGAGGTCACCATCGCCTTACCGAAGCCCAAACACGCGATTCCGGTGAGCGCGCCACCGACTAGTACGCGCCCGCCGGTCCAGGCGCGGCCGCGTCTGATTGGCGTCTCGATATAGCGCCACGTGAGATAGGAAAGACAGGAGACGGCAATGAGCAGGAGGGCCACCTCGCCACCGGTCAGCTCGCGCATCAGGATATAGCGGGCAAAGACAAGCGCGGGCCAATGCCAGAGATAGAGCGAATAGGAGCAAAGTCCGATCAAGACGAGCAGCGGCGTCGCGAGCGCTTGGGTGACGACGCTGTCACCCTGGTCCCCGGACCAGATGACCAGCGCGGTCCCGAGACAGGGAATCAGCGCGTTGGAACCTGGAAACGGAGTCAATGCCGAGAAGGTCACAACGGCGAAAGCGATGAGCGCCAGGCCGAGTGCCGCAGCAGTTTCCCGTAGACGTCTGTTGTGCACGGCCGGGAACGCGCCGGTGGCCACGAGTGCGCCTAGGAGCAGCTCCCACATTCTGAACGGGGTGAGAAAGAATGCGGCTTGCGGCCGGTGGGAGACGCCCCATACGCTCAACGCGAACGAGGCGAGCAGAAGGGGCGCCAGACACAACGTCCATCGTCGTCTTAGAAACCGATGGCAAGCCATGAGCAACGGCGGAAACAAAATATAGAACTGCTCCTCTACCGCTAGGGACCAGGTGTGGAGGAGGGGCTTCAGATCGGCTGGCGCATCGAAATAGTCGACCTCGCTCCAGAATTGGAAGTTCGAATAAAACAGCACTGTCGCAACGACGCTCCTGCCGAAGTCGGTGAGCTCGGCGGGGACGAAGTAGACTGTGGCGAGAATCGAGCAGGCGACGATGATCGCGAACAGCGCCGGTAGAATGCGCCGCGCCCGACGCTCGTAGAAGGAGAGGAGCGAGAAATTGCCGCGCTCCAGATCGCCAGCGATGAGCTGCGTTATCAGATAGCCGGAAATGACGAAGAAGACGTCGACTCCGACGAAGCCGCCCGCGAACCCGTCGGTGCGGGCATGAAACAGCATGACCGGAACGACGGCGACAGCTCGCAATCCGTCGATATGAGGTTTATAGATCATCCCCCAGGGCGCTGACCGCGATCTTTCCCGTCAAAATGCAATGAGCGCACGCCACAAATGCGTACGTGACCTCAGCTTACGCTTGAACGAAGATACGTCGGTTTGAGGGCTAAAGTCAGCTCAGTTGTCTCATGGCCTGGCCCGGCTTGGACTTGCCGGGCGTCCGACGCGGCTGAAGCTGCACGCCCGGCGACGCAATGGGTCGCCGACGAGTGAGGTGTTCTGGATGTCGAGCGATAATGCTCGGTATCCGTGCGTGACAGGTTCTGTCTCCGTCGCGCCCGCGGCCCGCATTGATATTGCGCGGGCGCCAACCAATTTGTCGAGCTCGCTGGGTCCCGCCGCCGCCCGAGCCGGCGTCGCTCATGAAGTGGAGGGGCGAGCTCTCGGAGCGCGAGGTGGCGAACATCCGGGCGACGGCGGCTCTTCTGGGGGCCGAGGACCCCGTGGAGCCTCGATGAAAGCCGGCGCCGACGCCGGTCGGAAAAGCCGTTCGGCCCCGGCGCAAAGTCAAGGACAGGAGCGGGCTTCACAAGGCGAGAAAAAGTGCTATACAGCGCCCTCGGCGCCCCCTGGCGGCGCCAATCGACCGAAGGACGCATCTGCACCCGCCGCGTGACTTGGTGGAAGCGCGGCGCGCCTCCGTGCCCGGTCGATGAACGTTCGGTGACGCGGGATGGAGCAGCCCGGTAGCTCGTCAGGCTCATAACCTGAAGGTCGTAGGTTCAAATCCTACTCCCGCAACCAACTTCCAGAGCAAAATCAAATCGCTTACTGAAGCAAGCAATCCGAGCACGGAATATTTGCTGTCTTGGGGGCCCGATGGGGGCCTGGCGCTTACGCCCGCCCGCCCCGCACGGCATTCGCTGCTATTTCGAGCTTGGCCAGGCGCGAGCTCGCATACATGAGCTTCGGCAGCGGACTGCCTCTAGCCGGTGTGCTCGCGTTCGAAACCCCTAAAGGAGAGCGTTCCACGCCTCTATTTCGTTGCTGTCCCACGCCGCCGCCATGCGGTATTGTCTAATCATGTTTCTCCTCGACGCGCGAATATCGACTCCGCGCGCCAATTCGTTGCGCAGATGTCGAGAAACGCCGGAGAAAAGGCCTTCGCGCCCGCGCGCCGCCGCGCGTGTCTAGTGTAGCGCCTAGCAGGGCAGGCTAGCCACTATATCTAGTGGGTCGGGAAAATGCTTAGGAAACGAGTTTCGCGAGCCATTCGCCCCATAATTCGAGAGCTTCCCGCTTCTCTTTGTCGTAGGCGTAGCGGTTGTAAACGAGCGACGTGATTGAGCCTTTCGTTGCGGAAATATGGTTCAAAACATGGGAGATTACATGCGGATTAACGCCAAGCTCGGCCATGCCCGTTGCGGCGGTCCGGCGTAGATCGTGAATGCGGAAATGCGCCAGGCCAAGGGCCGGCCGCGCGCGGTCCAATGCTCTTTTTGGCGCGCCCGAATCAATAGGACCGTCACCTTTGGGGCTTGGGAAAAGCCAAAGGCTCCCATCTGAAAGCTCGCGAGCCTCTTGAATGAGCCGCACGGCCAATGCTGAAAGGAGGACGCGATTGGGCTCACGGTTCTTTGTCCTTGCGCCAGGAATTACCCAAAGCGGCGCCAGCCCCTTTAGCGTCAACTCTGACATGGCAATTCCGGTTACTTCGCCAATGCGCTGCGCCGTCGTAAGAGCCAGCAAAATCGCCAGCGCCGTTGGCCGTATCATCGGGAAATCGCCGGGCGTGCGCCGCGCCGGCTTGGCGAGCGGCGCGCCGTCAAGCGCCCGCCATAGGGCATGAACCTCCGCTGGCGCCAAGGTGCGCTCGCGCGGCGCTTCCTTCTTGATGGGCCGCTGTAGCCCGTGCGTCGGGTCATATTGCAGGAGGTCGCGCCGGAGCGCCCAACGGAAGATGGCCCGTACAACTTCAAAGACGCGGTTAGGGCGATGCGAGAGTTTATGCGGCTTGGCGCCCTTCCGCGCATCGGCCTTGGCCGCTACAATGTCCAAGAGCTCTAGCACGTCGCGCTTTTTGATCTCGAACGCTTTGCGCTCGCCAATCTCCGGCAGAATGTGGCGGTCCAACATCCCGCGGTCATCGGCGGAAGCGTGCGCGCTCTTGTTCGGCTTGGAATGCCGCTCAAACCAATCGTTGGCCAGCTCAGCGAAGGTCGGCGCGGCGCGGCGTTCCTTCACGCGCGCTTTTTCCTCGGAAGCCGGGTCGCCGCCGGCATCGACAGCAACTAGCGCCCGGCGCGCTTCGCGCCTAGCGGCTTCGAGGCCCATCGCCGGCCAGGCGCCAAGCATGATCTGCCGCCGCTCGCCGTCGCTCTTGCGCCGATAGCGTAGCCGCCATGTCCTGGCGCCTTTGGCGGAAACGCGAAGCTCCAGGCCAGGCGTCGCGGCGTCTGCTATGTCGCGACGCCTACCGGCCGCCGCGGTCTCGACAAAGCGGGCTGTTAGACGCTTGGTCAGGTGAAACCCTGAAGGTCTTACCGGGGCCCCCGGGGGCCCAAATGGTCGGGGATCGAGCTATAATCCCCTAGACGGCGCTAGACGACGCGAAAAACTAATACCTTAATAAATCGTGAATTTCCAGTGCGGTGTTAGTATGAGTAAGTCCAGTAAAATGCGACTTTCCGCCCTGAAGGTTGTAGGTTCAAACCCATCCTCCAACGCAGCGAGATCGCGCTGCCGCGTCGGCGCCGGCCCCCACCCCTCAGCATCCTGATCGTCCCGCCCCGCCTGCGGCAAGTCTAACCACCGATCTTCTGTCCATCTGCAATAGGTATGTTATAGCATTTTGCGGGAAGTGCAGGCGAGGTCGCCGTGACGCTGAGATCGTCACTCATCATCTTCATCGCGGGGGTCTTGGTGCTGACGTTGCTCGCCGGCAGCGTGCTCACGTATCTCAGCGCGCGCGCCAAGGTCGAGACCGAGATGCAGGCCGCGATCGCGGTCGGCGGGCGCGTCGCGCTCAATGCGGTCGACGACGTGGAGGAGGCGGCGAACGCGCGGCGGCGCCTCTCGCTGCTCGTCGCCGATTTCGACGGCGACCGCCACCTGCGCGCCCGCGTCATGGAGGGCGACAAGACAGTCCTCTCCTCGACGCTGGCCGAGCCCTCCGATCCGGCGCCCGACTGGTTCTACCGCCTGCTCAAGGGGGAGCCGCGCTCGCTCACCGTGCCGCTGCCCCCGCAGTTCGAGGGCTTGGGCCGCTTCGTGCTCGAGACTGATTCGAGGAACGAGGTCGGCGAGGTCTGGGGCGAGGTCACCAACACGCTGACGATCCTCGCGCTCTTCTGCTCGCTGATCCTCGTCCTCATCTATGCGACGCTCGGGCGTGCGCTGCGCCCGCTCGAGGATCTCTCGCGCGCCTTCGCGGAGATCGGCACGTCCGGCCCGCTCCCCCACGTCAGCGAAAGCGGTCCGGTTGAGCTCAAGCGCGTCTACCAGGGCTTCAACCGCATGGTCGAGCGGCTCGCGCTCACCGAGGAGCAGAACCGCGAGCTCCAGGAGCAGCTCGCCACCGTCCAGGAGGAGGAGCGCAACGAGATCGCGCGCGACCTCCATGACGAGATCGGCCCCTTCCTCTTTGCCGTCGACGTCGATGCGGCGACCGTGCAGCAGCTGATCGACGCCGGCCGTACCGAGGAGGTTCGCCTGCGCCTCAAGGAGATCCGCGATTTGGTCGGACACATGCAAAAGCACGTGAAGGACATTCTGGCGCGCGTGCGTCCGGCCGCGCTCACCGATTTCGGCCTTGCCCATGCCGTGAACAGCCTCGTCGCATTCTGGCTCGGGCGTCATCCCGACGTCCGCTTCGAGGTCGACGTGCCGGCGGAGAGCTACGGCGAGCCGCATGACGGGACGATCTATCGCGTCATTCAGGAGAGCTTGAGCAACGCCGTGCGCCACGGCCGGCCGAAGTCGGTCGCGGTCCGCGTCGCCGAGAAGGGCGGGCGCATCGCCATCAGCGTGCGCGACGACGGCAGCGGGCTCGCGCGCAACGGGTCGAGAAGCGGCTTCGGCATCAGGGGCATGCGCGAGCGCGTGACGCTTCTTGGAGGAGAGCTCGAGATCAGCGATACCGGCGGCGGCAAGGGCGTGCTCGTGGCGGCGTGGCTGCCGGCGCCGCCGCGGCCCCCGGCGGCGCCGTCAGGCGAAAGATGCGAAGGGGCGGCCAGCGCATGAAGACGCAGAAGATGCAGAAGATATTGCTCGTCGATGATCACTCCGTCGTCCGCGAGGGCGTGCGCCGCCTCCTGTCAGGCGTCGAGGGCGCGGTCCTCATCGAGGCCGCGACCGGGCAGGAGGCGCTCGCCCTCTACCGCAAGGAGCATCCCGACCAGGTCCTGCTCGACCTCAATCTCGAGGGCATCGGCGGGCTCGAGCTTTTGCGGCGCATGCTGCTCGAGGATTCGAAGGCGCGCGTCATCGTCTTCAGCATGCACGCCGAGCCGATCTACGCGGCCCGCGCGCTAAAGCTCGGCGCGCGCGGCTACGTGAGCAAAAGCGCGGGTGCCGACGAGCTCGTTGCCGCCGTAAAGCGGGTCGCGGAAGGCGGCTACTACATCGAGCGCGAGCTCGCCGCGCAGGTCGCAACCGGCCTCTTCGCGGGCGACGACCCGCTCCAGCTCCTGACGACGCGCGAGATCGAGATCCTGCGCCTGCTCGGCGAAGGCAAGAGCCTCGCCGGGATCGCGGAGGCCCTGGGCGTCGCCTACAAGACGGTCGCCAACTCGTGCACGAGGCTCAAGGAGAAGCTCGGCCTCGAGCGCACCGCCGACCTCATCCGCTTCTCGATCGAGAACCGCCAGCGCTAGGCTGCGCCACGCCGTGGCCGGCAATCGAAAGCGCGCCGGGCCTCGTCGGCGCGGCGCGCTTTATCGACTTCTCGGGTGGTCTTCTACGCGGCGCGGATCGTAGAGACGAAACCCTCGGCGACGCGGCGCAACTCGTCGGCCTGCCCGCCGAGGCTCTTGGCGGAGGACATGACCTGGTTGGCCGCCGAGCCCGTCGATGCGGCCGCCTGGCTGAGGCCGGCCGTGTTGGAGGAGACCTCCGAGGTGCCTTGCGCCGCCTCCTGGACGTTGCGGGCGATCTCGAGGGTCGCGGCACCCTGCTCCTCGACGGCAGCGGCGATCGTCGTCGCGATCTGATTGATCGACGAGATGACCTCGCTGATCGTTCCGATCGAGGTGACGGCGTCCGCGGTCGAGTTCTGGATGTCGCTGATCTGCGCGCCGATCTCGGCCGTGGCTTTTGCCGTCTGCTGGGCGAGCGACTTCACCTCCTGGGCGACGACCGCGAAGCCCTTGCCCGCTTCGCCGGCGCGCGCGGCCTCGATCGTCGCATTGAGCGCGAGCAGGTTGGTCTGGCGGGCGATGTTGCTGATGAGCTCGACCACGTCGCCGATCTTCTCGGAGGCGCGCGTGAGCTGCTGCACCTTCTCCGAGGTCTGGTCCGCCGTCTTGACCGCCTTCCCGGCGATATCCGTCGAGGTCGACACCTGCCGGCCGATCTCCTTCACGGAGGCGGAGAGCTCGTCGGCCGCCGAAGCGATGGTGCGAACGTTGGCGGAGGCCTGCTCGGCCGCCGCGGCGACCGCCGTAGACTGGTCGGCGGTCTTCTTGGCGGCGCCCGTCATGGCCTCGGCCGCAACCTGGAGCTCCTTGGCGGTGGTGCCGACTGAGCCCACGACCCCACTCACGGCCTTGTCGAACTCGGTTGCGAGGCGGTCGAGCGTCGCGCGCCGCTCGCGCCGTCCGGCCTCGAGGTAGACGGCGATCGCAAGATCCATGTAGGAGGGCCGCCTTGATAATGGCGCCCTGGAGCGCCGTCTTGCGATCTATTCAGCGCTCTTTCGTCAGTCGGTCGATCAGCGGATTCGCCGAGCGGCTCGAGGGCAGCTTCTTGGCGATCGCCTCGACCATGCCGTTGATCAGGGCGTTGTAGCCGCCGATGTACCAGCGCGGATCGAGACCGATCCTGTTGTGGGTCTCGCCGATCTTCGTGATCGAGGCCTCGTAGGCCTCGTCGAAGCGTCCCTCGACGATGGTCGCCCAGTGCCTGAGCTGCGCCTGCTTGGCCCCGCCATGTGGTCGCGGCTCTTGAAGAAGGCGGCGGTTTCCTGGAACCGGCTCACGTGATCGTAGAAGTGATCGAGTACGCCGGGAAGCTCGGCCTTGATGAAGTCTTTGTACTCGCGCAGCAGTGCGCAAGTCGCCTCATCGATTTCGATGTAGGCAAGGCGCGCCCGTATCGTGCTGTTGCCGCTCATGCGGAATGCTCTGTTGTGGTTTTGCTGGCAGCCTCCGGCCCTGGCGAGCACAGACCACACGTCCAGAGAGCGCCGCGTCAATTTGGCGAAGCGTCAACGCAAGGGATTCGACTCCAACGCGTGCTGCAATAAGATGATTCGCTCCCGGAATAGCCGAGCGGGAAACTCGGACTAGCGCGCGAAATTTCGGACGATCGCGCGCTTTATGCGGCCACCGGAGTGGCGAGCGCCAAGTCGATCTTTTCTTTCAGGATCTTTTCGTTGAAGGGCTTGATGATGTAGCCGCTGACCCCGGCGCTCTTTGCCGCGTTGATGTTGTCCTGCTTCGACTCGGCGGTCACAAGGATGAACGGCGTCTTGGCCATGTTCGGGTCGGAGCGCACGTTTTTCAGGAGCTCGTAGCCGGTCATCGGCTCCATGTTCCAGTCGGAGATGATGAGGCCGTACTGCTTGGTCTTGATTTTCGCCAGCGCCGCCTCGCCGCTCGCCGCCTCGTCCACGTTCTCGTAGCCGATCTGCTTCAAGAGCTTACGAATGATCCGAACCATCGTGCTGTAATCGTCGACGACGAGGACAGGCATGTTGTTCGCGCTCATAACCCTTAATCCCTTTACCCCTAGTGTGCCTCTTCGCCCGGCAGCCGCGGGGCGCGGGCACTGTCAAGCTCCGCCGATGGGATGAGTATGCGTCGAGATGCTTGCCACATTGTTAAGATCGGGCGTCCCAGGACCATCCGCGGCGCTAATCCGTTTGAAATAATTCGCCAGCGTCTGCGGGCCGTTAAGCGCGCGGCCCGGGCGCCGGCTGAGGTGCGTAACGGATTAGAAAGCGTTGGGCTTTAACTTGGCAATAATGATCGATTGGCGCCACCTCTTGGAAGGCCCTAATGGCGACGCAGACGAGTGCTCCTGGCGGTCTCGCCGCTCAGGCAACGCCTTCGGGCATGAACAATCCGATCCGGGTTCTGGTGGTCGACGATTCTGCCGTCATGCGCGGGATGCTGACGCGCAAGATCGAGTCCGACCCGCGCTTCAAGGTCGTGGACACGGCCTCGAACGGGCGCGACGCGGTGGTCAAGACCTTGACCCTCAAGCCCGACGTCGTCACGCTCGACGTCGACATGCCGATCATGAACGGCATCGACGCGCTCAAGGCGATCATGTGCGACCGCTCCTCTCAGGTCGTCATGGTGAGCGCGCAGACGGAGGCCGGAGCCGCGACGACGATCCAGGCGCTCGAGCTCGGCGCCATCGACTTCATACCGAAGTCCCGCGGCATGGATCTCATCCACGAGAAGCTTTTCGCGGCGGCCTCGGTAAGATCCGCGCGCCGCAGCGCGAGGGCGCCGCGCCCGGCCCTGGTCAAGGCGCCCGAACAGGCGCGGCCGGCTCCGGGTGCGCGGGTCAACGCGCGCATCGTCGTCATCGGCAGCAGCACGGGCGGCCCACAGGCGCTCCAGGCCGTCATCGCACAGTTGCCTGCCAATCTTCCGGTTCCCGTCGTCATCGCTCAGCACATGCCCCAGCACTTCACGCGGGCCTTGGCGCAGCGTCTCAGCGAGACCTGCCCGCCCGAGGTCGTCGAGGCGAAGGACGGCGAGCCGCTCGTTAGGGGCAAGATCTTCATTGCTCCGGGCGGCATGCAGATGCGGGTGACGGCGAACGAGATCAAGGTCGCGCCGGATCACGGCGAGAGCCTCTACAAGCCCTCGGTCGACATTCTGGCGGAAAGCGCTCGCGCCGCCTTCGGCAAGCACGTCCTCGGCGTCATGCTGACGGGCATGGGCGGCGACGGCGCCTTGGAATTCACCAAGCTCAGGAAGTCGGGCGCCTACAACATAGCGCAGGACCAGTCGTCGTGCGTCGTGTATGGAATGCCCCGCACCCTGGTCGAGCTTGGCGGCGCCGACGAGGTCCTGCCCCTCGAGAGCATCGGCGGGCGCATCCGGTCCGCGCTCGGCTGCTAAGCCCAGCGGCGAACTCCCGCTTCGGCCCGCGAGGCCGCCCCGATCAGAACGAGGATCTGAGCCGCGCGATCAGCGCTTTCGAGGCTTCGATGAGCTTGTCGACGGCCCCGTCCGCCTGCATGTAGGCCTGGGTTGCCGCGCCGTAGTCGTGACGGCCCACCTCCTCGAGCATCTTGCGGATGCCGGCATGCGCTGTCTCGTCGGCGCTCCGCAGCGTGTCGAATGCCGGATCGCGCGCGATGTCACGTGCCCTTGACGCTCGCCGCCCAAGCCGCAAGCTTGCGCCCCGTGCAGGTCTCGTTGGTGCTGGAGGGAGCTTCGAGGCCGACGAGGGTCGCCGCCGCCCGCCTGCGCCATGCGGCCGCCTCGCCCGGGACGCAGATGAGCTCCGCGGCCGGATGCCCCGAGCGCCGTATCGCCTGCAGCGATCCGATGGCCGCTTCCTCGGCTTTGACGAGGCGGGACAAGCGACGAGACGATCTCCTGGCGAAGCTTTTTCGCCTTCTCGCTGATGGTGCCGACGCTTTTCGAGATCTCGCCGCTCGCCAGCTCCTGGCGCATGATGTGGTCGGCGAGTTGATGCATGCGCTCGGCAATCGACACGACGTCGCCGCCGAGACTGCTGGTCTTCTCCTCGACCCTCCTCGCCTTCTCCTCGCCCTGGGCCACGGCGGCGACGGACTTGGCGGTCACCTGGCGTATCGAGTCCATGCCGGCGGAGAGCATCGTCAGGCGATTGCGGATCTCCTCGGTCGCCTTGGCCGTGTCGCCCGAAAGCTTCTTGACCTCGTCGGCGACGACGGCAAAGCCCCGCCCCGCCTGGCCGGCACGGGCGGCCTCGATCGTGGCATTGAGCGCGAGCAGGTTGGTCTGGCGTGAAATGGTCTCGATGGTGCCCGCCATCTCGGCGATCTGGCGCACGGCGCGGTCGAGCTCACCGCAGCGCTGGGCGATCGAGCTCACCTGAGACGCGATCAAGCGCATCGCCTCGCCGGTCTGGCGAATATCGGTGATGCTCTCCTGGACTTCGTCGCGGACCCGCGACGCGTCGGCGGCGCTCGACTGGCTGGTCTGCGCGATCTGTCCGATCGACTCGGCGAGCTCCGTCACCGCGCTGTTGATGGCGGTCGAATTGTCGGAGACTTGCTGAACGTCATAGGTGATCCAGCCGATGTTGGTGCCGGTCGACGACACGTCGGCCGAGAATTGCGATAGCTGCGTGGCGGCGCCCGCCGCCTGCTCGGCGTGCATTGCCTTGAGCTTCAGGATCGCGCGGCGCGTCTCGGGGCCGAGGCAATCGCTCGCGACGCTCGAGCCCGTAAACAGCGCCTCGATCGCCGCAGCGACCTCGCGGTCGGAGGGAGCGCTCTCGGCGATCGCGGCGGGGCTGCGGGGCTGAGCTGCGTAGTTCGATGGTCTAGTGCGTGAGAACGAGAGCATTTCACGGCCCTTCGAGCGAAGTGCACCAGCGCGAATTGCCGGCCATGTTGTTGTTAGGCATTCTTTTTCAAAGGGACCGGAGCGTTTCCCCGCCGGAGAAATGAAGGGTCCGCCCCAGTAGCCCAAGGGTTAGGCGGTTTTGGTTAAGGGACAGATAATTCAAGCGCGCAAGCTCGGCGCGAGCGACGCGAGCCAATCATTCGATTCCAGACCCTGACTGAACGATTTTGCAGCGGAGCGCAGGGCGCGCTGTGCCGGAAAAGCCCACCTCGCAGCCGGTGTTCGTGACGCGGCTCCGCCGTCCGCGCCACATGCACGCCTTCGAGCGCGAGCTCGAGACGCTCGAAGGCGGCTACGCCGACGCCGAGGGGGACCCGCCGGACGTTTCCGTGAGCCGCCTGTTCAGCGCCCTCGAATCCCTGTCGGAGGCCGCGGATGGACCTCCCCGCGTGTCGGCCGCGTCGCCGGCGAGCCGCTACGAGGCCCCGCCGCCGGCAGAAGGGCCGGCCCGCCGTGAGCCCCGCGCCGAGGCGAAGGCTGCGGCGCCGGCTGAGGCGCCGGCTCCGAGGAAGCCGCGGGCCATTCTCCCACTCACGCTTGCCCCGGGCCTCGGGGCCGAGGAGATCCGGCGGCTCAGGCGGCAGTATGCGCTCGACAACCATCCCGATCGCGTGCCGGCCGAGGACCGCGAGGAGGCCTCGCGGGCGATGGCGCAAGCGAACGCGGAATTCGACCGGGCGCTGAAGCGCGCGCAGGAACGCCAGTAGCGTTCGGCCGCTACTTGGCGAAGCCGGCCCCGGCCCCGGAGTCGATCAGAATGTCCTCCCACCGGAACGCGGCGAGAAAGTCCTCGCAAGTTCCCATGACGCCGTAGGGATAGGCGCGCAGGTGGTCGACCTGTCCGTTGTTGAACCACACGGTGACGTAGAAGAGCTCGCCGCGTCGGAAAAGGCGGTCGAAGAAGTGGGGGCAATACTGCCAGGCCTGCCGCAGCCGTTTGACCTGGATGTAGTCCGGCGGCCCCATCACCGATTGCAGCTCGGTCTGGGTCATGCCCGGCACGACGAGGGGGAAGGCGCCTTGAGCATAGGCGCCGCTCGCGAGCGCGAGCGCGACGCTCCGGCGAGCATCCCTCGGAAGATCCCGGCCGCGAGATCGCCCCGCGTGAGCCGCAAGAGTCGCATAACCCCACCACCCCCTCACGCCCGAAGACGCCACCCATTTCGCGCGGGCGGATTAGACGGCGCCTGCGACTTGTGCCAGGCTTGAGAGGCCGAAAAGAATACTCGCATAAGCAAGATGGAATCATTAACTCGGTGGTAATTTTTCGCCACACCGCGAGCGAGATCGGCGCAAGGCGCGAAGTAAGTAGTGAAAAACGATTGCGCGGGCGGGCCGGCTCACTGCATCCAATTAAACGATGTTGCGTTTTGATTCGGGGGTGACGGAATGGGCGGGGGATTTTTCAATGATCGTCGTCGTCGACGAGCGTGCGACTGTCACGCAAGGGTATACGGCGTGGTTTAACCGGGAGGGGATCTCGGCCTGCGGTTTGTGCCCATCGGAATTCGACAGCTGGGTCAGGACCGTGTCCGACCCCGACATCCGCGCGGTGGAGGCCGTGCTCTTGGGCGATTGCGGCGACCGCGCGCAGCTCTCGCGGGTGATCAAGAAGCGCTCGACCGCAGCCGTCATCGCGGTCAACGAGAACAGGTCTCTCGAGGAGACGCTCGACCTCTTTGCGGCAGGCGTCGACGACGTCGTCAGGAAGCCGATCCACGTCCGCGAAATAATAGCCCGGATCAAAGCGATACGCCGCAGAGCTAAGGGAGCTCCCGACCACACCGACGTGGGGGAAATGCGCGTCTTCTTCGACGGGCGCGATCCCGAGATCAAGGGCGAGGTGCTCCAGCTCCCGCGCCGCGAGCGGCGCATCCTCGAGTATCTCGTCAACAACCGCGGTTGCCGGGTCAACAAGGCGCAGATCTTCAACTCCGTCTATGGCCTCTTCAGCGAGGACATCGACGAGAACGTGGTCGAGAGCCACATCAGCAAGCTCCGGAAGCGGCTGCGCCATAGGCTCGGCTACGATCCGATCGATTCCAAGCGCTACCTCGGCTACCGGCTGGTGGTCGGCACGGCACCGGAAAAGACCGTTTCCTGCGAGGCTCGATCCAGCTTCACGCAAGACGGCGATGCTCTACTCGAAAGAGCTGAGCTTCTTGCGAGGGAACCCGTTGGATGAGCATTTTCGGCATGATGCGGACCGCGACGTCCGGCATGGGCGCGCAGTCCAATAGGCTTGGGACCGTTTCCGACAACATCGCCAACGCCTCGACCGTCGGCTACAAGCGGGCCTCGACGGAGTTCTCCTCGCTCGTCCTCGCCTCGGGGAACGGCGAGTACAATTCGGGCAGCGTCAACACCGACATCCGCTACGGCATCAGCCAGCAGGGCGGCTTCGACTTCACGACATCGGCCACCGACCTTGCCGTCGACGGCTCCGGGTTTCTGGTCGTCGCCGACGGTCCTGACGCGGGCGAGGCCGCCCATCTCACGCGCGCCGGCTCCTTCGTCCAGGACGGCGAGGGCTATCTCGTGAACGCGGCCGGCAAGTACCTGATGGGCGTGCCGTGGACCGTCCAGTCTCAGACGCCGTCCTTGCCGACCAACGGAACGGCGGGCCTCTCGGCCATTCAGATCGAGACGCTTGCGCTGCAGGCCGAGCCGTCGACGGAAGGCGCCTTCAATGTCAACCTGCCGTCGGATGCCGTCGTCGAGGCTACCCTGCCATCGGGCAATACGGCGCCGCCCGTCAGTTCCTATAAGAGCTTGCTCGTCGCCATCGACAACCTCGGCGGCAAGGTGAACCTCGACGTCTACGCATCGTTGACTGCCCCCAACACGTGGGAGATCTCCGTGCTTCGATGCGGCGCAGGCAGACCCGGCGACGACGTTTCCCTATCTCTCCGGTCCGCTCGTGACCCAGACGCTGACCTTCGATCCGACGACGGGCGGCTTCGACCTTGCTTCTGCCGAGCCCCACCGACATAACGATTCCGGTGCCGAACGGCGGCAACCTGTTGATCGACATGAGCCAGTCGACGCAGCTCACCGGGCCCTACACGGTGATCGAGTTGACCGTGGACGGCACCGAGCCGAGCGCGGTCGACCGCATCGAGATCGACGACAGCGGCACGCTCTACGCCATCTACGAGAACGGCGGCCGGGAGAAGAAGTTTCTCATTCCCCTCGCCAGCGTGCCGAGCCCCGACAACCTGATCCCGCGCGCCGGCAACGTGTTCGACCTCAGCGCCGACTCGGCCAGCTTCTCGTCGGGCAGGCCGGGACCGGCGGCTTCGGCAGCCTCGTGCCCAAGGCGCTCGAGAAATCGACCGTCGACATCGCCTCCGAGCTCACCACCATGATCGAGGCGCAGCACAGCTTCACCGCCAATTCCAAAGTCTTTCAGACCGCCGCGGATTTGATGGAGGTTCTCGTCAATCTGAAGCGGTAGTTGCGCGCGTTGGCCAGGCCTGATCTCACCGACGGGAAACCGCACTCATGGGCCTTTCGACCAGTCTCGGCATCGCCCGCTCGTCGCTGTTCACGACGGCCGAGCAGACGTCTGTCATCGCGCGCAATATCGCCAACGCCGACACGGAGCTCTATTCGCGCAAGACGGCGAACACGATCACCGTCCCCGGCTCCGGGGTGCGGATCGTCTCGATCACGCCGTACCACCGAGCCGGCGCTCCTGCGCAACATGCTGCGGGCCAATTCCGACTCCAACGCCCACAAGGTCATAGCCGACGCGCTCAATCAGCTCGACCAGACCGTCAACGATCCGGAGCTCGATACCTCTCCCGCGGCGCTCATCAGCAAGCTCGCCGACGCGCTCCAGCAGTATCAGGTGCAGCCCCAGAGCGAGCTCGCCGGCCGCGCCGCGATCAACGCCGCGAGGAACCTGGCCTTCGCGCTCAACACCGCAACGCAAGTGGTCAACGAGGTTCGGCGCGACGCCGACGCCGGCATCGCCTCGGGCGTCGACCGCGTCAACTCGCTGCTCGAGCGGTTCAAGACCGTCAACGAGCAGGTGATCAAGGGGGAGCTCTCGGGCGCCGACGTCACCGACTACCTCGATGCGCGCGACCAGATCGTGAACGAGATCTCCGAGGAGATGGGCGTGCGTACGTTGACACGCCCCGGAAACGATATGGCGCTCTACACCGACAGCGGCGTGCCGCTGTTCGACAGGGATCCGCGTCCGATCTCCTTCGACAGAACGCTCAATCTCGCGCCGGGAACTAGCGGAGACCCGGTCGTCATCGACGGCGTCCAGGTGACGGGTGCCGGGGCGACGATGGGAATCCAGTCGGGTTGGATCGCCGGCTACGCCGAAATCCGCGATGACGCTACCGTCGTCTATCAGCGCCAGCTCGACGAGATCGCACGCGGCCTGATCGAGATCTTCGCCGAGAGCGATCGAGCGCGGCTCCGTCGCTCCCCGACGCGCCGGGGCTGTTCACCTATCCGGGCGCGCCCGCGATGCCCGTGTCCGGCGTTGTTCTCGACGGCTCGCCGGCGTGATCTCGATCAATGCCAACGTCGACCCGGATCAGGGCGGAGTTCCTGACCCGGCTGAGGGACGGCGGCATCGCCGACCCGCTCGTCTCGAACTACATCTACAACACGACGGGCGCGGCCGGCTTCTCCGATCGTCTGGTCGAGCTGCAGAACAACATGACGCAGCAGATCCCCTTCGACGGAACCTCCCAGCTCGATCAACACGACGATCTTCGATTTCTCCTCCTCCTCCGTCGCGTGGCTGGAGGAGGCCCGCAAGGCGGCGGCGAACAGTTCGAGTACCGCGAGACGCTCTATCAACGCTCGTCGGAGGCGCTCTCCAAGGCAACGGGCGTCAATCTCGACGAGGAGATGACGCTCCTGCTCGAGATCGAGCGCTCCTATCAGACGTCGTCCAAGCTCATCAGCGTTCTCGACAGCATGTTCTCGGCGCTCGTCGGGGCAATCAGGTAACCCATGAAGACCTCGCTCATCTCGACGCAGGCGATCTCCGAGGCGACCCGGCTCTCGCGGGCGAAGCTCAGGAGCGGCTGGCGGATGCGCAAAGAGGTGACGACCGGCGCTTTGCCGAGTCGGCAGAAGCTTGGGCTACATGGCGGGGCGCACCGTGTCGCTGCGCCAGGAGCTCGATCGGCTGACCACGCTCAAGGAGAGCAACAGGGTCGCGACCTCGCGGCTGCAGACGTCGCAGACCGTTCTCGAGAACGTCGCCAACAACGCGCAGACCTTCATCAATTCCTTGATCGTCGCGCGCGCGGCGCCCGACGGAGCCTCCTCGGCGGCGCTCGACGCCAGGGCCAAGCTCGTCTCCCTCACCGATCAGATGAACCCGTCGGCCGGGGGAACCTTCACCTTCGCCGGCATCAATACCGACGTTAAGCCGGCTCGAGGATTACTTCGACACTCCGGCGCCGGCGAGCAAGCTCGCGGTCGACAACGCGTTCCTGAGCGAGTTCGGGCTCGCGCAATCGACCCCCGGCTGGAGCTGATCAGCGCCGGCGCCATGAACACCTTCCTCGACACGACGTTCGCCAATCTCTTCACCCAGGCGAGCTGGGAGACGACCTGGTCGGCGGCGTCGGACCAGAACATCCTGAGCCGGATCTCGACGAACGAGCTGATCGAGACGTCGACCAACGCCAATGTGGATCCCATTCGCGCGCTGGCCAGCGCCTATACGATGATCGCCGATCTCGGCGTGGCCGACCTCAACGACGAGGCCTATCAGGCCGTCGTCGACAAGGCCATCGGC